>JBKPOT010000001.1:0-59804 GCA_046733235.1 Pseudomonadota bacterium
GTCGCGACGCGGGCCGGGGCGATGGGCGCGGAATCGGCGCGTGCGACCTCGGTCCGCTTCGCGGTCCGGCCGCCCGCTGCGGGCTCGGCGGCGGCGCGAACTGTCGGCTTGGCGGTCGCCGGGCGTTGAGCGGCCGGGCGCGCTGTGCCGGAATCGGCGGTCGCGGTCGGAGCCGCGCGGGCCGGAGCGCCGTCCTTGCCTTTCGCGGGCTTGGCCGGTTCCTGCCCCGCGGCCGGCCTCGCCGGCTTGCCAGTCGCGGTCGAAGCGGCCTGAGGGTCAGGCTGAGGTTCGGCCGTGAAGCTTGCGCGATGAACCAGCTCGGGCCGGATCGGCGCGGTCGGAGCGGCGATCGCGGGCACCGTCTTCGCGGCAGGCGCGGAGGTTGCGGCCGGGCCAGGCTCGCCGGTTTCGAGGCCCGCCATCCGGACCGGAGCCGCGTCGGCGACCGTCGAGTCGTGGGTGTCGAGGCGCGCCAGGGTGAATTCGTCCTGCAGGAACTGGCCCGAGGCCGGAGCGGCGAGCGCCAGCACGTCATTGTTCCATTGCTCGAGCTGGGTCAGCCGGCCGCGAGTCCCGAGTTCGGTCTGGAGCGAGCGGATCTGCTGCTTGGTCGAGATGATCTGGCGCTCGACCCGCGCGAGGTCGGCCCGCTCGGTCGCGACCCGGAGCGAGAGCATGTAGCAGCCCAGAGCGGCGGCGCCGACGCCGGCGACCCATCCGACCGACTTGAAACCCCGTGCGATCATGCTGGCGTTCCTTCCTTCCAGGGCAAAGCAGACGTGCGGCGGGCGACTCTCAGGGTCGCCGATCGCGCGCGCGGATTGGCCTCGAGCTCGGCCTCGCCGGCGCGGACCGGCCGGGCGACCGCGTCGAAGCTCGGAGGATTGGCCGGCTCGGCGCGCTGCGGGAGGTGGCGCGAGCCGGCCGGTACGTCGCCGCTCCTCTCCTTGAGGAAGCGCTTCACCAGCCGGTCCTCGAGGCTGTGGAAGGTCACCACGGCGAGCCGGCCGCCGGGCTTCAGCACCTGCTCGGCGGCTTCGAGCCCGCCCTCCAGTTCCTGCAATTCCTCGTTGAGGTGGATCCGGATCGCCTGGAAGGTGCGGGTCGCCGGATCCTTCTTCTGGCCGGGATGATAGCCGACCGCCTTGCGGACGATCTCGGCGAGCTGGCCGGTGCGCTCGACCGGCCGGGCGGCGACGATCGCCCTCGCGATTCGCCGCGACTTGGGCTCCTCGCCATAATGATAGAGGACGTCGGCGATCGCTTCCTCCGACGCATTGTTGAGGAAATCGGCGGCGCTCGGGCCCTCCTTGCCCATCCGCATGTCGAGCGGTCCGTCGGACTGGAAGGAGAAGCCGCGCCCGGCCTGGTCGAGCTGCATCGAGGAGACTCCGATATCGAGAGTCACTCCGTCGACTTCATTGACGTCGCGGGCGGCAAGCGCCTGGCGCATCCGGGAGAAACGCTCCGGAACAAGCGCCAGGCGCCCCCCGCTCGAAGCGGCCAGAGCTTCGCCATACTGGATCGCCTCGGGATCGCGATCGAAAGCGAAGACTTTGGCCGCCCCTTTATCGAGGATCGCTCTGGTATAGCCGCCGGCGCCGAAGGTGCCGTCGACATGAATCTCGCCGGGGACGATGGCGAGGGCGGCGATTACCTCGTCGAGCAGAACCGGGACGTGCGGGGCGGCAGCGTCCGGGCTCATGCCGAGAGTCCTTTTTCCTCGAGACGGAAGGCGGCGATCTCCTTGAGGTCGCGGTCTCCTTTCTCGAGAGCGGTTCGGGGATTCCAGATTTCGACGACCCCGCCGATTCCGACGAACAAAGCGAGGTCCTCGATTCCCCCCTTGCGGCGCATCATCGGCGGAAGGACGATCCGGCCGCTCGGATCGTAGGGCACGTCCTCGACCATTCCGAACAGGCGGTGGGCGCGGGCATAATGATCGTCGACGCTTCCGCCTTTCTCCTCCTCGACGAGGCGGCGGCGCTCCATTTCGTTGAACAGGTTGCGGGCGTAGCCGCGGCCGTAGGCGGTCAGGCAGGGCAGGACCTCATGGGCGCCGATGACGATCGCCCGGGCGTCCGAGCGGCGCTCGATCACGTTCCGGACGAAGGCGGGCACCGCGAGACGCCCCTTGGCGTCGACCGCGTTCAGGGCGCTCCCCTGGAAGAAATCGTCGACGTCCACGCCCCTCGCCCGCTCCTCAACACGGACCTTCCCCGTTCGCGGGCGCGCGCTTTTTTGCGGCCGCGTGACTCGACGGTCAGAGAAGTGCCCCGAAACTTTAGGGGGCGGTGGATAACATCATGGGGAATGGGATGGAAGGGGATTTCATGCCTTTTTTGGGGATTTCGTGCCCAATAGAGGCAGATACGCCTTATTTTCCTGTTCTGTTCTCAGCTTCGTTCTACTTTCGATCGCCCTTCCCAAGCCTGTGGATATCTTTGTTAGCATGAAATGTGAGGGGACCGGCCGTAAAAACCGCGTCCCGCACCGGCCGAGTCTATTGCCCGGGAGCCTTGCCCGATGCGCCCGTGCCACCGGCGACATTGTCGTCGGCATTGCCCGGAGCGACTCCGAGCTCGGCCAGCGGCTCCTTGGGCTGGGCGCTGTTCGCCGGATCGGCGGGGAGAGCGCCGGACTGCTGCTGCTCGATCGAATTGGCGGTGATCGGAGTCTCCTGGCTCGGCCGGACGAAAATGGCCGCGAGCAGGACGAGGACGAAGACGAAGGCAAGGCCGGTCAGGCCGATGCGCACGCGCTGCATGAAGCTTCCGCTCTCCCTCACCCCTGTCGACCCGCCGAGCGTAACGCAAGCCGAAGCGCTTGTCGAACCGCACCGAACCGCAGTCGAATTCGCTGCGATTGAAACGATCCGGAGCGGCTTCTTCGTCCCTGTTTGGCGCACGGCTCCGAGTGAAGGCGCCGATTCCCTCCCCCGAACGGTCGCGCCACTTGCGAACGGCTCGCAAAAAACGCCTTGACGAGCGATGCTGCACTCGCGAATTGTGACGGCCATGAGCAAGTCCCTCCACGCCCTCGCCGCCGCCTCCGTCGCGGCCCTCCTCGCCCTCTCCGCCTGCGACAACAAGCCGGAGGTCGTCGACACCACTCCCGATCCGCAGGCCGGCGCTCTTGCCAATGCGACTCAGGTCGAAGCGCCGCCGATGATCCAGGCCAGCCGCACCTATCGCTGCAAGGACAACAGCCTCCTTTATGCGGACTTCTACACCGACAATACGGCCCGGGTCCGCGCCTCGGCGAGCGGCGAGGCCACGACCTTGACCGCCAAGGACGGCAATCCGCCGTTCGTGGCCGAAGGCTATTCGCTCAGCGCCAACGCCAAGCAGGTCAGCTACACGGCGCCCGGCAAGGGCACCCTGAGCTGCAAGACCAAGTAAGAATCCTTCGATCCGAGCAGGAGAAAGGCCGGCCTTCGAGCCGGCCTTTTTTCGGCGTTTATATATCTTGCAAACACCCATACGAAAATGGCCCCAAAGGGGGCCTGAGTTAGGTCGTCGTGGGATACGGGTCCGGCCGTCGTCACGACGGATGAATACCCTCTCTACGGAAGGCCATCTCCTGCGCGAGTGAGTTGGTTGTTCACCTCAAATTGCCCATTTGCCTGCCGACGCTCTAGCCCGGGGGACAAGGCCGACTTATCGCAGCTCAGTCTGTTCCGGAGCGGCTCGTAAGAAGCCAAGTCAAAAGCTTCAAAGCGAACCTCCTTTCGCCGCCGTTTGTGGCGGTGGCGGCAACGTAAGATGCGCCCGATCCGCTTTCAATTGGATGCCCCATTACCCATATCCTTTGCCCCACCAAAGGAGGCGGTCATGCGTTTCAAGGTCTTCAATCGAGCGGGTTCTCTCGCTGTCGCTGCGCATCAACGCGCAACCCTGAATTCTGCTCTGGACTGGGCGAACGAGCTGATTGCCACTCGTACCACCGGGACCCGTGTTTCAATTTTGGACGAGGCGACTGGCGAGACATACGACGAGGAGGCAATTGCCGAACTGAACCGGCACAGGGAAAGCGGCTACGCATGATCGAGGTTGAGTTTCCGGACGGGTCGGTTCGGCAGGTGCCCAGCATAACGAAGACGATTGAAAGCGGGGAGGTCGGTCCTCACGCTCAATATATCTTCATCGAGGAACCCGCCTACGATCCGGACTGGCGGTTCCTTGGCGGGACTGGCGGAAAGTGGTTCGCGAAACCGCGCCGCTGAACCCTAGAGCACGGGTCCGATTCGAATCCAGCAACCGTGGACCAGCCCCTCGATCTTAGCGAGAACGGCGGGGTCTGAGCCCTCATCGAAGGTTACGTTGTAGCCGTGAACGGCACCGTCGCTTCCCGCTTCGTCAATCGACCATTCAAGCCGATCTAGGTCCTCGACCGAAATGCCGAGCGTCGCCGCCACCTTGGCAGCGTGCTCTCGCTCTTGACGTTCTTCTAGCTGGCGGTTGCTCATTCACTCACCCTTGAGGGCATCGGCAGACTTTCGCTTCGCGACCTTTTTGAACCGGTCATCCCAGCGTGCTTCGTCCTCGTCGCATTCGAGGGCGCGAGCCGCGTTCTTGAACTTGTCGCTCTGTGTCGGCTCGAGCTTGTCCATGCCCCCTCCTAGCATTTTCGGGCCTGATCGTCCAAACAGGCAGCGCGGGATAGGACGGCCATCCGACAAGCGCGCAATCCGGCTCGCTTCCCCGCTATCTCACACGGAGCCCGACCGGAGCGGGGATGAGCGACAGCGAGACGCTAAGCGAGGAAGAGTATAAGCGCTGGATGCCTATCCCGCAGGCGATCTCACAGTGCGAGCCGATGTGGAACGACCTCACCGCCGGGTGTGCAATCTGGGCTCGGATGGAGAGCGGATTGCTGAGAAGCGCCGCGGCATCGGTCGTTCGTCCGAAAATGCCTACCCGCAAATTCCTGTTGATCCTTCCGGGGTGGTGGGGTCTTCAATCGGCGCTAGTCAATCTGGATTTCTGGAAGACTGGCGACATTACGCTTCGGCGCAGCTCGGGAAGCTACAGCATACCTGACAGCACGTTCGCCTCTCTCTTCGGCGTGAGGATAGACCCTGCCGGCCTCGAAGCGTTCGCACCCGATTGTCCCCCAAGCGAGACGGCGGGCGCAGCGCCCTCCGGCCCTACGGTGGCCGAGTTTCAGCGCTGGCTATTGCCTGCCGACGCTCTGGACCGCCTGCCGGAGGATTGGGGACGCGGTCACGGCGTGGACGCTATCACGACCCATTTGAGGGTGGGCGGAATCAGGGCGGTGGCCCAGCGCGGCCTTCTGGACGGTAAGGGTGAGCGGCAAGCGGTAGAACTCTATCCGATTCCGCCAGAGTTCTGGGATGAAACGCAGTGGGTGATGGGGTCCGAGGCCCTGTGGGTGACCGGGCAAACCTCGTTCCATCGTGGGTCTCGCATGAAAGAACAGCTTGGTATTCACCCCGAGCAATGGCTTGAGCACACCTTCACTGGAGTCCGCTTCGATCCAGACGACTTCGCCCGCGAGTTCGTCGGATCGCTAACGATAACGAGTGAACCTGGCCCAAACGAGCCGGAGCCGGATCAGCGGAATAAGACCCGATTGCCCGAGCCTTGGCTGAGACAGTGGTTCGAGCTTTTCATCGTCGCTTATCCAGACGGCCCTATCGAACTGGCGCGGCAATCCGTCGCGGGCATGTTCCCGCGCCATCATGTCTCGCGGGATAGAGTCCGCGAGTTATTCCCGAATCGATCCCCCGGTAGGCCACGCAAAAACAACGACAATCTATAATTCGCGGAAATCGACCGCGAATTACGCCGCGCATTTCGACCGCGAATTTTCGCCCAACTACCGTTCCAAATCATTGGCCCCGTAGCTGGTGCGGTGAAGGCATTGCTAAGCCTGAAACACCGGGTTCAATTCCCGGCGGGGTCGCCCAAGAAAGAAGCCGCCGAGCCCTTGTGGGATCGACGGCTTCACTCGCTGGTGCGAGGCATTGCTAAGCGACTTAGCTTATAACGGAAGCTCCAATTGCCGTCCATCCTCTTCGTCGCGCAAGAACCAACGGTGCGGCTTCGTTCGCCAGCGTTGAGATCCTTTCGCCACCGGATAGATGGCCTCTGGTCGGGCTCAGATACGAGAGCTTTCGCACCCATTTTCAGGAAATCCGGCCGCGAGACGCGACAGCTTAGACAAGCCGCAACCCTGCCGTTAGAGGCCGGGCGATGAGCGAATCCATCACTCCGCAAATCGTCGCCGAGCACGGTCTTTCCGAGGAGGAATATGGCCGCGTGCTTCACGCTCTCGGGCGCGAGCCGAACCTGACCGAGCTCGGCATCTTCTCGGTGATGTGGTCGGAGCATTGCTCCTACAAAAGCTCGCGGATCCACCTGAAGAAGCTTCCGACGACCGGCCCGCTCGTCATCTGCGGACCGGGCGAGAATGCCGGAGTGGTCGATATCGGCGACGGAAAAGCCGCCATCTTCAAGATGGAGAGCCACAACCATCCGAGCTACATCGAGCCCTATCAGGGCGCCGCGACCGGAGTCGGCGGCATATTGCGCGACGTCTTCACGATGGGCGCCCGGCCGGTGGCCAATCTGAACGCGCTCCGGTTCGGCCGCCCCGACCATCCCAGGACCCGCCACCTGATCGCCGGGGTCGTCGCCGGGATCGGCGGCTACGGCAATTGCGTCGGGGTCCCGACCGTCGGCGGCGAGGTCAATTTCCACAGCGCCTATGACGGCAATATCCTCGTCAACGCGATGACCGTGGGCGTCGCCGAGCAGGACAGAATCTTCTATTCGGCCGCCTCGGGACCGGGCAATCCGATCGTCTATGTCGGCTCGAAGACCGGGCGCGACGGAATCCACGGAGCGACCATGGCCTCGGCCGATTTCTCCGAGGACAGCGAGGAGAAGCGCCCAACCGTCCAGGTCGGCGACCCGTTCACCGAGAAATTGCTGATCGAGGCCTGTCTCGAGCTGATGGCGTCGGATGCGATCGTCGCGATCCAGGACATGGGCGCGGCCGGCCTCACTTCCTCCTCGGTCGAGATGGCGTCAAAGGGCGGAGTCGGGATCGAGCTCGATATGAATGCGGTGCCCTGCCGCGAAGAGGGGATGACGCCCTATGAGATGATGCTCTCGGAAAGCCAGGAGCGGATGCTGATGGTGCTGAAGCCCGGCCGCGAGCCCGAGGCCGAGGCGATCTTCCGCAAATGGGAGCTCGATTTCGCGGTGATCGGCCGGGTGACCGAGACCGGCCATATGGTCCTGAAGTGGAACGGCGCGGTCGCCGCCGACATCCCGCTCGCGCCGCTCGCCGACGACGCGCCCTGCTACGACCGGCCCTGGATTCCGACCCCGAAGCCCGAGCCGCTCGCCGATATTCCCGAGAGCAGCGATATCGGCGCCGACCTGCTGAGGCTGATGGGCTCGCCCGACATCGCAAGCCGCCGCTGGGTCTGGGAGCAATATGACCATATGGTCGGCGCCGACACGGTGCAGAGGCCCGGCGGCGACGCGGCGATCGTCCGGATCCACGGCACCGGCAAGGCGCTTGCGATCACCACCGATTGCACGCCGCGTTACTGCCGCGCCGATCCGGTCGAGGGCGGCAAGCAGGCGATCGCCGAAGCCTGGCGAAACCTCTGCGCGGTCGGAGCAACCCCGATCGCGGCGACCGACTGCATGAATTTCGGCAACCCCCAGCGGCCCGAGATCATGGGCCAGTTCGTCGGCTGCATCGAGGGGATGGCCGAGGCCTGCCGGGCGCTCGATTTCCCGATCGTGAGCGGCAATGTCAGCCTCTACAACGAGACCAAGAATGAGGACGGCACGGGTTCAGCGATCCTGCCGACACCGGCGATCGGCGGAGTCGGCCTGATCGAGGACTGGCGCAGATCGGCGACGATCGGGTTCAAAGCGGAATACGAGGACATTCTGCTGCTCGAGCCGGACGTCGGCGATCTCCCAGATCTGGGCCAATCCCTCTGGCTGAGGGAGATTGCCGGAATTGAAGGACTCACCGCGGGAGCGCCGCCGCGCGTCGACCTCGAGATGGAAAGGGTTGCGGGCACCTTTGTTCGGTCGTTGATCGCGCGCGGACTGGTTACGGCTGCCCACGACATATCAGACGGGGGGCTATTGGTCGCGGTCGCGGAAATGGCGCTTGCCGGCGGAATCGGCGCGGAGGTGGTCCTGCGCTCGGCCTCTGCCGCCCGCGATGCCTTCGCCGAAACGCAGTCCTGCTACTTGCTGACCGTGGGTTCCGAAGAAGAAAGGTGGCAGATCGAGGACAGCGTCCCTCCCGGCATGCGGATCATCGAGCTCGGCAGCGTGGTTGGCGACAGGCTGAGGATAGAATTGTGGGACCATGCGCAGGGCGAACCGCTGCAAGCCGCGCACGAAGTCTCGCTGGACGATTTGAGGCGAGCCCATGAGGGCTTCTTCCCTGAGTTGATGGGAGCCAACGCCGCCCTTGCTTGACAGGAGGTGCCGCTCGCCCGAGCCTGTCTCCAACCGGAAGGGGGCCATGCTCAAACCTATCGCGATCGCGACCCTGGTCGCCGGCACGCTCGATATCCTCTCCGCCTTCGTCTTCGCCGGCATGGCCAGAATGAGTCCGGAGGGCGTGCTCGACTATGTGGCGAGCGGACCGTTCGGCGACGTCGCTCGTACTGGCGGGCTCGGCTGGGCAGCGGCGGGACTCGCCGTGCATTTCGCCATCATGGCCTGCATGGCGAGCGCTTATTTCCTGGTCGCGCCGCGCATTCCCGCGCTGATCCGCAATCCCATACCGGCCGGCCTGCTCTACGGGCTGATTCTGTGGGGAATCATGTACTGGATCGTGAAGCCGCTGCGCTGGCCCGACGCGCCGCTGCCGCACACGCTCTGGGGGATAGGCAATGCCCTCTTCTCGCACTGCATCCTGGTCGGAATCCCGATCGCCTGGATCGCGAGCCGATTTCGGGCCGAAACGGCCGGCCCCCTCCACCATGCTTCGCATGGTCCCCCTCCCCGTCCCGGGGAGCAGCAATGACAGCCGGATATTCAGGAACTCCGCTCGCGAAGAAGCTGTCGCTTAGGCCGGGGCTTCGCACGTGGTGGGACGGGATGCCGGACAGCGTTCGGACCGAGATCATCCGCGAGGGGCTCGAGCTCGATCTGCTCGCCTCGCCCGACGCGCCGGTCGAGGCCGCGCACATCTTCGTCACCGAGCGGGTGCGCCTCGAGGAGAAGGTTCGCCGGCTCCTCCCCTTGCTCGCTCCGGACGGCTTGCTCTGGATCTCCTGGCCCAAGAAGGCGTCGAAGGTGCCGACCGACATTACCGAAGACGTCATCCGCGACGTCGTGCTCCCGCTCGGCCTGGTCGACGTCAAGGTCTGCGCGGTCGACGAGATTTGGTCCGGGCTCAAGCTGGTGATCCGCAAGGAATTGCGATCCTCCCCGGGACGGGGAGGGGGACCGCCGCCGTAGGCGGGGGTGGAGGGGGTTGTTCGCGAATCCACGCTGCCCCCTCCACCAGCCTTCGGCTGGTCCCCCTCCCCGTTCCGGGGAGGATTTAGCTATTGCGAACCATTCTCATTAGCACTATCAAGCCGCTCATGGTCGTTTGTGTCTGCAATGCGCTTCGCGAGCGCGACGTCCGGGCAGCGGCGCGAAACGGCGCCTCCTGCCCGTCCAGCGCCTATGCCGCGCTCGGCCGACGGCCGCGCTGCGGCCAGTGCTTCCCCTTCGCCCGCCAGCTGATCGCCGCCGAGCAGGCGCAGGGTTAGATTCCCGTCATTCCAGCGGAAGCTGGAATCTCAATTTCCTTGAACGGCCTCGACAAAGACAAGGGAGATCCCGGCTTTGGGCTTCGCCCGTCTTCGACTCCGCCGGGATGACGAATGGTGCGGGCTTGACCCTTCCGGCCCATAATCCGAAAGGCTGCGCATCAGCCAGGGAGCGCGGGCCATGAAGGGCGACGACAGGGTCATCGAGCTGCTCAACGAAGCGCTCCGCAACGAGCTCACCGCTACCAATCAATATTGGCTCCATTACCGCCTGCTCGACCATATGGGCGCGAAGAAGCTCGCCGCGTTCGAGCGCGCCGAATCGATCGACGAGATGAGGCATGCCGACCGGCTCGCCGAGCGGATCCTGTTCCTCGAGGGCCTTCCCAATTTCCAGATGCTCGGCCGGCTTCGGATCGGCGAGACGGTCGAGGAGATGCTTCGCGCCGATCTCGATCTGGAGCTGGAGGCGGTCGAGCAGCTCAGGGGCGCCGTCCAGCATTGCGAATCGGTCCGCGATTTCGTCAGCCGCGACCTGCTCGCCGAGATCCTCGCCAACGAGGAGAGCCATGTCGATACGCTCGAACAGCAGTTCGAGATGATCGAGGCGATGGGCCTTCAGAACTACATCCAGCTCCAGTCCAAAGCGGCCGAGGATTGACTGGGCGCCCCATGTTGCGCGCCCCCCGATAGTTTGCGATCCTGCCCGCGATCTTCGGAAGGGGGAGCCGAATGACCGCAGTCACGCAGCCGCCGCCGCGAATCGCGACTCTCGACATCATCCGCGGGATCGCGGTGATGGGCATATTCTCGGTCAACGTCATCACCTTCGCGATGCCGGTGAACGCCTATTTCCAGCCGGCCGCCTATGGCGGTACGAGCGGCGCCAACCTGACGCTCTGGGCGGCCAATTTCATCCTCATCGACGGCAAGATGCGCGGTCTGTTCACCCTTTTGTTCGGAGCGAGCACCCTTCTCGTCATCCAGCGCGCCGAGGCGGCCGGGCTGTCGCCCGCCTCGATCCATTACCGGCGGATGGCCTGGCTGCTGATCCTCGGCCTGGTGCATTATTACCTGATCTGGTTCGGGGACATATTGACGCTCTACGCGGCGATCGGGATGATCGCCTTCCTGTTCAGGAAAAAATCGGCGCGGGCGCTGGTCGGCATCGGACTGATCTTCCTCGCGATCGACATGGCGATGATGGTCTACGTCTCGAGCGTCGTTGCGGCGCTCCAGGCGGCGGCTTTTGCGCCCGGCGCGAAGCCGGCCGCTTTGGCCGAGCTGCACAGGAATTTCGCGATCGTCTATCCGCTGGAGCCCGCCGAGCTCGCCAAGGCGCTCGCCCTCAATCGCGCCGGCTACGCCGCGATGCTTCACGACCGCGTGACGATGGGCCTCACCGGTCCGATCTTCCAGTTCGCCCTCGCCTGGTCCGAGACCCTCGGTTCGGTGCTGATCGGCATGGCCGCGCTCAAGAGCGGCTTCCTGACCGGGGCCTGGGACCCCGGCCGCTATCGGCGCGTCGCGATCGCCGGGATCGCCGTCGGCCTGCTCGGCTATGCCTTGCTGGCGTGGCGAACCTATTCATCGGGCTTCGACGGCGCGACCCTGTTCGCCGATTTCTTCGCTTTCACCCCGCCCTTCCGGCTGGCGATGATGCTCGGTTATGCGGCGCTGATCGTCCTGCTCGCCAAATCGGGCTGGCGGCTTCTGCCCCGGATCGCGGCGGTCGGGCGCGCCGCTTTCACCAATTATCTCGGCGCCTCGATCCTCGCGTCCCTGTTCTTCTACGGTCTCGGCCTGTTCGGACGTCTCGACCGGTTCGAGACATGGCTCGCAGCGCCGGCGATGTGGATCGTGATGCTGCTCTGGTCGAAGCCGTGGCTCGACCGGTTCCGCTACGGGCCGTTCGAATGGGTCTGGCGCTCGCTCGCGCGCTGGTCGCCCCAGCCGATGCGTAGGCGGCCGGAGCCGGTCGCCGCGGAGGCTGTCGCCTAGCTCTGGCCGGCCCTGCCGAAAGCGGGGCGGCGCTGGGCTAGCGGATTGGTCTCGCGCTCGAACAGGTCCATGGTCTGGCGGTAGAGCGGGCGAAGCCGCGCCGCCAGCGGGTTCAAATGGTCGGGCGACACCCGGAGCTCGACCGCGCGGCGGGCGCCGACCTCGATCTCCTCGGCGAGCGCTCCGAGAGGCTCGGCGCCGAACTGGCGCGCCTCCGACTTCATCGTGTGCGCCGGAAGGACCAGAGCCGCCGCGTCGCCGCGCTGCATCGCTTCCTCGATCACCGTCACCGATTTCTCGCCATCCTCTCGGAAATAGCCGAGGATCCGCACGAATCCGGCGCCAAGCTCGGTCCGCGTGCGGGAAAATGTCTCCCAGTCGACAATCATGTCGAATTCGCCGGTCGGGTCGTCCACGAAACCAAGCCTACGCGCCGCGGGTAAACAGCCGGTTGACGCTTCAGCCTATCTTTACCCTGAAGGCGAAGGGCTCGCCGGGCTCGGCGGCAAGGCTCCAGCCCCGCTCGGCGCAGAGCGACTGAAGCTCGCGCGGCGCCGCCGGATCGTCGGCGAGGATGCGGATTTGGCCGGCTCCGCCAAGCTCGCGGGCCGCGCGCGACAGGCGAAGCGCCGGCCAGGGGCAGAGCATCCCCCGAGCATCGACCAGGACCGGACCGAGAGTCATTTGTCCTTGTCGAACGGATTGCGCGAAGCCCGGGCCGAAAGCCGGACCGGCACCGCCCCGAAGCCGAGCTCGCGGCGGATTCCGTTGACCAGGTAGCGCAGATAGGAATCGGGGAGCTGGTCGACCCTGGTCCCGAACAGGACGAAGGTGGGCGGCCGCGCTCCGACCTGGGTGATGTAGCGCAATTTGATCCTCCGCCCGCCAGGCGCTGGCGGCGGGTTGCGCTCGACCGCGTCCTCGAACCAGCGGTTGAGCTGGCCGGTCGAGACACGCTTCGACCAGGCCTCGCGGGTCTCGAAGGCCGCTCCGAGCAGCTGGTCGATGCCCTTGCCGGTCGCGCCCGAGACGGTGAGCACCGGCACTCCGCGCACCTGGCTCAGCCCCTCCTCGAGCGCCGCCTTGATTCCGTTGAACAGGGCGCTCGGGCCCTCGGCGACGTCCCATTTGCTGATCGCGACGACCAGGGCGCGCCCTTCCTGGAGGACATAATCGGCGATCCGAAGATCCTGCGCTTCGAGGCCGCGCGTGGCGTCGAGCAGCAGGACGACGACCTCGGCGAAATCGACCGCCCGGCGAGCATCCGCGGTCGACAATTTCTCGAGCTTGTCCTCGACCTTGGCCTTCTTGCGCATTCCCGCCGTGTCGATCAGCCGCACCGGCCGCTCGCTGCCGTCGGGAGCGCGCCAGATCCAGTCGATCGCGATCGAATCGCGGGTGATCCCGGCCTCGGGCCCGGTGATCAGCCTCTCCTCCCTGAGGATGCGGTTGATCAGGGTCGACTTGCCGGCATTGGGACGGCCGACGATGGCGAGCTTGAGCGGGCCCTCGGTCCCGTCCTCCTCCTCGACTTCGGCCTCGTCCTCGCGCTCGACGAAGGGGCGGATGAGATCGAACAGATCGGCGACGCCTTCGCCATGCTCGGCGCTGATCGCGATCGGCTCGCCGAGGCCGAGCGACCAGGCCTCGAGCAGCCCAGCCTCGCCGGCTTTCCCCTCGGCCTTGTTGGCCGCGAGCACCACCGGGGTCGTCTCGCTTCGGAGCCAGCGGCCGATCTCCTCGTCGAGCGGAGTGAGGCCGGCGCGCGAATCGATCAGGAACAGGGCCGCGTCGGCTTCCCGGACCGCAGCCACGGTCTGCGCGCGCATCCGGCCGGGCAGGGTCGCCGGGTCCTCGTCCTCATAGCCGGCGGTGTCGATCACCCGGAAATCGAGCCCGAGCAGGCTGGCTTCGCCTTCGCGCCGGTCGCGGGTCACGCCCGGCCGGTCGTCGACCAGAGCGAGCTTCCTGCCCACCAGCCGGTTGAACAAAGTCGACTTGCCGACATTGGGGCGGCCGACGATCGCGATTGTTGGGAGGCGGGGCATGGCGGGACGGCCCTGACGGCTCGCGACTTGGTGGTCAACCTCGAGGCGACGGCGAGGCCGGCCTCGAAAATGGGGACAGTATATATTTTTCGGCGGAAATGGGGACAGTATGTATTTTTCGGCGAAGTCTTCGCATCGGCCCGCCGCTTGGGGAAAATATATATTGTCCCCAATTAACCCTGATCCTCGCCAAGCCTAGCGCCAGGCGCTCAGCTCGCCATTGTCGTGAAGGACGTAGAGCGTGTTGTTGGCGACGATCGGAGCGAGCGACACCGGCCTGCCGGTCGCGATCGTCGTCTGGACGGCGCCATCGAGCGGCGAGATGTTGACCAGCTCGCCGAGCGAATTGGCGAGGATCAGCCGGTCGCCGGCGAGGATCGGGCCGACCCAGCCGATCGGGCCTTCCTTCTTCTCGGGCTTGCGATAGCGGCGGAGCTGGGTCATCCAGCGCACCTTGCCGGTGTCGCGGGCGATGCAGAGCAGTTTCCCCTCATCGGTGACGACGAAGATCCAGCCGCCCGCCACCCAGGGGGTCGAGCTTCCAGCGACGTTGATCTCCCAGATGCGCTGGCCGCTGGTCAGCTCGAGAGCGACCATCCGCCCGCCATGGCCGACCGCATAGACGCGGCCCATGTCGATCACCGGCGCGGCGTCGATGTCCGACATCGAGGTGACGGTGGTCGAGATGCTGGTCCGGGCGAGCGCGTCCTGCCACAGGCTCCGGCCGTTCTCGTAGCGATAGGCGTTGAGCTCGCCCGACGAGAAGCCGGCGACCACCGTGCCCTGGGCCGCGGCCGGCGCTCCGCTTCCGAACACGCCGGCAATCTCGACCGTTCCCGCGCCGGTCCAGCGCAGTGCGCCGTCGGCCGGGTTGAGCGCGTAGAGCTGATTGTCCTGGCTCACCACATAGACATTGTCGTTGGCGATGGTCGGGGCGCCGCGCAGCGGGCCGCCGGGACGGACCTGCCAGATCGAGGCGCCGGTATCGGCATTGAGAGCGGCCGCGAAGCCGCCGCCGTTGGTCGCATAGACGCGGCCGCTGTCGTAGCTGACTCCGCCGCCGAAGATGACCCGCTCGCTGACGTCGCCGCGAACCTGGGTCTGCCAGATCGTCGAGCCGTTCTCGGGGTTGATCGCCCGGACATTGCCGTCGGTGTCCATGGTGAAGATCTTGCCGCCGCCGACGACCGGGCCGGCGCCGAGCCGCGCCTTGGGGCTGCTGCCCTCGCCGATGCTGACCTTCCAGGCCTGGGCGAGCGAGCTTCCGATCGTGACATGGCCCATCGATTTGGCCGCATTGCCGCCGGGCTGGGGCCATTCGGCGTTGGTGGTCGCTCCGGGAATCGCGACGGGCACTCCGGCGAGCGCCGGATCGACCTCGATCGAGGCCTCGGTTCCGAGCACCGAGATGCGCGTCCCGACGGTCGGCGTTGTCGGCTTCTTGCCCTTGCCGAGCAGGCTGCAGCCGCCAAGCAGGCCGATGATCGCCACTGCGGTCACGATACGCTTCATCATAATCTCCACTTAGGGCGCGGGTGCCGCGGCCGGGGCCGCGGGCGCGTCGATTCCGAGCGAGCTCGCCATCATCGAGGCCCGGTTCCGGATCGTCTCCGGCACCTTCTGATCCTTCGCCATTGCGGCGAAAATACGGGCGGCGTCCTTCGGCCTGTTGAGCTTCAGATAGGCCATTCCGGTCATCTCGCCGGCGCTTCCGAACCAGGGATTGCCGGCGGCGGCGAAGGGCTTCAGCCGGTCGATCACCTGCTGCGGCGGCAATCTGTCATATTCGAGAGCGGCGAGCCGGATCGTCGCCAAATCGCGGTAGGCGGAGTCGAGATCGTCGTCCGCGGCGATCCCGCGGTAGATCGCGGCCGCGCCGGCATGATCGTTGGCGTCGATCGCGAGATTGGCTTTGGCCAGCAAAGCGGCCGCGCGGTAGCCGGGGCTGTCGCTCTTCGCCAGGGTGTCGAGCTTGGCGCCGGCGGCCTTGGGGTCGCCGGTCAGCTCGAGCGCGGAGGTCAGTTCGGCGCCGAGCTTTCCCGATTGCTCGGCCTGGTGGTTGCGCCACCAGAAATAGCCGCCGAGCGCGGCGATGAAGAGGATCAGGGCGGCGACCGTGATCATGCCGTAGCGCTTCCAGAAATTGAGAAATTTGTCCTGGCGCAGCCCTTCCTCGACTTCGCGGAAGAAGGCCTCATTGTCTCTCGGCGTGATCGCCACTCAGTCTCTCCAAATTCGTTTCCGGCGGCGCGTGCCCACCATCGTCCCTTGCAGCGAAACGGGGGATGAACGGGGGGAAAAGAGCGCCGGGAAAATCCCTCTACCGGGCGAAGGGTCCGGAAGGAAGGGGCTTCACTTTTTCGGGCGGTAGATTTGCTCCTCGCCGGGAAAGGCCCGGTCGCGCACCTCGGAGGCGTAGGTCGATGCGGCGGCCTCGATCCGGGCGGCCATGTCGTCATAACGTTTGACGAAGCGTGGTGTGCGCTCGAACAGTCCGAGCATATCCTCGGTGACCAGGACCTGGCCGTCGCAGCTCGGCGAGGCGCCGATCCCGATCGTCGGGCAGCCGACGGTCCGGGTCGCTTCCGCGGCGATCTCCTCCATCACGCCCTCGAGCACGAGAAGGAAGGCGCCGGCCTGGTCGACCGCTTTCGCATCGGCGAGGATCCTCTTGGCCTCGGCGTCGCTCTTGCCGCGGGCGCCGTAGCCGCCGAGCGCGTTGACCGCCTGCGGGGTGAGGCCGACATGGCCGATCACCGGAATTCCGCGCGCCGAGAGGAAGGCGATCGTCTCCGCCATCGCGTCGCCGCCCTCGAGCTTGACCGCCGCCGCGCCGGTCTCCTTCAGGATCCGCGAGGCGCTCTCGAACGCCTGGACCGGGCTCGCCTCGTAGGAGCCGAACGGCATGTCGACCGCGACCAGAGCGTGCCACGAGCCGCGCACCACCGCCGCGCCGTGAGCGCACATCATCTCGAGCGTGACCGGGACGGTCGAGGGAAGGCCGTAAATGACCTGGCCGAGGCTGTCGCCGACGAGAAGCAGGTCGCAATGCGAATCGAGCAATTGCGCCATCCGCGCCGTGTAGGCGGTGAGCATCACGATCGGCTCGCCGCCCTTCATCGCCTTCAGCTTGGGAACGGTCAGCCGCTTCATCGGCGCCGGCACCGGATGGGCGCGGCTGGTCGAGGTGTCGAGCGAATGGGTGACGGACATGGGCGCGTCTTAGCCTTTGCCCTCGACCAAAGCCAGAAGAGCGGCTCAGCCGAATTGCATCAGGACAAGGCCGGCGGCCAAAGCGAGAGCGGCCAGGATCCGCCGGCGGCCGAAGCTCTCGCCGAGGAAGAGCGCCCCGAGCATGGCGGCGAACACCACCGAGGTCTCACGGAGCGCCGAGACCTTGGCGGTCTCGATCAGCGAGAAAGCGTAGAGCGCGGCGCCGAACGACAGGATCGACAGCGCTCCGGCAGCGACTCCATAGCGCCATTTCATCGCGATCGCCGCGGCGAGGGCATCGCGGCGCAGAAGCATCGCCGCGGCGCTGATCAGTATCCAGTCGATCAGGAACAGCCAGACGATGAAGGTGAACGGATCGGGGGCGATCCGTACTCCGCGGGCGTCGGTGACGTTGTAGAGCGAGACTCCGATCGCGGTCGCCGCCGCCCAGGCCAAAGCGGCCTTGTCGGGATGGTGGCGAAGGCGAACGCCACTCGGCGGCAGAGCGAAGCTGATCACCGCGCCGCTCGCGGCGAGCAGGCCGAGCCAAGCCAGAGGCGCGAGCCGCTCGTGGAGCAGAAGCAAGGCGGTGAAGGCGGTGAGCAGAGGCGCGGCGCCGCGCATTACCGGGAAGACCAGGGAAAGGTCGCCGCGCTGGAGCGCCTTCACCAAGCAGCCTTGATAGAAGAAATGGGCGGGCTGGGTGATCGCGATGGCGAGCATGGTCTCGCGGCTCGGGAACGGCACGAAGAAGGCGGCGGGAAGGATCAGGATAGCGGCGCTGACCGAGAGCACGGCCCGGCCGACCAATATGTCGCTTCCCATCTTCACCGACATGTTGGCCGCGGCGAGAGTCACCGCCGAGAACAGGCCGAGGGAGATTGCGAGCAGGGTCGAGTCCATTCGGCCCTTTCATCGGCCTAGTTTTTCTAATGGCAGCCCCGAACTAAGGTCGTTTGCGCGGCCGCAGCCTGCCGATCATCCTGCCTCGAAACGACGGAGGAAGACAATGCGGTGGCCGGCACTGCTTCTGATGATGATTGCCGGCCCGAGCCTGACTGCGGGAGCGCCGACGCCCCCTCCGCAACCGTTTCGGATCGCCGGCAATCTGTACTCGGTCGGCGCCGGCGACGAGACGGCTTTCCTGATTTTCGGGAGCGAAGGGATGATCCTTCTCGACGCGGGACCGCCGGGCAGCGCCGAGGCCGTCCTCGCCAACATCCGCAAGCTCGGCTTCGATCCGCGGCAGATTCGGCTCCTGCTCAACAGCCAGGCGCATCAGGACCATGCCGGAGCGCTCGCCGCGATCAAGGCCGCGACCGGCGCCCGGATGCTCGCTTCGCGCGCCGATGCGGTCCAGCTCGAGGACGGCGGCCGCGGCGATTTCGCGTTCGGCGACCGGCTCGTCTTTGCGCCGGTAGCCGTCGACCGGATCGTCGACGACGGCGAGATCGTCACGCTCGGCGACATCGCGATCACCGCCCATCTGACTCCGGGACACACCAAGGGCTGCACGAGTTGGACCATGCCGGTCCGCGACGGCCAGCGCACTCTGAACGCCCTCTTCATCTGCGGGCCGACCGTGCCCGGCTACAGGCTGACCGGCAACCAGGCCTATCCGGAGATCATCCGCGATTATGAAGCAAGCTTCGCGACCTGGCGGCGGCTGCCCTGCCAGCTCTTCCTCGGCGCCCACGGCTCCTATTTCGGAATGGAGCGCAAGCGCGCCGCAATGAAGCGCGGCAGGCCCAATCCATTCGTCGATCCCAGGGGGGTGCCGCAGGTTTCTGAAGGCGTCCGAGCAACGCTTCCGCGAGCAGACCAGGCGGGAGCGAGCGGAGAGCTAAGTAAGGCTCTCACCCGTCATTGCGAGGAGCGTAGCGAGGCGGCAATCCAGCGGGCCTCAGAGTCCATACTGGATTGCTTCGCTGCGCTCGCAATGACGGCGAAATGCGTCTTACGCCGAACCCGACATCAAGCCGCAGTCCAGCCCCCGTCCATCGACAGATTGGCCCCGGTGATCGAGGCGGCCTCGTCGCGGCACAAGAAGAGGACCAAAGCCGCGATCTGATCGATGGTGACGAACTTCTTGGTCGGCTGGGCGGAGAGCATGACGTCGTTGATCACCTGGTCGCGGGTTAGTCCGCGCGACGCCATCGTGTCGGGAATCTGGTTCTCGACCAGGCTGGTCCAGACATAGCCCGGGCTGATGCAATTGACCGTCACTCCGCTCGTCGCCGCCTCGAGCGCGACCGTCTTGGTCAGGCCGGCTATACCGTGCTTGGCCGCGACATAGGCCGATTTGTTCGGGCTCGCGACGAGGCTGTGCGCCGAGGCGGTGTTGACGATCCGACCCCATCCTTTGGCCTTCATTCCCGGCAGAGCGAGCCTGGTGGTGTGGAAGGCGGCGCTGAGGTTGAGGGCGATGATCAGATCCCATTTGGCGGGCGGGAACTGATCGATCGGAGCGACATGCTGGGTGCCGGCATTGTTGAGCAAGATGTCGATCGCCCCGAACGCGCCGGTCGCCTCGCCGATCATCGCCTCGATCGCCTCGGGACTGGTGAGGTCGGCAGCGCTGTACAGGGCCCGGCCGCCGCTCGCCGCTTCGAGGCCCTTTCTGATCTCCTCGATCTCCGCTTCGTCGCCGAAACCGTTGATGACCAGGTTCGCGCCCTCTCCGGCAAGCGCCTTGGCGCAGGCAAGGCCGATGCCCGAGGTCGAGCCGGTGACGAGGGCGGTCTTGCCTTTGAGGAACATGCGCGCGGACTCCGACATCAAGGCGGCTCTTTCCGTCGGGCGCGAGACTTTTGCAACCGCGCCGCCGCCGAAGCATTGTCGCAGCGGGGCTCAGGGAGAAAGCAGATGCGTCTCGGCGATTATCGGTCCAGCGACAATGTCGGCGATCAGCGCGGGCAAAGCTTCGGCGGCGGCTTCGGCGGCGGCGGCGGCGTTCCCGGCCTTCTGATCGGCCTCGTCGCGAGCCGGTTCGGGATCGGCGGAGTGCTCGTCCTTTTGCTCGGCTATTGCGCCCTGAGCACCCTGACCGGCGGCGGCGGCTCCGGAGTCGCGCCGCAAAAGGCGGCGCAGGGCGGCGCCACTGCCGCCCAATCCTGCGCGGTCGACGCGGCCAGCCGATTCTCCTGCCAGGTGCTGGCCAATACCGAGGATACCTGGAAGGATTTGTTCGCCAGGCAGGGCAAGACCTACACGCCCGCCGGATTCATCTTCTACGGCGGCCAGGGCCGCTCGGGCTGCGGCCTCGCCCAGGCGGCGATGGGCCCCTTCTATTGCCCGAACGACAACAAGATCTATCTCGACACCGATTTCTACAACGAGCTTCGCAACCGCTTCGGAGCCGCCGGCGACTTCGCCCAGGCCTATGTCATCGCCCACGAGGTCGGCCATCATATCCAGTATCTGAACGGCACGCTCGACCGCGCCCAGCGCGCCCAGCAGGGCCTCTCGGCCGGCGAGGCCAATGCGATGCAGGTCAAGGTCGAGCTCCAGGCCGATTGCTATGCCGGGGTCTGGGGCGCCAACGCCAAAGACAGCCAGGGCCGGCCCTTGCTCGAGCCGGGCGACGTCCAGGAAGGGCTCGGAGCCGCTTCGGCGATCGGCGACGACAATCTCCAGCGCGCCGCGCAGGGCTATGTCGCGCCCGAAAGCTTCACCCACGGCAGCGCGAAGCAAAGGAGCGAATGGCTGCGCCGGGGCCTGGAGAGCGGCGATCCGGCCCAATGCGACACGTTCGGGGGCTGAGCCGAACCATCGCTTGACCGGAGGGCCTGGTTTCACTATCGATAAAGGACTTTGAAAAACAAAGGCCAGATCATGAAACCGCGCTTCCTCGCTTTCCTTCTCCTGATTGTCGCATCTCCCGCAATGGCCCGCCCCGCTTTCACCAGCGATCGGATCAGCGTCGAAGTCACCGGTTCCGGCCCCGACGTCGTTCTGATCCCCGGCCTGAGCTCGTCGCCGCAGGTCTGGGCCGGCGCCGTCGCCGCGGTCCGCGGCTATCGGTATCATCTCGTCCATGTCGCCGGCTTCGCCAGCAAGGCGCCGGGCGCCAATGCGAGCGGTCCGGTCGTCGCCCCGGTCGCCGAGGAGATCGCGCGCTACATCAGGGAACGGAAATTGAAGCGGCCCGCTCTGGTCGGCCATTCGCTCGGCGGGAGCTGGGCGATGATGGTCGCGGCGCGCCATCCCGAGCTCGCCTCGCGGGTCATGGTCGTCGATATGATGCCGTTCCTCGGAGCGATGTTCGGCGGGCCGGGAGCGACTCCGCAGAGCGTCGAGCCGTTGGCGGGCCAGATCCGCCAGGGCATCGCCTCGAGCGCCGGGGATGCCCGGCGGCAGGTCGTTACCCAGACGATCGGGACGATGATCAAGACCGAGAATCTGCGCGCGGCTCCGATCGAGCAGTCGCTGGCGAGCGACCCGGCCGTCTCCGGCCAGGCGATGTACGATCTGATCACCACCGATCTCCGCCCCGAGCTGACCCGGATCAGGGTGCCTGTGACCGTGCTCTGGGTGGTCCCGCCCAACGCCCCGATCAGTGAGGCGCAGCTGGCCGGCTTCTACAAAATGTCGTTCGCCAACGCGCCGCAGGCAGTGCTGAAGCGGATCCCGGACTCCTACCATTTCATCATGCTCGACCAGCCCGCGGTGTTTCAGCGCGAGCTGAGGGAGTTTTTAGCGAGCAGGTAAGGAAGAGGCCCGAGGCGTCCGTTCCCGATTGAATTAACCCGCTCATCCTGAGTAGCCGGTGAGCTTGTCGAACCGGCGTATCGAAGGACGCAGTGCTTTCGAAGGTCCTTCGATACGGGCCTTCGCCAAGCTCAGTCCCTACTCAGGATGAGCGATTGGTTATCGCTCGGGCACGCCTTGGTCTGACCTCAAGAACCGCCTTATCCACTCCGCGACGCGCGCGCGGTCGTTCGGTCCCTCGAGCGACTCGATCGCCGCGTCCGCGCCGGGCAGCCAGTCGCGGCGGCCCTCGATCAGCGCCCGGGCGAAAGCCGGCTCCCACTCCGGATGGCCCTGGAAGGAGACGGCCGGCTGGTCGTCATAAGCGAGCAGGCCGAACGGGCTGAAGTCGTTGCGGGCGAGGACTCGCGAAGCGGGCGGCTGCTCGACGATCTGGTCCTGGTGCGAGCTCGGGATCGCGAATCCGGGCGCCTCGTCCATCCAGACCGCGCGCTCCACCACGTCATAGCTCTGAAGTCCGATCCCCCAGCCGCGCTCGGACTTCTCGACCCGGCCGCCATACGCCTCGGCCATGATCTGATGACCGAAACAGATCCCGACCAATTTCGCCTTGCCCCTGGCCGAGCGCAGGAAGTGCTTCAGCGGCGGGATCCAATCATGGTCCTCGTAGACTCCGGCGGGCGATCCGGTGATCAAATAGGCGTCGTGATCGGCCGGATCGCGAGGCAAGGCGCCGGCGGTGACGTCGTAGCTCGAAGTCTCGAAGCCTGGGCCGAGCATCTTCGCCATCATCGCCGGATAGGCGCCGAACCGCTCGACCAGGGCCGGCGGCGGAGATCCGGTTTCGAGGATTGCCACCTTCATGCCGAATGATGTGAGGATGCGTGGCGCCCGCGTCAATTCGCGCGGATTTGAGAATCGTTCGCAAGACGCTTGACCCTCCTGCGAATGACTTGCAATAGCGAGGCATGGCCGTCGTTTCCGGTCGCCCAGGGGTAGGTAATTGCTTCGTTCCGAACTTCGCGGTGCTTCGCCGGCGGCGCCTTCCTTCTTCCTGGCGCTGAGCTGCGTCGGCTTCATCGCCTCCTCCCCCGCTCACGCCGCCGAAGCGCCGCTCGAAGCGGAAGCCGGCGCCGACCTCGCGGGCTATGACGACCAAAGCGGCGGCCAGACCATCGTCGTCACCGGCGCCCATGACGAGCCCCAGCTCGACAGCCCGAAATCGACCCAGCCTTTGCTCGATACGCCGCAGACGGTGACCGTGATCAGCGACCAGACCATCCGGAAGCAGAATCTCCTCACCCTCCGCGACGTCCTGTCGAGCGTTCCGGGAATCACCTTCGGGGCCGGCGAGGGCGGCGGCGGCTATGGCGACAGCATCAATCTGCGCGGCTATTCGGCGAGCAACGACATCACCCAGGACGGGGTGCGCGACAGCGCCCAATATAGCCGGACCGACCCGTTCAACCTCCAGCAGATCGAGGTCTATAACGGCGCCAATTCGGCCTTCAACGGATCCGGATCGGTCGGCGGAACGATCAACCTGGTGAGCAAGGCGCCCCAGGCGTCGGACCTCGTCATCGTCCAGGGCGGCGCCGGCAGCGATGATTATTTCAGGGGCGCGGTCGACGCCAATCGCCGCCTGGGCGACCGGATCGCGGTCCGGTTGAACGCGATGGTCCATCGCAACGACGTGCCGGGCCGCGACTTCGAACGTTACGAGCGATGGGGCGTCGCGCCTGCTCTCACCCTCGGGATAAGCGGCGCGACCAGCCTGACTATCGCTTATCTCCACCAGGACGACCGCAATATCCCGATCTACGGAGTCCCTTACTTCCGGAGCCAGATCCACGACGGTCCGCTCGAGGAGGCCGACGACAGCGACTATTTCGGCTACCGCAACCTCGACCGCCAGGACATCCGCGTTGACCGACTGACCGCCACCTTCCGCCATGCGTTCAGCGGCGCCGTCTCGATCCGCCAGCTCACCCGCTGGCAACGGGTCGGCCAGAACAGCCGGACCAGCTCGCCCGAGGGCATTTTCTGCCTGTCGGCGACGGCGCGCCAGCCGGTCGCGGCCAGCGCGGCGGCGACGATCGGCCTCGCCTGCCCTGCCGATCTCGCGCCCGGCTTCTACCGGCCGACCGGTCCGCGCGGGCGGATCCGCGACCAGGAGAACCAGCTTCTCCACAGCCAGGCCGACCTCAGGGTCGAAAGCGGCGAGACCGGCCGGCTCCGCAACATCGCGGTGATCGGCGGCTCGATGAGCTGGGAGGATTATCGGATCGAGACCGCCGAGCTTGCCCGCAATCCCGACGGATCCGCCTTCGCGCCGCTGCCGGTCGACAGCATAGCCAATCCGTCAGCAATCTACGCCGGCCCAATCAACCGCACGACCACCGCCAAGTCGCGCGGCGAGACCTGGAACGGCGCGCTCTATGCGTTCGACACGCTCGAGATCGGCGATCGTGTCGAGCTGAGCGGCGGCGTTCGGCTGGAGCGCAACCGCGCGGTCTTCCGCAACGATCAGCTGAACTTCATCCCGCCGGGCACGGTGGCGCTCACCGCCGCCCAGCTTGCCCCGCAGAGGAGCGCCGAGACGCTCTTTTCATGGCGGGCCGGGGCGGTGTTCAAGCCCAACCGCCGGACCAGCCTCTATGCCGCCTTCGCCAACTCGCTCACTCCCTCGTCGGCGACGGTCCGTCTCGGCTGCACCAGCGGCTCGGGCGCCACTTTCGTCAATTTCTGCGACGTCGCGCCCGAGCGCGCGCGAAGCTATGAGATCGGCGCCAAGGCCGATCTGCTTGGCCGCAAGCTGCAGCTGACCGCGGCTCTGTTCCGCAACGAGCGAAGCAATTTCCGGGTGCCGTCCAACGATCCGACGGCGCCCGATCCGCAGGTTCTCGACGGCGGCTCGCGGGTCGACGGCCTCGCGCTCGGCGCCAGCGGCAATATCACGCCGACCTGGACGATCTTCGCCAACTACACCTGGCTTCACGGCACGGTGCGCCAGAGCGTCTCGGATTTCTGCCTCGCCAATCCGGGGCCGGCCTGCCTCAACAGCGCCGCCATCCCCGACCCGCAGGCGGGAGACGCTTTGATCCAGACCCCGACCCATTCGGGCAGCCTGTTCACCGCCTACCGGCTGCCGTTCGGGCTCGAGATCGGCTACGGCCTCACCTATCAGGGCAGCTTCGCGATCAACCAGCGCACCCTTCTCAACCGCGCCCAATATCGCTCCGACGAATATCTGATCCACCGGCTGCTTCTGTCCTACAAGGTGACGGACGGCCTCACCGCCCAGCTCAACGTCCAGAACCTCACCGGCGAGCATTACTTCACCGGCATCCGGGCGGTGGTGAACGCGACGACCGGGGCGATGGGCAATGGCTGGGCGGCGCCGGGCGAGGGACGGTCGGCGGTGCTGAGCCTGTTCTACAGCTTCTGAAGATGCGACAAGTCCGGCCATGATGATCGCCATCCCCGATCTGCTCGCTCCGGCCGAGGTCGAGCGCGTCCGGGCGATCGTCGATTCCGGCGAATGGGTCGACGGCAACGTCACCTCCGGCCCCCAGGCGGCTCTGGCCAAGAACAATGAGCAGCTTGTCGAGGAATCGGAGGCCGCCGGACAGGCCGGGCGGATCATCCTCGACGCGCTCGGCAAGGCGCCTCTCTTCATCGCCGCCGCTTTGCCGCTCAAGATCTTCCCGCCTCTGTTCAACCGCTACAGCGGCGGCCAGGGCTTCGGCACCCATATCGACAATGCGGTTCGGATCCGGCGCGGAAACGAGTTCCGGATCCGGAGCGATCTCTCGGCGACGCTCTTCCTCGCCGATCCGGATTCCTACGAAGGCGGCGAATTGCTGGTCGAGGACCATCTCGGCGCCCATCGGGTCAAGCTTCCGGCCGGGCACATGCTGCTTTACCCCGCCTCAAGCCTCCACCGGGTCGAGCCTGTCACCAAAGGAGTCCGGGTGGCGAGCTTCTTCTGGATCCAGTCGATGGTCCGCGACGACGGCGCCCGCAGCCTGCTGTTCGATCTCGACAGCGCGGTCCAGTCGCTCGCCGCCGACCGCGGCCAGGACGATCCGGCGATCATCCGACTGACCGGAATCTATCATAACCTGCTTCGGCGCTGGGCGGATAGCTGACCCGGCCGCCCATCTATTGCGATTGACTTGCAATAGCGGCCCTGCCAGCAATCTGTCTTCCTGAAGGAGGATGGATTGCCGCGTTCGACGACAATGAAGCTTCGCGATCTGTGGCTCCAGGTCCACAAATGGATCGGCCTCCTCCTCGCCATCCTGATCATCCCGCTGTCGCTGTCGGGCGGGGCCCTGGTCTGGCACGACGCGCTCGACCAGGCGCTCAACCCGCAGCGCTACGCGGTGAAGAGCGGCGAGCCGTCTCTGCCGCCTTCCGCCTACGCCGCCGCCGTCGAGCGCGCGATGAAGCCCGGCGAGCAGCTCGTCTCGATCCGCTATCCCGAGCATGAGGGGCCGATCGTCGCGACGATCGCCGCCGCGCCGAAGCCCGGCGCAGGTTCGGGCCGGCGGCCGGCGCGGGCGAGCGTCTGGCTCGATCCGGCCGATGCGCGCCTTCTCGACCGGGCCGGAAGCGACGAAGGCGCGGTGCGATTCCTCCACGTCCTCCACGGCAGCCTGCAAATGCCGGGGGTCGGCCGTCAGATCGTCGGCTGGATCGGAGTGGCGATGCTCTGCTCCTCGCTCACCGGCCTGTGGCTGTGGTGGCCGCTCTCGGGCGGATTCCGGCGCGGCCTCAGGTGGCGGCGGCAGAATGCGCTGACTCCCAACCTCCATCATCTCGCCGGCTTCTGGATCGCGATTCCGCTGGCGATGCTGTCCTTCACCGGCGCCTGGATCTCCTTTCCCGCTTTCTTCGGGTCGATCTCCGGCGAAAGCCGGCCGCAGGGCACCGCCGACCGCGCGCGCGCCTTGCGAGCCCGCTCGCTCGCCATAACCTCGACGAGCGAGAATGGCGCGCTGGCCGCCGCCCGGCCGCTGGCGACCGGACGCCTGGTCTCCATCACCTGGCCGACCGATTTGGCGCCGGAATGGAAGATCGCTTTCGCCCGGCAAGGCGGGACCGCCGAGGTGACGGTCGGGGATTCGGGCGGAGCCGTCACTCCGCCGCAGCCTGCCCGGCCCGAAACGCTCGCCCGGACGATGCGGCGCTGGCACGACGGCACCGGCATGGGCCCGATCTGGCAGGCGATCATCTTCCTCGGCGGGATCGCTCCGGCTCTGCTCGCGATCACCGGGATAATCATGTGGCTTCGAAGCCGCGGCTGGCGGGCCAGGCTGCGCGGGAAGCGGACCGCGCGCGCCTGACCGGATCGAAACCGGCGGCGCGCAATGGTAGAAGCGGCAATGGCCGAGCCGACCTATTTCGAGACCGAGGGGGAGTTCCGCCGCTGGCTGGACTCGAACCATGAGAGCGCGGACGAATTGCTCGTCGGCTTCCACAAGAAAAGCAGCGGCCTGCCTTCGATCGACTGGCCGCAGGCGCGCGACCAGGCGCTCTGCTTCGGCTGGATCGACGGCATCCGCAAATCGCTCGGCGAGCGCGACTACACGATCCGGTTCACTCCGCGCCGCAAGGGCAGCATCTGGAGCCGGGTCAATATCGAGCGGTTCGAGGCTCTGAAGGCAAGCGGCCAGATGAAACCGGCCGGCGAGCGCGCCTTCGCGATCGGCAAGGAGCGGACCGATCATTATTCCTATGAGAATGAGTTGAGGTCCTTCGCGCCCGAAGAGAAGAAGCTCTTCGCGCCAACGAGCCGGCCTGGTCGGACTGGGAGAAGAGGCCGCCCGGCTACCGCAAGATGGTGCTCCACTGGGTGACCAGCGCGAAAAGGCCCGAGACCCGCGCGAAACGGCTCGCGACCCTGATCGAGGATTGCGCGGCGGGCCGGAAGATCGCCGGCGTGGATATTTCGCGGAAGCGGTGATTTTTCCTTCCACGTCATCCCCGCGAAAGCGGGGATCCCGCTTCTTCTCTTTCTCGGAATAGGACAGGATCCGGGGGGTCGAAGCAGGTAGCGGGATCCCCGCTTTCGCGGGGATGACGGTTAGTCTTGCGAGCGCACCCGTTCAGCCACTGCCCTGATCCGATCCTCGCGGTCGGGCGCGAGTCGCCGGGTCCGCTCGCGCACGAAGGCGGTCAGCTCCTCCCCGGCCTTCTCCGGGCTCCCCGCGTCGAACGGCGGCGCCGGGTCATATTCGAGGCTGAGCTGGACCGCTTTGGCATGGGCCTCGCCGCGGATCGCGGCGGTCAGGGCCAGGGCGAAGTCGATTCCCGCGGTGACCCCGCCGCCGGTCACCCGGTTGCGGTCGAAGACGATCCGCTCGGCGACCGGCTCGGCGCCGAACGAGGCGAGATGCTCGCGCCAGTTCCAGTGGCTGGCGGCGCGGTAGCCGGTCAGAAGGCCGGCGGCGGCGAGGATCAGCGAGCCGGTGCAGACGCTCGTCACCCAGAGCGCGTCTTCGGCGGCCGATCGGAGCCAGGCAAGCACCTCCTCGTCCTCCATCATGTCGACGCAGCCGAAGCCGCCCGGAACGCAGATGATGTCGGCGCGGCGGACCTCCTCGAAGGTCGCGGTGGGGAGGATCGAAAATCCGGAATCGGTCGCGACCGGATCGCGGCTCTTCCAGACCAGCTCGATACTCTGCCCGCCGAGCCGCGACAGCACCTGCGCCGGACCGGTCAGGTCGAGCTGGGTGACGTTCGGATAGAGCAGGAAGGCGATCGAGACAGACCGAGGCTGGGCCACACTTCCCCTCAACCGCGCCTGGCGATTAGGAGCGGCAGCCCGCCGAGGGGGCGCAGGGTCACCATTCCCGAGACCCGAACGTCGCTGCCGGGCACGGGATCGAACGACCAGCCGGCCAGCCAGTAAGCGAGGATGACGAGCGCTTCGGTCGTCGCGAAGCGGGCGCCTACGCAGAGCCGCGGGCCGGCGCCGAACGGTATGTACTGGAAGCGGTGGCGCCCGGCCTTGGCCTCGGGCGCAAATCGCTCGGGGATGAAGGCGTCGGGATTGTCCCACAATTTCTCGTGGCGGTGGATCAGCCAGGGCCAGATCGAGACGATGTCGCCGGGGCTGACCTCGATGTCGCCGAGCCGGTCGGCCTCGACCGCCTGCCGGTCGAAACGCGGCGCCGGCGGATAGAGTCGAAGGCTCTCGTCGAGGATCGATCGAAGCAATGGCAGCCGGTCGGGCAGATCCTCGTCCTCGGCTCCGGCGGCAAGCGCCGCCCGAGCCTCGGCAGCGGCCCGCTCCTGATATTCGGGCTGGGCGGCGAGCAGATAGAGGGTCCAGCTCAGCGCATTGGCGGTGGTCTCATGGCCGGCGAGATAGAAGGTCGCCGCATTGTCGACCGCGAGGGTCTCGGCCTCGCCCGCGGCGAAACGCGCCTGCAGAGCCTCGATCATCCCGTCGAGGAAGTCGCCTTTCTCGGCGCCGGACAGCCGCTCGCCGACCAAATCGGAGAGGGTTCGCCGGAGATAGACCTGGCCGCGCCGTCCGGCATGGCCGCGAAGGCTCCAGGGCATCGAGGGCAGGCCGAGCAAAGCCTGGAGCCGGGCCTCGCTGAAGCCGGCCAGAGCGGCGGCGATATGGGTCATGGCCTCGGGCGTGGTCAGCCTTTCATCGCCCGCGAACAGGGTCGCGGCGATGATCCGCATCGTCGTCGCGGTGGCTTCCCGAGCCATGTCGCGCTCGCCTTCGCCCCATTCCGCCGCGGCCTCGCGCGCGGCCCGGGCGAATGCGGGGACGAGCGGGTCGACCGCCGACGGCGCGAAGCTCGCCGCGACGATCCGCCTCTGCTCGCGCCACAGCTCGCCGTCGGCGCTCAGAAGGCCTCGCCCGACCGTCGGCGCGAGCAACTTCCGGACGATGTCGGGCTTGACGTAATTGGCCTGATTGTCGAGCAGCACCCGCTGGACCGCGTCCGGGTGGAGCGGAATGTGCACCCGATAGGCGAAGACCCGGCGCTTGATATACCATTGACTGAACGCTGCTTCCGACCAGCCATAGACCGCGGTCCTTGCCCGCTCGCCGAAAAAGCCGCGCCACACCGCGACCGGACCTCGGCTGCGCGGCGGATGGGCAGGGATGAATCTCGAAACCGGAGCGTCCATATCGACAGCCTACAAAAAACCGTCATTCCAGCGAAAGCTGGAATCTCACTTTCCCTTCACGGGCGAAAAAAGGCAAAAGAGATTCCAGCTTTCGCTGGAATGACGAGGGTTACTCGGCCGCGAGCAGCCGCTCGGCGCCGCCGAGATCGACGCTGACCAGCCTGCTGACCCCCTTCTCGACCATCGTCACTCCGAACAATCGGTGCATCCGGCTCATCGTCACCGCATTGTGGGTGACGATCAGATAGCGCGTGTCGGTCTCGGCGGTCATCCGGTCGAGAAGGTCGCAGAAGCGCTCGATATTGGCGTCGTCGAGCGGGGCATCGACCTCGTCGAGGACGCAGATCGGCGCCGGATTGGTCAGGAACAAAGCGAAGATCAGGGCGATGGCGGTCAGCGCCTGCTCGCCACCCGACAGCAGGGTCAGGGTCGACAGGCGCTTGCCCGGCGGCTGGGCCATGATCTCGAGCCCCGCCTCGAGCGGATCGTCGGATTCGATCAGCTCGAGATGGGCCTGGCCGCCTTCGAACAGGGTCGTGAACAGGCTTCGGAAGTGACGGTCGACCGTCTCGAAGGCGGAGAGCAGTCGGAGCCGCCCCTCGCGGTTGAGGCTTCCGATCGATCCCCGCAGCCGGTTGATCGCAAGCCCCAGTTCCTCGCGCTCGGCCTGACTCGAGATCCGGCCTTCCTCAAGCTTCTCGAGCTCGCGCTCGGCGATCAGATTGACCGGGCCGATCCGCTCGCGCTCGGCCATCATCCGGTCGTGGCGGGCGGATTCGTCGGCGGCCGGCTGGATCGACTCGTTCTTGAAGCCAAGCGTTTCGGGCAGCAGAGGCGGCGGGCATTCGAACCTCTCACCCGAGATCCGGCCCATCTCGATCCGACGCGCTTCCTGATTCTCGTGACGGGCGGCGGCTCCGGCGCGGGCCTCGCGGGCGGTTGCGAGCGCCTCGGCGACCTCGGCCAGCCTTTGCTCGGTCTCGCGAAGCGCGGCCTCGCCGGCCCGCTCGGTCTCGGCCGCGGCCTCGGCGGCCAACGTCGCCTGTGTAGCATCGGCCTCGGTCGCCTCGATCCTCGCTCCGATCTCGTCGGGCGCGTCGGCAAGCCGCTCGGCTTCGGCTTCCGCTTCGGCGATCCGCCGGCCCATATCTTCGTAGCGCTTGGCGGCGTCGGCGGCGCGGACCTGCCAGTCGACCCTCTCCTTAGCCGCAACCTCCGCCCTTTGCTTGTCCGCGCCGACCGCCCGGGCATGGGTGGCAGCCTCGGCGCGGACCTCGGCGAGCGCCTGCTGGGCGGCTTCGGCGCCGGCTCGAAGCCCGGCGACCTTGGCTTCGGTGATCGCAGCGTCGGGAAGCGCGGATGCGGCGGCCTCGGCCTGCTCGACGGCCTGCTTCGCCTCGCGCACATCCTGGCCAGCCTGGGCCGAGCGTTCGGCGAGGCCGGAGCGGCGTAGGTCGAGCCGCTCGATCTCGACCGACGCCATGTCCTCGGCCCTGGCCGCTTCGCGGATCGCCGCACCCGCCTCGGCCTCGACCCGGCGGGCGGCGTCGCCCGCGGTTCGGGCCGCCTCCATGTCGGCGAGCGCGCTCTCGATCCGGGCTCGCGCTTCCTCGACCGCCGACCCGGCGGCGGGCAGAGCGGTCTCGATCTCGGCGAGCCGATTGACCCGGATCAGCCGCTCGGCGGCTGCGGCGCCGAGGCCGGACGCGACGAACCCGTCCCAGCGCCGAAGCCGTCCGTCCCGAGTGACCAGCCGCTGCCCGACCGCCAGCGATTGTCCATCGTCCGCTTCGGCGACCGCGATCTGGGCGAGCCGGCGGCGGAGCGCGGCCGGAGCGTCGACATGGCCGAGCAACGCCTCGCAGCCGGCCGGAAGCTCCGGATCAGTCGCACGCGCCTCGGCGCCGGTCCAGCGCCGCGGCGAATCGCCGTCGAGCGCGGCGTCGAGATCGTCGCCGAGCGCGGCCGCAAGCGCCCGCTCGTAGCCCGGCTCGGCCTTGAGATGGTTGATCGCCCGGTCGCCGCTCGATCCTTCGACCGCCTTGATCAGCGCCTTGGCTTCGGATTCGAGCGCGGTCAGCACCGCCCGCGCCGAGGCGCCCTCGCTCTCCGCCTCGTCGCGCGCGGCCGCGGCCGTCCGGCGTTTCGCCTCGGCCGCTTCCATCGCCCGGCCGGATTCGGCGAGGCGCGCTTCCGCCTCCTCGCGGGCGCGCCGGGCGGCGGCGAGAGTCTCGACCAGAGGAGCTTCCTCGCCGAGGCCCGCAATCTGCTCCTCGATCCGTTTCGCTTCGGCTTCGGCGCGGCCAAGCCTGGTCCGCGCCGCCTCGAGCGCCGCATCGGCCACCCGGGCCTCGGCCTGTTCGGCCGTCTGAACCGCCCGAGCGGCGCCCAGAGCGGATTCGGCCTGGCGCGCTTTGTCCTCGAGCTCGACCGTCCGGACGTCGATCGTTCCGCGCGACTCCTCAGCGGCGGCGAGCCGGGCGGCGATCTCTTCCGCTTCGCGGTCGAGCCGGGCCAGTGCATCCTTGGCATCCTCGCCGAGCGCCGCCTCCCGCGCCCGGTCGGCGGCGAGAGCGACTCGGCGCTCGCCGAGCTCGGCGATCCGGCGGCTCAAAGTGTCTCGCTCCGCGCGCAGGGTGGCGAGCCTGTGGCCGAGCTCGGCGGCCTGCTCGCGCGCCGCCTGGGCCGCGGCCCGCTTCGAGGCGAGATCGGTCGCGGCCTGGCTCTGCCAGGCGGCTGCACCGCGCTGCGCCTCGGCCGCCTGCTCGACCGCGGCGACCGCCTGCTCGGCTTCCGCCTTGGCGGCGTCGGCCGCTTCCGCCGCCTCGCGCCAGCGCGCGAAGACCAAACGGCCCTCGGCGATCCGTATCTGGTCGGAGAGCTTGCGGTAGCGCTCCGCCGCCTTGGCCTGGCGGCGAAGAGCGGCCGAGCGCTGCTCCATGTCGGCGAGAACTTCGTCGAGCCTGATCAGATTCGCCTCGGCGGCGCGCAATTTCTGCTCGGCGTCCTTGCGGCGGACGTGAAGCCCGGCGATCCCGGCCGCTTCCTCGAGCATCAGCCGCCGCTCGGTCGGCTTGGCCGCGATCACCGCGCTGATCTTGCCCTGGCTGACCAGAGCCGGCGAATGCGCGCCGGTGGCGGCGTCGGCGAACAGCAAGGCGACGTCCTTGGCGCGGACGTCGCGGCCGTTCACCCGATAGGCCGAGCCGGCGCCGCGCTCGATCCGGCGGGTGATCTCGACGTCGCCCTCAGGAGCGACTCCGAGGTCGCCGGGCATGTCCTCGGCGGCGCGCTCGACCTGGAGCGAGACTTCGGCGAAATCGCGGGCCGGGCGCATCGCGGTGCCGGCGAAGATAACGTCGTCCATTCCGGCGCCGCGCATCGATTTGGGCGAGGATTCGCCCATCACCCAGCGGATCGCCTCGAGAACGTTCGATTTGCCGCAGCCGTTCGGCCCGACCACGCCGGTCAGGCCGTCCTCGATCCGAAGCTCGGCGGGCTCGACGAAGCTTTTGAAGCCGGTCAGCTTCAGCCGCTTTATCCGCATGTCGGGCCCCGCGACGCCATTATCCCCCCGACTCGCGAAGGATCGGCTCCAGCGTCGCCCAGGTATGCGAGCCGATATTGGCGCCGTTCAGAAGAAAAGTCGGAGTTCCCTCGACCCCGAGTGCGGTCGCCGTTTCGCCGATCCGGTTGAGCTGATTCATGCCGGCCTCGTCGGTAAGGCATCTGGCCGCCCGCGCGGGCGTCACTCCATAGCTGCCGGCAATCTGGGTCAACCCACCCATCTGGGCAAGCCTCGGCAGCCTCTGCGCTTCCGGCAATTTGCCCAGCGCCTCTTTTTGCGCGGCGGTCAGGCCGGTGATCCGGCCGAGCCATTGCGGCTGGGTTGCGTAGAGCCGGTGGGTCATCGGAAAGAAACCGGCCGGACCGGAGCAACGGGTCAGCAGGCTCGCCGCCACGTCGATTCCGTTCAGCACATAATTGCGATATTCGTAGCTGACCGTCCCGCGGCGGACAAAGGCCGCGAGCGCAGCATCGCCCTGGGCGGAGAAATGGGCGCAATGGCCGCAGGTCAGCGAGCCATATTCGACCAGTTTTACCTTGGCCGCGGGATTGCCCATCCGGAAGCCGAGCTCGGGGGTCGCAACCACGATTCGGGTCCAGTCGCGCGCGGCCGCCGCGGGACGCGGAGCCGTCTTTCGGGCGGGCGCCGCGTCGAGCTGCGTTCCGAGCATCGCAGCTCCGGCCAAAGCGGCGGCGCCGAGGAGAAGGGAGCGATTCACGATCAGCCTCCGACCGACGCCCGAAGGCTCGGCTCGAGCTCCTTCCAGCTCGCCGCACCCTCGACCTTCTTGCCGTTGATGAAGAAGGTCGGAGTCCCGGTGACTCCCTCGTCGTTGGCGCGCGACGTCAGCGCTGCGAGCGCGTTGAGCTGGCCGGTGTCGGCGAGGCATTGGTCGATCCGGCCCTGGGGCATGCCGCGAAGCCGGAAGAATTCGTCCATCCCGGTCGCTTTGACCAAGGTCGTCACGCGCTGAGCGGGGGGCAAGTCCTGCAGCTGCTGAAGCGTTTCCGGCGGCATCGACTGGAGCCGGCCGGCCCAGTTGGGCTGATCGGCGTACATCTGCTCGGTCAGCTGGAAGAAACCCGCCGCGCCGTGGCAGCGCAGCAGCATGGCGATGCCCGGATCGGGCGGGAAGATCATGTAGGGCCGCAATTCCCAGCTCACCCGGCCGGTCTTCACATAAGTGGTCTTGAGCGGGGCGGTGCCCTGCTCGGAGAATTCGGCGCAGTGCGGGCAGGTCGGCGAAGCATATTCGACCAGCTTCACGGGCGCGTTCGGATTGCCCATCCGGAATCCGTCCGCGGTCTGCTCGACAGTGTCGGTCCAGTCGCCGCCATTGGGGGCGGGGATCGCGGCGATCGGCGCCGACGGATTGCCGCTGTCGGACTGGCCGCAACCCGCCAGCAGGAGCGCAAGCGCGGCGCCGCACACAAGAATCCTCATATCTTCTTCCCTTCACCAATTCGGCCGACGATCGGGATCGCGACCTCGCGGGGCGCCTCCTCGCTCGCCGCAACGCCGCGGGCAAGCGATTCGAGGCAGGCCCGGAGTTCGGGATCGGCGATCGACCGAAGCGAATCCCCGAGCTCCGCCGGAATCGCGCGAAGCGACGGCGGAGCGACGCGCGACCTTGCCTTGGCGACCTGAACGATTCCTTGCCGGAAGCTCAGCCTTTCGACCGCCGGATAGCCGAAAAAGCGATTGACCCGATCGACGATCACCGGCGCGACATGCTGCATCATCGGCGCGTGGGCGCCCTCGACGATCAGAGTGAGCACTCCGCCCGACTTCCTGCCCGCCGGAAATCGGATCGATTCCGGCGACGACACGCCGGCATAGCGCTCTCCGACAATCTCCCGCCAGCGGCTGACCACCGAGGATTGGACGAAGCCGAAGCGGCGGAACGCGGCCCGGCCGACTTCGGGAAGCATGTCGGACACTTGCCGGGCGCGTCTCGCGCGCACCGCCTCCTGCTCGCGCTTTTTCGTCCCGCCCGATTTCACCATCGGCGCCAGCATGGCATAGGCGGACCATGGCCGTCGATGCTTCAAATGCCCTGCTGCGCTGGTATGTTGTGGATAAAAGGCAGCTTCCCTGGCGAGCCGCCGATGGCGAGGCTCCCGACCCCTATCGGGTCTGGCTCTCGGAAGTGATGCTCCAGCAGACCACGGTCGCCGCGGTGAAGCCCTATTTCGAGAAATTCACCGCCCGCTGGCCCGACGTCAGCGCGCTCGCCGCCGCCGACGAAGCCGAGATCATGTCCGCCTGGGCGGGCCTTGGTTATTATGCCCGCGCCCGCAACCTGATCGCCTGCGCGAGGAAGGTCGAGTCTGACCATGGAGGCATTTTCCCGGACGACGAGGAGTCTCTTCGCGCCCTTCCCGGGATCGGCCGCTACACCGCCGCGGCGATCGCCGCGATCGCCTTCGGGAAGCGGGCGGTCGCGGTCGATTCCAATGTCAAACGGGTCGTCGCGCGGCTGTTCGCGGTTGGCGAACCGTTGCCCGGCGCCCGCGGACGCATCCATGCCCTCGCCGATTCGATCGTCCCGGAAACCCGAGCAGGCGATTTCGCCCAGGCGATGATGGATCTCGGCTCGACGATCTGCACTCCGCGCGAGCCCAATTGCGGCCGCTGCCCGCTCGCCTTCCGCTGCCGGGCCCGGCTCGAAGGGCGGCCCCAAGCCTATCCGGTCAAGGCCGCGAAGTCGGCCAGGCCACGGCGGCTCGGGATCGCTTACTGGCTCGAGCATGACGGCCACGTCCTTCTCGTCCGCCGCCCGGCAGAGGGGCTGCTCGGCGGAATGCTCGGGCTTCCGACCGGCGCCTGGGGCGGCTCGCCCAGGCCCGGCGAAGGCGCTCCGGTCGCGGCCGACTGGACCGAGGCCGGATCGGTCGATCACGTCTTCACCCATTTCGCGCTCAACCTCAGACTGCTCTGCGCGACCGCGCCGGGGCGGGTCGAGGCCGGCGACGGCGCGACCTGGTGGCCGGTCGAGCGGCTCGCCGAGGCGGGCCTTCCGACCCTGTTCGCCCGCGCCGCCGCCCGCGGCATCGAGTGGCGGCAGGCGGCATGAGCCTCAGGACCGGCTTTACCGGCTCGCCGCTGGACCGCGCGGACCGGCTTCGGCTGGACGAGGACAAGCTCGCCGAGCTCGCATCGAGCCTGACCGCCCGCCTGCTTCGGCTGTCGAGCCTCGATCCGGTGCTCGACGAGCATGGCCGGCTCGCCTGGGGATCGCTCGCCGAGCTCGAGGCCGAGAGCGAGGCGATCTTCCTCGGCCTCGACGGCGACACGCCGTTGTTCGCGCCGCTGGTCCGCGCCGAGCCCGGCCAGCGCGCCTGGTCGGTCTTCGCCATCCTCGGGCTGATGGCGCCGGAGGAAGCGGCGATCTGGGGTGCGGCCCGGAGCCTGATCGAATGGCACAACCGCCATCTGTTCTGCGGCCGCTGCGGCTCGGCGACGGCCGCCTTCCGCGGCGGCTGGGGACGCCGCTGCAGCGGCTGTGGCCTCGAACATTTCCCGCGCGTCGACCCGGTCGTGATCATGCTCGCCGAGAATGGCGGCCGGGTCCTGCTCGGCCGCCAGCCGCAATATCCGCGGGGCCGCTATTCGGCCCTGGCCGGCTTCGTCGAGCCGGGCGAATCGATCGAGGAAGCGGTTGCTCGCGAGCTCAAGGAGGAGGCCGGGATCGAGGTTTCCGCCGTTCGCTATGTCGCCAGCCAGCCCTGGCCCTTCCCCGGCCAGCTGATGATCGCCTGCACCGCGACCGCCGCTTCGGACACGATCATGCTCGACCGGAACGAGCTCGAGGATGCGATATGGGCGAGCCGGGCCGAGGTCGCCGCCGCGCTCGCCGGCGATCCGGCCGCGCCCTTCATCGCCCCGCCCCCGTTCGCCATCGCCAACACCCTGCTTCGACACTGGGCCGAGACCTCCGACTGACCGTCTTGCCCGTTCGCACCGCCCCGCCTAAAGGGGCTCGCAATTCCCGTCATATGCGCTCGCCATGCGTCGTGGCGCGCATTCCCTGGAGGTCTCGAACGGCATGGACAATCGCTTCAATACGATTGCGGGCTGGGTGCTCTTCGCCGGCATCGTCGCGCTCGGCGGGTCGATCGTCACCCACGAATATTTCCATTCCGAACATGAGGAGAAAGGGGGCTTCCCGATCGAGGGCGTGACCGGAGTCGAGACCGAGGGCACCGCCGCCGCCGAGCAGCCGATCGCCGCCTACATGGCGGCCGCCGATCCCAAGGCCGGCGAAGCCGTGTTCAAGCGCTGCATGACCTGCCACACGATCAACAAGGGCGGTGCCGCCGGCAACGGCCCGAACCTGTGGGGCGTGGTCGGCGGGCCGGTCGGCCATATGGCCGGCTTCCCCTACACGCCCGACCTCAAGAAGCTCGGCGGCACCTGGGACTGGGACAAGCTCAATCACTGGCTGACCAATCCGCGCGGCCTCGTCCCCGGCACCAAGATGAGCTTCGCCGGCCTCGGCAAGCCCGAGGACCGGGCCAATATCCTCGCTTACCTCAATTCGCAGAGCGACAACCCGCTCCCGCTTCCGCCGCCGCCCGCCGCCGTTCCGTCCGCCGCGGGCGCCGAGGCGGCGGGCGCTCCGGGCAAGGCCGGCGATCAGCCGGTGCTCAACGAGGCCCAGGCCGCGAAGGGCGGAGCAGCCAATGTCGGCGGCGAGGGCGCGCCCTCGGTCTCCGGCAATGCGCAGCAGACCAAGACCGGGAAATAGAGCGGGCCTCTCCTGGCGTCGGTTCCGATCAGATAAGGCAGTTTCGTCATTGCGAGCGTAGCGAAGCAATCGAGTGGCTGAGGCCTACTGGATTGCCGCGCCCCTTCGGGGCTCGCAATGACGGTTCAGGAAGACCGGATGGCCGGCCTATCGGTCTGCCCCGCCTGAACGAAGCAGCAGATCGTCGAGCACCTCCATCGTGAAGATAGGCTCGGCGTCGGCCGGCGATTCCGCGATCGCGTCGAGAAAGGCCGCGCGGGTCTCGGGTTCGTCATAGACCATCTTGCGGTCGAAGGCGTGTCGCCAGGTCGCCTCGTCCGGCCATTCGGCATAGCCGACGAAGCGCCCGTCGGCGTCGCGGTGGAGCCGCGATCCGTAGCTTCCGTAAGTCTCGCGGATCAGCTCGGTGCCCCGCCGCCAGGCCTGGCGGAACTGCTCCTCCTTGCCGGGATGCACCCGCCACCAATAGACCGCCACGAACATCTCATCCTCCTGCGCCGGAACGGCTCAGGCCAGCCGCTCCGGGACCGATACCGCCTCGACCAGGATGGTCTCGCGCCGCCCCATCGCTTCCCACGGGAAGACGAACCATCTCTTGTCGCTGTCGCGGTCGATCACGGTCGCCGCATATTCGGCCTTCGCCCTCGAACGGCTGTTGTTGATCAGCACCGCGACCCGAAGCTGCTCGTCGCCGCCGCCCTTGGCCGCGATCGCTCCGCGGATGCAGTCGATCGTCGTTCCGCTGTCGTTGATGTCGTCGACGACCAGAATCCGCCGCCCGTCGGCGATCTTGTCGGCGAGCTTGGCGAGAAGCTCGGCGCCGAAGCCCGGCTCGCCGGAGCTGTGATCGACCGACAGCATCGCGATGTCGAGCCGGTGGGACAGAAAGGCGGCGGGAACCAGGCCGCCGCGGCCGACCCCGACCAGGAAATCGGGCTTCCAGACATCCGCTTCGAGCTTGGCCGCGACCGCCTCGACTCCGGCGAGGAAGCTCTCATGATCGAGGTAAAAGAGAGTGGGCTCGGCGCTTTCCGGCATCAAAGTCCCCAACAGCGAGTCGAGCCCAATAGGCCTCCGATCGCGGCGCCCGCAAGCGGCGATCAGCCCGCTTTGGCCGAGCCGCCCTCGAGCCGCTCGGTCAGCGCCTGAACCGCCTGGGTAAGGGCGAGCACCTCCTTCTCGCGAAGCTCGTCGATCTTCTGGTGGAGAAGCTCGATCTCGAGCTCCGCCTTGATATTCACCTTGTAATCGTTCGCCGCCTGCTCGCGGTCGATATCCTGCTGGCGGTTCTGGCTCATCATGATGAACGGCGCGGCATAGGCCGCCTGGAAGGACAGAGCGAGGTTCAAGAGGATGAACGGATAGGGGTCCCAGTGCCGGATCCAGGCGGTGATGTTGAGAGCGATCCACAGCAGCAGGATCGTCGACTGGATGATGATGAAGCGCCACGATCCCATCGTCGCGGCCACCGAATCGGCGATCCGCTGGCCGACCGTGAGCTTGGCTGCGGCAGCCAGCCCGCGGGCCCGCTGCTGGCGACGCGCCGTCCTGAGATCGTGGAGCAGGTCCCGCTCCTTCTCGTCGAGCATCGCCCGCTTGCCTGCCTGGTTCGCCATCTTCAGTCCTCCGCAAAATCCGAAAGATCGACCGCATCGACCGCGGCCGCGACGTCGGGATGAAGCTTCGCCAGCGCCGCGGCGGCACGCTTCAAATCCTTGCGCAGATAAACTTTCAGCCACGGCCCGGGTTCGAGCGGATCGGCACCGTGAAGCCGCTGGAATATCACGAGGGCGGTAACCAGCGCGCCTTCGCTGAGATAGCCCTGAGTCCTCGACGACCAGCCGATCTCGCCGGCGCTCTGGAACTGGCTGAAGCTCCGGGCGCTGTTGGCGAGGAAGATTCCGAAGCCGAGCCAGACCGCGGCGAGATCGGTGTGGAGCTCGTGGATCGACCAGCCGCCCGGAGGAGCGGTCGAGGCCGTGCTCATCAGATAATGGCCGAGCTCGTGAGCGAAGGTCGCGACCATCGCTTCCGAGTCTTCGGCGAGCGACGGATTGTAGGTGATCACCACCTTCTGCCGGCCGTCGGCGCCGGTGACCTGGAACGTCCCGCAGGGCGCCGCCGCGCCTTCGTGGCGGAGAAGCAGAGCGGTTCCGACCTGGATCGGCCGGTCGCCGCGGCCGGCGCGAAGCTCGCACGGCCAGTCCGCCATTCCGGCCGCCTCCCTGACATGGCCGAACAAGGTCTCGACCCGGCTCGCGCCCTCTTTGGCCGGAGCCGGGAAATAGTCCGGCGTCGGAAGCACCAGCCGTCTCGGCTCGGGCGCGCCAAACTCCCGGTTCAGCCATTTGAACGTGGCGAGCTGGAATTCCAGCTCGTCGGAGTCGATCGGCAGTCGCGGTCCGAACAGACCCATCTCAGCAATCCAGCCCGCCGCCGGCATAATGATCGCAGACGTGGGACCAGGCTTCGTCCGCACTCTCGACGAACTTGAACAGGCCGAGATCGTCCGGAGCTATCACCCCCTCGTCGACCAGGGCGTCGAAATCGACGACCCGCCGCCAGAAATCCCGGCCGAAAAAGAGGATCGGCATCGCCTTGATCTTGCCGGTCTGGACCAGGGTCAGCAATTCGAACGCTTCGTCGAAAGTCCCGAACCCGCCGGGGAAGACCGCGACCGCCCGGGCGCGAAGCAGGAAGTGCATCTTCCGCAGCGCGAAATAATGAAATCGGAAGCTGAGCTCGGGGGTGACGAAGGCGTTGGGGAATTGCTCGTGCGGGAGGACGATGTTGAGCCCGATCGACTCCGCTCCGACGTCGAACGCCCCGCGATTGGCCGCCTCCATGATCGACGGCCCGCCGCCCGAGCAGACGACGAAATGGCGCTGACCCTCCGGATCGCGCCCCACCTGGCTCGCCAACCGGGCCAGCGCCCGGGCCTCATCATAATAATGGGCCTTGGCTCTGAGCCGCTCGGCGATCGCGCGCTGGCCGTCGGTCGCCGCGGCGGCGACGATCGCCTCGGCTTTCTCGGGCTCCGGGATCCGGGCCGAGCCGTAGAAGACGAAGGTCGAGGCGATTGCCGCCTCGTCGAGAAGCAGTTCGGGCTTGAGCAATTCGAGTTGGAATCGGACCGGGCGAAGGTCCTCGCGAAGCAGGAAATCCATGTCCTGGAAAGCGAGCCGATAGGCCGGATGCTCGGTCTGCGGAGCTGCGACGGTCTGGGCGGCGGTGCTTTCAGCCTCCTCGCGGGCCGGCTGGAAGATGCGCTTGGGCGGGATGATGTCGGTCATCGCACGTTTCTAGACCCCGGCAAGGTGGTGACAAGAGCAGCAGAGGCCTCCAGCGCATTGTAGCGAGGGCGGCTCAATGTTAGCCTTTGATCGCAACAGGATGGGGACCGCGCATGATCCGCTTCATTGTCGTCATGGCAGCGCTCGGTCTCCTGGCCGGACCCGCCCGGGCCGCCGACACCGTCAGCCTCCGCCCGGGCGAGGCGATCACCATATTGATCGACGACGGCGGACGGGTCAGCGTCGAGAAAGGCGGCGCGGCCCGAACGATGACCGACGAGGACAAGGGGATGGTCCGCGACCTGCTTGTCAATCATCCGGACGCGTTCGGGCCGAGGGCGGCGATCGTCACCGCCGAGCAGGCGTTACCGGCGCCGCCGGTGACTCGCGGCGAGGTGCGATTCTCCTTCCTGGGTCTCGGCAACGACCGGCTGCTGATCGTCGAGAACGGCTATGAGCGCGGGCTCCGCTACCGGGCGGTCATGCATCGCGGCGACCGCTCGGCGCCGACCGACGTCTGCGTCGTCGTCCCCCGACGCCGAAGTTACGAGCATTGGCCTCACCCGATCGACCGGATCGACCTCAGCGCGATGGCTCTGGTGCCCTATCGAGAGGGTGAGCTGCCGAGCTGCGAATGAGGCTCAGCGGCAATAGGGCCCGTTGCCCATGTCGAAGTGAAGATGATCGCGGTGATAGGCGTTGGCGTCCGGCCCGAGAACGACCTGGAATCGGCGGCAGGCCGCGGCGTGGACCGCCCGGAGGAAGCGGCGAACGTCCTCGTCATTCCCGTTCCAGCCGTCGACGACGGTGATCCGCCGCCCGCCCTCGACGATGAAGGCCGAGATATCGACGGCATTGGCCCGGCCATGCTCGCTCAGCCGCTGGCCGGCCTGGCCGTTCAGGGGCCGGCAGCTATAGCTTCCAAAGCTCTCGATCCTGACGATCCGTCCGCCGAGCCAGGCATTGGCCGCGGGCTGGACAGCCTCGCGCACCCAGCGGCCGAACTGGCGCGCCTCGGGGCAGGTCATCGCTCCGAGATTGGTCACCGGAGTGCCGATGTCGAGCAATTGGACCGAGCCCAGAGCGGTGCAGCCATTGCCGAAATAGCGGTCGGCGAGCGGCCGGAACCCGACCTCCTCGCGGCGCAGGTCGGCAAAACATTGCAGCGTCTCCCTGGTCGGCTCGCCGACCGGCACGGCCTCGGCCCGGGCCCGCGGCGCGCGCTCGCTCTTCCGGCCCGACGGGATGCAGGCCGCAGCAAGCAGCATCAGAGCGCAGATCCCCCAACCCGCCTTCATGGCCGGACGCTGTCGGGGAAGGAGTCGGCGGTCAAGCGGCGGACCCGGTCAACGAGTCGAAGCGTTGCCGGCGCGCGCCTGCCTGCGACGTGGGGCTCGTGAAATCAGGGTCTGTCGTTCTTAGACCAAGACAATTCCGCTCATCCTGAGTAGCCGGTGAGCCTGTCGAACCATGAGACAGGTCGGATTGCCCCCGGCAATCCTGAAACATGCCGGGGGCATGTTTCACCTGTTCATTATCGAAGGACGCTCGGGCTCCGGACCGTCCTTCGATAAGGGCCTTCGCCAAGCTCAGTCCCTACTCAGGATGAGCGGCTCAGTTTCAATCTATCGTCAGCCGTAGGACGCCCAGATCGCCGGCTCGTTCGGCTCCTGCCGCGCCAGCCGGATCAGCCGGTCGGCGAGGAAGTCGAGAACCGCTCGGACCCTGGGTACATGGCGCCGCCGCTCGTGGGTGAGCAGCCAGAGGCCGGCATTGCCGTCCTGGGGCGGAAGGCAGCGGACCAGATCGGGCTCGCGGTCGGCGACGAAGGTCGGAAGCACCGCCATTCCGACCCCGGCGCGCACCGCGGCGAGCAGGCCGGGAATCGAATCGTGATGCATGGCGATCGATTCCTCGAGCTGATGCTGCCTCAGCCAGGCCTGATAAGGCGGCCACACCCCTTCGCCGCCGCCGCTGATGAAGGCATGGCCGCGAAGATCCTCGCTCGTGTGCGGCTTGGCGTGGGCCGCGGCATAGTCGCGGCTGCAATAGATCGTCCACGGGCAGTCGGCGATCCGTCGGCCGACCAGGCCTCCCCCGGTCGGGGAGTCGCTGTTGCGAAGCGCCACGTCGGCCTCGCCGGCGCCAAGATCGCGGGGCATGGCGGTCGTGTCGAGCTCGATCCGGATCGACGGATGGGCTTCGTGCAGGTCGCGCAGGATCGGCAGAAGAACGGTCACCGCATAGATATCAAGGGTGGTGAGGCGCACCACTCCGCCGATGTCGCGAGTCTGCGAGGCGGCCGCCTCGGCGAAGGCATTGGCCGCCGATTCCATTCGTCGCGCCTGGTCGAGCAGGACCTCGCCGGCGGGAGTCAAAGCGTAGCCGGCCTGACGCCGCTCGAACAGGACCAGACCGACCGCCTCCTCGAGCGCCGCCACCCGGCGCGCCGCGGTGGTCTGGCTGACCCCGAGCGATCGCCCCGCCGACAATGTGCTTCCGGTCCGGGCGACGGCGAGGAAGGAGCGAAGGTCGTTCCAGTCGAACATCGCCGGCCATTCTGCACTTTTGCATAACGGCAGCGCAACATCGTTGTTCGTCTGGAACGACCCGGCGGGTGTATTCGCAGATCAACGCAATCGATCAGCCAACCTCGAACCCAGGGAGACAATCATGAAGACCATCCTCATCCTCGCCGCTTTCGCCGCCGCCGGCCTCGCCGCCCCCGTTCAGGCCGAGAGCAACGCTCTCGACGCGCGCACCGCGGTCGTGAATTTCTCGAAGCTCGACCTGTCCAGCGAGGCCGGGGTCCGGGCTCTCGACCGCCGAATCGGCGCCGCCGCCCGAACCGCCTGCGGGACGCCGTCTTCGGCCGATCCGGAAGGCCTTCGCAAGGTCAAGGCCTGCCGCGCCGACGCGATCGCGAGCGCCGCGGCCCAGCGCGACCGGGCGATCGAGTCGGCTCGCCGCTGACCCCACTTTCTCTGCCTGCCCGGAGGGCGGCGCCGCGAGGCGCCGCCCTTCGCTCGTCCGATCCCGGCGGGCAAAGCGCTTGACAGGTCGGGGGCCGCCTCTAAGCCCGTCGGCGGGCCACGCCGTCCCAACGCGGCGCGCGCTCTCTGTGAGGAGAGTCAGGACAGTGACGAACATCAAGCCGGACGCGCTGCCTGCGCGTCCTTATTTTTCTTCCGGCCCCTGCGCCAAGCCGCCGGGCTGGGCCCCCGAAAAGCTCTTCCTCGACTCGCTCGGCCGGTCGCACCGCTCGAAGCTCGGCAAGGTGCGGCTCGCCCGGGCGATCGACCTCACCCGCTCGGTCCTTCGAATCCCCGAAAGCCACCGGATCGGCATCGTCCCCGCTTCCGATACCGGAGCGATGGAAATGGCGATGTGGTCGATGCTCGGCGCCCGGCCGGTCACCCTGCTGGCCTGGGAGAGCTTCGGCGCCGGCTGGGTCACCGACGTGGTCAGGCAGCTCAAGCTCGACGCCCAGGTGCTGAGGGCCGATTACGGATTGCTTCCCGATCTCGAGGCCGTGGACCCGGCTAGCGACGTCGTCTTCACCTGGAACGGCACCACCTCGGGCGTCCGCGTTCCGAACGGCGACTGGATCGCTCCGGACCGCGAGGGCCTGGCGATCGCCGACGCGACCTCGGCGGTGTTCGCGATGGACTTGCCCTGGGATCGGATCGATGTCGCCACTTTCTCCTGGCAGAAGGTGCTCGGCGGCGAGGGCGGCCACGGCATGCTGATCCTGTCGCCGCGCGCGGTCGAGCGGCTCGAGACCTACACGCCCCCCTGGCCGCTTCCCAAGATCTTCCGGATGACCAAGGACGGCAAGTTGATCGAGGGCATCTTCCGAGGCGATACGATCAACACGCCGTCGATGCTCGCGGTCGAGGATTATATCTTCTCGCTCGAATGGGCCGAGGCGCTCGGTGGCCTTCCTGCTTTGATCGCGCGAGCCGACGCCAATGAAGCGGCGGTGTCCGAATGGGTGGAGAGGACCGGCTGGATCGACCATCTCGCCGTGGATCCCGCCACCCGCACCAACACCAGCCTCTGTCTCAAATTCGCCGACGTTGCGCTTCCCGACCTCGACGACGAGGGCAGGCGTGCTCTCGTCAAAAGGATGGCCGACCTGCTCGAGGCCGAGGGGGCGGCCTATGACATAGCCGCCTATCGCGACGCTCCGCCAGGGCTCCGCATCTGGTGCGGGGCGACGGTCGAGACCGCCGATATCCTTGCCTTGCTTCCCTGGCTCGACTGGGCGTTCGCCGAGGCGCGCGGCGGAAAGGATTGAAATGCCGAAAATATTGATCTCCGACCCGATGGACCCGAAGGCGGCGGAGGTGTTCCGCGCCAACGGCCTCGAGGTGGACCAGCGCCCGGGTCTCACGAAGGACGAATTGAAGGCGATCATCGCCGATTATGACGGGCTCGCCATCCGTTCGGCGACCAAGGTGACGGCCGACCTGCTCGCCGCGGCCGAGCGCCTGAAGGTCGTCGGCCGGGCCGGGATCGGGGTCGACAATGTCGACGTTCCGGCCGCGTCGGCAAAGGGTGTGGTGGTGATGAACACGCCGTTCGGCAATTCGATCACCACCGCCGAGCATGCCATCGCTTTGATGTTCGCGCTCGCCCGCGACCTCCCCGCCGCCGACGCCTCCACCCAGTCGGGCAAATGGGAGAAGAACAGGTTCATGGGGGTCGAGCTCACCTCCAAGATTCTCGGCCTGATCGGCGCCGGCAATATCGGCTCGATCGTCGCCGAGCGGGCGCTCGGCCTCAAGATGAAGGTGATCGCCTACGATCCCTTCCTGACCCCGGAGCGGGCGCTCGATCTCGGAATCGAGAAAGTGAGCCTCGACGATCTGCTCGCGCGGGCCGACTTCATCACCCTCCACACGCCGCTGACCGACCAGACCCGCAACATCCTCTCGCGCGCCAATCTGGAGAAGACCAAGAAGGGCGTCCGCATCGTCAATTGCGCGCGCGGCGGACTGATCGACGAGCAGGCGCTCAAGCAAGCGCTCGAGAGCGGCCACGTCGCCGGAGCGGCGCTCGACGTGTTCGTCGACGAGCCGGCTACCGACAATCCTTTGTTCGGCACTCCGGGGCTGGTCGCGACCCCGCATCTCGGCGCCTCGACCACCGAGGCCCAGGTCAATGTCGCGATCCAGGTCGCCGAGCAGATGTCGGAATTCCTCACCCGCGGCGGAGTCGTCAACGCGCTCAACATGCCCTCGCTCTCCGCCGAGGAGGCGCCGAAGCTCCGTCCCTATATGGAGCTGGCCGGAAAGCTCGGCTCCCTGGTCGGCCAGCTCGAGGGGCTGAGGGCGAGCGCGATCTCGGTCGAGGTCGAAGGCGCCGCGGCATCGCTCAACCAGAAGCCGATCACCGGCGCGGTCCTGGCGGGAATGATGCGGATCTGGTCGGACAGCGTGAACATGGTCAATGCCCCCTATCTCGCACGCGAGCGCGGGCTCGACGTCCGCGAGGTCCGCCACGACCGCGAGGGCGACTATCACACGCTTGTCCGGGTCAGCGTCACCACCCCCGAGGGCGTCAAGGCGGCGGCCGGAACCCTGTTCGCCAACAGCGCGCCGCGGCTGGTCGACCTGTTCGGAATCCGGGTCGAGGCCGAATTGGAAGGCGAGATGATCTATATCGTCAACGAGGACGCGCCCGGCTTCATCGGCCGCCTCGGAACGATGCTCGGCGAGGCCGGGGTCAATATCGGCACCTTCAACCTCGGCCGCCGACAGGCGGGCGGCGAGGCCCTCGCCTTGGTCTCGGTCGATGACCATATCGGCCCGGAGCTGGTCGCAAAGCTCGAGACCCTGCCCGGCGTGAAGAAGGTCAAGCCGCTCAGGTTCTAAGGTTCCTCCCTGCGGTGAAGCTGTGGGAGGGACTGACGTGCTGGACGCGGCAACGCGGCGATCCTAGAGCCCCACCGCAACCTCCTTAGGAAAGAGACCGCCTTGGCGAACGTAACCGTGATCGGCGGCCAGTGGGGCGACGAGGGCAAGGGCAAGATCGTCGACTGGCTTGCCAGCCGCGCCGACGTCGTCGCCCGCTTCCAGGGCGGCCACAATGCCGGCCACACATTGGTGGTCGGCAACCAGACCTACAAATTGTCGCTCCTGCCCTCGGGCATCGTCCGGGGTACCTTGTCGGTGATCGGCAACGGAGTCGTCCTCGATCCCTGGGCGCTGAAGGCTGAGGTCGAGAAACTGACCGGGCAGGGCGTCTCGATCAGCCCCGAGACTCTTCAGATCGCCGACACCTGCCCGCTCATCCTCCCCTTCCACCGCGACCTCGACGCCCTGCGCGAGGATGCGAGCGGGGCCGGCAAGATCGGCACCACCCGGCGCGGAATCGGACCGGCCTATGAGGACAAGGTCGGGCGGCGCGCGATCCGGGTCTGCGACCTCGCCCATCTCGGAGCGCTCGGGCCGCAGCTCGACCGCCTCTGCGCCCATCACGACGCGCTCCGGATCGGCTTCGGCGTTCCCAAGATCGACCGGGCCAGGCTCGAGCGCGACCTCGGCGAGATCGCCGACTTCGTTCTCCAGTTCGCCCGGCCGGTGTGGATCACCCTCAACGAGGCGCGCTCGCGCGGCCGCCGGATCCTGTTCGAGGGCGCCCAGGGCGTTCTTCTCGATGTCGACCACGGCACCTATCCATTCGTCACCTCCTCGAACACGATCGCCGGCACCGCGGCTGGCGGAACCGGGCTGGGGCCGGGCGCGGCCGGCTTCGTGCTCGGGATCGTCAAGGCCTATACGACCCGGGTCGGCGCCGGCCCGTTCCCGACCGAGCTCGACGACGAGATCGGCCAGAGGCTCGGCGAGCGCGGCCATGAGTTCGGGACGGTGACCGGACGCAAGAGGCGCTGCGGCTGGTTCGACTCCGTCCTCGTCCGCCAGGCCTGCGCGGTCGCCGGCGTGACCGGAATCGCGCTCACCAAGCTCGACGTGCTCGACGGTCTCGACGAGATCAGAATCTGCACCGGCTACCGTCTCGGCGGCCAGACCCTGAACCATCTGCCCGCCCATGCCGCCGACCAGGCCGCGGTCGAGCCGGTCTACGAAATGATGGACGGCTGGAAGGATTCGACCGCGGGCGCCCGAAGCTGGGCGAAGCTTCCGGCCCAGGCGGTCAAATATATCAGGCGGGTCGAGGAATTGATCCGCTGCCCGGTCGCCCTGGTCTCCACCAGCCCCGAGCGCGAGGATACGATCCTGGTCCGCGATCCGTTCGCGGATTGAGGCTATGGTGTCCGCACTTGTGTTTGGAACACTATCGCTCATCCTGAGTAGCCGGTGAGCTTGTCGAACCGGCGTATCGAAGGACGCAAAGAACTAGAGACGGTCCTTCGATCCGGGCCTTCGCCAGGCTCAGTCCCTACTCAGGATGAGCGGTTGGGTATTGCTGGGCTGAACCTAAAGGGTCGGCGCCGCCCGGAATCCCGACGGCGGCTCGCCCTGGATCTCCTCGGCACTGACCCGCTCGACCCGCGCGTTCGACGGACCCCGCCCGCAAAGCTCGATCAATCGATCCACGGCCGCTTCCTCGCCCCACGCTTCGACCTCGACCGTGCCGTCGCGTCGGTTGCGGACCCAGCCTTTGACTCCGAGCAGCTGCGCCTGCTGCATCGTCCAGGCGCGGAAGAACACGCCCTGGACCGTGCCGAAAATCCGGATCCGCCGCCCGATCATCCGCATTGCCCCCGATGAAGAAGGAAATGGTCGGCGAGGACCAAAGCGACCATCGCCTCGACCACCGGAGCGCCCCTGATCCCGACGCAGGGGTCGTGGCGTCCGCTTGTGCCGGCCTCGACCGCCCTCCCCTCCGAATCCAGTGTCGCCGCCGGCGAGCGGATCGACGAGGTCGGCTTAAAGGCGGCGCGAACGACGATCGGCTGCCCGGTCGAGATGCCGCCGGCTACGCCGCCGGCGCGGTTGGACAGGAAGTCCGGCTTGCCGTCGGCGCCGGGCCGCATTTCATCGGCATTATCCTCGCCGCTCAGCCGGGCCGCCGCGAAGCCGGCGCCGATCTCGACCCCCTTGACCGCGTTGATCGACATGATCGCGGCGGCGAGATCGGCGTCGAGCTTGGCGTAGACAGGCGCTCCCCAGCCGGCCGGGACCCCGGCCGCGATGCATTCGATCACTGCGCCGAGCGAACTGCCGGCGGCGCGCGCCTCGTCGATCGCCGCTTCCCAGCGCGCGGCCGCTGCCGCATCGGGGCAGTAGAAGGGATTGGAATCGATCGCCTCGTCGCTCCGGGCTTGCTGGTCGATCGGATCGCCGCCGAGCTCGACGACGCAGGCGCGGATCGTCACTTCCGGGATGACCAGACGCGCCACCGCCCCCGCCGCGACCCGCATCGCCGTCTCGCGCGCCGAGCTGCGGCCGCCGCCGCGCCAGTCGCGATGGCCATATTTGGCCTGATAGGCGTAATCGGCATGGCCCGGGCGGAACGGCGGCGGGGACTTGCCGTAATCGGCCGGCCGGGCGTCGACATTGTCGATCTGGAGAGCGATCGGAGTCCCCGTCGTCCTCCCCTCGAACACGCCGGAGAGGATCCGCACCCGATCCGGCTCGCTGCGCGCCGAGGTGAATCGCGAGCCTCCCGGCCGCCGCCGGTCGAGCCAGGGCTGGATATCCTCCTCGCCGAGAGCGATACCGGGCGGGCAGCCGTCGACGACCGCGCCGATCGCCGGCCCGTGGCTCTCGCCCCAGCTGGCGAATCGGAACAGCCGGCCGAAGCTGTTGACGCTCAACTTCCCCTCTCCACTTCAGGGAGAGGGAGGGGCCCGCGCGGCGCAGCCGCGTGGGAGGGTGAGGGCACGCGCTTCAGCAAACGCGCACGAACCGAAGTCAGCACGGCTTCCAGGTCGCCCATCACCTCGTTGTTCCAGAAACGCAGGACATCAAAGCCCTCGCCAGCCAGATAGCGGTCGCGATCCTCATCATATTCGACCTGCCCGGCATGATCGGAGCCGTCCACCTCGACAATCAACCTTGCCTGCCAACAGACGAAGTCTCCTATGAAAGGCCCGATCCAGTCCTGTCGGCGGAACTTGAAGCCTTCCAAACGGCGGTTGCGGAGGCAAGACCAGAGGCGCTTTTCCGCTGGAGTCATTTCTCGGCGAAGCTGGCGGATACGGGCCAGAGCTTCGGTGCCGTCGATCCTTCGCACAATTCGTGCCCTCACCCTTCCCACGCCTTCGGCATGGGCCCCTTCCCTCTCCCGTCAGGAGAGGGAGTTTGCAATCACGTCGTCGAGATGTCCGGCGCGTCCTCGGCCTTCATTCCGACGACATTGTAGCCGGCGTCGACATGGTGGATCTCGCCGGTCACGCCCGCGGCGAGGTCGGAGAGCAGATAGAGGCCGGCCCCGCCGACATCCTCGATCGTCACGTTGCGGCGAAGCGGGCTGTTATATTCGTTCCACTTGAGGATGTAGCGGAAATCGCCGATCCCGCTTGCGGCGAGGGTCTTGATCGGCCCGGCCGAGATGCCGTTCACCCGGATATTCTCGGGGCCAAGGTCCATCGCCAGATATTTGACGCTGGTCTCGAGCGCGGCCTTGGCGACCCCCATCACATTATAATGGGGGATGACCTTCTCGGCGCCGTAATAAGTGAGGGTGAGAAGGCTTCCGCCGTTCGGCATCATCGCCCGCGCCCGCTTCGCCACCGCGGTGAAGCTGTAGGCCGAGATGTTCATCGTCATCGCGAAATTCTCGGGCGTGGTATCGACATATTTGCCGCGAAGCTCGTTCTTGTCCGAGAAGCCGATGGCGTGGAGGACGAAATCGATCGTCTCCCACCTTTCCTTCAGCCGGTCGAAGGCCAGATCGAGGGCCGGCATGTCGGAGACGTCGCAATCGATCAGGAAGTCGCTTCCGAGCTGCTCGGCGAGCGGCGCCACCCGCCGCTCGAGAGCCTCGCCCTGATAGGAGAAAGCAAGCTCGGCGCCCTGGTCGCCGAGCGCCTTGGCGACTCCCCAGGCGAGCGACCGGTCGTTGGCCAGGCCCATGATCAGGCCGCGTTTTCCGCTCATCAGGCCGTTCATATGCTTTCCCTGTCGTAAAACGCTTCCTCGCCCTCCTTTAGGGCCTCTTCCGGCACCTCGGCTAGTGCGGCGTTGAGCTCCGCTCCGATCACCACGCCGAGCCCGACGACGAAGAAGAAGGTCAGGCCGATGATCACTCCGGCCATGCTTCCGTAAGTGAGATCGTAGCCGCCGAGGCCGCGAAGAACGACCGGGAGAAGAGCCGTCGTCGCGAGCCACCAGCCGGTGACGAAAAGGGGTCCGGGCCAGCGCGGGCAGCCGCGGACCCGGTAGCGCTTGGGAGTGAGCAGATAGAAAAGCAGATAGAGCGACAGGAACAGCATCATTCCCGGCAGGATCCGGAGAAGCGTGACAATTCCGACCAGTTCCTGGCCGCGCGGAAGCCGCGAGACGATGAACTCCTGGGCGCCGCTCAGCAGCACCGAGGCGCTGAACGCCATCATCGCCACGATCACCGCGGCGATGATGATCCCGGCCGAGGTCAGCCTTTGCTCCCAGAACGGCCGGGTGAAGGTCACTCCGTAGGCGCGGCGGATGATGTCGCGGATCGTCTCGACGAAGCTTCCGGTGCTCCACAGGCCGATCACCGCTCCGAGCCAGAGCAGCCCGCCCGAACGGGCGTGGATGACGTCGTGGATCGGCTTCCTCAACACCTCGGCGACGTCGTGCGGCATGGTCACGAGCAAAGCGTTGACCGCGGCGAGCCCCTCCTCGGTCTGGCCGAACAGGCGCGCGATCGCGGCGGCGACGATGACGAAGGGGAAGAGGGTCAAAAGCGCGAGGTAAGCGAGGTTGCCGGCGTGGATGAAGCCGTCCGAATAGACTCCGACCGCGACCCTCTTGGCGACCTCGAACGGATATTGGCCCGGCTTCCACTTGCTTCGAATCTTGCCGAACCGCGCCTTCTTCCGGAGCTTGCGCTTGCGCCGTTCCTCCGGTGATTCTGGCGAAATTTCCTGCATGAAGCGACTAGACGCCTAGGCCCGCTCTTGGGTTGCTTTTACCACGCCGGCTCCACCCTTCGATGAAGGTCGCCAATTCCTCATCGTCAGAGGGCACATCGACCTGGAGGGTGACGAGCTGGTCGCCGCGCTGACCGCTCTTGCCGGTGAAGCCCTTGCCCTTGAGCCGCAGGGTCCGGCCCGAGCTCGAGCCCTTGGCGATGCTCAGCATCACCGCTCCGTCGACGGTCGGCACCTTGACCTTGGCCCCGGTCACCGCTTCATCGAGCGCGATCGGCAGATCGAGCCTTATATCGTCGCCGTCGCGGCGGAAGAATCGGTGCGGCTTGATATGAATGGTGACGATCGCGTCGCCGGTGCCGCCGGGGCCGGGCTGGCCCTGGCCGGCGAGGCGGATCTTGGTCCCTTCCTCGACCCCTTTGGGAAGCTTGATGTCGACCGTCTTGCCGCCCGACAGAGTGACCCGCTGCGGCTTCAGCGCAGCCGCATCCGCGAACCCGACCGGCAGCCGATAGGCGACGTCGGCGCCTTTCTGCGGCGCCGCGCGCGGCCGGCCGCCGAAGCCGCCGAAGCCGCCGCGCCGCTGCCCGCCGCCGCCGAACAGGCCTTCGAAAATGTCGGAAAGATCGACCTCCTCGCCCGATCCGAACGGCGCTCCGCCGGGGCCGCCGGGTCCCTGGCCGAAGCCGCCCGGGCGCGGCCCGCCGCCTCCGCCGCCGAAGCCGAACGGCGCCCGCGGATTGCCCTCCTCGTCTATCTCGCCGCGGTCATATTGGGCGCGCTTGGCCTTGTCGGTGAGGATGTCGTAGGCGCGCGTGACGGTCGAGAAGCGCTCCGAGGCCTTCGGATTGTCCTTGTTCTTGTCCGGGTGAAGCTCCTTGGCGAGCTTGCGATAGGCCTTCTTGATGTCGGCCTCGGCCGCGTCGCGCTTCACGCCAAGCTGTGAATAAAGGTCGGCCATCTCTAAGGGTTCAAACCCATATCTAGCGAGGCCGTGACAAGGGGAGATTTGGTTCGTGGCAAGGCGCGAGTGCGCCGGATAGCGGGACTATCCGGCAATCGAGCAACGCAGTCCACGGGCCAAATCTCCCCTTGCCCTTCGGGTGGCGCCAAACCGAGCGATCCGGGGCGTCGCAGCCGCTCACCGTGGTGCCGCCACGCTATCGCGGCTGCTCCTACCGGCTCATCTCGCTTTGACGCCATCACGACCTCGCTAGATATGGGTTTGAACCCTCACCGTTCCCTGTCTCGCTCCAAAAGTCCACCGGACATTCGCTCGGCGAGATGGGTTGTCGCCGCACCGCTCGCAAGCGCCAAGCTTGTGCCCGGGCGCGCTCGGCTGCAAAGGCGGGGACATGGACCCGCATTCGATCTTCGAAGCCTGGCTCGCCGAGGCTCGGGAGAAGGAGCCGAACGATCCGGCCGCGATGGCGCTCGCCACCGTCGGGGCGGACGGGCGGCCGTCGGTGCGGATGGTGCTCCTCAAGGGTCATAACGAGCGAGGCTTCGTCTTCTACACCAATCTCGACAGCCGCAAGGGCGAGGAGCTGGCCGCGAATGGCCGCGCCGCTTTGCTGTTCCACTGGAAGTCGCTTCGCCGCCAGGTCCGGGTCGAGGGGCCGGTCGAGCCGGTGAGCGACGCTGAGGCGGACGCCTATTTCGCGACCCGATCGCGCGATTCCCAGCTCGGCGCCTGGGCGTCCGATCAGTCGCGGCCGCTGGAGGCGCGATCGATCTTCGAGGCGCGCTACGAGGAGGTGAAGTCGAGGTTCGAGGGCGGCGAGGTGCCGAGGCCGCCGCGTTGGTCGGGCTGGCGGGTCGTTCCCGAGCGGATCGAGTTCTGGACCAGCCGCGAGCATCGGCTTCACGAGCGCCGGCTGTTCACGCCCGACGGCGAGGGCGGCTGGAGCGAAGGGCTGCTCTACCCATGAGCGCCGCCGCCGATTCATCCCCCTCCCACGCCGCGCTGACCGCCCGGGCGGCGATCGCAAGCGTCTCGGTCGCGCTCTTCCTTCTCGTCCTCAAGGCCTATGCCGCCTGGACGACGAGCTCGGTGGCGATGCTCGGATCGCTCGCCGACACCGGCCTCGACGTCCTCGCTTCGCTGATCACCCTCTACGGGGTCCGCCTCGCCGCCCAGCCGGCCGACTGGGACCATCGCTTCGGCCACGGCAAGGCGGAAGCGCTGGCGGCGCTGGCCCAGGTCGTCCTTATCGCCGTCTCCGCGATCGGCATTTTCGTGCGCGCGGTCGACCGGCTCCTGAACGACCGGGTGACCGCCGATGCGGCCTCCGGGATCGCCGTCTCAATCGCCGCGATCACCGCCACCCTTCTGCTTCTCTTCTACCAGCGCCGGGTGATCGCGAGCACCGGCTCGGTCGCGATCGCCACCGACCATGTCCATTATCAGAGCGATCTTCTGCTCAACCTGTCGGTGATCGCCGCTCTCGCGCTCGAGCAATATGTCGGGCTCGGCGGCGCCGACGCTCTGTTCGGGATCGCGATCGCTCTGTGGCTTGCATGGGGGGCGTGGCGCGCCTCGAGCCGGGCGATCGACCAGTTGATGGACAAGGAGTGGCCCGAGGAGAAAAGGCAGCGCTTCGTCGAGGTCGCGGCGCGCCACCCCGAGCTCAAGGGCATCCACGATCTTCGCACCCGAACCAGCGGCGCCAGCGATTTCGTCCAGTTCCATGTCTGGGTCGACCCGGCCATGACGGTCGCCGAAGCCCACCGGGTGATGGATGAGGTCGAGCTCAAATTGCAGGCCGAATTTCCCGATTGCGAGATCTTGATCCACCTCGATCCCGAGGGCCAGGTCGACCAGCCCGACAATCCCCTCGCCGAGGCCGACCTCACTCTGTCCGCCGAGCCGGAAGCGACTCCAGGAGCAGTGAAATGATCCTTCGACTCCAGGCCTCGACAAGCTCGGCCTTCGCTCAGGACGGTCGGCATAGGTCGCGAATGGACCGGACCTAGGAGGAAATATGGAACTTCGGATCGTCCAGGTCGACGCCTTCGCCGACCGTCCGTTCGCCGGCAATCCAGCAGCGGTGATGCCGCTCGATGCCTGGCTACCCGACGAGATTCTCCAGGCGATCGCGATGGAGAATAATCTCAGCGAAACCGCCTTCACGATCGCCGCCGAGGGCGATGCCGATTACGAGCTCCGCTGGTTCTCGCCCACCGTCGAGATCGAGTTTTGCGGCCATGCCACGCTGGCGAGCGGCCATGTGCTGATGGAAGAGTCCGGCAGCGTGCGCTTCCGCACCCGCTGGTCGGGGAACATGATCGTGTCGCGGGACTCGGGCGACTCTTTGTCGCTCAACGTCAAGCCGATACCGGTCGCGCCTGCTTCCCACCCCGCCTTGCTCGAAGCGCTCGGCACGCCCGGCGGCCAGGTCTTGCTGAGCAGCGAGGACGCCCAGGCGACCGCAATCATCGTCCTGCCCGACGCCGCGGCGGTCAGGGCCTGCGCGCCCGACATGAAGGCGCTGGCAGCGATCGAGGTGATGGCGGTGGTGACCGCTCCCGGCGACGGCGGCCACGACGTGGTCAGCCGGGTCTTCGTCCCCGCCTGGGGTGTCGACGAGGATCCGGTCACCGGCTCGGCCCATGCCGCTCTGACCCCCTTCTGGTGCGACCGCCTCGGCCGCGACTATTTCAGCGCGTTCCAGGCCAGCAGGCGCGGCGGCGCCGTGGATTGCCGGCTCGAGAACGGACGCGTGGTGCTCGGCGGCCGCTGCGTCACCGTGATGGAAGGCGTGATGCGGATCGGCTGATCGGCTCAGCGCCGGCGGCAATGCGCGCGGGCGCGGTCGAGCAGCGGACCTAGCGCCAGCGCTCTGGGATAGGTTTTGCGCCAGGCCGGGCCGCACGCCTCGAGCAGCATCGCTTCGCCGGCCCCCAAGGGATAGGCGACTTCACGGCCCAACCGCTTGAGATCGGGATCGCGCAGCCGTCGCAGCGTTCGCGCCTCGAGCTCGGCCGCCGCGGTGCGGACGCGGGGGTCGGGATAGGATCGGCCGAGCTCGATCTCGGTCCAGCGCGCAACGCCTTCCTGCCAGAGCTGGAATTCGAGATAGCGCCAGTTGCGCTCGCCGACCGTGACGGCGAGGCGGTGTCGGGCCGCGCGGTAGCGATCGAAGGCGGGCAGGAAATCCCGGCTCCCGCGAGCGGCGATCGCGTCGGCGAGCGCGCGGGACGCCGTTGCGAACGCCTCCCCGGCTTTCGCGTCGGCATAGGGAAAGGCGAAATTGAGCATCCACATGCCGCTGGTATCGCCGCCGGCGAGATCGAGCGCCGCGACCCGGGCATAATAATCCGGCAGGGCGCTCTGCCATTGATGGAAATGCTCGTGGAGGATGGTGCGGAGCCAGTCGCCCTCGGACCGCCCGGTGCCGGCCGGGCTTCCCATCACGATCGCCGACGGCGGGCCGAACAATGGCATTGCGGCGAGCAGGCCGTCCGAAAGCCCGCTCCTCGGCCGGCTCAGCTTCGGGCAGCCGGTGGCGGCGTCCCGGCCGGCGGCGGCAAATCCGGCGGGCGCGGTCGGATGACAGATGAGATATTCCCGATCCCCCGCGACCAGCAGGAAGCCGAACGGCGCCCTCCCGTATCCGGTCCAGAGCCGCTCCCCCGGGCCTCTCGCAAAAGCCCGGACGGCGGCGAGTTGCGGTCCGAGCGCCGCCGAGGAATCGGGGGCGAGCGGCGCCACCGGCGGAGCGGCCATCATTGCGGCAGCGGCAATCAGGATTCCGATCATGCTTTCCCCCCGAGGCAACGCCGCAATCAGGCCCCGCACCGGATGAACGGCCGATTAGCGGTCGTTCGAATGCCATGCCTCGAACGCATCGATAATCGGCTCCTGGCTCGGCAATATCTTCACCCGCGCCTCCGCGACCGTGAACCAGCCGGCCCGATCGACTTCGGGGAAGCTGAGGATCCGGCCGCTTTTCGGCGGCCATTCGACCGGGAAGCTGTTGCTGACCAGGGTATCGGGGTCGAAATCGCCTTCGAGCAGGAAGGCCTGGACCCATTTCCCGCCTTTCTGCCGGATCCGACACAAAGGCTCGGGAGTCCCTGAGGGGCGCGAACCCAATTCCTCCTCGAACTCGCGGAGCGCCGCGGCGGCCTCGTCCTCGCCGGGCTCGACCATGCCTTTCGGGATCATCCAGGCGCCCTCGTCCTTGTTGCGCCAGAACGGGCCGCCGGGATGGGTCAGCAGCAGCTCGGGTCCGTCCGGGCGCCGGCGATAGAGCAGGATTCCGGCGCTCGGCGGCGGCGCGGTCATTCGCTACGAGGCGCGCTTCAGCGAGTCCCTGATCTCGCGCAGCAACAGCACTTCCTCGGCGGGCGCCGCCGGGGCCTCGGGCTCCGCCGGCCTGGCCATCGCCCGGGTCGCCATCTTGACCAGCAGGAAGATGATGAAGGCGAGGATCAGGAAATTGACCAGAGCGGTCAGGAACATGCCGTAGCCGAGCATCGGCACTCCGGCCGCTTTCAGCGCGGCATAGCTCATCGGCCCGTGATAGCCTTCGGGGATCGGCCCGAGCAGCATGAAATGGTTCGAGAAATCCATGTCGCCGAAGATCGCTCCAACCAAAGGCATGATGACGTCGTCGGTCAGCGAGGTGACGATGGTCGCGAACGCGGCGCCGATGATCACCGCGACTGCCAGGTCGAGCACATTCCCCCTGGCGATGAATGCTCTGAATTCCCCCATTTCACGTCTCCCCTTGGCCGACCCGTCGCGCGAGTCGCGAGGCCGAGCATAGACCGGCAATCGGGCAGCGCCAGACCGATCGACTTGCAGCGCTCGTTCGAGCCCGCCACACAGGGGGCATGGGGGAAACGGCACCAGACAGCGACGGCAAGCTTCGCCGCGACATCGGCTTCACCGGCTCGGCCTTCCTGGCCTTCAACGGAGTGATCGGGGCGAGCATCTTCGCTCTGCCGGCCAAGCTCCAGGACCAGTTCGGAGCGTTCAGCCCCTGGCTCTTCCCTTTGTTCGGACTGCTCGTCCTGATCGTCGCTTTGCCCTTCGCCCGGGTCGCCTCCCATTTCGCCGTCTCCGGCGGCCCGGTCGTCTACGCCGCCGCCTTCGGCCCCGCCGCCTCTTTCCAGGCGGGCTGGATCTATTATCTGGCGCGGGTGACGGCGCTGGCCGCCAATGCCAATGTGCTGGTCACCTATCTCGCCGTGCTCTGGCCGCCGCTCGCCCTCGGCCCGTGGCGAGCCGCCGCGATCCTGCTCGTCGTCGCCGCGCTCACCGGAGCCAATATCGCCGGAGTGAAAAGAGCGGTCCGGCTGCTCGACGCTTTGACCCTGCTCAAGGCCGCGCCGTTGATCCTGCTGGCGATCGGCGGACTGATTGCCGCGGGCGGGTCGATCCCGGCGCCGGATTCGGTTCCGCCGCTTTCCGCGCTCGAAAGCGCCGCCTTGCTCGTCCTCTACGCCTTCGTCGGCTTCGAAGGCAGCACCATCCCGGCCGGCGAGACCAGGGATGCGGGCCGGACCGTGCCGCGCGCCCTGATCGTCACCATCCTCGCCACCGCCTTGCTCTATTTCCTGGTCCAGCTCGCCTACATCGCGTCGATGGCGCCGGGCGAAGGCGGCGATGCTCCGCTCGTCACCTTCGCGACCAGATTGGCCGGGCCGGCCGGCGGCCTCGTCCTGACCGCGGCGGCAATCTTCTCATTGCTCGGCAACATCAGCGGCGGGATCACCGCCGCGACCCGCGCCACCTATGCGCTCGGCCGCGACGGGCTTCTCCCCGCCTGGTTCGGAACCGTCCATGAGCGGTTCCGGACGCCGGCGCATTCGATCCTGTTCATGGGCGGCCTGATAGCGATCCTCGCAGTCACCGGCAGCTTCGTCTGGCTGGCGGTGATCAGCACGCTCGCGCGGATGCTGGTCTACGCGCTCAGCATCGCCGCTCTGCCGAAACTCGAACGCGGCCGGCCGCTGGCCTGGCTGATGGTCGCGGCCGGGCTGGCGGTCTGTTCGTGGGCGGCCTGGCACGCCGACTGGGCGTCGTGGCGGATGCTTCTCATCCTGATCGCCGGCGGGACCTTGCTGTACCTGCTCGCCCGCTACGGGCGGGTCAGGCGGCAATAAGGGTCCGGACCCATTACCGGCAACGGCCATGACGTGGCGGAGAGGCGGTCATGGTTAGGAGCGAGGAGGGAGCGATGAAGATTCATCGTGACCGACCGAGCGACGACGGTGAGCCGGTGCGAA
>JBKPOT010000002.1:0-96568 GCA_046733235.1 Pseudomonadota bacterium
CTTCGGCCGCCAGACCGGCTCGACGACCAACATGGACGGGACCAGCCGGACCTTCGCTTCCGAATATGATTCCGCTTCGAACCGCACGAAGCTGAGCAAGTGGGATTACAGCGTCAGCTTCACCTACGATGCGGCCGCGCACATGACCGGCGTACTCGAAACGGGCGCGGCTTACGCCTACGTCCAATACCGCTACGATCCGTCGGGCCGCCGCACGCGACTCGAATTCGGACCGAGCAGCAGCACCTCGCTGGCGGATTACGGCTATGATGGGCTCGGTCGGCTCAATTCGCTCAACCGCGATCTCGCCGGATCTAACGGCGACCAGGCTTTCACCTTTGCCTACAATCCAGCCGGGCAGATCACCGCCCGGACCGGCAGCAACGACGCTTTTGCAAGCAACACCGCGCTCAACGTCAGCCGCGATTATGCGAAGAACGGGCTCAACCAATATACCGGCACGACCAGCAACGGCACGCCGTCCGCGACCTTCGCCTACGACGCCAACGGCAATCTGACCTCGGACGGCTCGACCGGCTACATCTACGACGCCGAGAACCGGCTGGTCTCCGCCTCGGGCGCCAAGAGTGCCAGCCTCTCCTACGATCCGCTCGGCCGGCTGTGGCAGGTCTCGAGTCCCTCCGTGGGCACCACCCGCTTCGTTTATGACGGCGATCGGCTGGTCGAGGAATATGACGGCAACGGCACCCGCCTCCGGGTCTATGTCCATGGCGCCGGGGTCGACGAGCCCATGGTCTGGTACGAGATGACCGGCGGGCCGGTCCGCCGCTACCTCCATGCCGACCATCAGGGATCGATCATCAGCGTCGCCGATGATTATGGAACCGCTCTGGCGATCAATGGCTACGACAGCTGGGGGATCCCCAATGCGACCAATCTCGGCCGGTTCCAATATACCGGCCAAGCCTGGATAGCCGAGCTCGGCCTCTATTATTACAAAGCGAGGTTCTATTCGCCGACGCTCGGGCGGTTCATGCAGACCGACCCGATCGGATACAAGGACCAGATCAACCTCTATGCCTATGTAGAGAACGATCCGATGAACAAAACCGATCCGACAGGCATGGTGGCCTTCGATGAACGGAAATATAAGGGCGGCGACCGAGCTCTTGCACATGCGTTGAACGCGGTTGCTTCTGCGAGAGGAAATGCTTCGCAGTCAGTTCGTGTTAGAGGGACTAACATAACCATATCGAAGACGGGCACTACGATGTCGATAACGACCAAGGTCCTCGGCTTAAACGTGAGGCTATCGGGAACCCTTGCCTCAGTTAAAGGAAATGAGGGTTATGCGTTGCAGAACGCGCGAATTACCGGTGATGTCGAGTCTGACCGCAGCCCTGGGGCGATAGTGGTTTATAGATCGGAAGGGAGAACTCCCGGATCAACCAGCATTGCTTGGGTTGTGGAGCATGCGGTGGATATAAAGGCCACTACATTTCTTATGAAGTTTGCACCAGCGTTTCATATAGGTCGAGACCAACCTATGTTGGTTGCACCTTAATCATCGCGAGAAGCAACATGAGGTCATCGAGATTGCTAGAGATCATAATACTGTCTGCGGTCATTATAGTAACGACTTCATTACTTTGCATTGCGTATTTATTTTATTATATGATGTCGCGTAGTTTCTTTTCTGGTGGAAACTATGAGCCTCTGACATATGCCTATCTCACGATCTTATTGATATTAGATATACTCTCAATATGGAGGTTATATCAAATAGTTAAGAGGAAATCGGGACCATAAGATAGCCCCGATGAGCCATTGGTCTGGCACGACCTGACCGGGGGCCCGGTCCGCCGCTACCTTCATGCCGACCATCAAGGCTCGATCATCAGCGTCGCCGACGACTATGGAACTGCTCTGGCGATCAACGCCTACGATCCGTGGGGCATCCCCAATGCGACCAACATCGGCCGGTTCCAATATACCGGCCAGGCCTGGATCGCCGAGCTCGGCCTCTATTATTACAAGGCCAGGTTCTACTCGCCGACGCTCGGACGGTTCATGCAGACCGATCCGATCGGCTATAAGGACGAGATCAACCTTTATGCCTATGTCCACAACGATCCGACAGATCTCGAGGATTCGTCAGGACTCGGTGCACACTGCGATTCCACCCCGGGCAATTGCGGGGAGAGGGAGCTTACCCCGGCGGAGCAGGAACGCCGGACCCAAGCCTATATTGACTTCGGCTGGGCGGCAGCATCCTTCATACCGGCTGAAAGACTCATCGCCGGTGGTGTGTGGGCCGGCCGTGCTATTCTGGCATGGAGGGTTGCCCAGCTGGAGAGACGCGCTCACGTTGCCGCCGCCACCTTCAAGGCCGTCGCTCAAACCTTCGGAACCACTACCGCGGGAGTCGGTAAAATGATCAAGTGGGGAGGCGGGCGCAACGCCGCCGAGCAAGCTGCTCAGCGAACCAAGGAGATCACCAGGGCAGTGGTTGCCGAAATGCGGGACAAGGGTGGCCTGACCAGGGAGTTAGCCGTTGCGGCGCGTGATAATTACGCAGCTGCCAAAGCGGCTGGAAATGGCGGTCAGGTCTCCGTGGAGAGACTCAAGCTTATGAACAAGATCCTCAGGAACTGGTAGGGCAAAAGATGCGCAAGGTTATCATCCGCAACAAATCCAGCGTGGAACTCGGTGTCATGATCGAGCCTTGGTGCAACCGCTGTGACGTGCAACCAGGTGAAGAAGCGTCGATAGACGGTAAGGACTGGGATGAGGACATAATAGTTGACGTGTTTGATGAGAGTTTTGTCTCAGTATGGGGTCCACCTGGATCTCAACTCTCCGTCAAAAAATAGAATGAAGGTGCCGCAATTATGGAATTACGGTGACAGTGCGCTTGATTGACGGCTCTGCTCGAGGATGCGACCCATGCCTGATGGCCCGCCTTTGCAGCGCTGCATGATTACGGTGCCAGCTTTGATTACGGTGCCAGTTTAATAAATTGATTACGGTGCCAGCTTACTAAATGCACGAATTAGCGCATCGCCCACGGCATGGTTCGCCTGCGCCGCCTCATTCTTCCCGGCTACCCCACGTCACCCAGCGCGGCAATCGCAGGTCTCAGACCTTCTTCCAGGATGGCGACTACGAGCTGTATCGCGACCTGCTCGCCGAGGCGGCGCGAAGGGCCGGCTCGGAGATCTGGTGCTATTGTCTGATGCCGAACCACGTGCATGTCATCGTGTATTACGGTGCCAGTTTACTAAATACACGAATTAACGCATCGCCATTGGAAGCGCGGCATGAGTGGCCGATACCGAATTCAGGACAGGCCGGACCCTGGCTCCGCGAAAGCGCGGACCAAAGCGGCGAGTTTCGGTTATTTAGTAAACTGTCACCGTAATTATCGGCCTGCTCCGGGAGATCGATCGTCGCGGGCTTGCCCGTATGAGAAGCGCCGGGGAGTCGCCCGAATGAAGATCCGCTCAGCTCTGCTTCTGTTCGCGCTCGCGGCGACTCAGGCGGCCGCCGCCGCCCCTGCCGCGGGCCGCGAGCCCGATTGCTCGGGAGCCGAGCACTGGCCGGCGGCGATTACGTTCGTGAAGCTCAAGAACGCGGGGATCGTCACCAACGCATCGGTGGACTTCCCCCATGTGCAGAGCAGACGGCTCACGTCCCAGCGGATCGGCCGCGACCTCTGGCGCCAGGTCCACAGGGTCACGATTCCCCTGCGAAGGGGAGGCGCCATCTCGGCGCTGGCGATCAGCGACGCATCGTCGGACGAATGCTCGATGGGCGACGTGCAGGTCTACATCATCTCCCGCAAGCTCTAGCCCGGACATCGCATCGCCGGACGCGCTCCCCGGTCCCGCCGGCAGGGCGCCGGACCGGCCTCGACGCCGCGGGGCGGCTCTGATAGCCGGAGGATCGAGGAGGCGAGGATGAACTGTACCTCTTGCGGCGCGGAGCTGCCCGACGGCGCCGCTTTCTGCCCCGAATGCGGCGCCGCCAAGGTCGGGATGAAAGCGGCTCCGGGAATGACCGACGGCTCGGCCCGTTCCGGAGCGGCGCCCGAGGCGGACGACGCTCCGGCCGGCGGCGCGCTCGGCCGCGTCTGGGCCTCGATGCGCTCGGTTCTGTCCAAATAGTTGCTCGCGGAGTCTTTGACCCAGGTCCGCTAGACTGGTGCAGTGGGCGATCGGATTGAATCGCAGCCCCGGTCGATACCATGTTCGGAATGCGACGCACCCTTGAGTCTCGGGTGGACAGCTCCCGCGGCCACCTTCTCATCACGGCCGCCTGGCCCGCCGGGAGACGGCCGGCCGCTACGGCGCGGGCGGCGCCGGCGCTCCGACATAGCCACGCATCTCGACCCTGACGGTGCGCCGGGCCTCGCCGCCGGCGGCGGGGGCGTAGAGGCGGTTGGTGCCGACGTCCCAATCCGCGCACGGATCGGGCGGCATGCCGGGCGGGCGGCGGCGGCCGACATATTCGTTGCGCTGCACCCGGCATTCGAGAAGCGTGCCGTCGGCGCCGATCGTGAAGATCATGTCGGCGGCGAGGAACGGTTCGCCGCGCCCCGGCCGGTCGGCCGTCTCCGCCATTCCTTCGGGCGTCAACCGGGTGACGATCGACCGGGTGAGCGCGGTCCGCGCCGCCTGCGCTCTCCTTGCCAGCCGGACGCCTTCCTCGGGCGGGCAGGCCTCGGCGATGAGCGCGTCTCTATCCCAGCCCTGCCAGCAGCTCACCGTTCCGGCCGCGCTCGAGCGCATCTCCTCGACGAACAGAGCGGGCGCCCAGGGCCGGTCGAAATCGTTGACGATCCGCCAGACGATCCGTCCCACGACGCTGTCGGCGATTGTGTTGCCCGACGAGTCGCGCGCCGGTTCGAAGCGCGCCCGGGCGGTCAGCAGCCGGCAGGTCGCGCCGTCGAGCGAGACGGACTGGCTCGACCGGACGATCGAGCAGTCGGTGACCCTGCCGTTGGGGCCGACGATGAGACGGAATCCGACGCTTCCCTCCTCGCGGTTGCGAAGCGCCAATGCCGGATAGTCCCCGTCCGAGATCAGGCTGCCGAGATTGGCCTTGGCCCGCGCGCGGTTGACGAAGGGCGGCGGCGGGGGCGGCGCCGGCGGGGCGGGCGGCGCCATCCGGATGACCGGCGGCGGCATCGTCGAGACGATCGGCGGCGGCACGGTGCGGATCATCGGCGGCGGCGAATCTTGCCCGATCCGCCAGACGATGCTGCCGCGATAACTGTCCGGGACCGGCCTGCCCTCGGGATCGCTCGCCGGGATGAATCGCGCCCGCGACGTCATCAGCCGGCAGGTCGCCGAATCGAGCGCGGCCGACCCGCTGGTCCGGACGATAGTGCAGTCGGTGACCCTTCCGTTGGCGCCGACGCCGAGAATGAATTCGGCGATCCCCTCGATATGGGCGCGGCGAGCCTCGACCGGATAATCTTCCCGGGTGACGAGGCTGGCGAGATTGAAGCGCGGGCGGGCGTGGACCGCGACCGGCGGCGGCGGCGCAGGCGGCGGGGACGGCGGCAGGACGATCGGAGGCGGGACCGGGGACGGCCGCTCGAGCAGGAGAGGAGCCGTTCCCTGAGCCAAGCTCAGCAGGAGGGTCGCGGCGGCGGTAATCATCTCTTTCCCTCCGTCATCGATCCCCAGCCTATCGCCCCGGCCGCGGCTTGAACAGGGCGGCCCAGCCTAAGCGGCTCTGGCGTAACCATTTGTTGGTGGGACGCCCGCTAGGCTGGTGGCTCGGCGGGGAGAGAGCATGGTCGACAGCAGTGATCTGGACGCGGCGGTTCGGGCCGGGATCGTGCCGGCCGCCGTCGCCGACTCGCTTCGCAACTTCGCCGCCGAGCGGCGCGGAGCGCCCGCGGCCGGCGAGGAGAGGTTCGGGCTGGCCGGCGGCCTTGCGGACATCATGACCGCGCTCGGCATCCTGCTACTGCTCGGCGCGGCGATGGCGTTCCTCGGCCAGATCCCGTTCGCGCCGGCGGTCCTGGCGCCGGTCGCCTGGGCGCTCGCCGAGCATCTCACCCGTCGGCGCCGGCTCATACTGACCAGCATCATCCTGTTCGCGATCTTCGCTCTGGCGGTCTGCCTCGCCTTGCTGCCGGTGGCGATGATTCTGGCCGAGCCGGTGGGTTTGATCCCCATCGATCACGGGCTTCGCGTCCCCGCCGCTCTGTCGCCGCTCCAGTCGCTGGTGGTCGCCGCCGGAGCCGCCGGCGCCTGCGCCGCCTGGTGGTTCCGGTTCAGGCTCCCGATCGCCTTCGCCGCCTGCGTCATGGCTCTGGTCAATCTCCTCACCCACGTCATGCGGATGACCATCCCCGACGCTCCGGCCGGGTTCGTCGGCATTCACCTGCTGCTGGTCGGGATCCTGATCTTCCTGGTCGCGATGTGGTGGGACATGAGCGACATCCGCCGCGAGACCCGCCGCTCGGACGTCGCATTCTGGCTTCACGTCATGGCCGGCTATCAGATCGCCGGGGCGAGCTTCCGGCTCATCTTCGGAGTGGCCGGCGATCCGGCCGGATGGGACCGCCTGCTCGCCTTCACCACGCTTCCGCCGCAGGCCGGAGCGGCTTTGCTCGGCCTGCTCGCCTTCGCCGCTTTCTGCCTGCTCGCTCTGGCCGTCGACCGCCGCTCGCTGCTCATGTCGAGCCTCGCCTTCGTCGTCCCGGCGGCGGCGCGGCTGACCGGAGTCCCGGCGGCGGGCGGACTCCTGATCGCGCTGATGCTGGCGGGAGCCCTGCTCCTCGCCCTCTCATCGTTGTGGACCCGGCTCCGCGCGGCGATCCTCGCCCGCCTGCCTTCGGCGATCCGCGCCCAGCTGCCGCGGACCGCGATCGTCAGTCACGGCTCGCGCCCGGTTCGCTGAACAGGCGGAAGCCGGCCCCGCCTTTTCGCGCAATGCCCTAATGGCGGCTGATCGATCTCAGGAAGTGGGCGGTGCCTTCGTCGTCGACGATCTTCACCGAGGTCGCGCCGAACCGGTTGTGCATCTGGTCGATCATCTCCTGGGCATGGTCGACCGCCCGGTCCAGCTCCTCGAAGGATTCGGTGCCCATCGCGATCGGGCCGCGCATCCATATCAATGTGAAGGCCATTCACTCTTTCCCCTCGCGCTTTTCATAACCGCCGCAGGGACTTGGCGCCATAGTCGCGATCGTGCCGGCCGGCGGCGGGACGTTTCGGGCCAATCGCGGGCAGGCCGCTTCGCCCGCCTGTCGCTAGCGGTCCGGGAAGGTGATCGAATTGGCGATCAGCCGGAACAGGGGAAGATAGGCCGCGTAGCGCCGGTCCGCTTCGGCGGCCGTCGGTCCTCCGGCGAGGCAGGTGAGCAGGAAGAAGTTCCGCCCGTCCACGGTAATGACCATCAATGTCCGGGCTTCGATCGCCTTGCCGGCGCGGTCGACCGACATCCGCCCCTGGACTTCGCCGGCCGGATGATCGTCGAGCCTGGCCGACTGCCCCGAGACGAAGTTCATGCCGGCGGGGAGCTGGGCCCGAAGCGCCCCGGGAGTCACCGCCGCCCTGGCCTGTGCCTCGGAGACGCCCGAATCGCGGACGACGATGTTGCAATTGGCTCCGCTGCCGTCCGTCGAAACGAAGTTCTGGACGGTATTCGGCCGGTTCGCCTCGCCGGCGCGCCACGAGCGGGGATAGCGGAGGGTGAAATTGACGCCGCGCGACTTGGCATGGCCCTGCGAGCTGAACCGCGCCGTCTGGCCGGACCGGAAATCGGCCGTCAGGCTCGCCTGGGCGACGGCGGCGGCCGGGGCCAGCAGGACCGAGGCCGCGAGCGGGGCAATCAGGAAGGCGCGCATCTCATCCTCCAGTCGGAACCTTGTCCCGCGCCGCCGCCCGGGGTGTCAAGCAAAGGCCGGCATCATGTGAGAATCGCGCCGCGCACATCCGCTGCCTTGCGCTCATGTTCCTGATCTGTTCCAAGCAAGCAATGAGTCGAAGCGCTGCCGGGCGACCGGCGATGTTCAGTTCCGAGATGCTGCGCGACAAGGCGCTGCTCGCTCTCGAGGAGGCGGTGCAGGAGACCCGCTACGGTCCGGTGCGGCGGAGCATCGCTTTGCGTTTCGCTCTGGCCTATCTCTACGCCTCGGCGCCCAGGGACCGCGCAACGCCCGGCGGGCAGCCTTTCGACCGGCGGCCGTTCGACGAACTCTGGCGAAGCCTCGCCGCCGAGAAGACGCCATGGAGCCACACCATGGCCGACACCGCATTGAGCACCCTCTACCGCGCGATCGGGGTGCCGCGCGACGACGATATCGCGATGGACCTGTGGACCCGGCTCGAGGCGGAGAGGAAGCGGGCGCGAGCAGCGGAGAGATAGCGCGCGCGACTCACCTCTCCCCTTGCGGCGGAGCGTGAAACCAGGCCGATTTCCATGCAGGGAATCAGGCTTTTCCGCTCTAGCGAACGATTCGAAGCACCACCGCCGCGACTCCGGCCGCATAGCCGGGGAAGGCGAACACCGCCCAGGCCAGGAAGATCGGAAAGGGTTCTCGCTCGAAACCCAGTGGGCCGCCTGCCACAACCAGAAGGACGCAGGGGAGGCCGACCAGAACGGAGAAGCAGCCCAGACGCGACGTCTTGAAATGGACGATCGCCGCCGCCGCCCCGCCGAGGAAGGCGAGCGAGAACCAGGCTTCGAAAGTCACGTCCGCCCTTTGTTGCGCATCGGCGTGGGATAGTCGCCGTGCGTGCGCGCGGGGTCGGGGAATCGTGCGCAATTCGCGCGCCCGAAAAGAAAGAAAGAAAGAAGATTGTTCTCGCGGAGGCGCGGAGACGCGGAGGGTCCGCGCTTCGTACCGGCGCCGGCCTAACCCGATTGAGCGGAGCTCAACAACGGAACGACCAGGCCGGCTATCGCCGGAAGCTCGCGCTCTCCGCGTCTCCGCGCCTCCGCGCGAATCAATTGCTGCCGGCATCCTCAGCTCGGGTCGTGAAAGACGATGCCCGGCCGACGAAATCGCGCTATCGAGGAGAAGCGAGCCATTCGGGGGGACGGCGATGCGAGCGGCGTTTCTGCTTCTGTTCGCCATGACGGCTGCTTGCGGCCCGGCATCGGGCAATCGGCCGGGCGGCGAGCGGCGGATGGCGGGGGTGTTCACCGCCTTCACCGAAGGCAGCCAGTTCCAGGAATGTCCCGGACGCGAGCCCTGGCAATGTTTCGACCGGGACAGTCCGCCCTGCGCGATCGACGCGGCCGGGGAGGCTCAGGCGGCGATCGGCGCGGCGCTCGGCAAGGCCGGCCAGGGCTATGCCGCCTTCAAGGTCGAGCTGGTCGGAAGGCGCCGCGAAGGCGGGCAATATGGCCATCTCGGCGCCTATGGCTGCGAGATCCGGGCAACGCGCATCCTGTCGATCAGCCCGGCCGAGGCTCTTCCGCCGGACTACAGCTCCGGACAGGGATGAGCAGGCTCAGGGACCCCAGACGGCGCTCAAGGCGGCCTTGAGGGCTCCATTCTCGCTGCTCGTGCTTGCGACCCGCGCGCCCTCGCCATGCGCCTTGCGGTTGTTCTTGAAGCTGGCCGCCGAGATCGCGTTTCTCGGCCCCCAATGGACGTGCCATTCGGGAAGCACCCGCTTATGCAGCCGGGCGAACTTGAACACATAGACGGTGCCGGCTCCAAGCGTGTCGTCCTTGTAGGTGTCCTTCACGACCTGGAGCATGCCGTCGCCGAGATAGGTGACGAGCTGCCCGACATTGATCGTCGCCATCCGCCACCCCATCACCGTCTCGTAGCGCGCGGCGAGATTGACCGCGTCGGCCTGCGGCGCGCCCTCGGCGAAGGCGATGATCCCCATCTTCCTCGAGAGCGCGGACGTGCCTGCGGCAATGATCGCCTGGTGGATCGCGACCGGCGTGGCGCCGGCATTGGCGAAGAAGGCAGCTCGCAAATGCTTGGGGACATTGGCGGCCTTCATCGCCGTGTTGATTCCGTCATTGTAATGGGCGAGCGCTCCGACCAGGGCCTCGAGCTCCTGCTGGGCGGCGAGCGCCGCGGCCGCCGCCCGGGCCGCCTCGGCCAAAGCGTTGAGAGCCGCGATCCTCTGGTCAATCGCCGTGACCAGATCGTCCTCGTCCCAGGCGGCGTCTCGCTTCCAGGTCTGCAGGGTCGGGACATCGTTCTCGACGCCGATGCGCTGGACGGTCACCGCCACGCCGTTGGCGTCGTCCAGCTTCTGGATCACCGGCCTCGCGGCCCGAGGCGAAGAGGCTCCTACGGCCGACACGGCCTCGGCGGACGCGGCGCGGGCGGCGAGAGCGCCCTGGACATCGGCCTCGCGCTCGAGCCCCTGGTCCTCGTTGACCGCCTTGCCCTTGAGCTGCCGCCCGGGCCGGACCCGGCCCTGCTTCTGCTGGACGACGTGCCACGCCTCGTGCGGCAGATGCCGTTCCTGCCCGGGCGCGACATGGATCTCGCTGCCCTTTGTATAGGCCAAAGCGCCGAGCCCGGCCGGTTCCGGCGAATTGTAATGGACCCGGACGTCGTCGAGAGCGACGCCCGACAGCGCCTCGGTCCCGGCCTTCAGCTTTTCGGGAAGGCCTTTGCTCCCGGGCGCTTTCTGGACGGGCGCCGGCGATCGCAAGGCGGCCCGCCCTTCGTTGAGGCGCTCCGCCCTCGCCTTGAGCTGAAGCTGGCGCGGACTGCTGTCCAGCGTTGCGGCAAGCCCGTCGCGCGGCTCGGCCGCCTTTTCCCTGGGCCGGGAGACGCGCCTGGGCCGAGCCCGCGCAGAATCCGGCCTGATTTCCAGCGGAGCCCGCATCCCGCCTCCTTCGCAGCCCAAGGCTAGGCTCTCAACGGCGGAAGGAACAGTTCGAATGGATCGGTAATGGACCAATCGGGCAGCAGCCCTTTTCACGCCCTGGGCGCGTGAAGAAAACAGGGATCACGCGAAGACGCGGAGGGAGCGGGCATTGCCCGGCCCCACCGCGAACCCGCGGAAGCCGAATGCAACCGGCCGGAGGTCATGGCGGACATGGCCGGAAACCCGGACTCTCGGCGTGAGCCATAGGATGCTTTCGCGTGCCCGCGGACCATGCCCGCAAGAGCCTGTCCTCTCGAATTCAGCCTTTCCATTCACCTTTGTCATCGTCGCGCTTCCTGGACTTCGATTTGCGCGCGTTGACGTTGGCAGCCTTTCTTTCCCGGCCGCGCGCCAAATCCTCCTCTTGCTCCTCTTGCTCCTTTTGCTCCCTTTGCTCCTCGTCCTCGCCGCGGTTCCGATGCCGGACCCGCTCCCGGTCCCGGGCGCGGTCGCGGTCCCGGTCGCGATTCCGGTCATCGTCCTGCTCATGAGAGAGGAGAGACAGCCCCGCGCGCGGTCGCTCGCCCGGCCGCCCGCTTTCTCCGGACAGCCTCGCGGCAAAACCCGAGGATGAAGACGCGCCGCTCAGATCGTCGTCATCGGATCCGCCCGGCTCCTCCCGACTCCACGGACCGTCGCTGCCCCACGGATGGCCTGACGATGCCGCCGAGCTGGAAGCGAGGCCCGCCGATGCGGCCGAGCTTTGCGCGGGCCGTCCCAGAATGCGACCGATCAGCGCCGGCTCGTCGGGAGGGAATTCCATCAGGTCGAGAAGATAGCCGAGGGATATTGCGGATTCGGGGTCGAGCCACGCGTAGGAAACGGGATAGGCACTCTTCATCGCGATCAGATGTTGCCTGATGCTGTCGCCCGCGATCAGCTCCGCTTCCTCGGCGGGAGCGATTCCGGGCGCGTCCGCCGGCTCCATGTCGCCCCGGGCCGCGCTGCCCACCATCTCATAGTCGTAAAGCTCCCAAAAGGCGGTCCGATAGATGACCCGATCGTGTCCGGGCGGATCCTGGGCCAAAGCCCATTCGGTGAAGCCGGATTCGAGGTAGCGCATCTTCGCCCGGTTGCGGCCTTCGCTGTTGGCGTCGGCGAGACCGCCCTTGATCTGCGAGAGCGGCACCGCGTTGCGGAACGAGAGATAGGCCCTGATCAGCTGCTGCAGCCGTCCGCCGCCCTCGAGCGGGTCGGCCGGTGCCGTCGCTTCTTGCCTCGCGGCTTCGAAAGCCGATCGAGCTTCCTCGAACCATGATCTCTGGACAAAAGTGAGATTGTCGACCCGCGCCATTCCGGGGAGCGACCCGATCCCGTCGCACAGGCCCAGCATGTTGCCGGTCGCGGCCGCAACGGATTTGCCGACCACGGCATTGCGGACCGCGTCGACATAGACCAGCCAGGCGGTCGAATGGCTGCCCTGGTCCGATCCCATCGGCGTCGGAGCCCTTCCGCCGACATGGAGCTCGCTTACGCCTCCATCGTCCGAGGTCTCGACCTGGACCGAAAAAAGCGCCTGACCGGCCAGGCCTCCCGCGCGAAGGCGATCCGGATTCACTTTCGTGGCCGCATCGGACCCGGCTTCGTAATGCGCTTCGATCTTCGCGACGACCGCGGCCCTGACATCGTCCGGAAGGCCCAGCCGCTCGAGATAGCCATCGTAGGAATCGTCCATGTCCGCTTCGCGGTAGGCGGCCATATAGCTGGTTTCGAGGGTCCACAGATGTTGGGTCACCACGTCCGCGATCAGGCCGGTCGGGTCGGCCTGATCCTTCGCCTTCATGCCCGGTGTGGTGGCGGCCGAAACGGCGCCGTTCCTGAAGTGGTGGATCACGCCCGCGTCGAGAAGGCTCCACATCGCGGCGCGGACTTTTTCGGGCACTCCCGGCCCCATGATCGCCGACTCCGCATCTTCGGGGTCTTCGACCCAATCCACTCCAGTCGAATCGTCGGCCCGTCGAAGAGTCTTCAGCACCTTGGGCTCGCCATGACCGGTGGCCGCGCCGAGATCGACCTGCGACAGCGGGATGAGGTTGCGGTAGGTCAGATAGGCCCTGATCAGGCTCTGCACATGGCCGATCAGCCGGTCCGCGGGAATCGCGCCCGCATCAAGCGCCGTCAAAACGTCCAGCGCCGTCTCCGCTTCGTCGTAACGGCCCTTGGCGGCGGCGTCGAGCGACGCGGAGCGCGCGAATCCCGGCAGCCGCTTCGCATCGGCGGCAAGGGCCGCGACCGCCGCCACGGCCGCGATCGCGTCGCGGCCAAGGACGGCGTTGCGGACCTGATCGGTGTACAGCGCCCAGGCGGTGCTGTGGCTCTTTTCCGCATTGGCGAAGAGGCCGGGCGGCCGGCCGGCAATATGGACCGCGAAGATTCGAAGATCGGCGGCCGGGACATCGGCGACGATTCCCGCACCGGACCGCGAAAGGTCCTGTTCGCCTTCCTGGCCCTCGGCCTCGACCTCGATGTCCTCGGCCCCGCCGGAAACGGGTTGGTCGTCGCTCACGAATCTCTCGATCACGACCTGGACCGCGAACTTGCCCTGGAGCAGGCGCTGTCCAGGGAGCCGCGGCTCGGCGAGCCGGGACCGCGGCTCGATCGGCGCGGCCAGGGCCCGCGCGCCCATCATGTCCGCTTCGCGCTCCAGCGCATTGTCGTCGTTGATCGCGACCCCGCTCTTGGCCTGAAGGGTCGGCCGGACCCGTCCCTGCGCCTGCTGGACGACATGCCAGGTCTCGTGCGGCAGATGCCGTTCCTGGCCGGGGCCGAGATGGACGTCGCTGCCCCGGGCGAAGGCCAGGGCGCCGAGCCCGGCGGGCTCCGGCGAATCGTAATGGACCCGGACCCCGGCCATCGACAGGCCTGAAAGCGTCTCGGCTCCGGCTCTGAGGGAGGCGGGAAGCGGGGCGGGTGCACGGGGCTGGATCGGCGCCGGGGCCGGGCGAGCGGCGCGCCCGCCGGTGAGACGTTCCGCCTGTGCCTTGAGCTGGAGCTGCCTCGGGCTGTTGTTGAGCATCGCCGCGACCCCGGATCGCGGCTTTGCCGGCGCCGGCTCGACCGCCTTCGCGCTGTCGGACGCCTTGCGAAGAGGCTCCAGCCTGACCTCGAGCGGCGCCTTCATCGCCCCTCCTTCCGCGGGCGACGTTACCGGGGGTGCTGCCGAGGTGACAGGCGGACTGGATCGGTAATGGACCAAATGAAGCGCAGTTTCACATTCAACCGCCGGCGGGTGGAAGAAAGAGGGGGTTCGCGCAGAGACTCAAAGACGCAGTGGAGCCGCGCATGGTCCGATGCCGGGCGCGGACCCGGCGAAGCCGGATTGTGAAGGCCCGGTTGAGAGACGGATTGGAAGGGGTGATGGATCGAAGCGCCGCCCGTGTTCGAACCCTTCAAAGCTATCGCCGTCCTGGCCACTGCGTCCGATGCCAAGGCGATCCGGCTGACGTCGGCGTTCCGCACCGAGGCAGCCATCGAGCTTTACGCCGGGCTGGCTGCGGGCTTTCCGGTTCGGGACGCGCCGGACGAGGACTGGCCGCCAGATTATCCATCGGTCGACGCCTGGCGGGAGAAGACCGGCGCCGCTCTCGCACGCGATCCGCTCGTGGCAGAGGCGGCGCGGGCCTTCTACCGCGCCGATCCCGCCGCCTTCATCGACCATTGGTGCGTCACCTATGATCCGCGCAATGCCGGGCGCGGCATGTCCGCGAAGATGCCGTTCGTCCTGTTCCGCCGCCAGCGCGAGCTGGTCCGATTCCTGCTCGACTGCATCGCCGCCGAGGAATCGGGCCTCGTCGAGAAGAGCCGCGACATGGGCGCGACCTGGCTGTGCTGCGCTCTCTCGGTCGCGCTCTGGCTGTTCTGGCCGGGCGCGGCGATCGGCTGGGGATCGCGCAAGGAGGCCCTGGTCGACAAGCTCGGCGACCCGGATTCGATCTTCGAGAAGATGCGGATGATCGTCCGCGCGCTCCCCTCGCCGCTCCTGCCGGCCGGCTTCTCGGAGCGGGAGCATATGAACTTCATGAAGCTGATCAATCCGGAGAGCGGGGCGACCGTGACCGGCGAGGCCGGCGACAATATCGGCCGCGGCGGAAGGAAGCTCCTCGTCTTCAAGGACGAGAGCGCCCATTACGAGCGGCCCGAGAAGATCGAGGCGGCGCTGTCGGATACGGCCAGGGTCCAAATCGACATCTCGTCGGTCAACGGGCTCGGCAACGTCTTCCATCGCCGCCGCGAGGCGGGGAAGGACTGGGTCCTGGGCGAGCCGCTCGAGCGCGGCCGGACCGCCATCTTTGTCCTCGACTGGCGCGACCATCCGGTGAAAAGCCGCGCCTGGTACGAGATGCGGCGGCGAAAGGCGGCCGGCGACGGGCTACTCCACGTCTTCCGGCAGGAGATCGACCGCGATTATGCCGGAAGCGTCGAGGGCACGATCATCCCGGCCGAATGGGTCAAATCGGCGATCGACGCGCATGAGCGGCTCGGCTTCGGCGGCGACGGGCCCTGGACCCTGGCATTGGACGTCGCCGACGGCGGCGGCGACGTCAATGCGCTCGCCGGGCGCAAGGGCGTGGTTCTCCGCATGGCCGAGAGCTGGGGCGAGGAGGATACCGGCGCCACCGCCCGCCGGGCGATCGCCGCCTGCGAGGGCAAGGGCGCTCTCGACCTCCAATATGACGCCGTCGGGGTCGGCGCCGGAGTCAAGGCCGAGACCAACCGGCTGATGGAGGAAGGGCTGATTCCGCCCGGGATCCGGATGGCGCCGTGGAACGCCGGCGGAGCGGTCCGCGATCCGGACGAGCCGGTCATTCCGGGCGACCGCGACAGCCCGTTCAACCGCGACCTGTTCGCCAATTTCAAGGCTCAGGCCTGGTGGTCGGTCCGGACCCGCTTCGAGAAGACCCACCGCGCCGTCACCGAGGGCGTCGGCTACGATCCGTCCGAGCTGATCAGCCTCGCCTCGGACCTTCCTCTGCTTCGCCGGATCGAGAAGGAATTGAGCCAGCCGACGGCGGCGCGCCGGCCCGGCGACATGAAATTGATCGTCGACAAGAAGCCCCGGGGGACCCGCTCCCCCAATATCGCGGATGCAATCGTCATGGCCTACAATCCCATTCCAGGGCTCCGGCCCGTCTTCCCGGTCGCGTCGAGCGAGATCGAGCAGGAGCCGTTCCGCGCCGTGCCTGCGCACTGGAAGCGCGGCTTCGGGATGCGGGTCGAGCCCGACCGGGTCTCGATCCTGTGGGGCGCCTGGGATGCCGACAGCGACATAATCTACATCGTCTCGGAGCACAGCCGCTCCGGCGCCGAGCCGAGCGCCCATGCGCAGGCGGCGATAGCGCGCGGCGGCTGGATTCCGGGCTTCCTCGAAGCCGCGGGGACGGGGAAGGACGAGACCCGCCAGACGATCGACCTCTACCGCTCGCTCGGCCTCCGGGTCGACCTCGCCGAGCCGGCGCTCGAGCCGGGCCTCGCCGACATGCGCCAGCGCGTCGCCACCGGCCGGTTCCGTATCTTCTCAACCTGCACCCAAACGCTCGCCGACTATCGCGCCTATCGCCGATCCGCCTCGGGCGAGCCGGTCGGCTCGGGCCTGATCGACTGCGCCCGGATCCTCTGCCGCCCGAGCAGCCTGGCTCGGATGGCGGTGAAGCCGGCCGCGGCGGGCGAGGCGCGGCGGCCATCGCATGTCGGGGATCGGACGGCGGGCTATTGAAGGTCTGCCCCCCGACACTGCGAGGCGAATTCAATTGTGGCCGCGGCGAACCGAGGATCGCTCAGGCTTCATTGCGCATTCATAATTTGTCGTTTAAATACGACAGGATGTTCTCGGTTCTGCAAACTGAGGAGTTCGAGGAATGGATGGAGGGGCTTCGCGACAGGCGAGCACGGTCCGCTATTCGAAATCGAATCCTGCAGATCGAGGGCGGTCTGCTCGGCGACGTGCGGTCGCTGGGAAATAGAGTAAGCGAAGTTCGCATACACTATGGCCCGGGCTACCGACTGTATTTCACGATGCAGGGTCTGGTTGTTGTGATCCTGCTCTGCGGCGGTGAGAAGAAATCGCAGCGGCGCGACATCGCGAAAGCCAGGAAGATGGCCTCCGAGATGGCGGCTGAGTGAAAGCGTATGTCCATGGAGGGACAGGTAAAATGGCACTCAAGCTGAAGCCCTTTGACGCTGCGAAATATATCGAGTCTCCCCAGGACGAGGCGGAGCTGCTGAACGACGCTTTGGCGACCGCACATGCGGGTTATATTGCGGCCGCATTAGGCGCCGTGGCCCGGGCCCGGGGCATGACGGACCTCGCGGAGAAGACCGGCCTCAATCGCCAGGCTCTCTATTCCGCGCTCTCCAAGGATGGGAATCCCACATTGGATACCATCATGCGGATCTCGTGCGCCTTGGGGATAGAGCTGCGAGCAGTACCGGCAACCAAAGAGTCTCCCTGCCATGCCGAGGACCATCCGAAAGTCATGGCACGATAGGCTGGTTCGGCCGGACCGTATCCGAAACGGGCCAGCGCGATATCGACGTGGGCGCCGTTCGGAGCCGCGGTCTGATGCCATTGGGCAGTTATGCGACGGACATCCTCCCTCAACCGGGTTGAACTCCAGAAACGATCCAGCGCATCCTGCGCCGATGAGCGGCTACGAGGACGTCGACGAGGTCATTCAGCGCTGGGTGGAATCGGTCGGCTCGACCCTTTTCACCGAATGGCAAGGGCCGGCGCGCTATTTCCATTTGCCGGGCGACCCGCCGTTCGAATGCTTCCAGATCAGTGTCAAGCCTCCGCACGATGGCAGGATAATGGTCCGGGCCGGCGCGATCGATACCAACGACAATAAAGACGACGACATGTACCGGACCTGGGAAGGCGCGCTCGCCGAGCTCGATGCGATGCTCGGCGCCGCCGTCGCCGCGGTCGAGGAGTGGAGAGCGAGGGAACGGAAAAGGCCGGATCCTCCGTCCCCCTGGTAAGAGTCGTGCCTAGGCCGACGAGAGGCCGGACGCACCCGGCCGAATTCAGACGGTCGCGACGCATTGCGACCAAGATGCTCGGCCTTCCCTGTCGGCGGACGAGCCTTTTCATGCGTTGAGCCTGCCTTGCGGCTGACCGGTCGCCCGGCCGCTGGCCGCGAGACGCGCTTCTCATTCCGGTCTATGTTCCCTATTCGTACCAGGGTGCGCGACCTGCCTTCAGCCTATCCGCTCCGCGACCTGTGGGACGCCGCGATCCGCCACCGGACGGTGAAGCTGACCTGCCCGAAATGCGGCCACGTCGCGACGATGAGCGCGAGCTCGCTCTGGTATCTGTTCCACCGCAACGGCTGGAAGGACTGGTTCGCCGACGTTCGCCGCCGCTGCGTCTGCCTGGCCTGCCTTCGGCGCAGCGGCCTCAAGGTCCGCAACCCGAGGCTCGACCTGGTCGACGACCCGCCGACCGACTCCCGCCTGCCCGAGCCGCCCGAACCCGAATGGAAGAAGGAGATGCGCCGGCGCCGCTGATCGCGGCCGTCACGCCTCGGCGAGAGTGTCCTCAGCCGGCTGGTCGCAGCCGACCGACTTGAGCGCGGCCACGAATGCCTCGCGCCAGGCGACGACGTCCTCGGTGCGGACGCTCTCCTCCATCTGTCGCCAGCGCCGGATCCTCTCCTCCTTCGGCATCTCAAGCGCGGTGCGGATCGCGTCGCTGATCTCGTCCTTGCTGTAGGGATTGACCAGCAATGCGTCCTCGAGCTGGAGCGCGGCGCCGGCGAAGCGCGACAGGATCAGCACTCCCGGATCCTCGGGATCCTGGGCCGCGACATATTCCTTGGCGACGAGGTTCATCCCGTCGCGCAGAGGCGTGATCAGGCCGATCTGCGAGGCGCGGTAGAATCCGGCCAAATCGGCGCGGTCATAGCCCTGGTTGACGTAGCGGATCGGAACCCAGTCGATCTCGGCGAACTCGCCGTTGATCCGGCCCGACAATTCGTCGAGCCGCTCGCGGATCGTCTCATAGGTATGAACTTCGCCGCGCGACGGCGGAGCGACCTGGAGCAGGAAGACGTTTCTTCGGCGGTCCTCATTCTCCTCGAGGAATCGGCGATAGCCGGCGAAGCGCTCCTCGATTCCCTTTGAATAATCGAGCCGGTCGACCCCGACGATGATCTTCTTGCCCTCGGCGCTGCTCTTCAGCCGCTCGCAGGCCCGGAGCGCCACGTCGCTCTCCGCCGCCTCGCGAAACTCGGCAAAATCGATCCCGATCGGGAAAACTCCGACCTTCACCGTCCTGCCGTCGAGATGGACGATTCCGTCGCTGTCGAGAACCGCGCCGAGTTCGCGCTCGACATAGTGGCGGAAGCTTTCGAGCCATTCCTCGGTCTGGAACCCGATCAGGTCGTAAGCGAGCATCGAGCGGACCAGCCGCTCGTGAAACGGCAGCGACACCAGCAGTCGCGCCGGCGGCCAGGGGATGTGGAGGAAGAAGCCGATCCGGTTGGCGATGCCGCGCTCGCGAAGCTGCGAGCCCAACGGGATCAGATGATAATCGTGGACCCAGACCAGGTCGTCCGGCTCGATCAATGGCGCGACCGTCTCGGCGAACTGGGTGTTGACCCGCTCGTAGCCGCTCCCGAAGCTTCGATCATATTCGGCGAGATCGACCCGGTAATGGAAGAGCGGCCACAATGTGCGGTTGGCGTAGCCGTTATAATATTCGTCGACGTCATGCTCCTCGAGGTCGATCGTCGCGGTGGTGACCCCGTCGTGGCGCTGGAGGTCGATCCGGCCGCTGAAATGCTCGGTGATCCCGCCCGACCAGCCGAACCAGATTCCGCGATAGGCGCGAAGCGCGGCGGCGAGAGCGACCCACAGGCCGCCCTGCGACCCCGACGCGCTCGCGCCCGCGGTGACCCGGTTCGAGATGACGATGAGGCGGCTCATTTTTCTCCCGTCACCCCGGCGAGGAAGCGGATGGACATGTCGACAGATCGGCTCACCTGATCGCGCTCCACGGCTTGGAGAGAAGAACTGCGCAATTGATCAATCCGACCAGCGAATAAGTCTGCGGATAGTTGCCCCAAAGCTCGCCGGTGGCGATGTCGGTGTCTTCGGAGAGCAGTCCGGCGGGGGTCAGCCGCTCGACCATCGTCTCGTAGAGCCGCCGCGCCTCCTCGCCGCGGCCGACCAGATGAAGCGCCTCGATCAGCCAGAAGGTGCAGAAGTTGAACGCCGTCTCGGGCAGCCCGAAATCGTCCTCGGCGGCGTAGCGCAGCATATGGTCGCCCTTGCGAAGCGCCGCCTCGACCGCCTCGAACGTGGCGAGGAAGCGCGGATCGTCGGGCGCGAGGAAGCGCATGTCGACCAATTGAAGAAGGCTCGCGTCGATCTCGTCGGTGCCGAAGCTCGCGGCGAAGCGGTCGCCGAAGCGAGCGCCCTGCTCGATCGCCGCCCGGATCGCCTCGGCCCGCTCGCGCCACAAAGAAGCGCGCTCGTCGAGTCCGAGCACTCCTGCGGCGTTGGCGAGCCGGTCGCAGGCCGCCCAGCTCATCACCGAGCTGTAGGTATGGACCCGCTCGCGGGTGCGATATTCCCAAAGGCCGGCGTCGGGCTTGTCATGGCTCGCCCAGGCCAGCTCGCCGACCCGCTCCAGTGCGGCGAAATCCGCCTCTTCCGCCTTCCGGAACAGGCGCTCGTCGAAGAATGCCTGGACGTTGGACAAGATGATCTGGCCGTAGGCGTCGTGCTGGACCTGGGTGAAGGCGGCGTTGCCGACCCGGACCGGCCCCATGCCGCGATAGCCGGCGAGCCCTTCCGCCTCCCGCTCGTCGAGCTTCGCCTCGCCCGATACGCCGTAGAGCGGCTGGATGTGGCCGCCTCTGGCCTCGTCGACGATGTTGCGGAGGTAGGAGAGGTAATTCTCGAGCGCGTCGAGGGCGCCGAGCCGATTGAGCGCCTGGACGGTGTAATAAGCGTCGCGGATCCAGCAATAGCGATAGTCCCAGTTGCGGCCGCTCCCCGGCGCCTCCGGGATCGAGGTGGTCAGGGCCGCGACGATCGCTCCGCTCTCCTCGTGCTGGCAGAGCTTGAGGGCGATCGCCGCGCGGATGACGACGCGCTGCCATTCGAGCGGGATGGCGAGGCCGCGGACCCAGTCGCGCCAATGATCGGCGGTCTCGTGGAGCATCGAGGCGAGGACGTGGCCGACATTGCCGCTGAACGGCTCGTCCGGCCCCAGGAAGAAATGATGCGCCCGCTCGAGGCGGAACGGCCGCGCCTCCATCACATTGCCGATCGGAGCGTCGGTGGTGAGCCGAAGCGGCTGCGGCTTGAGCAGATAGCGGATATGATTGCTTCCGCTGGTCCGCTCGGCGTCCCTGCTTCCCCAGTCGGTCGCCGGATCGAGCTCGACCCTGAGCCTCGGCGCTCCGGCGACCGGCCGCACGATCCGGACGAAGGCGACCGGCCGGTACATCCGTCCCGACCGCTCGAAGCGCGGGCAGAAATCGAAGATCTCGGCGATCGCGCCGTCGGAATCGGTCAGCCGGGTCGAGAGGATCGGCGTGTTGCGCAGATAGGACTGCTCGGCCGAGACCTGGTTCTCGAGCGACAGGCGCCAGCGGCCGCGCCGCCCGGCCCCCTCGCCTTTCGGCTCGAGCAGGGCGCAGAATAGAGGATCGCCGTCGACCCGGGGCGCGCAGCCCCAGACGAACGAGGAGTCGCGGTCGATCAGGGCGCTGACCTGGCAATTGCCGACCGGCCAGAGGTCGAGATCAGCCATTCATCGCCTCCAGCGCGCGGTCGAGCCAGAGCGCGACCTCGGCCACTCCGGCGAGGCGCCAGCTTGCGGCGGTCGGCCGCGGCGGGCCGACCAGGATCCCCGCCCCGCCCATCGCCGCCGCCGCCTCGAACGCATGCTCGTCGGTCAGATCGTCGCCCACGAAGACAGGACGCGCGCCCACGAAAACAGGTTCCGCCATCAGGTCGCGAAGAGCGCCGCCTTTGTCCGGCCCTGCCGGCCGGATCTCCACCACCATCTTGCCGCGCTGGAGGCCGAGACCGGTGCGCTCCGCGAGACCGGCCATGAAGGCCTCGGCATCGGCGCCGAGATCGGGCGCCAGCCGGTAATGGAGCGCCACTCCGGCCGGCTTGTTCTCGGCGAGCAGTCCCGGCCGGGCCGCCGCGAAATCGGCGACCGCGCGCTGCGCCTCGTCGAGTCCGTCCGGCGCCGGGGCCGGCCGCCCTCCTCCGCCGGCCAGCCTCAGCTCGAGCCCGTGCGATCCGGAAACCGCGATTCCGGCCGCCCCGACATGGCGGTCGAGATCGGCGATCGGCCGCCCGCTGACCAGAGCCAGCCGGCCGCCGAGCCGGGCCGAGAGCCGGTCGAGAAGCCCGCGCAGACCGCCCGGGACCCGGATCGAATCGGGTGTGTCGGCGAGCTCGACCAATGTCCCGTCGAAATCGAGGAACAGAGCCGCGCCGTCGAGCAAGGAGGGTGGGGGCGGGGCGAGGTCGGTCACCCCATGCTCCCGCCGTTGCGGGCGGCTCCCACGTTTGTGCTTGTCAGCTGCGCTCCACCATCCGTTCGGGCTGAGCCTGTCGAAGCCCTCCCCTTTCCCTGCTCCGAAAGAGAAGGAAAGCCCTTCGACAGGCTCAGGGCGAACGGTGGTTCTTGAACGACAGCACAGTGCCTAGCTGAAGATCGCCTCATATTGGGTGCCATTCTCGTCCTGGCCGATCGGCACGATGAAGATGGCGTCAATGTCGTCATCCAGGCGGAACGCGAAAATGCCCTGGGCGAGGACAGGCTCGCGCGGCCCGAGGAACTGGAGCCGGAAGGCGCCGGCCTCGCGATGGCCGCCCGGAAGCGGCTGGGCCTGCTCGAGGGTGACCGGAAGCACCGCGTCGGTGAAGACGATCTCATAGGTCTTGCCGACATTGTCGGCGAAATGTTCCAGCTTGAGCTCGCGCATATTTCCCCCTCAATCGACTCGCTCGCCGCGGTCAACGCCCCAGATATGATCGGTCCGGATATAGCCCTGGCGGCCGCCGGCATCGAGCCGGCACCAGCCGTCGCCGCATTTGGAGATCCGGCCGACCACGCCCGGCCGGGCGCGGTAGCGGACCCGCGACGATCGGTCCGGCCGCTCGTATATCGGCCGAAGCTCGGTCCCGGTGACGAGAGCGGTGCGGGTGCTGCTCAGCAGCCGCTGGAGCATCCAGCCGGTCTCGCCGCCCGGATCCTTGACCTTGCGCCAGTCGGGATAGGTTTCGATCACCCTGACCGGCAGATCGGCCCGGACATAGAGCCAGGTCCCCGGATAGTTGCGGCCCGGCCCGGTCCGCATCATCGCCTTGCCCGCCGAGATCGACGCCCAATAAGGCGGCTTGCGCTCCTCCTGAGCGGCGGCGGGGGCGAAAGCGCAGGCGAGCAGGACGAGAAAGAAAGAGGCGCGTTTCATTCCCGCCTCTCTAGGCAGGAGGGGGGTCGCGCTTCAACAGGCTTGTTCACCCCTTTTCTTTCGTCACCCCAGCGGAGGCTGGGTTCCATGGCGGCAATGCCGGTCGCGGGGTCGAAGTGCTCGATCCAATCCTCCCTGCGCGCGAAGCGCGTGGGGAGGGGGACTATGCGAAGCATGGTGGAGGGGCGGCGCGGCTGATTGGCCCCTCCACCGCGTTCCGCGGTCCCCCTCCCCATCGCCTGCGGCGACAGGGAGGATGAGTCAGCTGGAAGCCACCCTCAATCTCCGGTCTGAATCCGCTCGACCAGCTGCTTCACGGTGGGAACGAACCCGTTCGAGTAGAAGGGATCGCTCTTGAATCGAAAGGCGGAGTGGCCGGCGAACATGAGGTTGTGCTCGACCGGGCCGCCATGGGCGATGTCCTGGAGGGTCTTCTGGATGCAGAAGCTGCGCGGATCGGCGAGTCGGCCGGTGCTGTTCTTCTCATTGTCGGCCCAGGACGAGAAAGCGCATTGGCTGAGGCAGCCCATGCAATCGGCCTGGTCTTTGCGGATCTGGTGCTTTTCCTCGGGCGTGACGAAGATCAATGTCTCGTCGGGGGTCTTGAGAGCCTCGGTATAGCCCTGGGCGTACCATTCGCGGGCGTGGAGGAGGTCGCCCCTCGTCACCCAGAAATTCTTCTTCGAGCCGACTCCGACGTCGAGGGGGAAGCTGTGATCGCCCAATGCTTCCTTGGTGAAGGCGATCTGGCGGTGCGACCGCGCCTCGAGGTTGCGCAGGAACGGGTTGCGGACCGCCGAGCTGTAGAAGCCGGTCGGCGAGAAGCGGTGGAGGAGAATGTCGCCTTCCTCCAGCTCCATCAGTTTCTGCTTCCAGATGTCGGGGATCGGGCTCTCCTTGGTCAGCAGCGGCCGGGTCCCGAACTGGAACACGATCTGGCCGAGCTCGGGATTGTCGATCCAGTCCTCCCATTCCTTCAGGTTCCAGACTCCGCCCGCCATGACGATCGGGACGTCGTCCGAAATGCCGCCCTCGCGCATCGTCTCGCGCAATTCCTTGACCCGCGGATAGGGGTCCTGCGGAGCGAGCGGGTCCTCGGCGTTGGAGAGGCCGTTATGGCCGCCGGCGAGCCAGGGATCCTCATAGACCACCGCCGCGAGCCATTCGGCCGCTTTCGAATAAGCCCGCTTCCACAGCGCCCGGAAGGCGCGCGCCGAGCTGATGATCGGCAGGTAATTGACCCCGTAGGACGCGGCGATCTCAGACAATTTGTACGGCATTCCGGCGCCGCACGTCACTCCGGCGACGAGTCCGCGGGTGCGCTCGAGCACTCCGTGGAGAACCCGCTGGGCGCCGCCCATCTCCCACAGCACATTGATGTTGATCGCCCCGACTCCGCCGGCGATCTCGTAGGCGCGCTCGACCTGGGCGACCGCCCCGTCGACCGCATATTGAATCAGTTCCTCGTGGCGCTCGCGCCGGGTCAAAGCGTGGTAGATCTGGGGAATGATCCGGCCCTCGGGATCGTAGCTGTCGGCGTTGACCGCCGAGACGGTGGCGATTCCGCCGGCCGCCGCCCATGCGCCGGAGCTTGCATGGTTGGTCGCCGAGACCCCCTTGCCGCCCTCGACCAGAGGGAGAACTTCACGGCCCGCATAGCGGATCGGCCGGATACCCTTGAACATCAAACCTCCAGGAAATTTCGCACGCTATATGACATATGTTGCATTCGCGCGCGAATGTTCATGCCGACCCGGCAACGAACGCTCGGGGATCGCCGATCGCCTCACCGTAAAGACGGGCATAGCAAGCGATCATCTTCGCCCCGTCATATTCGGCCTCCGCCTTCTCGCGATTGGCCCGTCCGATCGCCCGGCGGAGATCGGGTCGCTCGGCGAGACTATCAAGAGCGGCGGCGAAGGCGGCCTCGTCCTCGGGGTCGACGATCAGCGGCCGGTTGTCGGCCGAGACCATGTCGGGAATGTCGCCGACCGCGGTTGCCACCGCCGGAAGGCAGGCCGCCATCGCCTCGACCAGAGAGATCGGGAATTGCTCGCTGTCCGACGATAGAGCGAAAATGTCGAACAGGCCGACAAAACGGGCCGGATCGGCGAGAAAGCCCGGCATCAGCACCCGGTCCGCGACCCCGCGCGAGCGCGCCTCGGCGGCGATCCGCTCGCTCTCCGGGCCCTGGCCGACGATCACCAGCCGGCTCTCCTTCATCTGCATCGCGGCGAAAGCGCGGACGAGGCGCGGCAGGTTCTTGACCGGGCGCAATCCGGCGAGCGTCCCGATCACGATCTCGCCGTCGCGGCGGACCAGGCCGGGGATCGAATCCTCCGCGGCGGGATGCGCATAAGGCGCCAGGTCGATGCCGTTGGGGATCCGTTCGATCCGCTCGGCCGGCTGGCCCCAGGCCTTGCGGGCGATCGCCTCGAGCTTGGCCGAGGGGACGACGAGGCGATGGGCAGCCGAAAGGCCGAGGCGTCGATAGAAATTGCGCCTGCTCTTCAGCTCGCCCGCTTCGTCGGCGTTGAAGCCGTCCTCGTGATGGACGAGCGGCGGAAGCCTGATCCCCCTGCCGAACAGATAGCGCGCCATGACCGCGTCGAACGCGCCCCAATTGTAGGTCAGCACCAGGTCGAAGCGGCGCGTGTAGCGCGCCAGCCGGAACAGCCTCGACAGGCCCGGCCCGCCCTTGAGCGGCGGAGCGTCGTCGGGGAATTCGACCTTCACGTCGCTCGCGATCCCCTCCCGAGCGCCGGTCTCGCCCGGCATCGAGGTCAGGACGACATGCTCGGCGGCGGCGCCGAACGCATTCATCAGCTGAACCGCCCGGGCCTCCTTGCCGCCGAGCGCGAAGGTCGAATGGCAATGGAGGATTCGGAGGGACATGGGCCCTTATGGCGCAGAGACAGGCGGCGGTGAAGTCGAGCCGCAGCACGCAAAAGCAGGGCGATGATGCCGTTCGCAAACACGGCGTCCGATGCGACAAGAATCGGGTGAGGAGCAATGCCCGATGTCAATTCTCACTTGCCCGAATTTCACGCGGACACCAAAGCTTTCCAGTATCTCGGCGGGGGACGGCGGCTAGCAAGCCAAGCGACGAATTCGAGGTGCATCAATCTCCAATTTGAACCTTGTTGCAATTGACCGCTCCAGGCATTTACCTTTATCTTCATTGTCCTCAAGGACGGGGGGCAGCCATGATCAAGCACAGCGCTCATATTCGTCATTCGGCGTGGGCTTTGCTACTGGCTGGTTCCTTGGCTTGGATCGGAATGGAAGAGAGCGCGGCGGGTCACGTCAACTTCTCGGTCCCGTTGACGAGACTCCAATATTCCTCGTCCATGCCGTCTTGGGAATTTTTCGAGGACGTTATTCGCCGCGATGCGGCCTTTTGGATACAGGACCGTTATTACAACGGAACCTTGAGCCGTGTCGATCTTGTCGAGGGCTCTGTTTCCTCCGGCTACTGGTCCGCCAAGGCGACTTACGAATATGTAAGCGGTTGGGATAACAAAAGCTATTATGGCTGGGTGATTTTCCGCTTCCGAAACGGACGCCTGGACTGCCTCGTCTATCACAACTTCCAACGCACTTGCCGCGCGCCCAACGGCTAGGCGGAACTGCGCGACAGCAGATGCGATCCAGAGTGCAGCATGCGCGGCATCCATTGAGAGCGACATGAGCGTGCAACAACAGTTTGGGACACGACAGCGGAACTAATTCGCCCCCGCGACCGCCTCCACCTCCGGCGGAGGCGCGTTGGACATGTCGACTACATTCTTCCAGCTGCCGTCCTTCTGCTTTCGCCAGATCGTCACTCCGCGCAAGCTCTCCTCGACCGGCTTGCCGTCGGGCGCCTTCATCCGCATCCGGGTGCGCTCGATCAGATAGCCCATGCTTCCGTCGGCCGAGAGCTGCGCCTCGACCGGCTCCCATTCGATGTGGAAGCCCGGCATTTTCAGGCTCTGCTCCAAATAGGTCCGGAGCGCGGCCTTGCCGCGAAGCTCGGGCGCGCCGGGCGGGATGACGATCGCGTCGTCCGCCCAATAGTTGAGGATCGCATCGACATTGCCGGCGCTCGCGGCGCGCGACCAGTCGCGGCTGGTCTGCATCAGCCTTTCTTTTTCGGCCGACTGGTCGGCGGGCGCTCCGCAGCCGGCGAGCAGGAAAGCGGCCACAATTCCGAGGTGAAGCGCGCGCAGACGTCCGGCCATTTCCCTCTCCCTCATTTCTTCTCGATCCGCCGCACCCGTTTGAGAAAATGCTCGATCGCCTCGATCGCCTCGGGCTCGTCGAGGGTCGGAGCATGGCCGACGCCCGGAACGGTGACGCTTTCGAGGTCCGGATTGGCGGCCTTCATCGCCTCGACCGTCTCGGCGCTGAGCAGGTCGGAAATCTCGCCATGGACGGCCAGAGTCGGGATCCCGGCAAGGGCGTTGAAGGCGGGCCACAGATCGAAGCCGGTATCGCCGCCGGGCTGCTTGAACGGCTCGGCGATGCGCATGTCGTAGTCGAGAACGATCCGGCCGCTCTGGTTGAGCCTGCACAGCCGTTTGGCGAAGCTCAGCCACTGGTCGATCTTCCAGTTCGGATAGATGTCGTGCTGCGCCTCGGCGAAGAAGCGGGCGGCGTGGAGCCAGGTCTGCCAATTGTGCGAGCGGCCGACATAGCCCCGGATCCGCTCGAGGCCGCGCGTATCGACGACCGGGCCGATATCGTTGATCAGCGCTCCGGCGATCCGGTCCTTGTGCCGAGTCGCCAGAAGCATGGTGATCAGGCCGCCGAGCGAGGTTCCGAACAGGATGAAGCGTTCGAGCCCGAGCTCGGCGATCAAAGCCTCGACGTCGGCCAGATAGGCGAGCGGCATGTAGCTGGCCGAATCCTTGGCGTAGCCGCTCTCGCCCCGGCCGCGAAGCTCGACGCAGATCAGCCGCCAGTCGCCGGCAAGCCTCTCGGCCACTCCGTCGAAATCGCGGGCGTTGCGGGTGAGGCCGGGGATGCAGAGGATCGGCGGCAACCCCTCGCCGCCCTCATAGTCGCGATAATGGAGCCTCAGCCCGTCGCTCGAAGACCAAAAACCGTCGGACCAGGTCTGCATCGCTCACCCCACTAATGCAGGGTCCCTATCCACCGGCGACGCCGGTTCGGCAAGCCGAGCCGCTCACAGATACGGGGCAAAGAGAGTTAACCGGCCCTTGGGCCTGTGCGTTGAGCGGCCCTTAGGGGTCCAGCCCGCACAGCGTTCCGACACCAGCAATCGGCCGGCAGAGGAGTGAGCGGGAGTGCGAAGCGCGAAATCGAGGCCGGGGCGAAGACCGCCGAATCAGGACGTCGTCCAGGCCGGGATCCCCGCCGCCGCGATCTGGGCCGAGCCGCGAAGCCTGTTCTTCTTCCGCACCGCCCGGCTGAGCGGCCCCGAGGGCGAGGCGGTCTGCCAGCTGCTCGCTCTGGCCGAGAGCGGCGCGATCCTCCGGCCCGCCTCGCCCCTGGTCCCGCTCGACCGCTGCACGCTTGAGCTGAATTCGGTCCACCGCCTCGACGGACAAATCGCCTGGGTGGAAGAGGGCAAAGCGGGACTCGCGTTCGACGACCGCGAGCAGGTCCGCACCGTGCTGGCCGGGCGCGAGCTCAGCCATCCCTATCGTGCGCCCCGGCTCGCCCTCCATTGCGCGCTCGAGGTCAGGCTCGGCTCGCGCCGCCTTTCGACCCAGTGCCGCGACATTTCGGAAGGCGGGATCAAGGTCGCGCTCGCCCTCGCCGATTGCGAAGGCGAGGAAGCGGTCGTCTCGCTCGACGGCCTCGATCCGGTACCGGGCCGGGTGCGATGGAGCGGCGACGGCCGCGCCGGAATCGCGTTCGAGCGTCCCATCCCGGCGCGCGAATTCACCCGCTGGGTGACTCCGCGGCTGGAGGCGATGGCAAGCTGATCTCCGAGCCGCTTGGCTACACCCGCTCATCCTGAGTAGCCGTTGAGCTTGTCGAAACGGCGTATCGAAGGACGGTCCTTCGAGACGGGCCTTCGCCAAGCTCAGTCCCTCCTCAGGATGAGCGGAGAAGCAATTCACGGATGGTCCTCGCCGCCATGGCTGGGAAGTCGGGCACGACCTCTATAGTGGCCCGCTCATGCCCACCCCGCACTACCGTCCCGAAACCGCGATCCTGGAGCTCGGCGACGCTTTCTACGATCCGGTCGAGGCGGCCGACTTTCCGCAGACGGTCATCCGATTCCGCAACCAAAGATGGGCCGAGGCGGTCGGCCTCGGCGATTTCGACGAGTCGGGCTGGGTCCGCCATTTCGGCCGCTTCGAGCCGCTCCCCGCCAACCTCGAGCGCCCGCTTGCGCTCCGCTATCACGGCCATCAATTCCGGGTCTACAATCCCGAAATCGGCGACGGCCGCGGCTTCCTGTTCGCCCAGCTTCGCGACGGCGGCGGGAGATTGCTCGACCTCGGCACCAAGGGATCGGGCCAGACCCCCTACAGCCGTTTCGGCGACGGCCGGCTGACCCTTAAGGGGGGCGTGCGAGAAGTGCTCGCCACCGAGATGCTCGAGGCGCTCGGGGTCGAGACCTCGAAGAGCTTCTCGCTGATCGAGACCGGGGAGGCGCTCGAGCGCAACGACGAGCCCTCGCCGACCCGCTCGGCGGTCCTGGTCCGGCTCCAGCACAGCCATATCCGCATCGGCACCTTCCAGCGGCTGGCCTATTTCGGCGAGGCCGACAATTTGCGGCGCCTGACCGACTACTGCCTGAAGCATTATTATGGCGAGGAGCGCGGCGAGGACGGGCCGCAGCGGCTGCTCGGCCACGTCTCCCGCGCCGCGTCCGGGCTCGCCGCCTCCTATATCGCGGCCGGCTTCGTCCACGGCGTGCTCAACAGCGACAATATCGCGATCACCGCCCAGAGCTTCGATTACGGGCCGTGGCGATGGACGCCGTTTTGGGACGGCACCTTCACCGCCGCCTATTTCGATCATGGCGGCCTCTACGCCTTCGGCCGCCAGCCCGAGGCCGTGCATTGGGACGTCGTCCAGCTCGCCGCCTCGCTTCGGCTGATCGCCGAGGCGGACGCCCTCACCTCGGCGCTCGAATCCTTCCCGACGGATTTCCAGACGGCGCTCGCCGGCAAGCTGCTCGGCCGGCTCGGGGTCGAGCCCGCGGGCGGCGAGCGCGACGCGGCTTTGGTCGCGGCGATCGAGACCGCTTTGGTCGCCCGCACGGTCGGGATCGACCGTTTCTTCTTCGACTGGCGCGGCGGCCGGCTGCGCGGCCCCTCGCCTTCCGCATCGGCTTACGACGAGGAGCCGTTCGCCGAGTTCCGGAAGCTGATCGCGGACTATTGCTCCGTTCCGGGCGCGCTCGATCATGATTATTGGTCGGACCCATCGCCCTGCTCGATGCACATCGACGAAGTCGAGGCGATCTGGGCGCGGATCGACGAAGCCGACGACTGGTCGGCGCTGGATGCCAAGGTCGAGGCGGTGCGGCGGATGGGCGCCGCGATGCAGCCGCTTGACCGTCAAGGATAAAAATGGTGGTTCAGGCGCCCATGACCAGCCTCACCTCGATCGAGCCCGCGACCGGCGCCACATTGTGGACCGGCGAGAGCGGCGACGTCGATTCCGAGGTGGCGACGGCCCGCCACGCCTGGGCCGGCTGGGCGTCCAAGCCGCTTGCGTTCCGGATCGAGACCCTTCGCCGTTTCGTCAACGTCGTCCGCGGCAAGAAGGAGGAATTCGCCGACCTGATCGCGCGCGAGACCGGCAAGCCGGTCTGGGAGACGACGACCGAGGTCGAGGCGGTGGTCAACAAGGTCGACATCTCGGTCTCGGCTTATTCGGAACGGACCTCGCAGCGCCGGCTCGAAGGGGCGATGGGCGCGCGGGTGGCGGTCCGCCACAAGCCGCACGGCGTTCTCGCCGTGCTCGGGCCCTATAATTTCCCGGCGCACCTGCCCAACGGCCACATCGTGCCCGCTTTGATCGCCGGCAATGCGGTCCTGTTCAAGCCGTCCGAAAAGACCCCGGCGGTCGGCGAATATCTGGTCGCCCGCTATCACGAGGCGGGGGTGCCGGAGGAGGTGGTGCGCTGCATCCAGGGCGGCCCCGACACCGGCAAGGCGCTCGCCGCCCATGCCGGGATCGACGGACTGCTCTTCACCGGTTCGGCCCGGGCCGGCCTCGCCCTCCACCAGCAGTTCGCCGACACGCCGCAAAAGATCCTCGCGCTCGAGCTCGGCGGCAACAATCCGGTGATCGTCTGGGACGCGACCGACGTCTACGCGGCGGCGACGATGATCGTCCAGTCGGCCTTCCTCAGCGCCGGCCAGCGCTGCACCGCGGCTCGGCGGCTGATCGTCAGGGACGGCGCCCACCAGGAATTGCTCGACACGATCTGCAAGATCGCCGACCGGCTGATCGTCGACGAGCCGCACGCGACCCCGGCGCCCTATATGGGCCCGGTGATCGACAACCAGGCCGCCGACCAGCTCCAGGAAGCCTTCCTCAACCTGATGACCAAAGGCGGACGGCCGGTGAAGCATCTCGAGCGGCTCTTCGAGAACAAGCCCTTCCTGACCCCGGCGGTGATCGACGTCACCGACGTCCGCGACCGGCCCGACGCGGAGCTGTTCGGGCCGATCCTGCAGGTTATCCGGGTCCCGGATTTCGACGCCGCGCTCGCCGAGGCCAATTCCACCCGCTACGGCCTCGCCGCCTCGCTGATCGGCGGAAGCCCGCAGCTCTACGACAAATTCTGGGCCAACATCCGCGCCGGCGTGATCAACTGGAACAAGCCGACCAACGGCGCCCCCTCCAACGCCCCGTTCGGCGGAATCGGCCTCTCCGGCAACCACCGCCCGAGCGCTTATTACGCCGCCGATTATTGCGCTTACCCGGTGACCAGCTCCGAAGCCGACCAGGCACGCGCGTCGATCGGGGTGGGGCTGAGAGACCCCTACGCGGGATAGGGACTGGGGACTGGGGACTGGGGACTGGGGACTGGGGACTGGGGACTGGGGACTGGGAAAAGCAAACGCCAACCGCGGCGCCGAACACCAGTCCCCAGTCCCGAGTCCCCAGTCCCCCTCCGACCTACCCCCTCACCTCCGGCAGATACCCCTCGTCGGCCGCGTCCGAGAACCTCGTGATCTTGCTCTCGAACTTCAGCTTGATCTTGCCGGTGGCGCCGTGGCGCTGCTTGGCGACGATCAGCTCGGCCATCCCGTAGACCCGCTCCATGTCGCGCGCCCATTCCTGGTGGGCGTCGTGGACCTTGGCGTCGTCGCCCTCGATCGGCCGCTTCGGCTCGCGCGACTGGACGTAATATTCCTCGCGATAAACGAACAGGACGATGTCGGCGTCCTGCTCGATCGAGCCCGATTCCCTCAGGTCCGAGAGCTGCGGCCTCTTGTCCTCGCGCTGCTCGACCGCGCGGCTGAGCTGCGACAGCGCCACCACCGGCACGTTCAACTCCTTGGCCAGGGTCTTGAGTCCTCGGCTGATCTCGGAAATCTCGTTGACCCGATTGTCGTTGCTGTTCCGGCCGCTGCCCTGGAGCAGTTGCAGATAGTCGACGACGACGAGGCCGATCCCCTTCTGGCGCTTGAGCCGCCGGGCGCGGGTGCGAAGGGCGGCGATGGTCAGGCCGGCGGTGTCGTCGATATAGAGCGGAAGCGCCTCAAGCTCGGTCGCGGCGCGGGCGAGGTTGCGGAAATCCTGCTGGCTGATCTTGCCCATGCGCAGATTCTCGGACGGGATCCCGGACTGCTCGGCGAGGATCCTCGTGGCGAGCTGGTCGGCCGACATTTCGAGGCTGAAGAAGGCGACCCCGGCGCCGGCCGATTTCCCCGCCTCGATCCCGTCCTCCATGTCCTGGACCATCCGCCGGGCGGCGTTGAACGCCATGTTGGTGGCAAGCGCCGTCTTGCCCATGCCGGGCCGGCCGGCGAGGACGATCAGGTCGCTGTGATGGAGCCCGCCGGTCTTGGCGTTGAGCCCGTCGAGGCCGGTGGTGACTCCGCTGAGGCCGCCGCCGGTGTTGAGCGCCTTCTCGGCCATCTGGACGGCCATCCGGGTCGCCTCGGCGAACGTCTTGACCGTCCCCTCGCCGCCGCCTTCCTCGGCGACCCGGTAGAGCGCCGATTCGGCCGCCTCGATCTGGCCGAGCGGGTTGACCTCCTCGCTGGTGTCGAGCGCCTGCTCGACCATGTCGCGGCCGACCCCGATCAGCGCCCGAAGCAGAGCAAGCTCATAGACCTGGCCGGCGAAATCGCGCGCGCCGATGATCGCCGCGCCGCTTCCGGTCAGCTGGGCGAGATAGGCCGGGCCGCCAAGCTCCTTCATCTCCTCGTCGGCCTCGAACAAAGGCCGGAGGGTGACCGGGCTGGCGATCATGTTGCGGTCGACCAGCTTCAATATCGCTTCGTAGATCCGGGCATGGACCGGCTCGTAGAAATGGTCGGGCCTGAGCCTGAGCTGGATGTCCTCGGCGAGCCGGTTGTCGATCATCAGCGCCCCGAGGAGAGCCGCCTCCGCCTCGACATTCTGGGGCAGAGCGGGCGCGTTCTGGGCGGGCGCGGAGTCGATCAGGGCGAGCGGATTGACCATGGGAATCGCACCCTAGACCGAACCCGGATTGCCGCAAATAGGCCCTCGGTGCTTCGTCGTGGACGGGGCTGTGGGCAAAGGCTGTATCTTCGCATCCACCTCGCCTCGACCAACCGGCGGCGCTGGCAAGACCATGAAGCGCCCGCTAACAGTCCGCCATGCCGGACCCGCGCATCATCGACATCCAGCTCGACGACCGGACCATCATCCGCCGCAACGAGGATATCGAGCGCGAGCGCAAGATCGCGATCTTCGACCTGCTCGAGCAGAACAGCTTCGCCCCGGCCGGCCATGACGGGCCGTTCCGGATCCTGCTCAGGGTCGAGGACAATCGGCTCGCCATCGATCTGTCGGATAAAAAAGGCAATCCGCTCGAGACGATCCGGCTCGGCCTGGCCCGCTTTCGCCGGCCGATCCGCGACTATTTCGCGATCTGCGAATCTTATTTCAGGGCGGTCCGGTCGGACGGCGCCAAGGGCATCGAGCCGATCGACATGGCGCGGCGCGCGATCCACAACGAATCCGCCGAGCTGCTTCGCGAATGCCTGGCCGGCAAGATCGAGATGGACTTCGACACCGCCCGGCGGCTGTTCACCCTGATCTGCGTGCTCCACATCAAGTGAGCGCGGCCCGCCGCTTCGGCCTCGCTTTGGTCCTGACAATTATGCTCGCGGCCGGACTCTGGCTCTACGCCGGAAGCTGGCACCCGTCGGACTCGGACTATCCGGTCCAAGGCATCGACGTGTCGCACCATCAGGGGCGAATCGACTGGCCGCTTCTGAAGCCCCAGGGCGTCGATTTCGCCTACATCAAGGCGAGCGAGGGCGGCGACGTCCGCGATCCCCTCTTCGCCGCAAATATGAAGGGCGCCGGCGACAGCCGGATCGCCCGCGGCGCCTATCATTTCTTCACCCTCTGCCGATCGGGGGCCGATCAGGCGGCGAACTTCATCGCCGCCGTGCCGCGCGATCCCGCCCTGCTGCCGCCCGCGGTCGATCTCGAGTATGGCGGCAATTGCGCGGCGACGCCGAATCGGGCGGCTCTGCTTCGCGAGCTGGACGCGTTCCTACGCCGGATCGAGGCCCATTCGGGCAAGCCGGCCATTCTCTATCTGACCGCCGACTTCGACTCGGCCTATCGGGTGAGCGAGGCGGTCGACCGCCCGCTCTGGATCCGAAGCCTGGTCCGCCGGCCCGCATACGGCGCCCGGCCCTGGGCGATCTGGCAGGCGAGCAATTTCCGCCGGCTGCGCGGAATCGAGGGGCGGGTCGACTGGAACGCGGCGCGACCTTGACTTGAGCCTGCCCGGCCCCGCATCGCTCGTCCATGTCCATTCTCTCCGACCGCTGGATTCGCGAGCAGGCGACGACCAATGGGATGATCGAGCCGTTCGTCGAATCGCAGCGGCGCGACGGCTGCATCAGCTACGGCCTCTCATCCTACGGCTATGACGCGCGCGTCGCCGACGAGTTCAAGATCTTCACCAACGTCGATTCGGCGATCGTCGACCCCAAGGACTTCGCCGCCAACAGCTTCGTCGACCGCAAGACCGACGTCTGCATCATCCCGCCCAACAGCTTCGCTCTGGCACGGACGGTCGAATATTTCCGGGTGCCGCGCGACGTGCTGGTCATCTGCCTCGGCAAGTCGACCTATGCGCGCTGCGGGATCATCGTCAACGTGACCCCATTGGAGCCGGGCTGGGAAGGCCATGTCACGCTGGAATTCTCGAACACCACCCCGCTTCCCGCGAGGGTCTACGCCAATGAAGGCGCCTGCCAGTTCCTGTTCCTCCAGGGCAACGAGCCCTGCGAGACCAGCTACGCCGACCGCGCCGGCAAATATATGGGGCAGAAGGGGGTTACGCTGCCGAAGCTTTAGGGGGCAGGATTCGTTATTCGTCATTGCGACCCCGGACTTGATCCGGGGGACCGGCAATCCAGTCAAGACTCCGAAGCCCGCTGGATTGCCACGTCGCTTGCGCTCCTCGCAATGACGGTTCGTGGCGAAACAGGCCCGGGCCGCATATGGGGGCGGCGGCCCGGGCCTGCTCCGAAGCTGCGGATCAGTTCTCCATCGCCTCGTTGAATTCGCGCCATTCCGCCCTGGTCAGGCAGAGCCGCTTGGTGTCGACCCGGCGGGCGGTGTTGGCCAGGGTCTTGCAGATCTTGCGCTCGGGCTTCGCCGTTGAGTCGCCGCCGCCCGACTGGTCGGACGCGACGTTCTGCGGGCCCGGATTGCTCGCCAGAGCGGAGGTCGGGGCGGGCGCGGCGGCGGCCAGGACCACGGCCGCGAGCGGTATGAAATAAGCTTTACGGATCATCTTGCTTCTCCTTCTCGACTGAGGATGAAGGATAAAGTAGCGCGGAATCGGCGGAAATCCGCTGGAATGCCGTTTGCAGAATGGTCGAGCTGTTTTGTCGAAATAATACAGTCGACAAACGGCCTAGCCGCGCTTTCGGCGCGCCTTCGCGGCCGCTTTCGGCTCGCCCAGCACGATCTCGTCGGCGGTGATTCGCGCCACCTCTTCCCATTTCACCGTCCGGCCGGCGCGGCGCCCGGCGAAGCGCTCGATCAGGCTCGCGGCGCCGCAATCCAGAAAGCGCACCTCGCCGTCCTTCACACGCACTTCGTGGACCTTGCCGAGCGGCGCGCCGTCGGCGCCGCGCACTGTCTTGCCGTAGAGGTCGGCGAGCCGCATCAATAAGCTCCGCGATGCGGCAGCATCCGCCCGGCCTTGCGCTCGAACCGGTCGAGGCCGAGCTCGGACGCGGTCGCGGAGAGGCGGATCATGGCGTCGACCGAGCGGACCTTGCTCCACGGTATGCGGACCAAATGCCGCCCGCCGATCCGCTGGACGAGGGCCAGCGCCCATCGCGGCAGCCGCCCCGAATAGGCGCCGGGACCGACCAGGATCGCCTTGATCCTGAGCGGTCCGCCGGCCTTGCCCTCGAACTCGATCTCGTCGGCGATCCCGCACTTGCGATCGTCACTGTCGACGATCTGCAGGTCGCGGACTCCGCCGACCAGCTTGAGCGCTCCGTCCGCCTTCACGTCTGGCCTCCCGAGGTCAGGAAATAGAGCGGCAGTGCGGCGACCGCGGCGACGCAGATGATCGCGAAATAGAGCCAGCCGAGCCCCTTCGCGAGCCAGCCATTGGCATGGGCGCGCATATAGGTCTTGTCTCCGGCGAGAAGTAGAAGCGGCAAATAGGTGAGCGGCAAAACCAGGATCGAGAACAAGACCGCATATTCGACGAGCCGGAGCGGATCGATTCCGGTGAGGACGATCGCCAGCGAGATCAGGAAGAAGGCCAGCCAGGCGAAGGTGAAGCGAGGCGCCTCCCACGGCTTCTTGTAGCGCCCCCATTCCCAGCCGAAATATTGCGACAGGCTGTAGGCGTTGGCGAGGCAGGTCTCGACCGCGGCCCCCGATATGGCGAAGAGCATTCCGAGCAGGGCAAGCAACAGGCCGGTCCGGCCGAACGGGATCGCCGTCTCGAGCGCCACCGTCCCCGGCATCTGCGGATCGACATGAGCTGGGCCGAACAATTGGGCCGAGCTGGCCAGGATCGAGATTGCGAGCAACGAGCCGAGCCCGAAACCGACCAGGACGGTCAGGCGGTTCACGCCGAGATCCTTCTCGGTCCATCGGTCCTCGATCCCGCCCGACGAATAGAAATAGGTTTCGTAGGGAAACATGACCGCGCTGACGATCGCCACGGTGAAATAGCCATAGGTCAGCATCTGCGCGCCGGTCAGCCCGGCCGGGATGTTGGGGATGGCGCCCGCCGCAAGCTCCGGCCAGGGCGGGTGGATCGCGACCAGGGCCACAGCGAAGACGATCATGAACAATCCGAGCAGGCCGTAGCTTCGCTCGATCCATTTGAACGGAAGCACCCAGACCGAAAGGATCAGCAGAGCGGTCGCGGCAAGCGCCAGCGGGCTCACCGGCCAGCCGGTCAGCAAATGGAGGACGAGCGCCATTCCGCCGATCTCGGCGGCGCAGGTGATCAGGTTGCTGGCCAAGGAGGCGATCAGGGTCAGAAGCCCCATCTTGAGGCCGAGCCTGTGCCTGAGGAGGTTGAACACCGGCTGCTTGGCGATCGCCGCGACCCGCCCGCTCATCTCGCCGAACACCATGATCCCGACCGTCGCGAAGACGAACACCCAGATCAAAGAGTAAGCGAATTTGGACCCGGCCTGGGCCGCGAAGACCAGTTCGCTGATGTCGACGAAGCCGCCGACCGCGGTCAGGATTCCGAGGAAGATCTCACCGATCTTCAAGGCCGTGCTCAATCGCGAGAAGCCGCCGGACGTGGCCGTCGAGAAGCGCGGAATCGGCGTCGGCGGGAAGCCGGGCAAGCGCCCCGAGCTCGACCGCCGCAGGACCATTGGGATCGGTCAGCGCGCCGAGCGCCGCGGCGAGCTGGCTCCGCGCCTCGTCGCGCATGGCCTCGACATAGGTATGGGACAGCCTGCCCGACGTGGCGATCCGGTTGATCTGCGCCCATTCCGCCGCGATCGAACGCGCATTCTTGACCGTTGCCAAGTCCTTCGGTGAATCGGCGGCGGAAAGCAGAAAAGCCGCGGCGGCGAGGATCGCGAGATTGGGGCGCAGGAGGCGGCGGCGGTCGATCACGGCGGATCAAACCCGACTTCCGCCCTAACGTTCCCGGGATCAGGATCCAGGAGCACGGCGCGGGAGAACTCGCCGCCGGCCGTGCTGATGGATTCGGATTCCTGGATCAAGCCCAGGACAGGCAAGTCCGGGATGCCGACAGGGCTCAGAAGCCGGGCGGACTCCCGATCGAGCCGGCGAGGCGCTCGTAGGCGCGGACCGTTCGGACCAGCAGGGACTCGCCGCCGAGCGGCGCGACCAGTTGGGCGCTGAGCGGAAGGCCCTCGGCGGAGAGCCCGCAGGGGAAGGCGATCGCCGGATTGCCGGCGAAGTTGAACGGGGCGGTGAAGGCCAGGACAGCGGCGACGGCCTCGGGCGGAAGGACGGCCTGCGGCGAGAGCATCGTCACCGGCGGCGGCAGGCCGATCATGGAAGGGCAGGCGATCAGATCGGCCTGCTCGAACGCCCGGCCGACGGTGGAACGGATTCGGGCGCGGGCCTCCTCGCCCTGCTGCCGCACCTCGGGCGGGCAGATCGTGGCGAAGTCGAGCAGGGCTCGGAAGCTCGGCCCATAATCGCCGGCGCGTGACGGATAAGTGGAGCGGTGGACCTCGAGCGCTTCGAGGGCGGTCACCGCCATCCAGAGGTCGGCGCCTTCGCGGATTTGTGCGAGCTCGACTTCGACAAGAGTGGCGCCGCCTTCGGCCAGGATCCCGAGCGCGGCATCGAGCCCGGCCGCGACTTCGGGCTCGACGCCCCCGACATAGGCCGCGTCGACTCCGATCCGCAGCCCGTCAAGGACCGCTTCGGGCCACTCCGGCGGGGGCGGCGTAAAGCCGTTACGGATCGCGGCCAGCACGATCGCGGCGTCGCCGGCGCTTCGGGCGAGCGGGCCGACATGGTCGAGCGACGGCGCGAGGTCGAACACGCCCTTGGTGCCGACCGAGCCGTAGGTCGGCTTGAGCCCGGTGACCCCGTTCGACGCGGCCGGGAAGCGGATCGAGCCGCCGGTGTCGGTGCCGAGAGCGGCGAAGCACAGGCCGGCCGCGACCGCGACGCCGGATCCGCTCGACGAGGCCCCCGGCCAGTGGTCGGCGGCCCAGGGATTGACCGGGACCGGCTCGTCCGGATGATAGCCCGACAAAGCATATTCGCAGAGCGCGAGCTTGCCGAGGATCACCGCGCCCGCGTCGCGGAGCCGGGTGACGACCTCCGAATCCCCGGCGGCGATCGACTCCCCGCGCATCGGCGAGCCGCAGCGAGTCGCCACGCCCGCCATGTCGATCAGATCCTTGACCGCGATCGGTACGCCGTGGAGCGGACCGCGGTAAAAGCCGGCTCTCATTTCCTCTTCGGCCTGCGCCGCCGTGGCGAGCGCGAAATCGGCGGTGACGGCCGCATAGGCATGAAGCGCGGGATCGAGGCGCTCGATCCTGGCGAGCATCGTCTCGGTCAGGTCGACCGGCGAGACGGCGCCGGATTCGATCCGCGGCGCAAGCTCCTCGATGGTAAGAAAAGCAAGCGCGCTTTCGCTCATTCGATTCGTCTCCCCCGCCGATACGGCGCCATAGCAGGAAATGAATGCGGAGGCGTCCGGCGACCGAAAGCATGGCCGAAATCTGAACCCGAGTTAATTTGCCATGCGGCCCGAGCGGACTATCCCGGGCCCGCCAGCAAGCGGGACGCGTCGAACATGGTCGGCCTTGCCGTTGAGAGGAGTCCTACGTCGAGCGGCGCGCCCGCGTCGGCCGAAGGGCTTCGGATCGCTTTGTTCTCCGGCAATTACAATTGCGTCCGCGACGGCGCCAACCGGGCGCTCAACCGGCTCGCCGCCTTCCTGATCGGCGGCGGAGCGGCGGTCCGGGTCTATTCGCCGACCGTCGACGAGCCCGCTTTCGCTCCCGCCGGCGATCTCGTGTCGGTCCCGTCGATCGGCATCCCGCGCCGTCCGGAATATCGGTTCGCGACAGGCTTCCCGGCGCGGCTTCGCGAGGATCTGAGATGCTTCGCTCCGACCCATGTCCATCTCTCCTGCCCCGATCTGCTCGGCGGCCGCGCCTTGGCGCTGGCAAAGGCCCGGGGCTGGCCGGTGATCGCCAGCATGCACACCAGGTTCGAGACCTATCCCGCCCATTACGGGATCGACTTCCTCACTCCCGCGATCCGGGCGCGGCTTCGCTCCTTCTACGGGCAGAGCGACTATGTGCTGGCGCCGAACGCGCCGATGGCGGCGAGCCTTGGCCAGCTCGGAGTTCCGAGCGAGCGGATGCGGATCTGGGGGCGCGGAGTCGACCGCGACATGTTCTCGCCGGCGCTTCGAAGCCGCGAATGGCGGCTCGAGCGCGGCTATGGCGGCGACGAGCCGCTCATCCTGTTCTTCGGCCGGCTGGTGCGCGAGAAAGGGCTCGATACGTTCGCGGCGACGATCGGGGCGCTTCGCCGCCGCGGGCGCCCGCTGCGTCCGCTCGTCGTCGGCGAAGGCCCCGACCGGCGCTGGCTCGAAGCCCGGCTTCCGGAAGCCTGCTTCGCCGGCCATCTCGAAGGCAGGGCGCTCGGCCGAGCGGTCGCAAGCGCCGACATATTGGTCAATCCGAGCGTCACCGAGGCCTTCGGCAACGTCAATCTCGAAGCCATGGCCTCCGGACTTGCCGTCGTCAGCGCCGACGTCGGCAGCGCCCGGGCGCTGATCCGCAATGGCCGCGAAGGCCTGCTGGTCGAGCCGGACAGGCCCGAAGCCTATGCCGATGCGGTCGAGCAGTTGATCGATTCGCCGGCGCGGCGGCGCGGGCTCGGCCTGGCCGCGCTGGCGGCGAGCCTCGCTTACAGCTGGCCCGACGTGCTGCAGTCGGTGGTCGACGTCTATAATCTTACCCTGCTTTGACTTCGCGACAGGTTGAATCGGCATCCAGTCCTCCCTGTCGCCGCAGGCGATGGGGAGGGGGACCGCGGAACGCGGTGGAGGGGCCAGCGGTGGAAATGCCCCTCCACCATCCTTTGGATGGTCCCCCTCCCCACGCGCTACGCACGCAGGGAGGACGAGACTCGTCTAGATCGGGGGAGTGAACGTCGACACGCTCTAGCGCCCGCGCCGGCCGCCGCCTTTGTGCCTGATGTTGGAAGGGCGGCCGCGGCGGCCCTGTTGGGGCGGCCTGCCGGACCCGTCGCGGCGGCGCGGCCGGGCCGGCTGATAGGTCGTCGAGTCGGGAAGCTCGAAGCGCAGGCCGCCCGAGACCGGGTTGGCCTCGACCAGCCTCAGCTTCAGCCGCTGGCCGTGCGCGAAGGTCTCGCCGCTGTCCTCGCCGATCAGGGTCTGGCTGGCTTCGTCATAGCGGAAATAGTCGCTGCCGAGCGTCGACACCGGCACCAGCCCGTCGCCGCCAAGCCCTTCGACGGTGGCGAAGAAGCCGAACGGCTGGACCCCGGTGATCCGGCAATCGACCAGCTCGCCGACCCGCTCGGACAAATAAGCGGCGACATAGCGGTCGATCGTGTCGCGCTCTGCTTCCATCGCCCGCCGCTCGAGCTGCGAGATCAGCTCGCCGGTCACCTCCATCGCCTCCGCCTCGCCGTCGCTGAGGCCGGTCTCGCGAACCTCCGGCCCGAGGCCCCAGGCGCGGACCAGCGAGCGGTGGACGAGAAGGTCGGCGTAGCGGCGGATCGGGCTGGTGAAATGGGCGTAGGAGCCGAGAGCCAGGCCGAAATGGCCGCGATTCTCGGGGCTGTAATAAGCCTGGGTCTGGGTGCGGAGGACCTGCTCCATCACCTGCGGCTTGAAATCCGCCTCGCCGATTCGGTCGATGATGTGATTGAAGGTGGAGGGCCTGACCACCTGGCCGAGCGCGAGCTCGACCCCGAACGTCTTCAAATACTCCTTGAGCGCGACCAGCTTCTCGCGGCTCGGCGGCTCGTGGTCGCGATACATGACCGGCGCCTTCTTCGCCTCGAGCGCCTTGGCCGCGGCGACGTTGGCGGCGATCATATAATCCTCGATCAGTTTGTGGGCGTCGAGCCGCTCGCGCGGGGCGACCGAGAGGATGCGGCCCTTCTCGTCGAGCATCACCCGCCTCTCGGGCAGATCGAGCTCGAGCGGCGCCCTTTTCTCGCGCGCCGAATAGAGGGCGCGCCAGCAGGCCCAGAGCGGCTTCAGGGCGGTTTCGACGAGCTCGGGCGGGAATGGCGGCGGCGCGGGCTCGATCTCGGGCATTGAGCAGGGGGAGGAGGCGAGCTCGATGGGGTCTTCGCTCGACGACTGCCCCGCCCCCGGCCCCTCCCCTGAAGGGGAGGGGAGATTATCGATCGCGGCTTGCGCGTCTTCGTAGGCGATGTTGGCGGCGATTCGGAGGCGGGCCCGGGTGAAGCGCCAGGATTTGAGCTTGCCGTCGCTTGTCACCTGGAGGTGGCAGGCGAGAGCGGCGCGGTCCTCGCCTTGCTTCAATGAGCAGATGTCGGCGCTGAGGCTCTCGGGCAGCATCGGCACCACCCGGTCGGGGAAATAGACGCTGTTGCCGCGCCGCCGCGCTTCCTTGTCGAGCGCCGAGCCGGGGCGGACGTAGAAGCTGACGTCGGCGATCGCGACGATCGCCTTCCAGCCGCCGGGGTTGGCGGGGTCGTCGTCCTCCGCGGCCCACACCGCATCGTCATGGTCGCGCGCATCGGCCGGATCGATCGCGACGATCGGGAGGTGGGTGAGGTCTTCCCGAGCGGCGGATCCTCCCCGGGACGGGGAGGGGGACCGGCCGGAGGCCGGTGGAGGGGGCCCTTCGGATAACGCGCCGCCCCCTCCACCCCTCGCCTTCGGCGAGCGGTCCCCCTCCCCGTCCCGGGGAGGATCTAGGGGGAGCCTGGCCACCCTCTCCGCTTCTTTGAGTACGCGCTCCGGGAATTCGTGCGGAATCCCGTGCTTGTGGATCGCGATCAGGCTGAAGCTTCGGGGGGCAAACGGGTCGCCGAGCACCTGGCTGATTCGGGCGGTGAGGCGCGGCGGGCGGCCGGTCTTCTCGGCGAGGACGAGGTCGCCGACCTGGGCCTGGCCGAGATCGGAGATGGGAAGCTCGCGCCTCTCCTTCTTCTCGACCGGCCGGAGCCAATGCCCCTCCCCTTCGCGGTGGACGACTCCGAGGACAAGCTCGCTGCCCTTGAGCAATTTCTTCATCGGATGGGCGGCGTAGCCCGAGCCGCGCTGCTCGGTCCTGGCGAGGATGCGGTCGCCGACTCCGACCGCTCCGCCTTTGCCCTTGCGCTCGAGCACCCGGAGCCGCGGCTCCGGCGAGTCCGCCTCCCAGCGCTCGGGCACCGCCCAGGCCTGGCCGCTCTCGTCGACGTCGACGATCCGGAGAACGGTGACCTTGGGCACCCCGCCCATCTTGTGGAAGGCGCGGCCCGGAGCGCTGTCGATCAGCCCCTCGTCGGCCATGTCCCTGAGCAGGGTCTTCAGCGCGACCTTGTCGGCGCCGGAGAGGCCGAAGGCGCGGGCGATCTCGCGCTTGCCGGCCGGCACGTCACTGGTCGAGATGAAATCGAGGATCTGCTCGCGGCTGGGGAGACCGGTTCGTCTGGGCTTACGAGTCATCCAATCTCCAGTCCCGCTCACCCTGAGTAGAGGCTGAGCGAAGTCGAAGCCTCGTATCGAAGGGCCCTTCGATACGACATTTCGCCGGGCTCAATGTCTACTCAGGGTGAGCGGTAATTCTATCATTGCGAAGCCGGCGGTGGAGGCGGCGGGGTGTAAGGCCGGAAGGCGCCGCCGGGTACGGCCGAGGCGACCGGGCTTTCAGAACCGTCAGCCGAGACGGACGACACACCGAACACCCAGTCGTCGACCCGAACGCCTTTCAGCACCACGGTCTGCTTCATTGCGTCCGGCGGGCAGCTATGGAGCTGATCGCAATATTTGGCCGGCACCCGAAGGCTGTTCTGCCACTGACTGGCATCGGTCGGCCGCCAGCGTATGACATAGGCCTCGGCGCCCGGAACAACATCCCATGTCAGGGTCGTGTCCGTGGAAACGGCGCCTTCCACCACGGGCGCGGGCGGCGGCGGAGCGCTGGCCAGCCCTACCAGGGCCGCGACGTTGAGCTGTGTGACCTTGCGCAGATAGGGGAAGTCCATCTTGTCGATCGTGTCGCCATATTGGATGCCGTTCTCGGTGCGCAGGTCCTGGTGCTGCCAGTTGTAATTCTCGACCGCGACCGTGATCCGGACCGCGGGGAAGCCGAGATTGAGGAACTCGCTATGGTCGCCGCCGCGGCCGAACCGGTCGTTGCGCCAGATCTGGCGGACGTCGAGGCCGAGGCTGAGATCGTCGGCGAGGCCGTCGAGCCAGCGCGAAATGTTGCGGCCGGGCGCATCGTTCTCGCCGCCCAGGCTCCGCTGCCGCGCGGCGAGATCCTCATGGCCCTGCCAGCGCGGCCCTTCCGAGAAGATCCGGACATGGGCGTCGTCGCACACTCCGTCCGAGCTGCAGCTGTTGCCGATGATGTCGTTGTTGAGGTCGGCGATCACCTCCCAGCCCTGCGCCCTGGCGTAGTCGGCGAGGACCTTGCCGCCGAGCAGGCCCTGCTCCTCGCCCATCAAGGGCGCGTAGACGATCGTCGCCGGGAATTTGTACTTGCTCAGCACCCGCGCCGCCTCGAACACCGCCGCGGTTCCCGAGCCGTCGTCATTGGCGCCGGGAGCGTCGGCGGTCGCGTTCATCACGTCGGTGACCCGGCTGTCGATGTGGCCGGTGATGATGACGACACGGTTGGGGTAGAGCGTGCCGCGCTGGACCGCGATGACGTCGGTGATCAGGGTCGGGCTGGGAACGCGCCGGCCGGTGACGGTGTCGGACGGCTTCTCGATCCTGAGGCAGTTGCCGCAGGCGCGCGAGTAGGTCCGGAATTCCTGCTCGGCCCATCTCAGCGCCGCGCCGATGCCGCGATTGGGGTCGGTCTGCGAGGACAGGGTATGGCGCGTGCCGAAGCCGACCAGCTTCTCGACCGTGGCGCGGAGCCTTTCCTGGCTGACCTGGTCCGCGGCCTGGCGGGGGGTGAGGGCGGAGGCGGAGGTGGCGATCGCGGCGAGGCCGAGCAGAAGTGCGAGCTTTTTCATGGCCGAAGCCTCTGCGCCGGAAGCCGGCGAGTCGCAAGGTGGGGGGCGCTCAAGCTGACGTGAGACGCGATCTCAGGACCACAAGTCGCGGTGCGTCTCCACGAGACCCCGGCCTGCGCCGGGTGACGGATAGGGCCGGATCCCCGGATCGAGCAGGAGGGAGGCGAGCTCGAGGGGGTCGTCCCGATCCCCGTTCTTTTTGGGTCTTGGTCAGCCGCATCGATCGCGGCGTGGGCGTCTTCGCAGGCGATGTGGGCGGCGGTGCGCGTCCGTCCCGTAGGTGCTTTACACGACTAATACACTCTGCCAGAAGTCGAATATGTTCAGCAAGATCGCGGCGTTCGAGTTCCGCTACCAGACCAGAAGCCCGCTGTTCGTCGCGGCCGCCTTCCTCCTGTTCGTGGCGGCGTTCACCGACATGGCGGTGGCGAAGCTCGCGACATCGGGTGGCGGCAACGTGCTGTACAACGCGCCGCATGCGATCATCGTCTCGCACCAGATCGCGTCCCTGGTCTTCCTGTTCCTCGGCGCCGCCTTCGTCTCGAACGTGATCATCCGCGACGATTCGACCGGCTTCGGTCCGATCGTCCGCTCCACCCCGATCGCCAAATCGGACTATCTGTTCGGCCGCTTCGCCGGCGCCTTCGCGGCCGGGGCGGCGATCATGGCGACGGTCACGCTCGGCCAGTGGCTCGGAACCTTGATGCCGTTCGCCGACCAGGCGATGCTCGGGCCCAACCGCCTCTCGGCCTTCGCCTGTGGCTACGGCCTGTTCGCGCTCCCCAATGCCCTGATCATCTCGGCGATCCTGTTCGCGCTCGCCACCTGGACGCGCTCGACCGCGGGCACATTCATCGGCGTGGTCGGCTTCCTGTTCGTCTACATCTTCTCGCAGGGGCTGATGGAATCGCAGCCGGGCCTGGTCAATTATCGGGTGCTCGCCGATCCGCTCGGGATCACCGCTTATCTGGCCTCGTCGCGCTATCTGACCGCGGCCGAGCTCAACGCCGGAGCGGTCCCGGTGACCGGGATGATGCTGCTCAGCCGGTTGCTGTGGATCGGGGTTGCGATCGCCCTCCTGGCTTTGACCTGGCTGCGCTTCCGCTTCTCGGAGCGGCCGCTGTCGTGGTGGCAGCGGCGCAAGCTCCGCCGCCGGCGGGCGATCGAGGCGGCACCTTCTCCTGCCGGCTCGGCCGCCGCCTTCGCCCCTCTCCCGCGGCCGCGGTTCGGCCGCCGCGCCGCTTTCGCGCAGTTCGCCGCCCGCGCCGGGATGGAAGCACGCTACATCTTCAGGAGCCCGATCTTCCTGATCCTGCTGCTGATGGCTTGCGGCTTCGCTCTTCCGTCCATGCTGAGCGCGAGCGGCTGGATGGAGGTGCCGCTCTATCCGCTGACTTCGGTGACCGTCCCGACCGCCGAGGCCTTGTTCGACACGATCCTGGTCATCATCGCCACTTATTATGGCGGCGAATTGGTCTGGCGCGAGCGCGACCATCGGGTGAGCGAGATCGTCGGAGCGACCCCGCTTCCCGAATGGGCGCTGATGCTTCCCAAGATGCTCGGCCTCGCTTTGGTGCTGGTCGCGACCCTGCTGGTCGGAATGGCGGTCGGCCTGCTCGCCCAGCTCCTCAGCGGCGGGGTCGATCCGGCGCCCGGCGAGTTCCTGCTCCGGTACCTGCTCCCGAGCGCGGTCGATTCGGTTCTGGTCGCGGTTCTCGCGGTCTTCGTCCAGGCGCTGAGCCCGAACAAATATGCCGGCTGGGGCGTGATGTTCCTCTACGTCATCCTCTCGATCTTCGGGCCGTCGATGGGGCTCGAATATCCCTTGCTGATCTACGGCAGCGTCCCGGCCGTGCCGCTGTCCGACATGGGCGGGACCGGCAATGCGGCGGCGGCGGCCTGGTGGTTCCGCGCCTTCTGGGCCGCGACCGCCGCCTTGCTTCTGATCGCGGCCCATCTGCTCTGGCCGCGCGGCGCCGAGCAGGGGCTGAAGCCGCGGCTCCGCCGGATCCCCGCCCGGCTGCGCGGCGCGACGGGACTGGCCGCCGCCGCGGCCGCCGCTTTGTCCGTCCTCACCGGCTCCTGGGTCGTCTACAACACGCTCGTCCTCAACGACTTCCGCCCGTCTGGAGAGACCGAGGACTATCTCGCCGCGTACGAGAAACGCTTCTTCCGCTATGCGAGCCTGCCGCATCCGACGGTCCGGCATGTCGGGCTCGACGTCGCGCTCTATCCGGGGAAGATGAGGGCGGACGTCAACGGCTTCTACCGGCTCGTCAACGAGACCGATAAGCCGATCGAGCGGCTCCATCTGCGCCTGCTCGACCGCGATCTCGGCTGGGTCGGTGTCGAGCTTCCGGATTCGCGGCTCGAGCTCGACGACGCGCATTTCGGCTACCGCATCTATCGCCTCGACGCGCCGATGAAGCCCGGGGAGGAAAGGTGGATCATCTTCCACACCCGCCGGCAGCAGGTCGGCTTCCGCGCCTCCGGCACCGACGGCGACCTCGTCCCGAACGGCACCGACCTCAACACGCTCGACCTGGTTCCGCGGGTCGGGATGAGCGACGTCGGCCTGATCGAGGAGCCGTCGGCGCGGCGCCGCCACGGCCTCCCCGAGCGAGCGCCCTTCCCCCGGCTCGACGATCTCGCCGCCACTTATGCGGTCCCCGCCGGCGACCTCAGCCGGACGACGGCCGACATCATCGTCTCGACCGTCGCCGACCAGATCCCGATCGCTCCGGGCCGGAAAGTGTCCGAGCGCGTCGAGGGCGGCCGCCGGACCGTCCGCTTCGTCTCCGACGTGCCGATCAACAATTTCTTCTCGATCCAGTCGGCCCGCTACGCGGTCAGGAGCCGGCGAGACGGCGGAGTCGATTATGCGGTCTATTACCACCCGGCGCACGGCTGGAACGTCGATCGCATGCTGACCGCGATGCGGGCCTCGATCGCTTATTACAGCGGCGCCTTCGGCCCCTATCAGTTCGACCAGGCGCGGATCGTCGAGCGTCCCGATCCCGGCGGCGGCCAGGCTTTCCCGAACACAATCGCGGTCGGCGAGGGCATCTTCCCGATGGACCTGAGGGATCCCGAGAGCCTCGACATGGTGACCATGCTCACCGCCCACGAGATCGCCCATCAGTGGTGGGGCCACCAGGTGGTCGGCGCCAGGATGGAGGGCGGCTCGCTGCTTCACGAGACCCTGGCCCAATATTCGGCGCTGATGGTGCTGAGAAAGCTCAAGGGCGAGGAGCAGGTCCGCCGCTTCCTCCGATTCCAGGTCGACCGCTATCTGAGCGGCCGCCGCACCCAGCTGCTCGCCGAAAAGCCGCTGGTCAGCGCCAGCCTCGACCAGGATTATGTCAATTACGGCAAGGGCGCGCTGGCTTTCTATCTGCTCCAGCAGCGGATCGGCGAGGAGGCGGTCAACCGCGCGCTGAGGCGCTTTGTCGCCCGCTACCGCTTCACCGGCCCGCCCTACCCGCGCTCGCTCGACCTGATCGCCCTCCTGCGCGCCGAGGCGAAGACGCCGGAGCAGCAGGCCCTGATCACCGACCTGTTCGAGCGCATCACCCTCTACGACCTCAAGCTCGCCGGCCAGCCGACCGCGAAACGGCGCCCCGACGGCAAATGGGACGTGACCGTGCCGGTCGAGGCCGGCAAGACCTGGTCCGACGGCCTCGGCAACGAGCGCCGCGCCCCGCTCGGCGAGCCGATCGAGATCGGCCTGTTCACCGCCGATCCCGGCGGCGCGGGGTTCGGACGGCACGATGTGCTGAAGATGGAGCTTCGGCCGATCCGGTCGGGGCTGCAGGTGCTGCGGTTCGTCACCGACCGGAAGCCGACCCATGCCGGCGTCGATCCCTACGGTCTCTATATCGACCGGAATTCGGGGGATAATGTGGGGGCGGTGGCGGGCTGAGGCCGTCTCGGCGCCGGCTGCGGATGCCGTGGCCGGCGCGGATTCGGCGAGACCGTCCCGCGCTCGAAGGGAGTTTTTCAAACCGATCGTGGTGGCCGGTCATTTGCCGGCTCCCCAACCTTGTCGAACGCTCTCCTCACGGTCAGCGGGTCCCGAGGGTTCGTCTCGGGCCAAAAAAAATTCTGAAAAGTTATCATCTGATATCATCTGCTATCATTTGCCCGGTGCCCCACCTGCATTGTCCCCGGGTGAAATCCCTGGATCTCAATATTTCCCAACCGGCGTGGCGCCCGTGATCGAGCGGTGGCCGGGCTGAATCCCACGGCTAATGCGTTCGATCCATCCTGGACCTGCCCTCGCTTCGCGCAAGGCTGCCGCTTGGAGTAGTCCTTCATTCCCCAAGCTGATCATCGTTCCGTTTGAGGAAGCAATGCGATGATAGTCTGCTTGCCTTACCCGCTCCGGTCCGGTCGTTTGAGAATCGGGATCTCGCGGGCAGGCAAGCCCTGGGTTGTGGGATCAGTGCGCCATAAGGCGCCGCGCGAGCGGGCCGGGTGCCGCAGCAGCAATGCGCGCGAGAACCTCATCAGGAGTGCCACTTCCACTAACGATCAAGTTTGCGACACCAGGGAGTCTATCGCTGGCTTCCCGCTCAACGGGATGATCGTCGATCCTGCGGAGCTTCTCCTCGTTGCCATCGCGCCGGCGCGCAGCGCGCTGACGCACGGGCACATCCAGAAGAATCAACACGTAGTCCTTGTCCGATGCCGTCGCCCACGCACGTAGAGCGTCATTGATAATGACGTGGCGAACGCCATCGATGATCAGTGGTCGATCGAGTGGTTGCGGTGCCCACTCTAGAAATGCCTGGGCAAAGCCATGCGCATCCGCCTCGACCAGCTCCTGGCCTATTCGCTGCAGGTTGGAGCGCTCGATTGACTCGCCCGCTTTCGAAGCGACGTGCCGGACATAGTCTCCGAAGCTGGTCACTGCGGCATCGAGCCTCGATGCCAATTTACGCGCAATTGTCGACTTACCACTGCCAACACCGCCGGCTAGGGCGATTGTCAGGCCGCGGTTGCCGGACATGGGTGACGACTGTTCGAGTAGGTGATCCAGCCCCGGCGATCGCGCTTGTCTATCTTTATGGTGTTGATTTTGGAAACTTCGTCTATCTCAATCAGCGTCGCGAAACGCTTCTCGGCACGGACAGTCCAGAATTCATCATCCTCTGCGCAAATCTTCGAAGCAAAGCGTTCGCGAATCTCCTCGAGCTTTTCCGCGTCGAGCTCGTAGTGAGTCGCCTCGCCAGCCATGGCTATCCCTACAACAGGTCCGCCGGATTTCTTTAGGAGGATGACATCGCCTGCATGGACGCGCTCGAACGGAGCGATCCGGTGTACACCGAACCGGCTCTCCACCGTTTTGCGGCCCTCAAAGATTGCCTCCAGATACGGTCCGACAAACACTGCCAAGTGAACTCCGGCCGTTACCTCGTTCGCCAATACCTTGCGAATTCGCTCCCGCATTCGCGAGTCCGAAGGCATGCTTGCTGCCGCCTTTCTCAAGATCGCCATTCCAGTTCCGTCTTGAGCCATGCGCCGTCTCCCACGAGCCGACGGGCGTCATGAACCTCACGTCCGACCAGCTCGACCAGCTGATGAATCAGCCGATCATGCGTAGCAACGCCTGGATTACGTGAGAGGTCATTTTCCGGGAGGTAGAATCCCGAATGCAACACTTCGGGCTTCCGCGCTATCGCCTGCAAAGCTGCATGCGCGAAGCTCGGATCGACGGTGAAGGCCCGATTGGTAGTCGTCCACAAGGTGGCGAGTGTCCTGCCCGGCGCCCTAGCGCTGACAGAGGCGAAAACCTCATGGCGGTCGACCGGCGTCAGTTTCTCGCCGCCCGCACCGCCACCTGGTACTAGCCGAAGCCTTATGCCAGTTACGCTCAACTCGGTCGGGCGAGGCGCAGCCCATCGCACTTGCTTTGTTGAGCCGTTTGCTACGAAGCCAATTGCCTCGCCGCTTCGCCAACTACGGAGGCGCGCGATGCCTTGACGCTCCATCGCTGCCAGCTCGAACAATGGTGTGCGATAAGAGACGGTACAATCGACGCCCGTCCGCACCAAACCGGCCTCCGACGCGACGTCCAAGATTTCCGAGCGGTCGAGGCTGATCTCGGGTCTTGTTCCGATTGGAGGCAACACTAACGTGACCGCCGCACCAACGCGGCAACCGGCAGCGCAGACGCGCACCAACTCGGCCATTGGTTCCACGTACCAAGGCGGGTCGAGCAGCGCTGCTGCGGCACTTCTGCCGACGCCTTGGTCTACTAGCAGGCGCTCAGAGTCGAATGCTCGGCGCACGGCCGCGGAGACACAATCATCGGGGCCAAGAAACCGAATGCGCCGGTCGACGTCCATTGAGGCGATCTCAATCGCGACTGACGGCACTCCGATCAACAGGATTTCGTCGCCGTCCCGAGTGGATTCGACGAGCGTGCTGGCCATATGCGCCGCAGTAGGAGCATCGAACCTGAATTCGCTGTCTAGCGGATGGGGCAGAGGAAGGAGTGCGCACTGGTCGATTATCGCGCCAGCGTGATCGATCGCAGCGTCGGCGATTAGACGTTCAGCGTCCGCGCTCCCAATCGCGCGAAGGGCCGCCAGAGCTTCGTCCGGCCGCACTCCTGGCATTTCCGCAACAAACGCTTCGAACGTCGACGAATGCTCGAGGAGCTGACTCGCGAGCCTGTTGATGAGTCGCGTGAAGTCGAGGGTCGCCGCCTCGTTCACTTCGGCGCTCCACTCAGTCGCTGCCAAACGGCGATAGCCTCCTCCTGCACGGCGAGCGGCACAGAAAGATCCCTACGCTTGTTCCGAGATCCGACGGGCCCAAACACCTCAATTCGTAACGGGACTGTGCGTGAGGGAAGTTCGGGCCAGATAGAGCACAGCCGCTCGTAGAACCGCGTTACCTTCTGCTCCACGCCGTCCGGTGTAGGGCCGGTCAGTGTTACGTAACCGTAGAGGTCTAGCTTAAGGTCAAGATAGCGGGCAAAGCGCTCGAATTGCTTGTCGTAAGCGTCCGGCATAGCGCCGGTGTTGAAGGCGAAGCTTTCCGCGTCGAACCCCTTGAAGCAGCAAACGCGTCCGTAGCGTCTGTTAACCATTGCAGCGCGCTGAGAATTGGTCAGCACGTCGAACACGAGATCGGTGCTGAGATTGTCGTCCGACCATAGGTACGTTTCGTCTGCAATACCGGCACTCTGAAGCGCCTCAATCGTCCATGGAATCCACTCCGGCGTTAGATCGGGCGAACCACCTGATAGGTCGAGGATTCGTGGCCGGTCCGCTAGTGCAGCATATCGTGCGACCAGCGAGTCAGCAGTAATCCACTCGCTGCGGCGCTCGTCGGCTCCGAGCAACTCAAACGGAACGAAGCAGTACCAGCAGCGCCAGGCACATGCGGCGTTCTGGAAGACTTGAGCCTCCATCATTGAGGCAGACGGAAGTCCAAGCGCTTTAGCAGCTGGATCTATGGGTAAGAAGTTGTCAGGCCAGCCGGGCGCGCTTTCCCGGTGAAAGTGGCGCACCCGACCGAGGCCACCGCAATTCGCTGGCGAACTGAGATCGCCTTCCTGAGGACTGCCCGCAACTCGCGAGATCAGGATTTCACGACTGGCCGGGCGCACGACGCGCGTGCGCATCCGGGCAGCAAAGGTGTCAGTGTTGATCACTAACCTATTCGTCCTCATCCGGCGGAGTGGCTGCGATTGCGAGTATCTCACCCTCGCGGCGATCAAGGTACGCTTGGACGAGACCATGGCAGAAGGCCATATCCTCCTTGCTCATCTTGCCGTCCCGGGGAATGCCGTACCAGTAGTAAGCGCAAGCTCGGCAGCACGTGGCCGTGGCATGCTGAGCGTAGTACAGGACGTTGCCCTCGTACTTGGTTTGCTGGCCATCCCACTCAGTCGGCTCCTTCCCAATCGCCGAATTCAAGCGACTGATGGCCCGTTCCCGCGTGCCCTGCATGCCGTAGCGGCGGATAAGCCTCCGCGCCCTCTCGTCCAACGTCTTGTTCAAGTAATGATCGCGTATGAACTCGCGGCCCAATTCTTCGAAGATTGCCTTGCGATTAGTGAGGTCTCGTGCTCGCGTGATCGACATGTCGACGCTCGTGTCGCCACACCCTTGGCAGACCCCTTGCTCCTCTAGCTTTTTCCACTTGCCAGGCTTCGGACGGAAAAGATGCTTACCGTTCTCGCAGTCCTTGGAAGTGCAACTGATCTTGACCTCTTTCAACACGGGAAGCTTATCCATCCTGAACCTCATCGTGCAGCGCGAGCTGGAGTAGCTCCAAGCCCATCTGGTCGAGATTGGCGAACTCAAAGCGGCGAAAGAATACGTCACGGGCTAATGCGAGTGGATCAATTGAGCGATCCTGAAGGTTCGCCGCGGTGCCCCACCATGAGTATCCTTGTAGACCAAGTCGGAATGCCACATAATTTGCTAGAACCCCCACGTCCGTGCCTGTGGCAGTTGCTAAGCGCGCAACTGCGGACTTGAAGCGGGGGACAACTCCATCAGTCTCCTCAATGAGTAGCTGGAATAGCTCCTCGGCGCGGCCCTTGGTGGCGACTAGCGACGCGAACCAAGTTGCCTGCTGCTCCTCCGGATCGGTGCGTCGGTGCTCGGACGTTTCTTCTTCTTCGACGACCGCGTTATTACGTTGCTCAGGATTACGAGCCGCGTGGAACATTTCGTGCAAGAGATCGACCAACCATCTTGCAGATGCGCGCTCCCCTTGTTTAAGCACGACGACGTTGGTGCCTTCTATGCGCCAATGCGCGCCGTGGAAGTTACCCCCGTCACCGAGTGGCAGAACAATGATTCCGAGATCCCATGCCGTTTCCAGCACGGTCGGGAAATCGACCTCGCCGCGCCTGCCGATGATCTCGAGCATTGCCGCAGCAGTATCGGGAATCGGTTCAGGAGGCAGCACCGCCATCGCGGCAGCACACACTTGGGCCAGTCGGTAGGCGTAGGCGGTATACGCAGCAGTGGAACGCTCGTCGCGACGACGCGGCATCTTGAACCGCGCCGACGCCCCGCTCGAGGCCGGCAGTTTTAACGGCACAGCCGAAAACAGGTCTCTCGGCTTCCAGTCATAAACATAGCTGATACGCTCAGCGACAGTACGCGCGCTTCCGGTAGGCGCAATGCGGCGCCGAACGAAATCGGGATCAATGCCAGCAACCGCCGCGCGCCTAAGGATCGCCGCCGGCGAATCCACATCGGCGAGCCGCAGCTCCCCAGGCAGTTCGATGCCCACCGCGTCGGCCACGTCGGCAATGCGCGAGAAGCTGGCACCATCGTAATGCTGCATCTCATAGCGCTGGATCTGCTGTTCTTTCAGCGACAGGCGATCGGCAAGCTCGCGTTGAGTCATGCCCGATGCGATGCGGCAGCTGATTAGCGCCCGCGGCAGGTCGGCCAAGCCACCGATGCGAAATTCTCGCACATTCCCGCTGCGGAGTCGCAGATAGTCGTCGATCCCAGCTTGCAGTTCGCGCAGTTGAGCCTCGGCAGCATCACGTTGCGCCTTGAGAATGGCCGGGTCCACTCCGGCCTCAGCCATGTCGCCGTCAAGCGCTGCCTGAAAGCGCTCGATGTCGCGGCGAGCGATCTGGAGCTGACGTTCATTGGTGATCATTGCAGCACCTGAAGTTTGATTTCGACTATCCCCTTTGGATTGCCGTCGCGGTCTTTTTGGAAGAACTGCCGGTAGATCGGGCCGCCGATGTCAGAGGCGGGAGCGGTCCAAGGAAACATGTCGCCCAAGTACTTCGCCCGCATCGCTCTACGACCGTCGTCATGTCGCAGCAGAATGGGATCAATGCTGCTTGCGGTTACCCCAACCGGGTCGAACGCTGCGTCCCAATCATTCGGCAGCTCTTTCGCGGTGACAAAGCTGCCATCGACGATAATCGCGCGACAGCCCGCCCCCTGCAAATTTACGATCGCACGAGAGAGACCCCCGAATAGAAAGCTGCGCCGGCGGTTCCACGCAAACAAGCGCGCGCAGTCCGTGAGCGTCATGTTATGGACGCCTTCGGGCAGATAGCCAGTACGCGAGTCGAACGCGATCATGAACACAACATATATGTTGTGTTATGGTTTCGCAAGTGCGTCTAGGAATGGAGGAAGCAAGGGTGGCCATGGTGATCACTTTGTCGGGAGCAATCGGAAGCCGGCGTTCGAAGCTTGCCGACGCACTGCAGGAAAGGCTCCAATGGCCGAAGGTCAAATTCTCAGATTACATCAAAGACTTGATCGAGGGTGATGGTGGCGAACGCGAGGATAGGATTTTGCTCCAATCCTACGGGCAGAGGCTGGTTCAGTCGCAGCGCCAACAATTCGTAGAGGCCGTTTTGGCACGAGCGCCGGGATGGCGAGACGAAGGGAAGCTCATCGTGGATGGGTTGCGCCACGTCGAGGTTCTTCTCCAACTGCGCGATGCCGTGCGTCCAGCGCGTCTCATTTACGTGAATGTTAATGCCAATCCGCTCGAACGAGAGACTGGCGCCAAGGAGCGCGGCATCGCCGAGCAAAATCTGTACCGCTACGATCGTGATTTAACCGAGGCTCAGATCACCAGGATTCTGCCGGCCTACGCTGATTTGAACCTCGACGCTCAATTGGGCATTCGATTCAATGTCGAAGAGATTCTAAATCTCGCAGAGCAACGGGAACCTGGTATCACACAGCCCTGACCAATGACTATGGAAGCATATGCCGTCTTCCAGGGGGGAGGCGCTAAGGGATATGCGCACGTTGGTGCACTGAAGGCTGCCGAAGATCGACATATCGATTTTCGAAAGGTGGCGGGCACGTCGGCGGGCGCGATTGTCGCGGCTCTATCCGCCGCAGGCTATGAGGCGGATGAGATTTACAATCCGGACGCGCCGCCCGGCGCAAGGGGCATCTTCGAGATCGGTCCTGAGCAATTGCTCGATGAGACAGAATATGCGCGAATCGACAAGCTCGGCAAAAAGATTGGCCGGTTCCAGCGAAAGGGAAATGAGCGGCCCGGGCTATTTCGCCGGTCAGTAGGAAAGTTATTCCTCTCGCTCGCGCGGCGGCCATGGGGACTCTGGCTATTGCAGATCCTTGTGCTCCTCTGGGCCGGACGCGACATCCGGACGCTATTTCGCGTCTTTGGCCTCACGGACACCCAATTGCTTGAGGAGTGGATCGAGGGCGCCCTCGCTGCCAAAACTGGCATCGTCAACCGACGCATCACTTTTGTTGATTTGGGCATGCGGCTCAAGGTCATTGCTGCAAATCTCACCACCGGCGAACTTCGGATTTTTGGCGAAGCTGGCGATGAGGACCTCTCTGTGTCCAAAGCAGTCGCGGCGTCAGCTTGCTACCCGATTTTCTTCAGGCCCGCGATCATTGGGGACGACCTATTTGTAGATGGAGGGCTCGTCAGCAATCTCCCGGCTTGGGTTTTTGACGAGGATCGAGACGATGACGAAGCGTTTCTGCCCACGTTCGGCTTCAGGTTGGTCAATGATGCTCTGATCCCCGGTCCCCCGGGCAACCCCAAAAGCGCGATGGGCTTTGCGAAGCGCCTGTTCCAGACCAGTGCATTCGGAGCAGCCAAACTCGAGGAACGCGCGATACGCGATTATTATGCGATCGACCTCTCCGCGCCGATTGAAACCCTCTCGTTCGACGATCTGTCATGGAAGGCGCCTGATCTGGTTCGGAACGGGCGTAACTGCGTGCTCGATTTTTTTAAGGAGCGTATCGGGCCTCAAGACCCTGAGCGAATGCGCTTGGTTCTGCGCGCGCTTGTGGGCGAACTGCTCGACTATTATGATGAATGGCGGCGCGACGGCCGTATTCGGGCAAGCATCGTGCTGCCACAAGAGGGGGGACGGCGCGCTCGCACCACCTATTCCTTCCGGATGGAGACCGACGGCGATGACCGGCTAAGTGTGCGCATCGGCGGTTTCGGTGTCGGTACCTGTTTTGAACGCCGGGAGCCGGTTTATATCTCGCATTTGAAGCTTTGCGCCGGAGAGGCACGCGCGAACAAATATGAGATGACTGCCCGGCCGCCGGACATCAATTATAGTTACGCAATCCCCATTTTCGATGATCCCGACGAATGGACCCGCAAACCACGCCAGCGTAGCATGCCCTTCGCTGTTTTGGTTATCGATAAAACCGAACCTATCGATGAGCTGCTCGGGTCGTACGAGGAGCAGGATACTCTCGCCGGTGTGGCAGCGATCGTTGGCGAGGAACTCCATGATCGAGCTCTGGTGCGCCGGCCTCGTTGGACGCGCCGCCCCCGTCCTGGAAGTCCCGGAATGAAAGCGCTCGATGAGGGTGGTGCTTTTCAAGTATCTCGGCGAAAAATCCGAGATATTGGTGAGTCTCCCCTCAGCCGCCGGCTCGCGCGTACGATCAACGCAAGTGGGGCAGGACGAGTTGTCGCCCCACCTCCGCCGCCGCCAAAACGGCGGCCACCTGCTCGCCGGTGGAAAAGAAAAAGCTGGCTTGAGTATCAACAGGCTTGGCGCTTCTAAGCGTCCGTATGAGACTGGATGCATATCTGCCGAACCGCCCCGCGGCCCGCCGATTCAACTGCTTTACACAGCTAACACGCTCTGCCAGAACCCTCGCGGCCTAAAAGGAAAATCCGGGGAACGTCATGCTCGAGCTTGAAGACGTCAGCCATGTTTATGCCAACGGCACTCGGGCGCTCGATCATGTGAGCCTGTCGATCCCGCGGGGGATGTACGGGCTGCTCGGGCCGAACGGGGCGGGCAAGTCGACCTTGATGCGGACGGTGGCGACTCTTCAGACGCCCTCCGAGGGGCGGATCCGGTTCGGCGATCTGGACGTGATCGCCGAGCCCGAGAAATTGCGGCGGACGCTCGGCTATCTGCCGCAGGATTTCGGGGTCTATCCGCGGGTCTCGGCCTACGACATGCTCGACCACCTCGCGGTGCTGAAGGGCGTCTTCGCCAAGGCCGACCGCAAGGCGACGGTCGAGACTCTTCTGCATCAGGTCAATCTGTGGCGGGAGCGGCACAGGAACGTCGCCGGCTATTCGGGCGGGATGCGGCAGCGGTTCGGGATCGCCCAGGCGCTGATCGGCAATCCCGAATTGATCATCGTCGACGAGCCGACCGCGGGGCTCGACCCCGAGGAGCGCAACCGATTCCTGAACCTGCTCGCCGAGATCGGCGAGAATGTCGTCGTCATCCTCTCGACCCACATCGTCGAGGACGTCTCCGACCTCTGCCCGCGCATGGCGGTGATGGCCGAGGGCCGGATCCAGCTCGAGGGCGTTCCGATCGAGCTCATTCGCGCGACCAAAGGCAGGATCTGGATGAAGGCGATCGACCGGGCCCAGCTCGAGGCGGCCAAGGAGAAATATGAGCTGATCTCGACCCGCCTGTTCGCGGGCCGGACGATCATCCACATCTTGTCGGACAAGGACCCCGGCGACGGCTTCACCAGCGTCGAGGGCGGGCTCGAGGACGTCTATTTCACCACCCTCACCCATTCGCGCCGCGCGGCCTGAGCGGGGGCCGGGCCATGTTCGGACGGATCGCCGCCTTCGAATTCCGCTACCAGCTCAGAAACCCGGTCTTCTGGGTCGCGGTGATCGTCTTCTTCCTTCTCGCCTTCGCGCTCGCGGCGACCCCCTCCTTCCCGCTCGGCGGAGGCAATGTCCACCGCAACAGCCCGATGGCCCTCATTCGGCTGCAGACCTCGTTCAACCTCTTCTACATGTTCATCACCACCGCCTTCGTCGCCAACGTGGTGGTGCGCGACGACGAGACCGGATTCGCGGCGATCGTCCGGTCGACCCGGATCACCCGGTTCCAGTATCTGATCGGTCGGTTCAGCGGCGCCTTCCTCGCCGCGGCGGCCGCCTGGCTGGTGATCCCGGTGGCAATGTGGGTCGCGACTTTGATGCCCTGGCTCGATCCCGACACTCTGGGGCCGAACCGGATCGGCGGCTATGCCTACGGCCTGTTCGTCTTCGGCCTTCCCGACGTCCTCCTCACCTCGGCGCTCTTCTTCGCCGCGGCGACCCTGACCCGATCGATGATGTGGACCTATGTCTGCGCGGTCGCGGTGTTCCTCGCCTGGTTCGTCCTGGTCCAGATCGCGAGCCAGCGGCCCGAATATGGCGACTGGTTCGGGATGTTCGAGCCGTTCGGCCAGGCGGCGCTGTCGCGGACGGTCCGCTACTGGACCCCGGCCGAGCTGAACGGCCAGCTTCCGCCGCTCGAAGGCCTGCTTCTGATCAACCGGCTGATGTGGATGGCGTTCGCCGGCGCCTGCCTGGCGTTCGCCGTCAACCGCTACCGCTTCGCCGAAGCCGGAGCGAAGAAAGGCAAGGCCGAGACCAAGGCCGCGCCCGCCGCCCGGTCCGCACCGCTCGAGCCGCTCCCCGACGCCCGCCCGCAATCGGCCGCTCTCGCGCAGTTCGGGGCGCGGATGATCGCGGAGATGAAGCAGGTCTTCCGGAGCCCGGCTTTCTTCATCCTGCTTGCGCTCGGAGCGCTCAACAGCGGCATCAGCCTGTGGTTCAGCCGCGACCTGTTCGGGATGCCGACCCTGCCGCTCGCGCACGCCCAGATCCCGTTGCTGAAAGGGTCCTTCTCGCTCTTCCCGATCATCATCGCCATCTATTATGCCGGCGAGCTGGTCTGGCGCGAGCGCGACCGCAAGATGCACGAGATCGTCGATTCGACCCCGCTTCCGAACTGGGCCTATGTCGTCCCCAAGACCGTAGCGGTCGCCCTGGTCCTGATCTCGACCCTGGTCTTTTCGCTGGTCGTCGCCTTCGTCATGAACCTGGCGAAGAGCTGGCCGCATTTCGAGCTCGGCAAATATCTGGTCTGGTATCTGCTGCCGATGAGCGTCGACATGATCGCCTTCGCGGTCCTCGCCGTCTTCGTCCAGTCGCTGAGCCCGAACAAATATGTCGGCTGGGGCGTGATGGCGCTGGTCATGGTCGCCCAGATCGTCCTGCCTTTGGTCGGATTCTCGCACAATCTCTATCTGTTCGGATCGCCCCCGGACGAGCCGCTTTCCGACATGAACGGGGCGGGCACCTACTGGATCGGGGCCTGGTGGTTCCGGCTCTATTGGGCGGCCCTCTGCGTCGTGCTTCTGGTCGCCTCGCATCTGCTCTGGCGGCGCGGGACCGAGACCAGGCTGATGCCGCGGCTCCGCCTCGTGCCCGCCCGGCTGAAGGGGAGCCCGGGCCTGATCGGCGGCGCCGCGCTCCTGCTGTTCGTCGCGACGGGCGCCTGGATCTTCTACAATACCAACATCCTCAACCCCTATCGGACGAGCAGCGACCAGGAGCAGTTCCAGGCCGATTACGAGAAGAAATATCTCAAATATGAGAAGCTGCCGCAGCCGACGGTGAGCAAGGTCGCGATGAACGTCGCCCTCTATCCGGAGCGGGCCGATGCGATCGTCCGCGGCTCCTATGTCATGACCAACCTGAGCCGGGCCGTCATTCCCGAGGTCCATGTCCGCACCGACAGCGATCTCGCTTCGGCCCGGATCGGCTTTCCGGGGGCGAAGCTCAAATATGAGGACAAGGCGTTCGGCTACCGGATCTACAAGCTCGACCGGCCGATGCGGCCCGGCGAGAGCCGGGGCCTGACCTTCGTCACCGAGCGCCGGCAGCGCGGCTTCCGCAACAACGGCAACGAGCAAAAGGTGGTGCCCAACGGCACCTTCCTCAACAATTTCGACGTCGCGCCTTTGATCGGAATGGACCGTTCGGCATTGCTCAGCGACCGCGCGCGCCGGCGCCGCTACGGCCTTCCGCCCGAGCTGAGGACCGCGAAGCTCGAGGATCTTTCCGCGACCGCGCGCAACTATATCGGCAAGGGCTGGACGACCTCCGACATCACCATTTCCACCGAAGCGGACCAGGTTCCGATCGCGCCCGGCCGCAAGGTCTCGGAGAAAGTCGCCGGCGGGCGCCGGACCGCGCGCTTCGTCTCGGACGCGCCGATCCTCGATTTCTTCTCGATCCAGTCGGCCCGCTATGCCGAGAGGCACCGGCTCTACAAGGGCATCGACCTGGCGATCTATTATCACCCGACCCATACGTTCAACGTCGACCGGATGCTGAACGCGCTCCAGCACGGGCTCGATTATTACCAGGCGAATTTCGGGCCCTATCAGTTCGACCAGGTCCGGATCCTCGAATTCCCCGATTATGCAAGCTTCGCCCAGTCCTTCGCCAACACCATCCCTTATTCCGAATCGATCGGATTCATCGGCGACACCCGCGATCCCGACGTGATCGACGGCGTGACCTATGTGACCGCGCACGAGCTCGGCCACCAATATTGGGCCCACCAGATCGTCGGCGCCGACATGCAGGGCGCGACCATGCTGTCCGAGACGCTCGCCCAATATTCGGCTTTGATGGTGATGAAGCACCTCTACGGCGAGGACCAGATGCGGCGCTTCCTCAAGGAGGAGCTCGACTCCTATTTGCGGGCCCGGTCGATCGAGGCGGTGGAGGAGCTGCCGCTCGAGCGGGTCGAGAACCAGCAATATATCCACTACAACAAGGGCTCGCTGGTCATGTATCTGCTCCAGCAGCGGATGGGGGAGGACAGGGTCAACCGCGCGATCCGCTCGGTGCTCGGAAAATACAGGTTCAAGGGCGCGCCTTACCCGCGCTCGATCGAGCTGGTCGAGGCGTTCCGCCGCGAGGCCCGGACCCCCGAGGAGCAGGCTCTGATCACCGATCTGTTCGAGCGGATCACCATCTACGACCTGAAGACGATCGCCCCGACCGCGGTCCACCGCGCCGACGGCAAATGGGTGGTGAGCGTTCCGGTCGATGCCCGCAAATATTATGCCGCCGGCAAGGGCGAGGAGAAGGAGGCGCCGCTCCGGGACAGGATCGAGATCGGCCTGTTCACGGCGATGCCCGGCCGGGGCAAGTTCGCCCGCTCGAACGTCGTCGCGATGGCGCGGATGCCGGTCCATGGCGGCCGCCAGACCTTCCGCTTCGTCACCGCGGTCAGGCCGGCTTATGCGGGGATCGATCCGTACAATTTCTACATCGACCGCAACAGCGGCGACAATGTCGCGCCGGTGAAGTGAGGGAGGGCGCCAGGCGTGCGCGCCCGCACAGGCCGTCATCCTGACGAACGTCAGGATCCATGAACACCGCGGTGCGTATTTTCCATCGGCGGTGTTTATGGATCCCGGATCAAGTCCGGGATGACGGTTGGCGAAACGGGATGACGGTTTGAGGACAGGGATGACGCGACCGATACTGCTCACCGGGCCAACCTCCCGCCTCCGGACGATGGCCGGTTGCGCGGCGATCGCCCTGTGCCTCGCCTCCGCCGTCCAGGCGGCGCCGCCGCGGGCCGCGCGGCCGGCCGCCGCCCAGCCGCCCGTCGCCCAGGATGAATGGAGCAGCGAGGTGGTCGTGCTCCAGACCTCGACCGACCCGGACAATCCCGGGTCGTTCTCGCCGGGCGGGATCTGGAGGAGGGAGTGGAACGACTGGTTCGGCCCCGCCGACATGCCCGCGGACCTTCGCCGGCGCGAGCTCGACACCGTCTCGCTGGTGGCGCTCGACGTCGGAGTCGACGGCAAAGTGGAGGGCTGCCGGGTGGTCGGGCCGAGCGAGGACGTGCGGCTCGACCGGGCCGCCTGCCGGATCCTGACCGAACGCGGCCGTTTCCCGATCAGCTATGAAGGCCCGGCGAGGCCCGCGCGGGCGAAACGGGTGATGGCGATAAAATGGGAGACGATCAGCGCCGAGGCCCGCGCCGCCCGCAACCGGATGCCCACGATGGCGCCGGTGCCGCCTCCGCCGCCGCCCCCCGCCAGCCGAAACGCCTGGCCGAGGCTGTTCCATCCCGGCGGGCTGACGCCGGTGTCGCTTCCCGGGATCCAAAGCGACTATCCCGTGAATGCCGGGCGGCCCAAGGAAGGGACGGTCAGCCTCGACCTCAGGGTCAGCGGCCCGGGCGGGATCATCGGCTGCGAGATCGGCGTCGGCTCGGGCAATAAGGCGCTCGACGAGGCGGCGTGCAGGGTCGCTCGCCGGCTCGACCTTCGCTACGCGTCGCCGTGCGAGGCTTGCGGCGAGGAAAGGCTTCCGCTGCAGGTGGTGTGGCGAAAGCGTGGAAGCCATATCCGACTGCCGCTCGCCACGCCCTATCGCGACCCCGGCCCGCCGATCCCGCGCGATCCGGCCGACTCGAGGACCGCCTCGGCCTATCGAATCATCCCCCGGCTGCTCGCGCCGGACCTGTCGCCGGCCGATTTCGCCTCGCTGCCCGACAAGAGCCATGGCGTGCGAATCGTCCAGGCCCGTGTTTCGGTCGACTCGAACGGCCGGGCGACCGACTGCGCGATCCGGACCTCGTCCGGCAATGCCGCGATCGACCAGCGGATCTGCGAGCTGCTGGTCAAAAGAGGGCGCTTCCTGCCGCGGACCGATGTGTTCGGGGACCCGGTGCCATCGGGGGTACCGCTCAGCATAGATTTGGGCGTGCTGCTTTAGGGGCGGGTGCCTGCTTTGCCCTGAACGGCAGCCACAATCGCGACCGCAACAATCACCCGCTCATCCTGAGTAGGGACTGAGCCCGGCGAAGGGTGAGCAGGTATGGATTGCCCCCAGCAATCCATAGCCCTGTCCGGGGGACAGGGCGACCTGCCTCACTATCGAAGGTCCAACCAAAGACATTGCGTCCTTCGATACGTCCTTCGATACGTCCTTCGATACGTCCTTCGATACGCCGTTTCGACAAGCTCACCGGCTACTCAGGATGAGCGGTAGATGCTTATGCCTTGCCCGCTCATCGTGAGTAGGGACTGAGCCCGGCGAAGGCCCGTATCGAACGACAAGCTCAACGGCTACTCAGGATGAGCGGAATTGGAGAACCAGGTCTCAGGCCGCCACGACCTCCTGCTCAATGACCCCGAAGATCGGGTGGCCGTGCTCGTCCTCCATCCAGATGCGGACGGTGTCGCCATGTTTGAGGAAGGGCGTGACGGGCTTGCCGTCATGGATCGTCTCGACCGTGCGGACCTCGGCGATGCAGGAGTAGCCGAGGCCGCCCTGGTCGATCGGCTTGCCGGGGCCGCCGTCCGGATCGCGGTTCGAGACGGTGCCCGAGCCGACGATCGAGCCGGCGCCGAGATTCCGCGTTTTGGCGAGGTGGGCGATCAGGGTGCCGAAATCGAAGGTCATGTCCTCGCCGGCGTCGGCGCGGCCGAACGGTTTGCCGTTGAGGTCGACCTTGAGCGCGCCGTGCAATTTGCCGTCCTTCCAGCGCTCGCCAAGCTCGTCGGGGGTGACGAGGACGGGGGACAGAGCCGAGGCGGGCTTGGACTGGAGGAATCCGAAGCCCTTGGCGAGCTCGGCCGGGATCAGGTTGCGCAGGCTGACGTCGTTGACCAGGCCGACCAGGCGGATATGGCCGAGCGCCTCCTCGCGCGACACGCCCCGGGAGACGTCGCCGGTGACGATGGCCACTTCGGCCTCGAGGTCGCAGCCCCACTCCTCGTCCGCCAGCGGGATCGGCGAGCGCGGCGGGAGCATCTCGTCGGAGCCGCCCTGATACATGAGCGGGTCGGTCCAGAAGCTCTCCGGCATCTCGGCGCCGCGCGCCTTCCTGACCAATTGGACGTGGTTCACATAGGCCGAGCCGTCGGCCCATTGGTAGGCGCGCGGGAGCGGCGACAGCGCCTCGCGCTCGTGGAAGCGGTCGCGGGGGATGGTGCCGTGGGCGAGATCGGTGTCGAGCAGCCGGAGCTGGGGCTCGATCCGCTCCCAATCGTCGAGCGCCGCCTGGAGGGTCGGGACGATGTGGGTCGCGTCCGCGCACCAGGCGAGATCGTGGCTGACCACGACCAGCCGTCCGTCCCGTCCTCCGTTCAGCGATCCGAGCTTCATTCGAACTTCCTTCTTCGATCCTCCCCGGGACGGGGAGGGGGACCGCGACGCGAAGCGGCGTGGTGGAGGGGGCAGCGACCGTTCGTGCCACCCCCTCCACCATGCTGCGCATGGTCCCCCTCCCCGTCCCGGGGAGGATCCAACTGGCATTTGCCGTGCGGCTTGGCTAGTGGCTCCCTATATATTTGACGCGCCCCCGGATCGCGGGATTTGGGAGGCCTGCCAGGAGCTTCACATGGGCAAGCAGGAACGGATTTTCGCAAGCGACGAGGCGGCCGAGGCGGCCGCGGAGATCGCCGCTCTGGTCGAGCGCTCGCGCGCGGCGCAGCGGCAGATCGAGAATTATACGCAGGAGCAGGTCGACGAGCTGATCCGGGCGATGGTCTGGTCGGTCGCCAAGCCCGACGTCGCCGAGAAGATCGCCCGGTTCACCGTCGAGGAGACCCAGCTCGGCAATTACGAGGGCAAATATCTCAAGATCTTCCGCAAGACGCGGGCGACCCTGATGGACATCATCGACGACAAATCGGTCGGGGTGATCGCGGAATATCCCGAGCGCGAGATCGTCGTGATCGCCAAGCCGGTCGGCGTGATCGGCGCCTTGTCGCCCTCGACCAATCCCGAGGCGACCCCGGTGATCAAGGCGATCAGTGCGGTCAAAGGGCGCAACTCGATCATCATCGCTCCGCACCCGCGCGCCAAGCTGACCAACAAGCTGATCTGCGACCTGATGCGCGAGGCGATCGAGAAGATGGGCGCTCCGGCCGATCTCGTCATCGGGATCGAGACTCCGACGCTCGAGAAGACCAACGAATTGATGCGCCAGTGCGACCGGATCCTCGCCACCGGCGGCGGCCCGATGGTCAAGGCGGCCTATTCGAGCGGAACCCCGGCGCTCGGGGTCGGGGTCGGCAATGCGGTGATCACGGTCGACGAGACCGCCGATCTCGACGACGCCGCCGAGAAGATAAGGATCTCCAAGACGCTCGACTTCGCCGCTTCCTGCTCGGCCGACAACAGCGTCCTGCTGGTCGAGCCGATCTACGACGCGATGCTCGAGAAATTGAAGGCGCAGGGCGGCTACGTCCTCGACGAGGACAAGAAGGCCAAGCTCCAGGCGGTGCTGTGGAAGGACGGCATCCTCAACGCCAAGGTCGTCGCCCAGCCGCCCGAGGCGATCGCCGGAATGGCCGGCTTCGACATTCCCGAGGGCACCAAATTCTTCATCGTTCCGGAGACCGGCTCGGGACCGGACTATCCCTTTTCCGGCGAGAAACTGACCGTCACCATGGCTCTCTACAAGGTGAAGGATATCGACGAGGCGATCGAAAAGACCAACGAGATCCAGTCCTACCAGGGCCAGGGCCACAGCTGCGGGATCTATTCGCGGAGCGACGCCAACATCATGAAGCTCGCCAATGCGACGCACACGTCGCGGGTGATGGTCAACCAGCCCCAGGCCGCCTCGAACAGCGGCAATCTGTGGAACGGGATGCGCCAGACCTTCTCGCTGGGCTGCGGCTCGTGGGGCGGCAACGGCACCAACAACAACATCACCTGGCGCGACCTGATCAACGAGACCTGGGTCTCGAAGCCGCTCGCGACCCCGAAGGTGATTCCGTCGGATGAGGAACTGTTCGGCGAGGTGATGGAGAAATTGGCCTAGGCGGTGCTCCTTCTGCGCCTGTTGCTCGTCCTGGCGCTGGCCTTCGCCGGCGCCACGGCTCGCGCCGATGCGCCGCGAAAGCGGATCGCCCTCACGTTCGACGACGCACCGATCAGCGGCGGCCCGTTGTTCGACGGGCCGGAGCGGACCCGCCGGCTGATCGCGGCGCTGAAGGGCGCCGGAGTAAGAAGGGCGGTGTTCCTCGTCACCACCGGCCATTTGCGCAGCCGGGACGACGAGGCGCGGATCAGGGCCTATGCGGCCGCGGGCCATCTGCTCGGCAACCACTCGCAGGATCATCGCCGGCTGAGCCGGATCGGCGCGGACGCCTATCTCGCCGATGTGGATCGGGCGCGGGAAACGCTGGCGCGCTTCCCCAATGTCCGGCCCTGGTTCCGCTACCCGTTCCTCGACGAAGGGCGCGACGCCGCGACCCGCGACGCCGTCCGCGCCGGACTGAAGCGGCGCGGCCTCGCCAACGGCTATGTGACGGTCGACACCTGGGACTGGGCTCTGGTCGACCTCGTCCGCAAGGCGAAGGAGAGCGGCAAGGCGGTGGATCTCGACCGGCTTCGCACCCTCTATCTCGAGATGATGCTGAGCGCGGTCGGCACCTATGACAGGCTGGCGCGCGAGACTCTCGGCCGCTCGCCGGCGCATGTGCTGCTGGCGCACGAGAATGACGTCGAGGCCTTGTTCATCGGCGACCTGGTGCGCGCGCTGAAGCGGCGCGGCTGGACGATCGTCGCGCCCGACGAAGCTTATGCGGACCCGATCGCGAGGCAGGTGCCGGATACGCTGCGCAACGGCAACGGCCGAGTCGCCGCGCTCGCGGCCGCGAAGGGCGTGGACCCGGCCCGCTTGTCCGACCGCTATCATGACGAGGCCTTGCTGGCGCGGCTGTTCGAGGAACGGGTGGTGAGGCGCTGACGCCCCGCCTCGTCGTCTTGAGGAAAGTCGAAGCGGGCGGAACAATTTAGCTCCTCCCCGGTACGGGGAGGGGGACCGCCGCCGAAGGCGGTGGTGGAGGGGTTGCGCCGGACTCAGTGCCAGCCCCTCCACCAGCCTGCGGCTGGTCCCCCTCCCCGTACCGGGGAGGATTGAAGCTGGATCGAGTCCAGCATGACGCTATGGGGATGCCCATGACTTACCGAACCGATCGCCCGCTCCCGGAAGGAGCACCGACACCATGAAAGCCCTCGTCAAAGCGCATGCCGAGCGCGGCCTGTGGCTCGAGGACGTGCCCGAGCCCGAACCGGGCATCAACGACGTCAAGATAAGGGTGAAAAGGACCGCGATCTGCGGCACCGATCTCCACATCTACAAATGGGACGAATGGGCCCGGAAGACGATCCCGGTGCCGATGGTGGTCGGCCACGAATTCGTCGGCGAGATCGTCGAGGTCGGCGACAATGTGAACGATTTCTCGGCCGGGATGATCGTCTCGGGCGAGGGCCATATCGTCTGCGGGCGCTGCCGCAACTGCATGGCCGGGCGGCGGCACCTCTGCCCCTATACGAGCGGGGTGGGGGTCAACCGGCCGGGCGCCTTCGCCGAATATATCGTCATCCCCAACGCCAACGTCTGGCATCACAATGACGGTATCGATCTCGACGTCGCCTCGATCTTCGATCCGTTCGGCAATGCCGTCCACACCGCTTTGCAGTGGGACATGGTCGGCGAGGACGTTCTCATTACCGGCGCCGGGCCGATCGGGGCGATGGCGGCGGTGGTGGCGCGCCATGCCGGCGCCCGCCACGTCGTCATCACCGACGTCAACGATTATCGGCTCGAGCTCGCCACCAAGCTCGGTGCGACCCGAACGGTCAATGTCGAGCGCGAGAAGCTCGCCGACGTCCAGAAGGAGCTCGGAATGACCGAAGGCTTCGACGTCGGGCTGGAAATGTCGGGAATGCCCGCCGCCTTCCGCGACATGCTCGACAATATGGCGCATGGCGGCAAGATCTCGATGCTCGGGATCCCGTCCGGCGAGATGGCGATCGACTGGAACAAGATCATCTTCAACATGCTGACCGTGAAGGGCATTTACGGCCGCGAGATGTTCGAGACCTGGTACAAGATGTCGGTGATGGTCCAGTCCGGGCTCGACCTCTCGCCGATCATCACCCACCGCCTTCCCTATCAGGAGTTTGAGCGCGGCTTCGAATCGATGCTCCAGGGCAATACCGGCAAGGTCGTCTTGCGCTGGGACTGACCCCGCGGCTTTAGCGAGGACAAAATGTACGGCAAATTCCAGCAATTCGTCGCCTCCGAGCTGGAGGGCATCCGCGAGGCGGGCTTCTACAAGAAGGAGCGGGTGATCACGACCCCGCAGGGCTCGCACGTATATGTCGAGACCGGCGAGGAGGTGATCAACCTGTGCGCCAACAATTATCTCGGCCTCGCCCAGGACCCGCGGGTAAAGGCGGCGGCGGCGGAAGGGCTCGAGCGCTGGGGCTATGGCATGGCCTCGGTGCGGTTCATCTGCGGCACCCAGTCGATCCACAAGCAGCTCGAGGGCCAGCTCTCCCAATGGCTGGGGATGGAGGATACGATCCTCTACCCCTCCTGCTTCGACGCCAATGGCGGGCTGTTCGAGACCCTGCTCGGCCCCGACGACGCGGTGATCTCGGACGAATTGAACCACGCCTCGATCATCGACGGAGTCCGCCTCTGCAAGGCGAAGCGCTACCGCTACAGGAATGCCGACATGGAAGATCTCGAGGCGCAGCTCAAAGCCGCCAACGAGGCCGGGGCGCGGTTCAAGTTGATCTCGACCGACGGCGTCTTCTCGATGGACGGCTATATCGCACCGCTCGAGGCGATCTGCGGCCTGGCCGAACGCTACGGCGCCCTCGTCCATGTCGACGACAGCCATGCCACCGGAGCGGTCGGCCCGGGCGGCCGCGGCACCCCCGAGCAGTGCGGCGTGATGGACCGGATCGACATCGTCACCGGCACGCTGGGCAAGGCGCTCGGCGGGGCCAGCGGCGGCTTCACCAGCGCCCGGCGCGAGATCGTCGAATTGCTCCGCCAGCGCTCGAGGCCCTATCTCTTCTCCAACACCGTCGCCCCGGCGATGGTCGCGGGCGCGGCCAAGGCGGTCGAGCTGGCGGCGGCGGGCGACGATCTTCGCGCCCGGCTCCGCGACAATATGCGCTTCTTCCGCCAGGGGATGGCCGATGCCGGATTCGAATTGCTTCCCGGCGACCATCCGATCGTCCCGGTCATGCTCCACGACGCCCGCCGCGCCGGAGCGCTCGCCGACGCCCTCCTCGCCAAGGGCATCTACGTGATCGCTTTCTCCTATCCGGTCGTCCCCAAGGGCAAGGCCCGGATCCGCACCCAGATCTCGGCCAGCCACAGCCGCGAGGAGCTTGAGCGGGCGGTGGCTGCGTTCGCCGAGGCGAAGGCCGAGATCGAGGCGATGGCTACTTAGATCCTCCCCGGTACGGGGAGGGGGACCGCCGCCGAAGGCGGTGGTGGAGGGGTTGCGCAGGAGTCAGTGCCGCCCCCTCCACCATGCTGCGCATGGTCCGAAGTCGGGTCGATCGCTCCCCGGGGCGATCTTGGACTGCCGGGGGCAGTCCAACCCGACTTCCCCCGTACCGGGGAGGATTGGGTCTGGACCGTCTAGAGCATGACGCTAATGGGGAGCGCATGACCCAGTTCGACCTCAATGACGAGCAGCGCCAGATCCAGGAGATGGCGCGGCAGTTCACCGCCGACGCGATCACGCCCCATGCGGCGGAATGGGACGAGAAGCATGTCTTCCCGCGCGACACGATCCAGGCGGCGGCCGAGCTCGGCTTCGGATCGATCTACGTCTCCGAGGAGAGCGGCGGGATCGGGCTCGGCCGGCTCGAGGCGGCCCTGATCATGGAGGCGATGGCCTATGGCTGCCCCTCCACCTCGGCCTTCATCTCGATCCACAATATGGCGAGCTGGATGATCGACCGGTTCGGCTCGGCCGCGGTCAAGGAGAAATATCTGCCGTCGCTGATCACGATGGAGCGGATCGCCTCCTATTGCCTGACCGAGCCGGGCTCGGGCTCCGACGCGGCGGCGCTCAAGACCAAGGCGGTGAAGGACGGCGATTGCTACGTCGTCTCGGGCTCCAAGGCCTTCATCTCGGGCGGCGGCGAGAACGAGGTCTACGTGACCATGGTCCGCACCGGGGCCGAGGGGCCGAAGGGCATTTCCTGCCTGGTGATCGACAAGGACATGGCGGGAGTCAGCTTCGGCGCCCAGGAGAAGAAGCTGGGCTGGCATTCGCAGCCGACCGCCCAGGTCAATTTCGACGAGGTCCGGGTCCCGGCCGAGAATCTGGTCGGCGGCGAGGGCGAGGGCTTCCGGATCGCGATGATGGGCCTGGACGGCGGGCGGCTCAACATCGGCGCCTGCTCGCTCGGCGGGGCGCAGCGCTGCCTCGACGAGGCGGTCGCCTACACGAAGGAGCGCAAGCAGTTCGGCAACCCGATCGCCGATTTCCAGGCGACCCAGTTCACCCTCGCCGACATGGAGACCGAGCTTCAGGCGGCGCGAACCCTGCTCTACGCGGCGGCGGTCAAGGTCACCGAGAACGCGCCCGACAAGACCCGCTTCGCGGCGATGGCCAAGAGGCTGGCGACCGACACCGGAAGCTCGGTGGTCGACCGCGCGCTCCAGCTCCACGGCGGCTACGGCTATCTCCAGGATTATCCGATCGAACGCTTCTGGCGCGACCTCAGGGTCCATTCGATCCTCGAAGGCACCAACCAGATCATGCGCGTGATCATCGCCCGGGACATGCTCAGGCAGTGACGTCCATTCAGGCTCAGGATGAAACCCCCTCTCCCCGGCGGGGAGAGGGTGGGGTGAGGGGGTTCGGCGTTCGAAGCCAACCCAGCGACGCCGTAAACCCCCACCCCTCCCTCCCCCTCAGGGGGAGGGGGATCTAGCGCAATGACGGACGTCCTCACCCTGGTCGACGGCAGGACCGGCCGGATCCGCCTCAACCGCCCGCAGGCGATCCATGCGCTGACCCGCGACATGTGCTCCGCCATGATCCGGGCCCTTCTCGAATGGCGCGAGGATCATGGAGTCGAGGCGGTGATGATCGATCACGCGAGCGGCCGCGGCTTCTGCGCGGGCGGCGACGTCGTGATGCTCGCCCAGAGCGGCGCCGGCGACGGCAGCGAGGCGCGCGCCTTCTTCCACGAGGAATATCGGCTCAACCATCTGCTCTTCACCTACGCCAAGCCGAGCATCGCCTTCATGGACGGGATCGTGATGGGCGGCGGGGTCGGGATCTCGCAGCCCTGCCGCTATCGGGTGGCGACCGCGAATACGCGCTTCGCGATGCCCGAGACGACGATCGGCCTGTTCCCCGACGTCGGCGGCGGCTGGTATCTGCCTCGGCTGCCGGGTCGGGCGGGCGTGTTCCTGGCGCTGACCGGAGCCCGGCTCGACGGCGCCGAATGCCTGGCTCTGGGGCTCGCGACCCATTATCTGCCCTCGGCTTCGCTCGAGGCGGTCAAGGCGCGGATCGCCGAGGATCCGCAGGACCTCGAGACGATCCTCGCCGAGGCGAGCGTCGAGCCGCCGCCGGCGCGGATCCTCGCCAACCGCGAGAAGATCGACCGGCTGTTCGCCGCCGACAGCTTCGAGGAGATATTGGAGGCGCTGGAAGCGGACGGCTCGGACTGGGCGATGAAGGAGCTCGAGACTCTCCGGGCGAAGAGCCCGCAGGCCTGCAAGGTCAGCCTCCGCCTGCTCTACGACGGCGCCCGGGCGCAGGATTTCGGCCACGAGATGCGCCAGGAATATGCGGTCGCGACCCGGGTGGTCCAGCGCCACGATTTCGTCGAGGGGGTCCGCGCCCTGCTCGTCGACAAGGACAATCAGCCGCGCTGGAATCCGCCGTCGCCGGAAGGCGTCAGCGAGCATATGATCGACACGATCTTCGCGCCGATGCCGGAGGGAGAGGAATGGACGCCGCTCTAGTTTTCACCGTCACCCCAGCGAAGGCTGGGGTCCATGTGGCGGTGGAGGTTAGGAGTCAGCTTGGATGCCAGCCTCCGCTGGCATGACGAAAGAGGAAGACATGCCCGACTGTGAAACCATCCTGACCGAGCAGAAGGGCGCGGTGACCCTGATCACCCTCAACCGCCCGCAGGCGCTGAACGCGCTCAACTCGACGGTGCTCAAGGAGCTGATCGCCGCCTTCGAGGCATTTGACTCGGACGACAGCCAGCGCTGCGCCGTCCTGACCGGAAGCGAGCGCGCATTCGCCGCCGGGGCCGACATCAAGGAGATGTCGGAGCAGGGCTTCGCCGACATGTACGGCTCCAATTTCTTCCAGGGCTGGGAGAAAGTGACCGCGACCCGCAAGCCGTGGATCGCCGCGGTCGCCGGCCATGCGCTGGGCGGCGGCTGCGAGGTGGCGATGATGGCCGATTTCATCATCGCCGCGGACACGGCGAAGTTCGGCCAGCCCGAGATCAAGCTTGGAGTCACTCCGGGCATGGGCGGGTCGCAGCGGCTCACAAGGGCGATCGGCAAGGCCAAGGCGATGGAGATGTGCCTGACCGGCCGGGTGATGGGCGCCGAGGAAGCGGAGAGATCGGGCCTGGTTGCCAGGGTGGTGCCGGCGGCGGACCTGGTCGAGGAGGCGCTGAAGACGGCCGCCGAGATCGCCTCGATGGCCCCGCTCGCCGCGATGGCGACCAAGGAGATGGTCAACGCCGCCTTCGAGACCGGCCTTGCCCAGGGCATCCTTTTCGAGCGGCGGCTGTTCCACGGTTTGTTCGGGACCGAGGACCAGAAGGAAGGGATGGCTGCGTTTGTGGACAAGCGGAAGGCGGAGTGGACGGGGCGTTAGATTTCCCGTCATCCCAGCGCAGGCTGGGATCCAAGCGGCGGTTGAGACACGAAGACAGTATGGACCCCAGCCTTCGCTGGGGTGACGGAGAGTGGAATGGCACGGATAGCATTTATCGGCCTCGGCAATATGGGCGGAGGGATGGCGGCGAACCTCGCCAAGGCGGGGCACGAGGTCGTCGCCTTCGACCTGGTCGAGGCGGCGCTCGCCAAGGCGGAGGGCCATGGCTGCACCCGCGCCGCCTCGGCGGCCGAGGCGGTCAAGGACGCCGAGGCGGTGATCACCATGCTCCCGGCCGGCAAGCATGTCCGCGACGTCTACGAATCCTCCGTGATCGGGACCGCGCCCAAGAGCGCGATCCTGATCGATTGCTCGACGATCGACGTCGCCACCGCGCGCGAGGAGATCGAAAAGGCCGCGGCCCAGGGCTATGAGATGGTCGACGCGCCGGTCTCCGGCGGAATCGCCGCGGCCGACGCGGGCACCCTCACCTTCATGGTCGGCGGCGAGGAAGCGGCGTTCAAGCGGGCCGAGCCCTATCTGGCGCAGATGGGCAAGGCGGTGATCCACGCCGGCGGTCCCGGATCGGGCCAGGCCGCCAAGATCTGCAACAATATGCTTCTCGGCGCCTCGATGGCGGCGACCTGCGAGACCTTCGTGATGGCCAGGAAGCTCGGGCTCGATCCGCAGACCTTCTTCGACATCTCGTCGAAGGCGTCGGGCCAATGCTGGTCGATGACGACCTATTGCCCGGTGCCGGGCGTCGGGCCCCAGACCCCGGCCGACCGCGATTATGAAGGCGGCTTCGCCTCGGCCCTGATGCTCAAGGATCTCAGGCTGGCGATGGAGGCGGCTCAGAGCGTCGACGCTTACACTCCGATGGGATCGGCGGCCGAGGAGCTTTATTCGCGATTCGCCGAGCTGGGCGGGGCAGGCAAGGATTTCTCGGCGATCATCAAGATGATCGACGATAGCTGGACCCGGAGCTAGCTCGGCGGCGCTCCTCGATCCGCCCATGCGCATGGGCCAGGTCGGCGCCATGCTCGGCCGCGCTCTTCTTTGCCGAGGGCAGCTTGGCCGGGCCGATCCGCCGCCGCAAATCCGCGACGCAGCGCGAGGCGGTGTCGCCGTCCCAAAGGTCGGGCTTGCGGACCAGCCGCGGCGCCGAGAGGGCGCGGTCGACCTCGAGCGCAAGGCTCTCGGCGGTGACCAGCCGGTTGCTGCCCTCGCTGATCGTGATCGGCCGCTCGGTCGTGTCGCGCAGGGTCAGGCAGGGGATTCCGAGATAGGTCGTCTCTTCCTGGATTCCGCCGCTGTCGGTGATCGCGGCGGCGGCGCCGGTGACCAGGCTCATGAAGCGGACATAGGGCAAAGGCTCGATCAGCCGGACGCCGGCGCGCTTCAGGACGCTGTCGCGCCCGATCGCCGAGAGCCGCTTGGCGGTGCGCGGATGGACCGGGAAGACCAAAGGCAAATGGGCCTGGGTCTCGATCAGCGCGTCGGCGAGGCGGATCAGCTGGGCCGGCTCGTCGACGTTCGAGGGGCGGTGGAGGGTGACGACCCCGTAACGGCCGCGCTCGAGCCCCAATTCGCCGGGCACGTCGGCGGCCTCGATCGCCGGGCGGACCAGCTCGAAGCTGTCGAGCATGATGTTGCCGACCCGGGCGATCCGGCTCCTCGCGACGCCCTCGATCAGCAGATTCTCGTCGGCGTCGACCGACGGGGTCCAGAGGACGTCGGCGAGCGCGTCGGTGACGATCCGGTTGATCTCCTCCGGCATCCTCCGGTCGCGGCTTCGAAGCCCGGCCTCGAGATGGACGATCGGGATGCCGAGCTTGGCGGCGACCATCGCGCAGGCCGCGGTCGAATTGACGTCGCCGACCACCACCAGCCAGTCGGGCCGATGCTCGACCGCCACTTTCTCATAGGCGATCATCACTCCGCCGGTCTGCTCGGCATGGCTTCCCGAGCCGATGCCGAGGTGGAAATCGGGCTCCGGAAGCTTCAGGTCGGCGAAGAAGGCGTCCGACATGTTGACGTCGTAATGCTGGCCGGTGTGGATCAAAACCGGCTCGAAGTCGGGCGCCGCGGCGAGCGCGTGCCAGAGCGGCGCCACCTTCATGAAGTTGGGGCGCGCCGCCGCGACCAGATGGATGCGCTGGGCCATGGCCGCGGACTAGCAGCCAAGGCTTAACAAGCGGTTTGGTTAGGTGGGTGGCCCGGCCCACAGGCCAAGGATTGGTGCCAGTTGCAGAATTATTCTGTCATTGCGAGCAAAGCGAAGCAATCCAGTTGGGACTCCGAGGCCCGCTGGATTGCCGCCCTTCGACGCCGCCTGCGGCGTCGCTCAGGACAGGCTAAGCTTCGCTCCTCGCAATGACGAAAACCTACTGCGCCACCACCTTGCGGATCGAGCCGATCTGGCCGTTGACCCCGATCGCGCTGGCGTCGGTGACGCTCTGGTTCAGCTCGATGCAGTCGCGGAAGCGCGGCTTCGCACAGATCTGCCACTTCTCGCCTTCGTGGATGGCGATGCTTCGGATGTTCCAGTCGGTCTGGATCGTCGTCCGGTTGGTGTCGACCGAATAATAATCGCCGGCGAAGGCGGGCTGCTGGAACAGGATCAGCTCGCCGACGGCGGCGCCGGCGCGGACCTTCTCCTTGGCGACAGCGGGCGCGGCGACCAGGGTCGCGGCGAGAGCAAAGGCAATTGCGAACTTGTTCATGATGTCATCCCCATCCCGAAACTGTCGGCCAACTATAACAGACTGATATCCTTAGGGAAAGCATTAGGGCGCCGAGGCGAGCACCGAGCCGACCGCCCGCCGCCATTGTTCGAGGCGAAGAGAACGGCTCGTCTCCGTCATCTTGGGCTCGAAGCCGTGTACCTCGCCGCGCATCGCCGCCGCTTCCCCGAGCGACCCGAACAGCCCGCAGCCGACACCCGCCAGCATCGCCGCGCCGAGCGCCGTGGTCTCGACGAACCCGGGCCGTTCGACGGGAAGATCGAGCATGTCGGCCAGGTCCTGGGCAAGCCAGTCGTTGGCCGCCATGCCGCCGTCGATCTTGAGGCTCTTCCAGCCCGCCCCGTCAGCCGCGAAGGCGGTCATCAGATCGTGGCTCTGATTGGCCATCGCCTCGAGCGCGGCTCGGACGATATGGGCGCGGCCGGTCGCGAAGCTCAGCCCGCTGATCGCTCCGAGCGCGTTCGGCCGCCAGTGCGGAGCGCCGAGGCCGGCGAGCGCGGGCACGATCTGGACGCCGCCATTGTCGGGCACCGACCGCGCAAGCGCCTCGCTCTCGGCCGAGCTGGCGAGAAGCCCGAGATCGTCGCGGAGCCATTTGATCAGGCTTCCGGCGACGAACACCGATCCCTCGATCGCGTAGATGCGCTCGCCTCCGAGCTGCCAGGCGATGGTCGAGAGCAGGCGGTTGCGGCTGAGGCGGAACTCGCCGCCTGTATTGGTCAGGATGAAGGCGCCGGTGCCGTAGGTCGCCTTGGTGTTGCCCGGTTCGAGGCAGGCCTGGCCGATCGAGGCGGCCTGCTGGTCGCCCGCCATTCCGGCGATCGGGATCGCTGCGCCGAGCAGGTCCGGATCGGTCGTCCCGATCGCTCCGGCGCAGTCGACGATCTCCGGGAGCGCCGAGCGCGCCACGCCCCACAGGTCCAGCAACTCCTCGTCCCAACGGCCTTTGGCCACGTCCATCAAGGCGGTGCGCGAGGCGTTGGTGGCGTCGGAGACGTGGAGGCCGCCGGTCAGCCTGAACACCAGCCAGGATTCGACCGTTCCGACGCACAGGTCCGCGCCCGCCTCGCGGACCGCCGGCCAGTTCTCCAGCGCCCAGGCGATCTTGGACGCGCTGAAATAGGGATCGAGCAACAATCCGGTGCGCGACTGGACCATTTCCTCGTGGCCCGCCCGCTTCATCCGCTCGCACTGGTCGGCGGTGCGCCGGTCCTGCCAGACGATCGCCGGGCCGAGCGCCTGCCCCGTCCGCCGCGACCAGAAGATGATCGTCTCGCGCTGGTTGGTGATCCCGATCGCCGCGACCCGCTCCGCGCCGCCCGCCTGCGCCACCATCGCCCGCGCGCAGGCGAGGCTCGATTGCCAGATCTCCTCGGCGTCATGCTCGACCAGGCCGGGGCCGGGATAATGCTGGACCAGGTCCTCCTGCGCGCAGCCGAGGCACGCGCCATCGGGGGCGAACAGCATCGCCCGAGTGCTGGTCGTGCCTTCGTCGATGACGAGGATCTGCTCGCTCATAAGCCCCCTTCGTCACCCCAGCGCAAGCTGGGGTCCATGCGGCTTTGGTGACACGAAGGCCGTATGGATTCCAGCCTGCGCTGGAATGACGGTATAAAACGCTGATGGACTCCTTCGATCTCCTCATCGTCGGCGGCGGGATCAACGGGGCGGCGATCGCGCGCGACGCGGCGATGCGGGGCGCGAGCGTGCTTCTGGTCGAGAAGGACGATCTTGCGTCCCACACCAGCTCGGCCTCCTCGAAGCTGATCCATGGGGGCCTGCGCTACCTCGAATATTACGAGTTCCGGCTGGTCCGCGAGGCGCTTCGGGAGCGCGCCATCCTGCTCCGGACCGCGCCGCACATCGTCCGGCCGCTTCGCTTCGCTTTGCCCTGGTGCCGGGGGATGCGCCCATTCTGGATGATCCGCTCCGGCCTCTGGCTCTACGACCTGCTTTCGCTCGGCGGCGGGCTGCCGCGCTCGCGGCGGCTGTGGAGCGGCGAAGATGAACTGCGTGCTCCGCTCCAGGAAAGGCGGCGGCTTCTTTCCTACTGGGACGCCTGGGTCGACGATTCCCGACTGGTGGCGCTCAACGCCGTCGCCGCGGCCGAGCACGGCGCCGAGATCGCCACCCGCACCGAATTGCTGAGCGCGCGGCGCGAGGGCGAGGTCTGGATCGCCGCGCTTTCGGGCGGCCGGACGGTCTCGATCAAAGCGATCGTCAACGCGGCCGGGCCCTGGGTCGCCGACGTCCTCAAGAAGCGGCTGCGCGAGACCAGCGAGAGCAAGGTGCGGCTGATCAAGGGGAGCCATATCGTTCTGCCCCGGCTCTACGAGGGCGATCATGCCTACATATTGCAGCAGCCCGACGGGCGGGTCGTCTTCGCCTTGCCCTTCGGCGTCTTCACCCTGATCGGCACCACCGACGTTCCGGTCGAGCGGCCCGAGCAGGCGAGGATCGAGCCGGACGAGGCGCGCTATCTGTGCGAGGCGGCGGACCGCTATTTCCGCCGCCAGGTCACCCCGGCCGAGATCGTCGGGAGCTATTCGGGCGTGCGCTCGCTCTACGACGACGGCGCCGCCGACGCCAAGGCGGTGACCCGCGACTATCATCTCGAGCTCGACACCGACCCGGGCGGCAAATTGCTGTCGGTGTTCGGCGGCAAGATCACCACCGCCCGCGCGCTGGCCGAGGAAGCGCTGGATCTGCTCGGCGTGGCCGGGGCCTGCACGACGGCGACGAGCGCACTTCCCGGCGGCGATCACGACCCCGCCTTCCAAACATGGCTTGAGGGCGTCGGAAAATGGATGGACCGGCCGCTGCTCGATCGCCTGTCCCGCGCCTACGGCACCCGGCTGCGCGCCCTGCTCGGCGGCGCCTCATCGATGGCCGATCTCGGCCCCGATTTTGGCGCCGGGCTCCACGAGGCCGAGGTCCGCTACCTCACCGAACGCGAATTTGCGCGAACCGCCGACGATATCCTGTGGCGCCGGACCAAGCTGGGCCTTCATATCGACGAAGCGGGGCAAAAAGCGCTCGAGGAAAGGTTATCGGCGACCACTTCAGGTTGATTGTCATTGCGAGGAGCGTAGCGACGCGGCAATCCAGCGGGCCTCAAGAGCAGCACTGGATTGCTTCGCTCCGCTCGCAATGACGAGGTGACGCGATCCAGGTCACAGGTGTTCACAAAAGGAGAAAGATTTTGGCGGGTGGTTCGACCAAGGCGGTCTATGCGGCGCTCGGCGCCAATCTCGGGATCGCGGTGGCCAAGTTCGGCGGCGCTTTCGTCACCGGCTCGTCGGCGATGGTTGCGGAGGGCGTCCACAGCCTGGTCGATACCGGCAATCAGGGGCTGCTTCTGCTCGGGATGAAAAGGTCGGAGCGTCCGGCCAGCGCCCGCCACCCGTTCGGCTATTCGAGCGAGATCTATTTCTGGTGCTTCGTCGTCGCGGTCCTGCTGTTCACCGCCGGCGGCACCTTCGCCATCTGGGAAGGCATCCAGAAGATCGGCCATCCCCATCCGATCGAGAAGCCGATCGTCAATTACGTCATCCTGACCCTCGCCATCGCGCTCGAGGCGGGGAGCTTCTACGTCGCCTTGAAGGAGTTCGGGAAGGTCGCGGCCGGCCGCCACTGGTGGTCGGCGGTGACCGAGGCCAAGGATCCGGTCCTGTTCACCGTATTGTTCGAGGATGCGGCGGCGATGATCGGCCTGGTCGTCGCCCTGCTCGGGCTCGCCGCGGCGCATCTGCTCGACATGCCGGTCCTCGACGGAGTGGCGTCGATCGTCATCGGGCTGGTGCTGATCACCGCATCGATCCTGCTCGCCCGCGAGACGATGAGCCTGATCGTCGGCGAAGGTGCCGCGCCCGAAGTGGTCGCAGACGTCGAGCGGCTGATCCGAGCCGAGCCGAGCGTCACCGGAGTGCGCGACATCATCTCGATCCATTTGGGCCCGCGCGACATCGTCATGACCGCGGCAGTCGACTTCCGCGACGACGTGCCCGCCGGCGAGGTCGAGCGGGTGGTCGCGAAGATCGCGGAGGCGGTCAAAGCCGCCCAGCCCGACGTCAAGCGCCTGTTCCTCGCGCCCTGCGCGATCCCGGGCGGGGCCGGCTGACCCGATGCCGTCCGCGGAAGAGGCGTTCGCGAGCGGCGGCGAGGGCGAAAGCACGTTCGGCTGGAAGATCGCCCGAGCCCAGCGCCGCGAACTGCTCCGCCGCTTCCCGCCCACCTACCCCAACATAATCGCCGATCACGTCACCCTCCGCACCAAAGCGGCGCCCGACGCGCCGCTGCCCCAGGAGACGGAAGGCGAGGTGATCGGCCGCGCCGATAACGGCCGCGGAGTCGAGGCGCTGGCGGTGCGGATCGGCGGGACCAGCGACCGTCCCGGCGGCGGCACCTACCACATCACCTGGTCGCTCGAGGACGGCCGCGAGGCCCGCGAGAGCAACGACGTTCTCGCGGAGCAGGGCTGGGTGGCGCTGGACACGCCGGTGCCGATCAAGCTTCGGCCCGCGCGGTGGCCTTGAGTCCGACGCGCATGACACAAGACACCGTTCGGGCTGAGCCTGCCCTTCGATACGCGTCTTCGACAGGCTCAGCCGCTACTCAGGATGAGCGGAACCAAAACCCTTCCGCTCATGCTGAGTAGGCATTGAGCGAAGTCGAAATGCCGTATCGAAGCACCGGTCCGCGATGATCACATGACCCGCCAGCTCTACCTCGATTGCGACGGCGTCCTCGCCGATTTCGAGAAAGGCGCGACCGCGGCGCTCGGGCTGAAGCCGAAGGTGTATCAGAAGCTGCACGGAGTCGCGCATTTCTGGCGCGCGCTGGCCAAGACTCCGGATTTCTATTTCGGGCTGCCGCTGATGCCCGACGCGATGGAGCTGTTCGACGCGGTCCGCCACCTCGATCCGGTCATCCTCACTGGAATGCCGGTCGGCAATTGGGCCGCCGAGCAGAAGGTGCGCTGGGCCGCTCATCACTTCCCGGGCACGCGGATCATCACCACCATGGCCCGCGACAAGCGCAATCATGCCAGAGAAGGCGACGTGCTGGTCGACGATCAGATCCGGCACGCGCATCTGTGGGAGGAAGCGGGCGGAATCTTCGTTCGGCACACCGACGCGGCCTCGACGATCCTGAAGCTTCGGCCTTATTTCCCTGTGAAGGTTCCGGACTGACACATTCGATCTGCTTTCCGTCATTGCGAGGAGCGAAGCGACGAAGCAATCCAGTCATGCGCTCGCGACAGACGCGGGACTGGATTGCTTCGCTCCGCTCGCAATGACGGCCCGGTAAGCCCCCCATTGCCGAGCCTTCTCCCTCCCCTATAGTCGCGCCAATCCATCGGGAGGCGTGCTTGAAATCCCTGTCGCTCTTGTCCCTCGCCGCCGCGGCGAGCCTGCTTTGCGCCGCGGCTCCTCCCGAGGGCCGGACGATCCATTACAAAGCCAGGCCGGCCCTCGCCAGGGACGGCGCCCGGGCGCTCCAGGTCGAGATGCGCTTCCGCGGCGATTCGGACGGCGAGACCATCCTCCTCCTGCCGAGCAAATGGGCGGGCTCGTCCGATCTCTGGCGTCACGTCACCGAGCTCGAGATTCGCGGCGCGACCAGCCTCGGCGGCTATTTCGACAGGCCGGTGATCCGCCACAGACCGGGCGCGACGATCCGCGTCCGCTACAAACTGGTCTCGGCTTATGCCGGGGATCCGGGCTTCGCCTACGAGAAGGGGCGCCCGCTGATCCGGCCCGACTGGTTCTTCATCCATGGCGAGGGGATGTTCGCTTATCCGGAAGGCCGGTTCGAGGCGCCGGCCCGCTTCCGCTGGGGCGGGAAGCCGCACGGCTGGGCGATCGCCTCCGACCTCGATCACCTGAAGGGCGGGAAGACCGACGTCGCCAACATCGTCAACAGCGTCGCGATCGGTGGGGCGGCCCTGCGCATCTCCCAGCGCAATCTCGGCGGCGAAACGCCGCTGCGCGTCGCGGTGCTCGGCGACTGGAGCTTCAGCACCGAAGCGCTCGCCGACCTGGTCGAGAAGGTGATCGCGGCCGGCAACACCTTCTGGCGGGACCGGCCGAGCCCCTATCTGGTCGCGATGGCGCCGCTCGGCACCCTTCCGGCGGGCCTCTCCTACACCGGCACCGGCCGGACCGACGCTTTCTCGATCGCCTCGACCAGCGCCTTCGACCTCAAGCAGGCGACGCGCTTCCTCGGCCATGAATATATCCACAGCTGGATCCCGATCGAGCTCGGCCAGATGCCGGAGGAGAATGAGGCGAAGGATTATTGGTTCTCCGAGGGCTTCGACGATTATGTCGCCTCGAAGCTTCTGCTCCGCTCGGGCCTGTGGACCCTCGACGAGTTCGTCGCCGACAAGAACAGGACGCTCCTGCGCTACGGCACCTCGCCGGCGAAGACCGCGGACGCGGCGGTGGTGGCGGCGCGCTTCTGGACCGACCCGAACGTCCAGCAGGTCAGCTACGACCGCGGCCATCTGCTCGCCGCAAGGCTCGATGCCGAGATCCAGGCGCGCACCGAGGGGAAGAAGAGCCTCGACGACGTGCTCCGAGCCCAGCGCAAGGCCGCCAAGGGCAGCGCCGAGCTGGCCACCGCTCTGTTCAGCCGGGTGCTCCGCGAGGAGACCGGGATCGACATCGAGCCCGACCTCGACCTCTACGCCCGCCAGGGCCAGGCGCTCCTGCTCCCGGCCGATCTCTACGGCGACTGCGCGCGCATCGTCACCGAGCGCAAGCGCGACTTCACGCGAGGCTATGATTCGCAGGCGACCCGGCTCGCGGGCGGGATCATCGCCGGGGTCGCTCCCGACGGCCCGGCTTTCGCCGCAGGGATGCGCGACGGCATGAAGCTGGTCCGGCTCGAGAGCGGCACGATCGGCGATTCGAGCGTGGAATTGGTCTACCGAGTCTCCGACGAGAGCGGCGAGCGGCTGATCCGCTATCTGCCCGAGGGCAAGACCGAGTTCGAAGTCCAGCGCGTCGAGCTGACCGCCGAGGGCGCGGAGCAGCAAGCCAGATGCCGCATGCTGCTGGGAGGCAAGTCATGAGCTTCACCGCCAGGATCATGCTGCTCGGCTCGGGCGAGCTCGGCAAGGAGTTCGTCATCTCGGCCAAGCGGCTCGGCGCCTGGGTGGTGGCCTGCGATAACTATGCCGGGGCACCGGCGATGCAGATGGCCGACGAATGCGAGATCTTCTCGATGCTCGACCGCGACAAGCTGCGCGCCGCGATCGAGAAGCACCGGCCCGATCATGTCGTCCCCGAGGTCGAGGCGATCCGCACCGAAGTGCTCGAGGAAATGGAGAAAGAGGGCGTTCCCATCGTCCCCTCGGCGCGCGCGGTGGCGATGACGATGAACCGCGACAGCATCCGCGAGCTGGCCGCCGGCAGGCTCGGCCTCAGGACCTCGCGCTACCGCTTCGCGGGCAGCTTCGTCGAGGTCGAGATCGGCGCCGCGCATACCGGCCTGCCCTGCGTGGTCAAGCCGGTCATGTCGTCGAGCGGCAAGGGTCAGAGCCTCGTCGAGGACGAAGCGGGACTGCGCAAGGCCTGGGACTATGCCGTCGCCAACATGCGCGGCGACCGCGCCCGGGTGATCGTCGAGGAGTATGTCGACTTCGACTATGAGATCACCCTTCTCACCGTCCGGACGAAGGACGGAATCCTCTTCTGCCCCCCGATCGGCCACCGCCAGGAGCGCGGCGACTATATGGAAAGCTGGCAGCCCGCCGCCATGTCCCACGCCGCCCTCACACAGGCGCAGGACATGGCCAAAAAGGTGGTCGACGATCTCGGCGGCCACGGCATCTTCGGAGTCGAGTTCTTCGTCAAAGGCGAGGAAGTGATCTTCTCCGAACTCTCCCCTCGCCCCCACGACACCGGCATGGTGACGCTCATCTCCCAGAACCTCTCCGAGTTCGACCTCCACGCCCGAGCGGTGATGGGCCTCCCGATCCCCCACATCGCCATGCGCTGCCCCGCCGCGGCAAGCGCGGTCATCCTCGCGGACCGCGAGGCGACGGAGTTTCGCTACGAAGGGCTGGCCGAAGCGCTGGCGTTGGGCGGCGAGAATGGCGAGGTGGACGTCCGGATCTTCGGGAAGCCGGTCACGCGGGTGAATCGGCGGATGGGCGTGGCGTTGGCAACCGGAACGACAGCGGATCAGGCACGAACAGCCGCAACAAAGGCCGCGGGCTTCATTCGCATTGGCGCCTGAAGTTTCGGCGCCTGGATCCGCAACCGTCGTCGACCCTAAGCGTGCCGATGGAAAGGAAGCGGGCACAGGCCCGGTCAAGCCGTTAGCGATATGATTTCCACAGGACGATGGCGAGCGTGACGACCAGCAGCATCAGCCCAATTACAAGAAGCCTCACGCCGCCTGGTCCGGATCGGCGCGGTCGGCCCGGCGACGAGCTCCGAATGACGGCAATGGTAATATTGTCCTGATCGGTCCGGCCTTTGGCATCCACCGCCGCGAGGAGCGAAGCCACCAGCCCGTCCGGTTCCTGATCTTCCGTTTCGGCGGCGATCGCGGCGATCTCGGAGCCGCTGAGCGAAAGCAGGCCGTCGCTTGCAAGCAGGAATCGATCGTCCCCCTCGAGCCGGATGCTCCGCTCGTCGATCAGGGCGATGGCTCGCCCGGTCAGAGCCGAAAGCAATATGCTGCGCTGCGGATGGGAGGCCGCCTCCTCCGCCGACATCTCGCCGGCTCGCGCCGCCTCATCCAGAGCCGGGGCCATCGAATGATCGGCATTGAGCCGTTCGATTCCCGCCGGGCCGAGCCGCAGGAGGAGGCTGTCGCCAACGCTGATCCAGGTGGCTCGGCCGCGCCCCACGGCAAGCGCGACCAGGGTGCAGCCCATTCCCGACAGCCCCGGGTCCTCGGCCGCCCGTCCGCCGACCGCGGCATTGGCCGCGAGCAAAGCGTCGCGAAGCCGAAGCGCGATGTCGGAGGCGGTGCCCGCTTCGCAGGCGTTCAGAAAGGCGCCGACAGCCGTCTCCGCCGCAATCCGTCCGCCGGCCTCGCCGCCCATCCCGTCGACGACCAGAAGGACGGGAGCGACCTCGCCGTCGTCGAGCCTGATCGAGCAGCGGCCGTGGCTATCCTGCTGCTCCTCGCGGCGGCCGATCGACTGGCCGGCCGCGACTCTCCATTCGGCGGGGACGAGCGGGCTCGGCGCCTTCGCGGACCTCACGCCGCCGGGCGATCCGGCCAGTCCCAGTCCGCGGAGCAGAACGGCACGAAACGGATCAGGCTCGACCCGACCTTGAGATCGCGCTGGCCGGCGAGCTCGACCGGGGTCAGCAGCGGCGCTCCGTCGAGATAGACGAGATTGGTGCCGCGCCCGGGAACGAGGTGGAACCGGCGATTCTCGCGGTCATAGGCGATCCGGAAATGGTCCTCCTCGGAAATCTGCTGGTCGCCGAAGTCGAGGACGACCCGGTTGCGGGCGCCGCGTCCGATAATGTTCATTCCGTAACCGAGCGGCAGCGAGCGGCCCATGCCCGGACCGTCGATGACGACGAGCCATCCGACGACCGGCCCCGTCGCCGCGGGGTCCGCCGCCGCCGCCGGCTGACCGATCGGCGAGGCAAGCCGGGTTCCGCCCAGCGAACGGTCGACCAGGGTCGTTCCTTTGGCTCGCTCCGGCCGCCCCGGCTCGTCTATCAGGGTGGTTCCCATGACCGTCTCCTCGTAATGCGTCAGGTGATGCTTACCGAAAGCTCGACGTCGGCAAGCCTGATCCGCTCGCCGTTAACGAGCGGCGTCGGAACATGGCTCTCGATCGCCTTGCCTCCGACAAAGGTCTTGTTGAGCGACTTGTTGTCCTCGATCGTGAAATGGCGGCCGTCATGCCCGATCCGCGCATGGAGCCGGGACACCTTGTGCTCGGCGCGGTTGTCGGGAACCCGCGCATCGGCATTGGAACCCACTCCGATCATCGCGCCGCCTTTCGGCAGCGACGCGCTGGTGAAGCTGAGCTCGATCGGCTCCCCGCCCGGACCCCGGCCGGTGAGACGGAGCACCGACTCGGCGACCTTCGTGTCGCCCGGCGGCGTGCCGGCGACGGAGGTCGGCGCGGACGCACCGGCATCGCGGCTCGGCGCTGATTCCGGTACCGGTCCGGCCGGCGCGGGTTGCCAGCCGCCGTCCGTGCTCGCCTGCCGCCGGGTCAGGGTGTAGATGCCGAAGCCGAGGGCGACGATTCCCAGCAGCGCCGCGAGTGCCAGCAGGGTCGACGAACTTGAACCGAAAGCGGAGGTCAGCCGGCTCCAGGCGCCGGACGGCTCCTTCTCGGGCTGGGTCGCCACGGGGCCGGCGGCAACCGGCGGGGAAGCCCCCGCGGAGCCGCATCCCTCGCCGTCCTTCACCTCGACCTTGACGCCCTTGGCGAGCGCCGCCGTGATCACTTCGTCCGACTTCAGCGCGTTCATCACAGCCGCTTCCGGCTGGATGAGCAGATTGGCGCGGCGAGTGACGGCCGCTCCGCTCTTCATGTTCAACCCGACGACTCGAGCGCATCGGTCGACCAAAGGCCCACCCTCGAAGCCCGGAAGCAGGGTGGCGTCATGTTCGAGCTGACCCACCGCGGCGCGCGATTCCTCGCTCACCGGCCCGCGCAGCTCGCGCCCCAGATGGCCGCCTTTGATGGTCGCGGTCGGGGCCAGCCGAAGGTGTCCCTGAGTCTGGTCCGACGCCTTGCTATATCCCGTGGCCCAGACTTCCCAGCCGGGTTTCGGCGTCGTTCGAGTCAGGGTAAGGGGCCGCGCCTTGACGTCCTTCACTTCGAGGAAGGCGATGTTGCGATCGGTGTCGAAGCCGAGGAGGATCGCATCGTAGAGCTCGGTCGAGCCCGGTTCGCTCACCTGGATCCTGCTCGATTTTTCGACGATATTGTAGGAGGTGGCGATGACCGCGGCGCCGGCGCGGTTCTGGACGTCGACGCCCTGGATGACCCAGCCCGTCCCGTGCTTTCCCGTCGACACCGCATCGATTCGCACCGTCGCGGCGATGACCGGAGCGAGTTCCGGCTCTTCGCCCTGGGCGCCCGCCGGCCCCGTCAGGATCGCCAGCGCGATTGCCGCGGCCGGGGCCGCCCATCCTTTTCCAGCCAAGCTGTCCTCCCCCTCTTTTCTTCTGTTCACGCCCAGCCGGTGGAATTGGGCTGCGCGCACCTCTGCTGGGTCGACCGGTTCGAGCCGTGCGAGGCGATCATCGACTTGCAGCGGGTCGATGCCTGAACCCGAAACGTCTGCGGCGGACCGGAAGCGAGGACCACCGGCGCCGGCGCGGGACGGCCACGGACCGGTCTCGCCCGCGGCGGCGGAGTCCGGGTCATCGTCGCGAAGCGGATCGGCGCCTGGCTCGGTATCGCGAGCGAAGGCGAAAGAAAGGTCTTGGAAGCATAGCCGACGACGACATTGTTCTCGCCGATCAGCGCCCATTGCTGATCGGAGGTCTGGGCAATCACCTGGACGATCTCGTTCGGAGCGAAGGAACCGACGATCGCCGCGCTCGTGCTCGGCCCGGCGCGGAGCCGCAACGCCGTGGTCGCGCGCATCGCACGGCCTTCGACGAGAACGCCGGGTTGGGGAAACTCGACGCCGGGAGCGATGCTGAACACGGCCTCGATCGGCTTGTAGCCGGCATCGGCCTGCTGGATCGTGATGGTCGCCCCGGAGTTCGGCGCGACCCAGGTGCGGACCGGCTCGCCCTCGCGCAGTGCGACGTCCTCGTTGACGAACTGGTCGAGCTTGTCCTTGTCGTCGCCCTTCAGCGCCCCGCCCAGCGCCCATCCCGCGGCGCACCCGCCGATCGCTCCCGCGACCACCGCCTCGCCCCGGTTCCGGCGATTGCTCAGAAGAATCCCGGCGACGATGCCGAGCGCCGCGCCCGCGACGCAGCCGATGACCTTCTTCCTCTTCGCCCTTCGGTTCGGATGAAGCGCCCGCTCGCGCTCCTTCTCGGCTTGCTTCCTGGCCTTGGCTTCCGCTTTCTCGCGCGCCTTTCGCTGCTGGGGCGTCTCGGCGGCCGGCGGCAGCTGAGCCGAAGCCGGAAGGGGCTGGGCGACCTGAGCGGTCGTCATTGCCGGAGGAGCCGGATTCGAAGTCCCCCGTGCCGGCGCTGAAAACGCTGCCGAAGGACTAGTCGCGAGCAGCGACGCGCAAAGAATAGTTGCAAGAAAGCGCCTGGCGCGAGTGCCCATCGATCGTCTCCCCCTACTACGACTCGGCACGCAACAAGCCTTGCAGCAAGACACGCCGCGCTAAGCTTGGCAAGGCAAATAATCCTCCATTTCAGGACGGGGCGGCCCTGCCTCGATTCATGCCGAGGCAGCGCCGGCATTTGTCCGAGCTGACGAAAGTCAATTGAAGCGAGTCAGGGTGAGATGCAGAGTCTCGTAGTTGGGCGCCTCGAGACCGAGCCCATAACCGCCTCCGTCATCGGCCAAGGCCAAGCCCGTCATATTCGTCGCGCCCTTCCCCGGATATTGCTGGTCCCATTCGAGATCGCCGGCCGGCCCGATCTGGCTCAGCCGGGCCGTTTTCGACGTGCCGGCCCAGCCGGCAAGATAGAGACGGGCGCTGCCGCCGGATCCCGACGCCGCCAGGCCGCGTGCGGACGCCGGGGCTCCGGGAAGCTGCCGTTGCCACTCCAGATCGCCGCTCTTCGCGTCGAGGCAGACGATCATAGCTTGGTAGGTTTCGTCCCGGCCGTCGGGGCTGGTCCGGCCCGCGACGTAGATCTTGTCGTTGACGGTTGCGATCGCCCAGCCATTGGCGACGCCGAGGCCGTTATGGGCCTTGCGCCAGACCTCGCGTCCCCGGTCGGACACGCGGGCGACCCAAAGTTCGCTCTGCTTCTCGAGAATCCGCCAGCCGAGCGCCGCCAGGTCCCCGCCGGGCAGTGGCGCGACGCCCTGGATCGAATCGCCCTTGCGGTCAAGCAGAGTGGATTCGCGCTCGATCGTCCCATCCTGGCGCAGGAATAGCAGCTTCGCCGTTCCGGACGATTCGGGCCCCTCGACGCCGGCGATCACGCCATTCCCGCGCGGAAGGATCGAGGTGATCGACCCCTCGCCGTAATTTTGCGACCAGAGCGGCTTCCAGTCCTTGTCGAGCCGGACCAGCAACGAATTGGAGCCGCCGCTGCCGCCGACCCAGGCGCCGCCGTCCGCCGCCGGAAGGACGGCATGGCCGCTGGAGCCCGGTTCCGCGGAGAGGTATTTGCCGGTGGTGGCGCCGCTCGTATTGAGGCGCAGTGCCAGCAATTGCTCGTTGTCGGCGACGAATTCCTGCGCGGCCACGAGCGCCATTCCGTTCGCGACTGCGACCGCGGCAAAGGGGTCGCCAAAAGGCGCGGCCAGGGCGATCCTTTTGGTCCAGGCCGGGCGAAGCGGCCGCTGCGAACCGCTGAGGCTGGTGTCGCGGCTGAGCCATATGAGGGTGCTGCTACCCACAATCACAAGGCTCCCGGCTGCCAATACCAGGTTTCGTCGGCTTATCGTGATCCCACTGTCCGGATTCGAGATGCCGTTGCTGATCTCAGCCGGTTTCCGCGGCGATGCGGCTGGCAAGGCATATCTGCTGAGTGTGTCATATAGTTTCTTGATACCTGCTTCCCGCTTCCCTTCAAAAGCCTCAATACGATGAATTCCCCCGAGAAAGAGCTTATATCTCGAAGAGGCACTCACATTCTCGATCCTAACCGGGATGATCAGTCGCTTGTAATTGAATGCAAGCTCAACCTCTGCACAAACATATTGTGATCTATTCGCTGCCTCCGAGACTAGAACGATGACTGAAGATGCGGCGGCGATTGCTGCGTCTATAGCCTCTGATATTCGTTCGCCAGGACTGATATCACGAGGAGCAATCCAGCAATTCATACCTTTCGATTCCAGGTATGCGCAGATTTCGGCTGCCGGGGCCGCATCTTCGCTGCTGTGGCTGATGAACACGAAGCCCTGTGCAACGGGATCTGCCTCTGTGGGCTCTGGCCTGTCGGAGTCCGGTTCGGCCGAAGCCATCAAGACAATCGGCTCAGAGTCAGAGACAAGGTCTCGTTGTTGGGCGCCTCGAGACCGAGCCCATAACCGCTTCCGTCATCGGCGAGGGCCAGGCCCGTCATATTCGTCGCGCCTTTCCCCGGATATTGCTGGTCCCATTCGAGATCGCCGGCCGGTCCGATCTGGCTCAGCCGGGCCGTCTTCGACGTACCGGCCCAGCCGGCCATGTAGAGCCGGGCGCCGCTGCCCGATCCCGCCACCGCGAGGGCGCGCCCGGAGCCGGGCGAGTCGGACACCGGCTTGTACCAGTCGACGTCGCCGTTCCCCGCATCGAAGCGGACGATCATTGCCCGGTAGGTTTCGTCCCGGCCGTCGGGGCTGGTCCGGCCCGCAACGTAGATCCTGTCGTTGACGGTTGCGATCGCCCAGCCATTGGCGAAGCCGAGGCCGTTATGGGCCTTGCGCCAGACCTCGCGTCCCGCGTCGGACACGCGGGCAACCCAAAGTTCGCTTTGCCCCTCGAGAATCCGCCCGCCGAGCACCGCCAGGTCCCCGCCGGGCAGCGGCGCGATGCCCTGGATCGAATCGCCCTGGCGGTCGAGCAAAATGGATTCGCGCTCGACTGTTCCATCTTCGCGCAGGAACAGCAGCTTCGCCGACCCGGACATTTCCGGCCCCTCCACGCCGGCAATCGCTCCCTTCGTGCTCGGAAGAATGGAAGTGACCGACCCCTCGCCGTAATTTTGCGACCAGAGCGGCTTCCAGTCCTTGTCGAGCCTGACGAGCATGGATTTGGAGCCGCTGCCGCCGCCGACCCAGGCGCCGCCGTCCGCCGCCGGAAGGACGGCATGGCCGCTGGAGCCCGGCTCCGCGGAGAGGTATTTGCCGGTGGTGGCGCCGCTCGCATTGAGGCGCAGTGCCAGCAGCTGCTCGCTGTCGTTGGTGAATTGCTGTGCCGCCACCAGCGCATTTCCGTTCGCGACGGCGACCGCGGCATAGGGGTCGCCAAAAGGCGCGACCAGGGCGATTTTCTTCGTCCAGACCGGGCGAAGCGGCCGCTGCGAACCGCTGAGGCTGGTGTCGCGGCTGAACAAAGCGACCGACGCCGCGCCGGCGACGGCGAGGCCGCCCCCGGCGATCAGTAGCCCCCGGCGGCTGAGCTTCGGAGGGGCCGAGGCGTCACCGGGCGCAAAAGGCGGCTGGCCCGCCGCCGGCGCGTCGAGTCGCGGCATCGCCTTTCGCCACTCGCCGATGCTTTTGGGCCGGTCGGCCATCCGCAGGGCGAGCCCCCAGTCGATCCCCTTCAATATGTCGGGCGGGACCAGCCCCGCCGCGACCTCCGCCGCGGGCGGCAGAACCTCTCCGCACGAGCGGGCGGCGGATGGAGGCGGGATCCGCCCGGTGAGCAGGAAATAGGCCGTCGCGGCCAGCGCGTAGATGTCGGTCGCCTCGGTCTGCTGGATTTCCTTCGAATATTGCTCGAGCGGCGAAAAGCCGTCGGTGACCAGCGCGCTGAAGCCGGCTTTCTGCTGAAGCGCCAGATCGCGGGCGGCTCCGAAATCGATCAGCACCGGAGTCTCGTCGCGGATGACGATATTGGCCGGCTTGATGTCGCGGTGGAGGATTCCGATCCGGTGGATGCTCTCGCAGCCGTCGAGCAGCTGCCGGAAGACGGAAAGGAAGCGGTCCGGCGCCAGCGGCCCCTCTTCCTCCACGATCGTCTCGAGATTCCGCCCCTCGAGCAGCTCCATCGCGATATAAGCGGTCCCGTTCATTCCCTGCACCAGCCGAAGCACCCGCACGATATTGGGATGGTTGAACTGGGCGAGAGTCCGGGCTTCTTCGGAGAAGCGCTCGAGGCCCCATTCGAAGGTCGCGGACGTATCGAGGTTGCGCGAGGTCACGGTTCCGTCGGAAGCGCGCCGCGCATAGGCGACCGGCATATATTCCTTGATCGCGACGGCCCTCGACAAATGCATGTCGCGGGCGAGATAGGTGACGCCGAAGCTCCCCGAGCCGAGCACTTTCTCGATCTTATATTCGGCGATGACGTCGCCGGCCTGGAGGGTGCTGTCCTGGTCGGCCATGCTACATCCCGTTCGTAACCGCATAGTTGGCGTATGCCGGATCGGGGACCGGCATCGTCTGATTCTGGAGGTTCGTCACTGCGTTCGCCGCGGCGTCGGCCGCCATGTCCTCGATGCTCTTTTCGATCTCGACGGCTACGGCCTCCCGGTCGATCCGCGCCGGCGCCGGGCCGGCCGCGACGTCGGGCGACTCGGCGGCGCCGTTCGACACGGGCGCCGTCGAATCGGTGGCCTCCGGCCCACCGGCCGTCGCAAGGGCGAGCAGGAGCAGGAGGATGGCGGCGGCGGAGGCGGCGATCGCCGCCAGCGCCGGCCAGTTCCGACGCCGTCCGGGGACGATCCCCTCGCCGTCTCCCGCGCCTTGGCCCGATCCACCCGTGTCGCGAGCGCCGCTTCCCGCGGCGACCCTCCGCGAGACCGCTTCGGCGAGCCGCCGGATCCCGCTTTCGCGGCCCGGGCCGATCGCGTCGACCCGGTGCCAGCGGCTGAGCAGCATCCTCAGGCTGCCGCGCGGATCGACCTTTTCGGTCCGGATCGGAAAGATCGGCCGCTTGTAATCGAACGCCACCTGGGTTTCGGAAAGGACGAACGGAGAGACGCTCGAGGAGCGGGAGAGGACGAGCACGAAGGCGGGCGCGGACTCGATCGCCGCCTGGATGGATTCGAGAAAATCGTCGCCGGCACGGACGTTTCGCGGAGCGATCCAGCAGGGGATTCCGCGAGCCTCGATCGCGGCGCAGATTTCGGAAGCAATTGCCGCGTCGTCGGCGCTGTGGCTGATAAAGACCCTGCCCGAGCCAAGAGCGCTCATGGCTTCGGCTCGCTGAAAGGCGCGCAGGCGAGAATCCGACAGACCCGTTGCAACGCCAGCCCCCTTCCGACGAACATCGCTCGATCATTGCTATAGGCCATGCAAAGCACCGCGGCCAATAGCTTCAAATCGAGCCGGCGCCGATCATCGCCCGAAGCTCGACTTGATCTTTTCCACCCCGATTTTTTTGTTCGGCAAAAGATGACGACCCAGTCTATTGCTGCGTCGCGGCCGTGGGGGTGGAAGAATGGCGGAAGTTGAGCTCCAGGCCGCGGCGGAAGCGCTGGGGCGAGGCGATCTGCTGAAGGCGCAGGATCTCGCCGGCGCCGGTCTGCGGAACGACCCGGACTCCCGCGACCTTCAATATATCCGCATTCTCGCTTTGGCACGGATGGGCAGCAGCCGGGCCGCCCTCGACCAATATCGGGCAAGCGATCTGGCCCGTTCCGCCGTGATCGAGCATCGCGCGCTCCACGGCCGCCTTCTCAAGGACGTGGCCGCCAAGGCGCCGGGCGGCGACCGTCCGGCCGCCTTCGCCGCGGCCGGCCACGCCTATCGGACGGTCTACGAGGAGAGTGGAGACCCCTTCCCGGGCATCAATGCGGCAAGCCTGGCCCTTCTCGCCGGCGACCGGCGGGGTGCCGAGCGCATTGCTCGTGCCCTTCTGGAAAGCGATTCGGTGGCGCGGCCGGGCGATTATTTCGCGGCGGTGACGAGGGCCGAAGCCCATCTCATCACCGGAGACTTCCGGGCGGCCGAGACGTGGCTTCGAACGGGCTTCGAACTGAAGGGCGGCGACGATGGTGCCCGCTCCTCGACTCTTCGCCAGTTTCGGCTCCTGCTCGGCAGCCTGCCGCATTCCGGCGGCGACTCGGCGGCCCTTCTCGAGCTTCTTCGGCCGTCTCCGATCCTCACTTATTGCGGACATATGTTCCGGGACGGCTGCCCGTCCGAAGATCGCCTGGCGAGCTCAATCGACCAGGCCTTGGAGAGTTTGGGGGCAAAGGTCGGCTACGGGTCGCTGGCCTGCGGCGGCGACATACTCGTCGCCGAAGCGATCCTTCGCCGCGGCGGCGAGCTCAACGTCGTTCTGCCTTTCGACGACAAGTCCTTCATCGAACGGTCGATCGTCCCCGGCGGCGAGGCCTGGCTGCCGCGGTTCGAGCGTTGCCGCGAAATGGCGTCCTCGCTGACCTATGCGTCGGTGAGTGAATATGTGCGGGACCGCGGGCAGTTCCGCTTCGGCCTGCTGCTGGCGATGGGCTTGGCGCGTTTGCGGGCGTCGTCGCTCGGAGCCGAGGCCGTGCAGCTCGCCGTCTGGGACGGGAAGGCCCCCGACGCCGACGCCGGAACCAGCGCTGAGGTTCGGCACTGGCGGAATTGCGGGGGCGAGACGGTCGTCGTCGATCCGGGTCCGATCGACCGGAACTGCGGCCAGCGGCGCTCCTCCACCGCGGGTTTCCCGCAAAGGGCGCTTCGCTCGATCGTCTTCGCGGATTTCGCGGGTTTCTCGCAGTTGCGGGAGTCGGTCCTGCCGGCCTTCTCGGCCGAGGTGCTCGGACGCGTCGCTTCGGTGCTCGAAGGCTATGAGGAGAGCGTCTGCGCGCGCAACACGTGGGGCGACGGCGTTTTCGTCATCCTCGACTCGGCCAGAGCGGGTGCGGCGCTGGCCGCGGACCTTCAGGCCGCTCTACGATTCGCCGATCCGGCATTGTTCGGCGCGGAAGGGTCCGGAATGCGGATCAGCGCGCATTTCGGCCCGGTCTACGAGGCCAGGGACCCGGTCACGGGCTCGACGACCTTCTTCGGCCGGGAAGTGACCTGCGCCGCGCGAATCGAGCCGGTGACGCCCGTCGGCGGAGTCTATGTGACTCAGCCGTTGGCGGCCATGCTCGCCATGGAAGCCCCGGAGGATTTCGACCTTTGCTATGTCGGCCGTCTCGACCTGGCGAAGGGTTACGGCAACGTGCCGCTGTATGGATTGGAGAGGAACAGGCCGGCGGAATGACCCGGCGATCTGACCCACGATCCGACCCCGCCGGCGGGCCTTTGGCTGCGATTGTGGGAAAGGATCATCGCGCGCCTGTCGAGATTCGATAGTTCCAGCTCGACGACACCTTGAACAGACGTTTCGCGCGGTGCCCCCGCGGCCGCCGACATCGCCAGGACGCTGATCGTCGAGGAGTTGGGCAAGTTCGACTACGAGATCACCCTTCTCACCGTCCGCACGAAGGACGGAATCTTCTTCTGCCCCCCCGGTCGGCCACCGCCAGGAGCGCGGCAACTATATGGAAAGCTGGCAGCCCGCCGCCATGTCCGACGCCGCCCTCGAGCGGGCGCAGGACATGGCCCGAAAGGTCGTCGACGACCTCGGCGGCCACGGCATCTTCGGCGTCGAGTTCTTCGTAAAGGGCGAGGAAGTCATCTTTTCCGAACTCTCCCCCCGCCCCCACGACACCGGCATGGTCACGCTCATCTCCCAGAACCTCTCCAAGTTCGACCCCCACGCGCGGGCGGTAATGGGCCTCCCGATCCCCCACATCGCGATGTGCTGCCCGGCGGCGATCTAGCACAACATGAGATGGCTCCGGCCCACCGATCCCTAGATGCGTTAGGGCACGCGGCGGAGCTCCAAACACCATGGGAGCAGGCGTCTGCCACCGCCAACGATCGCGTGATATCGAACGATAATCAGGGATTATCGTCATGGTGGGCGAGCTCGAAAGCAAATTCGATAGCTTCTACCGGGCGAATGCGGATCCTTGGGATTATTGGAAATCGCAATATGAGATCGACAAGTATGGCCATCAGCTTGCGTTAGCTCGGA
>JBKPOT010000003.1:0-45043 GCA_046733235.1 Pseudomonadota bacterium
CAGGTCGCGATCCAGGGCGATTATTCGGGCGGGCTGACCCTCGGCGCCAATTTCACATCGGTCGAGAGCTTCGCGATCCTGCCGGGCTCCGACACGCGATTCGGCGACACGGCCGGCAATTTCTACGACTACAGCCTCACCACCGTGAACGCGAACGTCGCTCCCGGCGTGCTGATGATCATCGACGCCAACCGCCTCCGGCCTGGCGAGGACTTCACCTTCAACGGCTCGGCCGAGACCGACGGCAATTTCTTCCTCTATGGCGGCGGCGGAACCGATACCCTGCTCGGCGGATCGAACAACGACACTTTCTACTTCGGCGAGAACGGCCAGTTCGGCGCCGGCGACCATGTCGACGGCGGGGTCTCGGGCATCGACCAGCTCGGCCTTCGCGGCAATTACAATATCGTCTTCGGCGCCGATCAGATGGTCAGCATCGAGAGCATCGGCCTCGTCTCCGCCCAGGACACAAGGTTCGGAGCGCTCGGCACCACCTACAATTACAACCTCACGATGAACGACGGCAACCTCGCCGCCGGGGTGCGGATGACGGTCGACGCCGCGCCGCTGAGGCCGAACGAGACTCTCACCTTCAACGGCATTGCCGAATTGGACGGCTGGTTCCGGATCTTCGGCGGCCAAGGTAGCGATACCATCACCGGCAGCCAGACCGCCGACATCATCTCGGGCGGCCTCGGCTCGGACAACCTCCGCGGCGCCGGCGGGGCGGATACCTTCCTCTACCGCTCGGTCGCGGACTCGCTCGTGAGCGCGCGCGATTCGATCCTCGATTTCTCGACCGGCGACCGGATCGACCTGTCGCAGATCGATGCCGTCTCCGGCGGCGCCAACGACGCCTTCACCTTCATCGGTTCCGCGGCCTTCAGCCACACCGCCGGTGAGCTTCGCGCCGTGTTCGACGGCGGCAGCAATGTCTGGACGGTGTCGGGTGACGTCAACGGCGACGGTGTTGCCGACATCGAGTTCCTGGTCACCAGCGATCATCCGATGGTCGGCGGAGATTTCGCGCTCTAGGCTCCGCCGAGTTTCACAAGCCGCCGCCTTCCCTTAAGCTGCGGGGATGGCCCTTCCCGCCCCTTCGACCGATCTCGTCGACCGCTTTCGCGGCGACGTGGACGCGCTTCGCGGCGCCGGCGAGACGCTCGCCGTGGCGGTGTCGGGAGGCCCGGACAGCCTTGCTCTGCTGCTCCTCGCCTGCGCCGCCTTTCCCGGCCGGATCCGAGCCGCGACGGTCGATCATGGCCTCCGCCCCGAAAGCGCGCACGAAGCCGAGCGGGTCGCCGAGATCTGCCGCCTGATCCCCTGCCCGCACGAAATCCTGCGGGTCGTCGTGCCGGTAGGCGGCGAAGGCGTCCAAAGCGAAGCGCGCCGGGCGCGTTACGGCGCGCTCGCCGGCTGGATGTGCAGGCTTGGCCTCGATGCCCTGCTGACCGGCCATCATGCCGACGACCAGGCCGAGACCCTGCTGATGCGCCTGGCGCGGGGCTCCGGAGTCGGCGGCCTCGCGGGAATCCGCGCCCGCACCGCCCTTCCCGGTTCGGGCGACGCGGCGCTTCTGCTCCGGCCCCTGCTCGGCTGGCGGCGCGACGAGCTGGCCGCGATCGTCGCGGCGGCAGGCGTCGAGCCGGTCGACGATCCCAGCAACCGCGACGAGAATTTCGACCGGGTGCGGATCCGCAACCGTCTCGCCGAGACGCCATGGCTCGATGCTCCAGCGCTGGCCCGGAGCGCCGCCGCTTTGGCCGAGGCCGATGAGGCGCTGGACTCGGTCGCCGCCGCCCTTCTCGCCGAACGCAGCCAGCAATCGGGCGGGGCGATCCTTTTTCGGCCGGACGGGATCGCCGACGAACTGGTGCGCCGAGTCCTGCTCTTGTGCCTGCGCCGGGTCGCGGCCGAAGCCGAGCCGCGGGGGGAGCAGCTTACCTCTCTGGTTCGAACGCTCCGTGCCGGGGGCACCGCGACTCTCGCCGGAGTCAAATGTACGGGCGGAGAGGCCTTCCGCTTCGAGCCGGCGCCGCCGCGGCGTTCGCCGGACAGCGCTGTTCGCGCCGGGGACTGAAGCCCGCGGCGTCGCGTGTCCGCGCTGGTTCGGCGCACAAGCGGCTCGGCGATGGACCCGGCCGCCCCGGATCGCGTTGAACCCTCATGACCCGCTGCGTCCTGCCTCTCCTTCTCGCCTGCCTTGCCGGCGCCTGCTCGAGCGCGAAGGAGCAAACTCCCGATCCGGCCAAGGTCGAGCGGCTTCTCGCCAGCCTGGAAAGCCCATCCGATCCGCGCCTGTCTCCGGAGGCGGAGGTCAAGCTTCGGCATGCCGACAGGCTGGCCGGAGTCATTTCACGGGTCGAGCCCAAGCGTATCGATCCGAAGCTCGCGGTCGCGCTCCTCGCCCGCTGACGAGGGTCGCCGGTCAGGCGGCGCGCTTGAGGAAGACCGTCTCTTTCTCGATCCACGGCCTGAACGAATCCCGCGCGAGCATCCGGTCGGCGAAAGCGGCGAGCTTCGGCCGGCCGGCGCCGAAATCGACTCCAAGATGGTGGAGGTTGACCAGCGGGCTGGCGACCGAGATGTCGGCCAGGGTCAGCCGGTCGCCGACCAGCCAGCCGCTCTCCGGAAGCATCTTCTCGACATAATCGAGCAAGGGCGGAAGCTCCTCGCATTCCGCCTTGTCGGCGATCGAAAGGTCGGCCTCGCGCCCGAGCAAAGGCGCGACGATCCGGTTGAAGAACATCTTGGCGCCGCAGGCGGCGAAGATCGTGTCGGCGAATTCGTCGTACCAGATCGTCCGCGCCCGCGCCCGGGGCTCGGACGGAATCAGGACCGGCTCGGGCTGGATCGCGTCGAGATAGAAGATGATCGCGCTCGAATCCGAGATCGCGAAATCGCCGTCGCGGAATCCGGGTATCTTGCGGAACGGGCTGGCCTCGAGGAAGCCGGGATCGTCGGTATTGGGCGGGAGCGCCTTATGCTCGACCTCGATCCCTTTCTCGGCGGCGAAGGCGAGCACCTTGCGCACGAAAGGCGACAATGACGCACCGTAGACGATCATGGCTCCGACTCCCCTTTTAGTTTCGTTTCGCTACCTAGCCGCGCGGCACGCGCCCGTCACTGCCAATATGCCCCGACCTTCCCGCTCAGAGCGTTTCCGGCCGCCTCGGCCGAAGCGCCTCGGCCCCGGCCAGGACCAGTTTCACGAACGAATAGACCAGGCCATAGGAATAGATGGCGAAGAGCAGGCGGTCGTCGAACGCTGCGATCTCGATCGCCCCCAGAGACCAATAGAGAATGAGCGCGCAGATCCGCAGCGGCCATTCCCAGAGATGGACATTGCTTGCGGCGGTGGCGAGATGCGCGGCGACGATCGCGACCGGAACGAGGACGAGGACCCAAAGCGGCGGCGGCCAGCCGACCACGGAGCGGGTGGTCAGGAAGCCGGCGGCCAGGCAAAGGATCGCGGCGGCGCCGATCGCCGCCAGGCTCCTTCCGCCGCGCTCGACAAGCCACATCTGGACGGCACCGGAGGTCCAGTAACCGAGCAGGCATAAAGCCGCCAAAGGCGTCAACGCCTTGAAGAAACTCTGCTCCGGGACCGCGAACGGCAGTAGCAGGGTGCAGACGGCGGCGACGCCGGGCAGGAAGCCGCTGCCGGCGATCTGCATCAGCCGCGCCCCGGGCAGGATCCGCCACCACAATATTCCAACGATCAGCAGCGCCGCGAGCCCGCACATCAGTCCGGCGAGACGCGTATCGGGAGCGAGCGCGGTGAGCGAAGGAAGAGCGAGCGCCGCCAGCATCAGCGCCGGAACCGCGGCCGAATGGCGGTCCGCCATCCAGAATTGCTCTTTCCGCTGCCGCACCTTCATCCGGATCCGCGCGGAAACGAGGATCGCCACGTAGGTGACCAGCATCGCGGGCGGATAGAGCAGAAGCGCTCCGAGCAGGTTTCCGCCGACGTTCGCGGCGATCACCAGGCCGAACAGGGTGACCGCCAAGGGAGTCATCAGCAATATGGACCAGAAGCCCGCCGGCAGGTGAGGTCCGGCCAGATAGTCGCGCCACCAGGCGAGCGAGCCCGGGTTCAGGTCGCGGAGCGCCGACGGGTGCTTCGAATCGATCAGCGCCAGGAAATCCCGAACCTCGCGGGCAAGGCTGAGATTGTCCCATTCGAGCCGGGTCCGCGCCGGTCCGCGAAGCTCGCGAAGGGCGACCCGCTGGACGTGAATGCTCTCGGCTCGCGCCAGGAAGCGGATCGCGTCGCGGCGCTCGAGCACCGCCTCGACCTCATAGTCGCGGCGCCAATGCTTGCGCGACCGCCTCCAGCCGAATCGGGCGAGCGCCGGCTCGATCAAAGGATCGGAGCGCGGAGCGGCCGCGGGGATCAATTGGGCGAGCCAATGCTCGATCTCGGTGGCCCGGCCGACATTGGCCAGCTCCGGATCGGACAGGACCTCGTCGCCGAGAGCCGCGATCCGCGCGGGATCGGCCTCGCCCTCGGCGAAGAGCAGGCGATCGAGCTCGGCGCAGGCTCCGCTCAGCCGGTCCTCGGCCGAGGCCGGCAGGTCCGGATGCCATTCGCGCTCGTCCAGGAGAATGTCGTCCGGATCCGCCTGATAGTCGACCTGGATGTCGTCGGCCGTGACCCATTGCTCCGGATCGGCGCTCCAATCCTCTTCTTCCCAGACCGGCTTTTCGGTGCCCCAATAGAGCGCCTCGTCGAGCGCTTCCCTGAGGCGGATGAAGGCCGTGGGGTCGGAGTCGACGTCGGTCTCCTTCAGCCGCCGGGTATAGGCCATCCTGACCGCGCGCTTGTCGTCGGTCGGCTCGATCCCGAGCAGAGCCCATCTCTCGGCGAGCCTCACAGGAAGCTTTCGCCTTCAAGCTCGTCGAGCGCCCGGCTCACTTCCTCGCGCGCGGCGGCGACGGTGCGCGGATCCTGGCTCTCGAAAGCGCTCTCGAGCTTCGACAGCAAGGCGCCGACCATCATCCTGGCCTCGCCGAGATGGGCTTCGAAGCAGCGCTTGGTGCGCGCCAGCAGGGCCGCGTTGACCGCGTCGTCGCGGGGGTGGAGCTTGAGCCCGGCAAGCTCGGCTCGGCGGGCCGCGATCCGGGCCTCGTCGCGATCCTCCTCGTCGACGATCACCAGCTGCCGGGCGGTGCCGGTCTCGGGCACGCTGACGTCGACTTCGAGCAGACCGCTCGAATCGTAGGTGAACCGGCACTGCACCTCGACGGTTCCGGCGCGCCGCGGCGGCACCGGCAGGCTCACCTTGCCGAGCAGGATATTGTCGGCGACGTCGCGGGACTCGCCCTGATAGATTCCGAACTCGACCCGGCGCTGGCCGTCCTGCAGAGTCGAGAAGCTGTGGACCCGGCTCGCCGGAACCACCGTGTTGCGCTCGATGATCGGAGCGAAGATCCCGGCTCGGAAGCCCCCGCCGGGCAGGTGCTCGCCGGTATCGACTCCGAGCGTGAACGGACAGACGTCGGTCAGGCGGATCTCCTGGAGAGCGGCGTCGCGGTCCTTGAGGCCGGCCTGGATCGCGGCGCCGAGAGCGACCGCATGATCGGGATGGACCCGGGTCGCCGGGAAACGGCCGAACATCCTCGTGACCGCGCGGCGCACGACCGGCATCCGCGTCGCTCCGCCGACCAAGACGATCTCGCTGAGATCGGCGACCTTGACCCCGCCGTCGCGAAGCGAGCGGATCACCGGGTCGCGAAGCCGTTCGATCAGGCTCGCGGCCTTCTCCTCGAACTCCTCCGCGGTGACGAGCGCCCGATATTCCCTGTCCTGCCAGACGAAGCTCAGGGCTGCCTCCGGTTCGTCGGTCAGCCGGCGGCGGACCCGCTCGGCGGCATCGCGGACCACCTCCTCGAAGCGCGGATCGTGGCGATCGGATAGCCCCTCGATCCGGTCGAGCGCCATCGCGACGATGACGGCGTTGAAATCCTCGCCGCCGAGCCGATTGTCTCCTGCCGAGGAGCGGACCTCGATCACGCCGTTGAAAATCTCGACGATCGAGACGTCGAAGGTTCCGCCGCCGAGATCGAAGACCAGGAAGGGAGTCTCCTCGTCGAGCTCGTGGAGCCCGTAAGCGAGCGCGGCGGCGGTCGGCTCGTTGATCAGCCGCTCGACCGTCACTCCGGCAAGCTCGCCGGCCCGCCGGGTCGCCTTCCTCTGCTTGTCGTTGAAATAGGCCGGAACGGTGATCACGGCGCGGTCGACCTTCTCGCCGACATGCGCCTCGACGTCGGCGATCAGGCTTCGAAGCACGAACGAGGACAATTCCTCGGGCGCGTAATCCTTGCTTCCGAGCTTGTGGCGGATCTGGGTGCCCATCGTCCGCTTGAACAGCGTCTGCGCCGAGCCCGGATCGACGACCATCTGCTCGCGCGCCGCAAGCCCGGTCAGGATCGCTCCGTCCCCGCCGATGGCGACGGCCGAGGGCGTCAGCAAATCGCCGAGGCCGTTGGGGACGAGAATCGCCTCCCCGTCCCGCCAGACGGCGACGGCGCTGTTGGTCGTTCCAAGGTCGATGCCGACGATCATGGCCTTTTTCTAAGGCCCTGTTCGCCTCTGTCCAGCGGGGGCCGAGGGGCCGTTGGCGGGCCGGAGACCGGGGAGGCTTGCCATTTCGGATAAGGGACAGCAGAATCGCGAACCTAAACGGTTAGGGACCCAATCAGATGATCACCCGAATCCGCGACGTCCGCCGGGCGAGGAAGATGACCCTCCAGGATGTCGCCGACCGATGCGATCCGCCGACCACGCCGCAGACGATCGGGCGGCTCGAGACGGGCGCGCGGACGGTCTCGGTCGGCTGGCTCAACCGGATCGCGGCGGCGCTCGGGGTCGAGGCCGCGGAGCTGATCGACCTGCCGGACCGCGAGGATATCCCGGTCGCCGCGACGATCGACCATGAGGGCGCCCATGCGCCCCGCCGGGAGGGAGTCTCGCTTCCGCCCTGCGCCGCGCCGGGGACGATCGCGGTCACCGTCTCGTCCGGGGTCGGCGACTATCGAAGCGGCGACCAGATCTGGTGCGACCGGATCGAGGCGGAGGCCTTTGGCCGGGCGATCAACCGCGACGTCCTGGTTCCGCGGCCGGCGGGCCGGTTCCTGTTCGGGCGGCTGATCGGACGCGAGGAAGGCAAGCTCCATCTCCTCCCGCTCGGTGGCGGGCAGCGCCAGCTCGTCGTCGCCGATCCACCCTGGCTGGGCGTTGCGGTCCGGCTGATCCGGACTCTCTAAGGGGAGGTCCGAACGTTCCTGTTCTTCCAGCCGCGCCGGATGTGCCGGGTCGCTTTTGATCACGCTTGCGGGAAGCCTGGTGCTGCTATGGCTGATGGGGTTGCTGCGGCTTTGAGAACAGGCATTCGCGGGTCTCGAAACGCCCTTCTTCGCCAAGGCTTCGAAGGGCATCCTGCGTAGCTCGCCTTTGGCGAGCGGAGATGAACAGGTCGCCCACCGGATGCTTTGCATCCGGGCTGCGGCTTACGGCATGCCCCCGGCATGCCGCGCACCTACCTCCCCCGGACAGGGCTAAACAGCGCGGGGCGCTGTTTACCTGTTCATGGTGGGCGCTGACGGGCTCGAACCGCCGACCCTCTCGGTGTAAACGAGATGCTCTACCAACTGAGCTAAGCGCCCTCCCGTGCGGAGGCCGGCGCATTGCCATTGCCGGGCGGCCGGAGCAAGTCCCGCGCCCCCCGAGCGTCCGGCGGAATCAGATCAGGACCGGCGAGATTCGGTGCGCCGATTTCAGATAGGCTTCGAGATCGGCGGCGGCGCGGTCGGAGAGCTCGATGAACACCCGGCGGCCGTCCTCGGAGTCGGCGACCCGGACGAACAGGCCCTGCTCGCTCAGAGTCTTGATCCAGCGCAATGCGGTGGTCGGCGGGACCGCTGCGGCGATGCACAGGCTCGAGACCGCGACCTTCTGCTGCTCGAGCCGCGCCGCCATCAGATCGAGAAGCATGTCCCAGGCCGGATCCGCGAACAGGTCGCTCTTGAAGAAATGATCGCGCATCCGCCGCGCCCGGATGATCGCCCGGATCTGGCCGGCCTCGATCCGCCGGGCCGGGCCGCGCGGATCCTGGCCATTCTCGGCAGCGGCTCCGTCGTCCTCGTCGGACAGGGAAGCGAGAATGTTGGCGATTCGCCCGACCTCCTCGCTCAATTGCTGAAGCCGGGGCGCGGCGCGATCCTTGCCGACGTCGTTCAGCCACAGGCGCGGCCGGGCGGCGGCGATCAGAGCTTCGGTCCAATCCGGACCGTCGGGCTCGCAAAGCTGGTGGATGTCGGGATGGGAGATGGACGCGGCGAGCGGATCGATCAGCTCCGACGGCGAGGAGACGACGCTGCCGTGCCGGCTCTCCCGAGCCGCCCGGTCCAGGCGTTCGAGCAGCGGACCGGCTCCATGCTCGTCGCTGAAATGGATCGCCACCGCGCCGATCGCGGTCTGGCGATCGAGCCGCCGGGCGGCATCCTCGAGCCCGGCGCTGCCTTCTATCCGGCAGCCCGCGGCCTCGGCGGCGCTTCGCATGCGCGCCAGTATGTCCGCGTCGTCCGCGACCAGGAAAACCGACTCATTCAATCCAAAATCCACCGGCCGCGCCGCCCCGCGCTCTGCCCCCTCGAACCAACCCTTCATGTCAGCCGCCCCCTGTGGATAGATTGCAGCCAAACCGGAGGAAAAGCACTAGGCAAATGTCCATTGTGGACCAATCTTGGGCGCTATGCCCTTTAGACCGCTGGAAAAACGCCTTCCGGGCCGCCAGTCCGAGTCGGGATCGCCCACCGCTTTTCCACGAATGCGCCCACAGGCTTTGCGCCGATTCTGTGAAAAAGATCAGCCCGCGGCGGGGGCTTTCCGGGCAGCGCCGGACCATCCATTTCGGACGAAAAAGCCGTCTTCCTCGTCGATCGCCAGGATCCAGTCGACCGCCGCCCCGGCGTGCAGGGCGGTGGTGTCGTAGACCGGAAGCACGGTCGCGCCCGGATCGACCAGCATGACCAGTTCGGTGCAGCCGAGAATCGCCGCCTGCTGACGCGACTGGGACATGTTGGTCAGGCAGGTCTTGAGCCGCCGTTGCGCCTGGCGGGTCACCTGGCCGCGGGTCAGCTCGTCGAAGATGATCCGGTCGATCTCCTGGGCGGTCGCCGGATCGGGCAGAGCCACCGCGATTCCCCGAGCCTCGAGCCGGTCCTTGTAGAAGCTCTCGCCCATGGTGAAGCGGGTGCCGATCAGGCCGGCGCGCCTGACCCCGTCGGCGGCGAGCCGGTCTGCGGTGACGTCGCCGATGTGGAGGACCGGCACCGGCACCGCGGCGGCGACGGCGTCATAGACCTTGTGCATCGTGTTGCTGCACAGCATCAGGCCCTCGGCCCCGGCCTCGACCAGCCGCCGGCCGGCGTCGGCCATCGCTCCGCCGAGCTCGTCCCAGCCGCCCTCGGCCTGCAGAGCGGCGACCGGAGCGAAGTCCAGGCTTTCGATCAGCAGAGGCGCCGAGCTCAGGCCGCCGAGGCGCCGGGCGATCTTGCGGTTGATCTGCTCGTAATACATGGCGGTCGAGACCCAGCTCATCCCGCCGATCAACCCCAGCTTACGCACTTACGATCCCCATTGCTCGCCGCGCCGCATCTTCGAAAGCGCGCGCGCGCGATTCAAGTCATGCGGGACGAGCGTCCGCCCGGACGGGTGGATAATCGGTTAAGCCGAGACCCCCGGGCCGGCGATCGGGCTCAGGCGAAGGTCTCGGCGACCGATTCCCGCTCGCCGGTCAGCTCGCGCGCCGCGGTCGCCATGGCGCCTCCGCCGAGCGCGAGGGTCAGCGCCCCCGCCGCCGCGCTCAACACCCAGCCGAGCACCGTCATCGCGGTGATGGTTCCGAACTGGCGGTTCATCTGCTCCTGCATCACATGCTGGAGCGCGACCGGATCCTTCATGTTCCGGATCATGTCGATCAGATAGGATCCGGCCGTGGCGAAGTTCGCCGCCAGGCTGAGCGCGGTGACGAGCAGGAAGATCACCAGATAGGCGCCGAACAGCGGCCAGAACCGGCCGCGGGTCAGCCGCCAGGATTCGCCGATGACGATGTCGCCGCGGAGCAGGGTCAGCGGATAGGCCAGAGACAGCCGGACCATGAACCAGACCAAGAGGCAGAGCAGCGCCAGTCCGGCGACGATTCCGACCGCTACCGCGGCGGTCGTCCCGCCCGCGGCGTAAGCGATCATCGCGACCAGGAAGACCCCGAGCGCGCCCATCAGCAGACCGAAATAGAAGATGACGACGAGGACGATCATCAGGATCAGCATTCGAATCTCGTCCATGCCGAAGCGGATGAACGCGATTCCTCCCTCGGCCGGCCGAAGCACCGAGCGCTGCGAGGCGGTCCACATCGCCACGTAGAGGATGAAGAAGACGAACTGGAACAGCATCAGCTGGCCGAACATCGCCTGCATGTTGGCGGCGATCTCCTCAGGGCTGGTCGCGGTCCCGAGCGTCGGCTGAACCACGAGCGACATGCCGGCGACAGCGGCGAGATAGATCAGGGCCCAGACCGCCACCGCGGCCGGATGGTTCCTGATCACCCCGAACGCACCTTCCAGAATCGATGCCGCGCTGATCATGGCATTTCCCCCCTGATTCCCCGATCCGAACCTAACCTTTTGCCGAGGCGGTTAAAAGTGAGCCGCTAGGCCAGGGACTTGACGATCTCCTCGACCATCTTCTTGGCGTCGGCGAGCAGCATCATCGTATTGTCGCGGAAGAAGAGCTCGTTCTCGACTCCGGCATAGCCGGCCCCGCCCATCGAGCGCTTGATGAACAAAACGGTCTTGGCCTTCTCGACGTCGAGCACCGGCATTCCGTAGATCGGCGAGGTCTTGTCGGTCTTGGCCGCCGGATTGGTGACGTCGTTGGCGCCGATCACGAAGGCGACGTCGGTCCGGGCGAACTCGGAATTGATGTCCTCGAGCTCGAACACCTCGTCATAGGGCACGTTTGCTTCGGCGAGCAGGACGTTCATGTGCCCCGGCATCCGGCCGGCGACCGGATGGATCGCATATTTGACCGTGACCCCTTCCTTCTTGAGCAGGTCGCCCATCTCGCGGAGCGCGTGCTGGGCCTGGGCGACCGCCATTCCGTAGCCCGGAACGATGATCACCTGCTCGGCCTGCTTCATCAGGAAGGCGGCGTCCTCGGCCGAGCCGCGCTTGTAGGGCCGGTCGATCGCCAACCCGCCGCCGCCCGCGATCGCGTCGCCGCCGAAGCCGCCGGCGATCACCGAGATGAAGCTGCGGTTCATCGCCCGGCACATGATGTAGGAGAGGATCGCGCCCGACGATCCGACCAAAGCGCCGGTGATGATCATCGCGCTGTTCTGCAACGTGAAGCCCATCGCCGCGGCCGCCCAGCCCGAATAGGAATTGAGCATCGAGACGACGACCGGCATGTCGGCGCCGCCGATCGGGATGATCAGGAGGAAGCCGATCAGGAAGGAGAGGCCGGCGACGGTGAAGAAGACCCAGGGGCTCTGGTCGACGGTGAAATAAGCGATCAGCCCCAGGATCAGGGCGATCGTGCCGAGATTGATGACGTGCCGGATCGGAAGGAGGATGGGCTTGCCCGACATGTTGCCGTTCAGCTTGAGGAAGGCGATCACCGAGCCGGAGAAAGTGATCGCTCCGATCGCGGCGCCGAGCCCCATCTCGACCCGGCTGACCGGGTTGATCAGGCCGTGGACGGCGATCCCGAACGCGTCGGGATTGAGGTAGGCGGAGGCGGCGACGAGCACCGCGGCGAGTCCGACCAGGCTGTGGAAGGCGGCGACCAGCTGGGGCATCGCGGTCATCGCGATCCGCCGCGCTGTGACGAGGCCGATGGCGGCGCCGATCAGGATCGCTCCGCCGATCAGCATCAGCGAATCCCAGTCGACCGGCGGATGCCAGCTGATCGGGAAGTCCTCGTCGCGCTGGGGCATGTAGTAAATGAGCGTGGTCGCCAGAGCGATCGCCATTCCGGCGATCCCGAACCGGTTGCCCCGCCTCGCGCTTTCCGGGCCCGAAAGACCGCGCAAAGCGAGGATGAAGAAGACGCCCGAGATCAGATAGGCCAGGGCCACCCAGGAGGGGAGTGAGGCGCCGTGCATCAGACTCTCCCCTCCCTTTCAAGGGAGGGGCAGGGGGTGGGTGAGCGGTGAGGCGGCTCGATGCCGCCGAACCGCTTCAATGCACCAGCGCAAGAGTCCTTTTGGGCGCGCGGACGCGCGCACCCACCCCTGAATCCCCTTCCTTGAAAGGGAGGGGCTGACTTTGCGCCTCTCATCCCTTCCGCTCCTTCTTCTTGTACATTGCGAGCATTCGCGCCGTGACCGCGAAGCCTCCGAAAATGTTGATGCTGGCGAGCACCACCGCGAGCAGGCCGAGCCATTTGGCGCCCGGCACCGCCGCCGCCGAGGCCGCGATCAACGCGCCGACGATGATCACCGAGGAGATTGCGTTGGTCACCGACATGAGCGGGGTGTGGAGCGCCGGAGTCACCGACCAGACGACATAATAGCCGACGAAGCAGGCCAGCACGAAGATGGAGAGGATGGTGATGAATTCCATGGGCCCTCAGTAAATGTGATAGGTTGTCGTCTGGATCACCCCGAACGGCTGCGGCGGCAATGGCGTGTCGACCCGCACCAGGATGCCGCCGGAGCCGGATTCGAGGATCGAGAAGCGGCCTCCGAGCACGTCGGTCGAGCCGGGGACGTTGGCTTTCTTGTGAAGGATCCGTCTGGTCAGCGAGCCCATCTGGCCTTCGCTGCCATAGCGGATCTCGAAGACGAAATTGCCGAAGACATTGGCGTTGCCGCGATACTGGACTCCGAGGAATATTTGCTGGTCGAACTGGCGCGGGTCGATCCGGCGGTATGCGACCGGCGCCAGCGCGGTCGGCCGCTTCGGCGGCCGGCCCTGGATCGTCACGATCCCCTTGGTGACGCTTCCCGCCTCGAACCAGGATTCGAACCGGCCGTCGCGATCGGCATCCATGAGGCAGAGCTGGGCCTTGCCGAACACGCCCCGCGCCCGGATCACCGGATCGCAAAATATGGCGGCGCCTCCGCCCTGAAGCTCGATCAGCTGCTTGCCGGCGGTCAGCGCCTCCAGCCCCGGCGCGGCCGCGGCCAGCTCGGCAAGCCCCATCGGCAGCAGCCGCTGGCGGATCACATAATCGTTCGGGCCGATCCGGAACGGCTCGGGACGAGCCTCGGCGGCCTCCACGTTCCAGACCGTCATCACTCCGCGCTGCGCGGCGGCCTGCGAGGCAAGGCCGAGGAGAAGCAAGGCGAGCGCGGCCATCCTCATTGCTGGAGCCGCTCGCTGACGATCCTGCCGTTCTGAGTCAGCCGCACGCCCTTCACGATCTCGTCATCGTCGGGCAGCACCACTTTGCTCGCCTCGCCGTCCCAGAAGGCGCTGAGGAAATTGTAGAGGTTGCGGGCGTAGAGCGCGGAGGCGTCGGCGGCGAGCCGGCCGGGCACGTTGCGGTGGCCGACGATCTTTACTCCGTGCCGCTCGACCGTCTCGCCGGCGACCGCGCCCTCGACATTGCCGCCCTGCTCGACCGCGAGGTCGACGATCACGCTTCCCGGCCGCATCGTCGCGAGCTGGGCGTCGGAGATCAGCCGCGGCGCCGGCCGGCCCGGGATCAAAGCGGTGGTGATGACGATGTCCTGCCTGGCGATGTGGCCCGAGACCAGCTCCGCCTGCGCCTTTTTATACTCCTCCGACATTTCGGTGGCGTAGCCGCCGGCGCCCTCGCCCTCGATCCCGGCGACGCTCTCGACGAAGATCGCCTTGGCGCCGAGGCTCTCGATCTGCTCGCGGGTCGCGGCCCGGACGTCCGTCGCCGAGACGATCGCTCCGAGCCGGCGCGCGGTGGCGATCGCCTGGAGCCCGGCGACTCCGACTCCCATCACGAACACCCGCGCCGCCGCGATCGTGCCGGCCGCGGTCATCATCATCGGCAAAGCGCGGCCATATTCGCCCGCCGCGTCGAGCACCGCCTTGTAGCCGGCGAGGTTGGACTGGGACGACAAGATGTCCATCGACTGGGCGCGGGTGATGCGCGGCATGAACTCCATCGCCAGGGCTTCGAGGCCGGCATCGGCATAAGCCTGGATCCGCTCGCGTTCGCCGAACGGATTGAGCGCTCCGACGATCAAGGCTCCGGCTTTGACGCCCTGGAGTCCGGCCGGATCGGGACCGCGCACCGCGAGCACCGCATCGGCGCCGCTCAGCGCATCGCTTCGCGAGCCGACTTTCGCTCCGGCCGCTTCATAATCGGCGTCGGCGATCGATGCGCCGAGCCCGGCGCCTGCCTCGACCGCGACCTCCGCTCCGAGCCCGATAAATTTCCGCGCGGTCTCCGGCGTCGCGGCGACCCTGTGCTCGCCGCCCGCCGTCTCCCTGAGGATCGCGAGCTTCACTTAGCGATGATGAAGATGACGATGAAGGCGATGACGACGCAGACGCCCGCGCTCCATCGCATCAATGTGACGAACCGATCGTAGCCGATCCGGTGGACGGTGAGTTCCTTCGCGTCGCCTTCGGCAGCCATGTCCATCCTCTTGATCTGTATCGCGCCGGGCGCATCCTTATCGAAGGAGCGGCGACGATGGAAGCGGCGAAGGCGGGGTCTCGCGCTTCCCGCGGCGGGCGCCCGAATCTTCCATCCTTAAGGCCCCCTTTACCCCTGATCGGCTAAGCGTTCGGGAGTCCGGACCGACGAGGAAAATGCATGCGCCCCGACGCCACTCGATGCCTGCTGCTGATCGACGACGAGCCGGCCCAGCGCCGCCTGGTGACCGCGATCGGCGCGCGCGCCGGCTGGTGGGTGACCGGAGCGCCCGACGTCGAGGCCGCGCAACGCATTTTGCGAGACCCGGAATCGCCGAAGATCGATGCGATCCTGCTCGATCATTGGCTGCCGGGCGAGGCCGGAACCGCCCTGATCGAACAGATCCGCGGCGAGCGCCCCGATCTGCCTTTGCTGATCCTCACCGCCCAGACCTCGGTCGCGGTCGCGGTCGACGCGATGCGGGCCGGAGCAAATGATTTCCTGGTCAAGCCGATCGCGCCCGACCGGCTGCTCGCGGCGCTCAATGCCGCCACCGACCGGCGCCAGCGCGGACGCGAGCTCCGCCCGCTCTCCGAGAAGATCTCAAAGCCGCTCGCCTTCGACGAGATCGTCGGCTCGGCGCCAAGCTTCCGCTCGGCGCTCGCAATCGCCGCCAAGGCCGCCCGCGCCCGCGTCTCGGTGCTGATCGAGGGCGAGAGCGGATCGGGCAAGGAAGTGATCGCACAGGCGATCCACACCGCGTCCCCGCGCGGCCGCAAGCCGATGGTCACGGTCAATTGCGGAGCGATCCCGGCCAACCTCGTCGAATCGGTCCTGTTCGGCCATGAGAAAGGCGCGTTCACCGGCGCGTTCGACCGCCATATCGGCCGGTTCGAGGATGCCGACGGGACCACCTTGTTCCTCGACGAGGTCGGCGAGCTTCCGCTCGACACCCAGGTCAAATTGCTCCGGGCGCTCGAGACCGGCGAAATCCAGCGGATCGGCGGCCGCGGAGTCCAGGTCGTCGACGTCCGGATCATCGCCGCGACCAACCGGCGGCTGATCGACGAGGTCGCTCGCGGGCGGTTCCGCGAGGACCTTTATTACCGGCTCAACGTCGTCCACGTCGACATTCCGCCGCTTCGCGACCGTTCCAGCGACATACCCCCGCTCGCCCGCCATCTGATGTCGCGGATCGCCGAGCAGCCCGGAATGCGCCATCTCTCGATCACCGACGACGGCCTCGCCGTTTTGATGTCCTATGGCTGGCCGGGCAACGTCCGCCAGCTCCAGAACGCTCTGTTCCGCGCCGCGGTACTCTGCGAAGGCAATGCGCTGACCGCCGCCGACTTCCCGCAGATCGCCCAGGAATCGACCTACTCGAAGCGGGCCGACGATTATCACGCCTTCGCGCTCAACGGCGCGTCGCAGACCGCGGCTCTGTCCAACGGCCCCGGAATCACCCTCTACGACCGCGACGGCAATTTGCGCTCGCTCGAGGAGATCGAGGCCGACGTCATCCGCCTCGCCATCGGCCATTATCGCGGCCGGATGACCGAGGTCGCCCGCCGGCTCGGGATCGGCCGCTCAACCCTCTACCGCAAGCTCGGCGAGCTCGGCATCGGCGACGCGGCCTAGCTGCGTGCTTCGATACGCCGGTTCGACAAGCTCACCGGCTACTCAGCATGAGCGAAAGAGAGAATAGCGCTCATCCTGAGTAGGGGCTGAGCCTGGCGAAGACCCGTATCGAAGGACCGGCCAGGCTGGCACCCCTTCCCTCTCCACGCTAGAACCGTCGGCGGGGAGGGCCGCGATGGCCGATACCGCATCCGCACCGGCAAAGAGCGGCCTCGTCGCCGCGAGCGTCTATGCCGAGGGCGTTCGAGTCCGCGAGATCGCGGTCGCCGAAGCGGGCGAATGGTCGAGGCGCGAGGGCCATGTCGTCTGGATCGGCCTTCTGGAGCCGTCCGACGCCGAGCTCGGCGAAGTCCAGCACCAGTTCGGCCTCAACGCTCTGGCGATCGAGGATGCCGGCGAGGCGCACCAGCGGCCCAAATTGCAGCGCTACGGCGACTGCCTGTTCATCGTCGCCCGAACCGCCGAGATCGTCGCCGACCGCATCGAGTTCGGCGAGACCCATTTGTTCGTCGGCCGCGGCTTCATCGTCTCGATCCGCCACGGGCCGTCGGCCTCCTACACCAAGGTGCGGGCCCATTGCGAAGCCGCGCCGGCGCTGCTGAAACGCGGCGAGACCTACATCCTCTATGCGATCCTTGATTTCATCGTGGACAATTATCTGGCGGTGCTCGAACGGGTCCAGGAGGAAGCGGACGAGATCGAGAACGATCTGCTCGCCGAGCGGCTGAGCCACGACCAGGTGCAGAGGCTCTACATCCTTCGCCGCGACCTGCTTCGCCTCCGCTCCGGAGTGCTTCCGCTCGTCGAGGTCTGCCGCAAGCTCGAGCGAAGCGACATGTTCCCCGACGATGCGAAGATGGAATTGCTGTTCCGCGACGTCAGCGACCATGTCCGCGGCGTCCAGGAGGAGATCGACGCGATCCGCGAGATGCTGGCTTTCTGCTTCGACGCGAGCGTCCAGACCAGCCAGTCGCAGCAGACGATGATCTCGCGGCGGCTCGCCGCCTGGGCCGCGATCCTGGCGGTGCCGACGGCGATGGCGGGCATTTACGGAATGAATTTCTCCAACATGCCCGAGCTTCACTGGCGCTACGGTTATTATCTGGTGGTCGGGACGGTGGCGGTCGTCTGCATCGCGCTCTACGTCAATTTCCGCAAACGCGACTGGCTCTGAGCAACGCGGCTCGTTTTGAGCCCCGCCGCTCGCTTAAGGCCAGCCGCTCGCTTAAGGCCAGCCACTCGCTTAAGGCCAGCCACTACCTTAAGGTAAATCCATGCCAGATTTCGAAAATGCGATCGTCCTGATCACCGGCGCGGCGTCGGGCATCGGCGCCGCCACCGCGACCCTGCTCGCGAGCCAGGGCGCCAAGAAACTGATCCTCGCCGATCTCGACGAAGATCGGATGGCGGATTTCGCTTTCTCTTTGCCCTGCGAGCGACAGCTGATCGTCGGCGACGTCGCCGACGAGCAGCTGTGGGCCGACGCCGACCTGACCGGGCTCACCCACGCGGTGGTCAATGCCGGGATCGGCGCGGGCGCGCCGATCGAGGAATGCGCCTTCGCCGACTGGCGGCGTGTGATGTCGGCCAATCTCGACGGTGCTTTCCTGACGCTCCAAGCGTCGATGCGGGCGATGAAGGGCAATGGCGGCGCAATCGTCATCACCGCCTCGACCGCCGGCCTCAAAGCCGAGGCCGGAATTGCCGCCTACGGCGCGTCGAAAGCGGCGGTGATCCACCTCGCCCGGATCGCCGCCAAGGAAGGCGGGCCAAGCGGCATCCGGGTCAATTCGATCGCTCCCGGCGGGGTCGAGACCCCGATCTGGTCGAGCGTCCCCTTCTTCCAGGCTCTGGTCGAGAGCAAGGGCAGCGAAGAGGCCGCGTTCAAGGCGATGGCCGTGGGCGGATCGACCCCGCTCGGAAGGTTCGGCCGGCCCGAGGAGATTGCCGGCCAGATTGTCTTCCTGCTTTCGGAGCAAGCAGCGTTCATGACCGGCGCCTGCCTGGTCAGCGACGGCGGCTATTCGCTCTAGCCTGCTGATCGCGGGATCGCTGGCCCTCCTGCCGGGGCTTTGCGGCTGCCGTACCGAACCCGCGCCGGCCACTCCGAGCCTGTGTGAGGAGCGCCGCTTCGAGGGCTCGCTCTTCACTCTGTGCCGTTACGACGCCGACACGCAGGCGATCGAGCTGGCGCTGGACGAAGCGGGCACTCCGCTCCGCTCCTTCGCCAGGCTGGAATCGCATTTGGGCGCCCGCACCCGCCGGCTCCGTTTCGCGATGAATGCGGGCATGTACGACGATCGGGGCATGCCGATCGGCCTCTATGTCGAGAAAGGCCGGGAGCGGCGCAAGCTCAACCTCCGCGACGGGCCCGGCAATTTCCACATGAAGCCGAACGGGGTGCTGGCGATCGGCCGCGACGGCAAGCTGGCGATCCTGACGAGCGAGCAATGGGCGGCGAGGGCTCGAAAGCCGTACTGGGCGACCCAGTCCGGACCGATGCTGGTCATCCACGGCAGGATCCACCCTTTGATTCGTCCGAATGGGGACTCGCTGTATGTCCGCAACGGCGTCGGCCTGGCCGACGCTCGCCACGCCTGGTTCGTCATCAGCGATGGGCCGGTCTCGTTCGGCCGGTTCGCGCGCCTGTTTCGCGACGGTCTCGGATGCCGCGAGGCGCTCTATTTCGACGGCGCGGTTTCGAGCTTGTGGGACCCGGCGGCGGGCCGCCGCGATTCCTCGCACCAGCTCGGGCCGATGATCGCGGTTCTCGACCGCCCCTAACGCGGCCTTAACCGCCACCCTGTAATGGCGGCCCGACCTGATTTCGGGGGGTGGGGCATGCCGGCAACATTCGGGAACAAGGCCGCGCGCGCCGGGGCGGCGCTGCTCGCCGGGATCCTGCCCGCCGCGGGCCCCGCCTCGGCCCAGCTCCTGCCCTATGAGGATGTGAGCGAGCCGGCGCCGGCGAGCGATGTCCCTTACGACATCAGCTCGGACCCGTCCCCGGTGGAGGCTGCCCGGCCGCCTGAGCAGACCGGCACGTCTTCCGACGGGCCAAAGCTCCAATATGCCTTGCTCGACCGCTTCGAATGGGCTCCCAAGGGCGATTCCTACGCCTGGGATTTCTCGGCTCTGTTCGGCGACGACAGCGACCGGGTCTATTTCGGCTTCAGCGGCGACGGCACCTTCGCCGGAAGTCTCGACACTCTGGAGCTCGACGCTTTCTACAGCCGCAATGTCGGCAGCCATTGGGACCTCAATGCCGGCCTTCGCTACGACGCCCGGCCCCGCCCGTCGCGGGTCCATGGCGCTCTCGGCGCACAATATGACGACGGCAGTTTGTGGCTCGGCACCTGGGCCTATCTGTCGACCAAAGGCGAGCTCAGCGCGCGGCTTGCCTCTTATTACAATCTCAAACTCGCCAAGCGGCTCTTCCTCCAGCCGAGCGTCGAGGTCGACGCTTACGCCAAGGACGTGCCCGCGCTCGGAATCGGGCGGGGCCTCTCCTACGCCGAGGGCGGGCTCAGGATGCGCTACGAAATCGTCGGGCATCTCGCGCCCTATGTCGGCTTCAGCTGGTCCCGCGACCTGGGGCGGACCGCCGACTTCGACCGCGCCGCGGGTGTGGATCCGGAGGCGAAGAACGTCGTCGTGGGCGTGAGGTCCGAGTTCTGACCTATTCCCCCCTCCCGCTTGCGGGAGGGGCTGGGGGTGGGCCTATTCGGATCTCTCGTCTGCCCACCCCCCCACCCCCTCCCGCAAGCGGGAGGGGGAGTCACGCCTTCATCGGTGTAATCACCTGGGCGGCGAAGCGATCCATTTCCTCGGCCTGCGGGCTTGATTGAAGAAGCAGCAGGTCGAGGCCCGCTTCCTCATATTGCTCGATCCGTTCGCGCAAACGCTCGGGCGTTCCGACCAGATTGGGCCTGAGGCCGCGGTTGGAGACCGAATATTCCTGGAGCTTGAGCTCGCGCTCAAGCTGGGTGCCGGAAAGCCATTGGTCGAAATTGTCGAAGCCGGGCGGCGGAGTCGGCGGCAGCGCGGTGATCCGCTCGAGCTCCCTTTTCGCCTCGGCCTCGCTGTCGCGCACGATCGCATAGGCCGCCATCCCGTAGCGCATCGGCGGCCTGCCAGCTTTCTCGCGCCGCTCCGCCATGTCGGCTATCTTGGGGGCGACCGCTTGGACCGGGTCGCCGTGCATGACATAGGCGTCGCACTGCTCGGCGATCATCGTCTTGGCGGCATCGCTTTCTCCGCCGGCATAGATGGTCGGGCGCGGCTTCGCGACCGGCTTGGGCTCGCAGATCGCGTCCTCGAGCCGGTAGCGCTCGCCCTCGTAGCTGAACCTCTTCTCGCTCCACAAACCGTCGACCACCTTCAGCCATTCGCGAGTCCGGGCGTAGCGGTCGTCATGCTGGTCGAACTGGAGACCATATTGGCGCGCCTCGTCGGCCCACCAGGAGGAGACGACGTTGAGAGCGAGCCGGCCGCCGCTGATATTGTCGATATTGGCGGCCTGCCTGGCGAACAGAGCCGGGTGATGGAAATTGGGCCGGACCGCGACCATCAACTCGATTCTCGACGTCACCGCGGCAAGCGCCGCCGCGGTCGACCAGGCGTCCAGCGCCGGTTCCCCGACACCCTTGATGTCGTTGAGATTGAGCTCGGCGATCAGGGTCAGGTCCCAGCCGGTCTCCTCGCTCCGGACGGTGAGCCGGCGGACATAGTCCCAGCTCGCCGCCATCCCCTCGTCCGCGACGTTGCGAAGCCAGCCGCCGAACACCGGCATCCAGTAACCGAACCTCATCGGCCTCTCTCCGCGATTGCCGTTTCCAGATAGTCGACCAGCCGCTCGTGCGGGTCCCAGCCGAGCACGCTGATCGGATCGGCGACGAAGTTGGACAGAGCGTTGATGTCGTAGAAGCGGGCGATTCCGTCGCGGTCGTCGATCATATATTCGATCCCGCCGAGGTCGAGCCCGACCGCTCGGGCGATTCGCTCGGCCGCTTCGATGATCTCCGGCGGCGGAGTGAGGGCCGCCATCCGAATCGCCGTTCGGCCGGGCGCCGCGACGCAGGCGTCGGCGGGGCAGAGGTCGTAGCTCCCGCCGCTTTCCACTTCGAGCGCGTAGAGGAAGGCGCCGCCCAGAGTCTCGACCCGGACGATCGTCCCCCCGCGCGCGGGAACCAGATCCTGGAGCAGCAGCACCTTGTCGACGCTCTCCGGGATCGTGCGCGCTTCGACCGCAGCAGCGAGCTCGGCCTCATCCTCGAAGCGGGCGATGCCGGCCCCGGAGCCGCCGACATTGGCCTTGACCAGAAGCGGGAAGGACATGCCGTCCGCCGCGGCTCGCAGATCCTCGGCGCGATGGACTACGCGGGTCTCAGGCACTGCGATGCCGAGACCCGCGATCAGCGAAAGCTGACGCGCCTTGGACGAATCGACGGCGATCACCTCGGAGCCGTTCATCACCCGAGCGCCGTTGGCGGCCCAATGGGCGAGCAGGGATTCGGCGTAAAAGATGCCGTGCTCGGACTCGCGCAGGAAGCCCGACATGGCGACCCTGCTCAGCACCACCGGCGCGGGGATGTCGCGCGCGCCGGGATCGAAGACATGGTCGGTCAGCCGGATCGCTTCATAGGCCAGGCCGCGCCGGTTCAGCGCGGCGAAGAGCGGCCGGAACCAGTCCGGATGCTCATAGAGGATGGCGAGGTCGGCGGGCATTCGCATCGCCTACACTTGTTCGTCATCCCAGCGGAAGCTGGGATCCATTCTGTCTCTGCGACTGCCACCGACGCTGCTTGGACCCCAGCCTCCGCTGGGGTGACGAGGAGATCAGGTCCGGCCGGCCTCGACGCTCTTCAGGAACGCGATCAGGCCCCTGAAATAGGTCTCCTGGTCGTCGTACATCGCCATGTGGCTGCCGTTCGAGCAGAGCAGAAAGTGCCCGTGCGGGAGGCGCGACGCCATCGCCCGCATCCAGGCCGGGTCCATCGTGTCGTAGGTGGCCCCGATCACCAGGGTCGGGACCTTGACAAGATGGAGGTCGGCGCTGCGGTCCCAGTCGACCAGCCGGCCGCTGGCGCCGAGCTCGCTCGGGCCCTGCATCAAGGCGTAAACGTGCTGGTTGAGGTGGCCGAACGAGCGGCCGACCGGCTCCGGCCATTCGGCGAACGGCCGGCGCAGGAAATGCTTCTCGTAATGCATCGGGACGAGGGTCTGCATGTAGCGCGGATCGTCGGTCTTGCCGGTCCGCTCCAGCTCCCTGACCAGGTTCAATTGGCTCTGGTCCATCGCCGGCATCAGCACCCGCTCGGCGTAAAGATTATAGGCCGGGATCGAATCCATCATGTTGGAGATGACCAGGCATTTGAGGTGCTGCTGATATTTGAGCGCATATTCCATCGCCAGCATGCCGCCCCAGCTGTGGCCGAGCAGGCAGAAATTGTCGCGATCGAGATGGAGCGCCTGGCGGACCTGCTCGACCTCTTCGACGAAGCGCGGAAGGGTCCACAGATCGTCGTCCTCGGGCTTGTCGCTGTAGGCCGAGCCCAATTGGTCGTAATAAATATATTCGATCCCCTCCGCAGGCAGCCGGGTGTCGAACGCCTCGAAATATTCGTGCGTCGCGGCCGGGCCGCCGTGGAGCAGAAGCACCTTCAGCCGCGGATTGTTGCCAACCCTTTTGGTCCAGACCCGGAACTTGCCCTTGGGCGTGTCGATGTCGATCATCCGGACTCCGCCGCTCAGCGCGTCGGCTTGACCCTTATTGTCGAAATAGGAAGCGGGCGGCGCCGCCCGGCCGGGCGAAGAAGCAGCCAGAGCAAGCGGCAGAAGCAAGGCGAACAGCAGGATCCATCGCTTCATCGCATCATCCCCCATGCGAGACTCGGCGGGTAGAAATGCGCCGGGCGGCGCACGCGGTCAATTCATCGGTGAACGGCAAGCGTCAAAGCTGTCATCGGGAGCGTAGATCAGTCATTGCGAGGAGCGAAGCGACGAAGCAATCCAGTGGGCCTCAGTGGTCGCACTGGATTGCTTCGCGACGCTCGCAATGACGGACCGAATGAACCAAGGCGCCTCCCGTGGCCTAACGAGCGGTCAGGGCGGCGTCGCGAAGTCCGCGCCAGACCTTCACCGCCTGCACCGTCTCCTCGACGTCGTGGACCCGGAGAAGCTGAGCGCCCTGATCGATTCCCTTCAAGGCCAGGGTGATCGATCCGGCCAGCCTCCGGTCGGCCGGCGCCTCGTTCGCGAGGGCGCCGATCGTCCGCTTGCGGCTTGCGCCGAGCATGATCGGACAGCCGAGTCCGTGGAGAATTGCGAGGCCGTTGATGATGTCGAGATTGTGCTGGACGGTCTTGCCGAAGCCGATGCCGGGATCGACGATGATGCGCTCGCGCGCGATCCCGGCCGCTTCCGCCGCAGCGATCCGCTCCGCCAGCCAGTCATAGACGGCGAACAGCACCGGCTTCGGGTAGGAAGGCGAATCCTGCATCGTCTCGGGATCGCCCTGGTGATGCATCAGCACCACCGGGCAGCCGGCCTTGGCCACCACCGCCGACGAGCGCTCGTCGTGGGTCAGGGCCGAGACGTCGTTGACCAGGGCCGCGCCGGCTCCGAGCGCGGCTTCCATCACGCTCGACTTGCGCGTGTCGATCGACACCGCCGTCCCGCCGGCCGCCAGTTTCCGAACCGCGGGAAGGATCCGGTCGATCTCGTCGCCTTCCCACACCTTCTTCGCGCCCGGCCGGGTCGATTCGCCGCCGACGTCGACGATCGCCGCCCCGGCTTCCGCCATCGCGAACCCGGCCGCTGCGGCGGACTCGCCGTCCGCGAATCGGCCGCCGTCGGAGAAGCTGTCGGGGGTTACGTTGACGATCCCGACCACCTGCGGCTGGTCGAGCCGCACCGTGCGCTCGCCGAGCGCGAGCGGAGCGCGGGGGCCGGTGAGATTCGCCCAGGCCGAAGCCGCCCCCGCGCCGAATCCCGCCAGCCGCTGCTCGATCGCCTCGACCGGTATGAGCTCGGTGCCGACGCGCCGGTCGCCTTCGAAAGTCGACGCCTCGACCGCCGAGAACCAGAGCATCGAGCCGGCCAGCCTCGCCACCTTGCCGTCGAGTCCGAACGGCGCGTCGACGAAAGCGGTGGGCCGCAAATAGGTTCTTTTGTCCATGGAGTCGGCCTAGCGGCTCTTGCCTTGGGTCGGAAGCTCTCGCCGCCCCCTCCACCGCGCTGAAGCGCGGTCCCTCTCCCCGTGCCGGGAAGGATTGGGTGGCGACCGCCGCTTGTCAAAGGGCCGGTAGGGGTACTGACTCTCCGAGGCCAGGGGATCGTCACGTTGAACGCAACGCTCTCCAAGCCCTTCACACCTAAAGGGGCTCCCACCCGCCTCCCGTGGTCAAAAGCGAGTGGGCGTTAGGCGCAAAGGGACGGCCGCCGTCGCTCTGTCTGCCTTGGATTCGCGGGCCTGTCGAGTGGCGCGAATACGGTGTTTAACCTGTTTTTGAGTGATTTTTGACCGATTTTGAGAAATCAGTCCAAATTTGAAATATATAGCTGGCGAAGCTCATCGAGCGGCACCAGCGCCTCGCCCTGGGCGACGTGCCAGAAGGTCCAGCCGTTGCACGACGGCGCGCCCTGGGCCGCCGCGCCGATCTGGTGAATCGATCCCATCTGCCCCGCCATCTCGACCGAAGCATCGGCTCCGACCCGCGCCTTCCAGCGCCTTTTGCTGTCGGTGAGGAATGCGCCGGGCTCGATCAGCCCGTTCTCGACCAGGGCTCCGAACGGAACGCGCGGCTGCGATTTCTTCGACTGCATGGTCCGCATCGCGCTCTCGTCCAATGCGAGGGTCGAGGCGATCCGCTGGCGCGCGACTTTGACATATTTCTTTTCCCGCTCGATCCCGATCCAGCGCCGGCCGAGCCGCCTGGCCACCGCCCCGGTGGTGCCGGTGCCGAAGAAGGGGTCGAGAACGACGTCGCCCTTGTTGGTGCAGGCGAGAAGCACGCGGTAAAGTAAAGCCTCGGGCTTCTGGGTCGGGTGGGCCTTGACCCCTTCGGTCTTCACCCGCTCGCCGCCCGAGCAGATCGGAAGCACCCAGTCCGAGCGCATCTGGAGCTCGTCGTTGAGCGCCTTCATCGCGCGATAGTTGAACGTGTAGCGGCTGTCCTCGCCGTGCGACGCCCAGATCAGAGTCTCGTGGGCGTTGGTGAATCGCGTTCCCCGGAAGTTCGGCATCGGATTGGATTTGCGCCAGACGATGTCGTTGAGGATCCAATAGCCCTCGTCCTGGAGCGCGGCACCGACCCGGAAAATATTGTGGTAGCTGCCGATCACCCACAGGGTCCCCTCGGGCTTCAGGATCCGGCGCGCCTCCTTCAGCCAGGCGCGGGTGAACTTGTCGTAGCTGGCGAAAGTATCGAACTTGTCCCAATCGTCGTCGACCGCGTCGACCAGACCGCCTTCGGGCCTGAACAGGTCGCCGCCGAGCTGGAGATTGTAGGGCGGGTCGGCGAAGATCATGTCGACGCTCGCCGCCGGAAGGCGCGCCATCGCCGCGACGCAATCGTCCTCGAGGATCGAATCGAGCGGCAAATCGGGATGCGGTCCGGCTTTCAGGCGACGGCGACCAGGCCCCACAGGCGTCAATACGCTCATTCGTCACCGCCCCCGGTTTCACAAAGAGATCGAGCCTGAGTCAGTCGGACTCAGCGGTCAAGATCAGGGGCTTAGCGGAAGCAGTTGAGGATATGGTTAACGCGCCGGGAACGAAACGAGTCCCACGCTAGGGATAGCGTCCGGGCATGGGCTCCGGACTCAATATCAGGTGGTGTGGCTCAAAGGACTCACCAGCTCGAGCTTGTGTTGCCGGCAGGGCGCGAAGCTCATCCGGTGGAGCGGGGTGAGGCCGAGCCGGTCGAGGGCGCGAACATGTTCGGGCGTTCCGTAACCCTTGTTGGTCTCCCAGCCATAACCGGGATGGACCCGGGCATGATCGGCCATGATCCGATCGCGGGTGACCTTGGCGACGATCGAGGCGGCCGCGATCGATCGGCATTTGGTATCGCCGGCGACGATCGCTTTCGACGGCCGCTCCCAGTTCGGGCAGCGATTGCCGTCGACCAGGACCATGGCCGGCTCGAAACCCAGCGCATCGACCGCACGGACCATCGCCAGCATCCGCGCCCAGAAGATGTTGAGCCGGTCGATCTCCTCGACGCTGGCGATGCCGACCCCGATCCGCGCGACTTTCCGGAGCCGGCCGTAAATCGCCTCGCGCTCGGGCGCGGGAATCGCCTTGCTGTCGTCGATGCCGCGCGGGAAGCGCGTGCGGTCGAGAACCACCGCCGCCGCCACCACCGGCCCGGCGAGCGGCGCGCATCCGGCCTCGTCGACTCCGGCGAGCGGCTCCGGATAGTCCCGTTCGATCTTGAAGCAGGGGCGCGCCATGGTGGCGAAGACTAGAGTCGCGATTCGCGTGAGGCCAGAGGTTCGGAGCGCGGGACCGCGATAAGTTGTGGATAGTCCGGCTTCTTACACCGTCATCCCAGCGAAAGCTGGGATCTCATTTCCCCTGACTGAGTCCGCAAAGGCAGGGAGATCCCAGCTTTCGCTGGGATGACGAATTAGGTCAGGCGCCAGGGCGGATAGCGGCGGACCTCGTCGGTCTCGTAAAAGCGGATGAGGTTGCCGTGCGGGTCGCGTGCTTCGGCGACTCGCCAGAGATAGTCGCGGTCGACCGGCATGGCGTCGAACCTCATTCCGAGCCCGGTCAGCCGCTCGACCTCGGCGTCGACGTCGGCGCACTGGAAGAAATATTCGGTCGTCGACGGCGCGTCGACCGGATCGCGGATCTCGATCGACAGCGTCATCCCGCCCGGCGCCTCGAAGCGGGCGTAGCGCGGCGGGGCGGCGACGATCTGCCGGCAGCCGAGCAGACGGTAGAAGGCGATGCTCGCCTCATAATCGCTCGCGGGAAGGGTGACGTGGTTGAGCATCGCCCCGGCCGGCGGCGGCAGATCGAGGACCAGCTCCTGCTGGCCCATCGGTCCGTGGCCGGCGCCGAGCCCCGGCGCTTCGCGCAGAGCGAGCCGGACGAAGGTCCGCGCCATCGCGATCGCCGGGGCGAGCGCCATGCCCTGCGCCAGCAGGGTGGCGATCGCGCTGCTCAGGGTGCAGCCGGTGCCGTGGCTGTGCAGAGTGTCGATCGGATCGCCTTCCCAACGCCTCACCTCGCCGCCGGGCGAGACCAGCAGATCGACGATCCGGGGGCCCGGGACATGGCCGCCTTTGGCCAGAACCATGGTGCCGATCCTGCCGGCGAGCGCGAGCGCGGCGCCCTCGAGCTGGGCGGCATCGCCGATCACCCGTCCGGTCAGGGTGGCGAGTTCGGGCGCGTTGGGAGTCACCAGGGTCGCCGCCGCCATCAGCCGCTCGAAGGCCTGGATGGTGGCATCATCGGCGAGCAGGGCGCCGCTGGTCGCCACCATGACCGGGTCGAAGACGATCGGCGCTCCGGTCTCGGCGCCCAGCCGGTCCGCGACCGCCGCCGCTGTCTCGGGCGAGCCGATCATTCCGACCTTGATCGCATCGACCCCGAGATCGGCGATCACCGAGTCGATCTGCTGAATCACCATATCGGCCGGGACCGGCAGGACCGAATCGACCCGGAGACTGTTCTGGGCGGTCAGAGCGGTGATCGCGGTCATTGCGTGGCCGCCGAGCATCGTCACCGTCTTGATGTCCGCCTGGACGCCAGCTCCGCCGCCCGAATCCGATCCCGCGATCGCGAGGATTCGCGGCGGCTTACCCTCCCGCTCACCGGCTGGATCAGGACGAGGTCTGTTTGTCGGCGACACGGTTCGGATATGCCGGGGCCCCCTCCCTCCCGCAAGCAGCATGGTTCGCGCAGAGACGCGGAGGAACGCAGAGACGCAGAGATGCCGAACGGGTCTCGAAGACCCCGGCCCATCTTGATTCGCTGTCGGCGAAGCCGGCTTTTCATCTCGGCGGGGCGAAGATCAGGACTCGGGAGACACAAGCTCCGGCTCTCTGCGTTCTCTGCGGCTCTCTGCGTCTCTGCGCGAACCAAGAACGGATTTGCCGCGCTTCGATCGCCGGTCAGCCGGTCGCCGGTCCCTTCCGCGCGGTCGAGGCCGGATATTTGGCGAGCAGATGCGCCGGGCGGATCGGGCGAGGCTCGAAATTGCCGCCGCAATTGGGGCAGGTCCCGCCCAGCGGTCCGTCGACGCAGGCCGCGCAGAACGTGCATTCGAAGGTGCAGATCCGAGCGTCGGCGCTTTCCGGCGGCAGATCCATGCCGCAGCGTTCGCAATCGGGCCTGAGCTCCAGCACTATGCCGCTTTCACCGCTTCGCAGATGCTGTCGACCACTTCCTCGACCATCTTCTCGTCCTCGCCCTCGGCCATCACCCTGATCAGGGGTTCGGTGCCGGATTTGCGGATGACCAGCCGGCCGATTCCGGCGAGCCGCCCTTCCGCCGAGGCGATCGCGGCCTTGACGCTTTCCGCCTCGAGCGGCGCTCCGCCGGCGAAGCGGACATTCTTGAGCAGTTGCGGCAGCGGGTCGAACTGGTGGAGCAGATCGCTTGCGGCGCGGCCGTCCTCGACCAGGCAGGCGAGGATCTGGAGCGCCGCGATCAGGCCGTCGCCGGTGGTCGAATATTCGGAGAGGATGATGTGGCCGGACTGCTCGCCGCCGACATTGAAGCCGCCCGCGCGCATCGCTTCCAGCACATAGCGGTCGCCGACCTGGGTCCGGACCAGGCTTAGGCCGTTGGTCTCGAGATAGCGTTCGAGGCCGAGGTTCGACATCGAAGTGGCGACGATCCCGTCGCCCTCGAGCATTCCGCGCCGGGCCCAGGAGATGGCGATCAAAGCCATCAACTGGTCGCCGTCGACCAGCCGGCCTTTCTCGTCGACGACGATCAGCCGGTCGGCGTCGCCGTCGAGAGCGATGCCGATGTGGGCGCCTTCCTCTACCACCCGGGCCTGGAGCGCGGCGGGCGCGGTCGAGCCGCAGCCGTCGTTGATGTTGAGGCCGTTGGGCGAGACTCCCATCGCGACCACGTCGGCGCCGAGCTCCCACAAAGCCGAGGGGGCGACCTCGTAAGCCGCGCCGTTGGCGCAATCGATCACGATCTTGAGGCCGTCGAGGCGCAATTCCTCGGGGAAGGTCGATTTGGCAAAGTGGATGTAGCGGCCGCGCGCATCCTCGATCTTGCGCGAGCGGCCGATCTCGGGCGCGGGCACCAGCCTGGGCGGCTCGTCGAGCAGCCGCTCGATCGCCGCCTCGTCCTCGTCCGACAATTTATAGCCGTCCGGCCCGAACAATTTGATGCCGTTGTCGGTGTAGGGATTGTGGCTCGCCGAGATCATCACGCCGAGATCGGCGCGCATCGACCGGGTCAGCAGCGCGACCGCCGGAGTCGGCACCGGGCCGACCATAACCACGTCCATGCCGACGCTGGTGAAGCCGGAGATCAAGGCGGTCTCCATCATGTAGCCGGACAGTCTGGTGTCCTTGCCGATCACCACCCGGTGACGATGGTCGCCGCGCTGGAAATGGGCGCCGGCCGCCTGGCCGACCCGCTGCGCCATCTCGGCCGTCATCGGCGGCTCGTTGGTCCGCCCCCTGATCCCGTCCGTACCGAAGAATTTGCGTGACATTCCGCCCTGTGCCCCAGTTTCCGTCCAGGTTGAATAGCGCCATGAGCGACTGAGGGCGACGGCTTAGTTACGTCCCCTGTCGTCATTGCGAGGAGCGTAGCGACGCGGCAATCCAGCAATGCACAATGCTGCACGAGCTCAGGACTGGATTGCTTCGCTCCGCTCGCAATGACGTCGATCTGTGAGCGCCTCTCGAGTCTACCTCCGGATCGTACCATTGCCGATAACGGGTGCGGACCCTAAGCATTCGTCCATGTCGCAGACCACACGAATCCTCTCCGCTCTCGCCCTCGGCCTGATCCTCGGAATCGCCGGCGCCAGATTCGCTCCCGACCTGGCAACCGGAGCGATCCCGGTCCTCGAGCCGATCGGCGGGCTCTGGCTCGACGCGCTCCGGATGACGATCATCCCGCTGATCGTCGCTCTTCTGATCACCGGCATCGCCGCTTCCGCCGAAGCGGCGCGCGCCAACCGGCTGGCCGGGAGGGCGGTGCTGCTGTTCATGATCGTGCTGTGGAGCGGGGCGATCATGGCGGCTCTGCTCACGCCCTTGCTCCTCGATCTGTGGCCGATGCCGGGCGATTCCGCCGCGGCGCTTCGCGACGCTTTGTCCGCCTCGGCCGACAAGGTCGGCGAGATCCCGACGTTCGGCCAGTTCGTCCGCTCGTTCGTCCCGACCAATCCGATATCGGCCGCCGCCAACGATCAGATATTGCCGCTGATGGTCTTCACCGCCGTCTTCGCCTTCGCCCTGATGCGCCTGCCCGACGAGCCGCGCGCCCAGCTGATCGGCTTCTTCCGGGCGATCGGCGACGTCATGCTGGTGATCATCAACTGGGTGCTTCTGCTCGCCCCGATCGGCGTTTTCGCGCTCGCCTACGTCGTCGGCGCCAAGGCAGGCTCGTCGGCGCTGGGAGCTTTGGTCCACTACATCATCATCGTCTCCTCGATCGGAGCGATCGTCTGGTTCGCGGCGTGGCCGCTGGCGATGATCGGCGGACGGCTCGGCTTCATGGCCTATACGCGCGCGGTCGGGCCGAGCCACGCGGTCGCGATCAGCACCCAGAGCTCGCTCGCCTCGCTCCCGGCCATGCTCCGCGGCGCCGAGAAGCTGGGCGTTCCGGTCGCCGCGTCGGGCGTGACCCTTCCTCTCGCAGTCGCTCTGTTCCGGGCGACCGGGCCGGCGATGAACCTCGCAGTCGCGATCTACGTCGCGCGCTGGTTCGAGATACCGCTGACTCCGATGACCCTCGCCGCGGGGGTCGCGGTGGCGGCGACGACGACTTTGGGGGCGATCAGCCTGCCCGGCTCGATCTCCTATATCAGCTCGATCGCTCCGATCTGCCTGGCGATGGGCGTTCCGATCGAGCCGCTCGTCCTGCTCGTCGCGGTCGAAACCCTGCCCGACATCATCCGCACGACCGGCAATGTCGCGATGGACGTCGCCACCACCGCCACCCTCGCCCGGCGATCGGGCTTCGCGCCCGGCGAAGCGCTGACCGAGCAGGACCGGCTGCTCCAGGCGGAGGGGAGCGAGAGCGGAGAGACCGCGCGGCCGAAGAGGAAAAGGAAACCGACATGAAATATCGCCGCCTCGGACCGCTCGACGTCTCGGCCATCGGCATCGGCTGCATGCCGATGGTCCGCGGCGGCAACATCACCTACGGCGCGACCGCCGACGACGACGAATCGATCGCGACGATCCATCGCGCCATCGACCTTGGAATAACCTTCTTCGACACGGCCGAGATGTACGGTCCGTTCGCCAACGAGATCCTGCTCGGCGAGGCGATCAGGGGGAAACGCGACGGTCTGGTCATCGCCACCAAATTCGCTTTGCGCTGGGACGGCGACCAGCCGGTCGGGATCGACGGAAGCCCCGAAAATGCCCGCCGCGCCTGCGAAGGATCGCTGAAGCGGCTCGGGATCGACACGATCGATCTCTTCTACCAGCACCGGGTCGATCCGAACGTCCCGATCGAGGAGACGATCGGCGGCATGGCCGAACTGGTCAAGGAGGGGAAAGTCCGCCACCTCGGCATGTCCGAAGCCGCGCCCGAGACCCTTCGCCGCGCCCATAAGGTCCACCCGATCGCCGCGCTCCAGTCCGAATATTCGCTCTGGGAGCGCGAGGTCGAGGACGACATATTGCCGGTCTGCCGCGAGCTCGGGATCGGCTTCGTCCCCTACAGCCCGCTGGGCCGAGGCTTCCTGACCGGCGACATCAGGAGCCGGGCGGACCTTCCGGCCGACGACTGGCGCCACAACGATCCGCGTTACTCCGAGGAGAATTTCGGCGCCAATATGAAGATCGTCGACGCGATCCGAGTGGTCGCCGACCGCCACGGTGTCAGCCTGGCGCGGATCGCTTTGGCGTGGCTGCTCGCGCAGGGCGAGGACATCGTGCCAATCCCCGGCGTGAAGCGGCGAGCCACGCTCGAGGACAGCGCGGCCGCTGCCGATGTGGAACTGAGCGCTCAGGATGTCGCCGACCTGGAAGCAGCCGCTCCGCGCGGCGGCACCGCCGGCCCGCGCTACGGCGAGCGCGGGATGCGGATGGTGCGTCTGTAGGGCAACGCGGCCGCCACCGCCCCTCCCGCCTGCGGGAGGGGATTAAGGGGTGGGCATGCTGGGGTCTGGACAGGCCCACCCCCAACCGCGAGGCGCTGGCCTGTCCCCCGGACAGGCCTTAGCCGCGCCTCGCCCCGCGAGCGGAAGGGGGCTAGCGGGCGAGCAAGGTCGCGATCGGCGACACCATGGGCGCGTGGAGCCAAGTGATGGCAAGCCACAGCGCCAGCCCGCCGAGCAATGCGATCCAGCCGGGCGAGGCGGCGCTCCACTTCGCGCGGCCGGTCAGCAGGGCGCCGAACGGGATGAAGGAGGTGCGCGCCTCCCAGTCGAGCCAGGGAGGCCCAAGCAACCGCCTTTTCTTGCGGTCCTGGCCGATCGATCCGCCGATCGCGAGGATCAGGATTCCGGACGCGACGATCAGGTTGCGCGGCGACCCCCAGAGCGAGAGGTGGACCAGGGCCCAGAGCGCGAACGCCCAGTTCATCGGATGCCTGGTGATCGCGAAGATGCCGACCGCGGGGCCGATCGGACGCTGCCTTGCGTCGCCGCGCGGGAAGGCCGGATTGCCGAACAGCGAAGCGACGAGCAGGATCAGCGCGGCGAGCATGATCGCCGCGGCAACCGGCCACCACCAGTCGGGAGCGCTCCACAAGGGCAGGCCCGGATCGACCGAGCGGTAGGCGAGGATCATCGCTCCGAGCGTGACGAAGGCGATGATCGAATAGACCAGGAGGAAGCCGCGCTCGCCGACGGTTCCGACCAGCGGGATCCGGAACGGGTGCGAGAGCGCGAGATGACTGCCGACGAAGGCCAGGGTCGCCAACGCGAGCCCGGCCGTGCCCATCATCTGTCGTACGCTTTCGGCAATTGCCCTTCGGTCGGCGTCCGGTAGCGGTCGCGGAGCCGGGTCTGGTGATTGTCGGTCGGCTGTTGAACCCCGTCGATCATCACCATCAGTGCACCGGCGCTGTTCTCGAGCGGATCGGCATCCCAGATGACGACGTCGGCGCGGCGGCCGGGCCTCAGCGAGCCGATCTCATTGCCGAGCCCGACCGCCTCGGCCGGGCGCGACGTGATCGTCGCGAAAGCCTCGCCCCAGGTCAGGCCGGCGGCTCCGGGCAGCTTGCTCAGAGCGACCAGATTGCCGGCATGCTGCCGCGAGAGGCGGACCTGCCGCGCCTCCTCGTCGTTGATCATCCCGATCGAGACCTTGACGCCGGCTTTTTCCATCCGGCCGATATTCGACTGGGTCGAAGCGACCTGCTCGAACGTGTTGGGCAGATCGGTGAGCGCGTTGGCGATCACCGGCACGCCCGAGTCGCGGATCTGCTGGGCGACCGTCCATCCTTCGGCCACTCCGACCAGAACCAGCCGGAGCTGCGGGAACTCCCGCTTCAGGCCGAGCACCTGCAATATGTCGCTCGCCCGCTCGACATGGACGAGCAGCAATTGCCGGCCGGTCAGGACCGGCACCAGGGCCGCGGCGTCGAATCGGGTGAGGAGCACGTCGTCGGGCCGGCTCGCGCTCGGCGAGAGCAAGCGATTGTCGGGCAGATCCTCGAGCGGCAGATCGCGCTGATTGGCCGCGCTCGGCATCCGCGACGAACCGCCGGCGCCGCCGGCCACGCCCGAAAAGCGGCCGAGATCGCGCGCCTCACGAAGCGCGTTGCGGAACAGCACATAGGCCGAGCCGCGGCTTCCGCCGGCATCGCCCGCGCCCTCCTCGCCAAGCTCGACGAACTGGAAGACCCGAGCGCGCGTGATCGGCTGCATGTCGGCGCCGAGATCGATCACCGCGCCCTGGCCGCCGAAAATGCTTTTGCCGGTGCCCGGAGCGACGACCGCGCGCGTCACTCCGCCGGCGCGGTTGACCGCGATCGACTGGCCGCGCGGGTTGATCGCCGGAGCGACGTCGATCGCCGCGCTGAACGGCGAATTGTTGGCCGCGACGTCGTTGGCACCGTCGACCGCGTCGACCTCGAGCAGCCCGACCCGCGAGAAGCCGGCGACGATCCCCGGAGTGACCCATTTGCCGGTCGCGTCGATCGTCTGGGCCCCCGCGGGCACCGCGACCCCGCTGCCCGCCGCGACCACCCGGCCGTCGCGGATCAGGACCGTGCCGCCCGGTATCGGCTCCGACCCGTCGCCGAGCGCGATGGTGCCGCCGGTGATGGCGATCGTCTGGGCGAAGCTCGGAGCGGCAAACAAAAAGCTGCCGGCGAGCAGAAGCGATCCAATCGCACCGGCGAGCAACCTCCCCTCCCGCTTGCGGGAGGGGATTGAGGGGTGGGCCTGCTGAGTCTCGACGTGCCCACCCCCGGCCCCTTCCGCGAGCGGGAGGGGGGAAAGGAAGCGTTGGCGAAGGCGGGTCATTTCACGTCTCCCTCACCAGGCTGGCCGAGCTCGAAGTCGGTGACCGGGCGGCGCCTCGGATCGAGCGCGTCGTACATCAATGCGCCGTCGATCCATACCTTCTCGGGCCGCGTGTAGACGCTGAATGGATTGCCGTTCCAAAGCACGACGTCGGCCATCTTGCCGGGCTTGAGGCTGCCGGTCCGGTCGGCGATCCCGAGTGCCTTGGCCGGGTTGAAGCTGAGCCAGGTCCAGGCGGTCTCGTCGGAGATGTTGATCCCCATGCGCCGGCCGTTGGCGAGCGCCTTGGCGGCCTCCTGGTTGAGCCGCTGGATGCCGTTGGGATCGTCGCTGTGGACGATCGCGCAGGCGCCGGCATTATGGACCAGAGGGATATTCTCGCTGACCGCGTCATAGGCCTCCATCTTGAAGCCCCACCAGTCCGCCCACATCGCCGCGCAGACGTGGTTGTCGCGGAGCAGGTCGGCGATCTTGTAGGCTTCGACGGCGTGATGGAACGCCGAGACCCGGAAGCCGAACTCCTTCCCCATGTCGATCATGATCGCCATCTCGTCGGCGCGGTAGCAATGGTTCTGGATCAGTATCTCGCCGGCCAGGACTCCGCGAAGCGTGTCGAGCCCGATGTCCCGGGTCGGCATCTCGCCGCCATCGCGCTCATATTTGTCCCATTTGCGCTTATATTCCTGGGCCCGGAGCCAGGTGGCGCGCATCATCGCGACATTGGCCATCCGGCTTCCCGGCATCTGGTTGCGGTTGCCGTAGACCCGCTTGGGATTTTCGCCGCAGGCCATCTTGAGGCCGTAGGGCGCGCCCGGGAATTTCATCCCCTGGACCGTGCGCGCCGGGACGTTCTTGAGAACGACCGAACGGCCCCCGAACAGATTGGCCGAGCCGGGAAGGATTTCGAGCGAGGTCACTCCGCCATTGGCCAGAGCGCGGGTGAAGCCGGGATCCTGCGGCCAGACGCTATGCTCGGCCCAGACGTCGGGATGGACCGGGCCGGTCACCTCGTTGCCGTCCGAAAGCCCCTCGACCGAGGGTGAGGGATAGTCGCCGAGGTGCGAGTGGATGTCGATGATCCCGGGGGTCACCCATTTGCCGCGGCCGTCGATGATCGTCGCCCCGGCCGGAGCCTCGACGCTCGCGCCCAAAGCCACGACCTTGCCGCCGGAGAACAGGATCGAGCCGTTGTCGATCCGCCCGCCCTCGCCGTCGAAGATGGTGACGTTGGTGACCAAAGTCGGGACGCCGGGATAGGAATGGTAGGTGGAAGGATAGGGATCGCGCGAATAGCGGACGGGGGGCGCCTTGGCAGCGGCGGGCGCCGGCGGAGTGGATTGCTGGGCGCAGGCGGTGGCGGCGGCGAGTGCCGCCGCCGCCATGATCAATCGACGCATCCTAATTGACCCCGTGCATCCATTTCTTGATCAAGGGCGAGAGGGCCAGCAGCAACACGCCGACTCCGACGGTGATCAGGCCGAACTTCTCGTAGATACCGATATAGGTATCCAGGCTGACCTTCAGGTTGGTAACCTGGCCGCCGACGGTCGCGACGCTCGCCGATTGCGCGAGCAACCCGGCGAGCGACTGGGCCACCGAGATCGACAGGAACCAGACGCCCATCATCAGCCCGACCACCCGCGCGATGGAGAGCTTGGTGATCATGCTGAGCCCGACCGGCGAGATGCACAACTCGGCCATCGAGTGGATCAGATAGAGGCCTGCCACCCACCAGATCGCGACCTTGAAATCCGGTCCGGCAAAATTCGAGCCCCAGACCAGGAACAGGAAGCCCGCGCCGACGCCAATGAGAGCGATTGCGAACTTGATCGGGATCGAGGGCTCCAGGCCTTTGCGCGCCAGCGCTGTCCACATGATGCTGAACAGAGGCGCGAGGATGACGATTGCGAACGGGTTGAAGAACTGGGTCTGCGGCGCGCTCACCGTGAACAGGCCGAAAACGGAGAGATCGGTGTTTCGATCCGCGAACAAGGTCAGCGACGAACCGGCCTGCTCGAACAGGGTCCAGAACAATACGTTGAAAACGATCAGCACGATCGCGGCCAGCATCATCTGGAACTCGACCTTGTTGCCCACCTTCCACGCGTAAAAGGGCACTCCGACCGTCGAGAGAATGAAGATCAGATAGAGCATCTTGTTGAGGAAGGGCAAAGCCAGGAACTGCGCCCACAGTCCGGTGCCGGCGACGATCTCCGGCGCATTCATCACGTTGTTGAACAGGAACCAGACCACCGGAATCGCGATGATCGCCCCGAGAACGACGACCAGAGTGCGATCCTTGTCCTGGCCGGGAGGCGGCTCGCCATAGCCGTGGAGCTTGCCGCCGTCGAACTGGATCAAGGCCCAGGAGATCAGCATGCCCACCGCCGCAAGGCCGAAGCCCGCCCACCAGCCGAGTCCCTCCCAACTCCCAACGCCGAGCGCCAGGATCGGGCATAATATCTGGGAAAAGATCGAGCCCAGATTGATGCCCATATAGAAAATGGTGAAACCCGCGTCCCTGCGCCGGTCGCCCTGCTCATACAGCGATCCGACAATCGTCGAAATGTTGGGCTTGAAGAAGCCGTTGCCGACGGTGATCATCGAAAGCGCGACCAGCATCAGCATCGTGAACAGGGAGGATCGATCGGCATCGGAGCGGAACTGGCCCGGCGCCACGTGGCGAACTTCGACGTCGCCGGGACCGAGCAGCGAGACGCTCTTGTCGTCATTGCCCTTAATCTTGAGCCGCTGCCCGTCAGCAATCACATATTGGGCTTTCGAGTCGCCCTTGCCCTCGACCTGAACCTCGTAACGCTGGCCGTCGACGACCGCGAAGGGCTTGGCCGCCGGACCACTGAAACAGAGGGTGAAATAGCCGAGCGACATCAATATGGCGCCGAACTTCACCGACTTCTTGGAGCCGAGATAGCGATCGGCGACCAGGCCCCCGACCAGCGGGGTGAGATAGACCAGGGCAGTGAAGCCGCCGTAGAGACCCGTCGCCGCCTCGTCGCTGAACAGGAAATAGTTGGTCAGGTAGAGCGTCAGCAGCGCCCGCATGCCGTAATAGCCGAACCGTTCCCACGCTTCCGTCGTGAACAGGCGCGCGAGTTGGCGTGGATGGCCGAACCAGGTTCCCTGGTCGGAGCGGCTGACGTCGGGGCGTTCGCCCTCGGTCGTGGTGTCGGGGGCGACGTTGACCATCCTCTACTCTCCTGGTCCTGCGCTGCATTCTCTGCGGTCGCTATTTCGGAAAGCGCGCACCCTAACGGCCAAATCGGGCTTGTGAAGCCGGATTGTTGAGCAGTGACAGGGCTGCTAGCGGCCACGGATGCTCAACGACCTCTCCTCGGTGCTCGCTTATCTTTTGAGCCGCCGTTCCGGGCGGCCGCGCGACCTCATCGAGCCGGGGCCGGACGCGCAGCAGCTTCGAACGATGATCGGAATCGCCGCCCGAAGCCCCGATCACGGCAAGCTCGCGCCGTGGCGATTCATCCATGTCGGGAAGGAGCAGCGCGGCGCCTTCGCGGCGATGCTCGAAGCGGCCTATCGCACGGCCAATCCGGAACCGGGCCGGCTCGAAATCGAGGCGGCCCATCGTTTCGCCCATCAGGCCCCGACGCTGATCATCGCGCTTTCCAGCCCGGTCGAGAGCGCCAAGATCCCGCTCTGGGAGCAGCAACTTTCGTGCGGAGCGGCGGTGATGAACCTCGCCCATGCGGCGACCGCTTCGGGCTTCGCCGCCGGCTGGGTGACCGGCTGGGCCGCTTATTCCGACAAGGTGATGGCGGGGATCGGCGCGCGCGACGGCGAGCGCATCGCCGGCTTCGTCTTCATCGGCACGCCGGGCGTCGAGCTGGAGGACAGGCCGCGTCCCGAAGTCGATGACCTGCTGGGCGAATGGGTGCCGAAAGGCTGAACCCCAGATGAACGATAAGCGCTTGACCGGGTCGCTGTATTAGTACACTATAGCGCCATGTCCAGTGACGATCGTCCAGTCTATCTCCGCCTGCGCGACAGCATCGCCGCTTCCATCCTCGACGGCAAGGTCGGCGACGGCGATCCGCTGCCGTCGGTACGGAGCCTGGCCGCCGAGCATGGCGCCAATCCGCTCACCGTCGCCAAGGCCTATCAGACCTTCCAGGACGAGGGTTTGATCCTCGTCCGGCGCGGAGTCGGCATGTTCGTCGCCGACGGAGCGACCGAGAAACTGCGCGCCACCGAGCGCAAGGAGTTCCTCGACAATCGCTGGCCTGCGATCGCCGCGCAGATCCGCCGGCTCGGACTCGACGCCGAGGACCTGGTCGAGCGGGCTCTGGTCTAGCCATCCCGTAACCCCAGCGCAGGCTGGGTCCATTCAGACTCAGCATGGATTCCAGCTTTCGCTGGAATGACGACTAAGATCGAGCAGCCCTGATCCTCTCGTCCACGCGCCGATCGAGGATGGTCAGCGGCATTGCGCCGTCCTTGAGGATCTCGTGGAACTGCTTGAGGTCGAAGCGCGCGCCGAGCGCCTTTTGGGCGCGGGCGCGGGCGGCGGTCCAGGCCATGTGGCCGACCTTGTAGCTGCACGCCTGGCCGGCCTGGGTGCAGTAGCGCTCGACCTCGCGCTGCGAGCGAGGCCGGGCGAAGCCGGTGGTGTCGACCAGATAGTCGGTCGCTTTCTCGCGGCTCCATTTCTTGGTGTGGATCCCTGTATCGACGACCAACCGTGCCGCGCGGAACAGGAAGGACTGGAGATAGCCCGCCCGCTCGAGCGGGGTCGCGTAGGCGTGGAGCTCGTCGGCGAGCTGCTCGGCGTAGAGCGCCCAGCCTTCGCTGTAAGCGCTGAAGCCGCCGACCTTGCGGATGGTCGGGATGTCGCGCGATTCCTGGGCGAGGCTGATCTGGAGGTGATGGCCGGGGACGCCCTCATGATAGGTCAATGAGGGCAGCGAATATTTCGGCCAGTCGCCGACATCCTTCAGATTGATGAAGTAGATGGCCGGGCGCGAGCCGTCGAGCGCGGCGCGGTTGTAATAGCCGTTCGAGGCGCCGTCCTGGATCTCGACCGGAACCGCCCTGATCTCGAGCGGGGCGTTGGGCAAGGTCGCGAAGGCCTGCGGAAGCTTCGCATACATGGCGCGGACGCCCTCGTTCAGCCCGGCGATCAGCTCGGCCCGGCCTTCGGCGGTGTTCGGATAAAGCTGCGACGGGCTGACGTTGAGCGCCGCCAGACGCGCGCCGACGCTGCCGCGACTCATGCCCTGCGCGTTCAGGATGCGGTCGAGCTGGGCGCTGATCTCGGCGACCTGGCGAAGGCCGAGACGATGGACCTCGTCCGGCGGCATCCGCGTGGTGGTCGCCTGCTCGAGCGCGGCGGCGTAGATCTCGTCGCCGTGCGGGACGCGCCAGACTCCGTCGCCGGCCGCGCTGGCGGGTTTCAGCTCGCGGAGCAGGGCGATCTGGCGGTCGAGCGCCGGATAGACTCTGTCCTCGACGATCCGCGCCGCCTTGCGCTCCCAGCTTCCGTCAATGTCCTTCGCCTTCGCCCTCTTGACCAGCGATTGGACGATGCTGCTCTCCGCCGCCTGCTGCTCGCGAAGCTTGGCCATCTGGCCGAGAGTCAGATCGAGCGACCAGGCGGGAGCGAGATAGCCGCGCGACGCCTCGATCCGCTGCATCGCGATCTCCTGGTCGAGCACGGTGGCGAACGCCTCGAGCCTCGACAGGTAGGCCTCGCAATCGTCGCGGGTCGCGATCGTGTGGGCGGTGTTGAGGAAATCGGGGACCGAGAAATAGGCGCCGCCCTGCTGGAAGATGCGATAGGGCCGGATCACCGAATCGAGCCCGAAGCGGGCCGGAGCGACCGTCTGGTTATTGAGCGAATAGGTGACCACTTCGAGGTTGAGCGCGGCAGACGGCGACAGCGTGGACTTGTCGATACTTCCGAGGCTGGCGAGGGCCTGACGGGTCTCGACCAGCTGGCGCTGCCGCTCGGCCATGGTCCGCGGCGACAGCCTGCCCTTGCGCTCGGCATCGGCCCCCTTGTCGAAGCCGAGCGAGCTCGCCAGCTCGGGCGAACGTTCGAGCATCCGCTCGAAGATCTGGTCGAACAGGGCGTTGAGCGCCGCGTCGCCGGGCCTGACCAATTGCCTCGTGGCTAATGCGGTGTCGGGGAGAAAGGCAAAAGCGAGAGCAGTGGCGCTCCCGGAAGCGACGAAGGTGCGACGGTCCACGTGAGTCTCCCTGTCCATTCCCCCTCCCGCTCGCGGGAGGGGGTTAGGGGGTGGGCCGGGCGAGCGCAACAGACACCGCATCAATAAAGGCAATCAGCTTAGCCGGCCCCGCTTGCCCACCCCTCAATCCCCTCCCGCAAGCGGGAGGGGAGGTAAGATTACCAGATATGAACCCGTTGCTCGGGCGGCAGGTACATCTTGTCGCCGGGCTGGACGTTGAACGCCTTGTACCAGGCGTCGACGTTGCGGACGACGCCGTTGACCCGATATTCGGGCGGGCTGTGCGGATCGCTCAGCAGCCGCTCACGGAGCGCGCCTTCGCGCACCTTCGACTGCCAGGACTGGCCGTAAGCGATGAAGAAACGCTGGTCGCCGGTGAGGCCGTCGATCACCCGCGGCTCGCCATGCTGTGCGACGTAGCGGCGATAGGCGGCATAGGCCATTTCGAGCCCGCCGAGATCGCCGATATTCTCGCCCATGGTGAGCTTGCCGTTGATCTTGGTCCCCGGGATCGGCTCGTACTGGTCGTATTGCTTGCCGAAGGCGTCGGCGCGGGTCTCGAACTGGCTGGCCGATTGCGGAGTCCACCAGTCGCGGATCCGGCCGCTCGGATCGAACTGCCGGCCCTGATCGTCGAAGCCGTGGCCGATCTCGTGGCCGATGATCGCACCGATCGCGCCGTAATTGACCGCCGGATCCGCGGCCGGATCGAAATATGGCGGCTGAAGGATCGCGGCCGGGAAGGTGATCTGGTTCATCAGCGGGTTGTAATAAGCGTTCACCGTCTGCGGGGTCATGTCCCACAGGCTTCGATCGACCGGCTTGCCCAGCCTCGACAGCTGGAGGTTCCAATCGAATTCCTCGCTCCTGACGATATTGCCGAGCAGATCGTTGCGGTCGACCCGAAGAGCGCTGTAGTCGATATATTTGCCCGGGTGGCCGATGCGCGGATCGAAGGCGGCGAGCTTGGCCCGGGCCTGGGCCTTGGTCGCATCGTCCATCCACGGCGAGGCGGCGATGCGGGCCTCGAGTCCGGCGCGCAGATTGGCGATCAGCTCGGCCATCTGGCGGTCGCTTTCGGGCGGATAATGGCGCTCGACATAGATTCGGCCGACCGCCTCGCCGAGCGTATTGTTGATCAGTTGGACGCCCCTCTTCCAGCGGTCGCGCTGCTGGGGCTGGCCGCGGAGGGTCTTGCCGTAAAAGTCGAAATTGGCGTCGTCGATCGCCTTCGGCAGCGCATTGGCGTGCGTCCGGATGAAGTGGAAGGCGAGATATTCCTTCCAGGTCGAAAGCGGCACGCTGTCGAGCATCCTGCCGGTCTCGGTGATCGCGCTCTTCTCCTGGGCGATCACCGTTTCGATACCGCCGAGTCCGGCCGCCTCGAGATAGGCCGGCCACTCGAACTGCGGCGCCAGCTCGGCGAGCTGGGCGCGGTTCATCGGATTGTAGATCTGCTTGATGTCGCGCTGGCGGGCCGGGTCCCACTGGATCTTGGCGAGCGCCGTCTCGAGCGCGATGATCCGATCCGCCTTCGCTTCGGCGTCCGGGATCCCGGCGAGCTGGTGGAGCTTGACGATATAGGCGCGATAGGCGGCGCGGATCGCGTCATATTTGTCGCCGGTCAGCAGGTAATAATCGCGGTTGGGGAGGCCGAGCCCGCCCTGGCCGGCGCCGGCGATATAGCGGGCCGGATCGGCCGGATCGGGCGTGATTCCGACGCCCACCGGCGCCGTCACGCCCGGAGCGGCGAAGGCACGAATCAGATCGGTTCGACTGGAGATTCCGGCGATGCGGTCGAGATAGGGTTTGAGCGGGGCGGTGCCTCGGGCCTCGATCCCGGCCTGGTCCATCCAGCTCGCGTAGAAGTCGCCGACCTGGCGGCCGACCTGGCCGGACGCGGCCGGATTGCGGGCGAGATCCTCGACGATCGCGCGCACCTGGCGCTCGGCCTCGTCGACCAGGAGCACGCCGGCTCCGGCGCTGGTGCGATCGGCGGCGATCTCGGTTCTCTTGTCCCAGCCGCCGTTGACATAATGCCAGAAATCGTCGCCCGGCCTGACCGAGCGGTCGAGCGCGGTGAGGTCGACGCCCCAGGTGCCGTAGCGGGCGTGACGGGCGTCGGTCGTGGATGTGGCCGTTGGCGGCGCAGCGAAAGCCGCGACCGGCGCGGCGCCGGCCAGGAGCAACGAAATAGTGAAAGCGAAAGTGCGCATTATCCCCTCCGGAAGGTGAATCGAGTCATCCCCGGAGCGGCGCTAGCAAGCATAGCGTATTAATACAATAAGCCACCAGGCGGCGAGGCCGTGCGCATACCGGCCGGCGCTCGAAACCTAGGATCAGCTCTTGTTGCGCCGCCTCGTCTCCCAGCCCTTCTTCGCGGCGGCCGAGCGGCTGGCGCCGGTCGAGCCGCCTTTGCGGCCGCCCTTGCGCGACGATTCCTTATTATCTTTCTTGCCGCGGCCGGAGCCGGACTTGTTGCCGCCGCCGCTTTCCTTGTTCACGGTCGCCCAGGCGCGGCTTTTGGCTTCCTTCTTGCCGACGCCCCTGTCCTCATAGCCCTCGGCGATATGCTCGGCCTTGCGCTTCTGCTTGTCGGTATAGCTGCTCTTGTCTCCGCGCGGCATGGATCTCACTCCTTCGCCCGCCGCTCATCATGCATTACGACACCCGCCGGACTGTTTCCCGACGCGCCGCGCCCCCGGCGCACCGGAGGCGCGGATCAGCCAGGCGCGCCGGCTTGAGCTCAGGGGCTGGTCGGCTGCGTCGGCGGGATGACCAGATCGTCCCGATCGCCCAGCTTCCAGACCAGGATGACGAAGGCGATCAGGCCGAAAATGATTCCGATCGTCTCGGCGCTGTCGAGCGCGCTGCCATCGGCCGTGTCGAGACGCTCCGTGCTCGGCTCGGGCGCGACCGGCCGAGCAGTCGACTGGGCGGCCGCTGCCGTCGAAGCACCGAGCAGCGCAGTGGCAACGAGAGCGGAAAACAACTTGCTTCGCATTACTTGAGTCTCCCCGTATTGCGATGTCCCGGGACCTCGCCGAATCCGACAACCTCTCCGGTCGCATTTGGTTCCAAGGCAAGATCGTTACGGAGCGATAATATTCGTCGCGATGATCAGCGAGGTTTATTTGATCTAGATTAGTTTCGCCGGACAACCCGATCGAGCGCCGGGCCGCCGCCGCGGACAGGCGGTTCATAGCGGACCCGGGAGCGCCGACTGGACTTCAGGCGCCTCAAACGGGTAAATGGCGGGAAAGATTTTCAGGAACATCCAGTCAGATGCCGAACAGACGCCGGAGACTGTCGGTCGCCGCCCTCGCCTTCATCCTCGCCGCCACGAGCAGCGCGCTCGCGGCGCAGGAAACGACGACGAATACGGTCGGGCCGCCCCAGCTCAAGGATTTCAGCCTGCCCGGCCGGCGCACCACGCCGCCGGTCGTTCAGCCGCCGGTCCAGCAGCCGGTGCCGCAGCCGACGACGTCAACGCCGACTCGGCCTGCTCCGGCTACGACCGCCCCGACCACCGCCACCACGCCCAGCCGAACCGCTCGATCCGAGCGGCCCGCGGCGACGCGTCCGGCCCCGGCAGCTTCGGCAAGCCGTCCCGCGGCTTCGGCCCAGCCGCCGGCAAGCGCGCCGCCGGCCGCGACGCTCCCAGTCGAAACGCCGACGCCGACCCCGGTCTCGCCTTCGCTTTCCTCCCCGCCGATTCAGCCCGCCGCGCCGGCGTCCGCAGCGGCTGCTTCGACTGCGGGATCGCCGATGAGCTGGCTGTGGATCGGCGGGGCGGCCGTGCTCGCCTTGCTCGGCTTTTTCGGCTGGCGACGCTTTGCCGCATTCCGCGACGAGTCGCGCAGGCGCGCGCGCCGCGAGGAGCGCGCCGCCGTCCGGGCCGCGGAGGTTGCGGC
>JBKPOT010000004.1:0-181734 GCA_046733235.1 Pseudomonadota bacterium
GGCACCAGCCCGGGCCCGCAACCGATCGCGCCCGCGCCGCCGGCTCCGCCACCGCCCGCGCCTCCGCCCCCGCCACCCCCGCCGGCTCCGGTTCCGCCCCCGCCGCCGGGGACCAATTTCGACGATGCCGAGTATCGGCGCTCGAACGGCGCCGTCTCGTCGCGGGCGATCGCCGCCTGGAATACCGGTGCGACCGGCCAGAATGTGAAGGTCGGAGTCGTCGACACCGGGATCAATCCGAACCTCGCCGAATTCGCCGGACGGATCGACCCGGCGAGCCAGGACGTCGTCGCCAACCGCGGAGTCACCGACACCGAGGGCCATGGCACCGCGGTCGCCGCGACCATCGCCGCGGCGCGCAACGGCACCCAGAATGTCGGGGTCGCCTTCTCCTCGACCATATTGTCGCTGAACACGTCCAATCCGAACAATTGCGACGAGGACGGCTGCAAGCATAGCGACATCGACATCGCCCGGGCGATCGACATCGCGGTCGCCAACCACGCCCGGGTGATCAACATCTCGCTCGGCGGCGACAGCGCGGGAACGTCGGTGCTCAACGCCGTCCGCCGGGCGAGCGCCGCAGGCGTGGTGATCGTGATGTCGGCCGGAAATGACGGCACCGCCAATCCGGGCGGATTCGCGACCAGCTCGGCCGCCGCCGGCGTCAACAACGTCATCATCGCCGGAGCGATCGACGATACGCGCGCCCTTGCCAGCTTTTCCGACCGCGCCGGCACCGGCGCCGCTTATTATCTCGCGGCGCTCGGAGTCCGGGTCCGGACCATCGACAATACCGGCACCGGCTTCCTTTATTCGGGCACATCCTTCTCGGCCCCGATCATCACCGGCGCCGCCGCCTTGCTCGCGAGCGCCTTCCCCAATCTGACCGGCGCCCAGATCGTCTCGATCCTCTTCAACAGCGCCGACGATGCCGGCGCCCCCGGCCTCGATTCCGAGTTCGGGCACGGAATCCTCAACATCGAGCGCGCCTTCCAGCCCCAAGGCGCGACCAAGATGGCGGGGAGCGGAGTGCCGGTTCCCGACACCGGCGACGGCGACGCCGCCGGCCCGATGGGCGATGCCAAAGCCGCCGCCGGACAGATGGCGGGCGCGATCATCCTCGACGGCTATTCGCGCGCCTTCGCGGTCGACCTCGCGACCAGCCTCGCCCGCGCGCCCCGGGAAGAGCCGCTCGCCCAAGGCCTCCAGGGCAGCCTCCACACCGCGACGATGGGCCGCGCCGGAACCGCCGTGTCGATCACCGTCAACCGCAACCAAAGCAGCCAGCCCTGGGTCGGAATGGCGCAGTTCGGTCTGACCTACGAGGATTCGCGCAAGGCTCGGATCCTGTCCGGGCTGATGCTTAGCCGGCTCGACCGCAGGACCGCGATCGCGATGGGGATCGCCGAGAGCGGCAAGACCCTCCAGCAAAGGCTCGAAGGCTCGGCCGGCAACGCCTTCCTCGTCGCCCGCGACCCGATGACCCGGATGGGCTTTTTCGGCGACAAGGCGACCAGCATCGGAGTCCGCCGCGATCTCGGTCCGGTCGCACTGACCGCGACCGGCGAGCGCGGCGAGGTCCGCCGGCCGGGCTTCCTCCCGTCGCTCAACCAGCCGGCTTACTCGATCGGCTCGCTGACGCTCGACCGGAGCTTCGGCCGAGCCCGTGTCGCGCTCGGCGCGACCCGGCTCGAGGAGAAAGACAGTGTGTTCGGCGGCCGCCTATCGAAATCCCTCACCAGCGGCGGCTCAACCAGCTGGTTCGCCGATGCCGGCGCCTCCTGGGATCTCGGCAAGGGTTGGAGCGCCTACGGCAGCTATCGGCGCGGCTGGACGAAAATGCCCGGCGCCGGCCTCGCTTCGGGGGGCCGGCTGTCGACCGACGCCTGGTCGTTCGATCTGGCGAAGAGCAATGCCCTGTTCGCGGGCGACCGATTCGCGCTCCGGCTGATGCAGCCGCTTCGGGTCCGCTCCGGTGGCTTCGACCTCACTCTGCCGGTCTCCTACGATTATGCCGACGGCAGCGTCGGCTACGAGCAGCGCTTCTTCAACCTGGCCCCGACCGGGCGCGAGATCGACCTAGAGGCCGCCTACGCAATGCGCCTTCTCACCGGCCAGCTCAGCCTCAATGCGTTCGTTCGGCGCCAGCCCGGCCATATCGCGGCGGCCGATGCGGACGTCGGCGGCGCCTTGCGGTTCAGCTTCGGCTTCTAGGAGCCCGGAACCTCAGCCCTCGGGCCGCCGCGGGAACAGGATCAGCAGCTTGAGATCGCGGTCCGGCCGCCAGTCGGCCCGGCGCATCTCGAACCGGGTCGGGCCGGTCTTGCGCACGCCGCTGCCGCAGAAGCTGATCAGATTCTCCGCCGCGCCCTTGTCGACGACGAGACGGAAATCGCGGATCGGCGCCCGCCAGTTGGCTCCGGTGGTGAGGACGTAGCCGATCCTCTGCTCGCCGATCATGACATTCTCGCCCGCCTGCCGGGCCATCCGGTCGAGACCGGCGAGGAAGGCGGAGTCGATACAATGTTCGGCGATCATCCGCCGGCCTTCGGGCGACGCGCGGAAATCGGCCATGGTCAAGGCGGTCCCAACGCTCTCGCCGGTGCCGGGCTTGTAGCGATGCTCGACGACCAGGTCGCGGCCGGCGGGAAAGACCTGCTCCCAATAATAGGTCTGGCGGATCGTCCACATCGGAACGAGGTGGCGCTGGATCCCGGTCGCCGGCTCATATTCGTCGACCGCGGCGAGGCCGAGCCGGACCAGCCGCGCCTGCTCGGCGGGAGGGAGCGCGTTCAGGCCCTCGGGAATGACCGCCTTCGAAGGATCGGGATCGTCGGCGATCGGCACGTGGAGGCGGTTGAGCAGGGCGCTATGATCGGTCCCGCCGAGCATCGCCTTGCGCACGACCCGCATTGCGACCGGCCTGCCGTCGACCTTGGTCTCGAAGTCGCGGGGATAAGCGACGTCGCTCTCGCGCAGCTGGGACAGATCGTCGTCCGGCATCGGGAAGGCGACGGTCGCCCGGACGTCGCGGGCCGAGCGGTTGCGGAAGACGTAGCGGACCCGGATCTCGTCCGCCGAGACGAACAGATCCTCCGAGACCATGTCGATCTCGCCGCTCTTCATCAGCACGAGCCCGCCCGCCGCGGTCTCGGCGACGCTGTCATTGGCGAAAGCCGGCGCGGCCAGGACCAGGGAGGCCAGGCAGGCGCAAAACAAGTGGCGTTTCATGGGCACCCCTCTTCGCTGGGGAGCCTACCCACTCTCTTCGTCATGCTGAACCTGTTTCAGCATCCAGTTGGTCGGCGGTCGTGGGGGAGGAGGACTGGATCCTGAAACGGGTTCAGAAGGACGGCCTGTCGGAGCCGTCAGTTGATCGTGATCACTCCATCCACCGCTCGCCATTCGGCGGGGCGGATCAGATGCTGGTGGGCGACCCGCACCGAATGGAGCACGGCGTCGATGTCGGTCCGCCAATGGTCGAGGAAGCGGTGGAGGATCGGGAATCGCGGAGCGACGTCATATTGCTGCCAGACGAACAGCTGGATGAGGGCGGGATGGTCGGGCATGTAATAGCTGACCTCGGCCGTCATCAGCCCATAGCCCTGGACCTGGAGCAGGAAATCGCGGTCGCTCATATCCACCTCTCGTTTTCGGCGAGAAACGCGGACAGGCTAGAACGGTTCTGGTTAACAGCCGGCTAACCACGACAAATAGTCGCCGGGCCGGGGTTCATTCCGACAGATAGGCGCCCTCGCGGAACAGGTCGCCGAGGAAGGCCGGGCCGCCGGGCGAGGCGTTGATCATCTGCAGGAACTGGATCGTGCGAAGCGCGCCATCGGTGAAATACCAGTTCACGCCGTCGAACGTGCATTGCTCGAACTTCGGATGCTCGCCGCCGCCGTAGCGGAGGGTCGTGCCCTCGAACGTGCAGCCGATGAAATGGCCGCCGTCGGTGTCGACCGGGGTCTGGGCGTCATATTTGCGGTCGCGGACTTCGGACATTGGCATCTCCAGCTGTGGATTGGGCCTGGCCGTCGGGCTCAGACGGTGAAGCTCTCGCCGCAGCCGCACTGGCCCTTGGCGTTGGGATTGTCGAAGGTGAAGCCGGCCGCGAAATCGTCCTCGACCCAGTCCATCCGGCTTCCGATCAGATAGAGGATCGAGGCGCTGTCGACGTAGAAGGCGCCGCCCGGAGTGTCGATCTTCTCGTCGAACGGCTGGGCCTCGGAGACATAGTCGACCGAGTAAGCAAGGCCCGAGCAGCCCCGCCGCGGAGTCGACAATTTGACTCCGATCGTCCCCTCGGGAGCGCGCGCCATCAAATCGGCGATTCGCGCTTGCGCCGCCTCGGTCAGGGTCAAAGCCGCGGGGCGGGCACGGGTCTTTGCAGCAGTCGTCATTCCTGTCTCCTAAGCCCCTTCCCTTCAGGGGAGGGGTTGGGGTGGGGCAGTGCAAGCGGTCGCAAACCGTCCCCACCCCCGTCCCCTCCCCTGAAGGGGAGGGGTGAACTCACAGCATTCCCAGTTCGAGCTTGGCTTCGTCGGTCATCTTCTGCGGGTCCCAGGGCGGATCCCAGACCAGTTCGACCTCGGCATGGCCGATTCCGGGCACCGATCCCACCCTGAGCTCGACCTCGCCGGGCATCGATTCGGCGACGGGGCAATGCGGCGTGGTCAGGGTCATCTTGACCATGGCGTGATTCTCGGGGGTGATCTCGACGTCGTAGATCAGGCCGAGATCGTAGATGTTGACCGGAATCTCCGGGTCGTAAATCTCCTTCAGCGCCTCGATCACCGACTCGTAAAGGTCGCCGCCCGGCTCGACCGGCGCGGCTTCGGCGGGCGCCGACTGCCGGGCGAGGAATCCCTCGAGATAGTCGCGCTTGCGCTCGACCGCCTCGGGGAGCGCGGCATCCTCGACTCGCGCCTTCGGCGGCTTCGGCGCCGACTCGACCTGCTCGATCTCGATCTTTCGCTCGCTGTTCATCCGAAGATTCTCGTCACCCGCTCGATGCCGCGGACCAAGGCCTCGACATCCTGCCTGCCACTATAGACCCCGAAGCTCGCCCGCGCGGTCGCATCGACGCCGAGATGCGCCATCAGCGGCTGGGCGCAATGGTGTCCGGCGCGGATCGCCACCCGGCTCTCGTCCAATATGGTGCCGATATCGTGCGGATGCACCCCCTCGATCGCGAAGCTGACGATCCCGGCCGAATCCTCGGGCCCGAACAGGCGCACGCTGTTGATCGAGGACAAGGCGTCGCGGGTCTCGCGGACCAGGGCCGCCTCGTGCGCGCTGATCGCCTCGAGCCCGATCCCTTCGACATAGGCGATCGCCGCCTCGAGCCCGAGCACTCCGACGACGTGGGGGGTGCCCGGCTCGAACCGGGCCGGCGGCGGCGCATAAGTGGTTCGCTCGAAGCTGACCTTGTCGATCATCGCTCCGCCGCCCTGCCAGGGCGGCATCGCCTCGAGCAGCTCGGGCCGTCCCCAGAGGATTCCGATCCCGGTCGGGCCGTATAGTTTGTGGCCGGAGAAAGTGTAGAAATCGCAGCCGATATCGGTCACGTCGACCGGCATCCGGGGCACCGCCTGGCAGCCGTCGAGCAGCAGCTTCGCCCCGACCCGGTGCGCCAGCTCCGCCGCCCGCCGGGCGTCGAGGACCGATCCGAGCACGTTGGAGACATGGGCCAAAGCGACGATCCGGTGGCGCTCGGTCAGCATCGTACCCAAGGCATCGAGATCGATCCGGCCGTCTCCGGTCAGCGGCGCGACGTCGATTCCGGCGCCGGTCCGCCCGGCGATCATCTGCCAGGGGACGATGTTGCTGTGATGCTCGAGCACCGAGAGCATGATCCGGTCGCCGGGCTTGAGCTGCGATCCGCCCCAGCTCTGCGCGACCAGGTTGATCGCTTCGGTGGCGCCCCGGAGGAAGACGATCTCGTTCGCCGAGCCGGCATTGATGAATCTGGCGACCCGGCCGCGCGCCGCCTCGAAGGCGAGGGTCATTTCGGACGAGCGTTGATAGACTCCGCGGTGGACGGTCGCATAGGTCTCCGAATAGCCGCGGTCGATCGCCTCGATCACGCTCAGCGGCTTCTGGGCGGTCGCGGCGCTGTCGAGATAGGACCAGCCGGCCGGGATCGCCGGGAAATCGGCGACATGGTCGAGCGGGGCGGTGGAAAGCCGGGCGTCCATCAGCTCAGCCACTCGATCGCGTCGCGGTGGACTGCGTCGCGAACGTCCGGCTCGCCGATCCGGTCGATCGCATCGGCGACGAAGGCGCGGGTGAGCAGGGCCCTGGCCTCGCCCGGCGGGACGCCCCGGCTGGCCAGGTAGAAGAGCGCGTTCCGGTCGAGCTCGCCCACCGTCGCCCCGTGCGCGCATTTGACGTCGTCGGCGAAGATTTCGAGCTCGGGCTTGGCGTTCACGGTGGCGCCGCGCGCGAGCAGCAGCCCCTTCAGCGACTGCTCGCCGTCGCTCTTCTGGGCGTCGCGCGCGACCTCGACCCGAGCCGCCACCGCGCAGACCGCCTTGTCGTCGGCGACCGATCGCCAGACCTGCCGGCTCATCCCGCCCGGCGAGTCGTGCCGCACGACGAGATTGGCGTCATGACGCTGGCGGGAACGGCCGAGCAAAGCTCCGCCCGCCTCGGCGAAAGCGGACTCGCCGGTCAGCGCGATCTCGCCGTCGAGACGCGTATCGCAGCCGCCCGCGGCCAGGGTCGAAACGGTCAGGCTTGCGCCCGCGCCGACCGCGGCACGGTCGGTGAGGCTGACGAAACCCGCATCGGAAAGGATCCGCCGGGCGAGCATCAGGCGTGCGCCTTTGGCGAGCTCGATCCGGCTCAGCCGGTTGATCCAGCCGGTTCCGATGAACGTCTCGACCAAGGATGCCTGCCCACCCTCGGCGAGCCTGACCGCCGAGGGCAGATGATCGGCCGCGCCGGTCGAGACATGGACGATCTGGACGAGCCCTGCCGGAGCATGATCGCGGCCGAGGTCGAGGCTCCAGCCCTCGCGCCCGGCCAGCCGCGCCAAGGCATGGCCTCCGCCATCGGCTTCGACCGCGCCGATCGCGATCGGTCCGAGCCGGCTCCGCGATTCGTCGAGCCTGCCGTCGACGAACATTAGCCGCGGGCCCTCGTGCGCGCAGTCCAGCCAGGGCAGGGCATCGGGCGCCGCCCCTGTCGGTCGCGCCGCGGCGAGCGCCGGAAGCGCGGAAAGATCGCTCCAGCGCCAGCTTTCCTCGCGGTTGGACGGGAGTTCGAGAAGGCTCACGCGATCCTCCCCGGTATCGACGGGTTGGATTGCCCCCGGCAATCCAAGTCCAGTCCGGGGGACCGGACGACCCGGCGATGGAGGGGGCCCGCGGCGCGAAGCGCCGTGGTGGAGGGGGCCCTCAAGCTCACGCCGCAACCTCCCCGGCAATCGCGCCATAACCTTCGCGCTCGAGCTGATGGGCGAGCTCGGGCCCGCCCGACCGGACGATCCGTCCGCCGGCGAGGACATGGACGAAATCGGGTTCGACCAGGTCGAGCAGCCGCTGATAATGGGTGATCAGGAGCACCGCCTTGTCTGGCTTGCGCATGATCCGGTTGATGCCGTCGCCGACCACCCGCAAGGCGTCGATGTCGAGGCCCGAATCGGTCTCGTCGAGGACCGCCAGGCGCGGGTCGATGATCCCCATCTGGACCATCTCGTTCCTCTTCTTCTCGCCGCCCGAGAAGCCGACGTTCACCGCCCGCTTCATCATGTCCATGTCGAGGCCGAGCCGGTCCGCCTGCTCGCGCGCCAGCCGAAGGAAGTCGCCGGCGCTCAGCTCCGCTTGCCCACGCGCCTTGCGCTGGGCGTTGAGCGCCGTGCGCAGGAACTGGACGTTGGACACGCCCGGAATCTCGACCGGATATTGGAAGCCGAGGAACAGGCCGCGGGCGGCGCGCTCGTGCGCCTCCATGGCGAGCAGGTCCTCGCCGTCGAGAGTCACCGATCCGTCGGTCACCTCATAGCCGGGCCGCCCGCCGAGCACGTAGCTCAGGGTCGACTTGCCCGACCCGTTCGGACCCATGATCGCATGCACCTCGCCCGCATTCACGGCGAGGCTGATCCCTTTGAGGATCGGCTTGTCGGCGACGGTCGCGTGGAGGTTTTCGATCTCGAGCATGTTCAATGCGCATTCCTCTGTCGGGCCTGGAATCGGAGCTCGGCAAGCTCGGCGACCAGCACATCGTGGCGCTCGTCGACGCAGGCGCCGATGTCGCGCTCCACCGCAGCGCGTTGGGTCCCGCGCGCAGCCTTGGGCAGGTGCCGATCGCCGAGCGCGACGATCCGCTCGCGCATTCTCGAGAAGCACTCGACCATGGTCCGGCAGCCGATGCCGTCCACCTCGCGGTCGCCGGTCGATTTGACGGTCCGGCAGCGTATCGGGGTGCGCGAAGCATCGCCGACCTTGCCGCGCCAGGACTTCAGCTTCTGGGCGATGACGACTACATCTTCGGACTTAGGCTGTGCGGGCGCGGGAAGCTGAACGGCTTGCGCGGCAAGGAAAGCGAGAAGGATCATTGCGTGCCGCCCTTCGCGCCCGCTCTGGCGAACCGCGCGCCCCATCTGGCACTCCAGCCGAGGAAATCTCCTTCCGGAGTGATCGTCAGCCCCGTCACATTGGCGCGCCGGAAGCTGTCCTCGTCCTTCCCGTCGTCAACGCACAGATTGACGGTGAGCGCGCCATCCTCGCGAACGATCTCCTTGTAATCATAGTCGACGATCTTCCCGAGGCAGCGGATCTCGCCGCCCCGGATGACGAGCTCGGAATGGCCGTCCTGCTCGAAAATCCAATGGCCCTGCATCTGCTCCGGAAGCGGTGCGTCGCGTTCAGCCCTGATCGCGCCGGAATCCCTCATCGGACGCTTACTTCGAGGCTAATCCCCTTCAGGATCGGCTTGTCGACGATCGTGGCGTGGAGGTATTCAGATTTGAGCATCCCTTTTCTCTTCCGATCACGATTTTGCATCGCGCAGGTCCGTTTCGATCGCGGCCACTTCAGAAGCAATACCCGCAAAAAGCCTCTCGGAATCATCCACGTTCGGATCGGCCAGCATGACCACTTCGAGAAGATTCAATCTATGTGCTGCCTGGTTGATTGCCATCTCGAGCTCAATCGTTCGCCGAACTTTCTGAAGGTATGGCGGAACGCTCCTGATATCCTCAGCTCTTCGTGCTTCCGCTAGGGTTGCTTCGCGTAACGCCACGATGGCGGTCTGAATCTCTCCTATCCGCGTGTTGAGTTCTTCTATCTTCATGGCTCCGACCTCCAGAAGCGGGTACTCCTCAGCGTTGATTGTCGGGAGATCATCCGACGCTCCCTTCCAAGCTGATTCCGAGCAGTTTCTGGGCTTCGACGGCGAACTCCATCGGCAGCTGCTGGAGCACCTCGCGGGCGAAACCGTTGACGATCAAGGCGACCGCATCCTCGGCCGAAAGGCCGCGCTGCATCGCGTAGAAAAGCTGGTCGTCGCTGATCTTCGAGGTCGTCGCCTCATGCTCGATCTGGGCGCTCGGGTTCCGGACCTCGATATAGGGCACGGTGTGGGCGCCGCATTTCGAGCCGAGCAAAAGGCTGTCGCACTGGGTGTGGTTGCGGACATTCTCGGCGCCCGAATTGACCCGGACCAGGCCGCGATAGGTGTTGTTCGATCCGCCCGCCGAAATGCCCTTCGAGACGATGGTCGAGCGGCTGTTGGCGCCGATATGGACCATCTTGGTGCCGGTATCGGCCTGCTGGCGGTTGTTGGTGAGAGCCACCGAATAGAATTCGCCGACGCTCGACTCGCCCTTGAGGATGCAGGACGGATATTTCCAGGTGATCGCCGATCCGGTCTCGACCTGGGTCCAGGAGACCTTGGAGCGCGCGCCGGCGCACATCGCCCTTTTGGTGACGAAATTGAAGATCCCGCCTTTGCCTTCCGCATCGCCCGGATACCAGTTCTGGACGGTCGAATATTTGATCTCGGCATCGTCGAGCGCGACCAGCTCGACGACGGCGGCATGGAGCTGGTTCTCGTCGCGCATCGGCGCGGTGCAGCCCTCGAGATAGGAGACGTAGGACCCCTTGTCGGCGACGATCAGGGTGCGCTCGAACTGGCCGGTATTCTCGGCATTGATCCGGAAATAGGTGCTGAGCTCCATCGGGCAGCGGACGCCCTCGGGCACGTAGACGAAGGTGCCGTCGGAGAAGACCGCGCTGTTGAGGCACGCGAAATAATTGTCGCGCTGGGGCACCACCGATCCGAGATATTTGCGGACCAGATCGGGATATTCGCGGATCGCCTCGCTGATCGAGAGGAAGATGACCCCCGCTTTCTTCAATTCCTCGCGGAAGGTGGTCGCGACCGAGACGCTGTCGAACACGGCGTCGACCGCGACCTTGCGCGCGCCCTCGACCCCGGCGAGCACCTTCTGCTCCTCGATCGGGATCCCGAGCTTTTCATAGACCCGGAGGATCTCGGGATCGACCTCGTCGAGCGAGCCGAGCTTCTCCTTCGCCTTGGGCTCGGCATAATAATAAGCGTCCTGGAAATCGATCGCCGGGATGTCGAGCTTGGCCCAGCTCACCTCGGCCATGGTCAGCCAGGCGCGATAGGCCTTGAGGCGCCAGTCGAGCATCCATTGCGGCTCCTTCTTCTTGGCCGAGATGAAACGGACCGTTTCCTCATTGAGGCCCTTGGGCGCGAATTCCTGTTCGATGTCGGAGCTGAAGCCCCATTCGTAGGTCGAGGCGCGGTCGGCGGCCTCCTGCGCCTCGCGGTTGCGGACGGTGGGGTCGTCGCTCGCCATCAGGCCGCTCCCGCCAGGCTTGCCAGGCTGACGCCCTGAAGCGCTCCGCGGACGGCGAAATTGACCGCCCGGAGATGCGGCTTGACCCGGCAATTGCCCTCGATCGCGCAGAGATGATGGGCGCCCTCGATGCAATTGGTCATGGCGATCGGCCCTTCGACCGCCTCGACGATGTCGGCGAGGCTGACCTCGCGCGCCGGCCGGGCGAGCCTGAAGCCGCCGCCGGTGCCGCGGGCGGAATCGAGCAGGCCGGCGGACGCGAGCCGCCCCATCAGTTTCTGTGCGGTCGGAAGCGGAACGCCGGTCTCGTCGGCCAGCAGGTTCGCCGACAGCCGGGCGCCGGCGGGACGTCGCGCGGCGGCGGCCATCATCACCACGGCATAATCGGCAAGGCTGCTAAGGCGCATGGTTTCCAATCGGACTGATTCGTTCCGATTGGACATTTGGCGGCTGAAGAGGGCGGAATCAAGGCGTTCCTAAAGGGCAGGGTCCCGTTCCCGGGCATCCTTCACTCCCTGTCAGGCCAGCGCAGGCTGGCATCCATTCGGACTCGGCATGGACCCCAGCTTTCGCTGGGGTGACGAATCGATGTTCGGCATGACGTACGAGCTGGCGCTGTGCCATAGCGTCACCATGGCCCTCTATCCCCTGCTTCGGCCGCTGGCCTTCGCTCTGGACGCCGAGCGGGCGCATCGGCTGACGATCGGGGCGCTGAAGCTGCTTCCGGCCGGGGCGCCGCCGAGGCACGATCCGGTGCTCGGCATCAGGGTCGCCGGCCTCGATTTCCCCAATCCGATCGGGCTTGCCGCCGGCTTCGACAAGGATGCCGAGATCTTCGACAGGATGCTCGGCTTCGGCTTCGGCTTCGTCGAAGTGGGAACGCTGACCCCGCTGCCGCAACCGGGCAACCCGCCGCCGCGCCTGTTCAGGCTCGCCGAGGACCGGGCGGTGATCAACCGGCTGGGCTTCAACAATGGAGGCCAGCGCGCCGCGCTTGCCCGCCTCGCCGGCCGTCGCCGATCGCGCGGCCAAATCGGGATCAATGTCGGCGCCAACAAGCAGAATGCGGGCGGCGAGGCGGCGATCGCCGATTATGTCGCCGGGGTTCGGGCGATGGCGCCGCACGCCGATTATCTCACGATCAACATCTCGTCGCCGAACACGCCGGGTCTGCGGGCGCTCCAGGACAAAGCAGCGCTGGGCGCCTTGCTCGCCGCGATCATGGATGCGCGCGCGGCCGGCGACGCTCGACCGCCGATATCGGACATGGAAGGCCCCCGGCCTTCCAAACCTCCGATATTCCTCAAGGTCGCGCCCGACCTCGAGCATCGCGACGTCGGCGACATTTCCTCGCTCGCCGTCGAGCACGGCATCGACGCCCTGATCGTCGGCAACACCACGATCAGCCGGCCGCCTCTGCTGTCGCGCCACAAGAACGAGACCGGCGGCCTCTCCGGGGCACCGCTCAAGCCGCTCGCTCTTGAGCGCCTTCGCGACTTCCGGAGCGCCACGGGCGGCGCGATCGCTTTGATCGCGGCCGGCGGGATCGAGAATGGAGTCGACGCCTTCGACCGGATCCGCGCCGGCGCGAGCCTGGTCCAGCTCTACACGGCGATGGTCTACCAGGGCCCCGAGCTCGCCTCCGCGATTGCCGCCGAGCTCAAGCTTCAGCTCGGCCGCCATGGATTTCGCACATTGAGCGAAGCGGTCGGGACGGCGCCGGCCTGATCGCGCTCATATTTCCCTTCGCCGGAAATCCTCCTATGCCCCGGCCATGCTGAACCGCCTGTCGCGCGCTCTGGCGCCTCTGTTTCTCGCTCTCCCGCTCCTGCTCGCCGGTTGCGCCGCGCCCGAAGCGGGACGCGCTCCGGCAGCGGCCGCTGCTCATGCGCCCGGAATGGTCTCGGCCGCGGATCGGCGCGCGGCCGACGCCGGGCGCGAGATGTTGGCGCAGGGCGGAAGCGCGGCCGACGCGGCGCTCGCGACGATGGTGGCTCTGACCGTGGTCGAGCCGCAATCCTCGGGGATCGGCGGCGGCAGCTTCCTCGTCTATCACGACGCCGCGAGCGGCAAGATCTCCACCTTTGACGGCCGCGAGGAGGCTCCGGCGGCAGCGACCGGCACCTATTTTTACGGGCCCGACGGCAAGCCGCTCGCCCACGACGTAGCGGTTCCCGGCGGCAAGAGCGTCGGAGTCCCCGGCAACATCCGCCAGCTCGCTTTGGTCCATGAGCGCCACGGCAGGCTGCCCTGGGCGAAACTGTTCGCCCCGGCGATCCGGCTCGCCCGCGACGGCTTCGCGATCACGCCCCGGATGCGCGCCGCCTTGGTCGCCAACGAAGAGCTGGCTGGGATGACGGGTTGGGGCAGGTCGCAATTCTACGACGGCGCCGGCCAGCCCAGGCCCGTCGGAACGATCGTCCGCAACCCGGAGCTCGCCGCCTTCCTCGAGACTCTTGCGGCGCGCGGGCCGGACTATTTCTACGCCGGGCCGGCCGCCGAGGCGCTGGTGCGGACGGTGCGCGGCGCCGCGCGCAATCCGTCGCCGATGACGATCGGCGATCTGGCCAGCTACGACGCCAAGCAGAGGCCGCCGGTCTGCGCTCATTACCGCCAATGGCGGATCTGCGGCATGGGCCCGCCGTCGTCGGGCGCGACCACGGTCTTCGCCATCCTCAAGCAGCTCGAGCGGTTCGATCTCAAGGCGATGGGCCCCGACAGCCCGACCGCCTGGCATCTGATCGGCGAATCGATGCGCCTCGCTTATGCCGACCGCGAAGCCTATCTCGGCGATCCCGATTATGTCCGGGTGCCGGTCGCCGGGCTGATGGACAGCGCCTACCTCGCCGAGCGCTCGCGCCTGATCTCGCCCGACCGCTCGATCGCCCACGCGACGGCGGGCAGGCCGCCGGGCGCTCCCCGGGTAACCGCCGCGGCGGACGGAGAGGTTCCGGCGACCTCGCACATGGTCGCGGTCGACCGCGACGGCAATGTCGCCTCTTTGACCTCGACGATCGAGGGGCCGTTCGGCTCGGGCCTCACCGTCAACGGCTTCTTCCTCAACAACGAGCTGACCGATTTCACCTTCGCGCCCGAGCAGGACGGCGCTCCGGTCGCCAACCGGGTCGAGGGTGGCAAGAGGCCGCGAAGCTCGATGTCGCCGACCATCGTCTACGGGCCCGACGGAAAGGTGCGGATCGCGGTCGGAGCCGCCGGCGGACCGACCATCATCGCCCAGGTCGCCAAGATATTGATCGCGGTCCTCGACTGGGACCGGCCGGCCCAGGATGCGATCGCGATGCCGGTGATCATGGGGGTGGGCGATAGCGTCCGGATCGAACGCGGGACCAGCCTCGAGGCGATGATCCCGGCTTTGACCGCGCTCGGCGACCACCCGATCCTGACCCCGCCCGGCTTCAAGGCCAATGCGATCGAATGGGTCGGCGGCCGCTGGGTCGGCGCCGCCGACCCGCGCAGCGAAGGCGCCTGGGTCAGCGAGTGATGGCCGCGCCCTTCCGCCAGCTCGAGCAATTCCCGAACCTCGTCGCGATGTTCTTCGCGCGGGCCGCCGAGAAAGGCGACGCGCCCTTCCTGTGGGCCAAGAAGGACGGCCAGTGGCGGCCGACCAGCTGGCGCGAGACTGCCGAACAGGTCGCCTCGCTCGCCGCCGCTCTTCGCCGGATCGGCCTCAGGCGCGGCGATCTGGTCATGCTGGTTTCGGAGAACCGTCCCGAATGGTGCATCGCCGATCTCGCCATCATGGCGGCCGGCTGCATCAGCGTTCCGACCTACACGACCAACACCGAGCGCGATCATCAGCACATCCTCGACGACAGCGGCGCCCGGGCCGTCATCGTCTCGACCCAGAAGCTAGCCAAAGCCCTGCTCCCGGCGGCGGTACGCTCGTCACGCTGCGAGCATGTCATCGGCATCGACAGGCTGCCGTCGGGACAAGAGAGCAATATCGGCTTCCACAATTGGGCCGAGCTGATCGCGTCGGAACCGCCCGACGTCGAGGCGATGACGGCGGCGGCGGCCGAGGTCGGCCGCGACGATCTCGCCTGCCTGATCTACACGTCGGGCACCGGCGGAGCGCCGCGCGGGGTGATGCAGCATCACGGCGCCATCCTCCACAATGTCGAAGGCTGCGTCGAAGTCATCTCGGAGGATTTCGGCTGGGGCGACGAGGTGTTCCTCTCCTTCCTCCCCGCGAGCCACGCCTACGAGCATAGCGGCGGGCAATTCTTCCCGATCGGGCTCGGCGCTCAAATCTATTATTCGGAAGGGCTGGAGAAGCTCGCCTCCAACATCGAGGAGGTCCGGCCGACGATCATGGTAGTGGTGCCGCGCCTGTTCGAGGTGCTCCGCCAGCGGATCCTCAAGACTATCGAGAAGCAGGGCAAGCTCACCAATTACCTGATGAAGCGGGCGCTCGACATCGGCGCCAAGCAATATGACGGGCGGATGCCGGTCTGGGACCGGCCGATGGATTTCCTGCTCGAGCGGACCCTGAGGCCGAAGATCAGCGCCCGCTTCGGCGGCCGGATCAAGGCGATGGTCTCGGGAGGAGCGCCGCTCAACCCGGACGTCGGGATCTTCTTCCACTCGCTCGGCCTCACCCTCCTCCAGGGCTACGGCCAGACCGAATCGGCGCCGGTGATCAGCTGCAACCGGCCCAAGGTCGGGCTGAAGATGGATACGGTCGGCCCGCCGCTCAGGAATACCGAGATAAGGATCGCCGAGGATGGCGAGATCCTGGTTCGAGGCGAGCTGGTGATGAAGGGCTATTGGCGCAACGAGGCGCAGACCGAGCGGACTCTCGAGGGCGGCTGGCTCCATACCGGCGATATCGGCAATCTCGACGAAGCCGGGCGGCTGGTCATCACCGACCGCAAGAAGGACATCATCGTCCTCGACAAGGGCGACAATGTCGCCCCCCAGAAGGTCGAGGGCATGCTGACCCTTCAGCACGAAATCGTCCAGGCGATGGTGACCGGAGACCGCCGGCCCTATCTGGTCGGCCTGATCGTGCCCGATCCGGAATGGACCGCCGAATGGGCGAAGGCGAACGGCAAGCCGAAGGACTCAGCCCTGCGCGAGGATCCAGCCTATCTCAAGGCGCTGTCGGCGGCGGTCGACCGGGTCAATGCCGAGCTCTCGGTGATCGAGAAAGTGCGGCGGTTCATCCTCGCCGACGAGCCGTTCAGCGTGGAGAACCAGCAGCTGACGCCCTCGATCAAGATCCGCCGCCACGTCATCCGCGAAGCCTATGGCGAGCGATTGGACGCGCTTTACAAGAAATGATGATCCTCCCCTGGGCTTCGCCCAGGGGAGGGGGACCGCCGAAGGCGGTGGAGGGGCATGCTGAGGCCGTGCCAAACCCCTCCACCGCGCTTCGCGCGGTCCCCCTCCCCTTCAGGGAGGATCTATCAGATTACCGGCTGGCGATCCGCCGATAGGGCGTGAAATCGCCGAGTCCGCAGCCGCCATATTCGGTCCGGCTGACCGGGTCGAAGACGGTCGCGATATCGCCGCGGCACAATTGCGTGCTCGTCGTCCTGATCACCAGGGCCCGGCCGAAATTGAGGTCCGGACAGCCGCCGGCGGGGCGGTTGACGTAGAGCTGGGCCCGGGTCCTGCCGTCGAACACGATCGCGTCGCCGGCGGAGCGGTTGCCGCCGAGATCGCGCTGGCTGACGCATGAGACCGGCGGACCGGCCTGCTCGTAATTGCGCAGCTCGGCCGCGATCCTGGCTTCGCTGTTCGCCTCCATCTCGGCGGCCTGGTCGGCCGAGGCGGCGGTGCAGCCCGCGCTGAAGGCGATGGCCGCGAATGTGATGAGCTTCTTCATGTCGACCTCCACGTCAGCATAACGCACGGACGGCCCGACCGGGGCCTCTCCTCAGCGAAAATTGTCCTTGGCCCGACGGCGCTCAGCAAGCTCCTCGACCGATGAAGCCCTCATGAACGGGTTGGTCGCGAGCTCGAGGGCGATCGTCGTCGGCACCGTCGCAATCCCCGCCGCCCGGGCCGCCTCGACCTCGGCCATCCGCCCGGCCAGAGCCTGATTGTCGGGCTCGACCGTCACCGCGAAGCGGCCGTTCGACAGCGTATATTCGTGCGCGCAATAGACCTTGGTCTCGGGCGGAAGCGCCGCGAGCCGACCCATGTTGCGGTGCATCTGCTCGGCCGTGCCTTCGAACAAACGGCCGCAGCCCATCGCGAACAATGTGTCGCCGACGAAGACCACGTGCTCGGACGGGATATGGTAGGCGATGTGGCCGGCGGTGTGGGCGGGCACTTCGAGCACTCGAGCCTCGACCGAGCCGAGCGGGACGGTGTCGCCTTCGCGCACCTGGCGGTCGAGCGTCGGGATCCGCTCCGCCTCGGCGGCGGGGCCGGTGACCAGGCAGCCGGTCGCCGCCTTGATCGCCTGGTTGCCGCCGGTGTGATCGGGATGCCAGTGCGTGTTCCAGATCTGGCTGATCCGCCAGCCGCGCGACTCCGCCTCGGCGAGCACCGGATCGGCGACGGCGGGGTCGACGACCATCGTCTCGCCCGACCCCGCCTCATGGGCGAGCCAGACATAATTGTCGCTGAGGACGGGGATTCGGACGATCTCCAGCATCGCTTCGGATTACGCCGATCGTCCGAGCAGCGCCAGAGCGTCGCGGGCCAGAGTCTCGGTCAGCTCGCGCGCCGGAAGCGCCGGCGCCAGTCTTGCCGCCTGTCCCGCCCACATCGGGGCAAAGCCCGCCTCGCCGCGCTCGGCCGCGGCCCTGGCGAGAGGGTCCAGGGCGCGTGCCGCCTGCGGGTAAGGCGGCGCCTCGGTCCGTGCCGGGCCAAGCTCTTCGGTGAGCCGGGTCGGAAGCCCGCGGGCGAGGCCGCCCGTGTAAAGATTGGTGAAGACCGTCCGCTCGGCATCGGCCGAGGCCAGCGCGGCCCGGTGGGCGGGCCGGACGAGGCTTTCCGGCGAACGGAGATAGGCGGTGCCGATCTGCACTGCGGTGGCGCCCAGCGTGAGCGCGGCCGCTATTCCGCGCCCATCGGCGATTCCGCCGGCCGCTATGACCGGGAGACCGGTCGAGTCGACGATCTGCGGCAGCAGCGCGAAGAGCCCCATCTGCTCCGCCGGCCGGCCGGGGAGGAAGCGCCCCGCATGGCCGCCCGCCTCCCACCCCTGTGCGACGATCGCGTCGACTCGGCGCTCCGCCAGCCGGCGCGCCTCCTCGACCGTCGTCGCGCTCGAGAGGATCGTGCAGCCGGCACGGCGGACCCGCTCGAGCAACTCCTCGCGCGGCAGTCCGAAATGGAAGCTGACCAGCTCCGGGCGCACCTCCTCGACCATCGCGCACATGGCCTCGTCGAACGCGCCCCGCACGGGCCCGCCGCCCTTCGAGGGCTCAACGCCATATTCGTCATAATAAGGGCGGAGCAGCTTCAGCCATGCGCGATCGTCCGCCTCCTCCACGGCTTCGTGGCAGAAGAAATTGAGGTTGAGCGGGCCGCTGCAGCGGGCCCTGACCTGGGCCGCCTGGGGCCGTGCTTCGTCCGCGCTCAGCATCCCGCAGGGCAAAGATCCGACCCCGCCGCCTTCGATCACGGCGACCGCGAGCTCCACTCCGGCGGCATTGGCCATCGGCGCCGCGACGATCGGATGGCGGCTGCCGAGCAGTGTTCGAAAATCCGTTCGATTCACCAATGGCCGACATTGGGCATCGAGGCCCACGGTTCCTCGATCGGGAGGCTTCCGCCCTTCTGCAGGAGCTCGATCGAGATATTGTCGGGCGTCCGGACGAACGCCATCCGTCCCTCGCGCGGCGGGCGGTTGATCGTCACGCCTGACTCCATCAGCCGCCGGCAGGTCTCGTAAATATCGTCGACCGCATAAGCGAGATGGCCGAAATTGCGGCCCTCGCCATAGCCTTTTTCGTCCCAGTTCCAGGTGAGCTCGACCTGCGCCTCCTCATCGCCCGGAGCGGCGAGGAAGATCAGGGTATAACGGCCTTTCTCATTCTCGTTGCGCCGGACTTCGCGCAGCCCGAGCGTCTCGAAGAAACGGACCGTCGCGTCGGGGTCCGAAACCCGGATCATCGTGTGGAGATATTTCATTCCCGGCGTCCCAAAGCGGAATTCGCCATAGGACTCCGACGTGCGAAGATCAAAGCGGCGATGAGCGTCTAGTTCGCCGGCGGCCGCGGCGCGGCACGGGGCTCGCCGCCATTGGCCGCGATCGCGTCGAGCGCCCGTTTCGCCGTGTCGGACCCCGGCGCCGCCCGGGCGGCGCGCATGTAGAGGCCCTGCGCCGCCTCGATCTCGCCCGACAAGCCGGCGATCGTCCCGGCCTCGAGCAGAACCTCCGCATCGTCGGGCGCCAGCGAGACCGCCTTGGCGATGTCGTTCTGGGCCCGGTGAAGGTCGCTCTGGCGGCGGGCGAGCGCGGCCGACATGTACCAGGCGAAAGCGTCGCCCGGAGCGAGATCGACCGCCTTGTCGAAGTCGCGCCGCGCCGAGGCGAGGTCCTCGAGCGCCACTTCGGAGCGGCCGCGGTCGAGATGCGCCTCCCCGCGCAGGAGCGGCGTGAGCGAGGTCGAGCCCAGCGCCGAATCGAAGGCGGCTTTGGCCTTGGCCGGATCGGCTCCGGCCAGCCAGGCATTGCCCGACTGGACCCAGAAATCGGCCGAAGCCGCGTCGCGCACCGCTTCGGCGTCGCGGGCGGCCTGTTCGAAGGTCGAAGCCGCTTCCGGCCAGCGTTCGAGCTTCGAATAAGCGAGGCCGAGGCACTGGCGGGCGTGGAGACCGCCGCCCTTCCCCTGCCAGTCGCCTGCGAAGGCGATGGCGCGGTCGGGCGACGAGCGAACGAGGTCGGTGCATTGACGGTAGCGCGCTTCGGCCGGGTCGGGGGCGGGCGGTCCCTGGACGGCGGGCGCGGCAAGCAGAAGCAGAAGCGGGATCACTTGGTCTCCATCGCAGGATTTGGAGGGCGGAATCGCGCCGCCCTCCTCGGCCAGACCGGCTGCACGCCGGATGAACGGCGCCCCTGGGCCGGGACCCTAATTCTTCGCAGTGAGGAAGGCGAGAAGCTGCTCGGCGAACAGGGCCGGCTGGTCGAGCATGATGAAATGCTGGCTGTGCGGCACCGCCACCAGACGCGCATGGGGCGCGGGCCGATAGGCGCTCTCGTACAGCGTCCGCGCCTGCGCCTCGCTCACCGTCGCTTCGTCCCACGGATAGAGCATGACGATCGGGGTGCGGATCGAGGGCAGATCGGAGCGAAGATCGCCCATCATCGTCTCGTACATTGCCTGTCCGACCACCGCCTGGTCGGCCTCGCGGGTCCAGCCGCCGACCTTGGTCCGGCCCTCGGCCGTCCTCGACATGCCCATCGCCGCGGCCGCGGCTTCCTCCAGCGTCGGGCGCGGCGCGCTTGCCCGAGCCTTCAACATGTCGCGCATCGCCGCCGCCCGCGGCCTCAGGCTCTCGGGAGTGGCGGACGGATCGAACAACAGGCCGATGAAGGGCAGCGAGTCGACGATCATCAATTTGCCGACCCGGTCGCCATGGTCCCGCGCGAGCATCAGTCCGATGAAGCCGCCCATCGAATGGCCGACGACGGCCGGCCGGCGCAAATGATTGACCTCGATGTAGCGGGCCAGCTCCTCGACCGTCCCGGCGACGATCCCGTCCCGTGCATTGGCGCCGGCCGGGCTTCCGCCGAAGCCGTTGAGCTGGACGAGGTGGAGCCGGTATTTGCCGGCGAGAGCGGTCCTGGCGCCGTCCCAGACGGCGCGCGGGCTTGCCAGACCCGGGATCAGGATCACGTCCGGACCCTTGCCTTCGACCGTGACGGTGAATCGGGTCGGCGCGAAGGCCTCGGCCGCTGCCGGGGTGGCGGAGGCGGGGGACGGGGACAGCGTCGAAGCGGCGGCAGCCGCCAGCGCGAGGCAGATGAGTCGTCTGAGCATAAGAGAGTTCCTATTCGTCTGAGAGGAAGATCATCTCGACCGGGAGGTCGAACAATTTGGCGATCCGGAAGGCGAGCGGAAGGCTCGGGTCGTAGCGGCCGGTCTCGATCGCGTTGACGCTCTGGCGCGAGACTTCGAGCCGGTCGGCGAGGTCGCCCTGGCTCCAGTTCCGCTCGGCGCGGAGGATCTTGAGGCGGTTCCTCATTTCCACAGCGCCTGGATGCAGCTGCCGACTCCGAGGCCGGCGAACCACAGGATCGCGGCCCAGTAGAAGTCGATGTGCGGCACCAGATCGAACGATTGGAGAAAACCGATCGCGGTGGTGACGGTGAGCATGAAGCCGGTCGCGATCAGCGATTTGCGGGTCTCGACCAGGCGGAGATATTCGTCTTTCTCCTCGGCCAGATACTGGCCCATCGACAGGACGACCCCGATCACCGGCAGGGCGGGAAGGATCCCGAGCGCGTAGGCCAGGGGTCCGGAGGGGGCGAGCAGGTCGAAGACGCGCTCCACCGCGACCAGGATCGCGACATAGGAAATCATCAGAATGAGGAAGCGCCGGGTGTAGCGTTTCTGGGCGGGGTTGAAGGCCATGGTGTAAAGGTCCCTTGCGAATCAGTAAAGGGAGCTTTACAGCAGGCCTGCCAAGGCTGTCAAGTATCCTTGTCAGGCATTTCCAGCAAACGGGCGACCGTCGAGAGCAGGATGGCGATGTCCCCGTCGCGGGAGAGGCGGTGGTCGCCGTCCTTGATCAGGGTCGCCTGGGTGTCGCGGGAGCGGAGCTGCTCCATCAGGCGGAGCGACACCCGCCAGGGCACGTCGCGGTCGGCGAGGCCGTGAAGCAGCCGGACCGGGCAGTCGATCGCGAGCTCGCCGCCGAGCAGCTTCAGCGCCTCGCCGCTCTCCCAAAAGGCTCGGGTGGTGACAGTGGGCGCATCGCCATAAGGCGAGGGTTCCTCGAGCCGGCCTTCGGCGAGCAGCTGGTTCTTCTGCTCGGAGGTGAAGCCCCAGTCGGTGAAGTCCGGAGCGGCGGCGATCCCGACCAGGGCGGCGACCCGTTCGGGCCGGGCCAGCGCGGCGAGAAGCATCAGCCAGCCGCCCATCGACGAGCCGACCAGGACCACCGGGCCTTGGGCGAGCCGGTCGATCACCGCCAGCACGTCGTCGCGCCAGCCGGCCAGGGTCTGCGCCTCGAAATCGCCCGGGCTGGCGCCGCAACCGGCATAGTCGAAGCGGATCATCGCCCGCCCTTCGCTTTCGGCCCAGGCATCGAGCGCGGTCGCCTTGCCGCCTTCCATGTCCGACATGTAGCCGGGCAGGAAGATCAGGGTCGGCCCGGAGCCCTCGCGGCGGCGGCAGGCGAGGATTCGGCCGGAGCCGAGATCGAGGCTGGAAACGTCGCTCATCGCCTTCGCCTTGACAGTCTTCACCCCCCTTTCCAAGGGTGGGTCCATGTCCGAGATGTTCAAGATCAGCCTCCCCGATGGTTCCGTTCGCGAGGTCGCGCCCGGCTCGACCCCGGCCGACGTCGCGGCGGCGATCGGTCCCGGCCTCGCCAAGGCGGCGCTCGCCGCGCGGGTCAATGGCGAGGTTCGCGACATCGGCAGGCCGTTCGATGCGGACAGCGAGCTTGCCTTGATCACCGCCCGCGACGAAGCCGACGCGCTCGAGCTGGTCCGCCACGATTATGCCCATGTCCTCGCCGAGGCGGTCCAGAACCTCTTCCCCGGCACCCAGATCACCTTCGGGCCGGCGACCGAGGACGGCTTCTATTACGATTTCGCTCCGACCGCCGAGCGCGGCCCGTTCACCGAGGAGGACCTTCCCGCGATCGAGGAGGAGATGCGGCGGATCATCGCTTCCGACGCGCCTTTGGTGCGCGAGGTGTGGTCGCGCGACGAGGTCCGGGCCTTCTTCGAGAAGCAGGGCGAGGCGTTCAAGGCCGAATGGGTGATGGAGCTCCCCGCCGACGAGGAGATCAGCATGTACCGCTCGGGCGGCTGGCTGGACCTCTGCCGCGGTCCCCACCTCGCCTCGACCGGCAAGCTCGATCCTCAGGCGTTCAAGCTGACCCGGGTGTCGGGCGCTTACTGGCGCGGCGACCAGAACAACCCGCAGCTATCGCGGATCTACGGCACCGGCTGGCTCAACCGGAAGCAGCTCGAAGCGCATCTGGTGCGGCTCGAGGAGGCGGCCAAGCGCGACCACCGCAAGATCGGTCAGGAGATGGACCTGTTCCATCTCCAGCCCGAGGCGCACGGATCGGTTTTCTGGCACCCCAAGGGTTATCTGCTCTGGCGCCAGCTCGAAGCCTATATGCGCCGCCGCCTCGACGCCGCCGGCTACGATGAGGTGAAGACCCCGCAGATCATGGACGCCCGGCAGTGGGAGCAATCCGGCCATTGGGGCAAATATCGCGAGAACATGTTCGTCATCCCCGACGAGACCCCGGGAACCGACGAGGACAAGCCGATCCTGTCGGGCGACGCCGATTTGATGGCTCTCAAGCCGATGAACTGCCCGGCCCATATCCTGATCTTCCGCCAGGGCATCAAATCCTATCGCGACCTGCCGATTCGGATGGCCGAGTTCGGCTGCTGCCACCGCAACGAGCCGCACGGAGCGCTCCACGGCATCTTGCGGGTCCGCCAGTTCACCCAGGACGACGCCCACATCTTCTGCCGCGAGGACCAGATCGTCGCCGAGACGCGCCTGTTCTGCGACCTTCTCGACCGGATCTATCGCGATCTCGGGTTCGCCGATTATGCGATCAAGCTGGCGCTTCGCCCCGAGCAGCGCCACGGCTCCGACGAAGTGTGGGACAAGGCCGAGCAGGACCTTCGCGACGCCGTCCAGCTCGCCGGCCGGGCCGGGCCCGAATATGGCTGGGAGGAATTGCCGGGCGAAGGGGCTTTCTATTCGCCCAAGCTCGAATTCCACCTGACCGACGCGATCGGCCGCACCTGGCAGGTCGGCACATTGCAGCTCGATTATGTCATGCCCGAGCGGCTCGGCGCCTTCTACATCGGCGAGGACGGCGAGAAGCATACGCCGGTCATGCTCCACCGCGCCATCCTCGGCTCGTTCGAGCGCTTCCTCGGAATCCTGATCGAGCACCATGCCGGCCGCTTCCCGCTCTGGCTCGCTCCGGTCCAGGCGGCGGTGGCGACGATCGTCTCGGAAGCCGACGATTATGCCCGCGAGGTGGTGGCGACGCTGGAAGCGGCGGGGCTCCGGGTCGAGGCCGACCTCAGGAACGAGAAGATCAACTACAAGGTGCGCGAGCACAGCCTCGCCCACACGCCCTACCTTCTGGTCGTCGGCAGGCGCGAGGCCGAGGAGCGCACGATCGCGCTTCGCCCGCTCGGCGCCGACGCGCGCCAGGAGGTGCTCGGGCTCGATGCTCTGGTCGAGCGGCTCGCCGCCGAGGCGCTGCCGCCGGATCTTCGCGGGGCCGCCGCCGGCTGACGCACCGGCTCCGGCCCGCGCGGCTCAACGGCCACATCGCCGGCAAAAATGGCGAGCGCAGCCGCGCCGCCTTTCATTCCATGCCTTTATTCACTAGGTGGGGCGGGAAACGAAGCCTCACGGAGAAACTGCTATACGTCCCCCTCTGACCCGGCGCCCGATGGCGCCGCCCATGAACGGCCCTCGCTACAATGAGTTCATCGTCTCGCCCAAGGTGCGCGTGATCGACGAAAATGGCGAGAATCTCGGCGTGCTGCTCACGCCCGAAGCCATCGAACAGGCCGCCGAAGTCGGCCTCGACCTGGTCGAAGTTTCCCCGAACGCGGATCCGCCCGTCGCCAAGTTCCTCGACGTCGGAAAATATAAATATGAGGTCCAGAAAAAGGCCAACCTCGCCCGCAAGTCGCAGAAGACGCAGGAGATCAAGGAGATCAAGATGCGTCCGAACATCGACGATCACGATTATGACGTGAAGATGAAGAAGGTTTTCTCCTTCATCGGCGAGGGCGACAAGGTGAAGATCACGCTTCGCTTCCGAGGCCGCGAACTGGCCCATGGCGAGCTCGGGATGCGCCTCCTCCAGCGCGTCCAGGAGGACGTCCAGGAGACCGCCAAAGTCGAGCAGCATCCGCGCATGGAAGGCCGCCAGATGCTGATGGTCCTGTCCCCCAAATAGACATTCGAACGCTCGGAGTCGGGCCGGATCGTCCGCTTGCGCCATCCGCCGCGGCGCGGCGCCCGATTTGAGGCGTCGAGCGCTTTCTCGCTTAAGCCGAGCATTCCGTAGCGGCAGGCCGATTCCGGCCCGTCTTCTCCGGTTTCACATTGAAACTCGATTGTTGCGGAAATGCAATAAAATCGCGGAAACGTGCGGGATTCGGCTGTAGCGGCTGGCGGCGCCGCCGCGATTTCAGTAGCTTCTCCCCCAAACAAAAAAACAGTTTTAGGCAGGGAGGGGTTATGTCCAAATCACTTTGGCTGATGTCGGCCGGTATCGTCGCGCTATCCGCTTCGCCTGCCTTTGCGCAGGACAATACGAGCCCGACGGGCCAGACCACGCCCACCGAGCAGTCGGCGGAAGTGGATCCGAACGCCGACGTCACTCCGACCTCCGACGCAAGCAACGATGCCGACATCGTCATCACCGCCCAGGGCCGCGCCCAGGCATTGCAGGACGTGCCTCTCGCCGTTTCCGCGATCAACGCGGATTCGATGCAGAACAGCGGCGCGACCGACATCCGGCAGCTCAACCAGCTCGCCCCCTCGCTGCTCGTTTCCTCGACCGGCACCGAAGCCAACGGCTCGGCCCGAATCCGCGGAATCGGCACGGTCGGCGACAATCCCGGCCTCGAAAGCTCGGTCGCGGTGTTCGTCGACGGAGTCTATCGCTCGCGCTCCGGAATCGGCCTCAACGAGCTTGGCGAGATCGAGCGGATCGAGGTCCTTCGCGGCCCGCAGGGAACCCTGTTCGGCCGCAACGCCTCCGCCGGCCTGATCCACATCGTCAGCAAGAAGCCGAACATGCACGAGATGGAGGGCTTCGGCGCTCTCACCTACGGGAACTTCGACTTCATGCGCGCCGACGCCGGAATCACCGGCCCGATCGGAACCAATGTCGGCTTCCGGCTCGACGGCGTCTGGTCCAAGCGCGACGGTTTCTATCACGACGTCAACAACAACCGGGACGTCAACGACCGCAACCGCTGGTTCGTCCGCGGCCAATTGCTGTTCGAGCCGTCGAACGACCTCTCGGTCCGGCTGATCGCCGATTATTCGCGGCGCAAGGAAGCCTGCTGCGGCGCCGTCTATCTCGACCGCAACTTCAACCCGCTGATCGACAGCCTCAACGAGCCGGCCAACCCGCTGCTCGTCGGAGGCGTGACCAATCCGAGCGGCAACAATATCATCAACGTCCTTCAGGACCTCGGAACGCCGGCGATCGCCTTCCACGATCCGTTCAGCCGCAATCTCTACGTCACGCCCGGCCGGACCTATCGCGGCGAGACGGTCGACTGGGGCGGCTCGGCCGAGGTCAATTACGATATCGGGGCGGACACCACTCTGACCTCGATCACCGCCTATCGGCAATATCGCTCCGGTCAGCCGGGCGACATCGATTACAGCCCGGTCGATATCCTTTACCGCTCGCCGGTCGGCAACGGCGTCGAGCGCCAGTTCAAGACCTTCAGCCAGGAGCTTCGGCTCCAGGGCGAGGCCTTCAACAAGCATCTCGACTGGCTGATCGGCGGCTATTTCGCCGACGAGAGCCTGACCGTCGAGGACAATCTGCGCTTCGGCAACCAATACGGTCGGTTCGCGACCTGCCGGATCATCTCGGGCGGCGGCCTCTCCGGCCTCTACTCGCCGACCAGCCCGAGCTGCGTCGTTCCGGTGGTCGGTCCGGCGACCCTGGGCTCGTTCGGCGCCGACATCCGCAACGGCTTCGCCACGCTCGACGCGCTCAACGACAAAGGCAGCATCCGCGACCATTATCACCAGAACAGCCGCAACTGGGCCCTGTTCACCCACAATATCTTCCACATCACCGACCAGGTCGCGCTCACCGTCGGCCTTCGCTGGACCAATGAGCGGAAGAAGTTCAACGCCTTGTTCAGCAACGACAACACCAATTGCACCACCCTCCAGGCCACCCTGACCGACGATCTGGTCAGCCCCAACGCGACGGTGCGGGCGCTGGCCGGCGGCCTGATCGGCCTCGGATGCCAGGGCAATGCCACCGCCGAATTGAATGGCGTCGCGATCAACGACCGGCGCAAGGAGGACGAGTTCACCGGCACCGGCATCCTGTCATGGCAGCCGGACAAGGATCTTCTCCTCTATGCGAGCTACTCGCGCGGCTACAAAGCGGGCGGCTTCAACCTCGACCGTTCGGCGCTCAAGGCGCCGATCCTGGTCATCGGCGGAGTCCCGACGACGACCTTCGCCGCCGCCGGCGGCGCCCAGGCCCTGGTCCACAACCTCCAGTTCGATCCCGAGATCAACAATGCCTATGAGGTCGGCGCCAAATGGTCGCGCGGCAAGCTGACCATGAACCTTGCCTTGTTCCGCCAGGATTTCGAGAATTTCCAGCTCAACACCTTCAACGGCTCGGTCTTCCTCGTCCAGACGATCAACGGCTGCGACAACGATCTCGCCGGCGCCGACCGCGATCTCAGCGCGACGACCGGCGCCTGCCCGGCCGACGCCGTCAGCTACGGCGTCCGCTCCGAAGGCCTCGAGCTGGAATCCTCGCTTCGGGTGCGGCGACACTTCACGGTCAATATGGGCCTGACCATCGCCAACACCCACTATCGAAGCAATCTGGTCGGCAACGAGAACGGCGTTCCGCTCGATCCGGCGCTTCGCAAGCTGCCCGGCGCGCATCTCTCCAACGCTCCGAAATATGTGGTGACCTCGTCGGTGGCCTGGACTCCGCGGATCGGAAGCTCGGGCTGGTCGGCCCTGTTCTACGTCGATTCGCGCATGAGCAGCGATTACAATACCGGCTCCGATCTGTTCCCGCAGAAGCGCCAGGACAGCTTCTACGTGGTCAATGCCCGAGTCGGCCTGCGAGGGCCGGCCGAGAAATGGAGCATCGAGGCCTGGGCGCAGAATCTGTTCAACGAGGATTATACCCAGGTCGCGTTCAACTCGCCGTTCCAGGCGGGAACGACCGCTGCGCCGTTCGTCGATCCGCAATTCCCGGGCGGACGGCAGATCTTCTCGGCCTTCCTCGCCGAGCCGCGCACCTACGGAATCACCGGCCGCTTCCGCTTCTAGGCGGCCCGCTTACTATACGGCGATCAGGGGGCCTCGCTGATTGGCGGGGCCCCGTCGGGCTTCTCGGCCTGCGGCCAAGCCCGGCGGAGCTTTTTGATGTGCCGGGCGGAAGCGGCGACGAATCTCGGACCGAAGCGCATCAACAGGTCGAGGGACGAACCAGGCCCGAAGTCGTTGATATTATCGAGAAGGGAGTAGAGCCAGTCTTCGAAGAGCGGTGGATCCATGGGGAGCACTCCTGTAATGGGACCGATGCGGCCCATCCCATGTGCACCTGGAATCCGGTCAAATCGGAAGTTCCGGAAGCGAGTCAGGCTAGTTCAGCGAAATACTCATAGCCGGCCTCCATCTCGCTTCGCAGGCGGCTGGGGAGCGACCGCCAGCGCAGAGTGCTGATGAAGCGGGCCCCTTTCGGCCCAAGCTGCGGCAGCTCAGACTCGAGAAATGCCTGGGCGACATCCCAATCTGGCGAGGTTCCGAGTGCCGCCAGAAAAAGCGCGGCATGGGTCCGATGGCCGTCGGTAAGCGCGCGTTTATATTGGAGGTGACGATCCCCGCGATCGTAAGCGTCATGGATTAGCCGATGGAGAACGTTCGGAGGGATGTTTGCGAGCGGCGTGCTCTCGTTCCTGACCGATTGTAACAAGGCCTCCCGCAGCTGACCCAGCGCATGCGGAGTGATCGCATAGGTGCCGCTGTTGTAGAGGGTAGCCGCGGCCCCCAGAGCAGGTGCATCCGTCTCGAAGCTTCGAAGCGTCACGTCGGTCAGCCACAACGCAAAGTCGCGCAGTTGCGATTCGCCTTCGTGGATCGCGGCCGTTTCCTGACGGCGCTTTTCGAAGTCGGTGATCCGCTGTATCAACAAATTCGCCAAAGCATTCAGCGTGGCTGGCTTCCAAGCATGGCCCGCCTGCCGCAATTCCAGAGCCATCGCTATAAGCGGTTCGGTAGATCCTACGTTGAGGGTCGCCGCCAAGTGAATGTGGCGGCAATTCATGGGCAGGCCGAAGGCAATCAGTTTGACCAGCATGTCTGCGCACGACCGCGCGCGAACATCCTGATTGTCATCGAAGAGCTTGGTCGCCTGGATCAGGTGATATGCAGCCTCGCTCGTAGACAGGGAATCCTGACCATCCATATCCGACGCTCCGACCGCGGGATTGGCGAGCACTGCGGTGGCAAAGGTCGCCGCGATCTGTTGGTGGGCGATCGCCAAATTCAACGGACTGACTGCAAGTTCGAAATGCACAGTTAGGTGATGCCGGTCGGAGGACACGGATGGGACCATCCATCCCCGCCGCCGTAACTCCGCGAATGCCTCTCCCATAGACAACTCGAGCTCAATCCGGCTCGAAACCAGCGCACGCGCCTGGGCATCGCTGAAATCATGACGGAATAGTCCGAGCCACGCGGCCAGCTCAGACAAGGGATCGTCGGGAATGGGAAGCTGTGTCCGCGCTTTCGTTTGCGCATTTGCGATGATGACTCGAGTAATTCCGATCCGCTGCATCCAGGAAGCGTGCCTGCGCGGCTGGCGCAGGAGCGGGGTTGCGGCCTCCGCAAGCGCCGCCAGCGATTGCAACGAACCTTGGGCTAAATCCACCCCATTGTGCTTCACCAACACGAGGAGGTCGGGCGGCCTGTTAAGATAAAGGCCGGCTGGTGCATCCAACAACGCCGCGAAGCCAGCGGCAAGCATGGCGTCGTCGTCGCTGATAGCGACCGGCGTCGGAAGCGCGCATTCCATCGCCTGGGCGAGTTGCACAAGGCCCCAACCGCTGACGTCCTCTTCGGTAGTCGCATATGTTACCTGGCTTATCCCTGCTGGCGCCGGGATCTGCGAAGCTACCGCCCTTCGCTCACGATGCAGGTAGCTTTCAACGTCATCGACTGTTAGGCTGTCTGGGAGGTTGGCCACGAGTGACGCGGTCTGAAACCATTCCGCAACACGCGCATGCCGGTCCTCGGTCGGCAGCGATCTCGTGACCGGTAGGCGGCGGCGCTGATAACGGCGCCATCGTCCGAGGAACGCAATGTCGAATATGTCGGCGAGAGTGGCAGCATGGCGAGTTGGAACTTGCCACTCATGTCGTTCTCCGGACTCATCCATGTCCTCCGCCTGTTCCTTTGGCAGGATCAGGAGATCGTACAGGCCGCTCATGCCGACATAATTCTCTTTTGCGCGGGCGCCGGAGACCGCACGGACCTTGGGTCCTCGGCGGCCATCGGCCGTTCCGGTAAGTCCGCCGGTAATGCCGATGAGCGGCATTGGCCGGCGCATGAGCGCGGCTCCAAAAGACGTCGCTAGCAGCGCAGAGACGCTTGCGTCGCAGGGTTCAACCATTCCACCGTCGAATGCCACAGCCAATAAATCCGCGGGCGCGAGGTCGATCGAAACCGACGATCTCTCGAGCCACGCTACAGCCGAAGCATCGAGATGACGGTGATGATTGCTCACTAAGAGACGTGCGTGGCGCAGCGCGCTGTTCGCAACGCTGTGCCAGTCAGCCGGCTGCGATGTGCCTGCGAGCATGCGTTTTTCCCGGCGCTTGACTATAACGGAATGGCCGTTGCGAACGACAGCGCGGGGGCCGAGGCCGACGGGTGTGTCGAAGGCCAATACAAAGACGGGTAGCGCAACACCTAAGTTGTCACGCGAAGCCGCTCCCGGCAGGAGCAGGAGGGGCCAGATGAACAATCGATTCAGCGCTTCATATTCGACCGACCGCCAATAGCTGCTCCAAACGCCTACGATTGCTGGGTCACTTCCTTTTGCGAGTTCGAGAATCGCCGCAATTGCTTCCACGATCGCATCCGCTTGTCGGTCCCGGCATCCGGCGGCGAGCTTCTCGATGGCGTCGGCGAATTCCTTGAAAACCGCGCCCCGCTTCTGCAGCAGCGCCGGCGGCACCCTGGTTGCCTTGACGTGCTGGCGGACTAGCCACAGCGACCGATCAGGGCCGGGTTGAGCCTGCTCAAATGCGAGCAGCAGCGCCCTGGCCTGACGAAGACGTATCTCGAGATCGCCCTTGCGCCCCCGGCTCTCTGCATAGCCCGCCACGGTCGCGGGCAGGCGATCCTTGATTTCGCGCGGAAGCTGGTTGAGCAATCGCACCCCCAATGGGGAAAGGGAGCCTCCACGCTGGCACCAACCTTCCAGCTTGACGATCAGCTTATCAATTCGAGCATCGTCATCGGGGGCGCGCTCGTTTTCGCCTGAGTCCTGCCGGCCCCACAAAACGCGCAGCTGAGTGAGTGCGATGTCAATGCAATGCCAACGGCGCCACACGACCGCTCTTTCGAGCGCCCTCCACGCTGACGATTGTACCGAATCATGTGTCGAATCAATCAAGTGCATAGGCCACGACCCGCTCGAATCCTTCATCATCGGTAGCCGTGCCCTTGCGCACGTGCTTCCAGCGACCTCCGCCGAGCGACCAAATCAACGGGTCCGCGATTTTGTATGCGTTCGCCAGCAGGCCGGTATCCTCCACCGGGAGGAGTAAGAATATGGTCTCGGCAATTCTCAATCTCCGAAGTGACTGCGAACGCTCCCTGTCGAATGATGCCGCATCGGCGATCATGAAAGGAGTGCCGTCGGAACCGAGCGCGAAACATACGTCGGCCAGATAGCGCCCTTCTGAATCATGAATGACTCCGGGTGCTTCTGTATTTCTCTGATTCAAAGCCGTCTCGATTGCGGCCGCGAGTCGCATCGGAGCATCGCCGCCCGATCGCACGCGGCGACTCACCTCCGCGGCAAAGGAGGACTCCTCAGTCGAACCCGATTCGACGCCTGCTGCTTTCTTGAGGCGGTCCGCGGTGGCATGACGAAGCTCTGCGGCCAAGCGAAGGCCCTCTTCGCTATTAGGCTCAACGCCTGCAAGCTGGAGTAGAAGGTCAGTTCTTACCATGACTAAGCTCCGCATCGAAGGCTGTGACTGCTGCCACCAGCGCCGCTCGAAAGTAGGTCCAGGCCTTGCCGGCCGTCTTATCGCTGACCCTTACGCCTCTGGTCCCTAACCACGCCGCGAACCCCGCCGCATTGACCGTCAAATTGGGAAGAATCCAATCGACATGGTCCATAGATTCTGTTGGGGAGGTAAGCAGGTCGAGGAGAACCGCTCCGATACGGCGCGTTTGCGCCAGGCGGGCGTCCTCACCGGTTTGCGCAATCGCCAAATCCAGAAGTTTGGTCGCCTGCGCCTTTTGGAAGGTCAGGATTGCCAATGCGTCCGCAGCGGCAGGCTCGACCGCGGCGGAGTTGCTCTCAAGTTCAATCTCGGACGGCGCCTTGCTCCGCGAAAGCCGGTCCAGGATCTTGTTGATCCGTGACACAGAAGTCGTCGGCTTCCATGGAGCGCGCATGAACTGGGCGCAGGCCGCGCCCGCATCGCAAGTCCATTCCGCCAGATCGACCAGCGCGAAGGCATGTTCGTGCCAAAACTCTGCGACGATCGCGTCGTTCATTTCTCTATCCGAGAACAGGGAGTGCTTCAGCCGTATCTGCTGGCGTTGATAGGGCCTGTCTTTGAGGGCTGTGGCTGCGCCTTCATATAATGTGAGAAGGATACGCTTCCGTGTGCCGACGTCCGCTCTATCGAAAAACAGTGCAAAGGCGAGCATCGAATCTGGCCGCCCAGTTGTCTGATCCAATGCCCTCACGACGGAAACCATCGCATTTAGACTCCTGTTCTTCAACGGCGTCGAGTAGCTCCACTTCCACTCCTAGTGCGCGCGATGATTGCCGGAGGCGGAAGGTCAGTGAAAAAAAACATCGCCGACGTGCGCCCAGCAATGATGCAAGCCGAATTCAGACACCTTTGCCGGCCACCAAGAGATACTCCGCCGCCTTGAGCAGGCGCGCGTGGAGAGTCTTCAGTCTTGCCGGAGCGACGATCTTCTCGCCGGCGGCGTCGGTCAGATAGAAGACGTCGACCGCGCGCTCGCCATAGGTCGCGATATGGGCGGAATGGACCGCCGCCTTTGAATCGAGCAGCGCCCGGGCGAGGCCGCTCAGCAAGGCGGCGCGGTCGCGGGCATTGACCTCGACCACGGTGTAGCGGCTCGACGCCTGGTTATCGATGAAGACCGCGGGCTGGATGGCGAAGGCCTCGGCCCGGACGAGAGGCAGCGCCTTGGCCTCGAGCCGCTCGATCGCCGGTTCCTCGCCGTCGAGTGCGCCGAGCACGGTGCGCTCGAGCCGCTTGAGTTGGTGGCGGTCCGAAAAGGGTCCGCCCTTGCCGTCCTGGACGAGGAAATTGTCGAGCGCCATCGAATCGAGGCTGGTGTGGATCCGAGCGTCGATGATGTTGCCGCCGGCAAGGCTGATCGCCGCGGTCAGCCGGTGGAACAGGCCCGGCTCGTCATGCGCGTAGACGGTGACGAGGGTGGCCCCGCGCTCCTCGTCGATCGAGGTCGCGATCGGCCGGCTGGTCTTCGGCGCCCGGTCGCACGAGTCGATCAGCCTCGCATTGCGCTCGAGCACGTCGATCGGCTCGGACAGCCAGTAGGAATCGGGAAGCCGCCAGGTCAGCCGGGCGAACCGACTGTCGTCCCACCCCAGCCGCTCGGCGAGCGCCTCGGTGATCGCGTGGACCCGCTCCCGCCGGCCTTTTTGCTTGTGGCCGAGCCGGAGCATCTCCTCGGCCGAGTCGAACAGGGTTCGAAGCAATTGCCGCTTCCAGCCGTTCCACACGCCCGGCCCGACCGCCCTGATGTCGACGACGGTCAGGATCAGAAGCAGCCGCAGCCGCTCGAGGCTCTTCACCCGGCCGACGAAGTCGGCGATGGTCTGGGGATCGGCGAGGTCGCGCTTGAACGCGGTCGCCGACATCAGGAGATGCCAGCGCACCAGCCAGGCGACCGTCTCGGTCTCGGCGTCGCTGAGACCGAGCCTCGGGCAGAGCGACCGCGCCACTTCGGCGCCGAGCAGGCTGTGGTCGCCGCCGCGCCCCTTGGCGATGTCGTGGAGGAGGACCGCGACGTAGAGCACCCGGCGCGACGCGATCAGCCGGAACAGGCCGGTCGACAGCGGATGGTCGGCCTTGAGCTCGCCCCGCTCGATCGCCGCGAGCAGGCCGATCGCCCGGATGCTGTGCTCGTCGACCGTATAATGGTGATACATGTCGAACTGCATCTGGGCGACGACCCGGCCGAAATCGGGAACGAAGCGGCCGAATATGCCGGCCTCGTTCATCCAGCGCAGCACCGTCTCCGGGTCGCGCGGGCTGGTCAGGATTTCGAGGAACAGGGCGTTGGCGCGCGGATCGGCCCGGACCGCATTGTCGATCAGCTTGGACTCGCGCGCCGCCGCCCGGATCGCCAGCGGATGGATTTCGAGCCCATATTTGTCGGCGAGCGCGAACATCCGGATCAGCCGGACCGGATCCTCGCGGAAGAAGCCGTCGTTGGGAAGCGCCAGCCGGCCGCGGTCGAGCGCGAAGCCTTCGAGCCTGCCCGGCCGCCGCCTCAGCGTCGGAAATCCGAAGCGGCTTCCGGCCTTCGCGAACTTCTCGTCGAGATGGGCGAGGAAGATGCCGGTCAGGTCGCCGACCGTCTTCGCGTGAAGGAAATAATGACGCATGAATCGCTCGACCGGCGATTTGCCGGGCCGGTCGGCATAATGCATCCGCTCGGCGATCTCCCTCTGATAGTCGAAGGTCAGCCTCTCCTCGGCGCGACCGGCGATCAGGTGGAGATGGCAGCGCACCGCCCACAGGAAACTCTCGGCCCGCTGGAAATGGCGAAGCTCCTGCGCCGACAGCAGGCCGACCTCGACGAGCTCGGCGACGCTGTCGAGGCGATAGGCATATTTGCCGATCCAGAACAATGTGTGGAGGTCGCGAAGCCCCCCTTTGCCCTCCTTGACGTTGGGCTCGACGACGTAGCGGCTGTCGCCCATCCGCCGGTGCCGCGCCTCGCGCTCCTCCAGTTTCTCGGTGACGAAGGCCTTGGCGGTGCCGGCCACCACTTCCTTGCGGAACCGGGCCTGGACCTCGTCGAACAAAGCCTCGTCGCCCCACAGATAGCGCGACTCGAGCAAGGCGGTGCGGATCGTATGGTCGTTCGCGGCGAGAGCGATAGTCTCGTCGACCGACCGGCTCGAATAGCCGATCTTCAACCCCAAATCCCAGAGCAGATAGAGCATCGTCTCGGTGATCTGCTCGGTCCAGCGATTGGGCTTCCAGGGCGTGACGAAGGCGATGTCGACGTCCGAATGGAGCGCCATCTCGCCGCGGCCATAGCCGCCGACTGCGATCAGCAGCAGCCGCTCCGAGGCGGTCGGATTGCCGAGCGGGAATTGGCCGAGGGTGAAGTCGTAAGCGAGGCGCAGGATCTGGTCGGCGAGGAAAGCGTAAGCCGCCGCCGTCTCGCTGCCCTGCCAGGGCTTGTCCTCGAGCCGCCGGGCGATCTCGGCGCGCCCTTCGGCCAGCGCCTGCTTGAGCAGCCCGGTCGCGCCGGTGCGCCGCGCCTCCGGACCGCCGTCCAGAGCGGCCAGAGCGTCGGCGAGCGCGCGCCGGTCGACGATCGAGCGTCGGTTGGGGATCGAAGCGCGGCGCGCGGCCATCAGCTTTCCGTCGCCAGCCGCTTCAGCCTGTAGACCAGTTCGAGCGCCTCGCGCGGGCTGAGGGAATCGGCGTCGATCGCTTCCAGCGCCTCGATCACCGGATCGCCGGCCTTTGCTTGCGCCTCGTCCTGAAGCGCCGCGGCGAACAGCGGAAGGTCGTCGAGCCCGGCCGCGATCCCGCCGGTCGCGGCCCGGCCCGCCTCGAGCTTGGCCAAAACCGATCGCGCGCGGGCGAGCACCGGCGGCGGCAGGCCGGCAAGCTTGGCGACGGCGAGGCCGTAGCTCCGGTCGGCGGGTCCGCTCGCCACTTCGTGGAGGAAGACCAGATCGCCCTTCCACTCCCGCGCCCGGACGTGGCGGAGCGACAAAGCGTCGAGCCTCTCGGCGAGCCGGGTCAGCTCGTGATAATGGGTCGCGAACAGGCAGCGGCAGCGATTGCGGTCGTGGATCGCCTCGGTCACCGCCCAGGCGATGGCGAGGCCGTCATAGGTCGAGGTGCCTCGCCCGACCTCGTCGAGGATGACGAAGCTGCTCGGCGTGGCCTGGGCCAGGATCGCCGCGGTCTCGACCATCTCGACCATGAAGGTCGAGCGGCCGCGGGCGAGATTGTCCGAGGCTCCGACCCGGCTGAACAACCGGTCGACCAGCCCCAGGGTCGCCTTCGCCGCGGGCACGAACGAGCCGGCCTGGGCGAGCAACGCGATCAAGGCGTTCTGGCGAAGGAAGGTCGACTTGCCGCCCATGTTCGGGCCGGTGATCAGCCACAGCCTTTCCTGCTCATTGAGGCGGCAATCGTTGGCGACGAAGCGCTCGCCCGAGGCTCGAAGCGCCGCCTCGACCACCGGATGGCGGCCGCCCTCGACCTCGAAGCAGGCGTGGGAGACGAAGCTCGGGCGGCACCAGCCCCCTTCGGCCGCACGCTCGGCCAGAGCAGAGGCGACGTCGAGCCTCGCCAAAGCGTCGGCCGCCGCGGCGACCGCTTCCGCCTGGTCGAGCGCCGCCGCGATCAGCTGCTCGAGATGCCCCGCCTCGGCGGCGAGCGCATGGGCGCCGGCCTGGCCGACCCGGACCGCTTCCTCGTGCAGGTCGGGAGCGTTGAACCGGACCACCCCGGCGAGCGTCTGGCGGTGGGTGAAGCCCGAATCGGCGCTCATCATCCGGTCGGCGTGACGGGCGGGGACCTCGATATGATAGCCGAGCACCGCATTGTGGCGGATCTTGAGCACCGCGATCCCGGTCTGCTGGCGGTAGCGCGCTTCGAGGGCCGCGATCGCCCGGCGGCCCTCGCCCCCGGTTGCGCGCAGGGCGTCGAGCGCGGCGTCATAGCCTTCGGCGATATAGCCGCCCTGGGCCGTGTCGATCGGCGGCGACGGAACCAGCGCCCGCGCCAGCAGGTCGACCAGCTCGCCATGGCCGGTCAAAGCGGGAAGCAGGGCCTCGAGCAGGGCCGGACGATCGGGCAAAGCGGCCAGACGGGCATGAAGCCGCCGCGCCTCGTCGAGCCCGTCGCGGAGCTGGCCGAGGTCGCGCGGGCAGCCGCGGCCCGCGACCAGCCGGCCGAGCGCCCGGCCGATATCGGGAAGCGCCTTCAATTGCCGGCGGAGCATGTCACGGGCGCCGGAATCGCCCTCGAACAGAGCGACCAGGTCGAGCCGCCGCTCGATCGCCTCGCGGTCGAGCAGAGGCGCTCCGAGATCGGCGGCGAGAAGCCGGGCGCCGGCTCCGGTCACGGTCCGGTCGGCGGCGGCGAGCAGGCTCCCCGAGCGGCCGCCGTTCGCCGAGACAGTGAGCTCGAGGCTCTCGCGGGTCGCCGCGTCGATCATCATATGGTCGCCGGCCGAGCGGCAGACCGGCGGCCTCAGGAAAGGAAGCGAGTCCTTGGCGACCTCGTCGAGATAGACCAGCAATCCGCCGGCCGCGGCCAGCGCCGCGCGGTCGAAATTCCCGAATCCGTCGAGGGTCGCGACCTGGAAGCGCTCCTTCAGCCGCCGCTCGGCGAGGATCGAATCGAAGCCGGCGCGCCGCTCGCGAATGTCGAGACCCGGAATCGCTTCGGGCGCGATGATCTCGGCCGCCGCGAGCCGCGCCAGCTCGGCGTCGAGAGCCGCCGGCGCGATCGAGCCGAGCTCGAACCGGCCGGTCGAGATGTCGGCGGCGGCGAGGCCGAGCCTGTCGCCGGCCCGGGCCAAAGCGACCAGCCAGTTGGCCGCCCGCGAATCGAGCAAAGCCTCCTCGGTCAAAGTGCCGGCGGTGACGACCCGGACGATCGCCCGGTTGACGACGGCTTTGGAGCCGCGCTTCTTCGCTTCGGCCGGGCTTTCGATCTGCTCGGCGATGGCGACCCGGAAGCCGCCCTTGATCAGCCGCGCCAGATAGGATTCGGCGGCGTGGATCGGCACTCCGCACATCGGGATCTTCTCGCCCTCATGCTCGCCGCGGGCGGTCAAAGCGATGTCGAGGCAGGCGGCGGCTTCCTTGGCGTCGTCGAAGAACAGTTCGAAGAAATCGCCCATCCGATAGAAGAGCAGGCAGTCAGGCGCCTCGGCCTTGAGCGCCAGATATTGCGCCATCATCGGCGTCGGCGCGCCCGCGCTGTCGCTCTTCACCTTCGTGGCCATGGTGGGAAGGTAGAGCCAAGGACGCGCTCATGGAACGGCCAATGTCGTCGAACCAAGGTCCGTCCCGTGGATATTTGAGAATGAATTAAGTCCGCTCATCCTGAGTAGCCGGTGAGCTAGTCGAACCGGCGTATCGAAGGACATTCAAGCTCGAGAGGGTCCTTCGATACGGGCCTTCGCCGGGCTCAGTCCCTACTCAGGATGGGCGGTCGGTTTGGGAGACGGTAGCCGCCGCTCAGCTGGACTGCGCCTCCGGCAGCCAGAGCGTGAACAAAGCGCCCTTGTCGACCGGTCCGCAGACGATGCTTCCGCCGGTCGCGGCGAGCAATGAGCGCGCGATCGAAAGGCCGAGGCCGGTGCCGCCCGATTCGCGGCGGCCGGTGAAGAAGGGCTCGAAGATCCGTTCCCGGTCGGCCTCGGCGATGCCGTGGCCGTCGTCGCGGACCGCGATCTCGATCCCCGAGGCCGAGCGGCGAAGCCCGATATCGACCCGCCCGGCGCCGGCCCGGCGGCTATTGTCGATCAGTGTCTCGATCACCGTGTCGAGCACTTCCGGAGTGATCCGCGCCGGTGGAAGGTCCCTGGCCGCCGCGACATGGATCGCGAATCCCGGGTTGCGGAAGGCGTCGGCCAAGGCGGCGATCCGCCCGGCGACGTCGGCCCGGCTGTCGGCGGCGATCGTCGTCATGTCGGCCCTGGCCAGATCGAGCAGCCGCTGGACCAGCCGCGACAGCCGGTCGGCGTCGGCGGCGGCGTTGGCGATGAACTTGCGGCGCTCGGCCTTGCTCATCCCGGCGCCATGCTCCTCGAGCAGTTCGAGAGCGCCCCTGATCCCGGCGATCGGGGTCTTGAACTCGTGGCTGACCGCCGCGGCGAAGTCGCGCAGATAGCGCGATCTCTGCTCGATCCGCTCGGCCATGATCGCGAAATTCTCGTACAAGGCGCGAATCTCGCGCGCCGCAGTGGCCGGCGGATCGGGGACATGGACCAGGCCCCGGGCGACGTCCTGGGTCGCCTCGCTCAGCGAATCGATCGGCCGGGCGATCCCGCGCGAGAGCAGGCCGGCGAGGACGGTCAGGGTCAGAAGGATCAGGCCGGCGCCGAGCGCGATCTTGCCGCGATCCTGGTAGATTCCGTAGAACAGGCCGCGCGGGCTCCGCGACAGCATGACCACGCCGATCACCCGGCCCTGGTCGACCACCGGCCGGACGTGGTGGACCCGGATCGAGGCCGCCCGGCTCAGCGCCTCGAGCAGGTAGCGCGGCTCGTAATCGCCGCGTTCGCGGAGCAGGGTGATTCGGCGGCCGGCGAGCGCCGCCCTGACCTCGGGCAAATTGGCGTAGGAACGGCCGCGATCGTCGGTTCCGAGAACGACGATCCCCTGCCGGTCGAGCAGGCGGGTCGCGGCGAGGGTCACCCGGCTCGCATCGTCGACGATCGGCGCAACCACCCGCGCCACCTGCTCGGCATGGGGATCGGGCGGGCCGGCCGGGATCGCCTCGGGCTGCGGGCCCCGCACGACCATCGTCCTGAGGTCGATCCGCGGCGGCTCGGGCGCTAGCCGGCGCGGCGCCGGATCGGGAACCCCGTTCCGCCACAGGCTCTTGTAGGCGGCTTCGAGCATCGCCCCCTCGGCGATCAGTTCCGCCTCGGTCTGCTGGACGAGCGTATTCTCATAGACCCTGAGGAACATCGCCGCGAAGCCGGGAAGGGCCGCGACGAAGAGCAGAGTTCCGAACAGGATCGTGCGAAGGCTGAGCAGCGGCCAGTGCCGCTTGGCGAAATCCTTGAATCGCCGGATCAAAGGCAGGCGCCGATCCGGTAGCCGATCCCGGCCCGGGTCTCGATCAGATCGGTGCAGCCGGCCGCCGCGAACTTGGCGCGAAGGTTGCGGACATGGCCGTCGATGGTCCGGTCGGTGACCGCGAATCCGGGCCCGTGCAGCCGGTCGATGATCGAATCGCGCGAGAAGACCCGCGACGGCGCCGAGGCGAGGGTCATCAGCAGCTGGAACTCGGTCGCGGTGGTCTGGACCTGCTCGCCGTCCCAGCGCGATTCCCAGCCCTCGGGATCGAGAGTCAGCCGCCCCCGGACGATCGCCGGCTGGCCGGCGGCGGCGGTCTGGCTCGAGGCGCCGCGCTTGAGGATCGCCCCGACCCGGGCGACCACTTCGCGCGGGCTGAACGGCTTCACGACATAATCGTCGCCGCCGATCTCGATCCCGACGATCCGGTCGATCTCGTCGTCGCGCGAGGAGAGGAACAGGATCGGCAGATCGGCCTGGGGGCCGCCCGACCCGCGAAGCTTGCGGCAGACGTCGAGCCCGTTGAGGCGCGGCAGGTTGATGTCGAGCACCATCAGGTCGGGCGGCCGGGCCTCAACCGCGGCCAAAGCTTCCTCGCCGTCCGAGGCCTGGTCGGTCTCGAGCCCGGCCTTGCCGAGCGCGAAGCTGAGCAGGTCGCGGATATGCGGGTCGTCGTCGACGACGAGGATTCGATGGGCCATTGCCTGCATGAGTGTCACCTCCCGTGGTCCCGGGTCAATGGCCGGGCGGCGTCCGGCGCTGAGGCCGCGGGCGTGCGGATTCGATGCGGCGCTCATGCGCTTTTGAAGACTTCGGCGGCGGCAGGCCGTTTCCCCTGAAGCCTTGCTCCTTTCCGCCTTTGCGCCTTACAGCGGCGGCAAAACAGGAGAGGCCGGGCGATGAGCGAAGGCAGCAACGTCAAATTCTCGGAAGCCGAGGCGCTCGAATTCCATTCGATGGGGCGTCCGGGCAAGATCGAGATCATCGCCTCGAAGCCGATGGCGACCCAGCGCGACCTCAGCCTCGCTTATTCGCCGGGAGTGGCGGTCCCGGTCCGCGCCATCGCCGACGATCCGGCCACCGCCTACGATTACACCGCCAAGGGCAATCTGGTCGCGGTCATCTCCAACGGCACCGCGATCCTCGGCCTCGGCAATCTCGGGGCGCTCGCCGCCAAGCCGGTGATGGAGGGCAAGGCGGTCCTGTTCAAACGCTTCGCCGACGTCGATTCGATCGACATCGAGCTCGCCACCGAGGATCCGGACGCGTTCATCGAGGCCGTCGCCTTGATGGAACCGAGCTTCGGCGGGATCAATCTCGAGGACATCAAGGCCCCGGAATGCTTCATCATCGAGCAGACCCTGCGCGAGCGGATGAACATCCCGATCATGCACGACGACCAGCACGGCACCGCGATCATCACCGCCGCCGGCCTCATCAACGCCTGTTATCTGACCGGCCGAAGCCTCAAGGACGTCCGGGTGGTGGTGAACGGCGCCGGCGCGGCGGCGATCGCCTGCACCGAGCTGATCAAGTCGATGGGTGTTCCCCACGACCATGTCCTGATGCTCGACCGCAAGGGCGTCATCTATCAGGGGCGCGAAGATCTCGACCAGTGGAAGTCGGCGCATGCCGCCAAGACCGATCGCCGCACGCTCGAAGAGGCGCTGAAGGACGCCGACATCTTCCTCGGCCTCTCCGCCGCGGGGGCATTGAAGCCCGAAATGGTGATGGAGATGGCGCCGAGTCCGATCATCTTCGCAATGGCCAATCCCGACCCGGAGATCACTCCGCCCGACGCGAAGGCGGCGCGGCCCGATGCGATCGTCGCCACCGGCCGCTCGGACTATCCGAACCAGGTCAACAACGTGCTCGGCTTCCCCTTCATCTTCCGGGGCGCCCTCGACGTCCGGGCGACGACGATCAACGACGCGATGAAGATCGCCGCCGCCGAGGCTCTGGCGGCGCTCGCCCGCCAGCAGGTCCCCGAGGAGGTGGCGGCGGCCTATGGCGGCAAGGCGCACAGCTTCGGCGCCGATTACATCATCCCGGCGCCGTTCGATCCGCGGCTGATGGAGGTCGTTCCCGCCGCCGTCGCCCAGGCGGCGATGGACAGCGGAGTCGCCCGATTCCCGATCAAGGACATGGCCGCCTATCGCAACGCATTGAAGTCGCGGCTCAATCCGACCACCTCGGTCCTCTCGCTCGCCTACGAGGCGGCGCGCGCCGATCCCAAGCGCGTCCTGTTCGCGGAGGGCGAGGAGGATGCGGTGCTTCGAGCCGCGATCGCGTTCCGCGACGGCGGCTACGGAGTCCCGGTCCTGGTCGGCCGCGACGACGTCCACGACCGGCTTCGGGCGCTCGGAGTCGACGATCCCGAGAGCTTCGAATTGCTCAACAGCCGAACCTATGAGCGCGTCCCCGAAATGGTCGAGTTCCTCTACCAGCGGCTTCAGAGGCGCGGCTATCTCCACCGCGAGATGGAGCGGATGGTCAATCAGGACCGCAACACCTTCGCCGCTCTTCTGCTCGCCCTCGGCGAGGCCGATGTGATGATCACCGGGGTGACCAGGCCTTACGCCCAGAGCATCCGTCAGGTCCGCCGGGTGCTCGACCCCAAGCAGGGCTGCACCCCGTTCGGAGTCCATGTCCTGGTCGGCCAGAGCCACACCGTCTTCATCGCCGACACCACGGTCACCGAGCGGCCGGCCGCCGAGCAACTCGCCGAGATCGCGATCCAGACTGCCCAGGTCGCCCGGCGCATGGGCCACGAGCCGCGGGTCGCCTTCCTGTCCTACTCGACCTTCGGCAATCCCGAGGGCACCTTCCTCGACCGGATCCGCGATGCGGTGAAACTGCTCGACCGCCGCGACGACGTCGACTTCGAATATGAGGGCGAGATGGCGCCGGATGTCGCGCTCAATCCGGCCCTTCAGCGAATCTATCCGTTCAGCCGGCTGACCGGCCCGGCCAACGTCCTCGTCATGCCCGGCCTCCAGACCGCGAACATCTCGGCCAAATTGTTGAAAGAGCTTGGCGGCGACGCCGTGATCGGTCCGATGCTGGTCGGCATGGAGCGCCCGGTCCAGGTCGCGGCGATGACCGCGACCGCGTCGGATCTCGTCACCCTGGCCGTGCTCGCGGCGGGCGGAATCGTTCGCTGACGGCTTTCCCGGCTCAGGGCCGGGCGAACGGATCAGTTGGGGTTGTCGGCCGTGGTTCCGGCCTGGCCCGAGGAGCCGACCGCGCCGATATTGCCGAACAATTCCTCGAGCAGGCTGCGCTGGCGGCCGAGCGTCGGGGTCTTGTCCTTGTCGGGATGGATCATCGCCACCTGCTCCATTCCGCGCCGGTCGACCGCGGTGACGTTGCCGGCCTGGTCGAAGCGTACCCGGACGATCGACTGAGCCTTGACGTGCGGCATGTTGAAGGCGAGATTCTTGGTTTCGCGGGTGACGTAATACCAGTCGTTGCTGTTGAACTGGCCGGTGAAGGTCGGCCGGCCGAGCGTGTTCTGGACCGAATCGCGATTGTCGACTCCGGGCTGGATCGCGCTGACCAGGGTCTCGTCCATGACGTAGCCCATCCGGTCGTTGATCTTGGTGCAGCCGCCGAGCAGCAGGCCGGCGCCGGTCAGGGCCAGGGCGAAGCCGCGTGCTTGCCGAAGGATCATATTGGAAAAACTCCTGAAAACGGCCTGGGCCGAGGCCGCGCCTTGCGGCGGCGTGGACAACCCAATATCCGACAAAAGCTGAACGGCGCAAGTACGCGCCTCTCCAAGGAACGCCGCCTGACCCTGCTTTCACGACTGTTCGGGGAAAAGACGCAACGGGCGCGGCTCGATCCGCTCTACGGCGCGATCGTCGCCGCCGGGCGCTCGCCCGCCTGGTATGTCGAGGGCAAGGTGCCGGACACGGTCGAGGGACGGTTCGACATGATCGCCTCGCTGCTCGCTCTGGTCCTGCTCCGGCTCGAGAGCGAAGGCGAGGCGGCGAAAGCCGAAACGGTGCTCCTGACCGAGACCTTCATCGACGACATGGATTCGAGCCTCCGCCAGATCGGGGTCGGCGATTTCACCGTCGGCAAGCATGTCGGCCGGCTGATCGGCGCGCTCGGCGGCCGGCTCCAGGCCTTCCGTGACGCGCTCGCCGGGGGCGGCGATCTCCGGGCCGAGACCCGACGCAACATCTTTCGCGACTCGCCGCCCGACGCCGAGGCGGTCGCCTTCGTCGCGCTCGGCCTGAAGACGTTCGCGGCGGGTCTCGCCGAGCGAAGCCTGGAACAAATCCTCCGGGGGGAAATTCCGGCTCGATGACCCAAATCGAGTTCAGCCGTCCGGTCAGGATCGACACGCTCGGCCCGGCGCCCCGCAATGTCGAGATCGAGGCGGATGAAGCCGAGCGGGCCGCGATCGCCCGACGCTTCGGCCTGCCGGCGATTCATAAGCTGACGGCCGAAGCCGCTTTGACCGCGCGAGGCGAGACGGTCGTCGCGGAGGGACGGCTTCGCGCCTCGGTCACCCAGAGCTGCGTCGCCACCGCCGAGCCGGTCGCTGCCGAGCTCGACGAGCCGTTCCGGATCGAGTTTCGGCCCCAGCCCGCGCAGGCCGGCGCCGAGGATGAGATCGAGCTCAGCGAGTCGGAGATGGACGTCGTCTTCTACGACGGCGCCTCGATCGATCTCGGCGAGGCGGCGGCCGAGACCCTCTCGCTCAGCCTCGACCCCTGGCCCCGGGCGCCCGGCGCCGACTCGGCGTTGCGCGAGGCGGGGGTGAAGGACGAGGAGGAAGCCGAGGCCGAATCGAGCCCGTTCGCGGCTCTGGCGGGGCTCAGGGACAAGCTCAGCAAATGATCGTCACCCCAGCGGAGTCGAAGACGGGCGAAGCCCAACGCTGGGGTCCATGCAGAGCCAGTAGCGGCAACAGCGGAGTCAGCTTGGATCCCAGCCTCCGCTGGGATGACGGCCTGTCGGGGCCGTCAAAACGGGACGTCGTCGTCCAGGTCGCTGTCGAACGAGGCCGGCGCCGGGCGAGACTGCGGACGGCTCGAGCCGCCGCCGAAGCCGGACGCGCCGCTGTCGCCGCTATCGTCATAAGCGCCGCCGCCCTCGCGGCGGTCGAGCAGGACGAGCTCGCCGCGGAAGCGCTGCAGCACGATCTCGGTCGAATATTTGTCCTGGCCCGACTGGTCCTGCCATTTGCGGGTCTGGATCTGGCCCTCGAGATAGACTTTCGAGCCCTTGCGCAGATATTGCTTGGCGACCCGGCCGAGATTCTCGTTGAAGATCACCACCCTATGCCATTCGGTCCGCTCCTGGCGGTTGCCGTCGCGGTCCTTCCAATTCTCCGACGTCGCCACCCGCAGATTGACCACCTCGCCGCCATTGTTGAGCGAGCGGGCCTCGGGGTCGTCGCCCAGATTGCCGACCAATATGACCTTGTTCACGCCCGCCATTTTCCGTCTCTCCCAGCATTCGAATCCATGGTTTTGATCGACTCACGATAGCGGCAAGACGGGCGTCATGCCACCGCTTCGAGAGGTTTTCGTTCCCTCTTGTTCCATGCGAAGCCGGCGGCCAAGGCGAGCAGGCCGACGATCTGCGCCGAGAGCGCCTCGACGGTCGGGAACAGGCCGAGCCAGGAGATGGTCGGCACGCCGCGCGCCGGAGTCACTCCGATCAATCCCGCCTCCTGAAGCGCGGCGACACCCTTGCCTGCAAGCACCACGGTGAGGATCGCGATGAGGATCGAGCTGTAGGAGAAGAATTTGCCGATCGGCAGCCGCCGGCTGAAGCGAAGCATCAGCAATGCGACCAGAGCGAGCGACGCGGTCCCGGCCGCGGCGCCGGCGAGCAGCGCAAGCCCGTTTCCCTCGGCGGACAAGGCCGCGAAGAACAGGATCGTCTCGAACACTTCGCGATAGACCGCGATGAAGGCGAGCGAGAACAGGAACCAGGCCGAGCTCCTGGTCAGCGCCTGTCCGACTTTCTCCCTGATATAGCGCTGCCATTCGTCGGCCTGCGCCTTGCCGTGCATCCAGATGCCGACGAACAGCAGGACCAGAGCGGCGAGGAGCGATCCGAACCCTTCGGTCAGCTCGCGGCTGGCGCCGCTGATGCTGATCAGGTTCGACGCGATCCACCAGGTCGCGATCCCGGCGGCGAGTGCGCTCACCCAGCCATAATGGACGGTCCGGACCATCACTGGCCGATCCGCCTTGCGCAGGAAGGCGAGCATCGCGACGACGATCAGAAGCGCCTCCAGGCCCTCGCGCAGAAGGATGGTGAAGGCGCCGAGAAAGGTCGAGGTCGAGCTCGATGCGGAGGGGGCGAGCGCGGTCTCGGCCTGGGCGAACAGGCCGTCGAGCGCCGCGATCCTGTCGCCGACCTCCGCCGCCGGAGCGCCCCGGCCGATCGCCGAGCGGACCTCGCCCATCGCGCCCTCGATGGCGCGCATCAATGTCCCGTCGCGCGCCGCGAGCATCGGCTCGACCGGCTCGAACCCGTCGAGATAGGCCGACAGCGCAAGCTCCTCGGCCTCCTTGTGGCGGCCGGCCGAATAAGCGGCGAGGCTCTCGCGCAATTTGCTTCGGGCGACGTCGAGCGCGACGCCCTTCGCGTCGGCCGCGACGACGGCGGATGGATTGGCGCGAAGGAAGGCGGTGACCGCCACCGCTTTGTCGGGCCCGATCCGCCCGGCGAGCGCGGCGGGCGTGATCGCCGCGAGCGCGTCGAGATCGGGGATGCTCGCTCGAAGCGCGGGATCGGCCTGCCATATGCGGCGGCCCTGCTCGACCAGCTCCGGCGGGTAGGCGAAGCTCCCGACCCTGAAGGCGAGCGCCCAGCGCTGCTCGGCGGGCAGGTTGGCGAAGCTCGCCATGTCGGTGCCTTCGAGCCCCTGGCTGATCACCTGGTAAAGCGCGAACACGCTCCGCTGGGACGCGCGGTCGCGGTCGGTGAAGGCGATCGGCGGCGGGTCCATCCTGGCGGCAAGGGGCGTCTTCGCGTCGCCGTTCGCGCCGTGGCAGGCCGCGCAGACCGACGCGTAGAAATTACCTGCGGCCGCGACGTCGGGCGCCTGGGTCGGCGCGAGCGGCACCGGATAGGCCGCGATCAGCGCCGAGCCGAGCGATCGGGCGAGATCGGCGACTCTCGCCGGCGGCGCCTTCGCTCCGATCGCGGCTTCGAGATCCTTTGCCCGGGCGAGAAGTCCGGCTCGCTCGGGCTTGGCGGGGAGGGCGCCGATCCGCTTCGACACCGATCCGGAGAACTCGCGCATCTCGGCATATTCGGCGGCGCTGACCACCCGGCCGCCGGCGACCGCGCCCGGATAGTCGACCGCGACATAATCGAGCAGCCGCCAGCTGGTCTGCACCTCGGCGGCGGCGGGCTCCGAGGCCTTCGCCTGCGCGAATGCAGCCCCGGGGAGCAGAATGGCGAGCAGGATCAGCAATGGGGAAACACGACGACGAACGGACATGGCCTACCCTGCGAAATCAACCGGTGACGGCGTCACGGCAGTCCGCATCGCCACTTGTTGCGATTGATTATCATTAACGAGAAGCGATTGCCAGCCCGCGCGGGCGCGGGCGCAACCCTTCCCGTCATTCCAGCGCAAGCTGGAATCTCACTTCTCCCTCACCGACTCGGAAGGGCTAAAGAGATTCCAGTTTTCGCTGGAATGACGAAAAGGGGGCCTCGCGGGGCGATGTTCCGTCGTCAGCGCGCTCCCGCCGCCGGCTCCTCGTCCATCAATTTGCGGGTGAGGTAGATCATCTCCAGCGCCTGGGTGTGCGCCTGTTGCCGCAGGTTCGCGCCCGCGGCGTGGCCGCCTTCGGTATTCTCGTAATAAAAGAAAGGCAGGCCCATCTCCTCCATCCGCGCGGCGAACTTGCGGGCGTGCTGCGGCCCGACCCGGTCGTCCTTGGTGGTGGTGAAGATGAACGGCTCGGGATAAGCGGTGCCGCGCCGCAAATTCTGGTAAGGCGAGGTCTTCTCCCAGAAGGCGCGGATCTCCGGGTCGTTCTCGACGCTGCCATATTCGCCTTCCCAGGACGCGCCGGCGGCGATCTTGGAGATCCGGATCATGTCGAGCAGAGGCACCTCGATCAGCACCGCCCGCCACAATTCGGGATGCTGGGTGAAGGCGACCCCCGTGAGCAATCCGCCGTTCGAGCCGCCGCGGATTCCGAGCCGGCGAGGCGTGGTGATCTTGCGGGCGATCAGGTCGCGGCCGACCGCGACGAAATCGTCATAGATGATCTGCCGTTTCGCTCCGAGCCCGGCCTCGTGCCATTTCGGCCCGAACTCGCCGCCGCCCCTGATATTGGCCAGCGCATAGACTCCGCCCCGCTCGAGCCAGAGCTTGCCGAGGCCCGCCGAATAGCTCGGGGTCGACGAGGATTCGAACCCGCCATAAGCGTAGAGCAAGGTCGGGTTGTTGCCGTCGAGCCGGATGTCGCGGCGGTGGACCAGGAAGTAAGGGATTTTGGTCCCGTCGCTCGACACCGCCTCATATTGCTCGGCGACGAGGTTCGAGGCGTCGAACTTGGCCGGTTGCGCCTTGATCCGCCGCGCCTGCCCGGCCGCCGCGTCGGCGAGGTAGAGCGAAGGCGGAGTCAGGAAGCTGGTCACCGCGATCAGCGCCTTGTCGTCGCTCTGGCTGGTGTCGATCACCCCGACGCTGCTGTTGTCCGGCAGGTCGAGGGTCGAACGGGTCCATCCGCCATTGGCGGCCGGTTTGAACAAAAGGGTTCGGCCGCGCACATTGTCGAGGGTCGAGACCAGGAGGACGCCGCGCGACGCCGATGCGCCTTCGAGCGCCTCGCGCGGCCCGGGCGTGTAGATCAGGGTCGGGCGCGGATGGGCCGGATCGGCCTTGAGCCTGGCGAGGTCGACCGAGAGCAAAGAGCCGCCGGGGAAGGCCGTCGCCATTCCCGCCGGCGTCCAGTCCTCACGGGTCTGGATGATCACCCGTCCGTCGATCATCTCGGTAAGATCGGCCTTGGCCGGGATCGCGACCCGCTGCGCGCCCCGCGGACCCAATATGTAGGTCTCGGACGTAAACGTATCGATCGGGCGCTGGATCACCGAGAGCGTGCGGTTCCTCGAGTCGCGAAGAACGTAGGGAGTCACGCCATAGCCGCCGTCCTCGGGGCTGCCGCGATAGACCTCGACCGCGGCCGAGAGCGGCTGGCCGCGCTTCAGCCTCTTGACGATATAGGGGTAGCCGGTGCGGCCGAGCTCGCCGGGCCGCCATTCACGGCTGACCAGCAATGTGTTGTCATCCTCCCAGGCGACGTCCTGCTTGCCCTTGGGAAGGACGAAACCGCCCGCGACGAAGCTGGCCGAAGGAAGGTCGAACTCGCGCACCGTGACCGCATCCTCGCCGCCGTCGGAGAGGCTGATCATGCAGCGCCGCTCGGCCGGCCGCGAACATTGCAGGCCCTTATAGACCCAGTTCGCCTTCTCGCCGGTCGCGAGCGCATCGAGATCGAGGACGGTCGTCCAGGCCGGCTGCTCGGCCTCGTAGCTGGTCAGGCTGGTGCGGCGGAGGATCCCGCGGACATGGTCCTGGTCCTGCCAGAAATTGTAGATCTGGCCGCCCAGAAAGCGTCCGTAGGGGATTCGGTCGCTGGCCTGAGCGATCGCCAGCGCCTCGGCATAAAATTGGGCGTAGCGCGGATCGGCCTCCAGCACCGCCTGGCTCTTGGCGTTATGGGCGTTGACCCAGTCCATCGCCCGCTGGCCGTAAACGTCCTCGAGCCAAATGTAGGGATCGTCGGCGGATGATTGGGCCATTGCGGCTGTCCCGGCTGCGGAGAGGGCGATCAGGCTGGCGAGGAGCAGGCGCATGGATTCTCCTTGAGTTACAGAGGCCCGGCACTCTTGCCAGCGTCCGCCCCATGTCAAGCGAGAAGGCACTTGGAATGACGTGCCGATGGTCTATTCCTCGCGGCCGAAGGGGAGCCGAGATGAAGAAGCGCCTGCCGATCGCCCTGACGTTCCTGTTGCTGGTGTCGGCCGCCCCGCCGAGCCCCGCCGCCGGCGACGCCGTCGACCGCCGGATCGACCGCATTCTCGCCGCCACGCCCTTGATCGACGGCCATAACGACCTGCCCTGGGAGATCAGGGAGAAATATGACTTCTGGCGCAAACCCCTCGATCTCGGCGCCGACACCTCGACTCTTCCGGCCCGCCTCCAGACCGACATTCCGCGCCTCCGCCGCGGCCGGCTCGGAGCGCAATTCTGGTCGGTCTGGATCCCGGGCGACAAGAAGGGCGCCGAAGCGATCCAGATGACCCTGGAAGAGATCGACATCGTCCATCGGATGGCGGAACGCTATCCGAACGATTTCGAGATGGCGTCGACCGCCGCGGAAATCGTCCGGATCCACAAGGCGGGAAAGATCGCGTCGCTGATCGGGGTCGAGGGCGGTCATCAGATCGGCAATTCGCCGGCGGCGCTGCGGCTCTATTACCGGCTCGGCGTGCGCTACATGACGCTGACCCATTCGAGCAACAACGACTGGGCCGACAGCGCCACCGCCGACCCGGTCCTCCACGGCCTGTCGCCGTTCGGCAAGGCGATCGTCCACGAGATGAACCGGATCGGCATGCTGGTCGACTTGAGCCACGTCTCGCCCGAGACGATGAAGGCGGCCCTCGCCGTGACGAAGGCGCCGGTCATCTTCTCCCATTCCTCGGCGCGGGCTTTGATGGACCATGCCCGCAACGTGCCCGACGACGTGCTCCGCCTGCTCCCCGCCAATGGCGGGGTGGTCATGGTCAATTTCTATCCCGGGTTCCTCTCGACCGCCTATCGCGAGCGCGCCGCCGCCCGCGAGGCCGAGGAAGCGCGACTCAAGAATATCTGGTCGGGCCAGCCCGAGCGGCGCAAGGCGGCGCTCGACGCCTGGGATGCCGCCCATCCCGAACGGCCGGCCACGCTCGCCGACGTCGCCGACCATATCGAGCATGTCCGCGACGTCGCCGGGATCGACCATGTCGGGATCGGCTCCGACTTTGACGGGATCGACGGCACCGCCCCGGCCGGGCTCGAGGGCGTCGAAGCCTATCCGGCCCTGTTCCGCGAGCTGATCCGCCGCGGCTGGAGCGACGCCGATCTGGCCAAGCTCGCCGGCGGCAATCTGCTCCGCGCCCTCGCCCGCGCCGAGCAGGTCTCCGCTTCGATGCGCGCCGAGCCCCCGCTCAACGCCACGATCGAGCAGCTGGACGGGCGGCGGTAGGGACGCGGCTGCCGCGCCCTTCGTTCAGGGCGCGGTCACCGGCTCCGTATTCGGCTCGCCGGCAAGCTCCGCCTCCTCGCCTTCGTCCGGGAGCGCCTCGCCGTCGAGCGGCAGAGGCTCGCCGATCCACATCGAATCGATCAGATGGTCGCGCTTCGGGTTGGTGGTGTTGGGGTGGATCAGGATCGAAAGGCCCTGATTGTTGAGCATCAGCCAGGGGACGATGGTTCCGAACAGATCGGGCTGGAAGGCGATCTGGTACATCGCCTTGCTGTGCGGTCCGACCGGCCCTTCCCGCCAGCGCCCGAGCCGCACCGCGAACCGCTCGCCGACCGCGGTTCGGACCGCCTCGGCGGCCGTCCGCCCCGAGCCGGGATCGAAATAGACATGGGCGTGGAAGGATGCGATCTCCGCGATCGCCCGGACCGTCAAAGGGTCTGTCTTCATGGTTCGTAACCGTCGTGATCGCCCGGAGAGGCGTACCGGCAAGGAGGGCCGCGCAGCGCGGAGTGGTGCCTCCGGCCAAGCGGCCCGACGCAGTCCGGTGCGGCTCTCCGGGCGACCGCCGAAGGCGGCGGGCGCCTTTTGGCGCACCGCGGTGTCGCTCGTCGGTCACGATGAATTCTCATCGCTCCCTCCTCGCTCCTGGCCGTGCGCCAAAATGCGCTCCCTCCCGGCGATTACGAACCATGAGGACAGACCCTAAACCGCCGGGTAGCGCAGCCGGCCGAGGAATCGGCTGAGCGAGGGCATCCGTTCGCTGCTTCCGCGCCAGCTCGCTTTCATCTTCTCGATCCGCATCACGTCGTCGATCCTGCGCTCGAGGAAGCCGCGGGTCTCGGCCAGGCCCTCGCTCTCGTCGTCGAGGAAGACGAGGCTGGTCGAGCCATAGACCCCCATCAGGATCGCGCGCTTGCTGTAATGGTTGAAGTCGGTCGCCGTGTCGCCGGCGATTCGCCACATCCGGTCGGCCGCGCGCCAGCCCAATTTGCTCGCCAGCGGCAGGTTCTGCGGCTGGGCGAGGATCGCGATCGCCCGGCGAAGCGCCTCCTTGTTCGGCTCGGCCGCCTCGATCCGGAACATCACCAGGGCCCGGATCCGTTCGCGGATCTTCATCGCCTCGATCCGCTCGAGCGGGAAGGCGGCGGCCATGTCGCGGTCGATCGAATCGAACCAGGCGGCGATCATGTCGGGCGTGCCGCCGGGGAAGCAGAGCTTCGCCCGGCCGGCCGGGATTCCGAGCTCGGCCGCGGCCATCGCCAGCGCCTTGTCGCTCCAGCCGTCGAACACGGCATTGGCCGGAACGAGCGGGGCCAGTGCGAGCCGCAATTCGTCGAGGGTCATGTCGGCGGGTTCGGTCATGATGCGAAAATGATCCTCGGCGGCGATGGATGCAAGCTCAAGCCGATTCGGCGGCCCGCGCCGGCTCGGGCAGACGGATCAGGACCAAAGCGACGCAGATCAAAAGCGCTCCGGCGCCGTCGGCAAGGCTGAGCTTCTCGCCATAAGCGAGCCAGCCGATCATCGCGCTCGCCGCCGGCTGGGTGAGCAGGCCGACTCCGACCACGACCGGAGTCAAATGACCCATCGCGTAGACCAGCAGGCCCTGGCCGATCACCTGGCTTCCGAGCGAGAGCAGGATGACCGGAGCCCAGTCCGACGGCAGGACCGGCTCCCCGAGCGCGAGCGCGACGAGCAAGAGCGGCAGCGCCCCCGCCGCGCTCGCGATCGCCAGGACCGGCATCGGCGCCATCGTCCGCCGCGCCCGGTCGACCGCGACCAGATAGAAAGTGTAGAAAAGTCCGGCGAGCAGGGCGAACAGGTCGCCGCTGAAGTTGCGAGCCGACATTTCGTAGCTCGAGCCGAGCAGAAGCGCGGTCCCGGCCGCAGCCGCGGCGAGGGCGACGAGCTGGAGCCGCTTCGGCAGGCTGCGCAGGATCAGAAATCCGTACAAAGCGAAGATGAAGCTCGAGCAGTTGCCGAACAGGCTGGCATTGGCGAGCTTGGTCATCCTGATGCCGACATGCCAGGCGGCGAGATCGGCGGCGAAGAACAGGCCGCCGAGCACGACCAGGCCGAGCAATCCGGCCGCCGGGACGACAGGCCGCCTTTTTCCCCACTGGGCGAACAGGAACAGGAAGGGGATCGCCAGCCCCATCCGCCAGAAGCCGGCGGCGACCGGCCCGACGTCAGTCAGCCTGACCATCCACGGGCCTACCGCCAGCACTAGGTTGGCGAGGATCAGGGCCGCGAAGGCGAAGCGCCCCGCATGGGCGGCGGAAGGCGCTGGCTGATCCACGGCCGAGCCGCTAGGGCGGCGCGCTGCTCCACGCAAGGAATGTCATGCCTAGTCTCTTCGATCCGATCCAGCTCGGCGCGATCCTTTGTCCCAACCGGATCGTGATGGCGCCCCTGACCCGCGGCCGGGCGACCCGGGAGCATGTGCCGACGCCGCTCATGGTGGATTATTATGCCCAGCGGGCCAGTGCCGGACTGATCATCACCGAAGCGACCGGGATGAGCCGCCAGGGGCTCGGCTGGCCGTTTGCGCCGGGGATCTGGACCAGCGAACAGATGGAGGCCTGGAAGCCGGTCACCGAGGCGGTCCACGAGGCGGGCGGGCGGATCTTCTGCCAGCTCTGGCATATGGGCCGGGTCGTCCATCCGAGCTTCCTCGGCGGCGAGGCGCCGGTCTCGGCTTCTGCCACCACCGCGCCCTACAAGGCCCATACCTATGAGGGCCGCCGGCCTTATGCGGAGGCGCGCGCGCTCCGCCTCGACGAGATTCCGGGCCTGCTCGAAGATTATGGCCGAGCCGCCGGCTTCGCGATCGCAGCCGGCTTCGACGGAGTCCAGCTCCACGCCGCCAACGGCTATCTGATCGACCAATTCCTCCGCGACGGCACCAATTTGCGCGACGACGATTATGGCGGTCCGGTCGAGAACCGCATCCGGCTGCTGGCCGAAGCGACCCGGGCGATCGCCGACGTGGTCGGGCCCGATCGGACCGCGGTCCGTCTGTCGCCGAACAGCGAGACCCAGGGCGTCCATGACAGCGACCCCGAGACCCTGTTCACCGCCGCCGCCGAGGCTCTGGCCGACATCGGCATCGCCTTCCTCGAGCTTCGCGAGCCGGGGCCCGAAGGGACGTTCGGCAAGTCGGACGTCCCGCCGGTCGCGCCGTCGATCCGCAATCTCTTCCCCGGCCCCCTGGTCCTCAACTCCGATTATGGCCGCGACAATGCCATCGCCGCCGTGGAGGAGGAGCGCGCCGACGCGATCAGCTTCGGTCGGCCCTTCATTTCTAATCCGGACCTGGTTGCCCGTCTCGAACATGGCATCGCCCTCGCTCCCGACGTCCAGGCGACATGGTACAGCCAGGGACCCGAAGGCTATACCGATTATCCGGAGGCGGAGCCGGTCCCCGCGTGAGCGCAGAGGCGCCAACCTGCTTCCTCTGCGGCCGCCCGCTCGGCCGGCGGATCGAATATCATCATCTCGTCCCCAAGAGCCGCGGCGACCGCGAAACGGCGCCGCTCCACCCGATCTGCCACCGGGCGATCCATCGCGCGCTCGGCAACAAGGAACTGGAGCGCGATTTCTCTACGGCCGACACTCTTCGCTCCCATCCGGAGATCGCGAAGTTCATTGCCTGGATCGCGGACAAGGACCCGGATTTCCACGCGCCGACCAGAAGGAAGAGGGGTTAGGTCCTCCCTGGCGAAGCCGGGGAGGAGGACCATGCGCAGCATGGTGGAGGGGTACTGACGAGGCCTCGGACATCTAGCCCCTCCCCCATCCGCATAGCGGATGGGCCCCCTCCCCATCTCCGGTGGCATTAACATACTAAACTCAGTGAGTCTTTTGAGCACCACCTGTCGGTAAAATCGGGAAATCGAGTCGTTTGAGTCACTTAGCTGGGATGCACTAAGCCTGTGATTCTGTTACACTTTCCGTATGGATATGACCTATAACCTCAACGGCGGGTTTAAGCCGACGATCAAGCGGTTCGCGGACTTGGACGGGCCGGACTACTTCCCTACCCCAGCTTGGGCGACGCATGCGCTAATGGACAACGAACGCTTCCAAGGTGAGATTTGGGAACCGGCGTGCGGGAATGGCGCGATGTCCGAAGTTCTCGCCAGCAAGGGAAATCCCGTTATCAGCTCAGATCTCTACGACCGGGGCTATGGCGAGGCTGGCGTGGATTTTCTTACGGCCAAGCGCAAGGCGGCTAATATCGTCACGAACCCCCCGTACAACAGCGCCGAGGGATTCGTGGAAGCCGGTCTAGTGAAAGCCCACAGCAAGTTCGCCTTGCTGCTTCGACTGGCTTTTCTCGAGGGCGCTAATCGCCAGCGGACAATTTTCACGAAACGTGCGCCGGCGCGAGTGTGGGTATTCAGCGAGCGGATCACCTTCTATCCGGCGGGCGCGGTTCAGAAGGGCACCGGAACTACCGCTTATGCTTGGTTTGTGTGGGACAAGGAGGCCAGCGGAACGGAGCTTCGCTGGTTTGAGCCAGGCTACAAAGCGCGGTACAGCTAAAATCCAAGCCCCGCTAAATGAGCCCTCCCGGCGGGCGTGATCCGATAGCCTACTCTGGGGACATGCTGTAGCCAGCCGTTGGCGATATAGTTTGTCCCCGCAATATCATGGGATTTTATATTGCGAACAATCTGGTGCCACATTGGCTCACCAGGACGAGTCTGTGAAGGCGCATTGTTAGCAGCGGTCAAATTGACAAGATTGGGCATTTCCGCTCGGCATCGATTAAAAGTTGCGATATTGTTCACCTGATTAGCCGCGATCCGCATCACGCCAAGAGCAATGTCTTGTTCGGTTGCCATGATCTTCTCCTTGAGTGGACATAGAAGATGCAGCTTCCCCCGATAGTGGGCAAGCTTGAATCAAGAAATGCGGATCGTTTAACAAAAGAGGGGCCGCCGAAGCCATCCCCAGTCGTGGATGACGATGCCCCGAGGGGCCGCGATTTAGGCCTCCAGCTCGACATCCCAGTAGAGATAATCGCGCCAGCTCTCGTGAAGATAGTTGGGAGGAAACCTCCGGCCATGCTCCTGGAGCTGCCAGCTGGTCGGCCGCGCCGGGCGCCTGCTGAGAGACATCCGCGCCTGCTGGGGAGTCCGCCCGCCTTTCTTCAGATTGCACGGCGCGCAGGCAGTGGCGACATTCTCCCAGGTCGTCCGGCCGCCTTGGGCGCGGGGGATGACATGGTCGAAGGTGAGGTCGCGCGGATCGCCGCAATAGAGGCACAGGAATCGGTCGCGGAGGAACAGGTTGAACCTCGTGAAGGCCGGATGCTCGCTCGGCCGGACATATTGGCGAAGAGCGATCACCGAGGGGATTTGCATCGTCCGGGTCGGGCTGTGAACCTCGCGCGCATATTGGGCCACGATGTCGACCCGCTCGAGGAACACCGCCTTGACCGCCGTCTGCCACGGCCACAGGCTGAGCGGATAGTAAGAGAGCGGCGTATAATCCGCGTTCAGGACCAGGGCCGGGCAGGAGTCGGGATGCCGAATGAGATCGGGATGATACATGGACCGACGACCGCCCTCCGCTCTTCCCGGGGAGAGATCGGCTCGTCTGTCGCACCCAGAACGAGGGACGCGTCCCCTGTTCCGTCACCTGCCGCAAGGAGATGACGGCGTCATGACAGCATGGGCCGCGACTCGCGGTCAAGAGTCTTGGGCCATGATCCGCAAAGGAAATCCGGACTAGTGGCCAAATGATCACGACCCGCTTCGCTCCGAGCCCGACCGGACGGCTCCATCTCGGCCACGCCTGGTCGGCTTTGCTCGCCCACGATTTCGCCCGCGAACGCGGCGGCGCTTTTCTGCTGCGGATCGAGGACATCGACCCCGGCCGGTCCCGCCCCGAGCATGTCGAGGCGATCCGCGAGGACCTGGCCTGGCTCGGTCTCGACTGGGACGGAGAGGTGCTGTTCCAGTCGAAGCGGCTGCCGCTTTACGACGAGGCGCTCGACCGGCTGAAAGCGCGCGGCCTCGTCTATCCGTGCTTCTGCACCCGCGCCGCGATCGCCGCCGAGATCGAAGCAAGCGCCGCCGCGCCGCACGGCCCGGACCCCGGATCAGGGTCCGGGGCAGGCGGTCCGTTTTATCCGGGCACATGCCGCGCCTTGCCCGAGGCCGAGCGCGAGCGGCGCCTGGCGTTCGAGCCGCATGCCTGGCGGCTCGACTCCGCGAAGGCGGCCGAACTGGCCGGACCGCTTTACTGGCGCGACGACGAGACCGAGGTTCAGACCGAGCCGGAACGCCATGGCGACGTGGTCCTTGCCCGCAAGGACGCGCCGACCTCCTACCATCTCGCCGTGACCGTCGACGATGCGGCGCAGGGCGTCACCGACGTGGTTCGCGGCCGCGACCTCTACGCCGCGACCGACGTCCACCGCCTGCTCCAGGCTTTGCTCGGACTGCCGACGCCGCTCTACCACCACCATCCGCTCCTGCTCGACGAGGCCGGCCGCCGGCTCGCCAAGCGCAGCGGAGCTCCGATGCTCGCCGATCTGAGAAGCTCCGGGGCGGATCCGCGTGATCTTGTCGAGGCTCTTCGTTCGGGCTGTTTGCCGGCTGGATATTCCATCGCGGAAGACTAGAGAGAAAGCATGACCATCTTCCTCGGTATCCTTCTCGTCCTGGTCGCCGGAGCGACCCTCTACGCGCTCGCTCGGGGAGTCATCGGCATGGCCCAGGGCAAGGATCTGACCGGGATGCAGTCGCAGCAATGGATGCGCAAGCGCGTGCTGTTCCAGGCCCTCGCCATCATCGTCATCCTCCTGCTTCTGATGATGGCCGGCGGAAAGCACTGATCCTGGTCCGGCTCGGCAAGATCTACACGCGGACCGGCGACGACGGCGAGACCGGTTTGGTCGACGGCTCGCGAATCCCGAAAGACCATGTCCGCGCCCGGGCGATCGGCGACGTCGACGAGGCCAACAGCGCGATCGGCCTCGCTCTTCTCCACATCCGCCACGGTCCGTTCAAGGCGATGCTCGATTCGATCCAGAACGAATTGTTCGATCTCGGCGCCGATCTCGCCACACCCGGCGAGGATTTCACGCCCGGCGAAATGACTCTTCGCATCGTCCAGGCGCAGATCGACCGGCTCGAGCGCGAGATCGATTCGATGAACGAGGAATTGGAGCCGCTTCGAAGCTTCATTCTGCCCGGCGCCGGCGGCGGCGCGGCGCAGCTCCATCTCGCCCGGACGATCGTCCGACGGGCCGAGCGCGAGGCGGTCGCGGCGGCGCGCGAGGTCGGTCTCAATCCGCTCGCGCTTCGCTATCTCAACCGCCTTTCCGACCATCTGTTCGTTCTTGCCCGGCGGATCGCGAAGGACGAGGGCGGCGACATTTTGTGGAAGCCGGGAGCGACCCGGGAACGATAGAGACGGCCGGACCTTTCAGCTAAAGACCGGGATCGAGGAGCGGCAAACGGATGGCGACACAGGCGCGAACTGCCCCCGCCGGGATGCTGCCCGAGCGCTATGAGGCGGTTCGGGCGCTGAGCCGCGCCATCGCCGCGCCGCTGACGGATGCGGAAGCGAGCCTTCAGCCGATGCCGGACGCTTCGCCCGCCAAATGGCACCTCGCCCACAGCAGCTGGTTCTTCGAGACCTTCGTCCTTCGCGACCATGTCGAGGCCTACCAGCCCTATGACGAGAGCTGGGCCTATCTCTACAATAGCTATTATGACGGCGAGGGCGACCGCCATCCGCGGGCGAAACGCGGAATGCTCGGCCGCCCGTCGCTCGACGAGGTGCTCGCCTATCGATCCCATGTCGACGAAGCCCTGCTCCGCGCTCTGCCTCTGCTTTCGCCGTCGGCTCTGAAGCTGGTCGAGCTCGGCCTCCAGCACGAGCAGCAGCATCAGGAATTGATGCTGATGGACATGCTCGCGACCCTCGCCGAAAATCCGCTCGCCCGCGCCGCCTGGCCGGGCGAGCCGCCCGAGCCCGCGCAATCTCCGCCCGTTCTCGGCGGAGCGGCGATGCCGGGGGGAGTGGCCGAGATCGGCGACGACGGGCGCGGCTTCGCCTTCGATTGCGAGCGGCCTCGGCACCAGGTGCTGATCCACCCCCACGAGCTGTCGGACCGGCCGGTCAGCAATGGCGAGTGGCTGCGCTTCATGGCCGAAGAGGGCTATGACGAGCCAGGCCTGTGGCTGTCCGACGGCTGGGACTGGGTCCGCCGCGAGAGGATCGAGGCGCCGCTTTATTGGCGCAGGGACGGCGACGGCTGGAAGCGGTTCGGCCTCGACGGGCTTCATCCGGTCGATCCGTCCGAGCCGGTCTGCCACATTTCCTATTACGAGGCCGACGCCTTCGCCCGCTGGGCGGGGGCCCGGCTTCCGACCGAGGCGGAATGGGAGATCGCCGCCTCGGGCCTCGATCCGCGCGGCGGCAACCAGCTCGACGAGGCCGGGCCGGTCCGCCCACGCCCGGCAGCCGCTTCGGTCCATGGCGCTTTCGAGCCCCGGCCGAGAGCGAGGCAGATGTTCGGTGACGTCTGGGAATGGACGATGAGCGCCTTCCTTCCTTATCCGGGCTTCCGGCCCGAGGAAGGCGTCGTGGGCGAATATAACGGCAAGTTCATGTGCAATCAGTTCGTCCTGCGCGGCGGCAGCTGCGCGACCCCGCGCGGCCATGTCCGGGCCAGCTACCGCAATTTCTTCTATCCCCATCAGCGCTGGCAGTTCGCCGGCGTGAGGCTCGCCCGCGACCTGCCGGCCTGATGTCGGAGCCCGAGCCGACGACCGCCGATCCCGCCTTCCGCGAGGACGTTCTGGCCGGCCTGTCGGCCCCGATCCGGGCGGTCCCGGCGCGCTGGCTCTACGATCGCCGCGGTTCGGAATTGTTCGAGGCGATCACCCATTTGCCCGAATATTATCTGACCCGGACCGAGACCAAGCTGCTCGAGCGCCACTGCGTCGACGTGGCGCGGATCGCGGGTCGGGGCAATGCGGTGATCGAGTTCGGATCCGGCGCCTCGACCAAGACCCGGATCCTTCTCCGCGCGATCGATCCGGCCGCTTACGTGCCGATCGACATCAGCGGCGAGTTCCTCCGCGAGGCGGCCGACGGCATTCGCCAGGAGTTTCCGGACCTGCCCGTCTATCCGGTCGAGGCCGACTTCATGGGCCCGATCGGGCTACCCGCCGAGGTCGCTTCTCTCCCCAAGCTCGGCTTCTTCCCCGGCTCGACGATCGGCAATCTGGTGCCTCGCACCGGAGTCGACCTTCTCCGGGCGATGAAGGAGACTCTCGGCCCCGGCGCCTGGCTTCTGATCGGCATGGACCGGATCAAGCATGTCGATATTCTCGAGCGCGCCTATGACGACGAGGCCGGGATTACCGCCGAGTTCAACCTCAACCTGCTCCACCGGATCAACCGCGAGCTCGGCGGCACCTTTCCGGTCGACGCCTTCCGCCACCGGGCGATCTGGAACGACGACAAGGGCCGGATCGAGATGCATCTCGAAGCGATCCGCGACGTCGCGTTCGAGGTCGCCGGCGTTCCGTTCGCGATGAAGGCGGGCGAGACCATCCACACCGAGAACAGCCACAAATACGGCCCGCGCGATTCGCGCCTTCTGCTCCGCGCCGCCGGCTGGGGCGTGGTCGAGCAATGGTCCGACCCGGACGGCAGGTTCGCAATGATCCTCGCGGAATCGGAAGCGCCGCGCTTCGCGCCCTAGGATTCCAGGATGCAAAGGATCGTTTCCCGGCGAAGGCCGGGATCCAGCCTTAGCTGCTCACTGGACCCCGGCCTTCGCCGGGGAACAAGTGAGGCCGAAGACTTGAGCGCGCGTTAACCATTTTCTCCGATAAGCGGTGCGTCAATGCCGGCGGAGACGAAGTGGCCATTATCGCGGACAAACCGGTGGCCGCGGGAGGGCCCCAAGCGGGCGGCCGCGAAGCCCTCGCGATCGCCCTCTTCCTGCTGGCGAGCGCCCTGTTCCTGTTCCTCGACACGAGGACGACGCCGGTCGTTCTCTGGGACGAATCCCGCAACGTCGTCAACGCCCTCGAGATGAAGCGCGGGGGGCTCTCGCTCGTCACCACCTACGGCTTCGCTCCGGACCTGTGGAACACCAAGCCGCCGCTTCTGATCTGGCTGATGAGCGCGAGCGCCTCCTTGTTCGGCCCGTCCGAATGGACGCTTCGGCTTCCCTCCGCTCTGGCCTCGCTGGGCACCCTGCTGATCGTCATCCTGTTCGTCCGGCGCGCCGCCGGCTCGCTCGCCACCGGCCTGATCGCCGCGACCATCCTCCTGCTCAGCCCCGGCTTCTTCGGCGAGCATGGCGCGCGCACCGCCGATTACGACGCCCTCCTGCTCTTCTTCACGACCCTCTATCTCCAGCTTCTCTTCTTCGCCGTTCACCGGCCCCGGCCGGCCCTCGTCTTGCTTGCGGCGGCCGGGGCGGCGATCGCCTGCGCCTGCCTGACCAAGAGCGTCGCCGGGCTCGTCCCCGGCGCCGGACTGGCGCTCTATCTTCTCGCCACCGGCCGCTGGCGGCGGATCCTTCGCAACCGGTCAGGCTACGGGCTGATGACCGCCCTCGCCGTCGCGCCGGTGCTGGGCTTCTACCTTGCCCGAGACGCCGCGATGCCCGGCTATCTGGCCGCCGCCTTCCGCAACGACGTGATCGGCCGGGTGCGCGAATCCCTGGTCGGCCGCGAGGCGGGGCCGCTTTTCTACGCGAGCGAACTTGTCGCCGGCTGGTTCTTCGCCGGGCCGCTGCTGATCGGCGCCCCCTTGGCGTTCAGGCTGCTGCGCGGCAAGGCGAGGACCCTGTTCCTCTATTCGCTCGCCGCCGCCGCGGCGCCGCTCCTCGTCTACAGCTTCGCCACGACCAAGCTCATCCACTATGTCCTGCCCGCTTTCCCCTGGCTCGCCGTCCTGGTCGCGCTCGCTCTCCGCGCATTCTGGCGCCGCTGCTTCGCAGCCGCTCCCGGTGAGCGGCCGCGAGTGACCGCGACGGGCGCCTTGTTGCTGTTGGCCGCCGCGGCGCTGTTGGCCTGGCTTGGCTGGCGCTCGGCGGACTGGCGCTATCGCGCCTTTCCGGAGCGGGAATATTACACCCAGGCGCTCTATGGCGAGCTGTTCGCCTCGCTCTCCCGCCATCGCGTCGCGCGGGTCACGATCGTCGATCCGGGTTTCACGCTGGAGGGCAAGCCGCATTACACGCCCATGCTGCGCTCCTACCGGCTGATGTGGAGCGAGCGCGGGCTCGAAACCGAGGAGCGGGCGGAACTGCCGCTCGTGCCGGCAGGCGTGCTGGCCAGCTGCGACCCGGGCACCACAGCCCGGCTGGTCCGGCTCGGTCCCGATATCGCCGGAGTGCGAGGCTGCGCGGCGATCCGGCCAGGGGCGCCGATTCACCCGTCCTGATTGCATTCGGAAATGGAAGCACCGATCGGATCGTGGAGGCGGTGTAATGCCTCCAGCCGAGGAGCCGCCCGCATTCGTTCGCGGCCGCGGCATTGCCCCCGAAAGCGCGGTCCCTTACATGCCGGGCGGAATTTCCCGGGAGATTATGATGGCGCTTGCGCTGATCGATGTGCTGCTGATCCTGCTCAACGTCGTCTGGTGGATCATCGTCATCCAGGCGATCCTGAGCTGGCTGGTCGCCTTCAACGTGATCAACACCCACAGCGATGTCATGCGCTCCTTCTACAACGCGCTCGATCGCATCACCCGCCCCCTCTACAATCCGATCCGGAGGATCCTGCCCGATTTCGGCGGGATCGACTTCAGCCCCTTCGTCGTGCTGATCCTGATCATGGTCGTCAGCCGCCTGCTGATGGGGCTGCAGGGGGATATCGCCTCGGGGTCGCTATGACCGCGGTCCCGATCGACGGAAGAGCATTCGCGTCCCGGCTCCGGGAGCGGGTCGCGGCCGCCGTTCCCGCCTTCGTCGAAGCGGCCGGCCGGCCACCCGGCCTGGCGGTGGTGCTGGTCGGCGAGGATCCGGCCAGCCAGATCTATGTCCGCTCGAAGGCGAAGGCGGTGACCGAAGCCGGGATGGCGAGCTTCGAGCATCGCCTGCCCGACACGGTCGGCCAGAGCGAGCTCGTCTCCCTGGTCGAGCAGCTCAATATGGACGAGGCGGTCGACGCGATCCTCGTCCAGCTGCCCTTGCCGGCCGGGATCGACGACAAGGCGGTGATCGAGGTGATCGACCCGGCCAAGGACGTGGACGGCTTCACTCCGATCAATGCCGGGCGCCTGGCGATCGGCGAGGACGGGATGGTGCCGTGCACGCCGCTCGGCTGCCTGATGCTTCTTCGCGACCGGATCGGCGATCTGGACGGTCTCGAAGCGGTGGTGATCGGCCGCTCCAACATCGTCGGCAAGCCGATGGCGCAATTGCTCCTGCGCGAGAATGTCACCGTCACCATCGCCCACAGCCGCACCCGCGATTTGCCCGAAGTGGTCCGCCGCGCCGACATCGTCGTCGCCGCGGTCGGCCAGCCGCAAATGGTCCGCGGCGACTGGCTCAAGCCCGGAGCGACCGTGATCGACGTCGGGATCAACCGGATCCCGTCCGGCGACGAGGGCAAGACCAGGCTGGTCGGCGACGTCGACCATGACGGCGCCGCGGACGTGGCCGGAGCGATCACTCCGGTGCCCGGCGGGGTCGGGCCGATGACGATCGCAGTCCTCCTCCGCAACAGCCTGGTCGCCGCCTGCCTCCGGGCCGGCCTGCCGGCGCCGGCCGGCCTGTGATCCACCTCTTCGTCTCGGCCTTCGTCACCTTCCTGGTGGTGATCGATCCGCCCGGCTGCGCTCCGATCTTCGCGAGCCTGACCCGCGACTCGCCCGGCCGCCAGCGCGCGGTGATGGCGATCCGCGCGACCCTGATCGCCTCGGGGATCCTGATCTTCTTCGGGCTGCTCGGCGAGGATCTGCTCCGCCAGCTCGGAGTCAGCCTCGCCGCCTTCCGCATCGCCGGCGGGATCCTGTTGTTCATGATCGCGGTCGACATGGTGTTCGAGCGCCGCACCCAGCGCCGCGAGAACCGGGCCCAGGAGGTCGATTCCGATCCCGCCCACGACGATATCAGCGTCTTCCCGATGGCGATCCCGATGATCGCCGGGCCGGGCTCGATCGCTTCGGTCATGCTTCTGATGGCGCGGAGCGACGGGATCGAGGAGAGCCTGATCGTTCTCGCCGCGCTCGCCGCCACCCTGGTCCTGACCCTGTTGTCCTTGCTCGCGGCCGGACCGTTGATGCGGCTTCTGGGCAAGAAGACCGAGGCGATGCTGACCCGGCTGCTCGGAGTCATCCTGGCCGCGCTCGCCGTCCAGTTCGTCATCGACGGGGTCAGCATCAGCTTCAGCGTGTAGCCGATAATTAACCGCGTCCGATTAGGGTTTCACCTTTCAAATCGGGCGCGAGACCATGTCCCTGAAGCAGGCCGTCCTGAAGGCAGCGCGTTCGACCGGCCTCGCCGCCGCGACCCGCCGCGCCACCGCCGGTCAGCTTCGGATCCTCGGCTATCACGGCCTGTGGATCACCCCCGGCCACCCGTTCGGCAACCGGCTCTTCATGTCGCCCGGACAGTTCGAGGCGCGGATGAAGCGGCTCCGGCGCTCGGGCCTGCCGGTCCTCCCGCTCGGCGAAGCGGTCGAGCGGCTCGCCGGCGGCAGCCTGCCCGATCTGGCGGTGGTCATCACCATCGACGACGGCTGGGTCTCGACCTTCACCCATATGCTGCCGATCCTCGAAGCCGAGGGCCTGCCGGCGACGCTCTACGCGACGACCTGGTATTCCGGGCGCGATCTGCCCGTGGTCGATGTCGCGGTCACCTATCTGCTCGAGGCCGCCCGCCGCCCGGACGTCGATCGGGCGGCCAAGGTCGCCGAGATCGAGGCACTGCCGGTCGCGCAAAGGCTCGAAGCCCTTCGCCGGTTCGGCGCTTCCCTCGGCGTGGGCGAGGCCTGGCTCGAATCCCGGCAGTTCAACCTGATGTCGCTCGACCAGCTCGCCGAAGCGGCCTGCCGGGGCATGGACGTCCAGCTCCATACCCATCGCCACATCGACGTCTCGACCCAGGTCGACGCTTTGCCCGGCGAGATCGCCGACAATCGCGCCGTGCTCGCTTCGGCGTCGGGCGGATCGCTCGACCATTTCTGCTATCCGAGCGGCACCTTCCATCCGCGCGCGCCGGAACTGCTCGCCGCCAGCGGGGTCCGCTCGGCCACCCTCGTCGAGGAAGGGCTCAACCCGCCCGGCGGGGACCCGTACAGATTGCGCCGCTTCCTCGACGGACGTTCGGTCAGCGACGCCGAGTTCGACGCCTATCTCAGCGGCGTCCTCCATTTCCTTGCTCCGCTGCGGGCGCTTCTGGCGAGGCCGGGCGCGGAGTAACCGCACTGCAAGTATTAGGCGCTAGAGTCGGACCGATGCTGGTCCAGCCCATCCACGCCGCCGTTCCGGCCGAAACCCTGTTCCCGACCTGGCGCGGGCGCGAGCCGCTGGCCGATCGCCTCGCGGCGGTCTCGGCTTCCTTGTTCGAGGCTCATCCCGGTCTGGCCGACGCGGTCGCCTCGCTGCCGTTCGACAGGTTCGAGGCGCCCTGGCGCGGCGATCGCGACGTGTTCCGCTACAACGAGGTGCCGGCTGCGGCGGCGGCGATGGTCGCCGCTCTGCCCGAAGCGATCCGGTCGCCCTGGCTGTGCGCGCTTCTGCTCTTCCATGCCGGCCGCTTCGAGCAGATGTTCGCGGCGAGCGGGCTGCCCGCCGAGATCGCGCTTCATTATCTCGACGCCTTTCACCGCATCCTCGGCCAGATCGAGAAGGATCCCACCTTCGCCGATCTCGGCAACGACTCCTTCCTCAAGGATCTGTGGATCGCCCGGATCGTGATGATCCCCGCTTTTGCCCAGGTGTGGTGGCCGCATTCCGGGCTAGCCGCCCGCGACCTGCTTCGGGCCGGCCCGGCCGCGGCGGCTTCGATCCTGCTCGGCTGCGGCGGACGCCGCCCGTTCCTCGAGGGCCATACCCACGATCCGATGGCGCGGGCTTACTGGAACGAGGCCGGCTGGGGGGAGGCGCTCCGGATCGCGGCTCTGGCGCTGCCGGATTTGCCAAAGGCGCGCGGCATCTTCGGAACGGCCTGGTTCTACGATCCGGCGATTCTGGAGATCAGCCCGCGAATCGCCTTCGCCCAGGACCTTCAATATGGCCGGGGCGCCTGGCGGATCCGGATCGGAAGCAACGAGGCGGCGATCGCCAACGCCACCGCGACCTCGGCCGAGCGCCGCAACCGCTATCGCGACGGCGCCTATGTCCCGACCGATTATTCCTTGATCTGGTCGCGCCGCCGGCTGCTCGCCGCCTACGGCGCCTGAGGCGCCGCGGCCTCGGGCTTGACCACGCGCCACATCCGGTAGGGCGAGTTCTTCGGCAGATCGATCGGAGTCAGCCAGGCCGGGATCCGGCCGCGGACCAGCTGCATGTAGAAGCCGTTCTTCGCCTGGCTCGCATAAATCGTCGATTCCGACAGGCTCGGGCAGATCAGCACATAATCCACGCCGCGCCGGTCGATCATCGCCCTGGCATGGTCGGCGCTGCCCCGGAAGGCGAGCGAGACGTCGGCAATGTCCTCGTCGTTGCGGTGATAGGGCCCGGCGACCGCGTCGTGATGGGTGACGGTGATCAGCCGCGGGCCGAGATCGATGAAGGTCAGTACATAGCCCTTGGGCTGAAGGGCGATCGGCCGAAGCGCGGTGAGGGTCGGGCAGGCGGCATTGGCCCTGCCGACCGCCTTGAGCGCCGGGTTGGGCTTGTCCGGGACCAGCCTCAGCGCCTGTTGCGACAGGATTCCGGAGACGAGAAGGAAGGCCAGGACCACTCCGACCACCCGGACCAGCATGAACCGATGCGCGAACAGGCGGGGGATGAGAAGCCAGCCGAGAGCCGTCGCTCCGGGCACGGCGAGGAGCTGGGCGGCCGGCCCGGCGCGGCTCTGCCAGAGCAAGAGGCCGGCGCCGAGCAGAGCGGGAAGGGCGACCATCAGCCAGCCGAACAATAGCTTCGGATCGCTCCGGTTTCGCCACAGCATTACGCCATAGCCGACCAGCCCGATCACCGGCAGGCCGGCGATCGTCACGCTGGTCGAGAAACCGTGCCGGTAGAGCGGCATCGCCTCGCGGACGTTGCGCAGCCAAAGCTGCTCGGCGAGCGGCGAGACCCCTTCGAGGCGGCCGAGGCAATGCGGCCAGAAATAAGCGAAGGCCGAAGCCAGCAGGACGCCCGCCGCCGCCGCGGCAGCGAGCCGGACCCGCCAGTCGCGGGGAGAGAGGGAGGCGAGGATGAAGGCAAGCGCCCCCGCCGCGATCACCACCGACAGCCAGACCGGCGACAGTGCGTCGCAGACCGGCGCCCGGTTGGCGTAGGAAGCGAAAGCAAGGAACGCGGCCGAGCTGCCGCCGGCCAGGCTCGCTCCATAGGTTGCCAGCCGCCGCGCCTGGCCGGGGTCGCGAAGCCAGGCGAACGTAACGAGTCCGCCGGCGAGCGCGAGGTAGAGCAGCATCTCCAGCCCGATCGCCAGCGACAGAGCAGTGGCGATTCCGAGCAAAGCGCCGCCGCGCGCCCGCTTCGGATCGGTGAGCGCGAGGATGGCGAGGCTGAGCATCGCCAGCTGCCAGCCATGATGGTCGATGCGCAAGGGCATGAACATCGTCCGCGTCGAGGGCGCGCAGAACAGGATCGCTACAGCGATCGCGAAGGCCCTGGGCGAGATCATCCGGCGCGCGATCACCGCCACCGACGTCATCACCACCCCGAGCGGCAGCAGAGGCGCGAACGCGACCGCCGCCCGCTCCGCTGCGGCGCCTCCGACCAAAGGCTGGAGCGCGAGCTTGATCGCCGCGATCGGAAGGTCGACCAGCCGCGACCAGTGGATGTCGGCGCCTCCCGGCGGATCGAGCCGGTATTGGCGGAGGTCGTACCAGCCCTGGCCCGAGAGCAGGGCGCGGACCTGCATCATCCGCATATTGTCGTCGGTGTCGCCGAGCGCGAAGCGGCCGATCGCGTTCCAATAGGACCAGATGGCGAGGATGACGAAGCTCAGCCAGAAGAGAAGGAGCAGCCGGCGCCAATATCGCTCAAGCCACTCCAGATCCTCCATCGCTTTCGACCTTCCCAATGCGCCGACGCGGCATTAGTCGATGCCCGGCAAAGGGCAAGCGCGCCCGCGGGTGAAGTTTCTCATGGTTCCGGAAAAGCATCGCGAGCTGTTCGGGCAGATGGTCCGCTTCGGGCTCACCGGAGGATTGCTGACCCTGCTCGTCGCGGGGGGCTATTGGGTGGTCGCGACCCTGTTCGGGGTCGAGCCGATGCTGTCCATGACCCTCAATTATCTGGTGTTCACGGCTCTGGGCTATGTCCTGCACAGCAATTTCAGCTTCCGCGGCCACGGCGCGCGCGACCGGCAGCACGTCCGGACGATGCGCTTCTTCACAGTCAACACGACCGGCTTCCTCGCCAACCAGTTCTTCGTCTGGCTACTGGTCAAGCATCTCCACGGCCCGACCTGGTGGCCGGTAATCCCGATCCTGTTCGTGACGCCCCTGCTGACCTTCTCGCTCAACCGCCGCTGGGTGTTCGAGTAATGGAACGCATCGTCTACGACCGGATGGCCGAGCTCGACGGGCGGCACTGGTGGTACCGCGCGCGCCGCGACATCCTCGCCGATCTGATCGAGCGCAAGATCGCGCTTCCCGAGGATGCGCGGATCCTCGAGATCGGCTGCGGCACCGGCCACAATCTGGAGATGCTCGCCCGGTTCGGTAAGGTCGAGGGGATCGAGATAGACGAAGCCGCCCGCGCCATCGCCAGCAGCCGGCTCGGCCAGACCGTCATCGATTCCCCTTTGCCCGAGCTGCCCGGCGTCGCCGACAACAATTACGATCTGGTCGCGATCCTCGACGTGCTCGAACATGTCGAGGCCGACCGCGAGGCGCTCGCTACCATCTCCCGCAAGCTGAAGCCAGGCGGGCGGGTGCTGATCACCGTCCCCGCTTTCCCGTGGATGTGGAGCGGCCATGACGAGGTCAACCACCACAAGCGCCGTTACACCCGCGCCACCCTCAAGCGGGTGATCGAGGAATCCGGAATGAAGCTCGACATGATGAGCTGGTTCAACAGCCTGCTCTTCCCGGTCGCGGTGGCGGCGCGGATGGCCAGCCGGGTGACCGGCAAGAGGGACAGCGGCGACAAGATGCCGCCGGCGCCGGTCAACGCTCTGTTCGAGACGCTGTTCGGGCTCGAACGCTATGCGCTGGGCAGGCTGCCCTTCCCGCCGGGGGTCTCGCTGGTCGCGATCGCCTCGGCTTCGTGAGCGACATGGCCGAGGCTCGGCCGGCCGCCGATATGGCCGGCAATCTCGGAGACGATGTAGAGCGGTCGCCGCTTCGCCTCGATATAAAGCCGCCCGAGATATTCGCCGATCATCCCCAGGACGAACATCTGCACCGCTCCGAGGATGACGACGACCAGCATCAATGAGGTCCAGCCCTGGATCGCGGTTCCGGTGAAGAAGCCGATGCCGATATAGACCAGCAGAAGCACCGAGGCCAAAACGAGCCACAGGCCGATATGGCTGGCGAAGCGAAGCGGCGCGGTCGAGAAGCCGGTCACCGCGTCGAGAGCGAATCGGACCATCTTCGACAGCGGATATTTGGTCGCTCCGGCGTGGCGTTCGGCGCGGTCGTAGACGATCGGCACCTGCTTGAAGCCAACCCAGGCGACCATCCCGCGGATGAACCGCGCCTGCTCGGGGAGACTGAGCAAAGCGTCGAGCGCCCGCCGGCTCATCAGCCGGAAGTCGCCGGTGTCGAGCGGGATCTCGATCTCGGCAAGCTTGGAGAGGCCGCGATAGAAGAGCTTGGCGGTCGAGCGCTTGAACGCGGTCTCGCCGGCCCGGGCGCGGCGGACGGCATAGACGACCTCGGCCTGCTGCCGCTCCATCTCGGCGATCATGTCGGCGAGCAATTCGGGCGGATCCTGGAGGTCGGCGTCGATGATCAGGATCCGCTCGCCCGAGCAGAGGTCGAGGCCCGCGGTCAGCGCCAGCTGGTGGCCGTGATTGCGCGAGAGGTTGATCGCGACGAGGCGCGGGTCGCTCGCGGAAAGCTCCTGCATGATCTTCCAGCTCGAATCGCGCGAGCCGTCGTTGATCAGGACGATCTCGTAGGAATCCCCGGCCGACGAAGCGGCGGCCGCCGACAGCCGCCGGTGGAGCTCGGCCAGGCACGCCTCCTCATTGTAGCAGGGGACGACGATGGAGAGCGAAGGGGCGCTCATGAAGGGGGCTCCGAAGGCGAAAGCGGGGTGCGGTCGACCACCCTGTAGAGCACGCTCGTGCCGTTCCGCCAGACCGGCTGCAACCCCGCCGTGAGCGCCGCATCGTAGGTCGGAGGCTCAATCAGCCAGACATAGTCGAACTCGTCGCGGGGAAGCTCGCGAAGCGACTGGTCGAGCGACAGCCAGATTTCGTGCGGGCATTTGACCGAGCCGACGATCTGCGAGGGATCGTTGCGGAATCGGGGGTCCTCGGGAAAATGGGCGCTGAGCAGTTGCGCTCCGGGCATCGCCCATTGGTCGTTGGAGAAAGCGTCCTTCCGGACCAGGGCCAAAGCCGGCAAATGTTCGAGCCGCGACATCTTCCAGCTCGGGCGGCAGGCCGAGCCGACGAACGAGACCAGCCGCGCGCCCTGCGGGACATGGTCGAGCGCCCCGAGCTCGCTCCGATAGGTTTGGTCGTACAGATAGAAGCTGAGCGTATTCGAGCCGATCCGCACCAGGACGAAGGCCATCGCCGCGATCGCCAGGCCGCGGACGAAGCGCTCGCTCGCCGCCTCGCGCGGCCTGATCGCGATCAGCCCGACCGCGATCATGTAGGGGACCAGCCGCATGTCGGCATAAGCGGAGCCGAATACGATCCGCGGCAAAGTGATGTAGACGGCCAGCAGGAACAGCGCCGAGGCGGCCAAGTTGCGCGAGAAGCCGAGCCGGCTGCTCCTGATCGCGCCGTAGATCAGCAAGAGCAGGGTGGCGAGCGAGGCGAGGTCGAACCAGAACCAGCGGTCGCGCAGAGCCATCGCCATCCACAGCATCTTGGCCCGCCAGTTGAACCAGTCGCCGGTCATCCCGGCCACGGCCCCGTTCCGCCAGGCGATCATCAGGAGCACCGGCGGGACCATCGGCAGGCAGTGGACTGCGGCTCGAAGGCCCGATTCGACGAAGCTCCTGCCCTTGTCGTGCTGACGGACGAGCTCGGCCGAGAAGGCCATCACTCCGAGGGTGCCCCAGCCATAGGTATGGACCACCCAGATGATCATCGAGATCGGCAGGAACAAAGCAGCCCTCAGCCGCAGCCGGCCGAGCCTTGCGAGGCGGAGCCACAGAGCGAAGGCGAGCAGGGCCAGAGCCATCGACAGAGAGAAATTGACGAAGCCGAAGATCAAAGGGTGGCCGTAGGCGAGCGGCACCGCGAACAAGGCCGTCGGCGGGATCCGGCCATGGACCTCGCGCGCCGCCCGGAGCAGGCCGGCGACGGTCAGGGGCGGGATGACGAGGACGATCAGCTTCACCGCGAGCTCGAGGCCGACCAGCTTGGCCAGCGGCATGACCAGAAGGTCGACTCCGAGATTGCCGATCAGGGCCCAGCGGAAGCTGTAATATTGCTGGAGGATCGGGCTCGAGGCGAGGTCGAGCTGGACCCGGTAGCGGCCCATATGGCCCGGAAGGTCGACGAGGGGCGGAATGTGCGGCCACAGCAAGGGCACGGCCGACAGCAGCACCAAAGCCGCCGCCACCCATTTTCGCTCCCACCAATGCCGAGCCGTCTGATCCAACGCCGCACCCGCCCTTCGCCAGCGCGCGAAGCCTTGCCACAGCCGGGGAGAGCCGTTCAAGCGACATACAGGCGCGCCGGATTAGCCCCTTGCCATTCCCAAGGCAGAAGGCCCTTTCACGAGAGGAGCTATCATGAAGAAGATATTGTTCGCAGGCGCCGCTCTCGCGGCTCTGATCGCCATTCCGGCATCGGCCCAGATCGGCGGCGGCCAACCACGCGGTCCGATGGCCGGCCCGCTCACCCGCGCCAGCGTCCAGGCCAATGTCCAGGCCCGCTTCGCGATGGTCGACGCCAATCATGACGGCTTCGTCACCCGCGAGGAAGCCGACGCCCGGACCGAGTTCCGGCGTGAGCGGATGCGCGAGCGAATGCAGGCCCGCCGAGGCCGGATGGAAGCGCGCGGCGAGCGCGGCGAGGGTCGCGGCCAGGACATGCGGGCCCGCATGTCGGATCGCTTCGACCGGCTCGACGCCAATCATGACGGCTCGATCAGCCGCGCCGAGTTCGACGGCGCCATGGCCGCCCGCGCCGAGCATCGCCGTGAGGGCGCTCCCGGCATGGGCCGCGGCCCGATGATGCGCGGCGAGGGAATGCGCCACGGCGGTCCGGGCGACGGCCGGATGGCCCGGCGCGGCGGCGGAATGGGCGGAATGGGCGGCTTCGGCGCCAACATGTTCGAGCGGCTCGACGCCGACCATGACGGCCGGGTCTCGCTGGCCGAGGCCCAGGCCAAGGCGCTCGCCATGTTCGACCGGATCGACGCCAATCGCGACGGAACCGTCACCCCCGACGAGCGCCGCGCCGCCCGCGAACGCTTCCGCGAGGGCCGGCAGGGCCGCCGCGAAGGCTGAGGTCCCGCTAAGATAAAGAAGAAAGGGCCGGAGCGTCGCCGCTCCGGCCCTTTTTCATTGCCGGGCTTGGAGCCCTACTCGGCGGCCTGGCGCAAATGCCATTCGGGCGCCTGCTCGGCGGCGAGAAGCCTTTTCTCTTCCTCGAACATCGGCTCGCGGGTGATCGGGATGGCGTCGCGGCGGCGCAGATATTGAAGCTGCCAGTTGACCATGCCGCCATGGCTGAAAGCGGCTTCGGCGCCGGCCAGGTAGAAGAGCCACATGCGATAGAAGCGCTCGTCGTACAGCTCGATGATCTCGTCGCGGGCGGCGACGGTGCGGTTGTACCATTCCTCCAGGGTGTAGGAATAATGGTAGCGCAGGGCCTCGACGTCGGAGACGATCAGGCGGTTGCGCTCGGCCTCGCTGACCAGCTCGGACAGCGCCGGGATATAGCCGCCCGGGAAGATATATTTGCGGGTCCATTTGTCGGTCACTCCGGGCTCGCCGAACCGCCCGCAGCAATGCGAGAACATCACCCCGTCTTCCTTAAGGAGATCGTGGGTCTTGGCGTAGAAGCCCGGATAATGGGGTGTGCCGAGATGCTCGATCAGGCCGACGCTGCTGATCCGATCGAACTGGCCCTCGACGTCGCGATAGTCCATCAGCTCGAACCTGACCCGGTCCTGGACTCCGAGCTCTTCGGCCCGGAGCTTGGAGAATTCGATCTGGTCCGGCGCGAGCGCGACGGCGAGCACGTCGACGTCGTAATGGCGATGCAGATAGAGGGCGAAGCCGCCCCAGCCGCAGCCGATGTCGAGCACCTTCATTCCCGGCTTGAGGTGCATCTTGGCGGCGATGTGCGCCTTCTTGTCGAGCTGGGCCTGCTCCAGGCTGTTGCCCGGATCGCGATAATAAGCGCAGGTATATTGGCGGTCCTCGTCGAGGAACAATTCGAACAGGCGGCGGGTGAGGTTGTAGGTGTGCTCGGCATTGTGGCGCGAGCGCGCCTTCCAGTTGATCTGGTCGAGCCGGCCGGCGACGTGATTGACGAACTTGCGGAACGGGCCCTTGGGAGTCAGCGAGCCGGCACGCTCGGCCGGGGCGTTGGTCCGGATCAGGAGCACGAGGTCGCGGATATCGGCCGGCGGGTCGATCACCAGCCGTCCGTCCATGAACGCCTCGCCCGCGCCGACGCGGGGATCCTTGGCGATATGGAAAGCCGCGCCTCGATCGGTCAGGCGCGCGGTGACGTTCTTCACGCCCGGCGCCGGAGCGCCGTAGCGATATTCCTTGCCGTCATAATCGATGACCGTGAGCTCACCCTGCTTGATGACCGGTCTGAGCATTTTGTCGAGAAGCCACATGATTCTAACCTCAAAAATTTGCCGCAATGAGCATGGGTCGCGCTATCGGGTCAAGCCGAGGCGGCGCGGAGCTTTTTTTCGGCGTCCAGCATATAGTCGCGCATGATCGGCGCGGCGTAGCGGCTCCGGAGATATTGGAGCTGGTAGACGACCATCGCCCCGTCGGTGAACATGGTCATCGAGGCGGCCAGATAGAAAGCGTAGAGCCTGAACAGGCGCCGGTCGTAGAGGCGGGTGATCTCCTCCTCCTTGGCCGCGAAGCGTTCGTACCAGGCCTTCAGAGTGTAGACGTAGTGAAGCCGAAGGGTCTCGCAATCGGACATGATCAGCCGCTCGCGCTCGCTCGCTCCGACGATCTCCGACAGAGCCGGCAGATAGCCGCCGGGGAAGATATATTTGATCATGAACCGGTCGGTGGTGCCGGGCTTGCCCATCCGCCCCATCGTATGGATGAGAGCGACTCCCTCCGGCGTCAGCAGTGAACGGATCTTCCTGAAATAGGTTCGGAAGAAGGGCGGGCCGAGATGCTCGAACATTCCGACCGAGATGATCCGGTCGAACGGGCCCTCGACGTCGCGATAGTCCATCAGCTCGAACTTGACCCGGTCGGCGACCCCCGCCTCCTCGGCGCGTCGCCGAGCCACCGCCAATTGCTCGGTCGACAGCGTGATCCCGAGCACGTCGACGTCGGCGACCCGGTTCAGATAGAGCGCCAGTCCGCCCCAGCCGCAGCCGATGTCCAATACCTTTTGCCCCGGCTCGAGCAGTAGCTTCGAGGCGAGATGCGCCTTCTTGTCGAGCTGGGCCTGCTCGATGCTGTTCGAGGGATCGGTGAAATAGGCGCAGCTATATTGCATGTCCGGATCGAGGAAGAGCCGGTAGAGATCGCCGCCGATATCGTAATGATGGGCGACGTTGCGCCGCGAGCGCGATTTCCAGTTCAGCATCTCGAGCTTGTGGCGGAGCTTTCCGGTCTTCTTGGTGAACCTGCCCGGCCCGTCGCGTTCCTCCCAGCGCAGGTTGCGCCGGATCAGCCGAACAAGGTCGATGATCTCGCCGTCGACGAGCTGGAGCCGGTCGTCCATCCAGGCCTCGGCCGTGCCGAGCGCGGGATCGCGGGCGATCTGGACCGCCACCCTGTTGTCGGTCACCCGGACCGTGACCGGCCTCAGCTCCGCGTCGGGCGCGCCGAATTTGCGCTCTTTGCCGGAGGGATCGATGATGGTGAGCTCGCCCCTTTTGAGGAGCTTTCCGAGCATTTTGTCTAGAAGCTGCATGGCGCGACATTTAGCGGGCTACCCGAGCATGGCAACCGGGCTATGCAGAACCATGGCCGGAGTCACCCAGGCAATCCGCGATCGGCGGTCGATCCGCGCCTTTCTCGACAGGCCGGTCGAGCGGGAGACGGTCGCCGAGATTCTCGGCCTCGCGGCGCGGGCGCCTTCCGGCGGCAACCTCCAGCCCTGGCGGGTCGACGCACTCGCCGGCGAACCGCTCGCCGATCTCATGGCGCGGGCCCGCGCGGCTTTCGCCGCGGCCCCGCTCGGCGACGGGATGGAGCTCAAAGTCTATCCGAGCCCGCTCGGCGAGCCCTGGCGCTCGCGCCGCCACTCGAGCGGCGAGGCGCTCTACGCTTCGATCGGGATTCCGCGCGAGGACAGGCCGGCCCGCTTCGCCCAGTTCGCGCGCAATTTCGAGGCGTTCGGAGCGCCCGTCCTCCTGCTTTTCTCGATCGACCGGATCTTCGACCGACCGCAATGGGCGCATCTCGGCATGTTCATGCAGAATGTCATGCTGCTCGCCGAGGAGAGGGGGCTCGCCACCTGCCCGCAGGAAGCCTGGGCGGCGGTCCACCGCACCGTTTCCGAGTTCCTCGATCTGCCCGAGGAGAGGATCTTCTATTGCGGGATCGCGCTCGGCTTCGCCGATCCCGACGCTCCGATCAATCGATGCGCGACGGAGCGCGAGCCGGTCGACGCATTCGCGAGGTTCCGGGGATTCTGAGCACCTCGTCATTGCGAGCGTAGCGAAGCAATCCAGCGGCACTGACTGGATTGCTTCGTCGCTTCACTCCTCGCAATGACAATGAGGAAGTGCGGCGTGCGGCTCAGGCTTCCTCACCTTCCAGGGCCGCCTGCTTTTCCTCGGCGAGCCGGTCGAGCTCGGCCCGGCTCTTCTTCTCGGACGCGGATTTGAGCTGGCCGCAGGCGGCCATGATGTCGCGGCCGCGCGGGCGGCGGATCGGGGCGCTGATCCCGGCCTCGAAGACGATGTCGGAGAATCGCTGGATTCGCTCGGGCGTCGAGGTCTCGTAGGCCGCGCCCGGCCAGGGATTGAACGGGATCAGATTGACCTTGGCCGGAAGCTTGAATCTGCGGATCAGCCGGACCAGCTCGCGGGCGTCCTCGTCGCTGTCATTCTTGTCCTTCAGCATCACATATTCGAAGGTGATTCGCCGGGCATTGTTGGCCCCGGGATAAGCGGCGCAGGCGGCGAGCAATTCCTCGATCCCGTATTTGCGGTTGAGCGGCACGATCTCGTCGCGCACTTCCTTGGTCACCGCGTGGAGCGACACCGCCAGATTGACCCCGATCTCCTCGCCGGCGCGGGCCATCATCGGCACCACGCCCGAGGTCGAGAGCGTGATCCGCCGGCGCGACAGGCCGAGCCCGTCGCCGTCCATGACGATCTTCAGCGCATCGCGGACATTGTCGAAATTGTAGAGCGGCTCGCCCATCCCCATCATCACGATGTTGGAGAGCATCCTTCCCTCGGGCTGGGAAGGCCACTCGCCGAGGCTGTCGCGGGCGAGCATCACCTGGCCGACAATCTCGCCGGCGGTGAGGTTGCGGACCAGCCGCATCGTCCCGGTATGGCAGAAGCGGCAATTCAAGGTGCAGCCGACCTGGCTCGACACGCAGAGGGTCCCGCGGTCGGCGTCGGGGATGAACACCATCTCGAAATCATTGCCGTCGGGCGTCCGCAACAGCCATTTGCGGGTGCCGTCGCTCGAGACGAGCTGCTCGACGATCTCGGGCCGGCCGATGACGAACCGCTCGGCGAGCCATGTCCGGTGCGGCTTGGCGATCTCGCTCATCGCCGCGAAATCGGTCGCGCCCCGATTGTAGATCTGGTGCCAGATCTGCTTGGCCCGGAGCTTTGCCTGCTTCGGCTCCATGCCGGCCCCGGCGAGGGCGTCGCGGATCGCCTCGCGGGTCAGCCCGACCAGGTCGACGCGCCCGTCACCGCCCGCCGGCGCGGCGCGCGGAACCGGAACCGGGTCGATATGACCGGGGATTGGCATCAAAGCTGACATGATCGGGCGAATGTAGGGGGATTGACGCGGTTTTTCCACCTTTCAGATCCTCCCCTGGCGGTGCCAGGGGAGGGGGACCATGCGAAGCATGGTGGAGGGGCATGCCGCAGACTGTGCCAAACCCCTCCACCGCCTTCGGCGGTCCCCCTCCCCTCCAGGGAGGATCAGCTAGTCTGTGCCAAGATGCACGACCGTCTCCACCCCGTCCTCGATCATCACCACGCTCCCCTGCGGCAGTCCGTCGGCGACCGGGACCCCGCACTCGGAGCGAACGGGCGCTCCGGTCATGATCCCGCGGAGCAGGCGCGACGACATTCCGTGCATGACGACCAGCCGGTCGCCGGCCTCGTCCGCCTGCTCGCCGAGCCAGTATCGAAGCCGTTCGGCCACCTCTTCATAGCTCTCGCCGCCAGGCGCGCGCTTCGCGAACAGGCCGGTCGTCCGGTCGAGCAGCCTGGGATCCTCGGCGATCAGGTCGCGATAGTGGCGGCCGCTCCAGTCGCCGATCCCGATCTCGGCGAGACGCGGGTCGGCGCGAAGCCGGTGCCAGTCGAGCTCGAGATGCTCGGCGATCACCGCCATGGTCTGCTGGGCCCGTCCGGCGTCGGAGGTCCAAAGCCTTAGCTCGGGACGAGGGCCGAGCCGAAGCCGGAGCGCGAGCCCCATCTCATCGGCCTGGGCGAAGCCGGCCCGCGTCAGCGGGGTGTGAAGCGCGTCGCCCTGCATCCGGCCGGCGGCGTTGAACACGGTCTCGCCGTGGCGGGCGATGAAATAGCGGGCGCGGGTCATGTTCGGTTTGTGTTTCGCTGTCGCGTTCTGCTCCATCAACGGCCTGCGCAGGCGATCGCGGCGGCGTCGATCGCGGTCGCGGCGCCGCGCAATTTGTAGCTGTCGCGGACCAGGCCGCCCGAAGTCGAGCGGGTCTCGACGCTCATTTCCAGCCCGGTCCGCATCGCCGCGACGATGTCGGCGTCCGCCCGCCGGTCGGGCGCCCAGGCGTTGTTGCCGCCGCCGAGCAATTGGAAGGTCTGGTCGTCGATCCTGAGCAGGACCGCCGAGCCTTGCCTCTTCTCGCGGCTCAGCCGGAAATGGACTTGGCTTCGAACCCCGCGCTGCGGCCAGTATCCGACCGAGGCGAAGGGCCGCCAGGTATCGGGGCGGGGCGATCGATAGGGCTCGGAAATGGCGTAGCAGCGTCCGGGCTGGCGGAACGCCCCCCAGAGCTGGAAAACCCCCAGCGACTGGAGTTGCGCCGATGCCGGCATGCTCAGTCCCGCCAAAGCGGCGCCATAAATCCAAAGCCTCATCGCCGCGACCATCAGGATTGAGGCGCTTCTTGGCAACCCGAAAGCGCATCCCGTGCGGAGGCGGCCGCCTCCCTTCGCAAGGTTCGGAAAGAGGGGCTGCGCATTCGTCCACGGCTTTTTGCCCGGCCCCGCCAATCTGTGCTGGCAGCGTCCGCGAGTCTCGCTATAACTCCACTCCCACAGCGAAAATCGGCGGACAGGGGCAAATAATGAAGGCGACGATCGAACGGGCAACGCTTCTCAAGAGCCTGGGCCATGTCCAGTCTGTGGTGGAGCGGCGCAATACGATCCCGATCCTGTCGAACGTGCTGATCGAGGCCAGCGAAGAGGGCGGAATCCGCCTTATGGCGACCGATCTCGACCTCCAGATCAACGAGACGGTCGAGGCCAACGTCACCCAGGCCGGAGCCACCACCGTCTCGGCCCACACTCTGTTCGACATCGCCCGCAAGCTTCCCGAGGGAAGCCAGGTCGAGCTGGTCGCCGCCGAGGGCAAGATGCAGGTCAATGCCGGGCGCGCCCGGTTCAACCTCGCCACTTTGCCGCGCGACGACTTCCCGGTTATCGCCGAGGGCGACCTGCCGACCCAGTTCGAGCTTCCGGCAGCGACCCTTCGCCAGATCATCGACAAGACCCGCTTCGCCATCTCCACCGAGGAGACCCGCTACTATCTGAACGGCATCTTCCTCCACGTCTCTGACGAGGCCCAGCCGGTCCTCAAGGCGGCGGCGACCGACGGTCACCGGCTCGCCCGGGTCACCGTCCCGCGCCCGGCCGGCGCCGAGGGGATGCCCGACGTGATCATCCCACGCAAATGCGTCGCCGAGCTTCGCAAATTGCTCGAAGAAGTGGACGGAACCGTCCAGGTCTCGCTGTCCGAGACCAAGGTCCGCTTCGGCCTCGGGACCGCGATCCTGACCTCCAAGCTGATCGACGGCACCTTCCCCGATTACAGCCGGGTTATCCCGACCGCGAACGACAAATTGCTCAAGATCGATCCGCGCAGCTTCGAGGAGGGCGTTGACCGCGTCGCCACCATCGCCAGCGAGAAGACCCGGGCGGTGAAGATGGCGCTCGAGCGCGACAAGGTCACCCTCTCGGTGACCAGCCCGGAGAACGGCACCGCCGCCGAGGAAGTGCCGGGCGATTACGGCTCTGAAGGGTTCGAGATCGGCTTCAACGCCCGCTATCTGCTCGACATATTGGGCCAGATCGAGGGCGACACGGTCGAGATCCATCTCGCCGACGCCGCGGCGCCGACGCTTCTTCGCGAGAATGACAAGGCGCCCGCGCTCTACGTGCTGATGCCGATGCGGGTGTGACCCGGCGCCAGCCATTCCTCGTCTTCGGCTTGGTCGTCTTTCTCTTCGCGTCCGCCGCCGACTCCGCCGGGAACAGATATTCCAGGCTCTCGCTGGATTCGGGTTCGAAAAAAGGCGCACTCGTCTTCAAAGTGGCGCCCCAGCCGCTGAACTGGTCGATGATCCTCACGCCCGTCGACGAGGCGGGCCAGACCCACGGCTTCGGCGAAAGCCTGAACATGGGGGGCACCCGAATCATCCCGGGTGGTTCGAACCCGCTCCAGATCTGGATGATGAAGCCGGGCCGCTACGTGATCCGCTTCCTCAAGACCCAGGATTATTGGGCCGGATGCCTCTCGCAATCGACACTCGCGATAGAAATCGCCGCCGGCAAGGTCGCCTATATCGGCACGGTCGATCCCGAGCCGACTTTGCGCGCGATCAGCCGCGAGGTCGCTCGGACCGGCAAGGCGATTTCGCACGGCGGAATCCGGATGTTCCACACCGACATAACCCCGCCGGCCGTGACCGGGGCGGAGCCGGGGGATGAAGCCGAAATCACGGCCGAGATACGCTCCGCCGCTCCCGGAGTCGTCGCCCCGGTGATCCTCATCCGGCCGGTCGCGGCCAGCTTCGCGAGGAAACCCGAAAGCAATTTCCTCGCCGCCTGCGGCTGAGCCGGATCGCCGAGCATCAGCCGTGGCTCTCGCCCGCCTCAGCCTCAATGATTTCCGTTCGTACCGCGACGCGCTGATCGCTCCGGGGCCGGGCCTGGTCGTGCTGACCGGCGAGAATGGCGCGGGCAAGACCAATGTGCTGGAGGCGGTATCCCTGCTTTCGCCGGGACGCGGGCTTCGCGGCGCCGCCCTGGCCGAGATGGCGCGAAGCGGCGGTCCCGGCACCTTCGCCGTGGCGGCGCGGCTCCTCCCCTCCCCCTCGGGGAAGGGGCCGGGGGTGGGGGGGTCGGAAAGCGCGTCACGGTTCGTCCCCACCCCTTCCCCCTCCCCTGAAGGGAAAGGGCTTGTCGAGCTTGGCACCGGCACGGTCGCCGCCGCGCCCGAGCGCCGCCAGGTCCGGATCAACGGAGTCCCCGCTTCGGCCAATTCGCTGTCGGAATGGCTCTCCATTCTGTGGCTCACACCGGCGATGGACCGGCTGTTCCAGGAAGGCGCGAGCGGGCGGCGGCGATTCCTCGACCGGCTGGTGCTGGCGCTCGAGCCGGGCCATGCGATCCACGCCGCCCGCTACGAGGCGGCGATGCGGGCGCGCAACAAGTTGCTCGGCGAGGACGGGCCTCACGACGAGGCCTGGCTGGCGGCGCTCGAGGCGAGGATGGCCGAGCATGGCGCCGCTCTGGCCGATGCGCGCGGCCGGACCGTCGCTTCGCTCGGCGAGCGGCTGGCCGCCGCGCCGGAGGGACCTTTCGCGCGCGCCGGCCTGAAGCTCGAAGGCGGCGGCGAGGATCTGGCCGCGACCCTGGCGCGGAGCCGGGCGCGCGACGCCGCGGTCGGCCGGACCCTCGCCGGTCCGCACCGCACCGACCTCCTCGTCACCCACCTCGGCAAGGACCAGCCGGCGGAACGGAGCTCGACCGGCGAGCAGAAGGCGCTTCTGCTCTCGATCGTCCTCGCCCATGCCGACCTCGTCGCCGATCGGATCGGTCGGCGGCCCATCCTTCTGCTCGACGAAGTCGCGGCCCATCTCGACCGCTCGCGACGCGCGGCTCTGTTCGAACGGCTCGAGCAGGGGGGAGGGCAGGTGTGGATGACCGGCACCGAGCCATCCTTGTTCGATGGCGCCGGGCCCGGCACGAGCTGGCTGGTCGTGCGCGATGGCCGGATCGAGCCGGCCTAAGGTTTCCTGCTCGACGGCGGCGAAGCGGCGGCCACTTGCTGGCCGACCCGCTCGACAGGAGCGCTCCGATCGGCAATCGGCCGGTGATTGACGATGAACATGATTGTCCAGAACGCCGCGAGCAAAGCGGCGGCATAGCCGACATTGTTGAGGAACCGGCTGCCCGCAGTGTCCGGCACCAGCCAATCCCGCGCCGCCGGCAGCCATTCGCCCGACAGGAAGAAGAAATAGGCTATTCCCAGAAGTAGGGCGCCGAATGCAGACAGCGCAGTGATCAGTCCGTTCATGAAAAGCCGCTTCGCCTCCCAGTTCCGGCCTAAAGCGAAAGCGTTAAAAAAGAGGTGCTTGAGCCGCCGTTCGGGCCGCTCGAAGGATCATGCTGCACCTGCGAAAAAAGCGCCGGAATCGGGCGTATTTCCTTGGGTTTCGGGGCCTCCGCCGCTATATGTTCAGCATGGCATCCTCCCCCAGTGAAAACAGCTACGGCGCCGAGTCCATCAAGGTGCTGAAAGGCCTCGACGCGGTCCGTAAACGGCCCGGAATGTATATCGGCGACACCGACGACGGGTCGGGCCTCCACCACATGGTGTTCGAGGTCTCCGACAATGCGATCGACGAGGCGCTGGCCGGCCATTGCGACCTCATTCAGATCGTCCTCAACCCGGACGGATCGGTCTCGGTCGAGGATAATGGCCGCGGGATCCCGACCGGGATCCACGAGGAGGAAGGGGTGTCCGCCGCCGAGGTCATCATGACCCAGCTCCACGCCGGCGGAAAGTTCGAGAACACCTCCGACGACAATGCCTACAAGGTGTCGGGCGGACTTCACGGGGTCGGGGTCTCGGTGGTCAACGCGCTTTCGGAATGGCTCGAGCTGACCATCTGGCGCGACGGCGAGGAGCATTGGATGCGCTTCCGCAACGGCGACGCCGAGGCGCCGCTCAAGCTGGTCGGAAGCGCGCCGCCGGGCCGCAAGGGGACCAAGGTCACCTTCCTGCCCTCGCCGGCCACATTCAAGGTCACCGATTTCGACTTCGACCGGCTCGAGCACCGCTTCCGCGAGCTCGCCTTCCTCAATTCCGGAGTGCGCCTGCTTCTCGCCGACGCGCGGCACGAGGAAAGGCGCGAGGTCGATCTCTATTACGAAGGCGGGATCGCCGCCTTCGTGCGCTGGCTCGACCGGACCAAGACCCCGCTCTTCCCCGATCCGATCGCGATCCACGGCCAGCGCGACGATATCGGCATCGACATCGCTCTCGAGTGGAACGATTCCTATTACGAGAACGTGCTCGCCTTCACCAACAACATCCCCCAGCGCGACGGCGGCACCCACATGGCCGCCTTCCGCGCCGCTTTGACCCGGACGCTCAACAATTATGCCGAAAAATCCGGCATGATGAAGCGCGAGAAGGTCAGCCTGACCGGCGACGACATGCGCGAGGGGCTGACCGCGATCGTCTCGGTCAAATTGCCCGATCCCAAGTTCGGATCGCAGACCAAGGACAAACTGGTCTCGTCCGAGGTCCGCCAGCCGATGGAAAGCCTGATGGCGGACAAGCTCGCCGAATGGCTCGAGGAGAATCCCGCCCACGCCCGCTCGATCGTCCAGAAGATCATCGACGCGGCGGCTGCCCGCGAGGCCGCCCGCAAGGCGCGCGAGGCGAGCCGCAAGAGCGTGATGGGAATCTCCTCTTTGCCCGGCAAGCTCGCCGACTGCCAGGAGCGCGACCCGGCCAAATGCGAACTCTTCCTGGTCGAGGGCGACAGCGCCGGCGGCTCGGCCAAGCAGGGCCGCAACCGCGAGGTCCAGGCGATCCTTCCGCTGAAGGGAAAGATCCTGAACGTCGAGCGCGCCCGCTTCGATCGGATGCTCTCCTCCAAGGAGGTCGGCACCCTGATCATGGCGATGGGCACCGGCATCGGCCGCGACGATTTCAACATCGACAAACTGCGCTACCACAAGATCGTGATCATGACCGACGCCGACGTCGACGGCGCCCATATCCGCACGCTTCTGCTCACCTTCTTCTACCGGCAGATGCCCGAGATCATCGAGCGCGGCCACCTCTACATAGCACAGCCGCCGCTCTACAAGGTCGCCCGCGGCCGCTCCGAAGTCTATCTCAAGGACGACGCAAGGCTCGACGATTATCTGGTCGAGGCCGGGATCGGCCTGATGCGGCTGGAGACGGCCGAGGGTCCGCGCACCGGCGCCGACCTTGCCCAGCTCGCCGACCATGCCCGCCGGGTCCGCTCGCTGATGCGCTACGTTCCGCGCCGCTACGACGCCGCCTTGATCGAGGCGCTGGCCCTGGCCGGAGCGCTCGATCCGAAGCTTCGCCCCGACCAGAGGGCCGACGCGGTCGCTCTGGCCGCGACCTTCCTCCAGGGCGGCGACGCGGATTCGGCCTGGTCCGGCGAGATCGGCGAAGGCGGCGATTATGTGCTTCGCCGGCTGTGGCGCGGAGTCACCGACCATCATGTCGTCGACCACAAGTTCGTCGCCTCGGCCGAGGCGAGAAAGCTCCACGGCCTGATCGAGGAGCAGGCGCCGACCTATGCCTTCCCGTCGCGCCTGGTCGCGGTGCGAATCGCCGCCGCCGATGCCGAGGAAGCGCCGGCCGAGGAGGAAGAGGAAGAGACTGGCGACGGCCAGCGCCGCCGCCCGGCCGCAGCGCCCGACGCGCGCGGAGTCCTGGTCCGCCGCCCGACCGAGTTGCTCGAGGCGATCCTCGCCGCCGGCCGCAAGGGCCTGGCGATTCAGCGCTACAAGGGCCTCGGCGAGATGAATGCCGAGCAGCTCTGGGAGACCACGCTCGATCCGGGCAATCGAAGCCTGCTCCAGGTCGAGATCGCCCAGGCCGACGTCGCCGACGAGATCTTCACTCGCCTGATGGGCGACGTCGTCGAGCCGCGCCGAGAGTTCATCCAGGAAAATGCGCTGAACGTCGCCAATCTCGACGTCTAGGAGCGCTGCTTGGCCGATAGGCTCGGCTTGAGCCAAAATAAGTCGATTGCATCTCTTTGTCTTATTAACTGGACAAGTAACTGTTCAGAAGAATAAGCTTCGATGTTCGGCGACTCGTTTGCCGTATCGCGTGGGATTTAAGACAATAAGGCACTTGGCGTCCTCTTCGGCGCGTGGCCGATCTGCGTTCTGTATTCAGCCGCCCCACCGATCGTGAATTGAGCCTTTTCCACGGTGTCGAACGGAACGCCGTGTCGGAGCAGGCTTATTTGGGTACCAGCATCGCCGAGGCGCGAATCAGTGACGTGGAGTTGGAATAGACCAGGGAGAAGGAACTCATCTCATGGCCGAGATTACGAGAACGACGTTTCGCCAGGCCTTTCCCAACGCCGTGCAGCCGGACCAGTGGGCGGACGCGCTTGCCGCCGAGGCGCCCCGGGTCGGAATCAACAATCCCCGGCGAATCTGCCAGTTCCTCGCCCAGCTCAGCCATGAATCGGGCGGCTTCACCATGTTCGAGGAGAATCTGAACTACCGAACGCCATCGCGGCTCGATGCGCTGTTCTCGAAGGTCAACGGGGAAGCCGACGCGGCGGCGTTGATCGCGAAGGGCCCGCGGGCGATCGCCAACCGGGTCTATGCCGGCCGCAACGGCAATGGCGACGAGGCCAGCGGCGACGGCTTCAAATATCGCGGCATGGGCCCGATCCAGCTGACCGGACGCACCAATTATTCGAAGGCGGCGGACCGAAGCGGCATCGACCTGGTCGGAAACCCGGACCAGGTGCTCATCCCGGCGATCGGCGCCAAGGTGGCCGCCGATTACTGGCGGGCCTGCGACCTCAACGACGAGGCCGACAATAAGGAGTTCGTCGAGATCACCCGGGCCATCAACGGAGGGGCTTTGCTCGGTCTCGAGCATCGCAAGGCCGAATATCTGCGGTTGAGGACGATCTGGGTCAATTGAACGCGGCGTGCCCGCAGTGCCCGGGCATGGTTGCGGTGAATTGGGCCGACCACGGCGCCATGCGATCGCACGGGCCGATCCTGTCGTGACGAAAGGGAGCCGATGCTGACACCCTGGCCCTATCTGTTCGCGGCGGCGCTGCTTGCGCTGCTCGTCCCGCTCGCGCTGATCGCGACCCGGCTGGAATTGCGGCGCGTGCGGCTTCGCCTGGTCGAGGAGCTTCGGGCCACCCTGTTCAGGAACGAGCCGGACCTGCCGCAGCTCGAGCTCGTCGCGGCCCGCTACCGGACATCCGAGGACGAATCGGGAACCGCGCGCCAGGGCCTGGTGATGATCTGGACGGGAGCGGCCTTTTTCTCGGCGGTCAGCTTCGTCGGCTTCCTGCTCCTGCTGGTGCCGAGGATCTGGCTGCTGTCGGACAACCCTTCACATTCCCCGGGAATCACCTTCTCGCTGCTGTGGACGATGGAGACCGGGCCGTCGGTGGAAGGGGTGGAAGGGCTTGCCCGCGCGGTCACCGTGGCCGGGATCGCCTTCCTCGGCGGCTATGTCTTCCAGCTCCGCTATCTGGTCCGCGCCACCCTCAATCAGGAATTGAGCGCCCTCGCCCTGGTCCGATCAACCCTTCAGATCCTCCAGGGGATGATCGTCGCTCTGATCGCCTACCGGGTGCTCGATTCGACAATTCCCCTCGCCGAAAACGGATTCGCGGCCGCGATCGGGACGGCCTTCGTCTTCGGGCTTTTCCCCAATCTCGGCCTCGCCAAGATCGCCAAGGCCGTGCGTGTGCGCACCAAGACGGTGGACGACGAGGCGATGGCGTCTGCCAAGCTTGTCCCGCTCGAGGTGATTGACGGCATCGACGCCGAAACCGCCTTCCGGTTGGAGGAGAGCAATCTGTTCGACGTCCAGAATCTCTCGGCGATCAACCCGATCGGGCTCTACGCCGAGAGTCCCTTCTCGTTTCATGAGATACTGGATTGGGTTCTCCAGGCGCAATTGTGCTGCAATGTCGGGCCGCGGGCCTTCGTTCTGCTCAGGCAGCACCGGATCCGGACCATCTTCGACCTCGAACGCGCGGTTCTCGCGCGCGGAGTCCCGACCTCCTATCTGCGCGCCGTCGGAGCCGTGTTCTTCGAGGGGGCCGGCCCCGATTTCCGCCGCGCGATCGGCCTTCCCGTCGTGCCGGGCGACCCGCCGGTGGACGGCGTCGAGATCGATCCCGAAGCGGTGAGGCACGCCGTGGCGATCATGGTCGACGACCTCCACATCCACCGTCTTCGCGCCTTGTGGCGAACGATGCTGAACACGACCGCCGGCCTCAAGGATCATGGGTCGCCATGGCTGTTCGAGACCGGGCCGCTGCCCGGAGACCATGACTATCCCCGGCACGACAGGATCGGAATCGATCCTGCCGGTCCATCCGGCCGGGATGAGCAGGATCGGGTCCCGGCCTTATAGGGCATGTCCGGCCGGCATCCGTCCCGCGGCGGAAGGGCTCGTTCCGCCGCCGGTCGACAATCGCTGGAATGCCGGGAGCCCACCCGCCTCCTATCTCTTCGTCTCGCTGAAGAAGATGAAGCTGTAATCCGATGCATATTGCGGCTGGCCGCCCGGCGCTGCCTTGGTGAAACGCCGCAAGCCTCCCGGGGTCGTCGCCTGGGCGGACGGAGGTGAGGCGATCGCCGCGTAGACGTGGCAGTCCATGCAGGAATTGCTCTTCTGCTGGAACGATTCCAGCGTGGTGTTGGAGACGATCGCGCTCGGGCCGCCGGCATTTCCGGCCGGAATCGGCTGGCCCATGTAGAGCGGCACCCTCAGCCCCGGGCCCGGCGGGATGTCCTTGGGCGGCTGGCCGATCCCCTGTTGCGGCCATTGCACGTTGATCAGCCGGTAATAGTTGAACACCGAATTGGCCGGCATCAGGCTCCAGGCATAAGCCGTGACCTGGTTGGCAGGATCGCCGACCGGATTGATCCGGGTGATCTGCATCGGCGCGTTGTAGGGCTGGCAGGTGCCGGGCGGCGTTCCGAGCAGGCAGCGCGTCGGCGGCGCGTTGTGGACGCACTTATAAGCCTTGTCGGTCGTGGGATTGCAGGTCGGATTGAAGAACGTGTAGCCGGGCGACGGCTTCTGGTTGGCGTTGGCCGGCAGAGCGGGCGCGGAGAAGCCGCCATTGGCCGCCTCGTCGGGGCTGTTGTCGATCTGCTCGAACGTCGCCCAGATCCACGGCAGGCGCGGCCAGCGCTTGCGGATGATGTGAAGCCCGACCAGGCCGACCGTGACCTGGCGCTTGGCGTGGGTCATCGGGTCGACGATCTCGGCGACCGCGGTCTTGTAGCGATAATCGAGGCTGTGATCGGCCGGGAGCGGCGCCCAGGCCGCCTTGATCTCGATCGCTCCGACGCCTTGTCCGAACGCCGTGAAATTACCTTTGCAATCGGTGTCGTCCCAGCCCGCCTCCTTGCCGGCCGGGAAATTGAGGCCGCCGCGCCTGGGCGCGTTGGGGTCGGGCGGGCCGTCGGTGTGGGGGATGCCCGGCTGGGTGGCGCAGGCGAGCTGGCCGGCGGCGGTGGTCAGGTCGAATCCCTCCTGGGTGATGAACTCGAACTCGTCCTGGTTCATCATGATCTCGTAATAGGTGATCTCGCCGCGCTGGCTGGTCAGCCAGTGATGGCCGCTCCCGGCCTGGTCGATGCTGGTGAGGTCGGTCGCTCCGAATTTCGAGGTCCGGAACAGCGACTTCGTCCCGGGCCGCTTCCGCTGCCACATGCCTTTCAGGGGCGCTCCTCCGGTGTCGCCGAACACGGCCGAAGCCTCGAGATAGGTCTCCCAGACCTTCGGGCTCATGTCGCCGGGAGTCCCGAAACTGGCCCAGGCCGCATTGGGGTCGGGCTGACCGGGATTGGCCGGGTCGCCCTTCCAGTTCAATGCGATGAAGGCCTGCCAGGCCGAGCAGTTGATCTGGAGATTGTCGGTTCCGACGTCCATCGGCAGCGTCGAGGTCTGGGTCGGGCCGAATGTGCCGCAGGGATTGGCGACCGCGCCGGCCTGGGCGCCCGGAACCGCCGTGCCCGCCTGGTTCCCGCCTGAGCCTTTATAGTCGCAGCCGGCAAGGACCGACCCGGCTAGCAGAAGCGCGGAGAAAGCGAGAGCGAAAGCAGGACGTGTCGACGATCCGGTCATGGCGGGCCCCTTCCCTTGGCCGGTCCGGAGCGCGTCGCGGACGGGCAGCGGCGACGGCACGGGCCACGGCGGACCGGCCGGCCGCGGCGAGTTGAACAGAAAGAGACAGGCGAGTGAATCGCGATTCGGTCCGAAATGGACCTTTCTCGCGCAGGCGATCCGACCGGTCCGGAGGATTGCCTGCCGCTGTCGCGTCCGCCCGAAATCTGCTAACCTGCGTCCGCGCCCGGGGGGCGGGCGCGGCTTCGTGGGAGGCGAACATGGCGGGAGAATGCGACGTCAGCGGCGCCAACGAGGCGGCCCTGTTCACGCTCAAGATCCATCGCGGCGACGGCATGGCGCTGCTCGGCATGAACTGGCGCGACGGCCGGCCGCCCGACGATTTCGTCGGTTTCGGAATCGAATATAAGGAGCCGGGCGGCGACCGCTTTTTCCCGGTCAAGAACCGGCTCAGCTTCAGCGGCGTCGACAACCGCAAGAATCCGGCGGAGCTGAGCAGCCTGCGCTCGCCGATCCAGATGTTCCGCTGGGTCCATTTCCCGCGCAACGCGAACATCGACGGCGCCTTTACCTATCGGGTGACTCCGGTCTTCATGAATGCCCTGAACGAGCTCTTCCAGGGCGAGCCGCAGAGCGCCGACATCGAGCTTCGCCGCGAAACCTATCCGGGTCAGCTCAACGTCACCTTCACCCGCGGCTTCGTCTCCTCGCAGGCTTTCGTCGACCGTTACGGCGGCGCCGAGGGCATCAAGACGATCCTGCCCCAAAAGAACGACGAGCCGCTCGACTTCAAACCGACCCATCCCGAGGCCGACCAGGCGCTCGAGTGGATGGGCTTCGAGGCGCGCAGCGCCGTGTTCGAGCTGCTCGATCTGGCGATCGCGGATCCGAAGGCGGAGGTCAGGGTTGCCGCCTACGACCTCGACGTGCCCGAGATCGTCAGCCGGCTCGAAAAGCTCGGCTCGCGTCTGAAGATCATCATCGACGACAGCGGCGCTCACGGCGAGAAGGATTCGGGCGAGACCCTGAGCGAGGAGCGGCTCAAGATCAGCGCCGGCGCCGGCAATGTGAAGCGGCAGCACATGCTCGGCCTCCAGCACAACAAGATGGTGGTGGTGGACGGGCCGACCGTGAAGCGAGCGGTCGGCGGATCGACCAATTTCAGCTGGCGCGGCCTCTACGTGCAGAACAACAATGCCTGCATCGTCAGCGGCGAATCGGCGATCAAGCCGTTCATGGCCGCCTTCAGGAATTTCTGGGACCATGAGGATTCGAGCTTCGGCAAAACCCCTTCGGCCCTGTGGTCCGATCTCGGACTCGACGGCATCGACGCCAGGATCACCTTCTCTCCGCATTCGGCCGGCAATGCGGTTCTCCAGTCGATCGCCGACGACATCGACACGGCCGGATCGAGCCTTTTCTACTCGCTCGCCTTCCTCGGCCAGACCGCGGGCGCGATCCCGGACGCTCTGGAAAGGGCCACCAACAAGGACGGGGTCTTCGTCTACGGCATTTCCGACAAGCAGGCCGGGATCGCGATCCACAAGCCCGACGGCAATGTCAGGCCGGTCAAGGCATCGGCGCTGACCAAGACCATACCCTTCCCTTTCAATGCGGAAGCGAGCGGGCTGGCCGGCGGAGTCGGCACGCGCATGCATCATAAGTTCGTGGTGATCGACTTCGACAAGCCCGAGGCTCGGGTCTGGTTCGGATCCTACAATTTCTCGAACCCCGCCGATCGCAAGAATGGCGAGAATCTGCTCCTGATCAAGGACCGGAGGGTGGCCGTATCCTACATGATCGAGGCGGTCCGGATCTTCGATCATTATCAGTTCCGGGTCGCCCAGGAGGACGCCAAGACGGCGAAGACCAGGCTCGAGCTGGCCAGGCCGCCGCGCAAGCCGGGCGAGAAGCCCTGGTGGTCTCCCTTCTACGAGGTTCCGCAGAAGGCCCGCGACCGGATCCTGTTTTCCTGACCGCAGCCGGCGCAAGGGCGCCGGCCCGGCGGCGAATGGAGGCTGGCCGAATGCGGGCCATGCGACATGAAGGCGGATGCCATTGCGGAGCGATCCGTATCGCGTTCGAGACCCGGAAGCCGCTCGCCCCGCGCGCCTGCCAGTGCAGCTTCTGCCGCCGCCATGATGCGCGAAGCGTCAGCGATCTGGACGGCGCGGCGGAGCTGAGCTGGTCGGAACGGCCGATCCTCTACCGCTTCGCCTCGCGGGCTGCGGACTATGTGATCTGCCGGCGCTGCGGCGCCTTTGTCGGAGCGATGGCCGAGATAGACGGCCGGCCGCTGGTCACGCTCAACCTCAATTGCTTCGACGACCCGCATCCGGAGCTGGCCGCCGAGCCGGTCTCCTACGATGGCGAGAGCGCAGAGCAAAAAGCCGAGCGGCGAAGCGCGCGCTGGACGCCGCTTCGTCTAGATCTCCTCTCCCCGGCGGGGAGAGGGTAGGGTGAGGGGGTACGGCGCCTGGAATCTTCTCAGAACAGCCGAACCGTGCATGGGCGCCTTCTCGGGCCGGTGAACGGCACGTCAATTTCGCTTGGTGTTCCTAACAGTTACTGGGCCGCAACAATTAGCTTCCCGGTAGCTAGCGAATTTCAATCAGAAGCTCGCCACTCGACAGCATCTCCTCCACGCTCGCCCATCTTTGATCCAGCCAGCTCGCCAATGCTCGATTGGTCACGTTTCCGCAGCGCAGCCACACCAAAACGAAGCGCTGGGACAGGCGCAGCGCGAGAAAATCCTCATCCTTGCTGATCAGAACTGCGCCGTCCGTCTCCGCTCGGCGGACAATTTCGATGTCGCTTGCCGCGCCCAGGCCGATATTATGAACATGCGCTGCTTGATGTCCGCGAGCTTCCAACCACCGGCACAGGCCCGGCGGCAATTGGGCATCGATGAGAAATCTCATTCGGCGGCGTCGGCCGTTACGATCGGATGGCCGGCGGCGTCGGCGGCATAAGCAAGGCAGGCGCGAATATCCTCGACGCCGAGATAGGGAAAGTCGGCGAGGATCTCGGCTTCGCTGGCGCCGCCCGCCAACATCTCGAGCACGTCGGTAACTCGGACTCGCGTGCCGGTCACCGTTGGCCGCCCACCGCAAATCGCGGGATCGGCTGAAATGCGCGGGAAATCGGGCAGCGTCATACCGTCATGGTATTTAGCGCATCACTAAATGCGCCGCATCCGAAATCTCGGTCCGAGATTTCGGAAGATCGCTTTGCGGTCGGTGCAAGGGGCAAATCGGCGCATGCCGCTCCGCCGCAGACGAAGGTCGCGTGCATCGCTCTCGCATGTGTCTGACTCCCGGTCTCTTGGGGGCGGTCGGTCGCACCTGACTTCTGAACGCCCCTGTGCATCGCGCATTGCGGGCTGAAATGGAAACGGAGACAATCCTCGGCAGGGAACCCATCCGGGCGACCATCTTTGAAGCGTGAATAGTCGCTCGACCGGGCCGGCCGGCGGCCGGTCGCGGTCTTTCGCCGAGGCGGGAATGATAAGGAATGATAAAATTGAAAAATTTTTCCGCCCTGCGGGAAATGACGACAAATAACGACACTTTGAAATTTCTCGACCGGGCGGGACCTGTTGACATTTGTCGACATCGAGAGATTTTTCGCCGCCGCAGGGCCTGTTGAGAAATGTTGAGATCGAAAAAATTTTTCGCTCCGGCACCCGCCCTCGTCATCTCGCCGCTCAGCGCGACCCTCGGATTGACGCCGAACGCGGCTACGTAAGAAAGCCAGGACCGCGATGACCGAATATCTGATCTTGTTCGCCATCGTGCTCGGCGTGAACCTGATGCCCGCCTTCGGTCCGCCGACCTGGTCGATCATCATCCTCTACGGCCTCAACACCCACATCCCGCTGCCGCTGCTGATCCTCACCGCCGCCTCGGCCGCGGCCTTGGGCCGTTACCTCCTCGCCCACGGCTTCCGCTGGCTCCGCGATCACATCCCGAAGAAATGGAAGCAGAATGCCGAAGCCGCTGGAAAGGCGCTTCAGGAAAGAAAGCGAAACGTCATTTTGGGGCTGGGCCTGTTCGCCCTCTCCCCGATCCCGTCGGCCCAGCTGTTCGAAGCGGCCGGTCTCGCCAATCTCCGCCTGCTCCCCTTCGTCGCCGCCTTTTTTGCCGGGCGGCTGGTCTCCTACACGATCTACGCCGTCACCGCGAAGGGCATCCAGAAGAGCAGCCTCGGCGATGCCTTCCGCGATACCCTGACCAGCCCGGTGGGGATCGCGATCCAGATCGCGATGCTCGCTCTGCTGGTAGCGCTCATCCAGATCGACTGGAAGAAGAGGCTCGGCGGCGGATCGGCCAAGAAACGATAGCCGGAATTCTGGTCCGGCTCACTCGTCGAACGGCTCGAAATCTGCTTTACGCGCCCCACAATCCGGGCACATCCAGTCGTCCGGCAGATCCTCGAACCGCCGGCCCGGGCCGTGGCCGCTCTCCGGGTCGCCCACGGCCGGATCGTAGATGTGGCCGCAGACCGTGCAGCGATATTTGCCTGCGCTCATTCGCCTCCCCTACGACGCCACAAACTGACGCGAGGATCGATTCTAACATCGGTCGACCGGGCACGACAGAGCCAGTGTTCGACTCTCCTCGGGGCGGAACCCTTCCCCCTCCGCCCCCCGCTTGCTAAGGCCCGCGCGAAGCGCCGGAGCGCCCTCGCCCGGCTCGTGACAGCGCCAGAAGCGAGAACCAGATGACATCCGTCGGCCAGGACAGCCTCAAGACCCGCACCACCCTGCTGAGCGGGGGCAAGACCTACTCTTATTATTCGCTCGCCAAGGCCTCGACCGTGCTCGGCGACGTGTCGCGCCTGCCCTTCTCGATGAAGGTGTTGCTCGAGAATCTGCTCCGCTTCGAGGACGGCAAGACGGTCACCCGGGACGACATCCAGGCTTTGATCGACTGGCAGCAGACCCGCTCGTCGACGCGCGAGATCCAGTACCGGCCGGCGCGGGTGCTGATGCAGGATTTCACCGGCGTCCCCGCCGTGGTCGACCTCGCCGCGATGCGCGACGCGATGGCCAAGCTCGGCGGCGATCCCGAGAAGATCAACCCGCTCGTCCCGGTCCATCTCGTCATCGATCACAGCGTCATGGTCGACGAGTTCGGGACGCCCAAGGCGTTCGAGCAGAATGTCGCCCTCGAATATGCCCGCAACATCGAACGCTACGAGTTTTTGAAATGGGGCGCCGAGGCGTTCCGCAACTTCAAGGTGGTGCCGCCCGGCACCGGCATCTGCCACCAGGTCAATCTCGAGCATATCGCCCGCGCCGTGTGGAGCTCGGTCGACCCGGCCGATCCGACCGGCCCCGAGGTCGCTTACCCCGACACATTGGTCGGCACCGACAGCCATACGACGATGGTCAACGGCCTTGGAGTGCTCGGCTGGGGCGTCGGCGGGATCGAGGCGGAGGCGGCGATGCTCGGCCAGCCGGTCTCGATGCTGATCCCCGAAGTGGTCGGCTTCAAGCTGAGCGGAGCGCTCAGGGAAGGGATCACCGCGACCGACCTGGTCCTGACCGTCACCCAGATGCTCCGTGCCAAGGGCGTGGTCGGCCGCTTCGTCGAATTCTATGGCCCGGGCTGCGGCGCCCTCTCGGTCGCCGACCGCGCCACCATCGCCAACATGGCGCCCGAATATGGAGCGACCTGCGGCTTCTTCCCGGTCGACGGCAAGACCCTCGATTATATGCGCCTGACCGGCCGCAGCGACGAGCAGGTCGCGCTCACCGAAGCCTATTGCAAGGCGCAGGGCCTGTGGCTCGACCCCGCCGCGCCCGACCCGGTCTTCACCGACACGATCGAGCTCGACATGGACAGCGTCGAGCCCTCGCTCGCCGGCCCGAAACGGCCCCAGGACAAGGTGCTGCTGAGCCGGGTCGACGAGGAGTTCCTCGCCAACATGGACCGCGAATATGGCATGAAGGACGGGCTCGGCGAGCGGGTCGCGGTCCCCGGCGCGAGCTACGATCTCGGCAATGGCGACGTCGTCATCGCCGCCATCACCAGCTGCACCAACACCTCCAATCCTTCGGTGCTGGTCGCCGCCGGCCTCGTCGCCCGAAAGGCGCGCGAGAAGGGCCTGACCCGCAAGCCCTGGGTCAAGACCTCGCTCGCTCCGGGAAGCCAGGTGGTCACCGACTATCTCGACGAAGCCGGCCTTTCCGAGGATCTCGACGCGATCGGCTTCGAGCTGGTCGGTTACGGCTGCACCACCTGCATCGGCAATTCGGGCCCGCTTCCCGAGCCGATCTCGAAGGCGATCCACGCCAACGACCTGGTCGCCGCCTCGGTCCTCTCCGGCAATCGCAATTTCGAGGGCCGGGTCTCACCCGACGTTCGCGCCAACTATCTCGCCTCGCCGCCTCTGGTGGTCGCCTATGCGATCAAGGGGACGGTGACCGAGGACATGGTCTCATCACCGATCGGCCAGGACCGGGACGGCGCCGACGTCTACCTCCGCGACATCTGGCCGACCGACGCGGAAGTGCGCTCGCTGATCGAGCTCCACGTGAACAGCGACATGTTCAAGTCGCGCTACGCCGACGTCTACAAGGGCGACGACCGCTGGCGGGCGATCAACGTCACGGGCGGCGAGACCTATGCCTGGTCGCCCACCTCGACCTACATCCAGAACCCACCTTATTTCGAAGGCATGACGATGCATCCGACCCCGCCGGGGGACATCATGGGCGCCCGGCCGCTGGCCATATTCGGGGATTCGATCACCACCGATCACATCTCGCCCGCGGGCGCGATCAAGGTCGACAGCCCGGCCGGCACCTATTTGCAGGAGCGCCAGGTCGCCCGCGCCGACTTCAACTCCTACGGCGCCCGGCGCGGCAATCACGAGGTGATGATGCGCGGCACCCTCGCCAACATCCGGATCAAGAACAGGATGGTGCCGGGGATCGAGGGCGGCGTGACGAAGCACATCCCGACCGGCGAGGTGATGCCGATCTACGACGCGGCGATGCGCTACAAGGCTGAGGGCACCCCTTTGATCATCATCGCCGGCAAGGAATATGGCACCGGCTCGTCGCGCGACTGGGCTGCCAAGGGCACCAACCTGCTCGGAGTGCGGGCGGTGATCGCCGAGACCTATGAAAGGATCCACCGCTCGAATCTGGTCGGGATGGGCGTGGTGCCGCTCCAGTTCCTCGACGAGGTCCCGGCCTTCGACGGCAACGAGATCTTCTCGATCGAGGGCATCGCCGAGCTGACTCCGCGGCAGGAGGTCGAGGTCCGGGTCAGCAAGCCCGACGGCGACACCTACACGTTCAGGACCCGCTGCCGGATCGATACCCTCAACGAGCTCGAATATTTCCGCCACGGCGGGATATTGCACTACGTTCTGCGGAATCTGGCGGCGGCGTGAGGCGCGTGCGGCCGGCTTCGATCGTCTGGTTCGAGCGGCTCTACCTCGGGTCGTTGCTGATCGGAGTCGTTCAGTCCGTCATCGGCTGGAAGGACGCCATTGCTCTGGCTTCTCCCGCATTCCTCCTGACGGTGCAGGCTGTCGTCTTCGCGTTCCTGGTCGGTCTGATCCTGCTCGTCTCGCGCGAGCGCAGCAATGTCGCGAAATGGATCAATGTGGTTTTGTTCGTTCTCGGACTGCCGGTGATAGTGTCCTTGCTCGTCACCGAGAAGCAGGTGGGATCGGCGTTGTTGGCCATTGTCCAGACCCTGATGCAGGGCATCGGGCTCGGGCTGCTGTTTACCGCTTCGGCGCGGGCCTGGCTGGGCCGGACACCAGGCGCGGAAGCGGAGCTGCGGACTACTTTTGACTGAGATCGACGGCGCGGGATAGGAAGCGATAGGGCTCGGCGAACGAGGGGGGGAAGCCGGCAGCGTGACGACGCGGGACCTTCCGCCGGAAGCCATTCGCTGGTTCGAGCTGCTCTTCTTCGGCTCGCTGATGCTGAGGGCGACCGAGATCCCCGATTTCATCTCGGCGCTGTCGAACGGCCTGACGGCGACTTTGTTCGCGATCATCCGTCTCTTATTGTTCCTGCTTCTCCCGCTCTGGCTGGCGCTGCTCGTGTCGCGCAATCGGAGCAATGGCGCGAAATGGGCCCTGATGGCGCTCGTCACTCTGACAATCCTCGGCATTGTGGCGGTGCTGGTCACCGGACAGGCGGCGCGGCTCAACATCCTGCTCGTCCCAGTCTGCCTCCTCCAGGGCGGCGCGATCGCCTTGCTGTTCACCGCCTCGGGCCGGCGCTGGCTGGACAGCAAGGGCTCGCCTTCGACCGACGCGGAGCTGCGGGATACGTTCGATTAGATCTTAGGATTTGCGTCCTGAATTGTCATTGCGAGGAGCGAAGCGACGCGGCAATCCAGTGGGTCTCCGAGGCCATTCTGGATTGCTTCGCTACGCTCGCAATGACGAAAGGTCAGATGGCAGCCGCGAATGTCGCTCTACTGCCAGTCCGCCCTAGAGTTTATTCGCCCGGCGCTCTCGCCTTGATCGACAGAGCGTGGATCCGATCCCGGAGCAGGTCGGCCAGGACGGTGTTGACCGCGCGCTGGCGCTCGACGCGGCTCATTCCGGCGAAGCGGTCGGAGACAATGTCGACGCTGAAATGGCTTTCGCCGCTGCCGTCGTCGCCGGCATGGCCGCGGTGACGGGCGCTGTCGTTGCGGACTTCGAGGTGCGACGGAACGAGCGCCTGCTCGAGCCGTCTGGTGATTTCCTCGGCGACAGAAGAGATTAAAGGATCGGGCATCGCGCCTATATAATGAGGTCGGAGCAGAAAGGCAGTCAGTGGCGAGTGCGGGCGAGAAAAGAGGACGGTTCCACGGCCGCGTCGAAGGCGCCGAGCGGCCTTGCGACCATCCCGGCTGCGCCGAGGCCGGGGAGTTCCGAGCGCCCGCCGGAGACGGCCGCCGCCCCGATTTCGACGGGCCGGGCGACTGGCGCTGGCTCTGCCTCGACCATGTCCGCGCGTTCAATGACCGCTACAATTATTTCAGCGGCATGAGCACCGAGGAGATCGAGGCCGCGCAGACGCCTTATGGCGGCTGGGAGCGCCAGACCCGCGCCTTCACCGCCAACGGATCGCCGCCGCCCGGATGGGCGGATTTCCACGACCCGCTCGACGCGATCGGCGCCCGCTTTCGCCGCGACCCCGGCCAGGCCGGGCGCAAGGACGGACGCGACCTCAGCAAGGAGGACCGCAAGTCGCTCGGCGTGCTCGGCCTCGGGATCGATTCCGACCGCCGCCAGCTCCGGCAGCGTTATGCCGAGCTTCTCCGCCGCTACCACCCCGACCATAATGGCGGCGACCGAGGCCACGAGAAAGCGTTGCAGGACGTGATCCTCGCCTATACGCAGCTCAAATCCCGACCCGCTTTCGCCTGAAGAGAATAGAATGGCCGATCTCGCCAACGCCAATCCCGCCAGCCGCGCGACTCCCGTCATGGACGCGCCCGACAAGATCGCCAAGGTGCGCGAGCTGTTCGGGATCGACAGCGACATGGAAGTGCCGGTGTTCAGCGAGGCGGACGAGCGCGTTCCCGACCTCGATCCGGCCTATGTCTTCGATCCGGACACGACCCTGGCGATCTGCGCCGGCTTCGCCAAGAACCGGCGGGTGATGGTCCAGGGCTATCACGGCACCGGCAAGTCGACCCATATCGAGCAGGTCGCGGCTCGGCTCAACTGGCCGCTGATCCGGATCAACCTCGACGCCCATATCAGCAGGATCGACCTGGTCGGCCGCGACGCGATCGTTCTCCGCGACGGCCAGCAGGTCACCGAGTTCCGCGAAGGGCTTCTGCCCTGGGCGCTTCAGACCCCCACCGCCTTGGTCTTCGACGAATATGATGCCGGCCGGCCCGACGTCATGTTCGTCATCCAGCGGGTCCTCGAGACCGAGGGCAAATTGACCCTTCTCGACCAGAACCGGGTGATCCGCCCCCATCCCTATTTCCGGCTCTTCTCGACCACCAACACGGTCGGCCTCGGCGACACGACCGGCCTCTATCACGGCACCCAGCAGATCAATCAGGGTCAGATGGACCGCTGGAACATCGTCGTCACGCTCAACTATCTGCCGGCCGCGACCGAGGCCCGGATCGTCCTCGCCAAGTCGGGCGAATATGACCATGAGGGCGGCAAGAAGGTGGTCGACGACATGATCAAGGTCGCCGAGCTCTCCCGCCAGGGCTTCATCAATGGCGACATCTCGACCGTGATGAGCCCGCGCACCGTGATCAGCTGGGCCCAGAACGCGCTCATCTTCGACGATGTCGGATTCGCCTTCCGGCTCACCTTCCTCAACAAATGCGACGAGGCCGAGCGGCCTCTCGTCGCCGAATATTATCAGCGCGTGTTCGGCAAGGATCTGCCCGAAAGCGTGGTTGGGAAAGCGTGAAGTCGGCGCGACAGTCTGTATCGCAGGTGTGACGAAGATCACGCGCACGGCGAATTCAATCAACTAAGCTCCATCCTTGTCCTTCGGGAAGGACTTGGGGAGCCTTATGAAGCGCGCGCAACGCAAACTGGCGATCGGCACGGGAGCGACTGCCGAAGCTGCGCCCGTGCGGATCCGATCCCGGGCGGGCCTGCTCCTGCCGGTGGTCGCGGTCGCGCTTAGCGCATGCACCGTGGTGCGCGTGAGCGAAGGATCCTCGGTCCGCACCACTTATTATCCCGGGCTCGCGGTCGTCCGAGTAGCGCCCGGCGAGGACGCCCGGGTCGTGGAGGTCCGCTCGCTCGGCGCCGCGGTGATCGGCAACCAGCTCAGCCTCGGCTGGCTCCAGAACCGGACTGCCTTGGTCCCGCAGGGACGCTGTCATCTAATCCTTTGGCGGCCCGTCAGGGAGACCGCCGATCAGCTTCGCGCCCTTCTGGGATCGAGGACCGAATTGTGCACTCCAGCAGGAGAAGGAAAATGACGAAGATCTTGATGACATGCCTTCCCGCCATATTGCTGGCGGGCTGTGCGACCACGGAAGTAGGTGCGCCTCTCGTATTCGCGCGCACTCAGACTTTCGGAGTGGACATTGCGGGCTCAGTCCCGGACCAGGGCGCCCATCTCACCATGGGCTTCGGCGATCGCAATATCGCCGTCGTGCCCACGACCCAGTCCAATGGCGATCGTATACGCGGCACAGGCCGAGGCAGCGGAAACTTTGAAGATGCGCTCTCCGTGCTTGGCCAATTCGAGGCGAGCGGCAGAGCCGATAATGTCAGTGCCACGCTGGGGACCTTCTTCTCGACTGGCAACGCCTCCCGGCTGCTTGCCGAGGGTTTCAGCTGCAAGCTGGGCCCAACCCAGGACGCCTGCACCGGTGAGGCTTCCGACGAGGACGATTCCGGGGACGCGGCCGGCAACAGCACCAATCCGCAATAGCGAAATTTCCTGTCGATGTTCGACGGGGTGAGCGATGAGGAGAGAGGGTGATGGGACCGTCTGACAACCGAAATCCGGACTCGGCGGATGCCGGGTCTCCGGACAAAGAGACGATTGACCGGCCAGACCCGGCCGAACGGGGCGGCGCATCCGATCAGCGCGAAATCGGTGCTCAGCGAGAGCCACGTGAGCCTCGTCAGGACCGGCAGGGTCACCAGGACCGGCAAGGGCATCAGGACCGTCAGTCGCATCAGCCGCGACAACGCCATCAGCCTCGCCAACCCAGGTAGTTCGGTCAACCAGGCCGTTCGAGCCGGGGTGAGCGATAGCGACGGTCTTCGTCGCGGAGCGGGATGGATCGGCTTTGCAATGGCCCGCCTTGATGTGTCGGGCGAGATCATTCATGCCGCGCTTCGTGATCGATGGCCAACTCTGACAACCCACTCGAATCGTTCCGCCAGGTCCTCGCCGGGGCGTCGCGCGCGATCGCCAAGGAACCGGAGCTCGAGCTCGGATTCACTGCCGAGACCGCTTCCGTCGCCGGCAAGTCGGTCAAGGTGCCGATGCCCGGCCGCACTCTGCCCGAGCGCGAGGTGGCCGAGGCGCGCGGATTCGCCGACGCCGCCGCGCTCAAGCTTCGCCACCACAATCCCGTCCTCCATTCCCGTGGCGCCCCGGGCGACGAGATCGCGCGCTCGGTGTTCGACGCCGCCGAGCAGGCGCGGGTCGAGGCGCTCGGAGCGCGCGGAATGGAGGGGATCAGGTCGAACCTCGCCCGGGCGGTCGAGATGCGGATGCGCACCGATCCGATCTCCCGCGCCCGCAACCGCGACGAGGTGCCGCTGGCGACCGCGGTCGGCCTGATCGTCCGCGAGCGGCTGACCGGCGAGGCCCCGCCCGAGGGCGTGCTCGAAGGTCTTCGGCTGGTCTCGGACTGGATCGAGGAGAAAGCCGGCGCCGATCTCGACGCGCTCGGCCTCGTGCTCGACGACCAGGCCGCCTTCGCCACCTTGGCGACCCGCGTGCTCCAGGACCTCGAGCTGGTCGAGATGGATTCCGACCTCCAGCCCGATCCCGAAGGCGAGCATGAGGGCGAAGGCGACAATGAGGAGGGCGGCGACAGCGAAGAAGAGAATGACGATCCCGGCGGCGGCGAGGGCGAGGCCGAGATGCGGGTCGAGCAGGGCGAATCCGGCGAGGAGGAGAGCGAGAGCGACTATAAAGAGGAGGAGATGGCCGAGGGCGACGAGGGCCTCGGCGACGAAGGCGAGGAGGGGATGCTCCCGGTCCGTCCCAACCGGCCGCTGTCCGACCTGCCGCCGAGCTTCGACTATCGGGTCTTCACCACCCGCTACGACGAGACGATCGAGGCCAATGAGCTGTGCGACGAGGAGGAATTGGGGCGGCTGAGGTCGTATCTCGACCAGCAACTGACCCATTTGCAGGGGGCCGTCACCAAGCTCGCCAACCGGCTCCAGCGGCGGCTGATGGCGCAGCAGTCGCGCTCCTGGGATTTCGACCAGGAGGAAGGGCTTCTCGACGCGGCGCGGCTCGCCCGGGTGATCGTCAATCCGGCGCACAGCCTGTCCTACAAGGTCGAGCGCGACACCGAGTTCCGGGATACTGTGGTGACCCTGCTGATCGACAATTCGGGCTCGATGCGCGGGCGCCCGATCTCGATCGCGGCGATCTCGGCCGACATCCTCGCCCGGACCCTGGAGAGGTGCGGCGTGAAGACCGAGATATTGGGCTTCACAACCCGCGCCTGGAAGGGCGGCCAGGCGCGCGAGAAATGGCTGAGCGACGGCCGGCCGCCGCATCCGGGGCGGCTCAACGATCTCAGGCACATCGTCTACAAGAAAGCCGACGAGCCGTGGCGGCGGGCCCGCAAGAATCTCGGGCTGATGATGCGCGAGGGCCTGCTCAAGGAGAATATCGACGGCGAGGCCCTGCTCTGGGCGCATAACCGGCTGATCGCGAGGCCCGAGGAGCGGCGGATCCTGATGGTGATCTCGGACGGGGCTCCGGTCGACGATTCGACCCTGTCGGTCAATTCGGGGACCTATCTGGAGCGCCACTTGAGGCAGGTGATCGGCTGGATCGAGGCCCGCTCGCCGGTCGAGCTGGCCGCGATCGGAATCGGCCACGACGTCACCCGCTATTATGCGCGGGCGGTGACGATCATGGACGCCGAGCAATTGGGCGGCACGATGATCGAGCAGCTCGCCGGACTTTTCGACGGGACATGAAGATCCTCCCCGGACGGGGAGGGGGACCGCGCGAAGCGCGGTGGAGGGGGTGGCGAGGCCTTCGCGCCGCCTTGCTGCAGATACAGTTGAGGCCGGCGGATTTCTCCGCCGGCCTCGCCCTCGTTACGCGACTCGAGGGTAAGCAAATCGGTCAGTAGCGGTCGCGGCAGCTGCTCTTGTCGATCGCCCGTCCGGCAAGCGCGCCGATCGCGGCGCCGAGGATGGTGCCGGTCGTGCCGCTGCCGCCGCGCCGGTAGTAGCCGCGGCTGCCGCTTCGGCCGACTTCGCGGCCGACCAGGGCGCCGGCAACTCCGCCGACGATGGTTCCGGTGGTGCCGCTGCAGCGGCGGCCGTTATAATTACGATTGCCGTAATAATTGCGGTTGTAGCTTCGGCCGTAATAGCCCTGATTGGCGTAACCCTGGTTGTAGTAACCCTGGTTGTAATAGTCGCCGCGATAGCTCTGCTCGTAGCGATAGTCGCGGTGACGCGCCTCCGCGGTCGCCGGCAAAGCGGTGAGCACGGCGGCTGCGGCTGCGGCGGCGAGGGTGAACTTGCTGAACATGTCGAAACTCCTTTGATCCTTGCGGACTGCGCGCGTTTGGGCGCCGTCTTGTGTCTCTGTATGGGCCGATTCGCTTGAGCCGGTCCTGAATGCCCCTGTCAGCCGTGGTTAATGGACCGAGCGTGGCTGGCGCGGCTGCCGCGCGTGACTAGAAGGGAGAGCGATGCGAATCCTCGCCGCTCTCATTCTCTGGCTGCTGCTCGCCACGTTCGCGCCGCTCGGTACCGTCCGCGAGGATCCGATCCCGGCGCGCACCATTCTGACTTTCGCTCAGCTTCCGCTCGATCCGGACTCGCCGGGCCGGCCGGCGGTGGGTCGGTTCGAATATCTGGCCGGCTGGCAGGTGACCAGCAACGATCCCCGCTTCGGCGGCATTTCGGCGATGCATGTCGGGCCGGAGGGCGTCACGGCGATGAGCGATACCGGGTCGCTGATCCGGTTCCCGCTGCCCGGATCGCCCGGCGCTCCGTCGATCCTGAAGCTGCCGGACGGGCCGGGCTCGGGGAGGCTGAAAAGCGACCGCGACGCGGAATCTTTGGTCGTCCATGGCGGGCGGGCCTGGATCGGCTTCGAGCGGAGCAATGCGGTCTGGCGCTACCGCCGCGGCGACTGGCGGGCGGAAGTCTGGGCCGCGCCCCGGGCGATGCGGCGATGGCGGTCGAACCGGGGCAGCGAGGCGATGCTTCGACTGTCCGGCGGCCGCTTCCTGGTCTTCAGCGAGGGTGGCGGCGGCGAATCGCCGGTTCTGCTGTTCGAGGGCGACCCGGCCGAGCCGGGCACAAGGGCGGTCGCGATGCGCTACCGGCCGCCCGACGGGTATCGGATCACCGACGCGGCCTTGCTCCCGGACGGCGAAATCCTTTTCCTGAACCGCCGGGTTTCCTTGTTCGGAGGCTTCTCGGCCAGGATCGGACTGCTCGCGGCTCCCGAACTCAAGCCGGGAGCGATCCTGGAAGGGGCGGCGATCGCGGATCTGGCCCGGCCGCTCACCGTCGACAATCTGGAAGCGATGAGCGTGACGAAGGAAGGCGGCCGGACGATCGTCTGGATCGCCTCCGACGACAATTTCAACCCGCTCCAGCGGACCCTGCTTCTGAAATTCGCGCTTCGCCAATGAAGCGTAGAGTTAGGCCTCGGCGGGAGCCGCCGACTTCTTGGCGATCTCGCGCTTCAGGCGGCGCGCCTTAAGGCTGAGCTTGGAGTCCGAGACCTTGGCGAGCCAATTGTCGAGGCCGCCGACATGCTCGACCGAGCGAAGGCCGTTCATCGACACGCGAAGCTTGATCCCGCGGCCGAGCGCGTCCGACATCAGGGTGACGTTCTGCAGGTTCGGAAGGAAGGTCCGCTTGGTCTTGTTGTTGGCGTGGGAAACATTGTGGCCCACCTGCCGGCCCTTGCCGGTCAGCTCGCAAATGCGCGACATCGTGTATCGTCCTGATTTGATGCGGGACCCAAGCCCCGGAAAGACGGCGCGGATAGCGGCGGGGGGCCGCTTCGTCAACCCGCGCGCCCGGTCGTTTCGCCCTAGCAACCGATTGCGCTCGCCCTATTTGTCCTGATAAGCTCTCGCCGACAGCCGAAGGACCCGCACATGCTCCGTACCCTGCTCCTCCTCGTCGCTCTGATCATCATCGCCGCCATCGCGGCAACCTATATGGGGTGGATCAACCTCAGGCAGACCCAGCAGGCGCAGGCGCCGAAATATGAGCTGGACGTCAAGCAGGTCGGGGTCGGGACGACGACGACCAACGTCACCGTTCCGACGGTCGAGATGAAGACCAAGCAGGTCGAGGTGCCGACGGTCACGATCAGCGACGGCAATACTGCCAACGCCCAATAGTCTCTCGGGCGGAGGCCCGGCCCTGGTTTCGACGTTCACCGATCCGATGCGCGCCGCTCTCGACGAAGCGCGCGCCGCGGCCGCGGACGGCGAGGTTCCGGTGGGCGCCGTCGTCACCCGCGGCGGAGCGATCATCGCCAGCGGCCGCAACCGGATGCGCCTGGCGGGCGACCCGACCGCCCATGCCGAGATGGTCGCGATCCGCGCAGCCGCCGAGGCGATCGGAGCCTCGCGGCTCGACGGCTGCGACCTCTGGGTGACCCTCGAACCCTGCGCGATGTGCGCCGGAGCGATCGCTCTGGCCCGGATCGGCCGACTCTATTTCGCAGCGCCCGACCCGAAGGGCGGCGCCGTCCTCCACGGTCCGCGACTATTCGCCCAGCCGACCTGTCACCATGTTCCCGAAATCTATTCCGGAATGAGCGAGGAAGAAGCGGGCGCTCTGCTCCGCGCCTTTTTCGAGGCGCGGCGTTGACCGGCCCGTAGGAGAAAAAGTTGTCGAGCCGAAAGATTAGGCGCTAAAGGGCCGCGCAGCCCATGCCGCACTCCCCGACAAATTTCCCTTGGCTGGATGTCCTGATCATCCTGCTGCTGGTCGTCCTCAACGGCGTCTTCGCAATGTCCGAGCTCGCCATCGTCTCGTCGCGCAAGCCGCGGCTGAAGGCGATGGCCCGGTCCGGCCGCAAGGGGGCTCAGCGCGCGCTCGACCTGGCCAACGATCCGGGCCGTTTCCTTTCGACCGTCCAGATCGGGATCACTTTGATCGGAATCATCGCCGGCGCTTATTCCGGAGCCAGCCTCGGCGGCCCGGTCGGCGAGCGCCTGGCCTCGCTCGGAATTCCCATCGACACCGCCCGAACCCTCGGCTTCGCTCTGGTCATCATCCTCACCACTTACGCCTCTTTGGTCGTCGGCGAGCTGGTGCCCAAGCAATTCGCTCTCCGCTCCCCCGAACCGATCGCGGCGACGATGGCTCTGCCGATGCTGTGGCTGGCGCGCGCCACCGCTCCTTTGGTCTGGCTGCTCGACAAGACCAGCGCGCTGATCTTCCGCCTGCTCCGGCTCCGACGCGATCCGTCGTCGCGGGTGACCGCCGAGGAATTGCACCTGGTCGTCGCCGAGGCCCATCATGCAGGGGTCATCGAGGAAAGCGAGCGGGCGATCATCTCGGGAGTCGTCCGGCTCGCCGACCGGCCGGTCCGCGAGGTGATGACCCCGCGGACCGATGTCGACTGGATCCATGTCGAGGCCGATCCGCAATCGCTCCGCGAGTTCATCCTCGGGACCCCGCACAGCCGCCTTCCGGTCGCCGAGGAGTCGGTCGATACTCTGCTCGGGGTCGTCCAGCTGCGCGACCTGATCGCCGCGTCGATCGAGGGCAGGCCGCTGGCGCTTCGGGGCCTGGTCCGCGAGGCGCCGATCGTCTCCGACCAGATGGACGCTCTCAACGCTCTCGAAGTGCTTCGCGCCGCCGAGGTGCCGATGGCCTTCGTCCATGACGAATATGGCCATTTCGAAGGCCTGGTCACTCCGGCCGACCTGCTCGCCGCGCTCGCCGGCGATTTCCAGTCGGATCAGGACAGCGACCGCGATCCGCCTCTGGTCGAGCGCGACGACGGCAGCTGGTGGGTGTCGGGCTCGCTCTCCGCCGATTCGCTCGCCGACCGGCTCGGGATCAACCTGCCCGAGGACCGCGACTATGCGACCACGGCCGGTTTCGCTCTGTCGGTGCTCAAGCACATACCGGAGGTCGGCGAGCGATTCGCGTTCGGCGGGTGGCGGTTCGAGATCGTCGACATGGACGGCCGAAAGATCGACAAATTGCTCGCCTCGGAGATCGTCCGCAAGCGACGGGCTTAATTAGGGACAGTATATATTTTCCAGCTTGCCGGCTTCCCGGTAATTAGGGACAGTATATATTTTTCCCAGGTGAGAGATGCACATCCTGTCCCGGTCGAGCACGAAAAATATATACTGTCCCTAATTACTTCTCTCCGACGTTCGGATGGAAAATATATACTGTCCCTAATTACCCAGCTTTCCGAATTTGGCCTCGAACCCGTCTCTGTCGTCGCGGGCGAGGTAGCAGGCCTGCTCGACCAGCCGGTCGCGGGCGATCCGGCCGGCAAAGGCCCCCATCCGCGAATCGAGCAGCGCGACCTCGTTCTCGTTGAGGCCCGCCAGCTGATCGAATCGGGTGACTCCGGCCTCGTTGAGCTGCCTGGCGAGGCGCGGGCCGACGCCTTTCAGCATCTGCAGATCGTTGGGCGGACCGCTCGCGCCGGGTATCTCGGCATGGGCCTCGACCCCCAATATCTCCCCGGCGACGTCCGCGGTCGCTGCGGCCACCTCGTCCTGGAGCCGGTTGCCCTCCCGCCCGTCGCGACCGGTGCGCGCAGGGGCGGCCGCGGGCGGCGGTGCCGGCGGCCTTTTCTCCGCCTGCGGACGGCTCGAAGCGGCGCGGCGCAGGATCCACCAGCCGGCGACGAGGCCGACCAGCAGGGCGATGACGATCGGGACGATATTGGCTTGGGCGACGGTCAGCATTCGAGTTCCTTGTCAGTCGAGATAGGAGGTGCGCTTGGGCCGCCCCCACAGCAGCCAGGCGCCGCCGAGGCCGGCGAGGAAGGCCAAGACGAGCAGGATCTCGAGCTCGGCGATCAGAGGCAGGCCGCCCGATGTGCCGCCCGGCTCGTCCGCCCAGCCGACCGAACCGACGCCCTGGACCTGGCCGACTATCCCCGTCAGACCGGGCTGGCTGCCCATCCCCTTGCGCTGGAAGCTGTCGGCATTGCCGCTCAGGGTCGCGTGGCGGCTGAGCGGGGCGCGGCCGAGCCTGACCGCGATTCCGGGCAGCTCGGTCTGGGCGACCGCGGCTTCGGCCTGGCTCTCGATCGAGTCGATCAGGCGGGCGCCATTCCCCATCGGACCGTTCCAGATCCAGCCCATCACAAGCACGGCGGCGAGGCCGATCAGGAATTTGATGCCAGCGGACATGCACGTCCTCCCTCGAACATTTTCCTAGGCGATAATGCCACGCGATCCAACGAGGTTCACCTATCGTAACCGAGCCTTTCGATCCACGGCTCGAGCAATGGAAGGACCGGCTCGAGATGGCCGCGATAGCGAAGCCAGCGTCCCGCCGCCCGAGCGTAGATCGGCTCGGTGACCTGGGAGTAACTGGCGGTGCTGACATAGCCGCGGCCGCGCGCCGTCGAGCGATGGTCGAGCATGTCCCGGTCCCAAGGCAGGCCGAGCCAGTCGAGCAGCGGCCGGACCGCGCCTTCCAGATCGGCGACCATATGCTCGTAGCGAAGGACCTGGACGTCGAGCGGGAAGAGCGACCGGCATTGCCGCCAATGGGTCATCGCCAGATCGTAGAAACGCGCGGTGTCGCCGAGATCGAGGAAATTGGCCATCGCCTCGTTGAGGCGGAAATTGGTGATGAAGCAGCTCAGCACGACGTCGGCCGGATGGCGCTCGGCGAAGATGAAGCGAGCGTCCGGAAACAGGCGGTGGATCAGCCCGGCAAGCACCATGTCGAGCGGCATCTTGTCGACGATCAGCCGGCCGGGCTCCGCCGGGGCGTGGCGATCGAGAGCGTTGAAATAGAGGGTGCGAAGTTTCTGGATCTCGCCGGCGCCGAGCCCGGCGAGCCGGTCCATCCCGCCGAGCGCCTCGAGGACAGGCTGAAGCAAAGGCTGCTCCTCGACCACGCTCACCCCCGGATGGCCCATCAGGATCGTGTCGAGCAGCGTCGTTCCCGACCGGGGGAAACCGACGAGGAAAACCGGCGCCGGGCGGATCGCCGCGGTCGGCTTGGCGACTGCCCAGCCGCCCGCCCATTGCTCCCCGGCGAGCGCGATCAGGGCCTCGAGCTCCTCGCGATAGCGGCGGGCCCCGGCGCGCGGATCGTTGGCAGCCGCGGCCAGGCACCCGTTCATCTCGGTGAAGGCAGCGAAGGCGCCGTCGGAATCGCCGAGCCGGTCGCGTATCTCCCCGATCAGCTGGAACTTGCGGTGCGGCTCGGTCGAGGGGGGCGCCGCCTCGGCGAGCTCGAGCGCTTCCTCGAGGCGCCCGCTGCGCCGGGCATCGAGCGCCCGGACGAACGCCGTCTCCTTATCCTCGATTCCGGCCGCCTCGGCTTCCGCGGCGAGCGCGGCGAGCTCGCCGGCGCGGTTGGCGCTTTCGAGAAGCAAAGCGAGCTGGACATAGGCAGGCGCGAAGCCGGGCTGGAGGCGGATGGCGCGCCGATAGGCCGCCTCGGCTTCGGCGAGATCGTCGAGGCCGGCGTGGCTCAGGCCGATTTCGACCTGGATCTCGGCATCGCCGGGGGCGAGGCGCGCCGCGCTCCCGAGCGGCGCCAGTGCGTCGCCGGGACGGCCGAGCCGGTTCAAGGCCCTGCTCAGCTCGACGAGGCAGGCCGGATCCTCGGGCGCGAGCCGCGCCGCCGCCTCGAGCGCGGCAAGGCTGTCCTCGAACCGGCCGGCATCGGCGAGCGCTCCTCCCAGATTGCGGCGGATCGCGACCAGATCGGGACGCAGCGCGGCTGCACGGGTCAGAGCCTCGACCGCACCGTCCGGATCGCCGGCTTCGCGGCGGACATTGCCGAGATTGTTCCAGCTCTCGAAATCGTCGGGCCGGGCGTCGACGACGGCCTCGTAACAGGCGGCGGCGTCGGCCGGCTGGCCTTTCTGCAGAAGGACGAAGGCGCGGATCCGGTTCAGCTCAAGCGCGGCCGCCTCTCGCGGACCGGGCGCCCTGCACAGAGCGTCTGCCTCGTCGAGCGCGCCCATCGCGACCAATGCTCGGGCAAGGTCGATCCGGGCGCTCTCATTGCCCGGGTCGAGCTCGAGGCAGCGGCTGAGATGGGTGGCCCCCGCGGTGAAGTCCCCGGCCCTGCAGCAGACGTGGCCGAGGAACTGGAGGAGGCCTGAATCGTCCGGCCGGCGTGCCAGGATGATTTCGGCCGCGCCGCGCGCGCCGTGCATGTCGCCGCGCCGATAATATTCGAGGGCGGGAGCCAGGCTTTCGGTTATGTCGTTCAGTGCGGGCCCCCCAACGCCGCGTTCAGAAGGCCGTGGCCCGCGACTGGGCCTGGATCTTCTCGACATTGCGGTCGGTCTGACGGCGCAACTCCTCCCATTCGGCGAGGGTGTGGCAGACCTTCGCCTTCTTGAGGCGCGAGCCCATTTCCTGCTCGGTCCTGCAGACGATCTTGTTCGGGTTCGCCTTGCGCGCGCTGCCGTTCTCCGACGCGGCCGCCGCGCCAGCGCTGAGCGCGACCGCGCAAAGAGCGACAAATATATGGCGAGCAATCATGCCTGACCTCGTTCGTTTCAGGGCGGCGAGGGCCGCGTTCCTTCAGCTATCATGGTCCGCTCCGTCTTAGAAGGGCCGGGGCGGTTTGGACGGGTCAGGATTTGCGTTTCTTCAGACGGTCGATTTCGCGCCATCCTATGTCGCGGCGGTAGAATCCGGTCTCGAAATCCACCTTCTTCGCCGCCGCATAGGCCCTCCTCTTGGCCTCGGCGACGCTGGGTCCGAGGGCGGTGACGTTGAGCACCCGGCCGCCGGCCGCGACCAGCAAACCGCCCTCGATCGCGGTACCGGCCTGGAAGATCATGATATCGTTGCCAGAAGCTTTGTCGAGCCCGCCGATCCTTCCTCCGGCCGCCGGCGTCCCGGGATAGCCTTTGGCCGCCATCACCACGGCCAAGGCGGCTTGGTCCGAAAAGACCGGCCGCGGATGGTCGCCGAGCTTTCGCCTCGCCACGGCGCAGAGCAGGTCGAGCAGATCGCTTTCGAGCCGCATCATCAGCACCTGGCATTCGGGGTCGCCGAAGCGGGCATTATATTCGATCAGCATCGGTCCCTTCTTGGTCAGCATCAGCCCGGCATAGAGGATCCCCGAATAAGGGCTCCCCTCGGCCGCCAGCGCTTCGAGGGTCGGCCGGACGATCTCGTCCATCACCCTCTTCTCGAGCCGCCTGGTCAGGATCGAGGCGGGGCTGTAGGCGCCCATTCCGCCGGTATTGGGGCCGGTGTCGCCCTCGCCGACCCTCTTATGGTCCTGGGCCGAAGCAAAGGGGAGGATCGTCTCGCCGTCGGTCAAGGCGAAGAAGCTGGCCTCCTCGCCCTCGAGAAACTCCTCGATCACGATCGAGCTTCCGGCGCCGCCGAACCCGCCTTCGAACATCGTCTCCAGCGCGGCCCCGGCCTCCGCGGAGCTGGTCGCGACGATCACACCCTTGCCGGCCGCGATCCCGTCCGCCTTGATCACCACCGGAAGGCCGAAATCCTCGAGCGCGGCTTCCGCGGCGAGCTTGTCCGAAGCGACGGCGTAGCGGGCCGTCGGGATCCCGTGCCGCTCGCACAGTTTCTTGGTGAAGGCCTTCGATCCTTCGAGCTGCGCCGGCACCCGGTCGGGCCCGAACACGCTGAAGCCCATCACCCTCAGATTGTCGGCGAGGCCGTGAACCAAAGGCCCCTCCGGCCCGATCACCACCAGTTCGATCGAATGTTTGAGGCAGAAATCGACGACCGCGCGATGGTCGGACGGGTCGACCTTCACCAGCTCGGCATGTTCGGCGATTCCCGGATTGCCGGGCGCCGCGAACAGCTTGCCGAGCCTCGGCGATTGCGCGAGCTTCCAGGCGAGCGCATGTTCGCGGCCGCCGGAGCCAAGCAGCAGGACATTCATGGACGATCTTCCCTCAGCCGACCAGGGGCTGTTAGCAACCGAGACGCCGGGCGACAACGCGCCCGCTCTGTCCGTTTCCGAGCTCAGCATGGCGTTGAAACGGACGGTCGAGGACTCGTTCGGCCACGTCCGGGTGCGCGGCGAGATTTCCGGCTGGAAGCAGGCTGGCTCTGGCCATTGCTATCTCTGCCTCAAGGACGACAAGGCGGTCATCGACGGAGTCATCTGGAAGGGGCAGGCGGCGGCTCTCCGGTTCAGGCCCGAGGACGGGATCGAGGTGGTCGCGACCGGCCGGCTGACCACTTACCCCGGCCGATCGCGCTACCAGATCGTCATCGACCGGCTCGAGCTGGCCGGCCAGGGCGCGCTGATGGCGCTTCTCGACAAGCGCCGTCGCGCGCTCGCCGAGGAGGGCCTCTTCGACGCCGGCCGGAAACGGGCGCTGCCCTTCCTGCCGCGAGTGATCGGAGTGATCACGTCCCCGACCGGAGCGGTGATCCGCGATATCCTTCACCGCCTCGCCGACCGCTGCCCTTGCCACGTTCTGGTCTGGCCGGTGGCGGTCCAGGGCGAGGGCGCAGCCGGCCAGGTCGCAGCCGCGGTGCGCGGATTCGACGCTCTGGCTCCGGGCGGTTCGATTCCGCGTCCCGATTTGATCATCGTCGCTCGCGGCGGCGGCTCGATCGAGGATTTGTGGGCGTTCAACGAAGAAGAAGTGGTCCGCGCCGTCGCCGATTGCTCGATCCCGATCGTCTCCGCCGTCGGACATGAGACCGACACGTCGCTCTGCGACTTCGCCGCTGATGTCCGCGCTCCGACCCCGACCGCGGCGGCCGAGATCGCCGTTCCGGTGCGCGGCGACCTGCTTTCCCAGCTTGGCGAGATCGGCCGGCGGATCCAGCGCTGCGCCCAGCGCGCGCTCGACCGCGGCCGCGAGCAATATGAGATCAGCCTCAAGCGCTGGCCCGAGCGGGAAGCTCTGCTGGCGCCTCAGCGGCAGCGTCTCGACGAGCTTGGCGAGCGGCTTCCGCGCGGCCTTGGCGCCCGGCTGGCACATGCGCGCGGCGAGCTCGGCCATGCCGCTGGAGCGCTTCGTCCGGGATTGCTCGTCGCGGCCCATCGCCGGGGCCGCGAGCGGCTCGACGCTTTGTGGCGGGTCGCCGAGCTCGCCCATCCCGATCGCCCGCTTCGGCGCGGCTACGCCCGGGTGACCGACCGCGACGGGGCCACGCTCGTCTCCGCGGCGGCGGCTCGGGCGGCGAGCCGGCTTCGGCTGATCTTCCACGACGGCCCGGTCGAGGCGGCGGTTGGCGACGGCGGACCGGCGCGGCGGCCTGGCGGCGGAAATGCCCGGCCCGAGCAGCCCAAACTGCTGTGACCGGCGAGGACGGACCGGACCTGTTCGGCCGGGCGAACCAGGCCTGGCAGCAAGGCCGGCACGAGGCGGCGAGGCGGATGCTCGAGGCATTGGTCGAGGAGCAGCCCGGGCATGTCGCCGGTCTCAACGCGCTTGGCCTGATCGCAATCCATCTCGGCGATTCCGGCGCCGCGCTCGGCTGTTTCGAACGGCTGGCCGCGATCCAGCCCGGCGCCGGGATCTGGTTCAACCATTTCCAGGCGCTCGAACTGGCCGGCGAGCTCGAGCGCGGCATGGCCAGCCTCGACCGCGCCTTGGCCGTCGATCCCTATTTTCTCCCGGCGATCCTCAAGAAAGCGGAGGTCCTGGAGAAGCTCGGCCGTCCGGAGCAATCGCTTTCGCTCCGCCGCGCGATCGTCGCCTCCGAGCCTGGCCTCGCGGGCCTGCCGGAGGCGGTTCGGCAGGGATTCGACCGCGCGGTCGAGGCGGTGCGCTCCGCCGACGAGGAGCGCGCGGCGGCTTTGGCAGCTCCGCTGGCGGAGGTCCGAGCCGCCTTTCCGGACGCCGATTTCGAGCGGGCCGCTGCCTATGCCGAGCAGCGGACCGGCCGGCGCAAAGTCTATGTCCAGCAGCCGGTGAACGGCCATTTCCCCTATCTGCCGGCGATCGAATTCTTCCCCCGGGACCTCTTCCCCTGGCTCCCCGCGCTCGAAGCCGGGACCGAGGAGGTCCGGGCCGAGCTGTTGTCGCTGCTCCAGGAGGAGGCGAAAGGCTTCCGCCCGTACATCGCGTTCGGCCCCGGCGACCCGGTCAATCAATGGGCCGAGCTCAATCATTCGCTCAAATGGAGCGCCTGGTTTTTCTGGGAGGACGGGGTTCGCAACGACGCCAATTGCGCTCGCTGCCCGGCGACCTCGGCGTTGATCGAGAGCCTGCCGATGCTCGATCTGCCCGGAAAGGGGCCGACGGCGATGTTCTCGATCCTCGAGCCGAACAGCCGGATCCCGCCTCACACCGGCTCGAACAATGTACGCGCCACCGTCCATTTGCCGCTCATCGTTCCTCCCGGTTGCGGACTCAGGGTCGGATCGCAGACACGGCGGTTCGAAGCCGGACGGGCCTGGGCGTTCGACGACACGATCGAGCATGAAGCCTGGAACGAGAGCGGCGAGTATCGGGCGATCCTGATCCTCGACGCCTGGAATCCGCTGCTCGGCGAAGCGGAACGGGCGGCCGTTCGCGTGATCGGCTGACGTCGCCGCGTCGGCTGATCTTCGGGGGGCTTGAGCGGACGCGCCGCAGGACCTATCGGTCCCGCTCATAATGCTGATGTCGAACCACGGGCGCCCGGCGCGCCTCTATTATATGGCCGGCACGTTCCGCGTGCTGAGCCCGGGCGATCATGTCGTCTGCGCCGTGACCCGCCAGCCGATCCCGCTGGAGGAGCTGCGCTACTGGAGCGTCGAGCGCCAGGAAGCCTATGCGACCGCCGAGGCGTCGGTGGGGGCGGCCGAGCGCAGATGAAGCGCCTCGCCGCGGCGGGGGTGCTCATGCTCATCGCGACCGGGGCGGCTGTTCCGCAGGCTCCGCCGCCGTCTGCCGCCGCCGGGATCGTCCTTAGCCGGCCGCCGGTTCAGGGCGGCGTGACGTCGGGGACGGCGCCGGCCGGGACCCGCTCGCTCGCGCTCGACGGCAAGCCGGTGAAGCTCGCCCCGGACGGCCGCTTCGTCCTGGGTTTCGACCGCGACCATGGCCCCCGGTCGATGCTCGAGACGATACTCGCCGACGGCCGGACTCTGAGCCTGCCGATCGCGGTCGCGCCACGTGCCTGGGCGATCGAACGGATCGACCTGCCGCAGCGGCGGAACGAGGCGAGCGAGGCCTATTTGCGCTTGCGCGAACACGAACTGGCGCGGATCGGCGCCGCCCGCTCGCTCGATGTGGAGTCGGACGGCTGGAGACAGCAATTCGTCTGGCCGGCGCGCGGGCGGATCAGCGGCCGGTTCGGCGCGCAGCGCGTCTATCGCGGCTGGTCCGCCGCCTTCCATTCGGGCGTCGACATCGCCGCCGGAGCGGGCGCCGAAGTGGTTGCTCCGGCCGACGGCGTGGTCGTGCTGGCAGGGCCGCCGCGATTCAGCCTCGAGGGCAACCTCGTCATCCTTGCCCATGGCATGGGCCTGAACAGCGCTTTCCTGCATCTGTCGTCGGTCGACGTCCGCGAGGGCCAGGTGGTCCGGCGGGGCCAGAGGATCGGAGCGGTCGGAGCGACCGGCCGGGTCACCGGGCCTCACCTGCACTGGAGCATGAAGTGGAACGACGCACGGATCGACCCCCAGCCCTTGCCGGGAGCGATGCCCTAGCCAGACTCGATAAATGGGGACAGTATATATTTTCCGCGCTGCGGAGGCGCTGCTTCCAACGCCGAAGGTTGAAAAATATATACTGTCCCTGATTAATTCTCGCGGCGCGCGCGGACTCCCGGCTGGCCGTCGAGGCGCATCATGAAGCTGCCCATCGCGGCGCGCTTGATCACCACCTTCGACCCGGCCCGCGGCCTTCGGCCGAGGACCTGATCGTCGATCTGCCGCCAGGTCGCTCCGTCCTGGAGCCGGACCACCCAGCGATTGTCGGCGGTCTGGAGAGCGGAGGCGACGACACCCTCGATCTGGTCGATCTCCTCATCGCCCGGGTCATGGTCGCCGCCGCCGAAGATGGCGAGGCGCGGCAGGCTGAGGCCGAACAGCGAGCGGCGGGTCTCGCGGACCTGCTTGCGGTCGACGACGACGACGTCGCGCGCCGCGGTCGCGGCCTCGAAGGCGGCCACCTCCCGGTCGAAACATTCGAGCCGGGCATGCTCGTCGGCGATCGAGCGGCAGCGAAGCATCGCCTCAAGCGCGGCCGGCCGTTCCCGGGCCGGGCGAGGAGGAGCGGTCAGAGCGACGGCCGGAAGTGCGACGGCGGCGATCGCCATCGGCAGGTATGTCAGTTTCATTCGACCTCTCGCTCCGCGGAAAGCCCGGCGATAGTGCGGGATCGGCTCGGCCAAGGCAATAGTTCAGCATCCCTTGCTCTCGTTGTGACAATTTTGTCACGCGGCGCAGAATTGGGCCGTTTTCCTGAGGCAGGCGATTGCGCCGATTTCATTACTTACCGTAAACAGATGGCGGAATGCCGGCTCCTTGCCGGCGCTCAGGTTGAGAGATTTCCACGGCCGCGGCCGTTGTTAAGGGGACTAAAATGAAGACCAACCGCATTTTGAACCATCTGCTGGCTTCCACGATCATCTGTGGCGCCGCGATCAGCTTCGCCAGCCCTGCCTATGCGCAGAGCACCGACCCGGCTGACACCAACGAGCCGACCACCGGCCCGGTTGAAAATGCGGATCCGACGACTTCCGCCACCGGAGAGGCCGGCGCCGATCAGGGCGACATCGTCATCACCGGAACGCGCATCCCGCAGCCGAACCTGACCTCGACCAGCCCGGTCACGGTCCTGAACAGCCAGGAAGTCAGGCTCCAGGGCACGACCCGGACCGAGGACCTGATCAACTCGCTGCCGCAGTCCTTCGCCGGCCAGGGCGGCAACCTCGCCAACGGCGCAACCGGTACCGCGACGGTCAACCTGCGCGGCCTCGGCTCGTCCCGAACCCTCGTCCTGATCAACGGCCGCCGTCTCCAGGCCGGCGATCCGGCCCAGTTCGTTCCGGTCGCCGACATCAACTTCATCCCGGCCGCGATCGTTCGCCGGGTCGACGTCCTGACCGGCGGCGCCTCGTCGGTCTACGGCGCCGACGCCGTCTCGGGCGTCGTCAACTTCATCATGGACACCGAGTTCGAGGGAATCCGCCTCGACGGCCAGTACAGCTTCTACGATCACACCAACAACACCAGCAACTTCGTCCGCCAGGAGCTGACCCGCCGAGGTTTCGCGTTCCCGGGCCATCATGTCGCCGACGGCGGCACGATCGACCTCAGCGCGGCGCTCGGAGCGAGCTTCGACGACGGCCACGGCCACGTCATGGCCTATGCGACCTATCGCAAGCTCAACGCGGTGATCCAGGGCAACCGCGATTATTCGGCCTGCGCTCTCACCGCGCGAACCGCGGCCCAGGTCGCCGCCAATCCGGCGCAGCAATTCTCCTGCGGCGGCTCGGGCACTTCGGCCAACGGCACCTTCTTCACCAACCTGGCCGGCGGAACCTTCCAGGTCGGCCCGAACCGGACCTTCATTCCCGGCTCGACGCCGTTCAACTTCGCTCCGTACAACTACTTCCAGCGTCCGGACGAGCGCTACACGGCCGGCGCCTTCGCCGATTATGAGATCAGCGAAGCGTTCAAGCCGTTCCTCGAGGCGATGTTCATGGACGACCGCACGGTCGCCCAGATCGCTCCGTCGGGCGACTTCGGCAACACGACGACGATCAACTGCGACAGCCCGCTCATGTCGGCCCAGCAGCGCGCGATCGTCTGCACTCCCGCGAACCTGGTCAACGCCGCCGGAACCACCGGCGGAACCCCGCGGGTGTTCATCGACTCGGTGACCGGCAACCCCTATTTCCGGGGCTTCCTGCAGCCGCTTCGTCGTAACGTCGAAGGCGGCGGCCGCCAGGCCGACCTCCAGCACACCGACTACCGGATCGTCGCCGGCATGCGCGGCGACTTCGCCAAGGGCCTCTCCTACGAGACCTATTATCAGTATGGCCGGGTCATCTACGCCCAGACCTATCTGAACGACTTCTCGGTCACCCGCCTCAACCGGGCTCTGGACGTCATCGACAATCCGGCCACTCCGGGCGTCGATCCGACCTGCCGCTCGGCGCTCGACGGCACCGATCCGCTCTGCGTGCCCTACGACATCTTCGCCCTGGGCGCGGTCAGTCCGGCGGCCACGGCCTATCTGTCGACCCCGGGCTTCGCCCGCGGCAACACGCAGGAATCGGTGGCCAACGCCAACGTCACCGCGGACCTCGGCCAATACGGCCTCCAGTCTCCGTGGGCGGAAGAGGGCTTCGGCCTCAACTTCGGCGTCGAGTATCGCAAGGAGTTCCTCGAGCTGAACACCGACACGGCCTTCTCGACCGGCGATCTCGCCGGCCAGGGCGGCGCCACCCTCGGCGTCCGCGGCTCGTTCGACGTCCGCGAAGCCTTCGTCGAGGGCCGTTTCCCGCTCGTCAACAACAAGCCCTTCTTCTACTCGCTGTCGGTCGGCGCGGGCTATCGCTACTCGCACTATGAGGTTCCGGCCACCGCGGTTTCGCCGGGCAACTCGTTCAACACCGATACCTACAAGTTCGAGGCGGACTGGGCCCCGGTCAAGGATCTCCGCTTCCGGGCGAGCTACAACCGGGCGGTCCGCGCTCCGAACGTCTCCGAGCTGTTCGTCGCTCAGTCGGTCGCCCTCGACGGCGCGACCGATCCGTGCGCCGGCGCGGCTGTCGGCGGCACTGTCAACGGCTTCACCGCCGCCCAGTGCGCTCTCACCGGAGTGACCGCCGCCCAGTTCGGCAACATCGTCGCCAATCCGGCCAACCAGTATAACGGCCTGCTCGGCGGCAACCCGCTTCTGACTCCGGAAGTCGCCACCACCATCACGGCCGGCGCGGTCATCCAGCCGCGCTTCCTGCGCGGGTTCGCGGCGACCATCGATTGGTACGACATCAAGATCAAGAATCAGATCGGCACCATCGGCGCCGACCTGATCCTTCAACAGTGCCTCACCGTCAGCCAGTTCTGCGGCCAGATCCATCGCGATGCCCAGGGCTCGCTGTGGAGGTCGCCGAACGGCTACGTGATCGACACCAATCTCAACGCGGGCGGCCTTTCGGCTCGCGGCGTCGACGTCGGCCTGTCCTACACGCACGGCCTCGGCGGTCTCGGCAGCCTGAACTTCAACATCGTGGGCACCTGGGTCGATCAGCTGATCACCGATCCGGTCGGCGATCCGAAATATGATTGCACCGGCTTCTACGGAACGATCTGCGGTACCCCGACTCCGGAGTGGAGGCACAAGGCTCGCCTGAGCTTCACCACCCCGGGCGGAATCGGCCTGTCGGCTCAGTGGCGTTACTTCGCGGCGACCGATCTCGACCTGCTCAGCAGCGATCCGGATCTGCACTCGAACGCTCCGCCGCCGCCTCAGAACCTGCATATCGGCGCGCAGAGCTATTTCGACCTGGTTCTGACCGCCAAGATCGGAGACCATTACAGCTTCCGTCTCGGCGCTCAGAACATCCTGGACAGGGAGCCCCCGGTCCTCGGCGGCGCCGCCCTTACCCCGGTGTTCGGTTCGGGCAACACCTTCCCGAACGTCTACGACGCGCTCGGCCGTTACATTTTCGCCGGCGTGACGCTCGACTTCTAAGTCAGGCGCAAGGGACAAGAACTGGACGGCGGGCCCTCGGGCCCGCCGTTTTCTTTTGCCCGTTCGGCGGCCGACCGGGAGATTGCGGCGTGCCGATTCCACCCGTGCCGAAAATCCTCTAGGCTTCCGCGATGAGCGACAATCCGGAGGTTCGGGACAAGCTGGCAGTTCGTGAGGCGGAGGCGGACCGGGCTGCCTCGCGCGGCGATGTCGCGGCCGCTCGATCGATCTTGGAGGAGGTCGCTACGGCCGCGCCGGACCGGCTCGAAACCTGGATGAAGCTCGCGGCCATGTGCCGCTCGCAGGGCGATCACGAGGCGGCGCTTGCCGCCGTGTCCGGCGCTCTGAGGATCGACCCGCTCGGCTTCTTGCCGCTCCTGCTCAAGGCGAGCCTGCTCGACGCGGCCGGCCGAAGCGGCGCGGCCGGCGAGGCCTACGGACACGCTCTTGCGCAGCGGCCCGAAAGCTTGCCGGCGGGGCTGGCGGGCGCGGTCGCGACTGCCGAACGGCGCCATCAGGAGCATATCGCGGCCGCCGGCGACCGGCTCGCGGCCGCGGCCCGTGACGTGGCTCTGAGCCCTGACGAGCAAAGACGGATTCGGCGCTTTCACAGCAACATCGTCCGGGCGACCCGGCCTTATCATTGCGAACCGAGCCATTTCGCCTATCCGGGGCTCAGCGAACGCGAGTTCCACGATGGCGACGACTTCCCCTGGCTCGGCGGGCTGGAGGCCGCGACTCCTGCAATCGTCGAGGACTTCCAGCGGGTGATGGCGGCCGAGCGGGCCGAACTCGTCCCTTATATCCAATATCCGGACGACGTTCCGCTGCGCCAATGGGCGGCGCTCAATCGCTCGCGCGACTGGACCGCCATCCACCTCATCCGCAACGGCGAGCGGGTCGAGGCCAATGCGCGCCATTGTCCCGCGGTGATGGCGCTGCTCGAAAGGCTGGACCAGCCCGACATTGCCGGCCGCTGCCCCAATGCGATGTTCTCGCTGCTCGCGCCCGGCGCCCACATCCCGCCGCATCACGGAGTCGCCAACACCCGCCTGGTCTGCCATCTCGGACTGATCGTTCCGCCGGGTTGCTGGTTCCGCGTCGGTGCCGAGCGCCGCGAATGGCAGAGAGGACTCGCCTGGGTGTTCGACGACACGATCGAGCACGAGGCCGCAAATCCCTCGGACTCGCTTCGGGTCATATTGATCGTCGATACTTGGCATCCGGGCCTGTCGCCCGCCGAGCGCCTGGCGGTCGCGGCAAGCATGGAAGCGTCCGGCGTCGACGAGACCGGCGAGGGGCTGTGAGCAGCGGGCGGATCGAGCCGGGCGCCGGACGCCGAGCGCCGGGAGACGCGGATTCCGCCTTCGCCGCGGCGATCGCGGCGCTCAACGCGGGCCGCGAGGAGGAAGGGCTGAAGCTGCTCGAGCCCGCCCAAAGAGCATTCCCCCGCGACGCCCGGCTCTGGCAGGCGACAGGTTTGCTCCACCGCTCGCTCGAGGAGCTTGGCCCGGCGGTCGAGGCATTCGACAAGGCGGCGACTCTGGCTCCGCTCGACGCGCTGATCGCCCACGGCCGCGCCAGGGCCGCTTTGGAGGCCGGCCTTCCGTCGGTCCGCCTGTTCGACCGCGCCTATCAATTGGCCCCGCTCGACGGCCACCTTCTTCTCGGCCTCGCCGCGGCCCGCTTCGCCGATCTGGGACCGCAACCCGCGATCGAGGGTGTCGACGAGCAATTGCTCAAGCATCCCGGCTGGATTGCCGGCCACGCGCTGATCGCCCGCCTTCGCTATATGTCGGGCGAGCGCGAACGATTCACCGAATCGATCGAGCGCGCCATCGCCAGCGCGCCGCGCGACCTCAACCTGTGGCGCGAGCTCATCTCGACACTGATGCACGCCGATCGTTATGACGAAGCCCTTGCGGCGATCGACAAAGGACGCGCCGCCGCCGGGCCGAATGTCATTTTCGATGCCAACGAGGCGGTTTGCTACGCCGAGAAGGGCGAGCTCGAGACCGCCGAGCGGCTGTTCGCGCCGCTCGACTCGCTCGCCGATATCACCCTCACGGTCCGGCGAATCCGGCACCTGCTGAGATCGGGGCGGCCGGCGCAGGCCGCCGCGATGGCGGAGCCGCTGCTGAAGACCGCCAACGCCTCGCTGGTGGCGCCCTATCTCTCGACCGCCTGGCGGATGACCGGCGACCGGCGCCGGCAATGGCTCGACGGCGACGAGCGGCTGGTCGGAATCTACGATCTGGGTGACCAGCTCCCATCGCTTTTCGCGCTCGCCGACCGGCTTCGATCGCTCCACATCGCGACCGGCCAGCCGCTCGAGCAGTCGGTGCGCGGCGGAACCCAGACCGACGGCGCGCTGTTCGCCCGGATCGAGCCCGAGATTCGAGCGCTCCGTAAGGCGATCGTCGGCGCGGTCGAACGCCATGTCGCCCAGCTGCCGCCGCCCGATCCGAGACATCCCGTGCTTGGCCGCCCGCGGCATGGGCGGGTGCGCTTCTCGGGCTCCTGGTCGGTGCGGCTCGCCGGCAGCGGCCACCATGCCAACCATATCCATCCGGCCGGCTGGTTCAGCTCCGCTTTCTACGTCGCCCTTCCGGGCGAGGAGGAGAGGGGACCGCCGCCGGCCGGCTGGCTCGCTCTCGGTGAGCCGCAGGCCGAATTGGGCCTGGGGCTGCCGCCGACCCGCCTGATCGGGCCCAAGCCCGGCCGGCTGGTGCTGTTTCCGTCGACCATGTGGCACGGCACCAGGCCGTTCGCCGCCGGCGAGCGGCTCACCGTCGCCTTCGACGTCGCACCCTTCCCGCCGGTCTAGCCGGAGTCAGCCGGCGGGGTTCAGAACCAGCGCCCCGTCGCCCTCGTCCACCTTCACCGTCGATCCGTCCGGCACCTCGCCTCGAAGGATCGCGTCGGCGAGCGGGTCCTGGAGGTATTTCTGGACCGCGCGCTTCAATGGGCGCGCGCCGTAGACCGGATCGTAGCCGACCCGTCCGAGCCAGGCCCGGGCGCCGTCGGTCAGCTCGAGCCTGATCTTGCGCTCGTCGAGCAGGCGCTGGACGCGGGCGACCTGGATGTCGACGATCGGGCCCATATGTTCCTGGGCAAGCCGGTGGAACAGGATGATCTCGTCCAGCCGGTTGAGGAATTCCGGGCGGAAATGGGCCCGGACCACCTCCATCACCTGCGGCTCGACGTCGCTCACCTGCTGGCCCTCGCCGAGGTTGGACAGGAACTGGCTGCCGAGGTTCGAGGTCAGGATAATCAATGTGTTCGAGAAGTCGACCGTCCGGCCCTGTCCGTCGGTCAGCCGGCCGTCGTCGAGCACCTGGAGGAGGACGTTGAACACGTCGCCATGGGCCTTCTCGACCTCGTCGAACAGGACGACCTGGTAGGGCCGGCGCCGTACCGCCTCGGTCAGCGCTCCGCCTTCCTCATAGCCGACATAGCCCGGGGGAGCTCCGATCAGTCGGGCGACGCTGTGCTTCTCCATATATTCCGACATGTCGATCCGGACCATCGCGTGGGGATCGTCGAACAGGAATTCGGCGAGCGACTTGGTCAGCTCGGTCTTGCCGACCCCGGTCGGACCGAGGAACAGGAACGATCCGAGCGGCCGGTTCGGGTCCTGCAGGCCCGCCCGGGCTCGGCGGACGGCCGATGAGACCGCCTTGACCGCATCCTCCTGGCCGATCACGCGCTTGCCGAGCCACGCCTCCATCTGAAGCAGCTTCTCGCGCTCGCCCTCGAGCATCCTCTCCATCGGGATCCCGGTCCAGCGCGCGACGACTCCGGCAATGTCCTCGCTGGTAACCTCCTCGCGAAGCATGGCGGTCTGGCTTGCGGCCTCGGCTTCGGCGAGCTGGCGCTCCAACTGCGGAATGGTTCCATATTGGAGCTCGCCCGCCTTGGCGAGATCGCCGCTGCGCTGCGCCTGCTCGAGTTCGAGCCGCGCCTGGTCGAGCTGCTCCTTCAGTTTGCCCTCGGCCTGGATCTTGTCCTTCTCGGCCTGCCAGCGCTGGGTCAGCTCCGCGCTCTGCTGCTCGAGATTGGCCAGTTCCTCCTCGAGCGCCGTGAGCCGGTCCTTCGAGGCCTTGTCGCTTTCCTTCTTCAGGGCCTCGCGCTCGATCTTGAGCTGGATGATCCGCCGGTCGAGATTCTCGATCTCCTCGGGCTTGGATTCGACCTCCATCCGAAGCCGCGAGGCGGCCTCGTCCATCAGGTCGATCGCCTTGTCGGGCAGGAACCGGTCGGTGATGTAGCGGTTGGACAGAGTCGCCGCGGCGACCAGCGCCCCGTCGGTGATCCTGACCCCGTGGTGGAGCTCGTATTTCTCCTTGAGCCCGCGAAGGATCGAGATCGTGTCCTCGACCGTCGGCTCGCCGATGAACACCGGCTGGAACCGCCGCTGAAGCGCCGGGTCCTTCTCGACATGCTTGCGATACTCGTCGAGCGTGGTCGCGCCGATGCAGTGGAGCTCGCCGCGCGCGAGCGCCGGCTTCAGCAGGTTGGAGGCGTCCATCGCCCCTTCGCTCTTCCCGGCGCCGATCAATGTGTGCATCTCGTCGATGAACAGGATGATGTCGCCCTCGGCGCCCTTCACCTCGTCGAGAACGCCCTTCAGCCTTTCCTCGAACTCGCCGCGATATTTGGCGCCGGCGATCAGCGAGCCCATGTCGAGCGCCATCAGCCGCCGGTCCTTCAAACTGTCGGGAACGTCGCCATTCGCGATCCGAAGCGCCAGCCCCTCGGCGATCGCGGTCTTGCCGACTCCGGGATCGCCGATCAGCACCGGATTGTTCTTGGTCCGGCGGGCGAGGATCTGGACGGTCCGGCGGATCTCCTCGTCGCGGCCGATGACCGGATCGAGCTTGCCGTCGCGAGCCGCCTGGGTGAGGTCGCGGGCGAATTTCTTCAGCGCGTCGTAACGGTCCTCGGCCGAGGCGGTGTCGGCGGTCCGGCCGCCGCGAAGCTCGTTGATCGCGGCGTTGAGAGTGTCGGGCTTGACCCCGGCATCGGCGAGCGCCTTGCCGGCGTCGGTCTTCGACATGGCCAGAGCGAGCAGAAGCCGCTCGACCGTGACGTAGGAATCGCCGGCTTTCTGGGCGATCTGCTCGGCCTGGTCCAGAATCCGGATCGTCTCGCCGTCGAGCGCGGGCGCGGCCGAGGCGCCGCTGCCCGAGACCGCGGGTATCTTTGCCAGCGCCTCGTCCGTCTCGCGCAAGGCCGCCTGGGCGCTTCCGCCGGCCCGGGCGATCAGCCCCGAGGCCATGCCCTGCTCATCCTCGAGCAGCGCCTTGAGGAGATGCGCCGGAGCGATCCGCTGATGGTTCATGCGAAGAGCAACGGTCTGCGCCGATTGCAGAAAGCCCCGCGCCCGTTCGGTGAATTTCTCCAGGTTCATAGCTGCCCTTGTACGTTTGGTGAGCGATGTAGTGTTGCCGTCGTGCAACACAAGGAGGTTCCAGGGAAAACACAGCCGCAGCCCGCTTCATACCGCCTATGAGCGTTCTTTTATCGATCTTGCAGGTGCGGGGACGAGATCACTGGATGACGCAGCAGCCCCCGCGCAAGTCGGGCAAAACCACACTGGCTTTGGTCGCTTCCACGAATCCTGTATAGTCGTCATGAAATTCGGCGTCGCTTATGCCTTGACCTTTCAGACCCTTCAAATGCGCGGCTCCAACAGCCACCAGGAGAGGGAGATCCCCATGGGCCTTGATGTTGATGCCCATATGATGCTCGCGCAACGGGTTAAAGGCTGCGAACCCACCTTCGAGGATCACGTTATCTGTCGGATAGAGGTTTAGCTCCGCGCTCTCCTGACGCGCGATTTTTTTACAACAGCCCAACAACTCATCCATCTGAGTCCAAATCTTCCCTGCCGCAATCGCGGTAACGAATTTCGCCACCTCCAGAGAAGTCAAAGGTGCGTTGTCAGGGCGCGATCGGAGGTCGTTCTGCGCAGCCGTGAGGTCGGCGAGCCGGCCCACCAATTCGTTCGTCGCAGCCGCCGCGTCGTCGGCCTCGTCCTCGGGGAGCTCGAATTTTGCCAGATCGGTGCCGACTTCGATGGCGTAGGCAACTTCCGGGATGGTCTGCTCGGCGGCGAACTTGAGCTGACCGTTGACGTCGGCGGCTGGGGGCATTTCAGGTTCAAGTTGATCGGAAATCTGGCGTATCAGGTGTGCGGAACTTTGTACGATCTCTATGCTATGCATCAGTACCGCGACGTGTTTGACGATGGTGTCCTCCAAAGGCTTAACAGCGCCGTCCCGCCTAATACCGGTCGTTGGGTGCTTAGTGTTGACCTCGTGAATTAGACCGGCCCCCCATCCCCATCGCTCCTCATACTCTTCGAACCTGGATTGCGTGTGATCCTCGCCGATGATGTGTCGCTTCGGAGTGACGATCTGGATTCCATCGGGATCCGAATTGCACAGCTGTTCGAAGTCGTCATGCGATTGGATAAGGTACACCTTATCGCTGCTGAGGAGATTGGAAACGGCTTGGGGCGTGCCCCCCAGGCCCACCTCGTCGCCCGTCTTGCTGCGAACGATTCTCTGAATGACCGGGGCTGGCGTCAGCCGGTCCCTTACAGCCATATCATGATCAGACGGACTCGCACCTTGGGCGCGGGCTCCCATTAACTCCGCGTCGCGCTCGAGCGCTGGATCCGCGTTGATCGCGCTGTCCTTCAGCTGGCGGGTCGGCCTTACCCGTCCCTGCTTCTGTTGGACGACATGCCAAGCCTCGTGCGGCAGATGGCGATCCTGGCCGGGGCCGAGGTGGATGTCGTTGCCCTCGGCATAAGCGAGCGCGCCGAGTCTTTCAGGCTCGGCGGAATTGCGATGGATGCGGACGTCATCCATCGACACGCCCGAGGCTGACTCGATCCCAGGCCGTAGCTCGTCCGGCATCCCGGTGCGGTTCGGACTGGGAAGAGATGTTTCGCGCTGGATCGGCCGCGGGCCGGTCGGGGGCCGTCGCGAAAGCGTCTCGGCAGCAGCGCGCTGCGCTGCCAGCGTCGGGCGCGCGTTGAGCATCCGGTCGGCGGAGGCCAGCGCTCGGACCTGGGGTCTCTTTTCAAGCAGATCGTGGCATGTTGTCGCGGCCGAGCCCGGTTCGGCGCGGTCCGCTACTGTGGCCTTGGCGACGGCCTTCGCATGTTCAGCCATCGAAAGGTCTCCGGTGTTAAACCGCGCACAGCCGCGCATCATGGCATAACCGCCCGTGCAGCATAGCTTTTCGGGAGCCGGCGGTCCGACAATCTCATCCGTTATGGAGCGGCCGTGTCGCCCGCCGACTGGCGGAGACATTCGTCGCGAGTGCGCCCGGGCGTATTGCTTCCCTAAAACGCTCCGCTATCGTGCGCTTCGAAGAAGACTCGGAGAATGTCGATGCGCCGGATGCTGCTTTCCCTCGCTCTCAGCCTTTCGCTCGCTCTGCCGGCCGCAGCCGCCGCGCCGTCCGCGACCGCACCCGCCCCGGCGCCCGTCTCGGCGCTGATCCGCCAGGTCGACATACCCTATCAGGAGTTCACGCTCGCCAATGGCCTCAGGGTCATCGTCCACACCGACCGCAAGGCGCCGATCGTCGCGGTCTCGACCTGGTACGACGTCGGCTCGAAACACGAGCCGAAGGGCAAGACCGGCTTCGCCCATCTGTTCGAGCATCTGATGTTCAACGGCAGCGAGAATGCGCCGGGCGATTTCTTCGATCCGCTCCGCCAGGTCGGAGCGACCGATTTCAACGGCACCACCTCGTTCGACCGGACCAATTATTTCGAGACTGTGCCCGGGCCGGCGCTCGAGCGCGCTCTGTTCCTCGAAAGCGACCGGATGGGCTATCTGCTCGGAGCGATCACTCAGAGCGTGCTCGACGAGCAGCGCGGGGTCGTCCAGAACGAGAAGAGGCAGGGCGACAACCAGCCTTACGGCCTGGTCTTCTACAAGGTGCTCGAGGAGCTGTTCCCCGAAGGCCATCCCTATGGCCACACGCCGATCGGATCGATGACCGATCTCGATGCCGCGAGCCTCGAGGACGTCAAGACCTGGTTCCGCTCGCATTACGGCCCGAACAACGCGGTGCTCGTTCTCGCCGGCGACATCGACGCGGCGACCGCCCGGCCGCTCGTCGAGAAATATTTCGGACGGATTCCGCGCGGTCCCGAAAGCGTCGCTCCGGCGGTCGCCGTGCCGACTCTCGCCGCGCCGAGGGTCGCGACGATCAAGGACCGGGTCGCGGCGACCCTGATCCTTCGCACCTGGACCGTCCCCGGGCTCAACGATCCCGACGCGGTGCCGCTCGACGTCTTCGCCAGCGTGCTCGGCGGGCTCTCCAGCTCGCGTCTCGACAACGAGCTGGTCCGACGCGAGAAATTGCTCGTTCAGGTGTCGAGCGGAGTCCAGTCGCTCGCCCAGATCGGCATCTTCCAGATCCAGGCCGTGGTGAAGCCGGGGGTCGACCCGGCGGTCGTGAACCGGCGTCTCGACGAGATCGTCGCCCAATTGCTTCGCGACGGGCCGACCGCCGACGAGGTCCGGCGGGTCGCGACCACCAATGTGTCGAACCGCATCTCGGGACTCGAATCGGTCGGCGGCTTCGGCGGCAAGGCGGTCGCTCTCGCCTCGGGAGCGCTCTATTCGAACGACCCGTCCTTCTACAAGAAGCAGCTCGCCCGGATCGCCGCGGTCACTCCGCAGCAGGTCAAGGCGGCCGCGAACAAATGGCTGTCGAGGCCGTCGGCGACCGTGATGGTCGAGCCCGGCGCTCGCGAAGCCTATGTCGAGAGCCAGACCGCGCCGGCCGCCACGCCGACCGCCGAGGCCCGGACTTCCGCCGCCGCCGAAGGCCCCGCCAAAGGGACTCGGGGCGCGCTTCCCGCCGTCCCCGAGATCCGCGATCTCGATTTCCCCGACATCCAGCGGACCCGCCTCTCCAACGGCATCGAGATCGTCTACGCCCATCGCACCGCCGTACCGGTCACCCAGGTGACGATGAGCTTCGACGCCGGAGTCGCGGCCGACCCTGCCGGCAAGCTCGGCACCCAAAATCTGATGCTTTCGCTGCTTCGCGAGGGCACGACGACCAGGGATTCGATCGCAATCGCCGAGGCCGGCGAACGGCTCGGCGCGAACCTGTTCAACTTCAGCTCCGCCGACCGCACCTCGATCGGCCTGCGCGCGCCGAGCCCGAACCTGGCCGGCTCCCTCGCTCTGTTCGCCGACGTGGTGCGCAATCCCGCGTTCGCTCCGGCCGAGGTCGAGCGGATGCGCGCGACCCTGCTGACCGGGATCGCGTCCGAGCTGACCAGCCCGAACGGCCTCGCCGCGCGCGCCTTGCCGCCTCTGCTCTACGGCTCGGCCTCGCCTTACGGGAAGCTCGCTGCGGGTTCCGGCGATCCGGCAGCGGTACGGGCCCTCACCCGCGACGATCTCGTCGCTTTCCACCATGCCTGGATCAGGCCCGACAAGGCCAAGATCTTCGTCGCCAGCGATCGCCCGCTCGCCGAGGTCAAGGCGGCGCTCGAAGCGAGCTTCGGCGACTGGCGGCCGCAGGGAGCGGCCGGGGTCAAGGCGTTCACTGCCGCTCCGGTCCAGTCCGCGCCGAAGATTGTCCTGGTCGACCGTCCCGATTCGCCCCAGTCGCTGATCGTCGCGGGACAGATGACGAGCCTGGTCTCGTCGGATGAATTGCTGCCGCACATTACTTCGAACGAAGTGCTCGGCGGCGATTTCCTGTCGCGGATCAACATGGACCTGCGCGAGGCGAAGCACTGGTCGTACGGCGCCGGCGGCGGCTTCAACCGGCTCGAACATGCCGTCCCCTACACGATCAACGCGCCGGTCCAGGCCGACAAGACCGGAGCGGCGCTCCAGTCGCTGATGCAGGATGTGCGCGAATTCCTCTCCACCAAGGGGGTAACCCAGGCCGAGCTCAATCGAACCATCACCGGCGACATCCGCCAGCTCGCCGGGCGCTACGAGACGTCGGGCGCGGTTCTCCAGGCGATGCAGACCAACGACCTGCTTCGGCGCCCGGACGATTATTACGACACGATCGCGCAGAAATACCGGGCGCTCACCGCGAGCCAGCTCGATTCGGCCGCCCGGGCCGCCCTCGATCCGAGCCGGTTCGTCTGGGTGGTCGTGGGCGACGCGGCCAAAGTCCGACCTCAGCTCGAGGGCCTCGGTCTGCCGATAGAGGTCGTGCCGGCTGCCGCCGTGGCGGGGGTGCCCGCCGCGCATTAGAGACCTATCGGCGTTGGGCTAGCGCAGCCGCGCTTCGCCCGATCGGAGCGGAAGGCGCGGTGATTTCAAGGCGATAAGCGTATTGCCTCGCTAAAGCGGCTCGCTATGGTGCGCGCCGTCTTCGACTCGGAGGATAGGATGCGCCGCCTTTTGCCGCTCTCACTCGCTTTCGCTCTCGCCCTTCCGTCCCTGGCCGCCTCGGCGGCGCCCCCGGCCGCCGCGCCGACCGCCGCCGCGCCGGTCTCGGCGCTCGTCCGGGCGGTCAACATTCCCTATCAGCAATTCACTCTGCCCAATGGGCTTCGGGTGCTGGTCCACGAGGATCATAAGGCGCCGGTCGTCGCGGTCTCTGTCTGGTACCATGTCGGCTCGAAGGACGAGCCCGCCGGCAAGACCGGCTTCGCCCATCTGTTCGAGCATCTCATGTTCGGCGGCTCCGAGAACAGCAATCAGAGCTGGTTCACGCCGATGCGCCAGATCGGCGCGACCGACCTCAACGGCACGACCTGGTTCGACCGCACCAATTATTTCGAGACGGTGCCGCGCGGAGCGCTCGAGACGGCTCTGTTCCTCGAATCGGACCGGATGGGCCATCTGCTCGGAGCGGTCACCCAGGAGAAGCTCGATATCCAGCGCGGAGTCGTCCAGAACGAGAAGCGCCAGGGCGACAACGATCCCTACGGGCTGGTCGAATATGCCCAGCTCAACGCTTTGTTCCCGGAGGGTCATCCCTACCATCACTCCACGATCGGCTCGATGGCCGACCTCGACGCCGCAAGCCTGGAGACGGTGAAGGACTGGTTCCGCTCGCATTACGGGCCGAACAACGCCGTTCTCGTCCTCGCCGGCGACATCGACGTCGCCACCGCCCGAACGCTGATCGACAAATATTTCGGCGACATCCCCCGGGGTCCGAAGTCGACCCCGGCGGCCGCGGCGGTTCCGACCCTTCCGGCGCCGGTCAGCGAGGAGATGAAGGACCAGGTCGCGACCACCCGTCTCTACCGGATGTGGGTCGTGCCGGGCCTGACCGATCCGGCCTATCCGGCGCTCGACATCGGCGCCGACATATTGGGCGGCCTCGCAAGCTCCCGCCTCGACAATATCCTGGTCCGCGGCGAGAAGCTCGCGGTCAACGTCAGCGCCGGAGCCCAGCCGTTCGAGCGGGTCAGCCTGTTCGAGGTCACCGCCGACGTGAAGCCGGGGGTCGACCCGAACCTGGTCGCCCGGCGGCTCGACGCGGTGATCGCCGACTATCTGCGCACCGGGCCGACCGCCGACGAGCTTCAGCGCGCCAAGACCCGGTCGGTCGCTCAGCGGATCATCGGCCTCGAATCGGTCGGCGGCTTCGGCGGCAAGGCGGTCGCCCTCGCCGAGGGCGCGGTCTATGCCGACGATCCGAATTTCTACCGGACCCAGCTTCAGCGCACCGCAGCTCTGACTCCGGCGCAGGTCGCGACGACGATGCGGCGCTGGCTGTCGAGACCGGTCTATTCGCTCAAGGTCTCGCCCGGCGAGCGTGGCGCCTATGAGGAATCGCGCAGCGTCCCCGCCGGCGGGGGCCTGCATTCGCCCAACTATTTCACGCCGCCGACCGCGGACGAGCAGCCGCTCGCCCCGAATCCGGCGGCGATGGCGGCCGATGAAGGCAAAAGGGTGACGGCGTCCGAGCCGCTGAGCGCCGTCGACCGGTCGCGTCTTCCGGACGTCGGCCAGATCGCCGATCTCGATTTCCCGAATGTCGAGCATGCCAGATTGTCCAACGGGATCGAATTGATCTTCGCCCGCCGGACCGCCGTTCCGGTCGTCCGGGTCGCGGTCAGCTTCGACGCCGGCAATGCCGCCGATCCGAAGGACAAGCTCGGCACCCAGTCGCTGATGCTGGCGCTGCTCGACGAAGGCACCGACCGCTACAACAGCGTCCAGATCGCCGAGGAGCAGGAAAGGCTCGGAGCGACGATCGGAACCGGCGCGACGATGGACCGGACGACCGTCAGTCTGACCGCGCTCAAGCCCAATCTCGCCCCGTCGATCGACCTGCTCGCCGACATCGTTCGCCATCCGAGCTTCGCTCCGGCCGAGGTGGAACGGCTCCGCGGCCAGCAGCTTGCCCGGATCGCGCAGGAGATGACCCAGCCGGAGGGTCTCGCTCTTCGGACTCTTCCGCCCTTGCTCTACGGCAAGGATCATCCCTACGGGATCCCGTTCACCGGCACCGGCGATCCTGCCGTCGTCCGGCGCGTGACTCGAGCCGACATTGCCGCTTTCCACGATGCCTGGTTCCGTCCGTCCAAGGCGAAGATCTTCGCCGTCGGCGACACCAGCCTCGCCGAGCTGGTTCCCTTGCTCGAGCGCAGCTTCGGCGACTGGCGCGACACCGGCGCCGCTCCGGTCAAGAATTTCGATGCGCCGATCCCGGCCAGTTCGGAGCGAATCGTTCTCGTCAACCGGCCGAACTCGCCTCAGTCGATGATCATTGCCGGCCATGTGCTGGACGTCACCGGCAAGGACGACCTCGTCCCGTTGATCGCCGCCAACGACACGCTCGGCGGCTCGTTCCTGTCGCGCCTCAACGCCGACCTGCGCGAGCAGAAGCATTGGTCCTACGGCGTCCGCGGAACCATCAACCGGGTCCAGCAGCGCGCGCCTTACTTCATCTTCGCTCCCGTCCAGGCCGACCAGACCGGGCCCAGCATCGCCGCTCTCCGCGACGATGTGCGGGCGTTCCTGGCCGACAAGGGCGTCACCGCCGAGGAGCTCGCCCGGACCGTCAACGGCAGCATCCGCGAGCTGCCGGGAAGCTTCGAGACCGGCGCCGGCGTTCTTCGCGCGATGCAGCAGAACGAGGTCTATGGCCGGCCGGACAATTATTACGAGACTCTCGCCAGCCGCTACCGCGGGCTCAGCGCGCAGGGGCTCGACGCCGCGGCCCGCCGGACGATCTTCCTCGACAAGATGGTCTGGGTCGTGGTCGGCGATGCGGCCAAGGTCCGGCCCCAGCTCGAAAAGCTCGGACTGCCGATCGAGGAGATGGCGATGCCTACGGCGAGCAACCCATAGGCGGTTGGAGGAATCGGGGGCGGGCCTGGAGCATTGCGCGAAAAGGTGGGAACCGGCTTTTCGCAAGAGCAATGCGGCAACAAAGGCTTCCAGAGCAGTGGGCGATTCAATCTAATCGCCCACTGCTCTACATCCCGCCCGGGCCGACCAATCGGGTGACGTGGCCCATCTTTCGGCCGGGACGGCCCTCGCCCTTGCCGTAGAGATGAAGATGATTGCCCGGGTCGGCGAGGATGGCGGCCCAATCATCCGCTTCATCGCCGATCAGGTTGCGCATCTCCACGCGCGGCACGACCAGGTCCGTCGCTCCGAGCGGAAGCCCGCAAATCGCCCTGATGTGATTCTCGAACTGCGAGGTGAGGGCGCCTTCGATCGTCCAATGGCCGCTATTGTGGACGCGCGGCGCCATCTCGTTGAAGATTGGGCCTTGCGGAGTCGCGAAGAATTCCAGGGTCAGCATTCCGACATGGCCGAGCGCGTCGGCCGCCCTTCGAGCGATCGCTTCCGCCTCGGCAAGAGCCTCGGCGACGTCGGGCCCGGCCGGCACCGTCGAGCGCGCCAGGATGCCGCTTTCATGCTCGTTGCGCGGCGAGTCCCAAGTGACGGTCTCACCGTCCCGTCCCCGGCAAAGCAGGATTGAGAATTCGGCGTCGAAGGCGATGAAGCCTTCCAGGACCGAAAGCGCACCCCGAATCTCGTTCCACGCGGCTTCGGCGCCGGACCGGTCGGCGATCCGCGCCTGGCCCTTGCCGTCATAGCCGAAGCGCCTCGTCTTGAGGATCGCCGGCGCGCCGATCGAGTCGAGCGCCCTGTCCAGTCCGGACCGGTCGTCGACTGCCGCGAACGGCGCCGGGCGGCCGCCGAGGCCGAGGATGAACCGCTTTTCGGCGAGCCGGTCCTGGGCTGTCTCCAGCGATCGCACCGGCGGATAGAGCGGCGCGTGGGCCGCCACCGCGCCGAGCGCCGCTGCCGAGATATTCTCGAACTCGAAGGTCGCGACGTCGACCTCGCGGGCGAAACGCCCCAGCCTGTCCTCATCGTCCCATGCGCCGCGCGTGAAACGGGCCGAAACTTCGGCCGCCGGGGGCGCTTCGTCCGGCGCATAGACATGGCATTTGTAGCCGAGCTGGGCGGCGGCAAGGGCAAGCATCCGGCCGAGCTGGCCGCCGCCGACGATTCCGATCACGGACCCCGGCGTGACGATCATTCGGGCCTTTCTGCGATTCCATCGGTCTGGCGCCGCCGCCATTCCTCGAGCCGGCCCGCCAGCGCATCGTCGGTCAAGGCGAGGATCGAGGCGGCGAGGAGCCCGGCATTGACCGCTCCGGCTTTGCCGATGGCGAGGGTCCCGACCGGCACGCCGGCCGGCATCTGGACGATCGAGAGCAGACTGTCCATGCCGGACAGAGCCTTGGATTCGACAGGGACTCCGAGCACCGGCAGCCGGGTCATCGAGGCGGTCATCCCGGGAAGGTGGGCCGCGCCGCCGGCGCCGGCGACGATCACCTTGAGGCCGCGCTCCGCGGCGCCCTTGGCATAAGCGTAGAGCCGGTCCGGGGTGCGGTGCGCGGAGACGACCTTGGTCTCGTGGGAGACTCCGAGGGCATCGAGGGTCTCGGCGGCATGGCGCATCGTCTCCCAGTCGGACTGGCTGCCCATGATGATCCCGACGTCCGCCATTGCCCGCCTCGTGCCGCGAAGCGGCATTCCTTATCCGCCGCGCTCTAGCGAGGCAAATGGAGCCGGCTTTCGCCAGATATTAACCGGCCGGAAGCTATGATTCCGGCCATGTCGAGGGAAGGCACCAGATTCACCGGAGTCGAGCTCGGCCTCGAGGACGAGAATGCGCTCCTGCGCGCCTCGCTCGCTGAAGCGCAGGGGCGGCTCCAGGCCATTGAGGAAGCGGCCGACCTGGATCCGCTGACCGGCCTGCCCAATCGCCGCCGTTTCGTCCGCGGCCTCGAAAGGCTGGTCGGCCAGGCCGAGCGCCACGGCACACCGGCCGCTTTGGTCAGCATCGATCTCAAGGGCCTGGCGGCGATCAACGAAACCCATGGCCGGCTCGGCGGCGACAGCGTCATCGTCCATGTCGGCAAGCTCCTTGCCGGCCTGATCCGCTCGACCGACATGGTCGCGCGGATCGGCGGCGACGTGTTCGGGCTTCTTCTCGACCATCTCGACCAGAACAGCGCGATCGAGACCGCCGAGCGGCTCGGCCGCTGCATCGCCGCCAATCCGGTCGATCTCGGCGGAAGCCGGGTCTCGGTCGAGGCCGAGATCGCCGTCACCGGTATCCTAGCCGGCGACAGCGTCGAGGATGTGATCGAACGCGCCGAGCGCAATCTCGCCCGCGCCAAGAGCGGCGACTAGGACGCTTCTAGGCCGGGGCCGGAGTGCGGTCCCGGATCCACTGCGACAATATCCATTTCTCGCCGCGAACCGGCGGCCGGCCGGCATGCAGTGTCAGCGGATCGGGAGCGTTGGAGCGGTCGACATTGGCGAAGAAGATCGCGTCGCCTTTCCCGCCGCGGTAGCGGATTCCGATCTTGGGGAATTCGGTCTCGCCGCCCTCGAAATCCCCGTTCAGATAGAGGAGGAAGGTGGCGATGCGCTGGCCGTAGCGCTGGAGCTGGCCGCCATAGCCCTGCTCGCTGTCGAAATCGAAATGCGGCCGGAATTCCTCGCCGACCGAATAATGCATGATCTGCGCCGGCTCGAAGACCGGCACCGGCAGGTTGGTCGCGCTTCCGATCCGGGCTCGAAGGATCTGGAGGACGACGTCCAGCTCCATCAGGTTGAGGGTGACCGACTTGTTGGTGCGGTCAGGATGGGCCAGCTCGCGGCCGCTTTGCTGGTCGAGCACCATCGCGCGCCTGAGGCCGCCGCGCGCCCGCGCCGTCGCCCAGTCGCATTCGGCCGCCGAGGCGAAGCCGTCGATCACCCGGATCCGCGGCCCGTCGCAGAGCGAGCGCTTGGCGGGGGCCGCGGTCAGCGCGGCCAGATCGAGCCGGTCGCGAATGCGCTTCCACAGCCCCTCGTCCCTGGGCTCGGCGGAGATGGACGGGTCGCGATTGAGCAGGAGCAGCTGGGCTCGGGCGCCTTCGTGACCGAACTCTGCGGCGAGCAGGAGCCGGTCGAACGCGCGCTCCCAGCTTTGCGGCCGGCCGGCGCCCATCGCCTCCATCGTCGCGAGCAGATTGGCGGCATCGCCGCTGCCGTTGCTGCACGCCTGCTCGATCAGAGCGGCGCCGTGCTTGGTGTCGGGCGCGACGCCGTCTCCGGTCAGCAGTTTCGTGCCGAGGGCGAGGCCGGCCTCGAGGTCGCCGCCCTCTGCGCGCCGGCGAAGCTCGGCAAGAGCCGCTTCCTCCATCTCGCCCTCCCGGTGTCTATCTCTCGTGGAGATAATAGCGATCCACAGCGGCGAGACTATCGTCGAGTTCGTAGACGATCGGCTTGCCGGTCGGGATCTCCAGGCCCGTAATCTCGTCGTCGGGAATGGCGGAGAGATGCTTGACCAGAGCGCGAAGCGAATTGCCGTGCGCGGAGATCAGCACCCTGCGGCCCGCCGCGAGCTCCGGAGCGATCCGCTCGCGCCAGTAAGGCAGGACCCGGGCGATCGTGTCCTTGAGGCTCTCCGTGCGCGGCACGGTCACGCCTGCGTAGCGTCTATCGCCGGCGAGGTCGTAAGGACTGCCGGCTTCGAGCGGCGGCGGCGGCACGTCGAACGAGCGCCGCCAGATCCTGACCTGCTCCTCGCCTGCTTCGGCCATCATCTCGGCCTTGTTGAGGCCGGTCAGCCCGCCATAATGGCGCTCGTTGAGCCGCCAGTCCTTCTCGACCGGAAGCCACAATCGCCCCATCTGTTCGAGCGCCAGATGAAGGGTCTTGATCGCCCTGGTCTGGACGCTGGTGAAGCAGATGTCGAAATCGAGCCCGCGCTCGGCCATCAATGTGCCGGCCGCCTTGGCTTCCTCCACCCCCAAAGGGGTGAGGTCGACGTCCCACCAGCCGGTGAATCGATTCTCCAGATTCCAGGCCGACTGGCCGTGGCGGATCAGGACCAGCCTGGGCATCAGGCCTTGCGGGCGGCGAGGTCGTCGAGGATCGAATAGAGTGCGTCGAGGCAGGACCGGGCCAGGTTGCGGCAGCGGTCGGGCGACCAGCCATAGAGCGGATCCGGCAGGTCGGCATTGTCCTTGAACGGCATTTCCAGGGTCATCGACACCGCTCCGAAACGCTCGGCGAGTTGGGCGGTCGACATCGACATATTGGCCTTGCCGGGCGCCGCGACCTCATAGCCTTTCGAGGTCTGGAAATCGGGCGAGAGACGCTCCAATGCCTCGCTGAAGCCGTCGAACAGCGCCTGCTGCCCCTCGTTCCAGCTCGGAATACCCTCGAAGCCGGCGAGGAAATTGGCGGCGATCGCCTCGTCGCCATGGACGTCCATCGCGAAGTCGACCCCGGTCCTGTCCATCTCGCCGCGGACGTGGAAGACTTCCGGGCTGCGCTCGAGGCTCGGCTCGTGCCATTCACGGTTGAGGTTGGCGCCGACCGCGTTGGTCCGCAAATGGCCGCGCTTCGACCCGTCGGGATTCATGTTGGGGACGATGTGAAGAGTCGCTTTCTCGCGAAGCCGGCGCGAGACCGGGTCGGAATCGTCGAGCAGTTTCTCGAGCGCGCCCTCCATCCACCATTCCGCCATCGTCTCGCCGGGATGCTGGCGGGCGTAGATCCAGATCTGCAAGGGGCCGTCGCCGAGCCGGAAATAATCCATCTCCTGACCGTCGAGAGTTTGGCCGAGCGAGCGGTGGGCGATGGCCGGGTGCGAGGCGACCGAGGCGACCAGATCGTGGTGCCGCTCCATCGTGTAGGGTGCGAAATAAGCGAACCAGGCGCTGTTCGCCGGCACCTCGGTGCTGATCGTCAGGACTCCGCCTTCATAAGACGTGTCGACCCGCTCCCATTCCTCGCGGTCGAGCGACATGCAGGCTCGATAATCGTCCCAGCCGTTGGGATAGGCCGCGCCGGCGCAGTTCAGGATCCGAAGCTCGACCTTCCGGCCGGCCGCTCCGCACAGCCGGAAATAGAACCATTGGTAGAAATCGGACTGATTGTCCTTGACAATCTCGAGATCGATTCGGTCGCCCTCGATGGCGACCAGGCGAATGTTGCCGCCGTCGAAGGCGCTGGAAATGGAGAGATTCATCTGGTCCTGATAGTGCGCCCCGATTCACCTGGGAAGTCCCGAAACAGGGCCGTCGCGAGCCGCTCGGCGGCTGCCGCGGGAGCGGCTTCGGCCGAGCCCGAACGCGCCTCGCCGACCGCCCGGCCTTCCCAGAACAATGTGCCGTCGGACCGGCGCTTGATCCCGACCTCGAGCAGGGTCGCGACGATCCCGGCCGAGCTTCCGCTCGCCGGCGAAGGCGCCACTCCGCGGCCGACTCGGGCCGAGGTCTGGGCGGCGATCGCCTCGCGGCTGCCCTGAGTGAGGTCGACCAGGGCGACCTGCTCCGACTGGCCGACGGTCCGGACCACGGTCCAGCCGAGCCGGGTCAACTGGCGTTCGACCGCGGCGGCGACCGCGGGATAATCGGGCCGCGCCGAATCGGCGCGGTCATAGGGTTCGATCGCGATCTGGGCACGGGCGACCGGGTCGCCGAGGTGGAATCGCGCGACATCGACTCCGCCGGCACGCGATCCGCCCCCGCCTGTCGTCGAGCAGCCGGCCAGCGAGAGTGCCAGGACGATCATGCAGTTGCGCAAAAATGGGGCTTTCATTTTCCGGCACCTCATGGCTCAAGCGGCGGACCCGAACGGGATCGTATAGGCAGTGGAACACCCTGTCAGCGATTTTGCTTCACGACAAGGACAGCGTCTCGGAATGGACCAGCAGGGATCGAAGCCGCCAATCTTGGTGACCGGCGGGGCCGGCTATATCGGCAGCCACGCGGTGCTCGCCCTGCTCGACTCCGGCTGGCCGGTCACGGTGATCGACAATCTCGCCACAGGGTTCGAATGGGCGGTGCCCGAGGGCGCGACCTTCGCCCGCGGCGACATCGCCGACCAGGCCCTCGTCGCGCGGCTGATCGAAGAGCAGGGCATCGTGGCGATCATCCATTTCGCCGGGTCGGTCGTCGTTCCCGAATCGGTCGAGGACCCGCTCAAATATTATGACAACAACACCGCCCGAAGCCGGTCGTTGATCGAGAGCGCGGTCAAGGGCGGAGTGAGCCACTTCATCTTCTCGTCGACCGCGGCGACCTACGGCATTCCCGAGCGCGTCCCCGTCTCCGAGGATTCGGGAAACCGGCCGATCAATCCTTATGGCTGGTCGAAGCTGATGACCGAGCAGATGCTCGCCGACACGGCCGTCGCCCATCCGATCAACTTCTGCGCGCTCCGCTATTTCAACGTCGCCGGCGCCGATCCCAAGGGGCGCTCGGGCCAATCGACCCAGGGCGCGACCCATCTGATCAAGGTCGCGGTCGAGGCGGCGATCGGCAAGAGGAGCCATGTCTCGGTCTACGGCACCGACTACGATACGCCCGACGGCACCGGAGTCCGCGATTACATCCACGTCAGCGACCTCGCCGACGCCCATGTCCATGCGCTCGAGAAGCTGATCGCCGAGCCGCGCGCGAGCCACATCATGAATTGCGGCTATGGCCGCGGCTTCTCGGTGCTCGAAGTGCTCGACAGCGTCGACCGGGTCACCAACCTCAAGGTCGAGCGGCGGATGGAAGCGCGCCGCGCCGGCGATCCCGATTCGCTGGTCGCCAACAATAAGCGGATCCTCGCCACTCTGCCCTGGCGGCCGAAGCTCGACGATCTCGACACGATCGTCGCCCATGCGCTCGCCTGGGAGCGGGCGCTGGCCGAGCGCGGGCCGGCGTGAAGGTCGCTCCGTCCGACGCCGAAGCTCTGCTCCGCTCCGGCTGGGCGGCGCTTCAGCGCGGCGATCCGGCCGAGGCGCGCGCCGCGTTCGAGCGGCTGGTCGAGGCCGATCTGGCCAATCCGCAAGTCCTGCTTCTGCTCGCCCGCGCGTGCCGCGACGGAGGCGATGCCGCCGCCGAGGAAAGGGCGCTGGACAGGCTGCTCGCCGCCGAGCCCGGCAGCCTTCGCGGCCTGATCGGCAAGGGCGACTGCCGGGCGCGGGCCGGCGATGATCGCGCCGCGACGAGCTTCTACAGAGCGGCGATGGCCGCCGCCGCCGCGGCCGGGGAGCTTCCCGCCGATCTCGTCGCCGAGATCGAGCGGGTCCGCTCGGTCTGCGAGGGCAAGGACCGGCTCTATCGCGACCATCTCCTCGACTCGCTGGAGCGAAGCGGGGTCGGCGAGGAGGCGCGAAGCAGCCGCTTCCAGGAATCGCTCGACATCATGTTCGGCGAGAAGAGGATCTATCTCCAGGAGCCGACCGGCTATTATTTCCCCGGCCTGCCCCAGATCCAATATTACGAGCGCGAGCAATTCCCCTGGCTCGAGGCGGTCGAAGCCGCGACCGGAGAGATCAAGGCCGAGATCGAGGCGCTTCTCGGCGACAGCGACGCGTTCCGCCCCTATCTGGTCAGCGGCACCGACCGTCCGCAGAGCAACGTCCACGGCCTGCTCGACAATCCCGACTGGAGCACTCTCTATCTGTGGGAGAATGGCGGGCCGGTCGAGGCGAATGCCGAGCGCTGCCCGCGGACGATGGCGGCGCTTCGCGACGTGCCCTTGCCGCACATCACGACCCGCGCCCCGGCGATCTTCTTCTCGCGCTTGAGCCCGGGGGCGCGGATCCCGCCCCATCACGGAATGCTCAACGCGCGCCTGATCTGCCACCTGCCGCTGATCGTTCCGCAAGGCTGCGGTTTCCGGGTCGGCAACGACACGCGCCGCTGGGAAGCCGGCAAGGCTTTGATCTTCGACGACACGATCGAGCATGAGGCCTGGAACGACGGCAAGGAGGACCGGATCGTCCTCATCTTCGACATCTGGCGGCCGGAGCTGACCGCGGACGAGCGCCGCGCGGTGACCGCGATGTTCGAGGCGGTCGACTCCTATGGGGCTGCTTGACTTCGAGCGCCTCTCCTCCTAGGTGGCGCCTTCGTTTTCCAGCTCGAAATTCGATAGAACAGGCAGGCGTTCCAGGCCATGAAGATCCGCAACTCATTGAAATCCCTGAAGTCGCGCCATCGCGACTGTCGCGTGATCCGCCGCCGGGGCCGCACCTACGTCATCAACAAGACCAACCGCCGCTTCAAGGCGCGCCAGGGCTGACGGTCGCTACAGGTCCTTCGATACGCCACTTCGACTTCGCTCAGTGGCTACTCAGGATGAGCGGATGCTCTTGAAGAAAATCTCACTCGCTCATCCTGAGTAGGGGCTGAGCTTGGCGAAGACCCGTATCGAAGGACCCACTGCCGTCGTCTTCGACGTCGGCAACGTCCTCTACGGCTGGGACCCCGAATCCTTCCTCGAACGGCAGATCGCCGACGATGAGGCGCGCCTCCAATTCATCGAGGATGTCGACCTCTGGAGCTGGCACGACAGCCTCGACGGCGGCCGGCCGTTCGACGAAGCGGCGGCCGAGCTCAGCGAGAAATTTCCCGCTTATGCGGCCCTGATCTCCGCCTGGGGCGAGACGTTCGGCGAGACGATCACCGATCCCGTGCCCGGGATGCACGAGATCGTCGGCGAGCTGGACTCGAGAGGCGTGCCGCTGTTCGCGATCACCAATTTTTCCGCCGATTTCTGGCCGCCCTTCCGCGCCAAGGAGGATGCGTTCTTCCGCCGCTTCCGCGACATTCTCGTCTCCGGCGAGGAGAAGCTGCTGAAACCCGACCCGGCCATCTATTATCGCGCGCTCGACCGGTTCCGGCTCAGGCCCGATCAGGCCTTGTTCGTCGACGACCGCGCTATCAACGTCGAAGGCGCTCTGGCGGTCGGAATGCACGCTCATCTCTTCGCCGGCGCCGACGATTTGCGTGCACGGCTCGAGGCTGAAGGCCTGCTCTGAACTTTAGCGGCGCTCGCGCTTTGTTTCGGCAATGAGACAAAGATGGCCCGAGCGATTGTGGATCGTCCGCCACGGCCAGAGCGCCGGCAATGTCGCGCGCGACGCGGCCGACGCGGCCGGTCTCGGGATCATCGATATCAGGGTCCGCGACGTCGACGTGCCGCTGAGCCCGCTCGGCGAGAAGCAGGCGAGGGCGCTCGGCACCTGGTTCGCGGCCTTGCCCGAAGAGCAAAGGCCGGAGGCGGTTCTTGTCTCTCCCTATGTCCGGGCCCGGCAGACCGCCAAGGCGATCTGCGAAGCCGGTGGAGTGACCGAGACGGCGCGCCAGCCGGTGGTCGACGAGCGGCTTCGCGAGCGTGAATTCGGCCTTTGGGACCGGCTCACCACAGCAGGTGTTCGAGAACGCTATCCGGAGCAGGCCGAGCAGAGGAACCTGCTCGGCAAATTCTACCATCGCCCGCCGGGCGGCGAGAGCTGGGCCGATGTGATCCTTCGACTCAGGAGCGCGCTCGACACGATCAGCCTCCATTTCGCCGACCGGCGGGTGCTGATCGTCTGCCATCAGGTCGTCGTGCTCTGCTTCCGCTATATCCTCGAGGAGATGGACGAGGCGAAGGTGCTCGCGATCGACAAGGAAGGCGACGTCGTCAATTGCGGCGTCTGCGAATATGAGTTCGAGCCGAACGACTCCAAGCTCTGCGTCCCCAGGCTGCAACGCTACAATTTCGCGGCTCCCCCGATCGAGGAGAATGCGCCGGTCACCTCCGAGCCCGACGCGATGGTCGCCGCCCGGTGAGCGAGCCGCAGACGCTCGACCGGGCATTGCTCGGCCGCTTTCCGCTCCCCGACCATCCCGAGGATGGCGACAAGGAGGATCGCGGGCGCCTGCTCGTCATCGCCGGCAGCCGCGAGCTCGGGGGCGCCGCCTTGCTCGCCGGAATCGGCGGCCTGCGCGCCGGCGCGGGCAAGCTCCAGATCGCCACCGCGGCGAGCATCGCTCCGGCGCTCGCCATCGCCGTCCCCGAGGCGCGCGTGATCGGCTGCGAGGAGACGAAGGAAGGGTGCCTGGCGCCCGCGGCGATCCCGGCCCTGCTCGATTTTGCGAAGGGCGCCGATGGAGTCGCGATCGGCTGCGGCCTCGAGCATGGGCCGCCGCTCGAGCAATTGCTCGACGCATTTCTCGGCAGCGGGATCGACCGGCCGCTGGTGCTCGACGCGGCGGTCCTCGGCTGCCTCGCGCCTCGGGCGGAGGCCGTTCGTGCCTGGAAGGGCGGCGCGATCCTGCTGCCCCACTCGCGCGAGATGGCGCGGCTGCTCGAATGCGAGACCAAGGAAGTCGAGGCCGACCCGCTCGCCGCGGCTCGCCGTGCCGCTTCCACCTACGGCGCGATCGCCCTGGTCAAAGGCCGGTTCAGCCACATCGTGGACCCTGAGGGCCGCGCCTTCCGCTTCGAAGGCGGCGGCATCGGCCTCGCCACCTCGGGCTCGGGCGACGTTCTCGCCGGCATCGTCGCCGGCCTCTGCGCGCGCGGCGCCGATCCGCTTGCGGCGACGCTCTGGGGGGTCTGGCTTCACGGCGAGGCGGGACGGATCCTGTCCGAGCGGGTCGGCCGGATCGGATTCCTGGCCCGCGAGCTACCGGATTTGGTGCCGGGCCTAATGGGCTCCTGAGCCCTCGCTCTTGCGGTGCCGGTCCAGCTCGTCGCCGATGAGCTGGACGATATGGATGACGTTGGTCGAGCCCGGGGTTCCGAACGGCACTCCGGCGATGATGACGATTCGCTGGCCGCCCGCGGCGATGCCGTGGCGAAGCGCCATGCGCTTACCTTTGGCGACCATCTCCTCGAAGCTTGATATGTCGCGGGTCCTCACCGCATGAGTGCCCCAGAGCAGGCCGAGCCGCCGGGCGGTCCTGAGCGACGGCGTGAGGACGAGAAGCGGCACCGCCGGGCGCTCGCGGGCGACCCGCCGGGCGGTCGAGCCCGAGGCGGTGAAGCTGACGATCGCCGCCGCGCCGACCGTCCCGACCATCGTGCCCGCCGACTGGGCGATCGCGTCGGCAGTGGTCCGGTCGGGCAGGGTCTCGGTGAAATGGACCCGCTCGGCATAGCCGGGATCGCGTTCGACCATCGTCGCGATGCGGTTCATCATCGCCACCGACTCGCAGGGGTATGAGCCCGACGCGCTCTCGGCCGAAAGCATGATCGCGTCGGCGCCGTCATAGACCGCGGTCGCGACGTCCGACACTTCGGCCCGGGTCGGGGTCGGGGCATTGATCATCGATTCGAGCATCTGGGTCGCGACCACGACCGGCCGGCCCATCCGCCGGGCCGATTCGACGATCCGTTTCTGGAGCGGCGGCACGTCCTCGGGGGGTAGCTCGACTCCGAGGTCGCCGCGGGCGACCATCACCGCGTCGGCCAGCTCGAGGATCGAATCGAGCCTTTCGACCGCCGCCGGCTTTTCGATCTTGGCGAGCAGGGCGGCCCGGCCGGCGATCAGCCGACGCGCCTCGGCGACGTCCTCGGGCCGCTGGACGAAGCTCAAGGCCACCCAGTCGACGCCCTGATCGAGAGCGAAGGCGAGGTCGTCCCGATCCTTGTCGGTCAGAGCCGCGAGCGGCAGCACCACATCGGGGACGTTGAGGCCCTTATTGTCCGAGATCCGGCCGCCGACCTCGACGATCGTCTCGATCCGGTCCGCGCTGACCGACTTCACCCGAAGCAGCAGCTTGCCGTCGTCGATCAGCAGCCGTGTCCCTTCGTGCAGGGCCTCGAAGATCTCGCGATGGGGCAGGCTGACCCGGTTCGAATCGCCGGGCGCCTCGTCGCGGTCGAGCGTGAAGGACTGTCCCTTCGACAGTTCCGCCTCGCCGCCGCCGAATCGGCCGACCCTGAGCTTGGGCCCCTGAAGATCGGCGAGGATGGTCGTCGGCCGCTCGAGCTCCTTCTCGAGGCTTCGAACCGTCTCGATCAGCTTCTGGTGATCCTTGTGATTGCCGTGGCTCATATTGACCCGGAAGGCGTCGGCGCCGGCCTCGGCCAGCTTGAGGATCATCGCGCGGCTGCTGCTCGCCGGTCCCAGAGTCGCCAGGATCCGCACCTTGCGGCTTCGGGGCATCGATCGGCTGGGGCTGTCGCGCATGGTTTTGCGGCATAACCCGTCCGCATTTCAGTTCAACCTGCTTGAGCGGCCGCGAAGGACACCCTAGAGCCGCCGCTTTCCCGGACGAGTGGAGCGGACATGGCGGAAGGTGTTGTTGCGGCCGACGAATTGCGGCTGCTGATCGAGCGGATCGAGCGGCTCGAGGAAGAGAAGAAGGCGATCGCCGACGATGTGAAGGATGTCTACGGCGAGGCCAAGGCGCGCGGTTACGACACCAAGACGATGCGGACGATCGTGAGGTTGCGGAAGATGGAGACCCACGACCGCCAGGAAGCCGACGCCTTGCTCGAAACCTATCGCGCGGCGCTCGGCCTGACCTGAGGCCGTTGGATCCTCGGCTCGGCCGAACTTTCGCTTTGTCTCCCGATCGCGGCGCGCTCTAGTCTGACGCGCGGAGAGGCCGACAATGGCGAATGACCGGGGTGCAGACGACATCGCCTTCGTAAAGGGGGCATTGGCCAGCCTCGCCACCCGGCGATTGCTCATGCCCGCCATGTTGCTTGCGCTTCTGCTCGCGGCCGGAAAGGTCGCCTTGTTGGCGTTCCTGCCCTCGGCGCGGAACCCGGACCACCTGCCTTATCTGCTCGTCTTCATGCTGATGGTGCTGGCGACCCTGGCCTTCGTCGTGGCGATCCTGCGAATCCTCAATCGCAGCGCGCGTCCACCCTGGCAGCCGGACTCCAGTCTGTGGCTCTACAGCGTCGCCTTCATTGTCAGCGCTTTCCTCGCTTTGTTCGCGGACCTGGTCGTCGTCGGCGGAATGCACGACCCGATCAGCGGGCTCGCCGCCGGAGCGCTCGATACCGCGCTCCGGGCTCCGTTCGCGGCCTGGTTCGTCGCGCTCGCGGTCGAGCAGACGCTGGCGTGGCGGCCGGGGCCCTGGCTGAGGGGCTTTCGCGCCTGGCTCCCCTCGCTCCTGCTTTGGAGCTTTCTGATCGTCCTCCCCCTGAGGCAGCTCCAGCTGATGATCAATTCGACCTATCTGCTCTCCGGGACCGACTGGTTCTGGCCGGCGATCCTGCCCGACGCCCTGCTCGGCGCAGCGATCGAGCTGGTCTCGGTGGCGCTTGCTTCGAGCGCATACAGGCGCGTTGCGCGCTGCTAGCCGTCTCGGCTATCGCCACCCCACCCCGGCAGTTGAAGAAGATCGATGGCAGGCCACAGCAAATTCAAGAACATTATGTATCGCAAGGGCGCGCAGGACAAAAAGCGCTCGGCCATGTTCTCCAAGCTCTCGCGCGAGATCACCGTGGCTGCAAAGATGGGCACGCCCGATCCGGACATGAACCCGCGCCTTCGCGCCGCCGTGCTCGCCGCCAAGGCCCAGTCCATGCCGAAGGACAATATCCAGCGGGCGATCAGCAAGGCGTCGGGCGGCGACGCCGAGAATTACGAGGAATTGCGCTACGAGGGCTTCGGCCCGGGCGGGGTCTCGCTGATCGTCGAGGCGCTGACCGACAACCGCAACCGGACCGCGACCAACGTCCGCACCATCTTCGCCAAGAATGGCGGCAATCTCGGCGCGTCCGGATCGGTCAGCCACGGCTTCGACCGGCTCGGGCTGATCGAGTTCCCCGCCTCGGCGGGAAGCGCCGACCATGTCTTCGAGGCGGCGATCGAGGCCGGCGCCGAAGACGTCGAATCGGACGAGGACGGCCATGAGATCTGGACCGCCCAGGAGGATCTGCACGGAGTCGCCAAGGCGCTCGAAGCCGCCCTCGGCGAACCGGAGACCGTCAAGCTCGCCTGGCGTCCGCAGACTCCGGTCGAGGTCGGCGAGGAGGATGCGGGCTCGCTGGTCCGGCTGATCGACGCCCTCGAGGAGGATGACGACGTCCAGACCGTCTGGGGCAATTACGAAGTGTCCGACGAAGTGATGGAGAAACTGGGCTGAATCCCCTCCCCTTCAGGGGAGGGGCAAGGGGTGGGGCAGTGACAAGAATTGATCCGATCCTGGACGACCGAGCGCGGACTATGCGCCGCATGCCGACACAATTGGAGATGCGTCTCTGGGAACATCTCTCGAGATCCCAGCTCGGTGGTTTCAAATTCCGGCGCCAGGCCGTGCTTAAGCCTTACATCGCCGATTTCTTCTGCCCCTCGAAGGGGCTTATTGTCGAGGTCGATGAGACGCACGAGGCAAGCCGAGATGCGCGTCGCGATCGATTTCTGGCTCGCCAGGGCTTCACCACTATTCGCTTCACCAACCGGGAAGTGCACGACAATATGGATGGCGTGCTGATAGCCATTCTCGAACGTCTGCGAAGCCTTCCTGAGCGATGGCCCGGCCCGATCGACTTCCCCACCCCCGGCCCCTCCCCTGGGGAGGGGAGTTGATCATCATCGGCCTCGATCCCGGGCTGGGCTGCACCGGCTGGGGCGTGATCGCCGCCGACGGCAACCGGCTGAGTCACATCGCCAACGGCCAGATCCGCACCGACCCGAAGCATCCGCTTCCGAACCGTCTGGTCGAGCTCGCCGACCGGCTGGCGGGCGTGCTGGCCGAGCACCGGCCGGAAGCGGCGGCGGTCGAGGAGGTGTTCGTCAACGAGAATCCGCAATCGACCCTGAAGCTCGGCCAAGCCCGGGGAATCGTCCTGCTCGCCGCCGCTCGCGGCGGGATGAATGTCGGCGAATATGCCGCCCGCCTGGTCAAGAAAGCCGTGGTCGGGACCGGCGGCGCCGAGAAGGTCCAGGTCCATGCCATGGTCCAGCGGCTCCTTCCGGGCGTGAAGATCGCCGGCCCCGACGCCGCCGATGCGCTCGCCGTCGCGATCACCCACGCCCACCATCTCGCCAGCGCCCGCTCGCTTGGGTCCGGACCCACCGCCGGAGGCGGTCGCGACGGGTCGGATTTTGCTCTCCGACGAGGAGCGAGGAGGGAGCGATGTTGATGCATCGTGACCGACGAGACAACGAAGCTCGGAGAGCAAAAGCCGGCCCGCCGCTTCGCGGTCGGCCGGAGAAGGCGGCTGGCTGCGTCGATTGCCTCGGACGGGCTGCCCGGCCCGCCCTTCGGCCCTCTCCTGGCCAGCCGCCTTCTCCGGCCGATCCCGACCACCTCCGGCGGTGGGTCCGGACCCTGGGTCACGCCGCATGATCGCTGGGCTTCGCGGGTCTCTCCAGAGCTTCGCCGCCGATCATGCTGTGATCGACGTCAACGGCGTTTTCTATCTGGTTTTCGCTTCGACCCGCACTTTGGCCTCGCTCGGCGCCGTCGGCGATGAGATATTGCTCCATACCCAGATGCAGGTCTCCGAGGACGATATCAGGCTGATCGGTTTCGCCACCGCCGAGGAGCGCGACTGGTTCCGGCTGCTCGTTTCGGTCCAGGGCGTCGGCGCCCGGGTCGCTCTCGCCATCCTCTCCGCTCTATCGGCCGACGAGCTTCACCGCGCGGTGGCGGGCGGGGACCAGGCGATGATCGCTCGCTCGCAGGGCGTCGGCCCCAAGCTTGCCCTGCGGATCGTCAACGAGCTGAAGGACAAGGTCGGCGCCATCGCGCTCGGCGCAGGAGGAGCCGCCGCGCCGACCCCGCCGGGAAGCCCGGCCGCCGACGCCGTCTCGGCGCTCCTCAATCTCGGCTTCCGGCCGTCCGAAGCCGCTTCGGCGGTCGGCAAGGCGGAAGCGGAGCTCGGCCCGGGCGCCACCCTCGATGCCCTGGTACGCGCCGCGCTCAAGAAAGCGGCGCGATGAAGCTCATCGCCGAGCTGCGGCGGCTATTCAGCCCGTATGAGTTCGCGGTGGCGGGCGAGTTGTTCCTCTCTCTGACGGTTGCAGTCATGCTGCTTCTGGCGGCGGCCGGGGTGGGGCGGATCGGATTCATCCTCATCGGGATATTCATGCTCCTGTTCGTCGCCTGCGAGGAACTGAGCCGTTGTCCACAATGCCGCAGACGGCCTTCAGGCTATTACTTCGTGAAACGCTCCGGAGAGCAAATCCCGATAATCTCACGCTTGTGGCCCGAGCGCGTCTGTTCCGGTTGCGGAACCCGTCTCGATGGCATCTAGTGCCTCGGTGACCGACGACCGTCTTACCACGCCCAATCGCAGGCCCGAGGATCTCGACGCCGCCTTGCGTCCGAAAACTCTCGACGAATTCGTCGGGCAGAAAGCGGCGCGGGAAAATCTGCGGATTTTCATCGAGGCGGCGAAGGGCAGGGGCGACGCTCTCGACCATGTCCTCTTCTTCGGACCGCCGGGGCTGGGCAAGACCACGCTCGCCCAGATCATCGCCCGCGAGCTCGGGGTCGGGTTTCGGGCCACGTCCGGGCCGGTCATTGCCAAGGCCGGCGATCTCGCCGCTCTGCTGACCAATCTCGAGGATGGCGACGTCCTGTTCATCGACGAGATCCACCGGCTCAACCCGGCGGTCGAGGAAATCCTCTATCCGGCGATGGAGGACAGGGCGCTCGACCTGATGATCGGCGAAGGGCCGTCGGCTCGATCGGTGCGGATCGACCTGCCCAAATTCACGCTGGTCGGAGCGACCACCCGGCAAGGGCTGATCACCACGCCGCTTCGCGACCGGTTCGGGATCCCGGTGCGGCTGATCTTTTATACGGTCGATGAGCTCGAGCAGGTCGTCCGCCGCGCCTCGGGCCTGCTCGGCCTCAAGCTCACCGAGGATGGCGGGCACGAGATCGCGCGCAGATCGCGCGGCACGCCCCGCATCGCCGGGCGGCTGCTCAGGCGGGTGCGCGACTTCGCCCAGGCCGCCGGCGCCGTCGAGGTCGACGCCAGGGTCGCCGACGGCGCCTTGACCCGGATGGAGGTCGACCAGCTCGGCCTTGATGCAATGGACCGGCGCTATCTGACGATGATCGCCGACATCTATAAAGGCGGGCCGGTCGGGGTCGAGACTCTGGCTGCCGGACTCAGCGAGCCGCGCGATACGATCGAGGAAGTGATCGAGCCCTTCCTCATCCAATTGGGCCTGGTCGCCCGGACCGCGCGCGGGCGCTGCCTCAATGGCCGCGGCTGGACCCATCTCGGCCTGACTCCGCCCAAAGGCGCGCAGGACGGTTTGTTCGATTCGAAATGAGGGGATTCGAGATGCGACTGGCGAAATATGCGATTCTGCTGGCTCTGCTTCTGCCCGGAGCGCCGGGCCTCGCGCAGCCCGCTGACATGCGCGACGCGCATGTGCGGGATTCGAGCGAGGCGCCCGATTATGCCGCTCCGGCCTCCTGGCTTTGCCGTCCGGGCCGCGAAGACGCCTGTGCGAGGCCTTTGCCGACAGCCGCGCTCAATCCGACCGGCTACGGCGCTGTGAGCAATGCGGTGCCGGCGGCCGACCCGCCGATCGACTGCTTCTACGTCTACCCGACCGTCTCTCGCGACCCGGGCGACAATAGCGATCTCATCCCCGGGATCGAAGAGCAGGGCGTCGCCACCGTCCAGTTCGCCCGCTTCGCCGGCCTCTGCCGCCCCTACGCGCCGCTCTATCGCCAAGCGACTCTCACCGCCCTTCAGAAGGCGATGAGCGGCAACTCGGCCGGAATCGTCCGCAATTTCGGCCTCGCTTATGGCGACGTGGCCGCCGCCTGGCGCCACTATCTCGAGCATGACAATAAAGGCCGGCCGTTCGTACTGATCGGCCACAGCCAGGGCTCGATCATGCTGTCGATGCTTCTTGCCCGCGAGATCGAGGGCAAGCCCGAGGCCGCCCGGATGCTGTCGGCGATGCTGATCGGCTACAATATCGAGGTCCCCGAAGGAAAACTGGTCGGCGGCACGTTCAAGAAGACGCCCTTGTGCAGCCGGGTCGGCGAGACCGGTTGCGTCATCACCTATGTCTCGTTCAGGGCGGGAAGCCCGCCGCCGATCGGAGCGTTGTTCGGCCGCGCCGCGGCCCCGGGAATGACGATCGGCTGCACCAATCCGGCCGGGTTGGTCCAAGGGCCGGCCCGGCTCGATTCGATCTGGTATGCGGGACCCTCTCTCGTCGGCGCCCCCAGCCCGATCGCCTGGTCGTCGAAGGGGCCGCCGCCGACCCCGTTCCTGCGCACCCTGGGCCTGGCTTCCGGCGAGTGCAGGCATGACGGACCGCTCGGCTATCTCGCGATCAGCGTCAACGCCGATCCGAACGACGCCCGCACCGACGCGATTCCGGGAGACGTCTTCGCCGGCGGAGCGCTCCAGCCCGGCTGGGGCATGCATCTCGGCGACATGCCGCTGGCGATGGGCGATCTGATGCGGCTGATCGAGGCGCAGGCGGCGGCCTGGCGCAACCGCCGCCATTGAGAGCTCAGCGCCATTCGAGCCAGGCGTAGACGAGCAGCGCCGAGGAGATTCCGATGCCGGTGACCAGCTGGAGCATGTCGCCGGCCATCATCGGCACGCGCCAGCTGGCATAATAGACCGCGACCGCCGCGATATTGGTCGCGTAGAAGCCGACCGCCATCGCCCGGGCGCGGTTGTGAAGCGACAATTCGTCGTTCATCAACTCGCGCAGCTGGCGGCTTGCGCGAAGGCCGCCGCCGCTGGCGACGAGAAGAAGCCAGGCGAGCACGATGATCGGCCAGATCGCGCCGCGCCAGCCCGGCAGGGAATAAGCCGGATGGCCGAAATCGATGATCGCGTTGATCATGAACACGACCGCCGCGAGCGCCATGACCGCGGCCCGGCCGCGCGAGGCCCTTTCGGCCCGCTCCACTGTAACCATCCTGCTTACTCCTCATGTTCGAGGGTGAAGATCGCCTCGACCGTGCATCCCAGCGCCCGGGCCAGCTTCAGCGCCAGCAGGGTCGAGGGGATGAAGATGCCGTTCTCCACCGTGTTGATCGTCTTTCGGCTGACTCCGATCCGGTCGGCCAGCATGGCCTGGGTGAGATCGTGCTCGACCCGAAGCTCGCGCAGCCGGTTGATCAGCCTGCCCGCCATTTCGCCTTTCTCGACGTAACCTTGAGGTGACATGTAACCTCTGGGTTACACAGGAGTCAATCGCGAAATCGCACCGACCCGGCCCTTTCTTCCTTCCGTCGCGAATCGGGCGTGGTTAACAGCGAGGCTGTGAGTGGGGAAAAAACCGATAAGCCCTATGAGGGCGCCTTCGTCGGGACGACGCATCATTTCGCGCTTCGAGTCTATTTCGAGGACACCGACGTTGCCGGCATCGTCTATTACGCCAATTATCTGCGCTTCATGGAGCGGGCCCGGTCCGATTTCCTGCGCCTGCTCGGGGTCGATCAGAGGGCGGCGCTCGAGGGCGGCGAGGGCGTCTATGCGGTCGCCGAGGTGTCGATCCGCTACAAGGCGCCGGCGCGGCTCGGCGACGATCTGCTCGTCGTCACCGATCTTGAGGAAGTGCGCGCGGCGAGCGTGCTCATTCATCAGCGGGTCATGCGCGGCGATCAGATACTGACCGACGCCATGGTGACGGCGGCCTTCCTCACTCCCGAGGGCCGTCCCAGGCGCCAGCCGCGCGACTGGGTCGAGAGGTTCGAGCGGCTGCAAGGGGAAGAGAAAGCGTGACTCATCTGCAACTGACCGGAAGCACAATGTCCCCGGTCGCCCTCTTCCTCCAGGCCGACATCGTGGTGAAGGCGGTGATGATCCTCCTCGCCCTTGCCAGCGTCTGGACCTGGACGATCATCATCGGCCACGCGATCCGGATCCGCCGCACCGGCCGGGGCAATGCCGGCTTCGAGCGCGAATTCTGGAAAGCCGAGGATATCGACCGCTTCTACGAAGCGCGCGGCCGCGAGTCCCTGCCGAGCGCCAAGGTCTTCGCCGCCGGGATCGCCGAGTGGCGCCGTTCCACCTCGGGCTCCAAAGTCGACCGCGAAGGCGCCCGCTCGCGTCTGGCGGTGGCGATGCAGTCGGCGGTCGCGGCCGAGATGGACAAGCTCGCCGGCCGCCTGAATATCCTCGCGACGATCGGATCGGTCGCTCCATTCGTCGGCCTGTTCGGCACCGTCTGGGGTATCATGCGGAGCTTCAACGACATTGCCGGGGCCAACAATACCAGCCTCGCCGTGGTCGCGCCCGGAATCGCCGAGGCCCTGTTCGCGACCGCTTTGGGCCTGTTCGCGGCGATCCCGGCGGTGGTCGCCTACAATCGGATGAGCTTCGGCATCAACCGGATGGAATCCCGGCTTCAGCGCTTCGCCGAGGGATTCCACGGCACGCTGAGCCGCGAATTGGAGAATGAAGGGTGAGGGTGAGGCAAGCCTCCGGTTCCTCCCTGCCGTCAGGCGGGGAGGGGGGCCACCCGAAGGGTGGTGGAGGGATAGCCGCGCAGGCCTCGATCATACCCCTCCCCCATCGCCATTCGCCGATGGGCCCCCTCCCCATCTTTGATGGGGAGGAACTATGCTGAATCCCTTCCTCGGCGGCGAGCGGCGCGGGCGGCGGACTCCGATGGCGGAGATCAACGTCACTCCGATGGTCGACGTGATGCTGGTTCTCCTGATCATCTTCATGGTCACCGCGCCCTTGCTGGTCGCCGGCGTTCCGGTCGACCTTCCCGACAGCAAGGCGGGCGCTCTCGATCAGGAGCAGCGGCCGATCCAGATCGCCCTCGACTCCGCGGGCCGGATCTATTTCGGCGACGAGGAGGTGGCGCCGGACTCGCTCGGCGGACGGCTGGCCCGGGCCGCCGCGGCCTCGACCGAGAAAGGCGGGCCGCGGGTTTTCCTGCGCGCCGACCGCGGTCTCGATTATGGCCGGGTGATGCAGGTGATGGGCGAGATCGACCGGGCCGGGCTTCGCCGGATCGCTCTGGTCAGCACCGGCGCGAAGGAGGCGCGCTGATGGACCGCGCCGAGCAGGCAGGCCTCGGAGTCGCGATCCTCGGCCATGGCGCTTTGCTTGTCGGCCTGACCCTGGCCGCCGCGGCCACCCGGCTGCCGATCCCCCACAACGCGCCGATCGAGGTCAGCTTTGTCGACGAGGCGGGTCCTGTTTCGACCGCTCCCGCCCCGTCCGCCGAGCCGCCGGCGCCGAGCGTCGCCCCGGAGCTCGGACGGCCGGAGGAGGCGGTCGCTCCGCAACCGGCCATGCCTGCAGCACCTCGGGCGCCCGCGCCGGTTCCTTCGCCGGCGCGCAAGGCCGAACCGCCGGCCAAAGCGGCGCCCGTAAAGGCATTGCCTTCGCGCCCGCCGGCCAAAGCGGCGCAGCCCAGCACGCCGCGCGGATCGCGCCTCGGCGCCGACTTCCTCAAGGGGATTGGCGCCGAACCCTCGACCTCCCGCTCCACCGCTCCCGCGGCCGCCGAGGCGGGCCCGGAGGTGCAGGCGTCGCTCGCCGCTCTGGTCCGGCGCCAGCTCAAGCCGCACTGGACCGCGCCGACCGGCGCCGATGCCGAGCTGCTTCGGACCGAGCTCAGCATCGCGCTCGCCCGCGACGGCTCGGTCACTCGGGTCGAGGTGCTCCGGACCACCGGTCAGACCCCGAGCAACCGGCCGCAGGTGCGGCTCCACCAGGAGCAGGCGATCCGCGCGGTCCGGCTCGCTTCACCCTTCCGGCTTCCGCCCGAATATTATGATTCGTGGAAGCTTCTCAGCCCGATCGGCTTCGACAAGAGACTCTCGCGATGATCAAGTATCTGCTCATAACGCTGGCCGCTCTGGCCTTCGCCTCGCCCGCTTCGGCCCAGCTCAGCGTCGATGTCACCGACGAAAGCGCCGAGGATCTGGTGATCGCGGTTCCGGCGATGCCGACCCCTGCGGCGGTCGATACGCCGGCCGGCGGGACCGCCGCGCTCGGCCGCCAGGTCGCCCAGGTGATCGCCGGCGATCTCAAGGGCAGCAGCCTGTTCCGGCCGCTCGGGCCGGCCGGGGTCTCGGAGATCGCTTACGCCCAGGTTCAGAGTCCCGAATATGTTTATTGGTCGGGGAGCGGAGCCCAGGCCCTGGTCCAGGGTTATGTCCAGGCCAATCCGGACGGCTCGCTGACCGTCGGCTGCTATCTCTACGACGTCGCCTTGAAGTCCGAGCTCAGCCGGCAGGGCTTCGTCGTCCAGCCGCGCGACTGGCGCCGGGCGGCGCACAAATGCGCCGACCTGGTCTATTCGCGCTTGTCGGGCGAGAGCCCCTTCTTCGACAGCCGGATCGCCTACATCGCCGAGTCAGGCCCCAAGGACCACCGGACCAAGCGGCTGGCGATCATGGATTCGGACGGGGCCAATCACCGCTTCCTGACCAACGGCCAATCGATCGCTCTGACCCCGCGCTTCTCGCCCGACTACAAGCAGATCGTCTATCTCTCCTATCTCGGCAACCGGCCGCGGATCTTCCTCTACGATGTCGGCATGGGCCGCCAGCGGCTGGTCACCGAGAGCGCCAACCCGACCTTCGCTCCGCGCTTCTCGCCCGACGGCCGGTCCCTGCTCTATTCGATGTCGGTGGGCGGCAATACCGACATCTACAAGATCTCGGTCGATGGCGGGGCGCCGGTGCGGCTCACCAACACGCCCGGGATCGACATCGGCGGAAGCTATTCGCCGGACGGCTCGAAGATCGTCTTCGAAAGCGACCGGAGCGGCACCCAGCAAATCTATGTGATGAATTCCGACGGCTCCAACCAGCGCCGGATCAGCTTCGGAAGCGGCCGCTACGCGACTCCCGAATGGAGCCCGCGCGGCGACCTCATCGCCTTCACCAAGATCGCCGGCAATTTCCGGATCGGGGTGATCAGCCCCGACGGCGCCGGCGAGAGGCTGTTGACCGACAGCTGGCAGGACGAGGCGCCGAGCTGGTCGCCGAACGGGCGCGTGATCCAGTTCTTCCGCACCACCCAGGGCCGCGGCGGCCGGTCGAGCATCTGGCAGGTCGATCTTACCGGCCGCAACGAGCGCAGGATCCCGACCACCCTCGACGGATCGGATCCGGCCTGGGGACCGATCCTGCCATGAACGACGTGAAAGCGTAGAAGGAGAGCGACATGAAATCGAACGGCCTCAGGATCGCAATGATCGCCGCGGCGCTGGCGATGACCGGCGGCTGCGCCAAGAAGGCGCCGCGCGACATCCCGCCGCCGCCCGGTGGGTCGGGCGAGGCCTCAGCCGATGCGGATGCCGGCAGCGGCACCGGAGCCGGGACGGTCGGAACGACCGCCCTTCCGGGTTCTCGCGCCCATTTCATCGCCCACGTCCAGTCGGACCGGATCCTGTTCGATACGGACAGCTATTCGATCGACGACCAGGACCGGGCGGTGCTCGACTCGCAGGTCGCCTATCTCCAGGCCAATCCGGGCGTAAGGGTCACGATCGAGGGTCATTGCGACGAACGCGGCACCCGCGAATATAATCTCGCGCTCGGCGACCGCCGCGCCAATGCCGCCAAGAATTATCTCGCCGCGCGGGGAGTCGATCCGTCGCGCATGTCGGTGATCAGCTGGGGCAAGGAGCGGCCCGAGGCGATCGGCTCGGACGAAAGCGCCTGGGCCCAGAACCGGCGCGCGGTGACGGTTCTTCCGAACTGACCAGTTCCTCCCCTGCAATTGCAGGGGAGGGGGACCATGCGAAGCATGGTGGAGGGGCATGCTGAGGCCTGCGCAAGGCCCCTCCACCGCGTTTCACGCGGTCCCCCTCCCCTCGAAATCGAGGGGAGGAACTTTAGGAAAGCGCCTCGTCGAGCAGCCGGGCCAGCCTCTCGCCGCCTCTCGCCACCTGGCGCCTGACGATCGGGATCAGGCGCTGAATGGTCGCTTCGTCGATTGAGGGCCGGTCGGTCGGGATCGGCCCGCAGGGATCGGCCATCAGCGATCCATAGCCATATTCGCGCGCCGCCGCCCAGCTCTCCCGGGACCAGTCCTCGACCGTTCCGAGCCGCATCTCGGCGCGCTCGGCGGCGGAGAATTGCGAGAGGATTCCGGCAGGCTCCGCGGGCGGAGTCGAGATCGCCCGATCCGGCAGATAGCCATCCCAGGCGGCGTGGATGTTGGTCGGGATGATCCCGTAGCGCATCCGGAAATCGTTGCCGCCGCGGTCGCTCCGGTCGCCGCCGTGGAAGGGCTGGTGAAGGTCGCCCATGAAATGGACCAGGAAGGCGAGCGCCATCAGCCGCTCGCGCTCGGGCACCCTCTTGTTCGGATCCTTGTCCTTGTTGGCGAGCAATTTGAGGTTGCGCTCGATCTGCGCCGAGACGCAATTGCCGTCCTTGCAGGCGGCCTTGAGGTCGAACGGCTTGCAGACGTCGACATTCTGATAGTGCCAGGCGAAAGCGTAGCTGAACCGGTCGCCGAGCGTCTTGACGCAATCGGGCCAATAGCTCGCATCCCTGATGTCGCGAAGCGGGCAGGTCGGAGTCTCGAGCTCGCGGGCATGGGCGAGGAGCCGGCGGACGGCGATACGGGTCTCCGGCTTCATCTCGAGCCAGGCGACGCTGGCGACGCTCATATGGCCATATTCCCACCAGGCCGAGGCCGGCGTCGGGGACAGCAGCAGCAAGGCGAGGAAGGGGAGGAGGCGCTTCAGCATGAAGCGACCATAGCGCGCCGCGAGCTTCTATTCGTCACCGTATATCGCAACATTCTGCCCATCGGCCGACGCCATTCCGCGATACATTCCCGGCGTGTTGAAGACGTGGGCGCAATCGCCGGACGGGGTGACGACGATGACTCCGCCGCTTCCGCCCAGACTCGCGACATCGGCGAGCACGGTTTCGGCCGCCTCTGCCGCGCTCTCGCCGAGCATCCGCATCCGCGCGCATATCTCGTGAGCCACCCCGGCGCGGATGAAATATTCGCCGGCGCCGGTGGCCGAGACGGCACCGGAGCGGTCGTCGGCGAAGGTGCCGGCGCCGATCAGGGGCGAATCGCCGATCCTTCCCCATCTCTTGCCGGTGAGGCCGCCGGTCGAGGTCGCGGCGGCGACGTGGCCGGCACGATCGACCGCGACCGCCCCGATCGTCCCATATTTGAGCTCGGCGTCGAAATGATCGCTGCCCTGCGCCTTCAATTCTTCGAGCTGCCGCCGCCGCTCGGCCGTCGCGAACCAGTCGGGGCCGCATTGTTCGAGGCCCTGCTCGATCGAGAAGAGGTCGGCGCCCTCGGCGCTGAGGAAGACGTGCGGGCTTTTCTCCATCACCGCCCGCGCCAGGCTGATCGGGTTGCGGGTCGCGCCGACCCCGGTCACCGCGCCCGCGGCGCGGGTCGCTCCGTCCATGATCGAGGCGTCGAGCTCGTTCCTGCCTTCATAGGTGAAGACCGCGCCGCGGCCGGCATTGAACCAGGGATCGTCCTCGAGCACGCGCGCCGCCGCCTCGACCGCGTCGACCGCTCCGCCGCCCGCGGCGAGGATATCGGCCCCGGCGGCAAGCGCCCGGCCGAGCCCGTCGCGCGCTTCCCGCTCCTGGTCCGGGCTCATCATTCCCCGCTCGATGATCCCCGAGCCGCCATGGACGACGAGCTTCCAGCGGGCGGTTTCAGTCATGAGCAAGCTCCGGTCGTTGCGGTGGAAACGCGCCGCCGCGCTTCGGGTCCCGGCGGATAGCAGAAAGCGCTCCCGCCGCCACCCGCTCCGATTCCCCTTGCAGCCCGCCGACGATATAAATATGATATCATCATTAAGGGAGGCGAAAATGGCGAGTTCAGGTCAATCTTCGGAACATCGGGGTCTGCATCTTTCGTCGGAGCACGGTGCGGACACGTTCAACGGCTATGTCATGCTGCTCGTCCTGCTGGCGCTGATCGTCGCGGACTTCGTCGGTATGGGAATGATCGGCGGCGGGCGGGAGGCTCTCGGCGGGCTGATCGTCGTCGTCGCGACCTTTGCGATGCTTCTGGTCGCCGTCGGCTTCTATCTGCTCCAGCCCAACCAGGCGGCCGCGATCCTGCTGTTCGGCTCCTATCTCGGCACCGACCGGGCCACCGGCCTGAGGTGGCGCTGGCCGTGGATGAGCAAGACCAAGATCTCGACCCGGATCCACAACGTCACGTCGGAGCGGCTCAAGATCAACGATTCGCGCGGCAACCCGATCGAGATCGCGACCAACGTCGTCTGGCGGGTCACCGATACCGCCCAGGCTCTGTTCGACGTCGGCGACTACACCAAGTTCCTGTTCGTCCAGATCGAGAGCGCGCTTCGAGCGATCGGCGCCAAATATCCCTATGACGATATCGAGCATCAGGAGACGACCCTTCGCGGCCATGCCGAGGTGGTCAGCCACGAGCTGACCGAGGAGCTTCAGGAACGGGTCGCCGTCGCCGGAATCGCCATCGACGAATGCCGCCTCACCCACCTCGCTTATGCGCCCGAGATCGCCCAGGCGATGCTTCGCCGCCAGCAGGCCGAGGCGGTGATCGCCGCCCGCCAGAAGATCGTCATCGGCGCGGTCTCGATGGTCGAGAATGCGCTGCAATTGCTGTCCGAGAAGAATGTCGTCGAGCTCGACGACGAACGCCGGGCGGCGATGGTCTCGAACCTGATGGTCGTGCTCTGCTCGGAGCACAGCACCCAGCCCGTCGTGAATACCGGCACGCTCTACCAATAGGCGGGCGAAGTGGCGCCCGGCCCCAAGAAGGCGTTCGCGCTGCGCATCGAGCCTTCCCTCTGGGAATCGCTCGAGCGCTGCGCGGCGGCCGACCTGAGGAGCGTCAATGCCCAGATCGAATGCCTGCTCCGCGAGGCGCTCCAGCGCCGGGGCGTGAAACTGAAGGCGCCCGAACAGCGCAAGCGCGGGCGGCCGCCCAAAGGGGATAAAGCATGACCGGATTTCTGATCGGCGGCACGGTCCGCCTCTTCCTGCTGGCTGCCTCCCTCATCCTTCTCGCCGCGGGACTGGCCGCGCTCATCGCGATCGCTTGAGATACGCACCGAACCCATACTGGCTTTTCTTTCCCTCGTAACGCCAAGTCCCTATATCGGGCCCATGTCCATTCGCCCGTGGCGCGACATCGCGCGCCGTCAATCCCGCCGGATCATGGTCGGCAATGTGCCGGTCGGCGGCGACGCGCCGGTCACGGTCCAGACCATGACCAATACGCCGACCTCGGACGCGAAGGCGACGATCGACCAGATCCGCCGCTGCGAGGAGGCCGGGGCCGACATCATCCGGGTCTCGTGCCCCGACGAGGAGTCGACCGCCGCTCTCAGGCAGATCGTCCGGGCGGCGCGGGTGCCGATCGTCGCCGACATCCATTTCCACTACAAGCGCGCCCTCGAGGCCGCCGACGCCGGCGCCGCCTGCCTTCGGATCAATCCCGGCAATATCGGCTCGGACGAGAGGGTCGGAGAAGTGGTCCGGGCCGCCAAGGCCAACGGCTGCGCGATCCGGATCGGAGTCAATGCCGGAAGCCTCGAGCGCGACCTGCTCGAAAAATATGGCGAGCCCTGCCCCGAAGCCCTGGTCGAGAGCGCTCTCGATCATATCCGCCTGCTCGAGGATCGCGATTTCCGCGAATATAAGGTGGCGGTGAAGGCCAGCGACGTCTTCCTCGCCGTCGCCGCCTACCAGCAGCTCGCCGACGCGGTCGATTGCCCGCTTCATCTCGGAGTGACCGAGGCCGGCGGCCTGATCGGCGGGACGGTCAAAAGCGCGATCGGGATCGGTTCCTTGCTCTGGTACGGGATCGGCGACACGATCCGGGTCTCGCTGTCGGCCGAGCCCGAGGAGGAAGTACGGGTCGGCTTCGAGATTTTGAAGGCGCTCGGAATCCGCAACCGCGGAGTCCGCGTGGTCTCCTGCCCGTCCTGCGCGCGCCAGGGCTTCGACGTGATCCGCACCGTCGAGACTCTCGAGCAGCGCCTTTCCCATATCCGCACCCCGATGTCGCTCTCGGTGCTCGGTTGCGTCGTCAACGGTCCGGGCGAGGCGCGCGAGACCGATATCGGCATCACCGGCGGCGGCCAGGGCAAGCATATGGTCTATCTCTCCGGCGTCACCGACCATCATGTCCGCGACGAAGAGATGATCGACCATATCGTCCGGCTGGTCGAGGCCAAGGCGGCCGAGATCGAGGCCGGAATGAGCGACACGCCGATCCCGGACGCCGCCGAGTGAGTCCCGCCGCCGCCTGGGGGTGGCTGGTGGTCGGCGGGTTGTTCGAGGTCGGCTTCACCACCTGCCTGAGATTCGTCGACGGATTCCGCAACCTGCCCTGGACCCTGGGATTCCTCGCCTCGGTCGCTCTGTCGATGGGACTGCTCGAGCTCGCCTCGCGGACCATTCCGATGGGCACCGCTTATGCGGTCTGGGGCGGGATCGGCGCGCTCGGCACCGTGATCGTCGGAATGATCTGGTTCGGCGAGCCGCTCGGATCGGTCCGGATCCTGCTCATTTTCGGGCTGGTCGCCTGCATCATGGGCCTCAAGCTGCTTGGCTGAAGTCCCGAAGAGCGGTCAGGTCGCGCCGCCGGTCGCGTTCGCGGTCGCCACGATCAGCATCGCTTTCTTCTCGGCGATGGACGCGGTGATGAAGGGCCTGACGATGAGGCTCGGAGTCTATGACACGGTCTTGTGGCGGGCCGTGTTCGGGGTCGCTATCGCCTCGCTCTTCTTCTTCGGCGGACGGATAAGCTGGCCGGAGCCGCCGGTGCTCCGCCTTCATCTGATTCGCGGCGCGGTCGGCTCGGCGACCATGATCCTGTTCTTTTGGGGCCTGGCGCTCGTGCCTCTGGCGCAGGGCGTCGCTTTGTCGTTCATCGCGCCCTTGATCGTCCTCTATCTCGCCGCGGTCCTGCTCGGCGAAAAGGTGGGCAGGGGAGCGGTGCTCGCTTCGCTGCTCGCATTCGCCGGCGTGATCGTCATCCTCGCCGGCCAGGCGCGGGCCGATCTCGGGCCAAAGGCGCTGATGGGCTCGCTGGCGATCCTCGCCGCCGCCTTCCTCTACGCCTACAATCTGATCCTGACCCGGCAGCAGTCGCTGGTCGCCAGGCCCGTCGAGATCGCCTTCTTCCTGAACCTGTTCAGCCTGATCATTTTCGGAGTCGCGGCGCCGTTCCTCGGCCATTTGCCGCCTCCGCCGGAGGTCCCGCAGCTGGCTCTGGCCGCCGCTTTGGCGTTCATCTCGCTGGTCCTGCTCGCCTGGGCCTATGCCCGGGCCGAGGCCCATTATCTGGTCGCGGTCGAATATAGCGCTTTGGTCTGGGCGGCCCTTTTCGGCTGGATCATCTTCCGGGAGAAAGTGGAGCCGCTGACGATCATCGGCGCGGCGATGATCGTCGCCGGCTGCCTGCTCGCCGCGCGCCGCAAGCCCGAGCCGTTCGCCGCGATGGAGGGCTCGGCCTGAGCTTCGACGCGCGGATGCGATCCGAGGGCGAGCCTGTCAGCCGCCGAGGACGTTGATCGTGAACGCCAGCACGCCGAGATTGAAGACGAAGGCGGCGAGGCTGTGGAAAGTGACGGTTCGGCGCAGCCTCGTCGTCCTGATCTCGGTGTCCGAAGTCTGGAAGGTCATTCCGAGGCAGAAGGCGAAATAGACGAAATCCCAGTAGTTCGGTTCCTTGCTGCCGGGGAAGACGATGCCGCCCGCGTCGCGTCCGCTCTCATCGGCCGTGTAGAAGATGTGCGCGTAATGGAGCGCGTAGATCATGTTGCTGAACACCCAGGCGAGCAGCAAAGTGGCGATTACGAGCGCGAGAATCGCGGGCCTGGGCGAGTCCTTCTGGGCCAGCTCGGAGGCGATCGCGACCAGGACGACCAGGCTCACCGCGCCGGTGATCGCGAGCAGGGCCGGCCGGTTGGCGTCGTTGCGCTCCGCGTCCCGGCGGATTTCGGCGATGCCGTCGTTGAAGATCGGCCAGCACGAGCCGAGGAATATGGCAGCGGCGATGTCGAACCCGCCCATCGCCGCCGCCCGCCAGTCGTCGAGCAGGTAGGCAAGGCCCGCGACGGCGACGACGGCAACCAGAGCGAAGGCGAGGAAGCGCGGCGGCGCCAGATGCTTTCCCACTTCGGCCAGGCCGGTCTTGGACATGAAAGCCGCGCTAGCCCCCGGCGCGCGCCGGCGCTAACCAAATCTGCGTTGAAGGCGACGGGGGTGAGCGGATGAGCTTCGACGAAGGCCTTTACGAATGGGTCCGGGAGGCCCTCGAACCGTTTGGCCAGGTCTCGTTCCGAAGGATGATGGGCGGAGCGACCCTCTATCTCGACGGCACCATCTTCGCGATCCTCGCCGAGGACGAGATCTGGTTCAAGGCGGACGAGGAGAGCAACGCGATCTGGGACGCCGAGGGCCTCGAGCGATTCTCGGTCACCTTCAAGGACGGAACGGTCGATACGATGAACTATCGGCGCGGCCCGACCGACGTCTATGACGATGCCGACGCGATGCGGCACTGGGCGGCGATCGCGCTCGAGGCGGGCGACCGGCGGCCGGTCAAGCGGAAGAAGAAGCAGGACTGACATTAATCCCTCTCCCCTGCGGGGAGAGGGTAGGGTGAGGGGGGTCCTGAATCAGAGGATATCCTCGAACATCCACGCTCGCTGCCGCTCGCTCCCCCTCACCCCAACCCTCTCCCCGCCGGGGAGAGGGGGCTATTCACGTCGATGCGATTCACAACGCGCTCCGCCGCACCCACCCGCGACACTTTCGAAAGCACCGCTTCCAGAACCGGGGTCATCAGGTCGAGCCGCCGGCTCTTGATCATGAAATTCCAAAGCGGCTCGAACTTCTTCCAGCCGGCGGCGTAGGCGAAATGCTTCGCCTGATGCTTGAGCGACGGGTGGGAAAGCGAGGCCAGGCCGATGGTCCGCCAGGAATAGAAGTCGCGATAGGCGCGGTCGTATCCGGCCTTCAGCGCCTCGGGACTGAGCTTGGCCGGCCGGTAGACGACCTGACGCGTGTCGTAGCGGTCCCAGTCGCGGCAGGTGATCCGGCCCTCCTGCTCCATCCGCTCGTACAGGCGCGTGCCGGGATAGGGCGTCATGATGTGGAAGGTCGCGGTGGTGATTCCGTTTTCGGCAGCCCAGTCGACGGTTTGGGCGAACACATCCTCCTCGTCATCGTCCATCCCGAACACGAACGAGCCGTTGATCATGATCCCGAGGTCGCTCAGCCGCTTTGTCACCTCGCCATAATCGCGCGCCAGATTCTGCTTCTTGTTGCTCGAGCGCAGATTCTCGGGGCTGAAGCTCTCGAAGCCGACGAACAGGCTTCTGAGGCCCGCCTTGGCCGCCTGCTCGATCAGGTCGCCGCGAAGCACCGAATCGACCGTGGCGGCACCCTGGAAGAGGCGGCCCATCCCGGCCATCCCGTCGAACAGGGCCGAAGCGAAGCGGCGGTTGCCGAGCAGATGGTCGTCGAGGAAATAGAGGTGGCGGCCGGGCAGCCGGTCGATCTCGGCGAGCGCCTCGTCGACGCGCTGGGTGTAGAAGCTGGCGCCGCCGGTGAAGAAGGCGTCCTTGTAGCAGAAGTCGCAATGCTGCGGGCAGCCGCGGGTCACCACGATCGAGTTGGGGACGAGGTAGCGGCTGCGGTCGATCAGGTCGCGGCGGATCGGCGGGATGCCCTCGATCGTCCGGCCGCCGGTCGAGCCGTAGATCGACCTTGGAGCGCCGGCGCGAAGATCGGCGAGGAAGGCGGGGAAGGTCTGGTCGCCCGGACCGACGAAGATCGCGTCTGCGTGAAGCGCCGCTTCGGCCGGCAGGGAGGTGACGTGGAGTCCGCCCAGGGCGACGAAGCAGCCCTTCGCCCGATAATGATCGGCGAGCGCATAAGCGCGATAGGCGTTGGTGATATAGACCTGGATCACCACCAGATCGGGCGCGTCCTCGGTCCGCAATGGCTGGACATGGTCGTCGACGATCTCGGCCTCGTCGTCGGGCACCAAATAGGAAGCGAGAGTCGCGAGCCCCAGAGGCGGGAACAGCGAATATTTGATCGGCCGCCAGAACGGGCTCTTGGCCTCGGTGAGCGCGGGCAGGATGAACTTGACACGCATCGCCGCGACCCTGGCGCTGCGAAGTCGCGCCGCGATCCGCGCCTCATGCTCTTGTCGGCGGCAGGCGGTGCTGAATCGATGCGCCCGATCCGCCTAGCGCGGCGCCGGCCTCAGGTGCGGGGCGATCTCCGGGCTTTCCTCGATCGAGGGCAGGAAGCGTGGCTCGAGCCTTTTGCGCGACGCCTGCTCATAGGCGTAGCCGAGTGCCAGGAGCATACCGTCCGACCATTTCGGGCCGATGAAGCTCAGCCCGACCGGCAGGCCCTTGATCGCGCCCATCGGCACGGTGAGGTGCGGATAGCCGGCAACCGCGGCGAGGCTGCCCGCCCCGGCGCCCGGATATTGATCGCCGTTGACCGCGTCGATCGGCCAGGCCGCGGGCATGGTCGGGCCGACCAGAGCGACGATATTGTTGTCGCGAAGCAGCCGGTCGATCCCCTCGGGGCCGGCCAGTCGCTGTGAGACTTCGCGCGATTTTCTGTAGTCCGGATCGTCGAGCCCCTTGGTCTTCTCGGCCTGCTCGAACAGGTCCTGGCCGAACAAAGCGAGCTCGCCGTCGGCATGGGCCTTGTTGAAGGCGATCAGGTCGGCGAGCGTTCGGCTCCTGACCGTGATCGGGGTCGAGGCGAGATAGGCATTGAGGTCGGTCTTGAGCTCTGTGAGAAGGACCGGAAGCTCGTTCCTGCCGATCTCCTGCCGGCCTTCGAACTTGTCGATGTCGACGAGGATCGCGCCCTGCGCCTTGAGGGTTCGAAGCGCTTCCTCGAACACTGCATTGGTTCCGAAGCCGGTGGCGAATCGCATCACGCCGATCCTCTTGCCGCGCAACGCATCGGCGGTGAGGCCGGCGGCGAAATCGCCGCGATGGGCATCGGCCTCGCGGGTCGCGGGATCGGCCGGATCGCTGCCCGCGATCGCGCTCAGCACCAAAGCCGCGTCGCGCACGGTCCGGGTCATCGGTCCGGGCGTGTCCTGGCTGTGGCTGATCGGAACCACATAGGTTCGGCTGACCAGGCCGACCGTCGGCTTCAGTCCGACGATGCCGTTGATCGCCGATGGACAGGTGACGGAACCATCGGTCTCGGTGCCGATCGCCGCCGGCACCATTCCGGCCGCGACCGCAGCGCCGCTGCCGCTCGACGATCCGCAGGTGTTGCGGTTGAGCGCATGGGGGTTGCGGGTCTGGCCGCCGACCGCGCTCCAGCCCGAGATCGAATCGCTGGAACGGATGTTCGCCCATTCGCTCAGGTTCGCCTTGCCGACGATGATCGCGCCGGCGGCCCGAAGCCGGGCGACCAAAGGCGCGTCGCGGCCGGTGACATTGTCGGCCAGAGCGAGGCTTCCGGCGGTGGTCGGGAGCGGTCCCGAAGTCTCGATATTGTCCTTGATCAGGATCGGCATTCCGAACAGCGGGCCGCGCCGGGAGTCGCGGTCGAGAGCGCGCGCCTGGGCGAGGGCGGTCGGATCGACGGCGATGACGGCGTTGAGCTTCGGATTGAGCTGGCGGATTCGGGCCAGAGCGGCGTTGGTGTTCGCCTCGGCGGTCGCGCTCGAGCTGAAGTCGGCGACCCTCTCGGGCGAGCCGGCGCAGGCCGACAGCATCAAGGCAGCGGGCAGGATCAGCCTGTTCAGTCGCATCTTCGTCTCCCCTGTTCGCGCTTTACGGCAGCGGCGCCAGCAAGGCGTCGAGCGTCGACGGGCCGGTTCCGACCCTTTCGAGCACCGGATAGCGCAGCCCGCCATAGTAAGCGAGATCGACGGTCCGGTAGCGGTCGCCCTTCTTGACCAGCAGCCGGATCGGAGTCCGGCCGCCCTTGGCCGCGCTGATCGCGGCCTTGAGATCGTCGTCCGAATATTCGCGGCCGTTGATCGCCAGGATCGTTGTTCCGCTGGTCACGCCGTCATTGAACAAGGGCGAATCCCAGGCGACGCTCGAAATCTCGCCGCCTTTCCCGACCGTAACCCCGATCGTGTAAGTCAGGTCGAGGATCTTGCGGTCCTTCTCGCGCGACTTGAAATAAGGCGGCGGAGTTTCGCTGTATGCGAGGCGGTAGCCGCCGCGCCCGATCCAGTCGAGCGGGGCGTCGCCGACCTGCTCGACCCGGCGGTGCAGCCAGGCCGCCCAGTCGAACGGCGCGATCGCGTTGAGAGTTCGCGCGACGTCGTCGAACGTGTAGGTCGAGATGCCCTCGTCGCCGGGCCTCGCGCCGAAGAAGGCGCGGGCGAAATCGTCGAGCGAGCGCCGGCCCCCGGTCATCTCGCGAAGCCGGCTGTCGACGTCGAGCCAGATCAGCATGCCCTCGCTGTAATAATCCTCGGAGCGCTGCCAGCTCGACCAGGCCTTGGGCCGCCGGGCGGCGATGATCGGATCGCTGGTCGTGTCGATCAAAGGCCGCCAGCTCCGGCCGGGCAAAGTGTCGTAATAGGCCGCGGTCCGGGCGAGCTCGGCCTTGACGTCCTCGACCGGCATCATGCCCGACCGCGCCGACAGGATGAAACCCCAGAACTGGGTCTGGCCCTCATAGACCCAGAGCAGGCTGTCGCGCATCGGCGTCCGGTAGTCCGGCGTGAACAGGTCCGCGCCGCGCCGATATTTCCCGTTCCAGCTGTGGTTGAATTCATGGGCGAGCAGGTCGCGGCCGGCCGAGCCCTTGTCCCAGTCGGTGAAATAGCCGCGCGGGTGGCTGTTCTCGGAGGAGCGGAGATGCTCGAGGCCGATCCCGCCGAGCTTGTCGGTCAGCGCCAGCAGGTAGTCGTAGCGGCTCCAATGCTTGGCGCCGTACAGCTTCAACATCTGCTCGACGAGGCGGCGGTGGGCGGCGAGCTGGACCGGAGTGGCGGCGAGATCCTCGGGCCGGTCGGCGACCATGTTGAGGAAGACGCCGTTGCCGAGATCCTCGCGGCGGAAGTTGCGGCCCGCGAACATCGGCGAATCGACCAGGGTCTCGTAGGGCACAGTCTTGTAGCTGATCCGCTCGCCGCGGCGGTCGGCGACGTCGAGCGAGGTCGCGCTTTGCCAGCCGGCGGGGAGAGTCACGCTCGCCTGAATGGGGATATCGCGGGTGAAATAGCCGGCCGGGTAGAGCGACATCTTCTCCCATTGCAGGTTGAGCATGTCCGGAGTCATCGTCACCCGGCCCTGGTCGGCTTCGGTCGGCGAGAGATGCTGGAACTCGACCAGGATTTCGCGAACTCCTGCGGGCACGTCGACATGAAAGGCGTAAACGTCGACCGGATCGCGCCGCCACTCGATCGGCCGGCCGGCGGCGCTGACCTTGATCCCGGCGACCGTCGCGATCGGACCGCGCGGCGCGTGATTGCCGGGCAGCCATTGCGGATAGAGGAGCGTGAGCCGGCCCGGCCCGGCGACCGGTATCGTCTCCCGCACCCTGAAGATGGCGCGCGCCGTATCGGTGGCGTCGACCTCGAGCCGAAGCGTGCCCGGATAGGGAATGTCGCGCGCCACAGGGATCGAGTCGGCGATCGGCAACGGCTGCGGCCGGCTCGTCTCGACCTGGGCTGCGGCGGGGATCGCGAGGACGAGAGCGAGGAAGGGGATCAGAAAGGTGCGCACGTTCGACTCTCCGGACAGGCGGGCGAGGCGCCCGCTTAGCCGATCTTGTCGCGCGTCTGAACCATGCTGTTTCCCGCGCGGCTGAACATGCTAAGGCGCCGCCGATGAGCAAGGGCCCGCAAAAGATCAGAGGCACCCAGGACATCTGGGGCGAGGATGCCGACCGTTTCCAGAAGGTGATCGAGACGTTCGAGCGCGTCCGCCGCCTCTACGGCTTTCGCCGGGTCGAGATGCCGGTCTTCGAGTCCACTCAGGTCTTCGCCCGCTCGATCGGCGAGACCACCGACATCGTCTCGAAGGAGATGTACAGCTTCGAGGATCGCGGCGGCGACAGCCTCACCCTTCGGCCCGAATTCACAGCCGGAATCTGCCGCGCCTATCTGTCCGAGGGCTGGCAGCAGCTTGCTCCGGTCAAGATCGTCACGCACGGCCCGGCCTTTCGCTATGAGCGGCCGCAAAAGGGACGCTACCGCCAGTTCCACCAGCTCGATGCCGAGATCATCGGGTCGGGCGAGCCGGCCGCCGACGTCGAGATCATCGCCTTGGGCGATCAACTGCTCGCCGAGCTCGGGATCAGCGGGCGGGTCGAGCTCAAGCTCAACACGCTCGGCGATCCGGCGACCCGCGATGCGTGGCGCGGCGCACTGGTCGAGCATTTCCGCGCCCGCCGCTCCGATCTTTCCGAGGAGAGCCGGGAGCGGCTCGACAAGAACCCGCTCCGGATCCTCGACAGCAAGGAGCATCAGGACTGGCCGATCGTCGACAGTGCGCCGACGGTCGACGACTATCTGACCCCGGAAGCCGCCGATTATTTCGCGAAGGTGACCGCCGGGCTGAACGCCGCCGGCGTGCGCTGGACCCGCGATCCGCGACTGGTCCGAGGTCTCGATTATTATCGTCATACCGCTTTCGAGTTCGCCACCGAGGATCTCGGCGCGCAGAGCGCGGTCATCGCCGGCGGCCGCTATGACGGGCTGATCGAGAGCCTCGGCGGGCCGCACACGCCGGCGGTCGGCTGGGCGGCCGGGATCGAGCGGCTTACGATGCTGATCGCGGCGCCCGAAGCGGCGCGGGTCGACATCGCTCTGGTCCCGCTCGGCGCCGCGGCCGAGGAGGCGGCCATCGGCATTGCGGCGAAGCTGCGCCGTTCGGGAATCGCCTGCGAGATGGCCTATCGCGGCAATATGAAGCGCCGGATGCAGAAAGCCGATGCGAGCGGCGCCCGCTTCGCGATCATCATCGGCGACGACGAGCTCGCTCGAGGCGAAGCGGCGGTGAAGGACCTGGCCAGCGGCGAGCAGCGCTCGGTGACGCTGGACGGCTTGGCGGAGGCGGTCCGCCCCCGATGACGAGCTTTTCCGCCGAACGCATTGCCGCGATCGAAGCGCGCAAGGACGAGCTTCAGAATGCGATGGCCTCGCCCAATCTCGCGCCGGAGGAGTTCGTCCGGCTTTCCAAGGATTATGCCGAGATTGAGCCGGTCGCGGCGGCGGCGCGCGAGGTGCGGCGGATCCGCGCCGAGCTCGACGTGCTTGCCGAGATGCTTGCCGACGCCAATCCCGAAATCCGGCAGATGGCCGAGGAGGAAGCGGCCGAGCTCAATTCGGAGCTTCCAAAGGCGGAGCGTGCGCTGGCGCTGAAATTGCTTCCGCGCGACGCCGCCGACGACCGGCCGGCGATGCTCGAGATCCGCGCGGGGACCGGAGGCGACGAGGCGGCCCTGTTCGCCGGCGACCTTTTCCGAATGTACCAGCGCTATGCCGAGGAGAAAGGCTGGCGGGTCGAGCTCATCTCGGCGAGCGCCTCCGACGTCGGCGGTTACAAGGAAGTCGTCGCCGCGGTCACCGGCCAGGGCGTGTTCGCCCGGCTGAAGTTCGAGAGCGGGGTTCATCGGGTCCAGCGGGTCCCGGTCACCGAGAGCGGCGGCCGAATTCACACCAGCGCCGCGACCGTCGCGGTTCTGCCCGAGGCAGAGGAGGTCGATGTCCGGATCGAGGACAAGGATCTTCGGATCGACGTCTACCGTTCCTCCGGGCCGGGCGGCCAGTCGGTCAACACCACCGACAGCGCGGTCCGCATCACCCATTTGCCGACCGGGCTCGTCGTCATCCAGCAGGACGAGAAATCGCAGCACAAGAACAAGGCCAAGGCGCTTCGGGTGCTCCGCACCCGCCTTTACGAGCTCGAGCGCGAGCGGCTCGCCAGCGAGCGCGCCGGCGCGCGCAAATCGATGGTCGGCTCGGGCGACCGCTCCGAGCGGATCCGGACCTACAATTTCCCGCAGGGGCGGGTGACCGACCATCGGATCAACCTCACCCTCCACCGCCTCCCCGAAATCCTCCAGGGCCAGCTCGACGAACTGGTCGAGGCTTTGATCGCCGAAGATGAGGCCGAGCGGCTGAGCAGCCTCGATGAAATTGCGTGAAGCGCTCGCCGCCGCGTCCTCGCGGCTGGCGCAGTCGAGCGACACCCCAAGGCTCGATGCCGAACTGCTGATGGCCCATGCGATCGGCGTCGAGCGCGAGGAACTGCTGCTTGGCGACATGGCGCGGGAGGTCCCCGACGGCTTCGACGCGCTCGTCGCCCGTCGCGAGGCCGGCGAACCGATCGCCTATATCATAGGCCGGCGCGCCTTCTGGACGATCGAGCTCGAGGTCGGACCGGCCGTCCTCATCCCCCGGCCCGAAAGCGAGACCCTGATCGAGGCCGCGGTCGAGCATTTCGCCGGCCGGATGCCGTGCGACATCCTCGATCTCGGCACCGGCTCCGGCGCGCTCCTGCTCGCGGCGCTCGATCAATGGCGGGATGCGCGTGGCATAGGCGTCGACCGGTCGCAGGCGGCTCTGGACATCGCCTCCGCCAACGCGGCCCGGCTCGGAATGAGCGGACGCGCCGATTTTCGCCTCGGCGACTGGGGCGAAGGGCTGGAGCAGAGGTTCGACCTGATCCTCTGCAACCCGCCTTATGTCGAGACCGGCGCCGATCTGCCGCGCGACGTCGCGGAGTGGGAGCCGCACGAGGCCCTGTTCGCCGCCGCCGGCGGGCTCGGCGAACATCGCCGTTTGGCTCCGGTCCTGCCGCGGCTGCTGGCGCCGGGCGGCGTCGCCTGCGTCGAGATCGGAGCAGGTCAGCAAGGCGCTGTTTCAGCGCTGTTCGAGGCGGCCGGACTTGCCGTCGCCGCTCGCCGCGACCTCGCCGGCCACGTCCGCTGTCTGGCCTTAACCCACAGGGTTTAGGCGGTTAATTCAGGCTATCATCTTTCCGCTTGGTTTTTCGAGCCGTCATAGCTACATAGGACGCAGGGACGGGGCTCATCACAGCCAGAATGCGTGAGGCCGCCGTCGCCGACCCCCGATTGCTTAGACGTCTCAGGACGGTCTGGCGTGAGGTGGCGGGAGCCGCGTGCGGCCCCCTGCCGGAGGTCGCGCAGAATAATACGGCCGGGAGGGGCCCGGTCGGGATAGTGGCTGAATAGGACCACAGGACGAGGACCAACTTTTGATCAACAATCGTCAGAACGGCCGCAGGCGCGGCCGCGGGGGCGGACCACGCTCGCCGAACCAATCGCCTAATCCGGGGAACAACCGGCAGGAAAACCGCTCGCGCGGCAACGCGAGCCAGCTTCTCGAGAAATATAAATCGCTTGCGCGCGACGCCCAGCTTCAGGGCGACCGCGTCCAGTCCGAATATTATCTCCAGTTCGCCGAGCATTATTTTCGAGTCCTGAACGAGAGCCGCGCCCGCTTCGAGGAGCAGCGCCGCCAGCGCGACGATTACGGCTCCGACGAGGATGAGGATCAGGAAGACGGGGTCAGCGCCGCCAACGACCGTGACGAAGGCGACGATCGCGACGAGCGTTACCAGCGCGAGGACAGATTCGCCCGTCCCGAGCGCTCCGACCGTAACGACCGCGACGATCGCGAGGACAGGTTCGCCCGTTCCGATCGCGGCGAGCGCGAGGATCGTGGCGACCGCGGCGACGATCGGGGCGACCGGCCGGTCCGCGCCCAGCGCGACTATCGCGAGGAGCGCAACGGCGAGCGCCGGCCCGACCGCCAGCGCGCCCGCCCGGCGCCGCGTCCGATCGAGCGGAATGAGGAGCCGGAGGAGGAAGAGCGGATCTCGCTCGAGGTCCTGCCGCCGGCAATCTCGATCGAGCCCGAGGCTCCGGCCAAGCCGGCGCGGGTTCGGCGCCCGCGCCGCCCGAGCGCCGACGATACGGATATCGCGCCGGCGGCCTGAACCGTTCGTAGAGCGATCACCAGGAAGGGCGGCGGTCTTCGGATCGCCGCCTTTTCTTTGCGCGCCCCGCCATGGTTCGTTGACAGCGCCGGCAACATCCTGTGTTCTCAAGCGGTTCGACCGGGGGAGAACGAGACATGCGCCGCCTGATCCTGCTCGCCGCCTGCGCCGCGGCGCCGGCTTTCGCCCAGTCCGCCCAGGGCGACCTCGCGATCACCATCTATAACGGCAATATCGGGCTGGTTCAGGACACGCGCCAGCTCAACATCCCGGCCGGCCGGTCGCGCCAGGAATTCCCGGACGTGTCCGGGCAGATCAGGGCCGAGACCGTCTCCTTCGCGGCGCCCGACGCCGGAATCATCGAGCAGAATTTCGACTATGACCTGCTCTCCCCGGCCAAGCTGATGGAGAAAGCGGTCGGCAAGGTCGTGACCATCGTCCGGATCAACCCGGCGACCGGCGCCGAGACCCGCGAGCAGGCCAAGATCCTCGCCGCCAATGGCGGAGTCGTCCTCCAGATCGGAAGCCGGATCGAGGTGCTTCGCGACGACGGCCTGCCGGTCCGGGTGATCTTCGACCAGGTGCCGCCCAATCTTCGCGCCCGGCCGACCCTCTCGGTCACGGTGGAGAGCGACCGTGCCGGACCGCGCCCGGCCAGGCTGACCTATCTGACTCCGGGCCTCGGCTGGAAGGCCGACTATGTCGCTCTGTTCGACCAGGTCGCCGGAAAGATCGACGTCCAGGGCTGGATCACGCTCAGCAATTCGACCGGCACGACCTACAACGATGCCGCCGTGGTCATGGTTGCCGGCAATCCGAGCCAGGGCGATGACGACAATAATGGCGGCTATCGCAGCTACAACCAGCGGCAGGCCAGCCTGCGCAACGCCGGCACCGAGAGCGGGACGAGGGCGCGGCTCGGCGAATATTATCTCTATCCGCTGGCCAATCGCACGACCATCGCCAACGCCCAGACCAAGCAGGTCAGCTTCCTCGACGTTCAGGGGGCCGCCGCGCGCAAGGCCTATGAATATCGGGTCGCCTGGCTCGAGACCGCGAACGAGCCGAAGAGCGCCAGCACCGTTCTCAAATTCTCGAACGGAGCGGCGGGCGGGCTCGGCGACCAGCTCCCGGCTGGAACCGTGCGGGTCTATATGCGCGACGCGAAGGGGGCTCCCCAGTTCATTGGGGAGAATGCGATCGGCCATACGCCGATGGGCTCCGAGCTCGCGGTCCGCACCGGCGAGGCGTTCGACGTGAAAGTGAAAGCGGTGGTCGAAAAAAGGGAACGGGTGAACGGCGCCCGCTGGCGCACCACCATGCGCTACACCCTGACCAACGCCCGCCCTGAGCCGGTCACGGTCGACCTCGTCCAGGCCGGGCTCGACTGGTATCTGTCCGACACCAGGATCGCCGAGGAGAGCCAGGCGAGCGAACGCCAGTCTTCCGACGCGACTCAGTGGCATGTTTCGATCCCGGCCAATGGCGAGGCAGTTGTCACGGCGACGTTCGACACGCGCTATTGATCCGATGGCCCGGGCCTTCATCGCCCTGCTCGCTTTGCTGCTGCCGCTCGCACCGGCGGCGGCCCGCCCGACCATCGTCTCTCCGGCTCCCGATGCCTTGTCGGTGACCCTCTATCGGGATCCCTATCGCGGCAGCGAGGACAGGATGGAGCTGGAATGGCTGGCCGGCTACGCCCTCGTCACCGAAACCCGGACCGTCAGCCTGCCCGCGGGGGAAAGCGAGATCCGCTTCGAAGGGGTCGCCGGCGGAATCATGCCGGCGAGCGCGATCGTCCGCGGGCTGCCGGGCGGAGTCGGCGAGAAGAATCGCGACGCCCGCTTGTTATCGCCCGGCACCCTGATCGAAGCGGTCCTGGGCCGCCGTGTCCATGTCCGGCGGACCAACCCCGTCACCGGCACCGTCACCGAGGCCGAGGCGATCGTCCGCTCGGGGCCCAACGGGATCGTCCTTCAGACCGCCGAAGGGATCGAAGCGCTGCGCTGCACCGGCCTGCCCGAGACGCCGGTCTATGACGAGCTGCCCGCGGGGCTTTCGGAGAAGCCGACGCTGGCCGTGAACGGCAGCAGCCCCGCCGCGACGACGGTCACGCTCAGTCTCTCCTATCTGGCCACCGGCTTCGACTGGCAGGCCGATTACGTTGTCAAGGTCGCTCCGGACGGCCGGACCTTCGATCTGTTCGCCTGGCTGACCCTCGCCAACGGCAATGACGAGAACTTTCCTACCGCCAACGCCCAGGCGGTTGCCGGGCGCCCGAACCGCGAAGAGGATGATGATGGGCCGGAACCGGTTTCGTCCGGAATCGAGCTGAAATGCTGGCCCCAGCAAAGAACGAACGACATCGCGGAGGCGGCGGTCGCATCCGGGATCGTGCTCGAGAGCCAGGAGGTTCGCCTCCAGGGAACCATGCGCACCGAGGATCTGATCAACAGCCTGCCGCAGGCCTTCGCCGGCAACGGCAGGGCGCTGCAGGAAGAACTCGGCGACCTCAAGCTCTACCGCCTGCCCGAGCCGGTCACCGTCGCCGCCCACTCCCAGAAGCAGATCGCCCTTCTGCAGCGCTCCACGGTCCGATTCGAACGTCTGTACACCGCCTCGGTCGATCTCGGCTCCGAGGATTATGACGAGCAGGCGTCGATCCTGCTTCGGACCAGGAACGACACGGCGAACGGCCTCGGCCTGCCCTTGCCGCAAGGGCGCGTGGCGGTGTTCGAGCAGGGCCTCGCCCGCCCGGTCCTGAGCGGCGAATCCTCGATGGACGACACCGCCATCGGCGAGGAGGTGGAGATCATCGCCGGCGACAGCCCGAGCGTGCGGGTCAGCCAGCGAATGATTTCCGAGCAAAGGAAGACCGGCGCCGCGGACGATGACGAGGATGCCTGGATCCGCCGCCGATTCGAGATCGACATCGTCAATTCGGGCCCCAACCCGGCGACGGTCGAAACCTATCTCGGTCCCGACCGGGGCCTCAGGCTGGCGAAGGTGGAGGGCCGGACGAGAAACAAGAACGGAATGCGCGTGTGGGACGCGCATGTGCCGGCGCATGGCCGGGCCGCGCTCGCCTACGAGGTCCAGCCGGGGCGCAGCGCCAAATATTTCCCCGGGGAGGAGGAATGAACCGCCGCCGACCGAATCGCGGTCGCGGGCTTCGTGCCGTCTGGCTCCTTCTTGCGCTTCTGACGGCGCTGCCGGCGCCGGCCGCCGCCCGGCCGCTCGTCGTGTCGCCGGCGCCGGACGCCGTATCGGTCACCATCTATCGCGATCCCAATCGGGGCGCCGCCGCCGAGTTGGAGCCCGAATGGCTGGACGGCTACGCGCTGATCACCGAAACCCGGACCGTCCGCCTCCCCGCCGGCGAGAGCGAGATACGATTCGAGGGCGTGGCCGGCGGCATTTTGCCGGCGAGCGCGATCGTCCGAGGCTTGCCGGGCGGAGTCGGCGAGAAGAATCGCGACGCGCGCCTGCTTTCGGCCGGCGCACTGATCGATTCGGCGCTTGGCCGCCGGGTTCATATCCGCCGAACCGACCGCCGCACCGGCGCGGTCACCGAAAGCGAGGCGGTGATCCGATCCGGCCCGAACGGCGTCGTGCTTCAGACCAAGGAGGGGATCGAGGCGCTGCGCTGCACCGGCCTTCCCGAGACTCCGGTCTATGACGAAGTGCCCGCCGGCCTCTCGGACAAGCCGACTCTCGCGGTCAACACCAGCAGTCCCGCCGCGACGACCGTCACTCTCAGCCTTTCCTATCTGGCGAGCGATTTCGATTGGGAGGCCTATTATATCGCCGACGTCGCGGCCGACGGCCGGACCCTCGACCTGTTCGCCTGGATGACCCTCGCCAACGACAATGACGAGAGCTTTCCCGACGCGCGCACCCAGGTGGTGGCCGGCAAGCTCAACCGCGAAGAGGATGAAGAGGAAGACGATCTGGATTCCGTCTCCGCCGAGATCAGGCTGCAATGCTGGCCGCAGGGCCGAACGAGTGACATTCCGCTCTATGAGGGTCCGGTCACCACCGCCACCTCCGAGCCTTTGTACAGCAGCGAGGGGGGCGACATCGTCGTCACCGGCTCGCGCATCAATCGCGAGGATCTCGTCAACAACCTGCCGGTCACAAGGATGAGCGCTGAGCAGGAGGAGCTTGGCGACCTCAAGCTCTATCGCATTCCCGAACCGGTCACCGTCGCGGCGCATGCCCAGAAGCAGGTTGCTCTGCTTCGCCGGACGGCAGTCCCGTTCGACCGGGTCTTCGGCGCCTCGGTGGAGATCGGATCCCCGAGCGACCGGCCCGAACCGGCCTACGTCCTTCTCCGGACCATGAATGTCGCGGCCAGGGGGCTGGGGCTTCCACTGCCGCTCGGCCGGATCGCGGTGTTCGAGCGGGGCCTGGCCCGGCCGATGCTGGCGAGGGAGAGCTCGATCGACGACGTCGCGGTCGGACAGGAGGTCGAGATCGCTGCCGGCGAGAATCCGGACGTGTGGGTCAGCCACAAAATGATCGAGGAGCGCAACAAGCAGGGCAAGGAGGATGAGGAGGAAGGCGATTGGAGCACGCGCCGCTATCGGGTCGAGATCAGCAATGCGGGCCCGAAGCCGGTCAAGGTCGAGACTCTCCTGCTGCTCTACAACGGACTCAAGCTGGTCACGGTCAGCACCAGGCTGGGAGTCAGGAACGGCCGCAGGCTCTGGCTGGCGCACGTGCCGGCGCACGGGCGGACCGCAATCACCTACGAAACTCGTCCCGCGCCCCGCCGGAAATATTTCGACGACGACGAGGACGACGACGATTGACGGCCCGCCGCGGCAACTGAGCGACGGCCACTCTCCTCTCTTGCAACGGATCGGCGAAAATCGGACCTTCCGGCACAATGCGCGAGTCGCAAGGGGCGGCCGGCAGCGTGGCAGGGGAAACAGATCATGGCATCCACTCCGAATTTACCGGTCGACACCGCGGCGGTGAACTGGCTCGATTCCGGCGGGCAGGTCCACATCCGGGTCTATTCGAGCGACGGCTACAATGTGACCGAACGCTGCTGGGACGGCTCGGGCTGGACCAACGGCTCGTTCGCCCAGCAGGGCGACGGAGTCTCCGCCACCTGCTGGATGGGAAGCGGCGGACTGTCGATCCGGGTCTATTGCACGCTCGAGGACAAGACGACCGAATGGTGCATCGACCAGGGCGGCGGCTGGTACCAGGGCGCCTATACGACCGAGTAGGAACCTCTAGGCGGGCCTGACCGGCCGGGGCCTGTGCTCCTCGTCGAGCGCGACGAAGGTGAACAGCCCTTCGGTCACCTTGACCTCGCGGGCGCCGCGGTCGCGGCTTGCGATCACCTCGATCCGGATCGCCATCGAGGTCCGGCCGATCCGCTCGACCCGGGCGTAAATGGAGATGAGGTCGTGGAGCAGGATCGGGGCGATGAACTCCATCGCCTCGATCGCCACGGTCGCGACCGGGCCCGCGGCCTCGCGCGAGGCGACGATGCCGGCGGCGATGTCCATCTGTGACAGCACCCAGCCGCCGAAGATATGGCCGTTGCTGTTGATGTCGCCGGGCCTCGGCACGACCCGAAGGATCGGTTCGCGCCCCTCACCCATCGCGCCCGCTCCCGCCCGCCGCATCCTCGTCATGGCCGCTCGCGTTGCTGAGGAAGACGAGGCCCATCAGAGCGGCGCCGAGCAGGACCGACAGGCCGACCCCGGCGATCGTCGCGATCACCATCGAGACCGGCATCGGCTCGCCCGATGCGCTCAAATAGAGCAGGGCCGCCACAACCGCTGCGGCCGCGGCGACCGCGCTCCATTTCATCAGGCTCCGGTAGCGGCTCCAGGCGAGCGCTCGCCGATCGTGGCGGGGCGGGGCGGGATCATGATCGGGCATGCTTCCATTTGGGCCCCGGCCATGGGATGATTCAAGGCGAGTCGGGAAAAAAGGAGGCGAGCATGACCATCGCCGCGATACTCCAGACCAAGGGGTCCGATATCGTGACCGTCGAGACCGGCACCACGGTCCGCGAAGCAATAGCATTGCTTGCGGAGAAAAAGATCGGCGCGGTTCCTGTTCTCGAGGGCGGCGAGGTGGTCGGAATCATGTCCGAGCGCGACATCATCAATTGCCTTGCCCGGGACGGTGCCGAGATCCTCGACTGGCCGGTCCGGCGAGTGATGACCGCGCCGGCGATCACGATCGAGCCGCGGGTCTCCGCGCTCGCCGCTCTCTCGCAAATGACGCGCCGCCGATTCCGCCATTTGCCGGTGGTCGAGGAAAACAGGCTGATTGGCTTCGTCTCGATCGGCGATCTCGTCGCCTACCGGATCAACCGGATCGAGCAGGAAGCCGAGGCGATGCGTGAATATATCCAGAGCGCCTGAGCGCCGACTTCATTCGGATCAGGGTCAGGCCGCAACGACCTCGCGCCGCCGCCGAAGCACAAGCGTCAGTACGTCCTCGACCAGCGGCCGGGCGAAGGCAATGAGAAGACCGCAATAGGCGGTCGCGCCGAATAGCACGAGAGCGGCGAGCCGCGCCGCCGGTCCCATCGGCGGCAACAGGAAATCGAGCCCGGCGACGGCCGCTGCCATCGTCGAGGCGGCGAGCAGCCCCGGCGTCACCGCACGCGCGAGGGCCGCCGGCCTCGCGCCGATCACCGGAAGCGAGATCGCGGCGGCCACGGCGAAATAGAGCGGGAAGCCGAGCAGCCAGGCCCAGGCCAGGCCCATGATTCCGAACTGGATGCCGGCGAGGAAGCAGAGCGGCATGATCACCGCGCCGGTCATCGCCACCCGAAGGGTGATCCGCGCCTGGCCGAGAGCGTTGGTCGCCGGCTGGAACAGCAGCTGGAGGGTCATGAACGCCATTGCCCAGGCGAGAAGGCGGATCAGCGGCACCGCCTCGATCCATTTCGCCCCGAGCACGGTCAGCGTCAGTGGCTCGGCGGTGACCGCAAGCCCGAAGCAGAAGGGCAAAGCGATCAGCATGATCAGCCGCACCCCCTTGAGGAACGCCCCCGCGACCGCACCCGGCTCGCTCTTGAGTTGCGAATAAGCCGCGAAGGCGACGTCGTTGAGCGGCGGGATGAACTTGGCGGTGAGGATCTGGGTGAGGAAGAGAGCGGTGGTGTAGAGGCCGAGCTGGTGCGGCTCGACCACCCGGCCGGCGATGAACACGTCCGACTGGCTCTGGACGAACCAGCACATTTGCACCGCGATCATCGCGCTTCCGTAGCGAAACAAATGGCCGGCGCCGGCGAACCGGAAGCTCGGCCAGACCAGTGATCGCGCCATCCAGGTCAATCCGATCGCCTGGGTCGTGAACAAGGCGAACGGGGCGGCGACCAGGGTCCATACCCCCCAGCCCGCGCTTGCGCAGGCCAGAGCGGTGGCGGCGCTGAGCAGTGAGGCGACCAGATAGACCTGCGCCTGGCGCTTGAAGTTCATCTGCCGCGCCAGAAGCGCCTGGGGCAGAGCGATGAACGGGTTGGCGAGATAGAGGAAGGCCTGGATCGAGAGCAGATGGGCGACCATCGGCTGGTGGAAATAGGTTGCCGCGAGTGGAGCGAGGGAGAGCTGGGCGGCGCAGAGCCCGGCATTGAGGAGCAGGAGCATTCCGAACACCTGGCGAATCTCCGTCGGGCTGATCGTCTCGCGGCGCACCAGAGCGTTGGCGAATCCCCAGCCGCTCATCAGGTTGAGGAAGACCAGGATCGCCTGGGACATGGCGAACAGGCCGTAATCGCTCGGGGCGAGCATCCGGATGACCAGGAAGGTCGCCGACCAGGTGACGAGTTGGGCAAGGATCTGGCTGCCGGAGCGCCACAGGACGGCGCCGCGCACCCGGTCGGTCAGGCCAGGCTGTTGATTTTCCGCATTTTCTCCTATGTCGGCCACTTGCAAAACCGGTCCTCGACCCCATATCGCTCTCGGTGCCGCCTTACAGGCTCCGGGTTAATCCGGTCCTTAAGGCGGCGTTGAAATCTTATCGGATTCTTTCCCTACAGGGCATTGACGAGCGGCTCCGCCGCCCGCATATGCGCCGCCACCCCTGGGGCCATGGCGATCCTTCGCCGGCGATCGTGGGTGAGAAAGCGATGATAAGCTTTCGAAAAAACAGCACTTGACGGTGGGAAAACTCCCCCATATAGGGCTGGCCACCGGCGGGCACGGCTTTTGTCCAACCCCGTTCGCGTCTCTTCAATCGGTAACCCGATGTCCCGGATCAACACGGGGTGGAGAGATGTCGGCTCTTTGACATTGTCGGTTTAGATGAAGGGACATGTGGGCGGCGGCCCCGGTCATCGACGGCCTCTGGGCGTCGGCGATCGGATAAACTTAGCCGTTCCAATGTCCTATTACATATCCACAGTGAATGTAATTGTGCAGGAACGGCTCCCAGAGATGCCGGCCTCTTCCTCCTATTCCAAGGGGGTGGTTGTCGGTCATTAACTTGAGAGTTTGATTCTGGCTCAGAACGAACGCTGGCGGCATGCCTAACACATGCAAGTCGAACGAGACCTTCGGGTCTAGTGGCGCACGGGTGCGTAACGCGTGGGAATCTGCCCAAAGGTTCGGAATAACAGTTAGAAATGACTGCTAATACCGGATAATGTCGCAAGACCAAAGATTTATTGCCTTTGGATGAGCCCGCGTAGGATTAGCTAGTTGGTGGGGTAAAAGCCTACCAAGGCGACGATCCTTAGCTGGTCTGAGAGGATGATCAGCCACACTGGGACTGAGACACGGCCCAGACTCCTACGGGAGGCAGCAGTGGGGAATATTGGACAATGGGCGAAAGCCTGATCCAGCAATGCCGCGTGAGTGATGAAGGCC
>JBKPOT010000005.1:0-138963 GCA_046733235.1 Pseudomonadota bacterium
GCCTCCCACTCCGAGCCGGCCGCCGCCGTGCTCGCGCGGGTTCGCGCCGCGATCGGCGCCAGGCGCCTCCGCGCCGGCTTCGCCGTCACCGAGACCGGAGAGGATGGGCGCGCGACGACCCTTCGCTTCGGCCGCTCGGGCAAGCTCCGCGCCGGCGACGAGTTCGGCTTTGACGGCGTCGGCGCCTGGCAGCGCGACCCGCGCCGAGGTGCCGCGGTGCCGATGAACCTCCGCCAGTTCGAGAAACAGGCCTGGCCGCTCTGGGTGCGCAGCGGCCAGTGGCTCGATTCCGGAAGCGGCATCGCCGCGACGATCCTGCCCGCCGAGAGCGACGATCATCTCATCGCGCTCAGGCTGGACAGACGAGGCGGAGTGCCTGCCGCCACCTTGTTCGTCGACCGCTCGACCTGGCTTCCGAGGCGACTGGTCGTGCCCTACGACCGCGGGCCGTTCACCGCTGCCTATTCCGACTATCGCCGGGCGCTGGGCATGCTGCTGCCCCACCGGATCGAATCCAGCTATCGCGGCAATTCGGTATCGACGGTGACCCAGGTCCGAGCGCTGGCGCGCGGCGAAGCCGACTTCGCGATGGCTCAGCCGGCCGATTACCGCTTCGACAATCGCGCGCCGGCCGAGCTCGTGCTTCGCCGAGGCACTCCGGTCGCGGCCGCCGATCCCGGCCATGTCTATGCCCGCCCGGCGATCGACGGGCAGGAGCAAGGCTGGTTCCTGTTCGATTCGGGCGCCGACGGCATGATGATCGACTCGAAGATCGCCGACGCGCTCGAAATGCCGGTCATCGGCCGAACCAATTCGATCGGCGCCGACGGGACTCCGCGTCCCGGCACCTTTCGGCGCGGCAAGAGCTTCAGGCTCGGCCGGCTGACGATCGAGAATCCGGTCTGGCTGGCGCTCGATCTCAGCGCCAACAATGCGCCCGCCGGCGAGAAACGGGCGGGCGTGATCGGCTACGACGTGCTCGCCCGGGCGGTGGTCGAATTCACCGGCACCGGCGACAGGATCGCGCTCTGCGATCCGGCCCGATACCGGCCGGCGCGGCCGGTGCGCTGGCAGGCGCTCCATTTCCTCGATTCCACTCCGGCGGTCGAAGCGAGCGTGGAGGGCCGCCGCCACGCCCTGTTCCAGGTCGATACCGGCTCGGCCGCCTCGGTCGATTTCTACCCCGCTTACACGAAGAATGAGCGCCTGCTCGAAGGCAAAGCGACGCGAAGCCTGAGGTCGCAGGGTGCGGGGGGAAGCTTCTCCGTCGAGGTCGGCCGCGTTGCCGACTTCGATTTCGGCGGAAGGCGGTTCCGGAACCTCGAGGTCAGCTTCCGGACCGGCGGCATCGGCCGCGACGGCGGCGCCGGAGTCGTCGGGCGGGAACTGATCGCCGGCTTCACCACCCTCTTCGATTATCCCCACCGCCGGATCGCCTTCGCTCCGCGCGCCGCGGGCGGCCGTTCCTGCGGCGGATGAGAAATATTTCGCCGCCCCTCATCCAGATCGGTCCGCGGGCGCGTCTGGTGGGGGCAAGGCTGAAATTGAAAGGCAGAAGTAATGGAAGCTGACATCGCAATCAGCATCGCGCTCGTCACCGGGTTCGTGATGTTCATCAACCAGATCGGACGGATCATGCGCGCTTATGCGATGCACAAGACGGTCCGCGAGGCGCTGAGCCGGGACAGCGCTCTCACCCCCGAGCTTCTCGACCGGATCGAGCAGGACAAGACCAGGAGCTTCGGCGACGGCCGGATCGGCCTCGTGCTGGTCGCGATCGCCGCCGCGATCCTGGTCTTCGGACTGATCCAGGGCGATGCCGAGGACGTCCGCAACGCCGCCGGGATCGCGGTCTTCCCCTTGTTCGTCGGAGCTGTGCTGCTCGGCCGGCTCTGGTATCTGCGCAGGCGGGGAGAGATCAGCTGAGTGGCGACGAAGACGCGCTACTGGCTCGCAAGGCCGCCGGCGGAGACGCCGGCGCCTTCACGTCTTTGGTCCGGCGGCACGAGCGCCGGGTGCGCGCCTTCCTTCTGCGGCTGTGCCGGGGCGATTCCGCTCTCGCCGACGACCTCGCCCAGGAGGCGTTCGTCAAGGCGTGGCGGATGGCGGCGAGCTGGCGCGGCGAGGGCAGCTACGAAGGCTGGCTTCTGCGCATCGCCTGGCGCTCCTTCCTCAGCGATCGCCGCGGCCGGCGCGACGAGGTCGGGCTCGAGGACGCGGCGTTCGGCAGCCATGACAGCGATCCCGATGCGGCGATCGACGTCGACCGGGCCCTGGCAAGGCTCGGTCCGCGCGAGCGGGCGGCGGCCGTTCTGTGCCTCGGCGAGGGCTGGTCGCACGGAGAGGCTGCCCGGATCCTCGATCTGCCGCTCGGCACCCTCAAATCGATCGTCGCCCGGGCCCGGGCGCAGTTGATCAGTCATCTCGAAGGAGCAGGCGCATGAGCGCGGACATCGACCTCAGGCTCAAGTCGCTTCTCGCTGCGCCCGAGCGCGCGCCCGACGATGCGTTCGCCGAGCGGATCCGCCGGGCGGTCCTGGCCGAGCAGAGGATGCAGGCGGCGGCGCGTGTCGCCTGGACCCGCTTCGCCGCCGAGATGGCCGCCGCGGCCTCGGCGATCTGCGCCTTCCTGCTGCTCGCCAGGCTGACTCCTCTGCCCGACTCGGGGACCTTCATCCCCCTGTTCAGCCCGGCGGCGGCGGGCCTGATGCTCCTCGCTCTCTGGGTCGGAGTGTCGGCGAGGCCGTCCGAAGCGCGAATCTGACAAGTAATCCACATGAAAATCGCGTCCGGACGGCTCGTTTCGCCGATGGCGCGATTTTGCGGGCCGAACCCCTTGCACTCGGCGCGCGTTTGGAGTGTATCGGCTGGGTCATCACAGGAGGGAAATATGGCAAAAGGCACTTCAGGGGCGCGGGGCGGACTCTCTCGGCCGGTTAAACCGTCGCCGGAGCTTGCCGCGATCACGGGTTCCGACCCGCTTCCGCGCAGCGAGGTGGTCAGCAAGATGTGGGATCATATCCGCAAGAACAATTTGCAGAACCCGCAGAACAAGCGCGAGATCCTGGCGGACGACAAGCTGAAGAAGATCTTCGGCACCGACCGCTGCTCGATGTTCGACATGAACAAGCATCTGTCGCGCCATCTGAGCTAGAAAAGCCGGCCGGGGCCCGGCTCCGGCTAGCAGTGAATGCGATTTCGGCCTCGTCCCCATGAGGGGGCGGGGCCGAAGTTCGTTCGGGCCCTTGGGAGGATTGAGCTGAGTTAGCTGTCGTTTCGACCCCGGACTCGATCCGGGGGAAGCAATCCAGAGCGGCGCCTGTCGCGGACCAAGACTGGATTGCTTCGTCGCTAGCGCTCCTCGCAATGACGAACCGGACCGATGGGATCGCGCTTTAATCTGGGCTCTTGCCGCGCAGCCTGCGCCAGGCTCGGGCGAGCCGGGGGGCCCTCGCCGAGACGAAGCGCCAGGCCCGCCATTTGAAGCCCGCGCCGCCGCCATCGAGCGTGGCGAAGACCAGCTCGCGATAGGCGGTCAAGGCAAGGCGCTCGATCTCGCCGGGCGAGAGCGAGGCGGGCCCCTTGCGGAACCAGCCGGTCTGGCCGCTCGGAGCGTCGGCGACGAGCAGGCCGGCATCGACGAAGCGCTCGAGCAGGAGGTGGGTCGCCCTGTGCTTCTGGTCGATCGTCAGCCGGCCCTTGCGAAAGCCGAGATAGGTTGCGGAATCCATATCGTCGACGATCACCGGGCAGTTCGCGGCGAGTCGGCCGTGGAGCAGAGCGAGGTCGCGGTCGATCCGCCCGTCCGCGTCGATCAGCAGCAGGTCGACGGCCGGCAGGCCGGCAAGGTCGGCCGAGGTGCCGATCACCGTCTCGATCGAGTCCGCCACTCCGAACATCTCATAACCGCGCCGGACGATCCCGGCTTTCTCCTGTGGCGATCGGCCGATCGGCCGCGATCCGACGATATACTCGTCGACGCTGTGGATCCGGAACGGCTTGCCGGCCGACTTCGCGCCGAGCGCCATCGCGATCGTCGCGGCGCCCTGCGAAGTGCCGATCTCGACGAACGTCCCGCCGCCGGCCGCTGCCGCGGTCTCGTAGATTCGGCGATAGACGGGGAGGGGGAGCATTCCGAAGCAGCTTTGCTTCACCCGTGCGAGGAGGCAGTCGATCTCGTCCATGTCAGGCGACTAGCCGATTAATCGGCCGGGCACATCCTCCGGGCGCGTCGGGATGGCGGGCATTCGGACAACGACCTAGGTTGCGCGAAGGACAGGAAGGACCCCTGATGAGCATCCCCTATATGCTCGGCGGAATGACCGCCGCGTTCGTCATCGGCTATGCTGCGTCGGTGGTCCTCGATCATTTGATCGTGAAGCGGCTGATCGGCGACCGGGTCGTGGCCATCATCGTCAGCTGTTTCCTGGGCTATGTGGTGACGGTCACGATCTCAGCCTTCGGCCACTCCTGGTGGCGCTGGCCTCCGACCCTCAAGGGCGTGCCGCTGTTGACCCTCGCCGCGGGCGTGGCGCTCTCGGGCCTGGCTCGCGTCGCGGCGCGCGGGCGGCAACCGGAATGATACTCGGCCCATCCTTGCCCTCACCCCAACCGGCTCCCCGGGTGGGCGAGGCAGTTCAGCGCCGCCGCGCCGTCTCGAGCGGCTCCGAGGTCACCGGATAGCCGATATCGTCGGGGATGCAGACATGGGGGGCGCCGCCGCGCTGCTCGACCCAGGGGGTGATCTTGCGCACCGGGTGGCGGGCGGCATCGGCTCGGGCTTCGTCGATCGAGGCGAAGCCGGCGAGCCGCTCGAGGTTGCGGCGGGTCGGGAAGATCGCATGGGCCCGGCCGGCGTCGATCTCCGAGAGGATGTGGCTCGCGCTCGCCCAGAAGGCGTGGACCGATTCGGTTTCGTCGGCGCTTGCGGAATGGGCGCCGGGCGGCGGCTCGGCGAGGTAGAAGAGCGTGTCGAAGCGGCGGGTCTCGCGGAAATTGGGGCACCAGCGGGCGAAGGGGGTGAGCGCGCCGAGATCGAGCGCGGTCCCGCCGCTCTCGAGCAGGACCGAGAAGAGGGCGCCGCCGGCAAGCTCGGCGCGCATCGCCTCCGCTTCCGCCTCTGAGGGCTGAGGGCGGATTGCCGGAGCGATCCCGGTCTCCTCGATCGTCTCCCGGATCGCGGCGATCCGGGCGGCGGCATCGGCGCAGTCCGGATAATTCCGGGCGATCATATGATCGTCGGCATCGATCCGGCCGCCGGGGAAGACGAGCGCTCCGGCCGCGAAGGCCATCGTGTCCGAGCGCTGCATCATCAGCAATTCGGGCGGCCCTTCCGCGGCGGGGCGCATCAGGATCAGGGTCGCGGCGGGAATCGCTTCCGGCAGGTCTGTATTATCGGCGGAGTCCGGCATCGCCTCCCGCTTAGGCGCGGCAGCGAGAGTCGAAAAGCCCAAGGGTTCGGACTCACTACCGGCAACGGCCATGACGTGGCGGAGAGGCGGTCATGGTTAGGAGCGAGGAGGGAGCGATGAAGATTCATCGTGACCGATCGAGCGACGACAGCAGGGCCGTCTCTCCGCCGCGCCCCTTCGGGGTCGCCCGGAGAAGGGCGCCGGCTACGTCGAAGCGCTCGTGCGGGCAACCAGCCCGCCCTTCGCACTCCTCCTTGCCGGTGCCCTTCTCCGGGCGATCCTGGCCATTGCCGGTAGTGAGTCCGGACCCTAAAACGGGCTGATATTCTCGACCAGGATCTTCCAGCCGTCGGAGCGCCGCTGCCAGACCCGCAAATAGGGCCCGCGCTTGGGCTTTCCGGCCTCGGACCAGCCGGCATAGCCGTAGGTCCAGCCGAGATCGCCGGCCGCCGATATGCCTCCGCCGTCCTGCTCGGTCTCGAGCGCGTCGCGGCCGGTGCGGGCGGCGGCGATCGCCGCACGCCCATTGGCCGGCATGTCGCGCCAGCCGAGCAGGCGCGCTTCCGGCGCGAAGTCGCTCAAGCTTACACCGCCTTCGCGCGCGTCGGCGGCGAGCAGCCGCTGTTTCTCGCGGCGAGGATCGAGGCCGGACGGGCTCGCCGCCTCGACGATCGTCACTGCCCCGCCCGGCTCGCTGTCGGGCTTGAGCGCGCGGTTGGTGCCCTGGTCGATCACCCATTTCCAGCTGCCGTCGGGCTGCTTCTTCCAGACCGTGAAATAATTGGAGTAGCGCCTGCCGCCGCCGAACGAGGCCGGGCCGGTGGTGAAGCCGAGATCGCCCGAGCGCGCGATCCCCGCGAGGTCGGGCCACCATGAAATGAAGCCCTTATTGTCCTGATCGGGCCAGGTGGCGATGAAGGCCAAAACGTTCTTCGTGCCCTCGGGGGTCAGAGCGACACCGTCGGGCGCGGCATATTCGGCGAAGGCCTGCTTGACCGACACCGACTGGTGCCGGGCCGCGAAGGCGCGCTCGGCGGCGACCACCCGAGCGGCGGAGACAGGTTCGTCCACCGCGCCGCCGGTGGTGGCGCACGATACGCAAAGCACGGCCGGGGCAAGCCAAAGTCGGTTCAATTCATCTCTCCAATTCGGGTCGGTCGAACCGGGGATGTAGGATATCCGGCGGGTCCGCACAGCGTCCATCTTGCGGCTTCTGTGGAACACATCCCGTTACGGCGACGTCAAAGCCGGTTCCGCCGGACCCTAATCGTCCGACGGCGGAACCCCCAGATGGTCGGCGAGCTCGCGACCGTCGAAATAATGGCTGTAGCTCCTGCGATCGAGCTTCAGCATCGTCGCGTTCCACGCCTTCCAGGCGGATTGCAGCTCCGCGAAGCGCTGGGGCTCGCGCTCCTTCATATTGGCACGTTCGAGTGGATCGGCGACCACGTTGAACAGGAATTTGTTGCGGTCGATCTGAAGATATTTCCAGTCGCCGCGCCGGCACGCCTGCTGGTTGTGCGCCTTGTATCGCCAGAACAGAGTCCGCTCGGCCAGGGGGCCGCCAAGCAATGCCGGCATGATATCCACGCCGTCCGGAGGGGCAGCGGCCGCCGGCGACGTGCCCGCCATCGAGAGCAATGTCGGGAGCCAATCCATGCTCATGATCTGGGCATCGGACGTGCCTCCAGCTCCGATATGTCCGGGCCAGCGAACGATCGCCGGAACGCGGATCCCGCCCTCCAACAGCTCGGTCTTGCGGCCTGTGAACGGCCAGGTGTCCGCGAAACGCTCCCCGCCATTATCACTGGTGAAGACAATGATCGTATTGTCGGCGAGGCCATGTCGATCGAGCTCGGCGAGCACTCTTCCGACCTGTTCGTCGAGGCGTTGCACCATCAGAGCGTAGGTCGCCTGCGAACCACCGTCGAAGTTCATGATCGCATCGGGGTTGGAGCTTCGGGCCAGCCGATTCGACTCGGCTACGTCGCCCGGGGCCTCCCACGGCCAGTGCGGAGCACTGAAGTGAAGGCTGAGCAGGAATGGGCGGCTCAAGGCGGCAAAGTCGCCGACGATCTTAACCGCGCGGTCGCCGAGCAGGTCCGTCAGATAACCGGCCTCGGTGATGGCGGTGTCGCCGTCCCACAGGTCGGCGCCATGGTTGGAATGGGTATAATAATCGACGGCACCGCCGCGGAATCCCCAGAAGTGCCGATAGCCGCTTTGCAGCGGGCCATATTTGGGAAGCCGTCCCAGATGCCATTTGCCGATCAGCGCCGTCTCGTAGCCGGCCGAGCGCAAGAGGGACGGAAGAGTCGGAAGCTCGGGCGGGATCCCGACATCGCGCGCAGCGATCGGCTCCTCGAGACCGGCGGGCAGGCGATATTGATAGCGGCCGGTGATCAGCGCGAGCCGGGTCGCCGAGCAAACGGCGCTGTTGGCATAGGCGCTGGTGAACCGCATGCCTTCGGACGCAAGCCGATCGATGTTCGGCGTCTCGAAGTCGCGTCGCCCGTAGCAGGAAAGATCCGCGTATCCGAGATCGTCGGCCATGATGAAGAGAATGTTGGGCCGAGCAGCCGATTGGGCGATGAGTCTGGACTGCCTCAGCGCCATCGCTCCGGCCATGGCCCCGGTGAGCAACCTGCGGCGACTGACCCGGATCGGCATTCGCTGCTCCCAATCGCGCGGAAAGAGTGATTGTGCCGGTTGCATGCATTGTTCGCAATGGGTCGGAGGCGGACAAGCCAAGCAGGAGCTTCATCCTCCGCAAGGACGGTTCCGGCCGGGCTCCTCGCTATTGGCTGCGGCCCGGGCTTGGGGCAATCTGCCGATCCTGCGGAAAGGCTGGTGGAGCTGAGGGGAATCGAACCCCTGACCTCTGCAGTGCGATTGCAGCGCTCTCCCATCTGAGCTACAGCCCCGCGCCTTTTCGGACCCGCCGGCGGACCGGCCGGGGAGCCGGCGAAGTCGCCCCCAATAGCGGCGGCGCCCCGGCTTCGCAATGCCCCAGCCGACCGCCGAAAATGCGTGCCCTGCCGAGCGCTCTTCGGTCCGGCGAATCGGCGCAACGCCTTGTCCCGCAAGCGGGAACGGCGCCGCCATCACCCTCGTTCGGCCCATGGATCGCGAGCGCGGAATTGCCGCGCCTGTATCCGCGACCCAGCTGAAAAGAGGAGATTGAAGATGGGCTATCGTAGCAGCGACAGGACCTATGGCGAGGGTCGATGGCGCGACCGGGACGATGATCGGAGATACGGAAGCGGCGACTATGGGCGGAGCCGCGACGAGCGCGGCTTCCTCGAGCGCGCCGGCGACGAGGTCCGTTCCTGGTTCGGCGACGACGAGGCCGAAAGACGGCGCGACATGGACGAGCGGCGCTGGGAGCGCGAGCGCTCGTCCGGCCGCGGCGGCGACTGGAATCGGAGCGACCGCGCCGGCGGCGGCTGGGGCAACCAGTCCGGCGACAGCTGGCGCCGCGAGCCCCCGGGCGAATGGTCCGGCTCGGGCGGCGAAGGCGAATGGGGCTCGGGCCGGCGCGAGGAGATTTTCGGCGACGACCGCTTCCAGGGCGGGACTTCGGGCTTCGGCGGCTATCCCGATCATGGCCGGCGGTTCGACCGGATCGATCCGGGCAGCGTCGGAACCCACGGCGCCCACCCGATGTCGTCCCCGGTCGGCGGTTTCGGAAGCTACAGCTCGGCCCGCTCGTCGGCGATCCTCGCCGGCGGACTCCATGATCCGCATTATTCGGAATGGCGGAGCCGCCAGCTCGACGAGTTCGACCGAGACTATGAGGATTATCGCCGCGAGCATCAGTCCAAGTTCGAGCAGGAGTTCAGCGCGTTCCGCTCGAAGCGCCAGGGTCAGCGCCAGCAGCTCGGCCGGGTGACCGAGCATATGGAGGTCGAGGGCTCGGACGGCGAGCATATCGGCACCGTCGACAAGGTGCGCGGAGACCGGATCATCCTGACCAGGAGCGACCAGGATTCGGGCGGCAGGCATCACAGCGTGCCCTGCTCGTGGATCGAGAAGGTCGAGGACAAATTGATCCTCAACCGGAGCGCCGCCGAGGCCAAGCAGGCCTGGAGCGAGGAAGAGAGCAACCGCGCCTTCTTCGACCAAGGCGGACGGGGCGGCGAAGGAAGGGGCGAAGGCGCCCATATGCTGGGCCGCAGCTTCGCCGGCACCTACCGCGATCGCGACCGCGACCGCTGATCGGGCGAGCCCGAACCGGCCCGGCGACCCTCGCGGCCGCCGGGCCTTTTTTTGACTCCGTTCCGCATTGCGGCGAAAGCGGGGGGAGCGAATCCGGCCTCGGCCGGCCACCACGAACAGGGGGAGCTTCGAGATGACCACCACCCGCGCCTGGCATCTGAAATCGCGGCCGACCGGCCTTCCGACCATGGACAATTTCGAGCTCAAGCAGGTCGAGCTCGAGCCGCTTCAGGACGGCTGGATCCGGGTCGAGAATGAATGGCTCTCGGTCGATCCTTACATGCGCGGCCGGATGAACGACGTGAAATCCTATGTGCCGCCCTTCCAGGTCGGAGCGCCGATGGACGGCGGAGCGGTCGGCAAGGTGGTCGAGAGCCGCTCGCCCAATTTCCAGAAAGGCGAGACGGTCTTCCACATGGCGGGCTGGCGCGAGGGCGCCGCCGGACCCGCCGAGCGGTTCAACAAGGTTCCGCCTTTGCCGGTCGAGGATCATCAGTGGCTTGGCAATCTCGGCCTGACCGGAGCGACCGCTTATTTCGGACTGCTTCGAGTCGCCGAGGCGAAGGAGGGCGACACGGTGTTCGTCTCGGCCGCCGCGGGCGCGGTCGGCTCTGCCGTCGTCCAGATCGCCAAGGCGCGCGGAATGAAAGTGATCGGATCGGCCGGGGGCGCCGACAAATGCGCCTGGGTGCGCGAGCTCGGTGCAGATGCGGCGATCGACTACAAGGCGCAGCCGGTCGTCAAAGGGCTGATGGAAGCCGCTCCGGATGGCATCGACGTCTATTTCGACAATGTCGGCGGCGACCATCTCGACGCGGCCTTCGCGACGGCGCGGCAGAATGCCCGTTTCGCGATCTGCGGAATGATCGAGAATTACAACAAGGGCGAGCCGACCGCCTTGCGCTACCTGATGCGGATCATCCCGGCGCGGATCATGGTCAAGGGCTTCATCTATACCGACTATCTCGGCGAGATGCCCGATTTCTACCGCGACATGGGCGGCCTGATCGCGGCGGGGAAGGTGGTGTCCCGCGAGACTGTGAGAGAAGGGATCGAGGCGACTCCGCAGGCGTTCCTCGATCTGTTCGCCGGGGCGAATATGGGGAAGATGCTGGTCAGGCTCTGACTCCCCTCCCTTTTAGGCGCGAGCATGCGCTAAGAGCGGTAAGCGGCCCTACGCTTGGTCGCCGCCGAGATTTGCCGGTGAATCAGGGCAGCGAAATACCCGTCGACGGCAGCGACGAACAATGGAGCGGCCGTCATCACCGCTTCTCCTGTTTGATGGTCGGAAGACGTATTTCCGCCCGCGAGAAACATAAGCGACACCCCTGTCGAGAGCGTCATGACGGCGCACAGCAAAAACAAAAGGTGAAGCACCCAAGGCGCTCGAAACCGCTTCGCCAATCGCCAGAACCACGCCGCAATTGTGATTGGGCCGTAAGTGGCAATGATCCAGCCCGCGGCCGCAATCGTCCACATCATCGCCGAGGAATGGAGTATCTCGACGTGCCAGTAGTAGGCGTCCATTGTGTCGGACCCGCAGAGAAGCGTCGCCACGATCGCCGCTCCTACAGCCAATTTGTCGAACCGGTTCATTGCAGGGGCCATTTCGGCGGTTGCTCAGGCGGAAGCCTACAACATGTCCGCTTTCTGGGGAATTGCGGTATCGTGTAAGACGTCTATCGGGTCGTCACTCCCCACCTCCCTGTCCCTCCCCTGATGGGGAGGGGCTCAGCTCAGCTCCTTCAGCCTCTTCTTCACCCGCACCAAATCGGCGACGAAGCGGGCATATTCTTCGTCCTTATTGTCCTGGACGCGGAGCAGGAAGCTGGGGTGGACGGTGACCCATGCCTCGCCGCCTTCGGCGAGTTGGTGCGGCTTGCCGCGGGTGGCGGAGATGGTGACGACCCGGCCGAACAAGGCGCGGGCGGCGGTCGCTCCCAGGGCGACGGTGAGAGTGGGACGAAGGATCGCCCGCTCCTGGTCGAGCCACCAGCGGCAGGCCTCGATCTCGGGCCCGTCGGGCTTCTGGTGGATCCGCCGCTTGCCGCGCCGCTCGAACTTGAAATGCTTGACCGCGTTGGTGACATAGGCCTGGCCGCGGTCGATCCCGGCATCGCCCATCGCCCGGTCCCAGAGCTGGCCGGCGGGGCCGACGAACGGGCGGCCGGCGAGATCCTCCTGGTCGCCCGGCTGCTCGCCGACGAACATCAGGGGCGCGTCGACCGGGCCTTCGCCGAACACGGTCTGGGTGGCGCATTCGAACAGCGGACAGCGGGTGCAGCCCTTCGCCTCGTTGCGCACCGCCTGCCAGGCGGCGAGCGCGTTGCTTCCGATCCCGGCTCGCTGCTCGGGCGCCGCTTTCGCTTCCGATCTCCTCACCATCTCCGCCTCGCGCTCCTGAGCGCCAGCCACCAGTCCCGGGACCAACGCGGTCTCGGGCATGTTTTTCCAATATTTCTTCGGCATCTCCTTCAGCATCGTTCCGGTCTTGAGGCGGGCCGGGTTGAAGATGGCGGCATAATAGGTCTTCCACACCGCCTCGACCGGATCGCCGTCCGGAGCGTCGGCGCGGGTCGCGCCCGCGGATTCGGTGAGGGTGTCGCAGTCCCAGTGGATCGACAGCTCGGGAGTGAGGATCGACCATTTCATATTGGCGAAGCGGCGGACGAAGAATCCGGCATTGCTTCTCACGATGTGGTGATCGGGCTCGAACCAGGCGACCGAGCGGATCTCGCCCCCCTCCTCGACCTCGCGGAATCGGACGAAGGCATGCATCTTGTGGATGTCGCGGCGCACCTCCCTGGCCATCGTCTCCACGCGCCGGACGAGCGGATCGGCCTGGTCCTCGAGCGCCCTCGGATTGGCGCGAAGCCTGAGCAGCAGGGCGTAGAGCAGAGCGAAGCGCTCCGGATCGCTGTGGCAGATCGCGGCCCGGGCGAGGTCGATGAACGGCCTGGGCACCGAGAAAACCGGGCCGGCCGGCGCCGGCGGCGGCGGCCCTCCCGCCGCGAACAGGTCGCCAATCTCCTCGCCGACGCTCCAGCGCACCTGGTCGGGCGGCACCTCGGCAAGGGCGAGAGCACGAGCGGCATCGCGCCAGCCGTCGAAATCCTCTTCGTGGGCGAGCGCGACGTTCCTCAATCCGGTTTCCCCGTCACGCGAAAGTCTCGCCGTGGTGCATCGCCTCCTGTGCCGCGGTCAGGGTGCGGATCAGGCGGATCAGGCACAGAGCGAGCGGGATCCCGACGATCGCCGCGACGATGTCGAGGAAGGCGGCGACGGACGAGGCCTGGGCGGTCTTCGCTTCCATCCCGATCCGGAAGCTCGCATTGCCGATGAAATTGGTCGCCAGCCAGCAGCCCCACCACCAGCGCATCCAGCCCGGCACCTCCTGATTGTGCATCGTGCTGACTTCCCAGGTCTCGCGAACGCCCTGGAACGGCTTCCACAGATTGGCGAACGGGATGAAGAAGAAGCCGACGTTCCAGCCGGGACTGACGTTCATCTCGCTCGAATAGAGATGGGCGTTGGAATTCACCCGGTGGATCCATTTCAGGATCAGGAAGCCGCTGATCAAAAAGCATGCGAACAGCAGCAGGCCCGAAATCGCGATCGCCCAGTCGCTCGTCTCCAGTTCGGGCGGAGTGGCTTCGAAGCTGACCGGCGTGTCGCCCGGCAAGGCGAGGAGCAAGAGGAAGGTATAGACCGAGGCCGCTCCATAGAGTGCCTGAGCGGCGAGCCAGATCCATGTCCACATGATCGCCGCCTTCGCCAGCGGCCCGGGATCCCGATATTCGGACGCCATTCTTCTCCCCCTTGCGATACGTCGCGCGGATCTTGGCCCGGAGAGAGCAGCCTCGTCCAGCCTTGCTTCAGAACAGTTCGAGCTGCGGGCGCGGGGGTTTGAGGATCGCTCCGAGATCGACTCGATCGGTGAGGGTCACCGGCCGCCAGTCGTCGGTAGTGATGAACGGCCTCACCTTGACGACCGAGACGGTCAGCCGGCCGATATCGGCGAGCCGAAGCCGCCGCCAGCGGCGCGACGCCAGGAGAGCGTTGACCGCTTTCACTCCGAGTCCCGGGACCCGAAGCAGAAGCTCGCGCGGCGCGCGGTTGACGTCGAGCGGGAAGATGGAGCGATTCTTGAGCGCCCAGGCGAGCTTCGGGTCGATGTCGAGCGGGAGCATGCCCTGGTCGTCGGCCGCCTCGGCGACCTCGTGCGGTCCGAAGCCGTAGAATCGCATCAACCAGTCCGATTGATAGAGGCGATGCTCGCGCATCAAGGGCGGGCGCTTCAACGGCAGCACCGAGGACGAATCGGGGATCGGGCTGAACGCCGAATAATAGACCCGCCGGAGAGCGAAAAGGTCGTAGAGAGCGCTCGCGCGGCGGACGATGTCGCCGTCGCTGGCCGAATCGGCGCCGACGATCATCTGCGTCGATTGCCCGGCCGGAGCGAAGGAAGGAGCCGAGCGGAACCGGCGCTTCGAATCCCTGGCCTCGACGATCGCCGACTTCATCCCCGCCATCGCCCCCTCGATCCGGGCTCCGTCCTTCTCGGGCGCGAGCTTCCTGAGGCCGCTCCGGTTGGGAAGCTCGACGTTGATCGAAATCCGGTCGGCATGGAGCCCGGCCTGGCGAACCAGCTCGGGATCGGCGTCGGGGATCGTCTTCAAATGGATATAGCCGCGGAAATCATGCTCCTCGCGAAGCCTCCGCGCGACCTCGACGATCCGCTCCATCGTGTAATTGGGCGAGCGGATGATCCCCGAGGAGAGGAACAGGCCCTCGATATAATTGCGCCGGTAGAAAGAGAGGGTGAGCTGGACCACTTCTTCGACGGTGAACCGGGCTCGTCGGACGTTCGAGCTCTTGCGGTTGATGCAATAATGGCAGTCGAAGATGCAGGCGTTGGTCAGAAGGATCTTGAGCAGGGAGATGCAGCGGCCGTCCGGCGCATAAGCGTGGCAGATGCCCATCCCCTCGGTCGAGCCCATCCCCTTGCCGCTTCTGCTGTCGCGCTTCGAGGTGCCGGACGAAGCGCAGGACGCGTCATATTTCGCCGCGTCGGCGAGGATCGCGAGCTTCTCCTGGGTGCCGAGCCGGGCCATATGTTCGCTTTATGTTCCAGGCGGTTGGCTGTCCAGAGGGGGATTAGGGATCAGGGATTGGGGCTCGGCGCCGTCCTCACTCAACCTCCAATCCCCAACCCCCAACCCCCCGAACCGATTGCTCCGGATCGGCGACAAGCTCGCAACTCCGCTGGCGCGCGGCGTTCGAGCCTTTATGGTCGGCGCAAGATCGTTCCTGGCCAGAGAAGAAGGGGAGCTCGGGCGTGGCGAAAAAGGGGTCGAGACAGACGAGCAGCGAATCGGACGCAGCCGTCGAACGGGCCGAAGCCCGGGAGCGGAGAACCTCGCGGGCGGCGATCAAGGCTCTCCAGGCCAATTGGCTGTCGGAGGTAACGGTCGGCGGGGCGGCCTTCATCCTGTCGCTGACAATCGCCGGCGGAAGCTTCGTCCAGTTCGTCCTCGGGCCGGAAATCGACGTCGTGCCGCCCAAGCAGATCCTGATCTATCGCGGCGGCTTGCCGAACCGTGCCGTGCTCTACGCGGCGATCAGGCTGCCGATGGTCAACAAATCGTCGGGCTATAACGACGTCCTCGTCGACGCGACCCTTCAGCCCTATGCGAGCGGCCCGAACATGTCCTACGCCAGCCTGGTCAACCCGGTGTTCAACGACGAGGACGATCCCGCCCTGAGCAAGGCGCATTGCGTTCAGGGGCGGCGATGCCAGAACTTCGCGAGGATGGCGATCTCGGAGATGGGCGACGACGTCGTGGTCGTCCCGGCGGGCGGCGCCCATGCCAATTATTATGCGTTCAGGCTGTTTTGCCGCGATCAGAAGGGCTGCTCCGATTTCGCCACGTTCGACAAGGCCGTGGACGCGATCGAGGCGCGTTCGCGCTCCATCACAGTCACTCTGAACTTCTATTCGGACGGGGCCAGGACGATCACCTGCCCGATCACTCCGATCGGCGCCAGGGATCTGCGCAAGTTCGGCTGGCTCGTGCGCCCCTGCGTGGATTCGACGGTGAGCCCGGCGCCGGTCCTCTAGGAAAGCGCGCGATCATCACCTGGTGACGCCGGTCCCCATTCCCCCGGGCCCCTCATCGTCTGGGGACAATCCGGATCTCCAGGGCAATTGGGGAGATCCTTGGGAGGCTCCCAGAACTGGCTGCAAAAGTCCGTGACCTCTTTGCTGCAGCGGCGATAGACCCTGGTCGAAGCGCGGGGAGCGAATACTATTCGCGGGTCGCGAATCGGGCTGATCACGCCAAGTGCGGGATTGCTCCCCTCCGGAGCGATTGCTTGACCGGAGATGACGAGCGTTCCCCGCGAATCGCGCACCGGCGCGCTATTGCCTGTAGACACGATCTGTCGCGTCGCCCTTGATTCACTCTTCCGTGCCGCCGCCGACGCACTCATTGCGATGACCATGCTGCCGATCACCAACGGCGCAATGCCGTACCACTTGGCGTTCATCTGATCCTCCCCCTCGAATCGCAGACGATGATCGCCGAAGGAGAGACCGATCGGATCGATTTGGCAATAGAGGTTCGATATTCAGGTCAATGACTTCGCTATGACTTTCGTCATTCGGTCGGGCGCTGCACACGGGATTGCGAACCGGGCCGGTTGTGCTTTTCCCAAGCCTGGGTGGTCGTCATGGTGGGGTCGACCGACGGCATGTCGGCCCAGACGAAGCGGCCGTGCGACGCCGCCTTGAGGTCGACCGAATCGGCATATTCGCTCCAGACGCCGAGCGCGGCGCGGTCGTGGCGGGGCGATCCGCTCGACGCCTTGACCTCGGCGGCGATGACCCGGCCGTTCGGGCCGATCAGGCCGCGGATGATGATCGGCCGAAGCCTGCCTTCGAGCGCCTCGGTGCCGGGGAGCGCCCAGGCCATCTTCCAGTCGAGCGCCTTCTCGACGGCCGCTCGGTCGGATTCGGACAGGGCCGCGTCCGGCACGCGCCCGAGGCCGCGCAGCAGCCGCGCGCGCACTTCCAGGCTGTCGAAGCGTCCGTCGAGCGCCGCCGCCGAGACGATCCGGAGCGCTTCGGCGCGCTCGACCGGCGTTCGTGCCGCGGCCGCGGCGAGGGTTCCGATGCGGAGCAGCTCCTGCTGGTAGCCCGCGGTGAAATCGCCCTCGGCCGCCGCGACGGAAAGGAACGGGCGGGCGGCCCGGACATAGTCGGGAGGAACATGCTTGCCGTCGGTGAGCAGCCGGCTGATCCGAAGCCGGTTCGCCAGATTGAACTGGAGCTGGCCGTCCTCGAAAAGTTCGATCGCCTCGGCCGGAGCGTAAACGGGCAGGTCTCGGCGGAGCAGCAGGCCGGCATGCGCTTCGAGCGATCGGCTGGTCCGGAGCCTGTGGTTGGAATTGCGCGCGCGCAGGAGTTCGACGGTTTGCGGCCGGACCAGCCAGGCCGCGCGGTCGCTCGCTGACCAATGCGGCATGTCCGGCGGATCGTCGCCGAACAGCCACAGGATCCGCCCGTAGCGGTCGGCAAGCGCAGGATCGGGCGCCATGCCCTGTCCCCGCGCCGCCGCCCGCCAGGCGAGGCCGAGCAATTTGAGATCGACGTCGCCCCGCTCGGGCTCGCCGAGCGCGGCCCGAAGCTCGGCGAGAGCGGCCTCGCGGAGTCCGGGACATTTGGCCGGATCGGCGCGAAGCATGGCGTCGATCAGCGCCCGGGAGTCGCGGGCATGGTCCATTCCGCGCGGGACCGGAATGTCGAGGACCGGATCGGCGCAGGAGGTCGAAATCTCCCTCAGCCGCCCGTGCAGCCGCCACCAGTCGAGGCCGGGCCGCGAATCCGCAGCCGGGGCGGCGAGCAGAAGCAGCAACGGCGCGATCAGAGCCATGGTCCATTTCCCCTTCCGGGCCTGCTTCGAGCCGGAGGGCTGAGCGGCGGCTGAACGGCGTCCGGGTGCTTGTGAAATCACTGTTTCGATCCCATGATATGGCGATCGATCCCTGCATGTCCGGAAGAACGACCATGGCGAAGACGAGTCCCGCTGCCCAGCAGCCCGAAACCGCGGGTAAATTGCGTATCCGCATTTCCAAGATTCGGCGGACCGAACACCAGAAGCTGGCTTCTGCCATCCCCTGCGATTAGCCGGCCGTGGAGGCGCAGCTTTGGCTCACGGGAATGAGCGACCGGAGTTGAGGGCGGTCGTATTTTACCCGGCCGGGACCTGCGCTGGTCATCGCACGGGGACATGACCGACTCGACTCCCAAGTTGACAGTCGGATCCGGCGGACGAAAAGATCAGCCTCGTTCATTGACAGCAACCAGGTCCTAACTGGAGCGCCGCTTTGGCTCAGGGAGAAGAACGGCCCGAACTAAAAGCGTGCGTATTCTACGGTGACGCCGAGTCTTCGCTCGTCGTGGAGCGCGGATCGGATACCTACCGAATCGAGATCGAGCAGGGGGAACCGCTCCTGTTCAATGCCTTGTGCGCGATGCTCGACGGACAAACGTCGCTGGCCGAGATCGCAGCCCACACAGATACGCCGCTTGCCGACGTCGTCTCGTCGGTAGGCCGCCTCAGACGATATGGTTTGATCGTAGACGGCCCCGATCCGGTATCGGTCGAACCGGCGGATTTCATCCGCCGGTTCGGGGAATCCTGCGCGATGTGGCGCCGCCACATGCTTGCTCATCGTCTGTTCCACGAATTGTTCGCGGAGTCGGCGACCCACCGCCTCCTCGAGGCCCTTCTCATCGAAACCTGGTTTTATGTTCAATTCGCCGAACGCGCGATCCGGATAGCCGCCGACCGCGCCCGGGGACTGCCGTTCGAGCCGGTCGTGCGGCATCTGGCCGAGGAGGAAAAGGGCCATGACGCCCTGCTGCTGGATTGCCTTGGCAAGATCGGCGCGCCGGTGAGCGCGCGGAGCAATATGCAGCCGGGAATAGCCACCGAATCGGTCGGCCTTTTCCTGGCCGACATCGCCAGCCGCGATCCCCTGGCCTTCCTCGCCTTGCTCCCGATCAGCGAACCAGCCCGTGACGAGATCCAGCCGGGGCTGTCGTTCATCGCGCAGCTGGAGGAAAGATACCGCCTGGACGAAGGCGCGCTCGACGGCCTGCGCGAGCATTTGACCGGCGACGACGCGGGCGGTCATTCCGCCTTGTTCGGGGCGGCGGTGCAAATGTGCGGCAATCTGCCGCCGGAGCGCGCCGATTTCCTGGTGAACACGGCCCACCGGTTCAAACATTATATGGATGCGATGAACGACGGCCTCCTGCAGTCGGGCAGCCGAGCAATCGGCCCGCGTCCGGGCGCGTTCATCCCCTTCAGGCAGGTCTGAATGAATCCGGTAAGACGATATAAGCGCTATGCCGACGCCGTGCTGATCCTGATGGTCGGCGGCGCCATCTGGTTTCACCAGCTTGCCTTCTCGGTGTCGCGGCTGGGCGAACCGTTCGATACGCTCGTCACGGCCCTGGGGGTGGTCATCACTTACGAGTTGACCATGTCACTGATCGAATGGGCGGCCGCCCGGTCCGATCTGTTCCTGAAATTCTATTGGGGATCCGATTTCCTGAACGGCGTCTGGTTTTACACGTCGGAGAATAGCGAGGATCGAAAGAATTTGGGCGTTTGGCGCATTCGTCAGGATTTCTTCGGAACGAGTTTCTCCGGCTTTCGCCTCGACGAGCGATTCCGGCGCCGCTCGGACGTACATTCGATAACCGAGTTCGAGCTTCGCGAAGGGAAATATGAGGTCGTCAGCAAACGCGTCGATCAGGATATCGGCCCGTCCGAATTCCTCTCCCGGCACTCGCTGGTGCCGGATACGCCGGTTCGACAGGGCGTTTTCAGCTACCCGATCAGGATGCGCGGCGAGACCGAACTGGTCGGCGGCGCCAAGAGCGGGGTGATCAGCTCCAACGCCGTTTTCACCAAGGTCCCGGAGGTGGGCGGCGACCAGGAGATGATCGAGTGGCTGCAGGCGAGGTTCGCGTTCGACTCGAAGGAGAAAGCGTGGCGGCGTCTTTCCCCGCCGGCGGGACACGATAAGGACTGAGCAGAACCCGGCGCGAAAGCACCGAACCGGCCCGCGCCCCGGCGCAATCTTCTCGAGTCAAAAGCCGATCTTCGCTCCCGGCTCGGGCTTCGCCCGCGCTTCGGCCTCGAGCAGCCCCAGGATCGCCGCCGGCGATGCATCGGCGCGGTAGCGCAACTGGCGCGCGACGACGGCGAAATCGCCCGGAGTCAGGCCGGCGATGCGGTCGAGTCCGGCCGGCGCGGCGCACGGGAAGAAGCGCGTCCAGGCACGCTCCGCCGCGGCGGCCGGCAAAGGCGCCAGCTCGATCTTGAAGACGAAGCGGCGAAGCGCGGCCGGATCGAGCCGGTTCGACCAGTTGGTCGCGGCGATGAACGGCAGCGGGTGCGAATCCATCCAGGTCAGCAATTCGTTGACCTGGGTGATTTCCCACGACTGGCGCGCTTCGGCACGGTCGAGCAGCAGCGAATCGACCTCGTCGAACAGCAGGACCGAGCCCGACTGGCGCGCGCCGGCGAAGGCGGAAGCGATATTCGCCTCCGTTTCGCCGACCCATTTGGAGAGCAGATCGGAGGCGCGCTTCACCGTCAGCGGCCGGTCGAGCCGCTCGGCGAGGTGGGCCGCGAGAGCCGTCTTGCCGGTCCCCGGCGGACCGGTGAGGAGCAAGGAGAAATCGCTCGCGGCGCCGGGCGCCGCGACCCGCTCAACCAGCGCCCCGATCGGCGGATCGCTCTCGTACAGATCCATGTCGAGCCTGCCGCCGCGCGCCGTCGGGCGAAGCGTCCGTCCCCCGCGAAGGCCGAGCAGGAGCGAGCGGCCGGCCGCTTCCACGTCCGCCGCGCCTCCGCCGGCCAAGGCCGCGCTTCGAAGAGCGGCGCGAGCGATGCTCGCCGCTTCGGGCTCGAGCGCAAGCAGCGGGTCAAGCCCGCCGACCGCCTCCGCCACGCCTTCGGCGGCGGCAGCGCGGGCGGCGATCCGCGCCCGGGCACGGGGCGAGGGATGGTCCATGCGCAGGACATAGCTCAGCCGCCGGAGATGGGCCGGGTCGACATCCTCGATCGCATTGCTCGTCCAGATCACCGGCACCCGGTTGGTCTCGAGCAGGCGGTTAACGAAGATCTTGGAGCCCGATCTCTGGCCCCCGCCGGCGATCGTCGCGGCCTCCGCGAACAGATCCTCCATTTCGTCGAACAGGACCAGGCTGGAGCCTCGGCGGGCGAGCAGCCGCTGGGCCCGGGTCAAAGCGTGCAGACGTTCCCGGCGGCTGGGCTCCTCTCCGTCGGAATCGGCCTCGCCGACGGCGAACAATTCGGCTCCGACCGACTGCGCCAGGGTCCGCGCCAATTCGGTCTTGCCGGTCCCGGGCGGGCCGTGGACCAGGACGTTCACGCCCGCCGCGCCCCGCTCCAGGGCGCCGCGGAGCAGCCGCTCGAGGAAGCCGAAGGCCTCAGCCTGCTCGACGAAATCCGCCGGTTCGAGCGAGGCGGCCTGGCGGTTTCCGGCCAGTGCGCTGATCAGCCGCGTCTCGTCGACCGGCCCCTCCTCGAGCAGCCGCGCCATCCGCCAGTGGAGCTCGAGATTGATGCCGCTGTAGCTGCACGATTCGACGACGAGAAGGCCGAGCGACAGCGGATCGCTTCGGCGAACCCGGCCGGCCGCCTCGAACCGTTCCGCACCGGCGAGTCTTCCGGTCAGGGCCACCATATCCTCCCCCGCGCGGCTTATCTCGCGGCGCAAGGCGTCGAGGCGCGGAAGCAGGCTGAAGGCGGCGCCGACCCTCAGCACTTCGCGATCGAAGTCGGACAGTTCGAGAAGCGATCCGACCGCCGGGACCCAGGCGAGTGCGACCGGCTCCGCCTCGTCCGCGTCGATCTCGGAGACAAGACGAGGAAGGGTCTCCCAGTCGAGCGTCTCGCCGGCGCACGACTGCTTGCGCCGGCCCCCCTTGGAGTCGGACTCCTTTTTCCAGGTGCGATCCGGCCAAAGCCAGTCGCGGCCGTCTTCCGCCCATTCGAGCAGATTCTTCATCACCCGGCCGTTGCGGCCGTGCATCGCGCGCAGCATGGTCAGCACACGCTGCGCCAAAAGCTTCTCGCCCATGATCAATCCATCGGCCGCGCCCGCGCCGGTGGCGCGGCCGGGGCCGTTCCAAGTTGTTTTCGAGGATCTTTCTGCCGCCGGGTCCGAACCCGGCCGGAAGCGGCTAGCGCTTGGGCGGAATTCGGACGGAGGCGGGATGAATATCCCGGCATATCAGGCGATCGAACACCGTTTGTCTCCGTCTGGCGGCACCATTGCCGCAGGGCGCGGGCAAATAGTCGCGGCCGTAATGAGAGTCAAATCGGCGCTGAGGGAAGGGATCGACGCGCCTCGTCCCGTCCGGCAACCGCTTTGCCGACGCGCCCGCATCAGGCCCTTGCGCCGCCGGCTCTTTTCGTCGGACCTGAACCCGCTCCGGTTTCGGGGCCAGTTTCAAGGGGATGAGCGCCGGGCGGCGCTCCGAGGGGCGGCTTTGATGGCGATGTATGTCTACAGCACCGAGGGCGAGCCGGTCGGCTTCCTCTACGAGACCTTCATCCACGATCTCGACGGAGCGCCGCTCGGGCGGATCATCGGCTCGCGGGTCCACCGCTTCGACGGCTCCTATGTCGGCGAATGGCACAAGGAATCGGTGGTCGAGCGGCCGGGAGTCAGCCCCCGGCCGCTTCCGGCGATTGCTCCGCCGCCGCGCCGGGATTCTCCGGGCCCGTCCTGGCGGCGGCGGGCGGTGGTCGATTACGGCTATCCCGACATCTTCGATCGCTTGCGCGGCGACATGGACCAGGCCGAGGACGGGGCCTATGGGGAGGCGGCCTGACGATGGAACCGCGGTGGCGGCAACCGGTTGAGCCTGTTCGTTTGAGTATCGGGAATTGGGATGATTCTGCTCGTCGATGACGACCCCCAGGTGCGCTCGACCATCGCCCGCGGGCTGGTCGAGCTCGGCTATCGGGTCGAGCAGGCGGAAAGCGGCGCGGCGGCGCTGAAGGTGGTCGCCGGCGACGACCGGCCGCAGCTGGTGATCCTCGATTATGTCATGCCGGGTATGGACGGGGCCGAAACCGCGCGCGAAATCGCCAGGGTCGATCCCGATCTGCCGATCATCTTCTCGACCGGCCATGCCGCCTTGAGGGCGCTCCGCCAGGCCGCCGACGGCGCCCCGGTGCTCGAGAAGCCGTTCAGCCTCGCCGAGCTCGACGAGCTGATCAAGGAGACTCTGGCGGAGGCGCGCAAGTTGCGCTCGGCTTCGGCGGGGTAAGTTTCCCCTCCCGCAAGCGGGAGGGGGGATTAGAATCAAGCGCTCACCGTCCGTCGGCAGCCCTTTCGACCGCTTCGATGTCGATCTTGCGCATCGTCATCATCGCCTCGAACGCGCGCTTTGCACGGGCCGGGTCGGGGTCGGCGGTCAGCTCGAGCAGGCGCTTGGGCGTGATCTGCCACGACAGGCCCCAGCGGTCCTTGAGCCAGCCGCACATACTCTCCTCCCCGCCGCTCGCGGTGAGCGCCTCCCACAGCCGGTCGGTCTCTTCCTGGTCCTCGGTGCGGATCATGAACGAGACCGCCTCGCTGAACTTGAAATGGGGCCCGCCGTTGAGGCCGGCATAGGTCCGGCCGGCGAGGGTGAACTCGACGACCAGGACCGCGCCTTCCTTCGTCGACGGATTGTCGGCCGGCGAGCGCTGGACGTGGTTTATCCGGCTGTCGGGCAGCAAGGTCACGTAGAAATTGGCGGCTTCCTCGGCGTCGCCGTCATACCAGAGGACTGGGGTGATCTTGTCCATGTCCGGATTCTCCTAGCGCTGAAGCGAGACCAGGGCGAAGGCGGCGCCCTGCGGGTCGATCCCCTGGATGATCCAGCTTCCGCCCGGCACCTCGATCGGACCCATCGTCACCTGGCCGCCATTCGCCTGGACCCGCTCGAGCGCCGAATCGACGCTGTCGACATTGATGTAATAATTCCAGGCCGGCGCCGGCATCTGCTCGGGCTTGTCCATCATTCCGCCCATCTGCTCCTCGCCGACACCGAAGATCCGGTAGGTGCCCATCGGGCCCATGTCCATTTCGTGAAGCGTCTCCCAGCCGAACTGGCCGGAATAGAAAGCGAAGGCCGCTTTCTCGCCGTCGCCGGCACAGAGTTCGCGCCAGCTGACCAGGCCGAGGGTGGCCGGGTCCGCGGCCGGCGGCTCGTCCGCCCGCGGAAGCGGAGTCATCACGTAGAAGCGCACTCCGCCCGGATCGGCGACCATTGCGAAGCGGCCGGTATTGGGAATGTCGGTCGGAGGCATGAGGATCGTGCCGCCGGCCGCTTCGATCCGGGCCGCGGCCGCATCGGTGTCGTCGACATGGACATAGCCGAGCCAGCCCGGAGTCGCGCCCTGTGAGCGCATCTGATCTCCGATCTGGAGGACTCCGCCGATGCCGCGGTCGCCGGCGGCGAGGATCGTGTAGCGCTGGCCGTCGGGAGTCGAGACGATCTGGTCGGCGTTCCAGCCGACAACCTTCGTGTAGAAGTCGATCGCCGCATCCTGGTCAGGAGTCATCAGCTCGTACCAGAAGAATTTGGGTTGAGTGTCGGTCATCGCCTTTTTCTCCTATTCGCGGCCGCTGTCGACGATCATGTCGAAGCCGCCCCAGAACATGCGCTTGCCGTCGAACGGCATGTTGGCGAAATCGGGCTTCATCCTTTCGTCCTGCATCAGCTTCGGCCATGCCGCGTCGCGCGCCTGCTTCGACGGCCATTCGATCCAGGAGAAGACCACGGTCTCGCCCTCCCCGGCCTTCACCGCCCGGCGGAAATCGGTGACCCGGCCGTCCGGAACGTCGTCGCCCCAGGCCTCGACCACCCGGGCCGCGCCATATTCCAGGAACACCGAAGCCGCCTTGGCCGCCATCGTCCGATAATCCTCTTTCCTGGATTCCGGTACCGGCAGGACGAAGCCGTCGGCATAGGCGCCGTCCCCGTCGCCTTTCTCCTCGACGATCGAGTCGAAGCCGCCCATGATCATGCGCTTGCCGTCGAACGGAATGTCGTCGGTCGGAGCCATTCGGGGATCGGTCCGCATCTTTTCGTCGGCCGCGTCGCGCGCTTGCTTCGACGGATATTCGAACCAGGCGAAGACCACTTCCTCGCCGTCCTCGGCGTTCACCGCCTTGCGGAAATCGGTGACCTTGCCCTCCGGAACGTCGTCGCCCCAATTCTCGACCTGTCTGACTATCCCGCATTCCCGGAACAAAGGCATGAGCCCTTCGGCATGTTCGCGGAACCTGTCCTTGTTCGCGCCCGGAACGGCGAGCACGAATCCTTGCACATAGGTCATCGATTCTCTCCCTCTTCTCGAGTCCGGGCGCCGCCGCGGCTCAGGCCGGCTGAGCCTCGCTCATCGCCGCGGTCGCGGCTTCCATGTCCATCCACATCACTTCCCAATGATGGCCGTCCGGATCCTCGAAGCTTCGGCCGTACATGAAGCCATGATCCTGGGTCGGTGACGGATCGGCGACTCCGCCCGCGCCGGCGGCGCCCGCCACCATCGAATCGACATCGGCGCGGCTGTCTGCCGACAGGCAGAGCAGGGCCTGGCTGGTCGAATGGGCGTCGGCGATCGGCTTCGACGTGAACTGCCGATATTTGTCGTGGGTCAGAAGCATTGCGTGGATGGTCTCGGAAAAGACCATGCAGGAGGCGGTGTCGTCGCTGAACTGCGGATTCTTCTCGGCTCCGAGCGCCTCGTAGAAGGCCGTCGAGCGGGCCAGGTCGGTGACCGGCAGGTTCACGAAGATCATTCTCGCCATCGTCTCTCTCCTCGGGTCGCGATTTGCGAATCGCTGTTTGACCTTGATGCGCTCTTGAGTTATAAAAAACAACCATGAAGTTAAAAAAAATAACCACAGCGAAATCAGGCTCTTCGAGGCGTCGCTATGACGACGCCTGCGGGACCGCCCACGGGCTCGACCTGATCGGCGAGCGATGGGCCTTGCTGGTGATGCGCGAATTAATGCTCGGGCCGAAGAGATTCAGCGACCTTCGTTCCGATCTGCCGGGGATCAGCGCCAACGTCCTGACCCAGCGGCTGGAGGGGCTGGAGGCTTCGGGGCTGCTGGTCCGCCGCCGGCTTCCGCCGCCGGCTTCGGCCCAGGTCTATGAGCTGACCGAATGGGGCTATGAGGCCGAGCCGATCGTCCAGACGCTCGGCCGCTGGGCGGCGCGCTCGCCCGATCACGATCCGAGCATGCAGATCAGCCCGGTCTCGATCATGCTTTCGTTCCGGACCATGTTCGATTCCGAGCTGGCTCGCGGGGTGGAGGGAAGGATCGGCTTTCGTCTCGGCGCCGAGACCTTCCTGCTCGAACTCGGGAACGGCCGGATGCAGGTTGCGCGCGGCGAGACCGCGGGCGCCGACGTCGTTTTCGCCGGCAGCGCCCCGGCGCTTGCCGCGGCAGTCTATGGCGGCGCGCCGTTCGACGCACTTGCTCGGGAAGGTGCTCTCACGGTCGAAGGCGACCGCAAGCTTGCCGAGCGATTCGCCACCCTGTTCCCGCTGCCTCCGAAGGTCGAAAAGCGGGCCTGAGTGCATCGATCTAGGCGGCCGCCTCGTCGTCTTCGTGAGCCAATATCCGCCCGGCATAGGATCGGACGACGAGCAGGCCGACGCCCGCTCCGCCCACGATGCCGGCGTGAAGCAGCCAGAATTGCGCCGCGGGCATGGATTCGAGGAAGCCCGCGATCCGGCCGACGAACATGTTGCAGGCGAACAGATGGAGATAATAGACGCCGATCATCGTCCCGGCGACGGCCCTCGGCGAAGCACGCGAATAAAGCGCGATGCCGATCGGGAAGACGTTGGCGAAGCCGATATCGTTGATGACGTGGAATGCGATGCCCCAGCCGAGGCCGACCTTCCCCCCGGCCGAGAACCAGGAAGCGGCGGCGAGGCTGAGCGGCGCAAGCGCCGAGATCAGGGTCCCGATCGTCAGCTTGGTGATTTCGTCGGGCTCGGTCCGCCCGCGCGCCCACCAGCGCCAGAACAGGACCGAGAGCGCGATCATTCCGGTCGAGATGAAGGCGTCGATCGAGAGCAGCCAGGTGACCGGCATGGTCTTGCCGAAGAAGACCAGATTGTAGTTGGCGTCGCCCCACAGCAGATAGGCATTGAAGATCTGCTGATTGCCGACCGCGGCGAACATCAGCAACGGCAACAGCACCACCAGGACCAGGATCCTCTTGCCGTCGCCGGGCGCCAGGGCAGTAGCGGCCGCCGCCGCGCGCGCGCCGCCGCGACGGCGCGGGCTTTCGGCGGGCAGCCAGCGGCGGCCCCAGAGATAGACGACGAGGCCGATCAGCATTCCGACCCCCGCCGCGCCGAAACCGTAATGCCAGGCGACCTTCTGGCCGAGAGTGCCGCACACGAGGGGGGCGACGATCACGGCGATGTTCACCGCCAGAAGGTAGATCTGAAAGGCGTCGGCCCGGCGCAGATCGTCGGGCGCGTAGAGCTCGCCGACCTGGGTCGCGATATTGCCCTTGAAGCAGCCCACTCCGAGCAACAGGCAGATCATCGCGAACAGGAAGCTGAAATCGAAGGCCATCAGGAAATGACCCGCAGCCATCAGCAGGGCGCCGATGGTGATCGTCCGGGTCCGGCCGAGCGCGCGGTCGGCCAGGATTCCTCCCCCGATCGGGGTCAGATAGACGAGCCCGGTGTAGAGGCCGACGATGACGGAGGCGAGCGCCTGGGGCGACAGCGGCCCGTAGACCCATTCGATGGCGGCGCGGAACGGGCCGAACCCGACGACATTCTCGACATGGCCGGGGAGCAGCAATTGCTGGGCCAGATAGAGGACCAGCAAGGCGAGCATGCCGTAATAGGAGAATCGTTCCCAGCCTTCCGCGAAGGCCAGGAAGCCGAGCCCCTTCGGATGGCCGAGGAAGGAACGGTCCGGCCGGTCGGCCACTTCGGGATCCGGCGCTGCTTCGGCTGTGGTCATGGCTGCTCCCTGCTTCAGGCGCGGCGAAGCTAGCGTCTGCTTCGCCCGGCGCCAGCCTGAATCGGCAGAGGCGGCATTGCCGTCGCCGGACGTACCGGAAGGGGCTCGAAACGGGCCGGATTCAGCCGAACAGCCAGTGACCGAGCAGCCGGCCGAACGGGAAGGTGAAGAGTCCGGCGATCAGCAAGGCGCCGGTCACCATGCCGCGAACGGCGTTGCGGTGCCGAGCGACATTGTGGCTTCGCGCCGCCAGAACGATCAAGGGCACCTGGAACAGCGTCCAGGCCGAAAGCAGATGGATGAAGCTGAGCGAACCGCCATTGAGCCCGCGGATCCCGAACGAGGCGATGGCGGTGACGGCGATCGCCCCGCACCAGACCCAGCCGAGCAGCCGGTGAAGCCGGTCGCCGCGGCGGCGAAGGAGCATGATCGGGGTCAGCGCCAAAGCCGTGACGACGGTCGCGATATGGCCCCAGACGATCGGCGGCACCTCGCCCCACTCAGGCCGGCCCCGCCACAAGGCGGCGCTCACCGCCGCCAGGAGCAGGATCGCGGCCGCGGCAAGCACCTGGTCGAAACGGCCGGGCGCCAGATCGACCCTGGGCCGCGCCGCCGCACCCGCCGTAACTGTCGCCATCTTTATTCCCCCCAAAGCGGGACCATCACCGGAATCGAGCGAAGCCGCAAGGCCGCGACGCGTCGGCGCGAACCGGCTGCGCGGACCTTGCGCGGGGACGCGCGGCCGATAGGGTGCGCTTCGCTCAACAGGGAGTGAGTCGATGCGCCCGATCCTTGCAGCCTTCATCGTTGCGTCGCTGGTCTGCGCCGCGCCGGCCGCGGCCGCTCCCGCCGACGATTTCCGCGCCCTGCTCGCCGACCATTATGCCTGGCTCTTGCGCGAGAATCCCACCTACGCGACGGCGCTCGGGGTCCGCGACTATGACGACCGGATCGACGACGTCAGCGCCGCCGCGCGCGACCGGCGGGTCGAGGATGCGAAGGCCTTCCTCGCCCGGCTCGAGCATATTCCCGAAGCCGGTCTGAGCGCGGCCGACCGGACCAACCGCGCCATATTGAAGCGCGGGCTCGAGGATGTGATCGAGGCCAATCGCTACGGCCAGCGGGTGATGCTGTTCACCACTTATGCCGGCTGGCACCAGAATTTCGCCGACATCGCCAACAATGTGCCGCTTCAGACCAGGGCCGATTACCGCTCCTATCTGACCCGGATCGCGCAATATCCGAAGCTCAACGACGCCGCGCTCGGCATTACCGCCGAGGCGGTCCGCGGCGGCTTCACTTTGCCCTGCTCGGTCCTGACCAATTACGAGCGCGGGATCGCCGGAGTGATCGTCGAGGATCCGACCAAGTCGCGTTTCTACGAGCCCTTCCTCCGGGCCCGCCCGGGCGACGTGAGCGAAGCCGAGTGGTCGGCGATGCAGGCCGAGGCGCGGCGCACCATCGCCGAGGTGCTCAACCCGGCTTACGCCAAGCATCGCGACTTCTTCCACAATCAATATCTGCCGAAATGCGCCCGCTCGGACTCGATCTCGGCGCAGCCCGGCGGCCGCGACTATTATGCCTTCCGGGTCCGGCAGGAGACGACGACCAATTACACGCCCGAGCAGATCCACGAGATCGGCCTGGCCGAGATCAGGCGGATCGGCGCCGAGATGGACCGGGTGGCGCGCGAGGCCGGCTTTCCGAGCCGACAGGCCTTCATCCACGATCTCCACACCAACCCGATCTATTATGCCAGGACCGGCCCGGAGCTGATGGCCGCGGCGGCGCTCACCGCCAAGACGATCGACGGCAAGATGCCGGCCTTCTTCGCGACCCTGCCGCGCCTCTCCTACGGGATCAGGGCGATACCGGCCGAGACCGCCGAAGGGACGACCACCGCTTATTACAATCAGGGCTCGCCTCAGAGCGGTCTCGCCGGCACCTATTACGTCAACCTGTCGAAGCTCGACCAGAGGCCGTTCTGGGAGCTTCCGGCGCTCACCCTGCACGAGGCCGTGCCGGGCCATCACCACCAGATCGCTCTCCAGCAGGAGCTCGATCTTCCGCCCTTCCGGCGCAACTTCAGCTTCTTCACCGCCTTCGTCGAGGGCTGGGCGCTCTACAGCGAGAGCCTCGGCGAGGAGATGGGACTGTACGATACGCCGGCCAAGAAGATGGGCCAGCTCTCCTACCAGGCTTGGCGCGCGGCTCGGCTGGTGGTCGACACCGGGATCCACGCCAAGGGCTGGGACAAGGCCAGAGCGGTCGCCTACATGCGCGAGAATACCGCTCTGACCGACGCCAATATCGACGCCGAGGTCAACCGCTACATCAGCTGGCCCGGCCAGGCCCTGGCCTACAAGCTCGGCGAGATCCGGATCCGGACGTTGCGGGCGAAGGCGAAGCAGAAGCTCGGCGCCAAGTTCGACCTGCGGCGGTTCCACGACGCGGTGCTTCTGCAGGGCGCGGTGCCGCTCGATGTGCTCGAAGCGCAGATCAACGACTGGATCGCGAGCGAGAAGGCTCGCTGACTCCTAACCCTCCGCCGCACGGAAAGGGGATTCCGACCGCGTCCTGGCTTCCATCATTGCGGCCGCGATGCCGCCTGCCGTCTCTCCTCCCGAGCCTGGCGCATCATCTGCTCCCAGCAGCCGGTGAAGCCGCCGGGGCCGACGGTCGAGCAGCTCTGGGTGCCGGTGCGGCCGACATATTCGAGGCTCCGGGCTCGGACAGCCCAGCTTTCATTCTCCGGATTGTCGGAGGGCTCGCGAAGCTCCTCGGGGATCCGGTAGCGCTCGCGCTCCGGGCGGCGGCCGCAGATGACGACCTCGTCGCCGGTTCCGCGCGGGCAGGTCTCGCGGCCGTAGACGATGACCCGCCTGATCCGCTCGCCCGGTTGGGCGGCGGCGGGGGCCGGAACGAGGGCCGGCGCGACGGCGAGCAAGGCGAGGGCGAACAAACCGGCTTTCATGACCGGCCTCCTTTGGCTGTTTGCCGAAAGAAGGGGCGAGAGCGGCGCTTTGTTCCCGGCTTGTACGGCGGATTGGGGGCCTCAGCGGTTGGGCGGGGGCGGCGGGACCGGCGAGGGGTTGGTGTCGGCGGCCTCGTCGGCGGCGGCCTGCTCGTCGATCCTGCCGAGCCGCTCCCGGCGCGCCTCCTCGATCAGCCGGTTCCAGTTGACCGAATCGCGGGTCCGCCGGTCGGCGCGCGCCTCGCGGGCGATCTGTGCGAAGCAGCCGGTGAATCCGCCCGGTCCGACGGTCGAACAGCTCTCGGTGCCGGTACGGCCGACATAGGACAATTCGATCGCTCGATTGGCCCAGCTCTGGCTTCGCGGATCGTTGGGATCGCTTCGCAGATTCTCCGGGATGCGGTAGCGGTCGCCCTCGGGCTTGCGGGCGCAGACGATGATCTCGTCGTCGGTGCTCGGCGGGCACGGATCCGAGCCGTAGATGATCAGCTGGTTGACCTTGGGCTCGTTGGCCGGGCCGGCGGCGCCCTGGGCGAGAGCCGGAGCGCCGGAAACGAGGAGGAATGCGGCGATCGACGCGGCGGCGAGGGGCTTGGTCACTTTGGTCAGATCCTCTTCGAAAGGCCGATCGCGACCCGGCAACCGGCGCGGATCAGGCTGGACAATATGGGGTAGCCGAACGTGTCCTCGGCGCCGGCGGCGATCGCGGCGTCGCGATGCTCGACCTCCTCGGCGCGGAACTGCTCGATCGTCGCCGAGAGGTCGGGATCGTCATCGCCCAGCTCGTCGAGCTGCTGGCCGTAATGGCGGTCGATCTCGGTCTCGATCGCGGCGGTGCAGGCCATTGCCGCGTTCGGCCAGAGCAAGGCGGTCAGCGCTCCCAGGCCGTAGCCGGCGACATGCCAGACCGGCTGCAGCAAAGTCGGCCGAACGCCCCGCTCGGCCATCATCGCGTCGAAGCGCTTGAGATGCCGCTCCTCCTGCATGTGCATCCGCGCGATCGTCCGGGCCGCGGGCTGGCGCGGGCCGAGCACCGCTTCCTGGCCGCAATAGATCCGGACCGCGCCATATTCGCCGGCCTGGTCGACCCGGATCATCGAATCCGTGTCGGGCCTCTTGTCGCCCGGCCGCCAGCCGGGGAGGGGAGAGGGCTCGGCAGTCATGCCGCGGGTCGGGGTCGTCTGATGCTCAACCATAGGATCAGCAATCCGAACCCGAGCGAGAGGATCGCGTTCCATCCGGCCATCGAGAGTCCGAGGAACGACCATTGCACCTGGTCGCAGCGGACCATCGGCGAGTCCATGATGTGCTTCAGCATCTCCTCGGCCGAGAGGCCGGATGAGCTCGACGTGCACTCGGTGAAACCGGTGAAGATCTTCGCCTCGACCCCGGCATGATAGAAGCCAATCGCTCCGCTGGTCAGGATCGCCGCCGCCGCGAGCCAGACGAGGCTCCGCCCCTTGTCCGGCATCGGCGCGAGGGAGAGCAAGGCGAAGGCGAGCGCGGCGATGTGCGCCCAGCGCTGCCACCAGCACATCTGGCAGGGGAACAGGCCGCCCAGATATTGCGAGCCGAACGCGCCCGCGAGCAGAGCGGCGGGCACCAGCAAGGCCAGTGCCCGCGCCTTCTGAAGCGAGGTCATCGAGGGACCTCCCGCGGCCGCTTAGCGGGTGCCGCTGCGCCGGGCCGGCGCTGCGGCGGTCTGGGCGCCGCGGCCGAGCCGGGAGATGGTCTGGAGCGCGTAATAGAGCTGATAATCCTCGATGCCCTTGCGCTTCAGCTCCTCGGCGGTGGCGGCGAAGCGCGGATCGGGCTTGCCGTCGTCCTGGAGAACGTCGTTGGTGACCGCGATCTCGTTGATCAGGTGCCGGCGGAGATCGGCTTCGCGGAACCTCGGCCGCACCTTGTAGTCGGGGTCGGAGAGCTGCGGGACGTCGATGTCGGGCGCGATCCCGCCCTCCTGAACCGAACGGCCGGACGGCGTGTAGTAACGCGCCGTGGTCAGCCGGATCGCGGTGTTGCCGGGCAGGTTGATGAGGTTCTGGACCGAGCCCTTGCCGAAGCTTCGCTCACCCATGACGATCGCGCGGTGATGGTCCTGAAGCGCCCCGGCGACGATCTCGGCGGCCGAAGCGGTCCCGGAATCGACCAGGACGATGACCGGAAGGCCCTTCGCCGCGTCGCCGGGCTCGGCATAATAACGCTCGATATCGGTCTTCCGCCGGCCGCGCTGCGAGACGACCTCGCCGCGCTCGAGGAAGACGTCGGACAGGCCGACCGCCTGGTCGAGAAGCCCGCCCGGATTGGAGCGGAGATCGAGAACGTAGCCCAACGGCGCATGGCCGAGCGAGCGCTCGATGCTGGCGATCGCGGCGAGCGCTTCGTCGGTCGTGTCGCGGCTGAAGCTGTTGACGTTGATGATCCCGACATTGTCCTTGACCTCCCATTTGACCGCCGGGAGCTGGATGATGGCGCGGGTGATCGACACGTCGAACGGCTTGTCGCGGCCGGGACGGACGATGGTCAGCTTGATCGTGGTGCCGGGAGCGCCGCGCATCTGGTCGACCGCCTCGTCGAGGGTTCCGCCGTAGATCAGGCGGCCGTTCAGATGGGTGATGAAGTCGCCGGCCTTGATCCCGGCCTTCGCGCCCGGCGAATCCTCGGTCGGGGCGATCACCTTGACCGCTCCGTCCTCCATCGTGACGTTGAGTCCGAGCCCGCCATATTCGCCGTCGGTGGTCGTCATCAGCGACTGGTAGCCGCGCTCGTCGAGGTAGGAGGAATGGGGATCCAATGAGGCAAGCATCCCGTCGATCGCGCCGCGGATCAATTTCTTGTCGTCGACCTGCTCGACATAATCGGAGCGGATCCGGTTGAAGACGGTGAGCAGCTCGTCGAACTCGCGAACCGTGTCGCTGTCGGCGGCGGCGAAGGCGCCGGCGGCCGGAGGGACGAGGGCGAGGGCGCTGACGACGATGAGCGAACGGACGAAATTATTGGCCATGATGTTCCTGCTGTCGCGGTTCGGACGCGGTGTAGCCCCTTTTTAGGATGGGGAAAAGCAACGGGGAGTGAACGGGGGAAGATCCTCCCCTGAGCGTCGCTCAGGGGAGGGGGACCATCCGCAGGATGGTGGAGGGGCTTGCTGAAGCCTCGGCATGGCCCCTCCACCGCCTTCGGCGGTCCCCCTCCCCTGGCTGGAGCCAGGGGAGGATCGTCAGCGGAGCGCGATCAAAGGGGCGATCGGGAAGGGGCGGCCGGCTCGGCGGAGCTCGACCATCACCTGCGGCTCGCCGCTCGCCGCGCGGCCGAGCGGGGCGCCCATCGCGACATTGTCGCCGACCTTGACGTCTAGCGAGCCGAGATTGGTGATCGCGGTCGTCCAGCCGCCGCCATGGTCGATGATGACGATCCGGCCGTAGCCGCGAAAGGTCCCTGCATAAGCGATCCTGCCCTTGGAGGGAGCAACGACGGGGGCGCCCGATGCGACCGCGAAGGTCAGGCCGCGGGCATGAACCCCGGCGTCGCTGATCTCCCCCATGCCGCGGACCAGCCGCCCTTCGACCGGAAGGACGTAGGTTGCCTGCCTGCCGGGAGCGGCCTGGGCAGTGGAGCGGCCCTCGCCGGGGCGGATCTCCGGGCCCGGAAGCGAAGCGAGGTTTCGGCGAAGCTCGGCCTGGAACTGGCGGGTGCCGGCGCGCTGGGCAAGATCGCGCGCTTCCTCGCCAAACGCCAATGCGCGGTCCGATTCGGCGATCGCCGATTCCATCAGCGTCGCCGAGCGGGCGCGCTGCCTTTTCTCGAAGCTGGCGAGCTCGACCCGGCGGCGGCGCAATTCCTCGCGGCCGGCGGTGAGCGCCGCGACCGCCAAATCGGCCTGGCGGCGAAGCCGGTCGCCGCGCTCGACCTCGGCGCGGAGTTCGGCGGTGCGCGCCCGGATCACCGGCAGGGTCGAGGCAAGCAAAGCCCGGACGCGGACCGCTTCTTCCATCGATCCGGGCTGGATCAAGGCGAGCGCCGGCGGCCGGCGCGCCATGGTCTGGAGCGCCGCGGTGAGCCGGATCACCGGCCCCTGCTTCTCGGCGAGCCGGGCCCTCTGGGCGGCCCGAAGCCGTTCGATCAGCCTGATCCTGGTCTCGGCCGCGGTGATGTCGGCTTCGGCCGCCTCGATCCGGGCGGCGAGCGCCGCAGCCTCGGCTCGGGCGCGGGCGGCCTCGCCGGTGGCTCGGCGCGCGGCACGCTCGAGACTCTCGGAGCGGCGGGCGGCGCGGTCGGCTTCCTGCTTGGCGGCGACAAGGGCGGAGCGCTCGTCGCTCCCGGTCTGGGCAGCGGCGAGGCCGGCGGCTCCTGCCAGCGAAGCGAGGAGCAGAAGAGGGACGAACAGCCGCACGACCCTAAACCACGATGGCGTCGGGGTGAGCAGGCCGCCATGTCCCCCGGACATGGCTGCGCAACTGGATCGTTGCGCACCTGCTCATGATTCTAACCTCACCGATCACCCCTCTGCCTCCTCGCCTTATCATCGTGGTTTAGCCTTCCCGATGATAGGGGTGGTTCGCAAGGATCGAGGTCGCGCGCCACAATTGCTCGGCGAGCATCGAGCGGGCGAGCAAATGCGGCCATGTCGCCCGTCCGAAGGCGAGGAGGAGGTCGGCCGAAGCGCGCCGATCGTCGCCGAAGCCGTCGGCGCCGCCGATCAGGAATCGTGCCTCGCGCCGGCCCTCGTCCCGCCAGCGCTCGAGCTTCCGGGCAAGCTCCATCGAGGAGAGCTGATCGCCTTTCTCGTCGAGCAGGATCGTCACCATCGAGTCGGAAGGAGGCGGCTCGCGTCCGCCGCTTTCGGGCAGCTCGGTCAGCTTCGCCGGCCAGCTCAGCCGCTTCAGGTAACGGTCGACCAGCTCGGCCTCGGGGCCTCGTCCGGCCTTGCCGCGAGCGACGATGTGGAGGAGCAAGGATCAGCCGGCCGCGGAGGCCGGGGCGCCCTCGGGCGCGCTCTCGAACGCCCACATCCTTTCGAGATTGTAGAAGCTCCGAACCTCGGGCCGGAAGATGTGGACGATCACGTCCTCGGCGTCGATCAGCACCCAGTCGGCGACCGGAAGCCCCTCGACCCGGACGGTGCGCTTGAGGTCCTGCTTGATCCGCTCGGTCAGCTTCTGAGCCATCGACGCGACCTGGCGGGTCGAGCGCCCGGAGGCGATCACCATATGGTCGGCGATGTTGGATTTGCCGGTGAGCGGGATGGTGACGACATCCTGGGCCTGGTCGTCGTCGAGCGATCGAAGCACGAGATCATGCAGGGCTTCGACCTTGTCGGTCGCTCCGCCCTTGCGCGGAGCAGCGGATGTTGCGGGCAATGTGCCTCCTTACTCGATCGGGCGCCGCGTAACGCCGTCGCGAAACGCCCCTGGGTTGAACGATTTGCCGCGCTTTTGGTGCCAGTGCGGATCGGCGGCGCGAAGGCTCGTTGCGGAAGTCGAATCTGGCGGCAGTCTCAGGAACACGAGCGCCGGCAATCTCCACTTCGTCCAGGCCTTCGCTTCGGCCGCGGGCCGGACGAAGCGGCGCAGCCAGCCCATGGCGCGAGCCGCCCGGGCATCGTCATCATATCCGGGCCGGGCGATGACGGCAATCGGCGCGACTGTGGCAATTTTGCGCCAGTCCTTCCAAAGGTGGAACTGGGCGAGATTGTCGGCGCCCATCAGCCAGATGAAGCGCCGCTTCGGATAGAGGCGCTTGAGCGCTCGAAGAGTGTCGATCGTGTAGCGCGTGCCGAGCCGACGCTCGATCGCGGTCACCCGGATCGGCAGCCGCCGCGCCGCCTTCCGCGCCGAGGCGACGCGGGCGGGAAGCGGCGCCATGCCTTTGGCGGGCTTGAGCGGATTGCCGGGCGAGACCAGCCACCAGCTCTCGTCGAGCCCGAGTGCCTCGGCCGCGAACATCGTCACCCGGCGGTGGCCGCGATGGGCGGGATTGAACGAGCCGCCGAGGAGACCGGTGCGGGTCACAGCTCGGCCTGCCAGTTGGTGGAATGGTGGACCACGCGTGCCACTTCGACGCTCGTCCGCGAAACGCGGTAGAGCAGAATGAACGGCGTCCGGCGAACCCTCCATTTGCGGAAACCGGACCGCGAGGCGAGCGGGCCCGCGTGCGGATGTTCGGTCAGGAACAACGGCGCGGTCTCGATCTCGGCAAGGAGCCGATCGCCAATGGCGGGATCGATCCGGTCATAATGGTCGGCGATGTCGAACAGGTCCAGGCGGGCGCGGAGCGCCCAGCGGAGCTGCATCAGGCAGCCTCTCGCTTGGCGCGCCGTTCGGCGATCTCGCGGACCAGCTCCGCGTGGCTGATCGTCCGGCCCGCATCGAGATCGGCCTCGCCCTCCTTGATGAAGGCGACGAATTCGAGTTCCTCGGCGACATAGCGTTCGACCGCCTTGGCGACGATCCAGGCGCGCGACCGGTCGAGCTCTTTGGCCAGTGTGTCGAGGGCCTCGGTGGCGTCGGGATCGAGGCGGGTTGTGACGACGGTCGACTTGGTCATGCGCGGATCATTGCATTTGTATACAAATGTTGCAAGCCGCGTTTACCCACCCTCTCGACGCGCCAAACCGGTTGAGCCATGATCGCCTGATGAGCACAGGGGGCATGGAGGCGGTCGGCGACGCGGTGACGGGCGGACTGGTCGCGCGCGCTCTCGAACCCGGCGCCGGCGAGGGGCATGGTCAGGACGGGGTCTGCCTCAATTGCGGCACCGAATTGATCGGCCCGCATTGCCACAATTGCGGCCAGGCCGGGCACGTCCACCGCACCCTGATGGCCTGGTGGCACGATCTCGCCCACGGCGTCCTCCACCTCGACGGCAAGATCTGGCGCACTCTGCCCCTGCTCGCCTGGCGGCCGGGCGAGCTCACCCGCCGCTATATCGAGGGCGAGCGCGCCCGCTTCGTCTCGCCGCTTGCTCTGTTCCTGTTCTCGGTCTTCCTGATGTTCGCGGTGTTCAACACGGTGGGCGGACCGGCCTTCACCCCGGACGAGAAAAGCAGGGCCGAGGCCGCGCACGACATCGAGACCGAGATGAACGGCCTTCGCGCGCGGATCGCCAGGATCGAGGCCGAACGGGCGGCCGCGGTCAAGGAAGGCCGCCCGACGGCGAAGCTCGATTCGGATCTGGCGGCGGCCCGCCGGGTGCTTCGCGGCACCAAACTCGTCAATGTCGGAACGACGGTGAGCGGCAATTCGATCATCGAGGCGGAAGGGGTCGATCTCGGCCCGTTCGACCATGCCTATCGCAAGGCCAAGGAGAATCCCTCGCTCCTGCTCTACAAGGTCGAGAACAACGCCTACAAATTCTCCTGGGCGCTGATCCCGCTCTCGGTGCCGTTCGTCTGGCTGCTCTTCTTCTGGAAGCGGCGGTTCAAGCTCTACGACCACTTCGTCTTCGTCACTTACTCGATCGCCTTCATGACCCTGATGGCGGTGTTCTTCGCTCTGGCCGGCGCGGCGGGGCTGTCGAAAGACCTGGTGGTGATGGGCTGCCTGTTCGTGCCGCCGGTCCATATGTGCCGCCAGCTTCACGGCGCCTATGCGCTGAGCTGGTTCGGCGCCTTGTGGCGAACCTTCTTCCTGATCTGGTTCGCGTTCATCGCCGCGATCCTGTTCATGGTCCTGCTGGTGACTCTCGGCGTTCTGGGCTGAGAGGGGGCTGGGACTGGGACTGGGGCTGGGGCTGGGGATTGGGGATCCGGGACTACGCCCCTTATCCCGTCATTCCAGCGAAAGCTGGAATCTCATTTGCCTTGATCCGACTCACTGCAGAGAAGTGAGATTCCAGCTTTCGCCGGAATGACGGTTAGCTACCCCCGGCAGGGATATTTGCGCACGAGAAAGGCGCGGAGGGCGTCCCTTACCTCGGTGCGCGGTCTTTGCGCCGGCGGGATCGTCCGGAAGTGCGAGAGCAATTCGTTGCTGTTGATCGAGGCCCTGGAGGAAGGGCAATAGGCGCCGTGCCGGCCGGCGCGCTCGGCGGCCTCGCGCTCGGCCTTGAGCGCGGCGGACGCGGTCCTGATCTCGCCCTTGAGCAGGCCGAGGTCGCTCGAGAACATCGCCGCCATGCCCTTTTTCTGGAGGGCCTCCGCCTTCTGAAGGAAGACCGCGACGTTCATCGCCTGAAGCGCCGTGGCCGGCATGACGACCAGGAAGATACCCAGGACCAGCTTCTTCATTCCCCACTCCCGCTCGTTTCGGGGGCGAAGGAGCGGGTCGGCGGCTGAACGCGCGTTGAACGATCGCTGAAGGTCCCGTTCGGGACGGGCGATCAGGCGCCCTGCTGGGCGGGTCCGCCGATTCCGCCGCCGCGCGGACGGCGGGTGTTGGGGATCGACGAGCCGGCCGCCGGAACGCCGGGCCGGGCCTCGGCGCCGCCGCCGCGGTCGATCGGATCGCCGGCGAGCACCTTCTTGATCTCGTCGCCCGACAGGGTCTCATATTCGAGGAGGGCGTTGGCGAGGCCGTGAAGCTGCTCGATATGCTCCTCGAGCACCGACTTGGCGCGGTCGTAGCCCTGTTCGACGATCCGGCGGATCTCCTTGTCGATCGCCTGGGCGGTCTCGTTCGACATGTTGCGCTGGCGGTTGACCGAGTAGCCGAGGAACACCTCCTCGTCGGCGTCGGCATATTGGAGCGGGCCGAGCGCATCCGACATGCCCCAGCGGGTCACCATGTCGCGGGCGAGGCCGGTCGCGTACTGGATGTCGGACGAGGCGCCTGACGAGACCTTGTCGTAGCCGAAGATCACTTCCTCGGCGACGCGGCCGCCCATCGAGACTGCGAGGTTCGCGTACATCTTGTCGCGATGATAGGAATAATTGTCGCGCTCGGGCAGCCGCATGACCATTCCAAGAGCCCGGCCGCGCGGGATGATCGTCGCCTTGTGGATCGGGTCCGAGGCGGGCTCGTGGAGTGCGACGATGGCGTGGCCGGCCTCGTGATAGGCGGTCATCTTCTTCTCGTCGTCGGTCATCACCATCGACTTGCGCTCGGCGCCCATCAGCACCTTGTCCTTGGCGAGCTCGAACTCGTTCATCGCGACGAGGCGCTTGCCCATCCGCGCCGCGAGCAACGCGGCCTCGTTGACCAGGTTGGCGAGGTCGGCGCCGGAGAAACCGGGGGTTCCGCGGGCGATGGTGCGGGCGTTGACGTCGGGCGCAAGCGGCACCTTCTTCATATGGACGAGGAGGATCTTCTCGCGGCCGTCGATATCGGGACGCGGGACGACGACCTGGCGGTCGAACCGGCCCGGGCGGAGAAGCGCCGGGTCGAGGACGTCGGGACGGTTGGTCGCGGCGATGATGATGATGCCTTCATTGGCCTCGAAGCCGTCCATCTCGACGAGCAGCTGGTTCAAGGTCTGCTCGCGCTCGTCATTGCCGTTGCCGAGGCCGGCGCCGCGATGGCGGCCGACCGCGTCGATCTCGTCGATGAAGACGATGCAGGGCGCGTTCTTCTTGGCCTGCTCGAACATGTCGCGGACCCGGCTGGCGCCGACGCCGACGAACATCTCGACGAAATCGGAGCCCGAGATGGTGAAGAAGGGCACATTGGCCTCGCCGGCAATGGCGCGGGCGAGAAGCGTCTTGCCGGTGCCGGGCGAGCCGACCAGGAGGGCGCCCTTGGGGATCTTGCCGCCGAGCCGGGCGAACTTGGTCGGGTCCTTGAGGAAATCGACGATCTCCTGCAATTCCTCGCGCGCCTCGTCGATCCCGGCGACGTCGTCAAACGTCACCCGGCCGCTTTTCTCGTTGAGCAGTTTCGCCTTGGACTTGCCGAAGCCCATCGCGCCCGACCCGGCATTCTTCTGCATCTGGCGCATCACGAAGAAGGCGATCCCGAGGATCAGGAGGAAGGGCAAGGACTGGTAGAGCAGGATCAGCCAGACGCTGGTCTGGGCCTCGGGCTGGCCGCTGAAGCGCACTCCGCGGTCGCGAAGCCGGCGCGCCAGATCGGGGTCCATGACGACATTGGTCTTGAAGGCCTCGCCGTTGCTGAGCTTGCCGCTGATCACTTCCTTGCCGATCGCGACCTCTTTGACCGAGCCGTCGTCGACCTTGCCGAGGAATTCGGAATAAGCCATCGCGCCGGCGCCGGCGCTGCGCGTTCCGCCGTCGACCAGTTGCACGAAAACGACCAGAGCGAGCAGGATGCCCGCCCAGATGAAAAGGCTCTTCATCCAGGGGTTGCCGGGCTCCTTCTCGGGGCTCCGGTTCGGTTCGCGCGGGTCGCTCATGTTCGTCCTTCGTCTCGGCTTCGATCCTTACATAGGATTTCGCGAGCCTTTGGCAATGTAGACGAGGCGGGTGAACGGGCGATTACGGCGTGCCGCCGAAGCCGCGCCTAGGGCTCGACGATTCCGATCCGCCCTTCCCCGACGTCGAGGCCGATCCGGCCCTTGCGCGCCCAGCGGACGATCCCGTCGACCGGGCCGGCGGCGAGCTCGACGGTGACGGCGTCGCCGATCCCGGCGCCGATCGCGCTTTCAAGGGTGAGGCCGCTCGCCGAAATGTTGACGACGCGGGCGAGCGATCTCTTGCCCTGGTAGACGATGGTCGAGCGCTCGACGATCTCGCGGTGGCGCTTGCTCTTGCGCTGGGCGGCGACCCTGCGGTCGTCGCGAATCCGCTCGGAAGTCGGCGGCCGGCTCGGATCGCGGACGCCCTTGCGGCGGCATTCTTCCTCGGTCGAAGGCGGTGTCGCGCCTTTCTCTCCCTTGAGCAGCGCCGAGCGCAATCCGTGCATGGTCCAGTCCTCGCAGATCGGGCGCGATTATGCCCCGGCGAGGATGAAAAATTCCCTAGCGCGGCTTCGGGCCGGCCGCCCCCGCGACGACCGCCGGCGGCTTGTAGCCGCTCGGCACCGGCACCCGGTCGCTGATTGCCCACATCGAATCGGTTCCGAGCAGACCGTTGAAGATGACATTGTCTTGGGCAAAGATGTCGAGCGCGCCCGGGCCGTTGGCGGCGAGATAGCTCCCGGTCGGCCAGGAGGGCGGCGGAAGCTGGAATCCGGGCCAGGCGGCGCGGTGGTGGCAGTTCATGCAATTGGTCCGGATCGGGTGATCGGCGGCGAGCTCGATATAGGGGTTGAAAGCGACCGGCCATCGCGGCGCCGAGCCGGGCCCAGCGGGAGCCGCTGGAATGCCGTAGGTCGAAGTGAGCAGATAATGGCGCCACGGACCGATCGCCTGCTTGCCCGGGATGTCGGGCCGGTCGGCGGCGAACGGGCCGTCGTCGGGGCGGTCGTGCCACCAGACCGACTGGAAGGTCCAGTCCGGCTGCTCCTTGGTGAGGATGTGCATCGCCACGACGGCGAGGAAATCGCCCTGACTGAACGGCCGGTTATAGGCCCACCAGGCCGAGGCATCGAGGATCGCCCGGTCGCAGGCGTCCATGCCCTCGAGCTTCGGCCGGAAGGCGTAGAAGTCGCGCAGTGACGCGACCGGCGCGTCGGCATATTTGTTGGGGCCGACCGGCAGATTGTAGAGGAAGGAGACGTCGGCGCGCCTAACGTCCGCTTGCGGATGCGCGGTGAGAGCGACCGCGCGAGGCCATTTCGACTGGATCTCGAAGCCGGCATAATGGCCGCCATCCGCCCGGACATCGTCCCAGACCGGAAGAGCGGTGTAGCCGGTCGCCGGAACCGGCCACATCATCGGCTTGAGGACGACCGATCCCGGCGGCATCAGCGGCATCTTCGCGGTCCGGTCGGCCGGCGGCACCAAAGGCGCGAGGGTCGAGCCGAGATAGAGATCCCGGCTGCGGATCCATTTATAGGCATCCCGATTATAGATGACTCCGGCCACCATCAGGTCGCCATTGTTCTGGTAGGTCGGTCCGTCCTTGAGCTGGCCGGGCTGGCCGTCGTGCGGCGGCATATAACATTGCGGCCAGGCGGTCTGGACCGGCTGCGGGACCGGATAAGCCGGAGCGCCCGGGAGGAAGATCGGCTCGGAATCCGCGGCGGCGGCGAGGCTGTCGGCGCGGCGGAAGGCGTTGAGCGAGAGCTGGCGGTGCATGTCGGCGCCGGGCGCGCCGTCGCCGCCGACCGCGAAGGCCTGGGTCGAGGTGCACCAGGAGCGCCAGACCGGGCTTCCCTGGACCTGGCTGTTGAGGCCCGCCCAGAGATACCAGCCGTGGCGGCGCGCCCTCTTCTCGTCGCGGTTGCCGACCCAGACCTGGATCGCGCCTTCCGCCTGCGGATAGTCGAACCCTGCCGGGATCGAGGCGGGCTCGGTGCAAACCGGCGGCCCTTCCGCATATCTGTCGGTGGAATGGCCGCGGCGATGGATGAGCGGGTCGAGCCAGCCGGCGTACCAGGCGACCAGAGCGAGGAACAGCAAGGCGAGCAGCAACGGAGCAAGCCGGCGGGCGGCGGCGGAAGCATTCATGGCGCTGATCCCCCTCTTCAATCATGCCGGGCATCCCAAGCATAGTGTCATTACGAGGATTCCGGACTTGAGCCGGGGGACGAAGCAATCCAGCCGGCGCAGGACTGGATTGCTTCGCTCCGCTCGCAATGACGATCGCGGATACGAACATATCGCAAATCACCACATTTGGCCTGCACTACAGCTTCAAGGGCTTCTTGTCTTACGGGAGGAAGCGGTCGGCCTTGCTCTTCTTGACCGGCAGCGCTGGTGATAAGATCCGCGGAGCAGCGGGGAGGGGAGCCGCCATGGGGACCAGGGAGGTGGGCGAGGCGTTCGTCGCCGCGATCAACAGCGGCCGGGCCGAGCGGGTTTATGCGATGATGGCGCCGGAACATGTCTTCATCGACTCGCTGGGAGCCGAGGTCAGCGGCCGCGAGGCGATGCTGGACGGCTGGCGCGGCTATTTCCGGCTCTTCCCCGATTACCGGATCGAGGTGGACGGCTGGTATATCGACGAGCAGTCGGCCCTGCTCCACGGCAGCGCGAGCGCGACCCTCTACCGCCACGCCGTGCCCGTCCCGGACGGCAAGTGGCGGATCCCGGCCGCCTGGCGGATGGTCAGCGACGGCAGGAAGGTCGCCTTGTGGCAGGTCTATGCCGACAACAAGCCGGTCTATGCATTGCTCGGCGGCGGGTCCGCCGCTTCGACTCCAAGCCATTCGAGCCCGTGATCGAGCCGGTCGGCGCTGTACGAAAGCTGCAGCACGCGCCGGCGTCCGGGCGCCCGGGCGCGGGCCGAGGCGTGAAGCACGGGCGCGCTGTACAGCCAGACATCCCCGGCCCGCGCCAGGCACGCGGCGACTCCGAGCTTCTCGGCGGCATCCGATATCCGGTCTTCCGCGATCCGACCGAGCCGGTGCGAGCCGGGCGCGACGAGCAGGGGCGCATTGTCCGGGCCCGCATCGTCGAGGTGAATGCGCAAGGTCAGCATTCGCTCGAGGATCGGGAAGGGCGGTTCGACATGGACCAGGCCGGCCTTGACCGTCCAGCGGCCGTAGCCCGGCGCCGGTCGCCGCTCGCGAACCGCGATCACCCGATCCTGATGCCAGCCGAGGCTCCAGTTGCGCGTCCTGCTCTTGTCCAGGACCAGCGCGCGCACCGCTCGCGCGCCCGGACCAATCCGCGCCCGCGCAATCGCGTCGGCGGGCCCGAGCAACGCTCGGAGGCCGGTGAGCGCGCCGAGCCGGGCGCCGGCCCGGCCGGGCGCCAGCGGGGCGAGAAGCGCTTCGAGCGCGGAGAGCGACCGATGATCGAAGGCGCCGGGAAAATGTTGAGCGCCGTCGCGCTCCAGATCGAGCTCCGTGGCAGACGCGGCAAGCCGGCTGCCGGACATACTCAGTTCCACGTCCCGCGCGCCGGCGCGCGGCTCAGATTCGGAGATTCGAAGCCGCCGTCCGCTCAGCGCGGCTCGGTGTGGCTGTCGACATAGTCCTTGTAGCGTTCCTTCGTGTTGGTCACCATGTCGGTGATCTCGAAGTTCGCGCTCTCCTCGGCGCTGGCGCGGCTCGTGCCCATCGAAATGTCGGTGGCGACCGAGGCGTTGCGGAACGTCGCTTCCTCGGCCTTGCACGAATTGCCGAGCGCCGCGTTGAACGCGTCCGGCTCGACCTTTTCCTTGAGATTGGAGCGGAGCAGGGTGCCGAGGCAGCCCGCATAGCCCTGTCTGGCCTGGACGAGGCTGGCCTGTTTGGCCTGGAGACCCGAGGGTGACGGTGCGGCCATCAGCACAAACGCAAGCACGTGTGAAATCATGGGCGGATTCCTGTGCAAAGCTTGACGATCGGAGGATATCCGAGCCGCGCAAAAAGTTGAAGAGCGTTTTTGCATTCCCGGACAATGGGATGCTTCAAACTTCGGCGCGCGCTCACGCGGGAAAGGAGCCCGGGCCGCGGCCGCGGCGGGCCGGCGGGCGCCGGTGCCTCTCTGTTTCGCCGGATCCGACTGCCCGAATTTCCTGCGGGTCAAGTCAAATATCTGGGAAACAAAGGAAATGTCTTAAACTCAAGGCCCGGCTCACGGTCCTGGTTGCGGCATTTATGTCACAGGGGCTGGTCAAGTTCGGCTTTTTGCGTCAGGGCATGAAACCAAGCCGGAGGCGCCTCGTTTCCGGTTACGTCTGGCGAGGGGCCTTGGATATTTCGTTAGGGAATAACTGAGGCATTTCGGCAACATTTGTGGGGATAAGCGTGCTTGCGCGGAAACTCCGCTTACCGTATTGAGTTCAAGTCGTTCCCGTTGGGACGCAAAAGAAAGGGGAAGATTATGCGGAAGCTCGCCATCGCTGTGGCGCTCTCATCCACCTTGCTCGCAACTCCGGCCTTTGCGCGCGATGGCGCCTGGTACGTTGGTGGCGAATTCGGTGCGAGTATCGTCGAAGACATGGACTTTGACTCGGCCACGACTCCGGACCTGATCACGGTCAACTACGAATATGGCTACGATGGTGGCCTGTTCGTCGGCTACGATCTCGGAGCGTTCCGGATCGAGGCCGAGGTCGCCTACAAGAAGGCCGATGCTTCGGGCTTCCTGAACAAGGTCGCCCTTCCCGGAGAAGGCCCGATCTTCCCCGGCGGCCGCGACTTCGCAGGCGGCAGCGCCAGCGCACTCAGCTTCATGATCAACGGCATGCTCGATTTCGGCGACGACGACGGCATTCAGGGCTTCGTCGGCGGCGGCGTCGGCATGGCGCGGGTGAAGATGAACAATGTTCGGGTTTTCGCCAACACCGCGCCGTTCCTCGACGACAGCGATTCGCGTCTCGCGTGGCAGCTGTTCGCGGGCGTCCGCCAGGCGATCTCCGACAATATCGACGTGACCGTGAAGTATCGCTTCTTCAACGTTCCCGACCTGAGGTTCGTCGCGCAGACCGGCACGACGGGCGCCACGGCCCAGAACGTCGACTCGCGTTACCGTTCGCACAGCCTGCTCGGCGGGATCACGTTCAACTTCGGTGGCGCGGAGCCTCCGCCTCCGCCGCCTCCGCCTCCGCCGCCGGTTGAGGAGGTCACGCCTCCGCCGCCGCCTCCGGTTCCGCCGCCTCCGCCGCCGCCTCCGGCTTGCGTCGGTGGTCCGTACGTCGTGTTCTTCGACTGGGACAAGTCGGACCTCACGCCGCAGGCGACCGCGATCCTCGACAACGCCGCAAGCGCATATCAGTCGTGCGGTCAGGCGCAGGTCATGCTCGCCGGTCACGCCGACCGTTCGGGTCCGGCCGACTACAACGTCGGTCTCTCCCAGCGTCGCGCAAGCAACGTTCGGGCCTACCTCTCCTCGCATGGCATCCCCGACGGTGTCATCACGCAGGAAGCGTTCGGCGAGAGCCGCCCGCTGGTCGAGACGGCCGACGGTGTCCGCGAGCCGCAGAACCGGCGCGTGGAGATCACCTACGGACCCGGCTCCGGCTGGTAAGAAAGCGAGCCCCCGCTTCGGCGGCGGGTACCGCAGAAAATTGGAGCCGGCCTTCGGGCCGGCTCCTTTTTTTGTGCCGCTCGCCCCCGCCCGGCGGCGCAAGGGTCCAAACGGGAAAAGCCTTGTCGGATGGAGCAGGGCTGAGATAAGCCCGCCGCTTCCACTTCCGGACAGGGACAGAATATGCGGATCGCGATGATCGGGACCGGCTATGTCGGGCTGGTTTCAGGAGCCTGTTTCTCCGATTTCGGCCACGACGTGCGCTGCGTCGACAAGGACGCCGCCAAGATCGACGCTCTCGAGCGCGGGACGATGCCGATCTTCGAGCCGGGCCTCGACCGCCTGGTCGAGCGCAACGTCCGCGGCGGACGCCTCTCGTTCACGACCGATCTCGCCTCCGCCGTCGAAGGCGCCGACGCGATCTTCATCGCGGTCGGAACCCCGTCGCGGCGCGGCGACGGCCATGCCGATCTTTCCTACGTCTATGGCGCCGCCGAGGAGATCGCCGGCGCCCTCGCCGGCCCGGCCGTGGTCGTCACCAAGTCTACCGTGCCGGTCGGCACCGGCGACGAGGTCGAGCGGATCATCCGCGAGGCGGCCCCGAACGCCAGGGCCTGGGTCGTCTCCAATCCGGAATTCCTTCGCGAGGGCGCGGCGATCGAGGATTTCAAGCGGCCCGACCGGATCGTGATCGGCTCGGACAGCGACGAAGCGACCGAAGTGATGCGCGAGATCTACCGGCCGCTCTATCTCAACAAGGCGCCGCTCGTCGTCACCAGCCGGCGAAGCGCCGAGCTGATCAAATATGCAGCCAATGCCTTCCTCGCGACCAAGATCACCTTCATCAACGAGATGGCGGATCTGTGCGAGGCGGTCGGAGCCGACGTCCAGGACGTGTCGCGCGGAATCGGCCTCGACAATCGGATCGGCGCCAAATTCCTCCACGCCGGTCCGGGCTATGGCGGCTCGTGCTTTCCCAAGGACACGCTCGCGTTGCTCAAGACCGCCGAGGACGCGCACGCGCCGCTGCGCATCGTCGAATCGGTCGTCAAGGTGAACGACGCGCGCAAGCGGGCGATGGGCCGCAAGGTCGTCAGGGCGCTCGGCGGCGACGCCCGCGGCAAGACCGTCGCCCTGCTCGGCCTGACCTTCAAGCCCAATACCGACGACATGCGCGACGCACCGTCGCTCAGCATCGTGCAGGCGCTGCAGGATGCCGGCGCATTGGTCCGCGGCTACGATCCGGAAGGGATGGAGCAGGCGCGGCCGTTGATGCCAGGCGTGACCTTCTGCGACAGCGCCTACCATGCCGCCGAGGGCGCGGACGCGGCGGTCCTGATCACCGAATGGGACGTGCTTCGGGCGCTCGATTTGCCCAGGCTCGCCGGAGCGATGGCCCAGCCGGTCTTCGTCGATCTGCGCAACGTCTATCCGCCCGAGGAGGTGGAGGAGGCGGGACTTCGCTGGCACGGCATCGGCCGGCCCGCTTCCTCGGGTTGAGACCTCGCGCAACCCTTTGCGCCCGGTGTCGTTGCGTTGGCGTGTCTGGAGGAGAATCGAGATGAGAAGGATGCTGATCGCCAATGCCGCCGTGCTCGTCCTGGCCGGCTGCGCGACCGCGAGCGGGGACGGCCGGGGAACGGCCGCATCGGCCGAGCTGAACCTTTCCTCCGGCTCGAGCGCGGGCCGAGCGACGATCAGTGAGAGAGACGGCGCGGTCCGGCTCCGGGTCGAAGCGACCGGCCTGGCGCCGGGCGTTCACGGGATACACATCCATTCGGTCGGCCGCTGCGACCCACCCGATTTTACGACCGCCGGCCCGCATCTGAATCCGGCCGGCCGCCAGCATGGCCGCGACAATCCGCAGGGGATGCACCAGGGCGACCTTCCCAATCTGACGGTCGGGACGGACGGACGCGGCTCGATCGACGCGCTGGTTCCGGGAGCAACGTCCGCGGCGGCCCTGCTCGACGCCGACGGATCGGCGATCGTGATCCACGCCGCTCCGGACGATTACCGGACCGATCCCTCGGGCAATTCGGGCGCGCGGATCGCCTGCGGAGTGCTGGCGGCCGGTTGACTTGCTGGTCCGTCATTGCGAGCGGAGCGAAGCAATCCAGTTCCGAGCTCGTTTCAAGCGACCGACTGGATTGCTTCGTCCCCCGGATCAAGTCCGGGGTCCTCGCAATGACGGCTCATAGAGTTAGATCGCCTCGCCGGCCGCCCGCGCCCGCTCGACCTTCGTCGCCTCGATTCCCGCGATCCGGCGCGAGCCCTGCCAGAGCGCCAACAGGGTGAAGGGCGGGACAACGTAGAGCCAGAAGATGCCGGCGCTGAGGCTCTGCGTGACGTCGGCCATCTTGCCGGCGAAATAGGGTCCCAGAGCGAGGCCGACCATCGTCGTCCCGAGCACATAGGTTGCGCCGGCGGTCGCCCGCATCCGCGGCAGCACGACGTCCTGGAGGCTCGCGACCGCGGCGCCGACCCAGGCCGAACCGAACAATTGGGCGACCGGGCTGAGCCAGTAGAAGGTGGCGAGATCGTCGGTCGTGAACATGATCCAGACCGCCGGGATCGGCAGCACCACCGACAGCATGTTGACGAACAAGCGTCCGCGCGGGTCGCGGCGGCGCCACAGATCGGAAATGATTCCGCCCGAGATTACTCCGACCGCCGCGGCAATGGCGGCTGCCCAGCCCAGGATCAGGCTCGCTTCGTCGCGCGCGGTCATTCCCTTCAGGATGAGGGCGGCATCGGCCGGGCCCGAATAGAAAGTGCGAAGCAGATAGGGCGGCGCCCAGAAGCTGATCGCATAGCTCATGAACGAGATGCTTCCGAAGGCGATCGCGAGCATGATCACCGTCGGGGTTCCCCACAGCAGGCTGTAGGTCGGCGGGTCGCGGTGCCTGAGCGACTGGACCCATGAGAAGACCGCATAGACTCCGAGCCCGTAGGCCAGCCATTGCGCCCAGTTGCCGGTGAGCCAGATCAGTCCGGTGACGGCCGCGCAGACTCCGGCGAGGACCATCAGGTTAAGCGCAAGTGCTCCGGGGATCCGAGCGACGCTGATCAGGGTGAGCGGCGGCAATATGGCGAGCAGCTCGCCGCCGAAACCGCGCCAGGCGCCGGGCCGGACGACGGGCTGCGGAAGCCGGTCCGAAGCGCCGCGCTGCGGTTCGCGAAGCGACAACACCCACAGAGCGAGAAGGAGCCCGGGAATTCCGACCGCGAGGAAGGCAGCCTGCCAGCCGACCAGGCCGAGCGGCGCTTCGGCCGGATTGGGGAAGGCCGCGTTCCAGCGGCTGCTGACCAGGCCTCCGACCGGCAGGCTGAGGCCTCCTCCGACATAGAGGCCCGCCGAGTAGATCGAGAGCGCGGTGCCTCTCTTCTCCTTGGGGAAATAATCGGAGATCATCGAATAAGCCGCCGGCGACGCGCTCGCTTCGCCGATCCCGACTCCGATCCTGGCGGCGGCGAGCATCCCGAACGAGGTGGCGAAGCCCGACAGAGCGGTCATCGACGACCAGAGGGTGAGGCCGATCGCGATCAGCCGGCCGCGATACCAGCTGTCGGCGAGCCGGCCGAGCGGGATCCCGAACAGAGCGTAGAAAACGGCGAAGGCGGTCCCGTAGAGGAAGCCGATCTGGGCGTCGTCGAGCTTGAGGTCGTGCTTGATGTCCTGGGCCAGGATCGAGATGATCTGCCGGTCGACGAAATTGATGACGTAGACGAGGACCAGGACGAAAAGCGCGTACCAGCCATAGGTGGAAACGCGGATCGGCGGCTGCGCGGCGGAACCGCCGCTATCCTGGGTCGCCATGAATCCCCTCTCGATTGTGCTGTTCTGTGCATCTGGCTAGCAGAGACGCACGCTTTGGCAACAAGGAGCGCACATGACCATCTCGGTGCTGTTCGTCTGCCTCGGCAATATCTGCCGCTCGCCGCTCGCCGAGGCGGCGTTTCGAGCCGAGGCCGGGCGGCTCGGCCTCGACGTGGAGATCGACAGCGCCGGCACCGGCGACTGGCATCTCGGCTACCCGCCCGATCCGCGCGCGGCGGCGGTGGCGAAGCGCGAGGGCGTCGACATCGATCATCTTCGCGCCCGCCAGGTGACCCCCGACGATTTCCGCCGCTTCGACCATATCGTCGCGCTCGATTCCAACAATCTGCGGGACCTCGAGGCGATGCGCCCGGCCGATTCCAGGGCCGAGCTGTCGATGTTGCTCGACCATGTGGAAGGGCGCGAAGGCCAGGCGGTCGCGGATCCTTATTATGGCGGCGACGAGCATTTCGACGCGGCCTGGGCCGACGTCGCCGAAGGTGCCCGCGGTCTGGCCCGGACGATCGCCGAGAGCGGATGAGCGCCTTCGCCGCCCGGGTCGCCGAGCTGACCGGAGTCGCCGAGGAAAGGCTCGAGCGCCTCGCCGGCGGGGATCTTTCCGAGGTGCTTCTTCTTCGCCGCCCGGACGGGCGCTGTACCGTCGCCAAGGGCGGTCCGGCGATCGGAACCGAAGCGGCGATGCTCCGCGCTCTGGCCAAGGTCGGAGCCCCGGTGCCGATGGTCGAGGGCGAGCATGACACGATCCTGCTGCTCGAGCATGTCCCCAATGACGGCATCTTCAGCCCCCATGCCTGGACCGACATCGGCGCGGTGGTGGCGCGCCTCCATGCGCGGACCGGCGAGCGCTACGGCTGGCCGGCCGATTACCGGCTCGGAACCGTCGCTCTCGACAACCGCCAGACCGGCGACTGGCCCGCTTTCTGGGGCGAGCAGAGGCTGGCCGCCACCGCTTCGATCCTCGATCGGCCGCTGCGCGAGCGGATCGAGCGCCTTGCCGCCCGGCTGCGCGATCTGCTTCCGCCGGCGCCGCCGCCCGCCTTCCTCCACGGCGATCTCTGGACCGGCAACCTGTTGGTCGAAGGCGGCAAGCTCGCCGCCTTGATCGATCCGGCCTGCTATGGCGGCCACGCCGAGGTCGATCTCGCCATGCTGACCCTGTTCGGCGAGCCTCCGGCTGAATTCTGGGATGCCTATGGAGAGCCCGAGCCGGGCTGGGATGAGAGGCGGCCGGTCTACCAGCTCTTTCCGGCGCTGGTTCACCTGCGCCTGTTCGGAGCGACCTACGAATCGATGGTCGAACGATTGCTCGCACAAATCGGGGCTTGACGAACAGCTACTGTTTCGGTATTTGCCTAAATAACGAAACAGGAGATCCGAGATGAGCATCACCCTTGCCTTGGCATTGCTTGCCGCCGCCCCGGTGGCGCCCGCTGCTCCGGTCGAGACCTTTGTCGAGGCGCCCGGTCCCTCCGGTGCGCTCAAGGGCACGATGCTTGTCCCTGCCGCAGCGCCGGCGGCACCGGTGGTGCTCATCCTGCCCGGTTCGGGAGCGACCGACCGCGACGGCAACAATCCGGGAGGCGTTCGGGGCTCGATCTACAAGAGGATCGCGGAAGGACTCGCGGCGCGCGGCATTGCGAGCGTTCGGATCGACAAAAGAGGTCTGTTCGGAAGCGCAGCGGCGGTCGCCAATCCCAACCAGGTTACGATCGCCGATTATGCCGCCGACGTGCGCTCCTGGACCGGGTCGATCCGTGGAAAGACCGGCGCCCGCTGCGTCTGGCTTCTCGGCCATAGCGAAGGCGGCCTGATCGCGCTCGCCGCGGCCCGCGCTCCGGATGTCTGCGGGCTGGTCCTGGTTTCGGCCGGCGGCCGGCCGATCGGAACGGTGATGCGCGAGCAGCTCCGCTCCACTCCCGCCAATGCGCCTCTCCTCGGCCAGGCGATGGCCGCGATCGATGCGCTCGAGGCCGGTCATCGCTATGACATATCCGGAATGGACCCGGCGTTGATGCCGTTGTTCGCGCCGCAGGTTCAGGATTATCTGATCGACCTCTTCTCCTACGATCCGGCCCGACTGATCGCCGGCTATGACCGGCCGGTCCTGATCGTTCAGGGCCTTCGCGACATCCAGGTGTCCGAAGCCGACGCGCGACGGCTGGCGGACGCCGATCCAAAAGCTCGGCTGACCTTGCTTCCGGACACCAATCACGTGCTGAAGACCTTCACGACCGACGATCGCGCCGCCAATTTCGCGAGCTATGGCGACCCGAGCCTGCCGCTCGCGCCCGGAGTCTCCGAGACGATCGCTGCCTTCGTCTCGGCCGGCCATTAGGAGCCAAAGCCGGTGAACATCGTCTTCGAAGCTCTGGCCCATCCGACCCGTCGAGCGATCCTCGAGATGCTGAAAAGCGGATCGAAGAGCGCCGGCGAACTCGCCGAGGCCTTCCATGTCTCGAAGCCGACCATGTCGGGTCATTTCGCCAAGCTTCGCGAGGCCGGCCTGATCCAGGCCGACCAGAAGGGCACCACCATCTATTATTCGATCAACCTGTCCGTGCTCGAGGAGGTCGTGCTCGGCTTCATGGGCCGGATGGGCGGGAGCAAAACCGGGGAAGGAGAACGTTGATGACTCGCAACATGCTCGGCTGGCTGTCGCTGGTGGCGGTCCTCGCAATGGCCGCCGCCGGCGCCGCGGTGGCGCTCAGCCTTCCCGAGGGAATCCGGCTGCCGGTCCACTGGAACCAATATGGAGTCGCCGACCGGATGGGCGGCAAATGGGAGGCGCTGCTGCTGCCGGGCGGACTCACAGCGGCGATCTCCCTGCTCTTCTACTTCCTGCCCGCGCTCGAGCCGCGAGTGAAGGATCTGGCGCGGAGCCACGGCCTTTATACGATGAGCTGGCTGGGGCTGCTGATCGTGATGGCGACGGTTCAGATCGCCGTCATCGGGGCGGCGCTGGGCTGGGGGCTGCCGATGGTGAGGCTGATCCAGGGCTCGCTTGGGCTCCTCTTCGTGCTGATCGGCAACCAGCTCGGCAAGTCGCGGCGGATGTTCCTGGTCGGAATCCGCACGCCCTGGACCCTGTCGAGCGAGGAAGTGTGGATCGCGACCCACCGGCTCGCCGGCAAACTGCTGGTGCTCGGCGGCCTGCTCCTGATCGTCGCGGCTTTCCTGCCGCTGCCGCCGAATTTCGGGCCGGCGCTTCTGATCGGCGTGATCGTCATCGCTCTGCTCTTCCCGGCCATGTGGAGCTACGTGCTCTGGCGTCGCGAGCGCGGCCGTGGCGCGGAGCCGGCGCCGATCGAGTAGCGACATCGGGGAGCTGACAGGAGTAGAAGCGGCCCGGGGGACATAACGTGATTCGGATCGCCAACCTCGAGTTGCATGTCGCGCACGCCTGCAACCTCGCCTGCGAGAGCTGCTCTCATTATTCGAACCACAATCACAAAGGGCTGCTTTCGCTCGACGAGGCGAGGAGCTGGATCCTGCCCTGGTCGAAGCGGCTGCGGCCGGCCATGTTCTCGCTGCTCGGCGGCGAGCCGGCGATCAATCCGGATTTGCCCGCCTTCGTGCCTCTCGCGCGCGCCTTCTGGCCCAGGGCGCGGATCCGGATCGCCACCAACGGCCTTCTGCTCGCCCGGCATCCCGAGCTTCCCCGGCGCCTCGCCGAGGCCGGCGACACGATCCTCGAAGTCTCGATCCACCACGCCTCCGACGCCTATCGGATCGGCTCGAGCCGGTGTTCGATCTGCTCCGCGCCTGGGTCCGGGACCATGATATCCGGGTGAGGCTGGTCCATTCCTACCGGCAATGGACTCGCCGCTACAAAGGCCATGGCGCGGCGATGGAGCCGTTCGCCGACGGCCGGCCGGGCGACAGCTGGCTGAACTGTCCGGCGCGCTGCCCGCAACTGTTCGAAGGCAGGATCTGGAAATGCGCTCCGCTCGCCTATCTCGGAATGCAGGACCGCAAATTCGGCCTGTCCGAGGCATGGCGGCCCTATCTTGCCTATGCCCCGCTCGAGCCGCGCGCGGACGATGCCGAGATCACCCGCTTCTTCGCCCGCGCGGAGGAGCCCGAGTGCGGGATGTGCTCCGCGAAGCCCCAGCGATTCGATCTGCCTTCGCCTCTCCCGGCGACGGGACCGCGAAGCCTCGCGTGCTGACCCGGGAGGTCAGCGGCCGGGATAATGTTCGACAAGCGAGTAGCTGGCGCCGTCAGGTCCGCGCCGGCTTTCGTAGAGACCGAATCCATCGACGGTGAATGCGGGTCCGACGGCGCCGCCCTCCTGCTCGAGCAGTCCGGCGATCGAACCCGAATCGCGGCCGAGACGCGCGAGGGTGATGTGGGGGACGAAGGCGCGCCGCTCGCGTTCGAGTCCGGCACGGACGCAGGCCTGATCGATCTTGGCGTGCAGTGCCCTGAGCGGCTGGCGCGGCTCGATTCCCGCCCACAGGGTCTCGGGCCGGCCGCGATGCTCGAACGCGCCGATTCCGCGCGGCTCCGCCTCGAACGGCGCGACCCGCACCGAGCCGAGGGCGATCGCGACATCCTCGGCAACGGGCCTTTCGACCTCGCCGATGAAGCGCAGGGTGAGATGGAGCTGGTCGTCGCTCTGCCAGCGCGCGCCGCTCACTCCGCCCATCCGGGCGAGCAGCCAGGAGCGTATCTCGAGCGGCGGCCGGATGGCGACGAACAGGCGATGCATCAAGACGTGCTAGCCTATCGGGCGATCGGTTTGAATTGCGGAACCTTGGTCCTCCCTTGTCATTGCGAGCCCGAAGGGCGCGGCAATCTAGCAACTCTCGGAAGGCTGAATCGCCGCGGCGCTGACGCGCCTCGCGATGACGGACGGATGGAAAGGAGAGGCGAGGCTCTGTCGACCCCGTTCGCTCGCGTCCGGTTTTCCTTGAACGGCGTCCGGTTTGACCCGATATTGCGCTCGACGGCCAGGTTTTGCCGTCAAAGGAGATATGAGAAAATGGCAAATGGCTTTGACCCGCGCGCGAACGCATCGCCGCGGCCGACCCTGGAAGGCGTCGGCCGGGACAGCGTCGCCTTTGACGCGGGCCTGCGTTCCCATATGCTTTCCGTCTACAATTATATGGCCTCGGGCGTGCTTCTGACCGGCATCATCGCAATGGTCTTCGCCCGCTCCGGGCTGGCGGCCGATCTGTTCGTCAACGCCGGCCCGCTCGCCTGGGTCGTGATCTTCGCTCCGGTCGGGATCGTGCTCTGGCTGAGTTTCGGAATCGACCGGATCTCGACCACCACCGCCCAGGCGATGTTCTGGATCTATGCGGCGCTGACCGGCATTTCTCTGTCGATCGTCTTCCTGGTCTACACCCAGGCCTCGATCGCCCAGGCCTTTTTCGCCACCGCGGCGGCCTTCGCCAGCCTCAGCCTCTGGGGCTATACGACCAAGCGGGACCTGAGCGGCTGGCGCACCTTCCTGATCATGGGGCTGTTCGGCCTGATCTTCGCCTCCGTGATCAACCTGTTCATGAAGTCCGGGCCGATGGATATGGCGCTCAGCGCGGTCGGCGTTCTCGTGTTCGCGGGGCTCACCGCTTACCATACCCAGACGATCAAGAGCCTCTATTTCGTCTATGCCGGAACCGAGCGGCAGGGGAAGATGGCGGTGATCGGAGCGCTCCAGCTCTATCTCGACTTCATAAACATGTTCATGTCGATCCTTCGGCTGATGGGCAGCCGGAACTAGGCTGTATCGACATTTAGTCCTCCCTGTCGCCGCAGGCGATGGGGAGGGGGACCGCGGACCGCGGTGGAGGGGCCAACAGCGCCAAACGCCCCTCCACCATCCTTCGGATGGTCCCCCTCCCCACGTGCTTCGCACGCAGGGAGGACGAGAGCCGTCGAGATCAGCCGAAGTGAATGTCGATACGCCTTAGGGCCTGCCAGCTTCGGAACAAGGGAAGGCCCGGCAGCGATGCCGGGCCTTCTTCTTTGGCCGAAGCCGCCCGCCATGCTATCCTGATCCATCGATCGAGAGGGGATGCGCGATGGACCTCAATCTCGTCTGGGCCGCTCTCGCCGGTGCAGTGCTCGGCTCGCTGGCGGACTGGCTGTTCATGGGCGTGATCTTCCACGGCCGCTACCAGGTCCATCCCGAGGTGTGGCGCCCGGGGGTCGGGGAGCGGAGCCGGATCGCCGCCGCCCAGGCCCTCGCCTTGATCACCTCCGCCGCGTTCGTCGCTCTCGCCTGGAAGCTTCGCCAGACCGACCTTCAGGGCGCGTTGAAGCTCGCCGCGATGGTCTGGCTGATCGGGCCGCTGCCGATGCTTCTCGCCAATTCGCTGTTCATCAAGATCGACCATCTGGTGACCGCGACCCACGCCGCCGGCTGGCTGGTCAAGCTGATGCTGATCGCGGCGGCTACGGCTTATTTCTTGGCTTAGGACCGGACGAGACTTCAACCCAACCCGCTCATCCTGAGTAGGGACTGAGCCTGGCGAAGGCCCGTATCGAAGGACGGTTCGGAGCGCCTGCGTCCTTCGATACGCCGGTTCGACAAGCTCACCGGCTACTCAGGATGAGCGGGGTGTGGGTTCATGAGGGCGCCTAGCCAATCGTCCGCGCGAAGAAAGCGAGGGTGCGCTGCCAGGCCAGGGTCGCCGCTTCCGCATTGTAGCGCTCGGCCGACGTGTCGTTGTGGAAGGCGTGGTTGACGCCTGGATAGACGTAGGATTCGGCATGCTTGCCGGCGGCTCGAAGAGCTTCGGACCAGGGCAGGCCGGTCGCGTTCACCCGCTCGTCGAGGCCGGCATAATGGAGCATCATCGCCGCCTCGACCCGGGGCGCGAGCGACGGATCGGGAGCGGGGCCGTAGAAGGGCACTCCGGCGTCGAGCGACCGGCCGGCGGCGACCGCGATCCTGTTGACCATCCCGCCGCCCCAGCAAAAGCCGACCGCTCCGGTCTTGCCGTTGGCGCCGGGCAGGCTTTTGAGCAGGTTCAGGGTCGCGACCGCGTCGGCGGCGGACTGGCCGAGGTCGAGCTTGCCGATCGCCGCCCGCGCCGCGTCCTGGTCGGCTGGCGTGCCTCCGGACCCGGACAGGAAATCGGGCGCCAGCGCGCGGTAACCGGCGATCCCGACCCGCCGCGCGACGTCCTCGATATGCGCGTTGAGGCCGCGATTCTCGTGGATGACGAGCACCGAGCCGAGCGGCTTCGAGGCGCCGCGCGGCTCGACCTGATAGCCCTTCATCATCCGTCCGCCGCCGACCGGCCAGCTCATCCGGCGCGCGACGATCCGCCTGTCGTCCTCGGCGATCATCGCGGCGGCGGCCGGATCGGCGGCGATCCCGGCGAGCAGAGCCGATGCGGCCGCGGCGCTTCCGGCGAGCCGGGTCAGCTCGCTCATGAAGGCGCGCCGGTCGAGCCCCTCGTGGGTATAGCGGTCGTAAAGCGCGATCGCGGCTTCGCGGATGTCTGCCATCTTCTTCTCCGTCAGTCCCGCGACAGCGGGAGTCCAGACTGATTCCGAGACCCGGTCCCACGCCGTCTGGATCTCCGCTTTCGCGAGGATGACGGTAGAGGGAGAGGTCAGGCGGGCTGCGGCTGTTCGGCTTCCGCCTTGGCCTTCTGCTCGGCGATGATCGCATCGTCTGTCTCGCGCGCGCGGACCGACGCCGGCCGCCCCATCAGACGGCCGACATAAGCCTCGAAGGTCGGGCGCTTGTCGATATTGCCGAACATCATGCCCCAGCCGATCTGCGAGCCGACATAGACATCGGCCGCGGTGAAGCGGTCGCCGCAAATATAGGGCCCGTCGCGCACCGCCTGCTCGAGCGCGTCGATCGTCTCCTCAAAGCTGCCGTAGCCGGCCATCATCTTCTTGTCGGCCGGGGCGAGCAGGCCGAGCGATTTGCCGGTCACCGCCGCCTCTACCGGGCCGGCGGCGAAGAACAGCCAGCGATAATAAGTGCCGCGCATCTTGTCGCCGACCGGGGGCGCCAGGCCCTTGTCCGGGAAAGCGTCGGCGAGATAGGCGCAGATCGCCGCGCCCTCGGTGACGACCATATCGCCATGCTTGATCGCCGGCACCTTGCCCATCGGGTTGATCGCGAGATAGTCGGCGCCCTTCATCGTCGTGCCGTAATCGAGCAGCACCGTCTCATAGGGCTCGCCAACCTCCTCCAGCATCCACCGCGCGATCCGGCCGCGGGACATCGGGTTGGTGTAGAAGGTGAGGGTGTCGGACATGGCGAGGGCTCCCTGTTTGAGGGAGGATCATATCGACGCGCGGCGGGAGTCGCCAGCGGGATGGCCAACACAGGACGTCATTGCGAGCGAAGCGAAGCAATCCAGAACTGCCGCAGTGAGCCCTCCCGCTGGATTGCTTTGTCGCTTCGCTCCTCGCAATGACGAAGGAGTGAGCAGAGCCGATAAGGCCTAAGCCTGCTCTTCCGGCTGGCCCTGCTCGCCTTCCGCCTCGCCTTGGCTCTCGGCCGCCTTCTTGCCGCCTTTCTTCTTGCTCGCCTTGGGAGGGGCGGGGACGATCTCGAACGACGGCGCATTGTCCTTGATCGTGACCTTGACCTCGCCGCCGTGGATCAATTTGCCGAACAGCAATTCCTCGGCGAGCGGCTGCTTGATCTTCTCCTGAACGAGCCGGCCCATCGGCCGGGCGCCGTAGAGCTTGTCGTAGCCGCGGCTGGTCAGCCAGGCCTTGGTCTCGTCGTCCATGCCGATATGGACGTTGCGTTCGGCGAGCTGGAGCTCGAGCTGGAGGATGAACTTCTCGACCACCCGGGCGACGACGTCCGGCGGCAAATAGGAGAAGGGCACGATCGCATCGAGCCGGTTGCGGAATTCGGGCGTGAACATCCGCTTGATCGCTTCCTCGTCCTCGCCCTCGCGGGTCTGCGAGCCGAAGCCGACGCCTTCGCGCGCCATGTCGGACGCGCCGGCATTGGTGGTCATGATCAGGATGACGTTGCGGAAATCGACCGTCTTGCCGTGGTGGTCGGTCAATTTGCCGTTGTCCATGACCTGCAGGAGGATGTTGAACAGGTCCGGATGCGCCTTCTCGATCTCGTCGAGCAGGAGCACCGAATGGGGATGCTGGTCGACGGCGTCGGTCAACAGCCCGCCCTGGTCGTAGCCGACATAGCCCGGAGGGGCACCGATCAGCCTCGAGACCGAATGGCGCTCCATATATTCGGACATGTCGAAGCGCTGGAGGGGGATGCCCATGATCGAGGCGAGCTGGCGCGCGACCTCGGTCTTGCCGACCCCGGTGGGTCCCGAGAACAGGTAATTGCCGATCGGCTTGTCGGGATCGCGGAGACCGGCCCGGCTCAGCTTGATCGCCGAGGACAGAATCCGGATCGCCTCGTCCTGGCCGAACACGACCCGCTTCAGGTCGCGGTCGAGATGCTCCAAAGTCTTCTTGTCGTCGGTCGAGACGTTTTTCGGCGGAATCCGCGCGATGGTCGCGATCACCGCCTCGATCTCTTTGGTGGTGATCGTCTTCTTGCGCTTGTTGGGCGGGACCAGCATCTGCATCGCCCCGACCTCGTCGATCACGTCGATCGCCTTGTCGGGCAATTTGCGGTCGTTGATGTAGCGGGCCGACAGCTCGACCGCGGCCTTCACCGCGTCGGCGGTATATTTGACCTTGTGATGCTCCTCGAACGCCGAGCGAAGGCCGGCGAGGATCTTGATCGTGTCCTCGACCGTCGGCTCGTTGACGTCGATCTTCTGGAACCGCCGCAGAAGTGCCCGGTCCTTCTCGAAATGGTTGCGGAACTCCTTGTAGGTGGTCGATCCGATGCAGCGGATCGTCCCGCCGGAGAGTGCCGGCTTCAACAGGTTCGAGGCGTCCATCGCCCCGCCCGACGTGGCGCCGGCGCCGATCACGGTGTGGATCTCGTCGATGAACAGGATCGAGTTGGGCAGCTTCTCGAGTTCGGTGACGACCGCCTTGAGCCTCTCCTCGAAATCGCCGCGATAGCGGGTCCCGGCGAGAAGGGCGCCCATGTCGAGCGCGTAGATCACCGCTTCCTTCAGAACCTCCGGAACGTCGCCCTCGACGATCTTGCGGGCCAGGCCCTCGGCGATCGCGGTCTTGCCCACGCCGGGATCGCCGACATAGAGCGGGTTGTTCTTCGAGCGTCGGCAGAGGATCTGGATGGTCCGGTCGACCTCGGGGCCGCGTCCGATCAAAGGATCGACCCGGCCGGCCTGCGCTTTCTCGTTGAGATTGACGGTGAACTGCTTGAGCGCGGATTCGCTCTTTTTCTTGCCCTCCTCCTGCTTGGTCTCCTCGACGCCCTTGACCTCGGCCGGCTCTGCCGACGCCTCGCCCTTGCCGACTCCGTGACTGATATAGGAGACCGCGTCGAGGCGGCTCATGTCCTGCTGCTGGAGGAAATAGACCGCATAGGATTCGCGCTCGGAGAAGAGGGCGACGAGGACGTTGGCGCCGGTCACTTCGTCGCGGCCCGAGGACTGGACGTGGAGGATGGCGCGCTGGACGACGCGCTGGAAGCCGCTGGTCGGCGACGGATCGGTGTCGCCTTCGACCTTCAGCGATTCGAGCTCGTTGTCGAGATAGATGCGGACCGCCTCGCGCAATTCGTCGAGATCGACCCCGCAGGCCTGCATCACCCGGCCGGCGTGGACGTCCTCGATCAGAGCGAGGAGGAGATGCTCCAGAGTGGCATATTCATGCTTCCGGCCGCTCGCCTCGGCGAGGGCGTTGTGAAGCGTCTGTTCAAGCTCGCGGGCGAATGACGGCACTGAATTCTACTCCTTCGGCCCGCTGGAAGTCACGGACTGCTCGGTCTCAATGTCGGGCTTCCATAGCCGCGCATCAAGCAGACGCCTGAAAAAGCCGGGGATAAGAGCCCGGTTTCGACCGCGCCTGTCATTTCCTGAATAGATCCTCGGCGCTTGCACGATGGTTAACGGCGGCTTCAATTTTTGCCTTCACCCGCGCAATCTCGCCTTCGAGGGTCTCGATCCGCTCGTTCAATTCCTCGACCGACAGCGGATCGAGGTTCTGCTTGGTCAGCAGAACCAATGGGTCGCCCGGTTTCGACGGAAAGAGCTCGTCCAGGTCCATGAGCGCAGAATCCCATTTGCGGGCCGCCTCTGTCAAACAAAAGCGGGTTGCGCCGCCCGCATTTCGAGCCGAGCGTGGCCGAATGACCACCATCCACACCATCCCCGAAACGATGATCGCGATCGATCCCGAGACGCCGGGCGGCCCCGAGGTCCTCCAGCCGGTCGAGCGGCCGGTGCCGAAGCCCGGCCCGGGCGAAATGCTGATCCGCGTCGAGGCCGCCGGCGTCAACCGTCCCGACGTCATGCAGCGCCTCGGTTTCTATCCGCCGCCGCCCGGAGCCCCGCGGATAATGGGGCTCGAGGTGGCGGGCATTGTCGCGGCGGTCGGCGAGGGCGTCGATCCGGGCCGGATCGGCGACAAGGTCTGCGCGCTGGTCGCCGGCGGCGGCTATGCCGAATATTGCGCGGCGCCCGAGGGGCAGTGCCTGCCGGTGCCCGGGCCGCTGTCGATGGTGGAGGCGGCGGCGCTGCCCGAGACCGTCTTCACCGTCTGGGCCAATCTGTTCCGGCTGGGCGGCGCTCGCGACGGGGACAAAGTGCTGGTCCATGGCGGCACTTCGGGCATCGGCACCACCGCGATCCTGCTCGGCCGCCAGTTCGGGCTGGAGGTGATCGTCACCGCCGGCTCGCCCGGGAAATGCGCGCGGGCGATCGAGATCGGAGCGGCGCACGCGATCGACTATCGCTCGTCCGACTTCGTCGCGGAGGTCGGCAGGATCAGCGGCGGCGCGGGAGTCGCGGTCGTCCTCGACATGGTCGGCGGCGATTATCTGCCGCGCAACCTCGCCTGCCTGGCCGAGGAAGGCCGTCACGTCTCGATCGCCGCCCAGCGCGGTCCCAAAGCGGAGCTCCCGCTCTGGGACGTAATGCGCAGGCGCCTGACCCTCACGGGCTCCACCCTCCGGGCGCGGCCGGTCGCGTTCAAGTCGGAGTTGGCCGCCGAGCTTCTCGAAAAGGTCTGGCCGCATCTCGATGCCGGCCGGATCCGCCCGGTGATCGATTCCACTTTCCCGCTCGAGGACGCCGCAGGCGCGCACCGTCGGATGGACGAAGGCGGCCATGTCGGGAAGATCGTGCTGCTGGTTGGGGCCGGGCACTGAAGGAGGCAGCGGGACCCCCGCCTGCGCGGGGGTGACGAGGATGGCACTGAGTCCGCATTTCTACCGTCATCCCCGCGCAGGCGGGGATCCCGCTTCTTCTCCTTTCCTCGGCGCAAGCGACTAATGGGCGGCTGGCTCTACATGATGGCCGACCGCTATCGCGGCGCCATCTACACCGGAGTCACCGCAGATCTCGCCCGCCGCGCCTTTCAGCATCGCGAGGGAACCGGCTCGCGCTTTGTCGCCAAGTACAAGCTGCTGCGCCTGGTCTGCGCCGAGCCTTACGAGCGGATCGAGGATGCGATCGCCCGTGAGAAGGCGATCAAGAAATGGCGGCGGGAATGGAAAATCCGGCTGATCGAGGAGGCCAATCCGGATTGGCGGGATTTGTTCGACGAATTGGTCGGGATCTGAGCCGACCGATCTCACCCGTCACCCCGGCGAATGCGGGGGTCCCGCTAATGCCATTTCGGAGCGGGGAGGAGGGTGCGGAGAATTGCAAAAGAAGAAGCGGGATCCCCGCTTTCGCGGGGATGACGGGAAGGGGTAGGGATCGGCGTCAGCCTCCCTCGACGATGAACCGGGTCGGGATCGAGCTTTGGGTGTCGGCGCCCCAGGCTCGGGGCCAGGGCAGGCCGAAGGGCAGCCTCGTGTCGGGGCTCTTGAACACCCAGAGATGGTAGCTATTCTCCCCGTCCTGGAGGAGGCTTTCCGGCGGGTAGATCTCGACTCCCTGATGTTCCGGTCCGACCAGCTCGTTCTTGATCCTTTGCAGCTCGCTCCAGTGATTGCGGATCCGCTTGCCGTCGTGCCGATAGATTCGAAGCCACCAGCAATCGGGGCAGCGGGCTCTTTGCTCCGGCGGCAGCACGACAGCGGCGTCGACCATGGCGACGAGATAATCCGGGCTTCGCCAGAACTGCGCTCCAGCCTGAAGCATCTGCGCATGGTGGTTGAGCATCCAGGCCAAGCGCCCTTCGACATTCACCGCCTTGAGCTGGGCTGCCGCCTTCGCCACTTCACGCTGGTCGACGACGGGGTTCTTCAGCCGCTTCCATCGCCCAGGGGCAATTCCCACGGTCATCGCGATCCTCCCCCTCCCGCGCGGAGCAAATCGTAGCCGAGATTGACGCGGAGAGAAAGCGGCTGACGCCTCCCGCTTTGTCTCCGGGGCCTGTATGCAGGGGCGGACAGGGGTTGGACATGACCGGGAAACTGATCCTTCACGAATATTCGGAATCGGGGAATTGCTACAAGGTTCGGCTCACCGCGGCTTTGCTCGGACTGAAGCTCGAGCGGCGCGAATATGACATCATGAAGGGCGAGACTCGCACTCCGGAGTTCCTCGCCGAGGTCAATGCGAACGGACGGATCCCGGTGCTCCAGGCCGGCGACCGGTTTATCCCGGAAAGCAACGCGGCCTGCTTCTATCTGGCGGATGGCTCGGCCCTGGTCCCGGACGACCGGTTCGACCGCGCCGACATGCTGCGCTGGATGTTCTGGGAGCAGTATAATCACGAGCCCAATGTCGCGACCATGCGCTTCTGGGTCGCCTTCGTCGGGGTCGAGGGCCTGAGCGACGCGCAGCGCGCACTGATCCCGGCCAAGCGCGAGGCCGGCGCGGCGGCTCTGAAGCTGATGGACGAGCATCTCGCCCGTCGCGCCTTCTTCGTCGGCGACCGGCTCAGCCTCGCCGACGTCGCGCTCTACGCCTACACCCACGTCGCCGACGAGGGCGGGTTTGATCTCGGCGCCTATCCGGCGGTCATGGCCTGGCTCGATCGGGTCGCGGCCGAGCCGGGCTTTGCGGCGATGAGCGCTTAGTCCTCCTCGCCGCAAATCTCGCCGTCGGCGCAGAGCTGGCCCAAGGCCAGGACCGTCACCGCCGCGACTCCGACACCGATCGCGACCCAGCCGATCGTCGAGATGCCCAGCTTGCGGCCGTCCGGACCGGTTCGGCCCTCGGTCAGCTGCGCGAGCGAGCGTCCGCCGAATGCCAGCTCGGGTTTCGTGGCCCCCGAAAAGCGCAGCTCCACCCCTTCGCCGAAGCGGGTGCGGATGCTTCCATCGGCCCCGCGGCCCTGGAGGATCGGAGCGACGGTCAACCCGGCCCGCACCTTGCCGGCGCCGGTCCCGTTGAGCGGGACTCGAAGCCGGGCGCCGGCGAAGGCGCCCTGGCGCTGAGCGCCGGAGTTGCGCTGGTCGCCGAGGTCCGCTGCGAGCGCCGGCTGAGCGACGATCCCGATCTGGGTGGCGATCAAAGCCGCCATGGTCACTGACTTCATGAATTTTCTCCCCTTGGCTGCCCGGCGACCGCCAGGCAGCGATGATTCCCGGCTCAGTCCGAATTGAGGCAGTTGGTTTCCTGACAGGTCACCCCGGCGGCGACGACGATGACTGCGGCGACTCCGACCCCGATCGCGATCCAACCGATCGTCGAGACTCCCAGCTTGCGGCCGTCCGGTCCGGTTCGGCCCTCGGTCAGCTGGGCGAGCGAGCGGCCGCCGAACGCCATTTGCGGTCCGGTCTCGCCGGTGAGGCGCAGCTCCACGCCTTCGCCGAAGCGGGTGCGGATGCTTCCGTCGGCCTGGCGGCCCTGAACGATCGGAGCGACCGTCAGACCGGCCTGCGCCTTGCCTGCCCGGCTGCCGTTCAGCGGGATTCGCAGCCGGGCGCCGGCGAAGGCGCCCTGCCGCTGGGCGACCGTGCCGCGCTCGCCCAGATCGGCGGCCATGGCCGGCTGAGCAGCTGTTGCGATCTGCGCGGTCACCAGTGCCGCGGCCAAATATTGCCTCATATCTTCCTCCCCTGAACCGGCCGATTTCCGGCCTTGAATGTTGCTTTCGTCTTTGTCTCGCCCGGACCCTATTCCTGGGAAACGACCAGAAGCGTCAGAGCGCCGAGAGTGAGGACGACGATGCCGCCGACGATCGCCAGCCCCTTGAGGGTGGAGACTCCCGCCTTGCGGCCTTGCGGTCCCTCGCGGCCCTGGGTCAGCTGGGCGAGCGACTTGCCGCCGACCCGAAGGCCGGCCGTCTCGCTGCCGGAGAAGCCGATCTCCATGCCTTCGCCGAAGCGCGTCTTCAGGCTCCCGTCGGAGCCGCGGCTCTCGACCAGCGGGGCGACGGTCACGCCGACGCGCGCCTTCGCGCCGCGTTCGCCGCCCAAAGGCAGGCGAAGCCGGGCGCCGGCGAAGGCGCCGTGACGCTGGGCTGCCGGGCCGCCGGCGTCGCCGAGATCGGCCGCCCAGGCCGGCTGCGCCGAGGCCAGCAGCTGGGCCGCGACGAAGCTGAATATCGCCAGAAATTTCATGGACTTGCTCCCCTTATCAGACTTGCACGATTTGCCTGCTTCGGGGCGGATTCGGGGTGCGATTGCGGCGCTTTGGCGGCGAAGGAAGAAAGATTGAGGCAGGTGGAGTTTGGGGACTGGGGACTGGGGGGTCGGCCGTGTCCCGTCATTCCAGCGAAAGCTGGAATCTCATTGCCTTTTCAAATTCCCTGAAGGGAAAGTGAGATCCCAGCTTTCGCTGGGATGACGAGAGGGGTCTTCCCAGTCCCCAGTCCCCAGTCCCCAGTCCCCAGTCCCTAAGCCCGATCCTCCTTGCCCTCGGCGCCGGGCTCGATTAAGCCGGACGCCATGCAACGGCCGCTCCGCGAAGGGGCGGCCCTTCTTGTTTTTGACATATGGAGATTCGACAGTGGCCCAGCCGCTCATGCCCCACGCGACCGCTTCCTGGCTGGTCGACAACACATCGCTCACCTTCGAGCAGATCGCCCAATTTTGCGGCCTCCACATCCTCGAGGTCCAGGCGATCGCCGACGACACCGCGGCGACCAAGCTGACCGGCCGCGACCCGATCCGCGCCGGCGAGCTCAATCAGGAGGAGATCGACCGCGGCCAGGCCGATCCCGAATATGAATTGCGGATCCAGAAGGAGCCCGACCAGGTCCGCCGGACCAAGGGGCCGCGCTACACGCCGGTCTCCAAGCGCCAGGACAAGCCGGACGGAATCGCCTGGATCATCCGCAACCATCCCGAGATTTCGGACGGCCAGATCTCGAAGCTGATCGGGACCACCCGCTCGACCATCGCCGCGATCCGCGACCGAACCCACTGGAACATCGCCAACATCCAGCCCAAGGATCCGGTCACCCTCGGCCTGAGCTCGCAGCGGGAATTGGACGCGATCGTCGCCAAGGCCGCCAAGGCCGCCGGGATCGAGGCGGCTCCGCAGGACCATCGCCTGGCCGGCGACCGCGAGGCGCTGATCGAGGAATTGCGCGCCGAGCGCGACGCCCATGCCCGCGAGGCCGAAGCCGCCCACGCCGCCGAGCTCGCCGCCCAGTCGGGCGAAGAGCAGCCAGCTCAGCCGACCGAAGAGTCCTTTGTCGACCCGTTCAAGAAAAGCTGAGCCGGCAACGCCCGACGTCTCATTGACCGACTCGGGCGGGCCCCTGACGCACAAGGGTCTGACCTACCCGCTCGGCCGCAAGGGCCCCGAGACCGGCGAGCTGATCGAGCTTGCCGCGGGCGTCGGCTGGGCGCGGCTGCCGGTGCCGGGGTCGCTCAAGCATATCAACGTCTGGGCGCTCGACGATGGCGAGGGCGCCGCTCTCGTCGACACCGGCCTCGACATCCCACCCTCTCGCGAGGCCTGGGAGGCGCTGTTCGCCGGCCCGCTCGCCGGGCGGACGGTCACTCGGATCATTTGCACCCATTTCCATCCCGACCATATCGGCCTCGCCGGCTGGCTGACCGAGCGGTTCGGGGTACCGCTGTGGATGACCCGCGACGAGTGGCTGTTCGCGCGGATGTTGACCGCCGACATCAGGGACGCGCCGCCGCGCGAGGCGATCACTTACTGGCGCGCCGCCGGCTGGAGCGAGGAGCGGATCGCCGGGGAGTCGAAGAAGGGCTGGGGGCGCTTCTCGGCCGTCGTCAGCCCGGTGCCGGTCAGCTTCATCCGGATGCAGGACGGCGACCGGCTCGAGATCGGCGCCCGGACCTGGCGGCTGGTGGTCGGCAACGGCCATTGCCCGGAGCATGCCTGCCTGGTCGACGAGCGGGACGGGCTGATCATCGCCGGCGACCAGGTCCTCCCGCGGATCACCTCGAACGTCAGCCTCAGCCTCAGCGAGCCCGAAGCCGACCCGCTCGGCGACTGGCTCGCCTCGATCGCCAAGCTGAAGCGGCTACCCGACAGCCTGCTGGTCCTGCCCTCCCATGGCGAGCCGTTCACCGGCCTTCACGCCCGCCTCGACGCTCTCGACCACGGCCACCGCGACCGGCTCGACGCTTTGGCGGAGCATCTTCGCGAGCCGAAGCGGGCGGTCGATTGCTTCTCGATCCTGTTCGGCCGGGCGATCGACGATTCGATCATCGGCCTCGCGACGGGCGAGGCGATGGCGCATCTGCGGCGGCTCGAGGTCGAGGGTAGAGCCGTCCGCGAAGCGCTGGACGGGGTCCATTGGTATCGGAGGGCTTGAGAGCCAGTTCCCCTCCCTTCCAGGGAGGGGAGACCAGAGAGTCGGGCAATTCAGGGGGAGGTGCCAATGAAGTGGAACCTGTGGATCCGGCAGATCCACCGCTGGGTGTCGATCATCTTCGTCACGGTCGTCATCGCCATCTTCTCCATGCTCGGAATGGGGAGCCAGCCGGCGCAGTGGGTGTATTTCGTGCCGTTGCTCCCGCTCGCACTGCTCGCGATGACCGGCCTGTACCTGTTCGCACTGCCTTATCTTGGGCGCCGCCGGACCCAGTGACGCGCGGACGGGCGGACTAAAAAGGCCGGCCGACAGCGTCATTCCCGCGGGAAGCGGGAGCCGCAGACGACCGTAGGTCACTCCCGCTGCCTTCGCTGACAACGGGATCGGTAAACGGCGCAGAAAAGTAAGAAGAAGCGGGATTCCCGCTTTCGCGGGAATGACGCGAGTAATTTAGAGTTCGCCTTCGGCTCGGCCCACCCCTGCCCCCTCCCTTCCCGGGAGGGGAGAGGGATCGGGAGAACAGACCTACACCACCACGAAGTCGGAGGCGTTGAGCGGCGGGAGGTTGGTGAACGTCGCGATCAGCACCGCCGCATTCGCTCCGTCGCCGTCGGCGTCCCAGTAGAGCTTGCCGTCGTCGGTATCGAACAGGAACTGGCCCGCTCCGCCCGATGCGGTCGGGGTCGAGCCCGAGACCAGGATGACCGAGCCGCCGGCGAACAGGCCGCCGCCGAAACCGTCGGCCGAGATCGAGATCTGGTCGGTCCCGCTGGCGAAGTCGGTGATCTGGTCCGCTCCCTCCGCCGCCGACTGGTAGCTGAACGTGTCGGCGCCGAGGCCGCCGGTCATCGTGTCGGAGCCGAAGCCGCCGGCCAGGAAATCGTCGCCGGCGCCGCCGCTCAGAGAGTCGTCGCCGACCCCGCCCAACAGCAGATCGGGATCGTTGCCGCCGTTGAGGATGTCGTTGCCGTCGTCGCCGCTCAGACTGTCGAACCCGTCGCCGCCGTACAGACTGTCATTGCCTTCGTCGCCGAAGATCGAATCGTTGCCGGCCTGGCCGATCAGGGAATCGTTGCCGATGCCCCCGAAGATCGAATCGTCGTCATTGCCGCCGTCGATCATGTCGTCGCCGTCGTCGCCGTTGAGATTGTCGAAGCCGTCGCCGCCGAAGATGGAATCACCTCCGCCCTGGCCGAAGACATTGTCCTGGCCGGCCAAGGCATTGATCGTATCGCCGCCGATGGTGCCGACCAGGAAGTCGTCGCCATTGGTGCCGTTGATCGTCTCACCCGCAGGAGCGTCGCCGTCGGGATTGTAGCCGGGATCGAAATTGGCCTCGGTGAAGTCGCCGACCGTGGTGTTCTGGAAGACGACGAGGGTCTCCCAGTCCGAGCCGGCGCCCGATCCGTCCTGGTCCCATTCGAGGATCACGTCGGAGCCGCTCTGGGTCAGGCGGAGGAACTCGCCGAACGGGTTGGAGCTCCCGTCCCAGCCCGAGAGCAGGCCGAGCAGCGCTCCCTCGGTGCCGGTCAGCCGGAAGATGTCGCCGCCGCCGCCGGTGGTGAAATCGGTGACGATGATCGCTTCCTCGCCCTGATCGGCATAGGGGATCTCGATCGTGTCGCTTCCGGGCCCGGTGGTGATCGTGCTTGCGGCGAGCCGGTAATAATGGCGGATCGTGTCGCTGCCGTCGCCGCCGTTGATCGTCTGCGCGCCGTCGGTCGAATCGGCCTCGATCAGATCGTTGCCGAGCCCGCCGATGAAGCTGTTGGTGCCCTGATGGTCGATGAGCAGGTCGTCGCCGTCGCCGCCGCTGAGCGAATCGTTGCCGGCCGTGCCGTTCAGTGAATCGTTGCCGGTCCCGCCGGACAGGGTGTCCTGGCCCTCGTCGCCGATCAAGATGTCGTTGTCGGCGCCTCCGTTCAGAGTGTCGTTGGCCCCTCCGCCGGAGAGGATGTCGTCGCCATTGCCGCCGTTGATGACGTCGTCGTCGCCCTGGCCGTTGAGCTGATCGCTGCCGTCGCCGCCGTCGATCAGGTCGGCGCCGGCATTGCCGTTGACGGTGTCGTTGCCGCCGAGCGCGTTGATCGTATCGTCGCCGATCGTGCCGTTGATCGTCTCGCTGGCATTGGTGCCGTTGATCGTGGCGCCGGCCGGGGCCGATCCGTCGGGATTGTAGCCCGGCGCGAAATTGGCGTCGGTGAAGCTGGTGGCGGTGCTGTTCTGGAAGACGACGAGAGTCTCCCAGCTCGTCCCGTTGGCGGTCCCGTCCCGGTCCCATTGCAGCTTGGTATCGGTCCCGTCCTGAACGAGCCGGAGGAAGGCCGACGATCCGAACGGATTGGAGCTTCCGTCCCACCCGGTCAGAAGGCCGAGCAGGGCGCCGTCGTCGCCGTCGAGCCGGAAGATGTCGCCGCCCGAGCCCGCGGTGAAATCGGTCACGATGATCGCTTCCGATCCCTGGTCGGCGAACGGTATCTCGATCGTGTCGATGCCGAGCCCGGTGGTGATCGTGCTTGCGCTTTCGCGATAATAATGGCGGATCGTGTCGTTGCCGTCGCCGCCGACGACGGTCTGGGCGCCGTCGGTCGAGGCGGTCTCGATCAGGTCGTCGCCGGCGCCGCCGTTCAAGCTGTTGACCCCTTCGCGGTCGTCGAGATGATCGTTGCCGTCGCCGCCGTTGAGGCTGTCGTTGCCCGCGCCGCCGCGCAGCGTGTCGTCGCCGGTTCCGCCCGTTAGGGTGTCGGTGCCGCTGCCGCCGTTGAGATCGTCATCGTCGGCTCCGCCCGACAGGCTGTCGTCGCCCTCGTCGCCGATCAGCACGTCGTTGCCGGCATCGCCGGCCAGCGAGTCGTCGCCCTCGCCGCCGGACATGACGTCGCCGTCGCTCCCGCCGGAGAGACTGTCGTTGCCGGCATCGCCGCTCAGATTGTCGAAGCCGGTGCCGCCCGAAATGGTGTCGTCGTCATTGCCGCCTTCGATGATGTCGTTGCCGCCTTCGCCGTTCAAGATGTCGTTGCCGTCGCCGCCCTTGACGAAGTCGCTGCCGTCCTGGGCGGAGACCGTGTCGTTGCCGCCGCGCGCGAAGATGGAATCGTCGTTCGGCGTTCCGACGATGACATCGTCGCCGTCGGTGCCGTTGATCGTCCCGTCGGTGGTGCCGGTGACGTGGACGGTGAGGGTGGATGACGAGGTGACTCCATGCTCGTCCTTCATCGTGTAATTGACGACGACGTCGAGGCTCTCGCCGTCGGCGAGGTAATCGAGGTCGGGGCTCGGATTGTAGCGGACCTGGTTGCCGACGATGCTGACCGATCCTTCGCCGGGAGTCACCGAGACGGCGGTGACGGTCTTGACCGCTCCATTGTCGACGTCGGTGTCGTTGGCGAGGACGTCGACCGTGATCGCGGTATCCTCGTCGGTGGTGGCGGTATCGGGGTTGGCGACCGGGGCGTCGTTGGCGCCGGTCACAGTGACGGTGAGGGTGCCGGTATCGGTCGCTCCCTGATCGTCGGTGATGCCGTAGCTGACCTGCACCTGCTCGGTCTGGCCCGCGGCGAGATCGTCGAAGTCGGTGCCCGGATCGAAGCGGACCTGGCCGCTGACCACGCTTGCCGTGCCCTGGCCCGCGGGAGCCGAGGCGGAGGTGAGGGTGATGACCGCGCCGTCGTCGGCGTCGGTATCGTTGGCGCGGACGTTGACCAGGATCGGCGCGCCATTCTCGCCGATCGAGGCGGAATCGTCGTTGGCGACCGGAGCGTCGTTCGCGCCGGTGACGGTGATCGTGATGGTCGAGCTCGAAGTCGCGCCATTCTCGTCGGTGATGTCGTAGCTGACGATCACCTGCTCGCTGCTGCCCGCGGCGAGATGGTCGAAATCACTGCCGGGATCGAACTGGACCTTGTTGTCGACGATGCTGACAATGCCCTTGCCCGAGGGCGCCGAAGCGTCGGTGACGGTGAGGACCGCGCCATGGTCGACGTCGGTGTCGTTGGCGAGCACGTCGACCAGAAGGACGGCATTCTCGCCGGTGGTGCCGCTGTCCGAGTGCGCGACCGGGGCGTCGTTCACGCCGGCGATATTGAATATGAGCGTTCCGGTGTCGGTGCTGTGCCCGTCGGACAGAGTGTAGTTGAAGCTGTCCTGGACGTCCTCGCCGAGAGCGAGGGCCTGGTTCGAGGCGAACTCGACATAGGAATAGGTGCCGTCCGAATTCAGGGTGAGGGTGCCGTAGGTTCCGGTGAAGGTGCCGCCGGTGACGGTCAGCGGATCGCCGTCGAAATCGAAATCATTGTCCTTCACGCTGGCCGAGCCGCTCGAATAAGTGCCGGTGTCCTCGTCTATGAAGACAAAGTCGTCACCGGCGACCGGCGCGTTGTTGTGCCCGCCCTGAAGATCGATGACCCGGTCCGCGAAGACCAGGGTCTGGATCCGGATCACCTGGTCGTGGCCGTCGGGGCCGGTGCCGCCCTGGTGGAGGATGTGGAGCGCGCCGCCCAGATAGTAGAAGCTGTATTCGGAGATCGGGCCCGAATAATAAGCGGTGTCGGGGCCGTTGCCGCCGTCGATCGTGTCGTCGCCGCCGCCGCCGGTGATGTCGTCGCCGCCGGTGCCGCCGTTGATGATGTCGTTGCCTTCGCCGCCGTTGATCGTGTCCCTGCCGTTGCCGCCGTCGATCACGTCGTCGCCGTCGCCGCCGTCGATCGTGTCGTCGCCGTTATTGCCGGTGAGGGTATCGTTGCCGCCGCCGCCCGAGATGGTGTCGCCGCCGCTGGTGCCGCTGATGACTTCGGGTTCGTTATCGCCGATATAGATTGGCACGGTTCCGTCTCCCCTGCTGTTCGCCGAACGCATTCAACCGACACTGGCGATGGCGGGGAAAAAGCATTGCGCAAGCGGCACGGGCAAGGAGCCCGACGCCGGCTCGACTCTGTTCGCGGCCCCCCGTCCCCCCGAAAGCGCCCGGCAGGAGCCGGGCGGGGATACTGAGCGACAACGACTCGCTTTCCCCTACAAAGCCTGAACGGGAGGATGACGCGACCATCTTTCCGAGTCCACAGGGAATTTTTTCATATGGTTTGGCGGTGCTTAACCTTCGCGGTTCGGCGCCGGGGAAAGTTGGCGGAGTGCGCCGAAGCGCCGTGACCCGCCCGGTCCGCACGTCCGAAAAATTTTCGAAAATGTTATCATCCGATATCATCCGTTATCATCTCGCCTCCGCGGACGAGACGCGCCCGGGTCACGGCCGGCGCGGTTCGGAATGCACCCGCGTTCGAGAGCGACGCACTCGGTGGAATTCTTTACAGACTCATCATTGCTCGTCATTTCGCCTCCGGCGATGAGCCGTGGCCGAGCCGCCGCGGGCGCGGATCGACCAGCAAGGCATCCGGGAGCGCAGCCTCCGACGGGATGCTTCAACTCATCATTCGTCATTGTCTCGATTCTGAGGGGGGCCTCCCAACGAAGCCCAGCGGCCCGAAATTCTTTTTGCGGTTTCAACATTTCTCAACAGGCCTTCCTCCGAAGACGAGGCGGTCGAGGCGACCGCTCGCATCGCGGCTCGCGATTCCGGAAATTTTTCGGTGTCAACAGGTCAACAATGTTCCCTCTCGAAGACGAGCCGCGCCGCGAGGCCATCGGCGCAACCAGACTGATTCTCACCACTTCCATTTCCTGGTGCAATGGGGCGGGGCTCCCGCCGGACGGATTCAGCGCCGGGCGGGTGCAGGTGCGGCCGAACGGGCCTCGCTGATTGCGGTACGCTGACCGTCGCTCTTGCGGGTCATGTCGACAATCGTCGCGCAATAGCGGCGCGCCTTGGCGCTGTCCCCATTCTGTGCCGCCGCCCGCGCAGCGCCGTAGAGGCCGGCCAGCCGAGCCCGCGCCTGGAAGCGGCGGCGGGATTCCAGGTGGTGGGCGAAGGTGACTTTGCCGAGCTGAGGGGCGTGGTGGTGGTCGGCGTGCTAGGCGGCGGCTGGGGTGGCGGCGAGGGCAAAGGGCGTGGCGGCGAGAAGAAGCTTCATTAGAGTTCCTCTGGGGGCCGCGTAGCACAGGGCAAAATGTCGGCTTCGATTATACTCGTGAAATGGCTTCTGCGGCAGTACCGCTGTCGTGCGTGCTAACCTTTGATGACATCGGTGGTGCGGGTCGATACCTGTGGACCTAATGTCGCACATGAAGACCCCCACTGATCTGGAACCTGTCCGATGAGCCTCATGGACGATCTCGCGCGCACGCGGACAGAGGAGGATGTTAAGGACGCCTATATCAAAGCGCTCGGCCTGAAATCCTATTTCAAGGGGCTGGTCGACATTCAGACCGAGGAAGTGTGGTTCGAGGCAAAAGACGCGCCGACGCCGCCGATCGTGATGTTCGGCCAGTTGCTAGTTTACGTCCGCGCAGCGAAGAAGCGTGGCGAGGCCATTCCCGCCTTTTTGGCCGTGATCGACCGCGAAAAAGCGGCGATCATGCCAACCGAGCGGGCACTTCCCTTATTTGATAACAAGAGCATCATCTGGCCTAAGTCAGGATCTGGGTCTGGGCGCCAGGTCGCTGCGCAGATCGCGCCTTATGTGCAGACGCATATCGTAGAATATGAGATCGCCCACGACGAAGCGGCATTCATCAAGGCGGTTAAGGACGCCATTCGAGAACGGCGGATCATTCGCACGCCAATCACGCCTGACAATTTGCGACAAGTTTTCGATCGTTGGGTAGAGATGATCGGCAGCGAGCTCGGCCCAGTCCGCCCTGCAGACTATGCAGTGCTATTCTTCGCCGACATTATGCATGACGGACACAACGAGGCGATGAGGAATCTGCCCGCACGGCTCCTGTTCAGTGGCGAGAAGCCAGTGTTCCTATTGCACGGTGACCAATACGAGCTGGCGAATCAGCGCGGATATCGCAATTTCTGGGCGATCTATCACCGCCCGCCTGAAGCGGAGTATCGCCACTATCTGCTTGAGCGGCGCGACAGTCTGCTTCCTCTCGACGAGCAGAAATTCAAGGGTGCCTATTACACGCCGTTGCATATCGTCGACAAAGCCTATGACGAGCTGAAGGCGACGCTCGGAGATAACTGGCAGGACCGGTACATTGTGTGGGATATGTGCGCAGGCGTCGGTAATCTGGAGGCCAAGCACAGCAATCTGCGCAACATCTTCATGTCGACACTCGATCAGGCCGACGTGACGATCATGAGGTCCAATCCCGCCTTCGCGGGTGCGGAGATTTTCCAATACGACTACCTAAACGACGACGTCACTGATTTCGGTGACATCGACTACAGCCTGTCGAACAAGCTGCCCGTCACTCTGCTCCGAGCCGTTGCCGACGGGAAGGCGGGGACGAAGGGCGCGAAGCCCATCCTGGTGCTGATCAATCCGCCCTATGCCGAGAGTGGGTCGGGCATCTCGAAGGGCGACACGAACAAGATCGGCGTTGAAAAGACCCGCATTAACGCTTGGATGCGTGAGATGAACGTTGGGTATGCCAGTAAGGAACTGTTCGCTCAGTTTCTTGTCCGCATCGCGCGAGAGTTGCCCAATGCCACGCTCGCAATGTTCAGCACCCTGAAGTATGTGAACGCACCTAACTTCGAGGCGTTTCGTCGGGCTTGGCAGGCGAAGTTTCTTGACGGCTTCGTCGTCCACAGTCGTGCATTCGACAGTTTGGAAGGCGACTTCCCGATTGGCTTCCTAATTTGGGATACCTCCCAGAAGGAGCCTGTTTCCGAGATAGAAGTCGGGATTGTCGATCGCGGTGGCACCTTTATCGGCGAGAAGCGGTATGTCGCGCGCCCAACAAGTGCGCTTCTGAACCGCTGGATCGCGAAAACGCCTCCGACCGGAGGCCCTGCGCTGCCATTGTCCAACGCTCTCAAGGTCTCAAAGAACCCGCGTCCGAAGCGTCAGTATCCCGGCGCAATTGGCTACCTCTATGCGAGCAACAACGATCTTCAGCACTCTGCCCTCGAAACCCTGATCACCTCATCAATCTACACAGGCGGCAATGGTGGAGGAGTCTATGTTCTCCCCGAGAATCTCTGGCAGGTGGCCATAGTCTTCGCAGTCCGCCGGCTCATCAAGCCGACCTGGCTCAACGATCGCGATCAGTTCCTCCAGCCGTCACAGCCACTTAATGACGAGTTCAAATCTGACTGCCTTGTCTGGATGCTTTTCAACGGTAGCAACCTAACCGCTGGAGCGGACGGGTTGCATTGGAATGGGCGCGATTGGTCGTTGGTCAATCACTTCATCCCCTTCACGGAGGTCGACGTAGGGGCAACTGGACGATTTCAATCCGATTTTATGGTGCAATATGTGGCGGGCATGACCTTCTCACCCGAGGCGCAGGCCGTTCTGAATGAGGGACGTGAGATCTTCCGGCGCTTCCACGCGACGCAATTCCCACGAAAGATTAGGGACGAGCTTAAACTCGGCCGCCCCGATGCTGGCTGGTATCAAGTGCGCCGCGCGCTCCAGGCCTACGCCGACACCGAGCTGACCGATTTCGATCCGATGAAGAAAGTCTATTTCGCTCTATCCGAAAAACTGCGCCCAATGGTTTTTTCGCTCGGCTTTTTGCCCGATTAGGACTGGTCGGGCGGCGGCTGGTCTATTTGCTTCGTAATCGTGTCCTTGGTGCCTCGCGCCCGAGCCGCGCCCAACACCTCGTTCACCCGCGCCACCGCCTGCCCCAGCGGGTCGGGTTCGTTCATCAGGGCGAAGCTGCCGCCGATGTGGAGGACGCAGTGGCCGTGGACGATGGCGAGGAGGGAGCGGGTGAGGCGCATGGTTCTGGCGGAGACTTTTACGCCAAGGGCTCGGGCGACTTCGCGGTCGACGATCAGGGTGAGGGCGCGGCGGCGGCGGATGCCGTCGGGGTCGATCGCGAGACCAGGCGGGCGGCGGTGGTCGTAGATCGCCATCCAGATCTTTTCGTTGGCCTCGGCGAAGCGGAAATAAGCGCGGACCAGGGCCGCGATGCGGTCGTTCTTCGGGCCGCAGCGGGCGAGCTCGGCCTCGAGCGATTGGGTCCAGAGGCCGAAAGTACGGGTGTTGATCGCCAGGATGAAGACGTCGAGCGATTCGAACACATGATAGATGGTGCCGACCGTGTAGCCGGCCCGCCGCGCCGCCTCGCGCGCCGAGAAGCCGGCGAAGCCGCGTTCGGCCATCAGGCCGTGGCCGGCCTCGATCAGCAGGGCCTTGAGTTCTTCTGGGCTGTGATCGGCTCGGCGTGCCATTACCGGTTCCGGGTCTCCATCTGATCCAACACGGTGCGTCCTTCGATACGTCCTTCGATACGCCGGTTCGACAAGCTCACCGGCTACTCAGGATGAGCGGTTTGGGACGGGGGGTAATGCAGAATTCAACAATGTTCAATTAATTTATTGAACAATGTTGAATTAGGGGCTAGGGCCTTGTCTGAAACGAGGTTGGAATGATCGGTTTCGAGATTGCCGGGTGGGGCGCCTATCGCCCGGTGCGCCAGGTGCCGAGCGCCGAGGTCGACGCGCGGCTCGGCAAGCCGGCCGGCTGGACCGAGCGCGAGCATGGCATCGCCAGCCGGGGCGTCGCCGGGCCGGACGAGACCAGCTCAACCATGGGCGCGGCCGCGGCCCGGCAGGCGCTCGAGCGGGCCGGATGGGCCGAGGGCGATTTCGACGTGCTGATCGGCGCCTGCGGGGTGATGGAGCAGCCGATCCCCTCCACCTCGATCCTGATCCAGAACGCGCTCGGGCTCGGCCGCTCCGGGATCCCGGCCTTCGACGTCAACCAGACCTGCCTCAGCTTCCTCACCGCGCTCGACGTCGCCGCGATGGGGATCGCGGCCGGGCGCTGGCGGCGGGCGCTGATCGTCTCGGCCGACATCGCCTCGGCGGGGCTCGATCCGGCCGATGCAAAGGCGATGGCGATCTTCGGCGACGGCGCCGCGGCATTGGCCATTGAAGGGGCGCCGTCCGGCGCGGGGGCGATCGAGGCGTCTTCCCAGGCAGAGGCGGCCTCCGGCCGCGGGGCCGGAGGGGAAGCGGGCCTGCTCTCGGCCCGGTTCGAAAGCTATGGCGAAGGCCACGAACTCGCCACGCTTCGGGCCGGCGGGACCAAGCTGCGGATCGAAGAGGGCTATGAGGCGCTGGTCGACGGCTCGCGGTTCCGGATGGATGCGTTCGGCATCTTCAAGGCGGCGGCGCGCTGCCTTCCGGCTTTGATCGACCGGGTGACGGCCGAGGCGGGAACGAGCCGCGATGGCCTCGCCGCGATCGTCTGCCACCAGGCGAGCGCGCCCGGGATCGAGCATATCCGCCGGCTGTTCGCTCCGGCGAGCGACCGCGTCGTCGACATCTTCGCGACGACCGGCAACCAGATCGCCGCCTCGCTTCCGACCGTTCTCGCCCATGCGCTCAATACGGGCGCGGCGCGCAAGGGCGACGACATCCTGCTTCTCGGAACCGCGGCGGGAGTCAGCGCCGGCGCGATGGTGCTCAGGATTTGAGTGGGGCTGGTCATCATGATGGCGGCTTGACCCCCTCTCCCTCAGGGAGAGGAAGGGGTGAGGGTGTTCCGGGTCAGCGATTGTTCGAAGAGACCGTACCCCCTCACCCTAACCCTCTCCCCATGGGAGAGGGGATTTGCATGGCGCCATGAATGCGATGAATCTGCGCAGCATGCTGATCACCGGCGCGACCGGCGGGCTCGGACTCGCTCTGGTCGAGGCGGCGCGGGCGGACGGGCATGCGGTGCTGGCAACCGGGCGCTCGACCGAGGCGCGCGGGCGGATCGAGGCGAGCGGGGCCCGTTTCGTGCCTGCCGGCCTCACCGATCCCGGCGCGGCGGCTTCATTGTGCGCGGGCCAGGAGTCCGTCGTCCACGCCGCCGCTCTGTCGGCGGCCTGGGGGCGGGAGGAGGATTTCGAGCGGACCAATGTCGGGGCGACGCGGGCCTTGCTCGACGCGGCCCAGGCTGCGGGGTGCCGGCGCTTCGTCTTCGTCTCGTCGCCTTCGATCTTCGCGAGCTATCGCGACCGGATCGGGATCAAAGGCGGCGACCGGCCCGCCGATCCGCCGCTCAACCTCTATGCGCGCTCCAAGCTCGCCGCCGAGCGGCTGGTGCTGGCCGCGAACGGAGCGGGCATGGCGACCTGCGCGATCCGGCCGCGCGCGATCGCCGGGCCCGACGACCGGGTGCTCCTTCCGGCGCTGACCGCCCTGGTCCGGCGCCGGCGAATGCCATTGATCGGCGGCGGCGGGGCGCTGATCGAGCTGACCGACGTCCGCGACGCGGCTCGGGCGATCCTCCTCGCCGAGGACAGGATCGCGGCGATCGCGGGGCGGGCGGTCAATATTTCGGGCGGGCGGCCGGTGCCGGTGCGCGACGTCGCGGACGGGCTTGCCCAGGCGCTGGGAGTCTCCCCGCGGCGAGTGAACCTGCCGGTCGCGGCCGCCCGTATCGCGGCGGCTCTGCTCGAGGCGAAGGCGCGGCTCGGCGGCGGCGAGCCGGCTTTGAGCCGTTATGCGTTCGCCACTCTCGCTTATTCGCAGACGTTCGACATGGACGAGCCCGAGCGGCTGATCGGCTACCGGCCGAAGCACGACGGGCTTGCGACCCTGCTCGCCGAGGCTGAGAAGTCGCGGATATGAAAAGGGTCGGATTCGCCTGGGCCGAGCGCGGCAGCTGCCGTCATCCCGAGATGATGACCATCAAGGGCGGCAGCCTGTGCGGAGTCGATTTCCCGGCGATGGTCGGGATCATCCGCCATCCGGACGCCGGGGTGCTTCTGTTCGACACCGGCTACGACCGCCTTTTCCTCGAGGCGACCCGGCCCTTTCCCGAGCGCTTCTACCGCTGGGCGACTCCGGTCGCGCTCGATCCGGCGGAGCGAGTCGAGGAGTGGCTTGCCCGGCAGAGGGTGGAGCCGGAGGAGGTGCGCCACCTCATCCTCTCGCATTTCCACGGCGACCATGTCGCCGGCCTCGGCAATTTTCCGAACGCGCATATCTTCTGCTCCTCGGCGGGGCTGAAGCGGGTGCGGTCGGGAAACCGGCTGGGCCGGGTCGCCAAGGGGCTGCTCGCCGACCTGGTGCCGGACGACCTCGCGGGGCGGGCGTCCTTCTTCGAGGCGCTGCCGGAGCGGGCGCTGCCGGCGGCGTTCGCGCCGTTCGAGACGGGGCGGGACCTGCTCGGCGATTCCAGCCTGCTCGCGGTCGAGCTGCCCGGCCATTGTCCGGGCCATTGGGGCCTCGCCTTGCGGACCGATGAGGATCGGTACGTGCTGCTGGCGGCCGACGCGTCCTGGTCGATCGGCGCGATCGAGCGCGAGGTGCCGCCGCCGATTTTCACGACGGCCTTGCTTGGGGATACGGCCCTGTATCGGCGGACCCTGGGTGCGCTTCATGCGGCGGCCGCGAATGGCGATCTGGTTATTTTGCCCTCGCACTGCGCGGTGGCCGCGGCGCGCCTTTCTTCCCTCTCCCCGGCGGGGAGAGGGTAGGGTGAGGGGGTTCGGTTTCCGAGATAATTCGCGACCGCAGGACCCCCTCACCCCTCCCTCTCCCCCCTGGGGAGAGGGGGTTGGGATGGCGCGCTGAATGCAAGCCGGAGCCATCTTCGCCGCCTGGTTGCGGACGCGCCTCGCGATGCGGGCTTCAGCCGAGGGGCTGGCGAGGCGGCGCGAGCGGCAGTGGCGGGCGTTGCAGCCGGCGCTTCGGCTCACCCCGGCGCTGGCGGCCCATGCGGGCGGGCCGCTGGCGGACTTCCCGATCGTCGAGCCGGCCGGGATCCGCGCCGATTATGGCCGCTGGAACAGCCTCGGGCTCAGCCATGAGGCGCTTCACGCGGCAGCCGCGGATGCCGAGGCGGGCGGGAGCGGGGAGGCGGCGCCGGGGGTGGTGGCGGGCTATTCGACCGGCACGACCGGCGCGCGGGGGCTGTTCGTCGCGAGCGAGTTGGAACGGGCCGATTATATCGGCCAGAGCCTGGCGCGGATGGTGCCGATCAGGGCGCTGCTTCGGCCGGTCCGGATCGCCTTGTTCCTGCGCTCGAACAGCCGGCTGTACAGCGACGTCGGCGGACGGCGATTCGCGTTCGCTTATTTTCCGCTCGGCGGCGACCTTGGAGCGATCGGCGAGGCGCTCACCGCTTTTTCGCCGACAATATTGATCGCCCCGCCGCATCGGCTGGTCGAGATCGCCGCCGCCGCGTCCAAAGGGACGATCCGCCTCGCCGATCTCGAGCAGGTCTGGTTCGGCGCCGAGCCGACCAGCGAGCCGGAGCGCGGCTGGGTGGCGAGGGCGCTCGGGGTAAGGCCGCAGCCGCTCTACCAGGCGACCGAGGGCTTCCTCGCGGCCGCCTGCCCGCGCGGGCGGCTCCACCTCAACGAGCACAGCCTCGCGGTCGAGCTCGAGCCGGTCGCGGGAACCGGCGGTTTCCGGCCGATCGTCACCGATCTGAGGCGCCGAAGCCAGCCGATCGTCCGGGTCCGGCTCGACGATTTTGTCGAGCTCGATCCGGGCCCGTGCCGCTGCGGCTTCAAGGGCCGGGCGATCCGGCCGCCCGCCTGTCGGGTCTCCGATCTGTGGCGCTTCGGCGAGGATTTCGTTCCGCCCCGGCTGGTGGTCGAGACTCTCGACGATGCCCTCGGCATGGGCTCGGCCTGGCGGGCGGAGGGCTCGCCGGCGGAGGTGCGGCTGAAGGTCGATCCGAGCTGCAATCCGCGTCGCGCCGAGCGCGCGGCTCGGGCTCTTCAGAGGATCGTGCCCGAGACGGTGCCGGTTCACCTGGTCTTCGAGCCAGCGCTTCCGCTTTGGCCGAAGCGACGACGGATGAGCTGGAGCTCTGAACATGGCTGAGCGCGTGCTGGTCACCGGAGCGCGCGCCGCGGCGGCGCTCGACATCGGCCGGGATTTCGCCCGCGCCGGCTTTGAGGTCCATATGGCCGATTGCTCGCCGGCGCGGCTCTCGCGCTGGTCGCGGAGCGTCGCGAAGGTGCACGGATACGCTTCGCCGGTGCGCGATCCGGACGGCTTCGCGGCCGACATGCTCCGGCTTCTCGACACGCTGGAGCCGGCGCTGATCGTGCCGGCCTGCGAGGAGATATTCCACCTTGCCCGGCCGGCCTTGGCGAAGCGGCTCGGCGGGGCCCTGTTCGCTGCGCCGCGAGAGACGCTGAAGATACTTCACGACAAGTTCGCCTTCGCGGAAGCATGCGCGCGCGAAGGCGTGCCGGCGCCGGAGACCCGCCGCCTCACCGATCGGACCGAAGCCGAGGCCCTTGCCGGGGAGGCGGCGGACTGGGTGTTCAAGCCCTGCTTCAGCCGGTTCGGAGTCGAGACCCTGGTCGGCCCGGCGGCCGAGAGAGTGCGGGCCATCGCTCCGACGCCGGAGCGGCCCTGGGTGGCGCAGTGGCGGATCGCGGGCGGCGAGATCAGCTTCTACGCGGTGGCGCTGGGTGGGGCCCTGACCGCCTTCGCCGCTTATGGCGCGAGGTGGCGGCTTGGCGGCGGCGCCGGGATCGCCTTCGATCCTGTCGAGGCGAAGCTCGAGGCGCGGATCGAGGCCCTGGCGGCTCGGATCGCACAGGCTTTCGAGATCAACGGCCAGTTCGCCTGCGACCTGATCGTTGATCCGGACGGGGGCCTGTGGCCGATCGAATGCAATCCGCGCGCGACCAGCGGGGTTCATCTGCTCGCCGGCGGCGGGGAGCTGGCGCGGGCGATGCTCGGAAGGGGGGCGGATGTGGTTCGCGGGTCGCGTGCGCCGCGGCACCTGCTTCCGGCCTTGCTGACCTATGGGCTCGCCAATGCGGTCGGATCGGGGCGGCTCGGCGACTGGGCCGCCCAACTGCGGCGCGGCTCGGACGTCGCGGGTCTGCCCGGCGATCGCCGCCCGGCATTGGGTGCGATGGTCGATGGGCTGGGATTCATGCTGAGCGCGGCCCTAAAGGGGATCAGCGCGACGGCGGCGACCACCGCGGATATCGAGTGGAATGGGGAGGAACATGCTTCGAGGTGACCAATCCCGTCATTGCGAGCCCGAAGGGGGCGGCAATCCAGCCAGGCCCCGGCAAATTCTGGATTGCTTCGCTACGCTCGCAATGACGGGTGGGGGCGTGAGCTCGCACTCCGATGGCTGAGCTTCCGCCTTCGGTACGCAACGCCTGGCATCTGGCGGCGCTGTCGAGCGAAGTGCCGGCAGGCAGGGTGAGGCCGGTCGTCGTCGCCGGGACTCCGATCGCCTTGTTCCGGGGCAGCGACGGCCTGCGGGCCCTGGTCGACCGCTGCCCGCACCGCAATTATCCGCTGTCGCTCGGCCGGGTCGCGGGCGCGGGCCTCGAATGCTCCTATCATGGCTGGACGTTCGACGGGGACGGGCGCTGCCTCAAGGTGCCGGGCTGCGCTCCGCTTACCGGCGACGATCCGCGGCTTCGAGCGGCGAGAGTCGGGGCGATCGAACGGTTCGGCGGGATCTTCGTCTCGCTTGCTCCGGACGAGAGCGGGCTCAGCCTTCCGCCGACGATCGGCGACCCGGATCACGATCATTTCTGGTGGAGCCAGGGGATCTGGCAGGGCCGCGCCTATGACGCGATCGAGAATGTGATGGACCCGTTCCACACCAACCATCTCCACCACGGCTACATCCGCCGCCGCGACAGGAGGCTGCCGGTGCGGCTGCTGGTGAACAGCTTCGGCGACGGGATCGAGATGGTGATCGAGCAGGACAAGCCGGACCTGGGAGCGATGTCGCGCTTCCTCGAGCGCGACCGGAGCCGGAGCCGGACGCGCTATTATCCGCCGACGATCGTCCAGGCGCGCTGGGAGGGCGAGAAGAAGCTGACTTTGTGCGTCACCGCTTTCTTCACGCCGTCGGAGGATCATAGCTTCATGCCGTTCGCCTGCTTCACCACGCCCAGGGGCCTGGCGCCCGGCTGGCTCAAGCAGGCGGCGATCCGGCTGTTCCTCCGGCCTGTGGTCGCCCAGGACAGGCGGGCGCTGGCGGCTCAGTCGGGGGTGATCAGGCGGTTCGACGCGCCGCGGTTCGTCGAGGGGCCGGGGGATATATTGGGGGCGCGGCTTCACCGCCTGTGGTCGGGGCAGGCGATCCCGGAAGGGAGCGATCCCGGGGTGGAGGCGTGGTTGTAGGACCTCCTCGCACGCTCCCCAGTCTTCTCGATGACGAAAGATGAAGGAGCGGGACCCCCGCATGCGCGGGGGTGACGGCTGGGGAATTGGTGGCTCCTCTGGCGCCTTCCTCGCCGAGCGATTACGCAAACCCCATGACCGATCCCGCCGCGATCTGGCGTTCTTCCTATCGCCATCCCGAGCCCTGGGATCGCGACTTTCCGCCGCTCACTCTGGTCGAGATGTTCGAGGCCTCGGCCCGGCGCGAACCGGGCGCGGTGCTGATCGATTTCCTCGGCCGGAAATATAGCTACGGCGAGACATTGGAGACGGTGGAATGCGTCGCCCGCGGGCTGGCCTGGCTCGGGATCAGGAAGGGCGACCGGGTCGGTTTGTTCCTGCCCAACACGCCCCATTATGTCGCGGCTTATTACGGGGCGCTCAAGGCCGGGGCGGTGGTCGTCAATTTCTCTCCGCTCTACACGCCGGCGGAGCTCGAGCATCAGGTCGAGGACAGCGGAACGAGGATCCTGTTCACTTTGTCGGCAAGCGCACTGCTTCCGGCGGCGATCGAGGTCCTGAACAACAGCTCGCTCGAGCGGCTGGTGGTCGGATCGGTGGCGGGGGTGCTGCCGGCGTCGAAATCGATCCTCTACCGTTTGTTCAAGCGGCGCGAGATCGCCGAGCGGCCCGACGACGATCCGCGCATCGACGCTTTCTCGGACCTGATCGACAATGAGGGCGCCTGGCCGCAGGTGGCGGTCGAGCCCGGCGATCTCGCCGTGCTCCAATATACCGGCGGGACGACCGGGACTCCCAAGGGCGCGATGCTGACCCACCAGAATCTGAGCGCCAATGCCCGCCAGGTCGTCGCCCTCGATCCGCACCCCGAGGCGGAGGATCGGATCCTCGGCGTGCTTCCGCTGTTCCACGTCTTCGCCAACACCTGCGTCCTCAACCGGACGGTGGCGGGCGGCGGCGAGATGGTGCTCCTGCCGCGCTTCGACGCCGGCCAGCTGCTGGCCGCGATCCGCCGGACCCGGGCGACGTCGCTGATCGGGGTGCCGACCATGTACCAGGCCCTGCTCGACCATGACGGGATCGGCGCCGCCGATTTCTCGAGCCTTCGCGCCTGCATTTCGGGCGGTGCTCCGCTCGCCGCCGAATTGAAGCAGAGGTTCGAGGCGGCGACCGGAGCGCGGCTGATCGAAGGCTATGGCCTCACCGAAAGCGCCGGAGTGGTCGCGACCAATCCCTATAAGGGGCTGAGCAAAACCGGGACGATCGGCCAGCCGATCCCCGGGACATTGGTCGCTCTGGTCGACAAGGAGGATCCGTCGCGGCCGGCGCCGGCGGGGGAGCCCGGCGAGATCGTCGTTTCGGGGCCGCAGGTGATGAAGGGTTATTGGAAGCGTCCGGACGCCGATTCCGCCGCGTTCACGCCGGACGGGCGGCTTCGCACCGGCGACGTCGGGACGATCGACGAGGACGGCTATATCCGCATCGTCGACCGGCTGAAGGACATGATCGCGGTCTCCGGCTTCAAGGTCTTCCCGAGCGTGATCGAGGACATGCTTTACCGGCACCCCGCGGTGAAGGAGGCGCTGGTGATCGGAATCCCCGATCCGCACAGCGGCGAGCGGCCCAAGGCGTTCGTGACTTTGAACGAGGGAGCGAAAGCGAGCGGCGCGGAATTGATGGACTGGCTCAACCCGCGGGTCGGCCGGCACGAGCAGGTCGCCGCGGTCGAAGTTCGGGCCAGACTGCCGAAGACGATGATCGGCAAGCTGAGCCGCAAGGAGCTCGAGGCGGAGGAGCGGGAGCGGTCCGTCCCGACGCGCTGAGAATCCCGCTTGTCGCTTTGCCTTAAGAGGCAGATAGTTGCCCGGTTGTTCGATTCGGGACGGGGGGCGTCTGATGGCAATAGCATCCGTGGCCGCGCGCGTGCGCGAAAGCCTGCGACAGCTGCTTATCCTGGCCACTTTGATCCCGCTCGGCGCCTGTGCGTCGTTCGACGGGCAGCCCAGTGCCGTTCTGACACCGGCGATGACCAGCACAGCGGGCTTCGAAGTGCCGACCGCGCTGACCGATTATTACTCGGCTGCCACCGCCGCGGATCGGAAGAAGAATCGGGACGAGGCCATCGGCGTCTACATGGCGAGGGCGGACGCCAATTTTCTCGAGTTCAAGCGGATGCTGTCGCGCGAAAGCAAAGGCTCTAATTTCGCGCTCGGAAGCACGATCGTCGGACTGACCAGCGCCGCCACGGTGGCCGGGCAGCGGGCGGCCCAGATCCTCACCGCTGGCGCCGCGGGCCTTACCGGGGTGCAGGGCAAGCTCTCCACCGAAGTATATTTCGCGAAAACGCTCCCCGCCTTGTTCGCCGGAATGGAGGCGAACCGGACCCGGGTTAGAACACTCATCTTCAAGCGCATGGGCGAGGACGACAGCTATCCGCTCTCCCAGGCGATCGCCGACATTGCTTCCTACGAGGAGGCAGGATCGATCGACCAGGCGATCAAGACGATGACGGCGGAGACGTCCGAGCGGGCCGATCAGGAACAGACAAGGTTCGAGAATGTGATCGGTGTCGGTCTCATCCTCGGCCAGGAGGAGCGGACGAATATTCGCAAGCTCGGGAACAAGATAGACGCGATGGTGCCCGGCCGCGCCGCGGATCTCGCGAAGATTTCGCAGCAGCTCGGCCTGCCGACGAACAATATCTCGCCGGGCGACCAGGCGACCAACATCATGGCCAGGCTTCAGGCCATGGCGCGCGCAAATCCCGCGTCGCTGGACGCGTTCGTGCAGACGATGAAGAGCCAGGGAGTGGATCTGACGATATGAGCATCATCTCGGTAACGGCGGACGAGCCTCCTTATGACCAGGTTAAACTGAGGGATTGGGTCCGTACCCAAGAAGCGACCTACGGCGAGATCGAGCGGATCGGCAATGACGGCATCAGAACGGTAGGCAGCTTCTATCGATTCGATCCCGCCCATCCCCGCCCGGAGATCGAGGCCGATCTCCAGCCGATCGCGCAGGGGGCCGCGCCCGCGGCCGGCGAATTGTGCCGCGGGACCGTCTTCATCGGCAACAATCCGACCCTCGTCGCAGTGATCCGACCGGCGGCCTGAACGCGAGAGGGACGCGCTGGACGCCGGCTTGCCCGACGCGCCCGGGGCCAGGCTTGCGAAAATGGCCACCGGTGGCTACAATAGGCCGGTGAAGCACGTCTCGATCAAGGAAGCGAAGGACCGCCTGCCTGCGCTCGCGCGGCAGGCCGAGGCCGGCGAGCGGATCGTGATCACGCGCAACGGCAAGCCGGTCGCGGAGCTGGGCCCTCATCGCAAGAGCGGCGGGATCGACTGGGAGGGTCTTCGAAGGTATAAGGAGGAGCACGGGCTTCCACAGATCGTCGCCGAGATTCCTGACGATTTCGACGATCCGCTGCCCGAGGATTTTCTGATTCGGCCGCTGCCCTAGTCCTCATCGTGCGGCTCCTGCTCGATACCCACCTGGTCCTGGCAATCGTCAACGAGGAACCGAACCGCCTTCACGCGTCATTCCGTCAGATGATCATGGATCCAGGGAATAGTTTCGTCGCGAGCGTCGCCAGCCTGTGGGAGATCGCGATCAAGCACAGGCTTGGAAAGCTGCCGCTCAAGAACGAGCCGAGCAAGCTTGCCGATTATCTGGAAGCGAGCAAGATCGACCTGCTTCCGGTCTCGGCGGAGCATGCCGTCGCCGAAGCAATTCCGGTACCCCGGACGCGCGATCCGTTCGACCGGCTGCTGCTGGCAATCTGCCAGGTCGAGCAACTGAGCCTGTTGACGACCGATCGGGCGCTCGCGGGTCATCCGCTGACATGGCCTTCCCATCCGGCTTGACCCCTCACGGCGCCGGGGCCAATGTTTCCGGCATGGCGGATGAGCCCGAAACCATTTCAGAACTGAGCTTCGAGGCCGCTTTGAAGCGGCTCGAGGAGATCGTCCGCAAGCTGGAGAGCGGCGAGGCCTCGCTCGACGAATCGATCAGCCTCTACGGCGAGGGCGACCGGCTGAAGCAGCAATGCGAGGCGCGGCTGGCCGCGGCGCAGGCGCGGATCGAGAAGATCCAGCTCGGCCGCGACGGCGAGCCGGCCGGCACCGTGCCGTTCGACGAAGGCTGAGCATAGCCGCAATGCCGGAATCCGGCCTCAGACTGGCGATGGACTGCATCGCCGCCGAGATGGATGCGGCCTTCCACGAATTGCTGGCGATCCCGGCCGATCCGCGCGCCCGGCTGTACGAGGCGATGCGCTATGCGACGATCGGCGGCGGCAAGCGGCTGAGGCCGCTGCTGGTCACCGCCGCCTGCGGCCTGTTCCATGTCGACCGCGCCCGCTCGCTCCGGGTCGCGCTCGCGGTCGAGGCGGTCCATGTCTATTCGCTGATCCACGACGATCTGCCGTGCATGGACGATGACGATCTGAGGCGCGGCAAGCCGACCCTTCACCGCGCTTTCGACGAATCGACCGCGATCCTGGCCGGGGATTCGCTCCACGCTCTGGCCTTCGAGATCCTCGCCGACGAAGCGACCCACGAAGATCCGTTCGTCCGCGCCCAACTGGGCATGGAGCTTGCGCGAGCCGCCGGTCCGGGGGGGATGGCGGGCGGCCAGATGATGGATCTCGCAGCCGGCGAGGCCGCGCTCGACCTGGCGGCGGTGACCCGGCTCCAGCAATTGAAGACCGGCGCCCTGATCGGATTCTGCCTCGAGGCGGGAGCGATCATGGGCAGGGTGCCGCCCGAGGGGCGGGTCGGGCTTCGCGGCTATGCCCGCGACGTCGGCCTCGCCTTCCAGATCGCCGACGATCTTCTCGACGAGGAAGGCGAGGAGGCCAAGACCGGCAAGAAGGTCGGCAAGGACCGGGCCCGCGGCAAGGAGACGTTCGTCTCTTTGCTCGGCCGCGAGCGCGCCCGGCTCCAGGCGCAGCTGCTGGTCGACCAGGCGATCGAGCATTTGCAGGATTATGGGGCTGAGGCGGATCTGCTCCGCGCGGTGGCGCGGTTCGCGGTGGAGCGGGATCACTAGCTCCCATATTCGTCATTGCGAGCGTAGCGAAGCAATCCAGTGCTGGGCTGGATTGCCGCGCCGCCTGCGCGGCTCGCAATGACGACAAGGGGGAGGCTTCGACAATCCTCCCGCCACAAGCTAAAACCCCCGAACCATGAAGACAGGCGTCTATCCCGGCACGTTCGATCCGATCACGCTCGGCCATATGGACATCATCCGGCGCGGGGCGAAGCTGGTCGACCGGCTGGTGATCGGAGTGACCACCAATCCGTCCAAGACACCGATGTTCAGCGTCGAGGAGCGGATCGCGATGGTGCGGCGCGAGATCGACGGCATGGGCGCCGACATCCACATCGTCTCGTTCGATTCGCTGCTGATGGATTTCGCCGAGCGCGAGGGGGCGTCGGTGATCCTTCGCGGCCTGCGCGCCGTCTCCGACTTCGAATATGAGTATCAGATGGCGGGGATGAACCAGCAGCTGAACGACCGGGTCGAGACCGTCTTCCTGATGGCCGACGTCTCGCTTCAGCCGATCGCCTCGCGGCTGGTCAAGGAGATCGCCCTCTATGGCGGCGATATCGGCAAGTTCGTCCCCGAGGCGGTCGCCCGCGACGTCGCCGATCGGGTGAAGCGGATCGGACGCAAGGGCACTTGATTCCCTCCGCCCGGATCGTTCAGGACGGGGAAAGCAGAAAATTGCCAAGCAAGATGCACGCCCCCACGGGGCGGCAATTCGATCCGGAGACTCCCCAAACATGCGCCTGAAGCTGTTTCTGACCCTGTTGATGGGGCTGTTCCTTGCCGGTCCGCTGACCGCCCAGCCGGTGGTCTCGCCGCCGGCGACTCCGGCTCTGACTCCGGAGAATACGCTCTATCTCGACCTGTCGACCGGCGGCCGGGTCGCCATCCAGCTCCGGCCCGATGTCGCTCCCTTGCACGTCGCGCGGATCAAGGAGCTGGTCCGCAAGGGCTTCTATAACGGCCTCACCTTCCATCGGGTGATCGACGGCTTCATGGCCCAGGCCGGCGACCCCAAGGGCGACGGCACCGGCGGATCCGACCTTCCGGACCTGACCGCCGAGTTCAACGGCCTTCCCCACGTGCGCGGAGCCCTGGCGATGGCGAGGACCGCCGAGCCGAACAGCGCCAACAGCCAGTTCTACATCATGTTCGTTCCGCGCCTTCAGATGGACGGCAAATATACGGTGTTCGGCCGGGTCGTCTCGGGAATGAACTTCGTCGACGCGCTCAATCGGGGCGAGCCGCCGGCGCTTCCGAGCAAGATCGTCCGCGCCTCGATCGGCTCCGACAATGTCCCCCCGCCGAGCGCTGCGGAAATGGCCGCGGCGGCGGGGCCGGCGGTACCGGAGGTGCCGGTGCCCGGGACCGAGGTGCCGGTGCCGGGGAACAGCCCGAGATAGGCAACAAGCTCCGTTCGGGCTGAGCTTGTCGAAGCCCTCTCCTTTGGGGTCTGAAAAAGAGAAGTGAAGGGCTTCGACAGGCTCAGCCCGAACGGTGGCGGACTCGTTTCAGCCAGCCAGGCTGTGACCGACAGCGCCTTTCCTGTATCCGCCCACTCCGCATGCGCGTCGACCTTTTCGATTTCCACCTTCCGCCTGAGCGGATCGCGCTTCGGCCGGCCGAGCCGCGCGATTCGGCGCGGCTTCTGCTGGTCGCGGAGGATCGGATCGAGGACCGGGCGGTGCTCGATTTGCCCGGGCTGCTCAGCGCCGGCGACGTGCTGGTGTTCAACGACACCAAGGTGATCCCCGCCCAGCTCGAGGGCAAACGCGGCGAGGCGCGGATCGGCGCTACCCTTCACAAGCGCGAAGGGCCGCGGACGTGGCGCGCCTTCGTCCGCAACGCCAAGCGGCTGAAGCAGGGCGACCGGATCGACTTCGGGCAGGGGGTAAGCGCGCTCGTCCTGGCCAAGGGCGACGACGTGCTGATCGAGTTCGAGGGCGGGGAGCCGGTCGAGCTGCTTCTCGAGCGCGCCGGCCGGATGCCGCTGCCCCCCTATATCGCCGGCAAGCGCGAGGCCGACGACCGCGACCGCCGGGATTATCAGACCATGTTCGCGCGCGAGGAGGGCGCGGTCGCCGCTCCGACCGCGGCATTGCACTTCACGCACCGGCTCATCGACCGGCTCGCGGCCGCCGGAATCGGCCGCGAGACCCTCACCCTTCATGTCGGCGCCGGCACCTTCCTGCCGGTCAAGGCCGAGGATACGGACAGCCATGTCATGCACGCCGAATGGGGGCGGATCGACGCCGCGACCGCCGGCCGGCTGAACGCGGCGCGGACGGCGGGGGGAAGGATCGTCGCGGTCGGGACCACCTCGCTCCGGCTGCTCGAAAGCGCGGCCGGGGAAGACGGCACGATCCGGGCATTCGAAGGCGACACGGCGATCTTCATCACGCCGGGCTATCGCTTCCGCGCGGTCGGCGGCCTTGTGACCAATTTCCATCTGCCGCGCTCGACCCTGTTCATGCTGGTCTCGGCCCTGATGGGGGTCGAGCGGATGCAACGCGCCTACGCCCATGCGATCGGGGAGGGTTACCGCTTCTATTCCTATGGGGATGCCAGCCTGCTGCTGCCGTGAGGTGGCTTCCCCCTCCCGCTTGCGGGGTGCGGCGCGACTAAGGCCCGTCCGGGGGACGGGCCAGCGCCGCACGGTTAAGGGGGTGGGCACGGCCTGCGTTTCCTGTGTGAGCAGCTTGAGGTCCGGTATGCCCACCCCTGAGCGGCCCTAACTAAGGACCGTTCCGGGGGAACGGTCCAAGGGCCGCTCCCCCTCCCGCGAGCGGGAGGGGAGGTATTGGGCGGCTTCCCTTGTTGAAGCCGCCGTGTTACACATCTAATACAGTGATCGAGCACGCGCCCTGCCATGGACCTACCGCCATGGCTCTCGCCAAGCTAAGGCGCGGCGGTGAGCCGCTTTTCCTTCTCGATCGCCGCGACCGACGGCGCCGCCCGGACCGGCACGATCTCGATGCTTCGCGGCGAGATCCGCACTCCCGCGTTCATGCCGGTGGGGACTGCCGCCACCGTGAAGGCGATGAAACCTGCCGACGTCCGCGCGAGCGGGGCCGACATCATTCTCGGCAACACCTATCATTTGATGCTCCGCCCCGGCGCCGAGCGGGTGGCGAGGCTCGGCGGGCTCCACGCCTTCATGGGCTGGGATGGGCCGATCCTGACCGACAGCGGCGGCTATCAGGTGATGAGCCTCTCCGAGCTTCGCAAGATGAGCGAGGAGGGGGTAAGGTTCAAAAGCCATCTCGACGGCTCGCCGCATATGCTGACCCCGGAACGGTCGATCGAGGTTCAGAGGCTGCTCGGCGCCGACATCGTCATGGCGTTCGACGAATGCACGCCCTTTCCGGCGACCCGCGACGAGGCCGCTTCCTCGATGGAGCGGTCGATGCGCTGGGCGAAAAGGTCGCGCGACGCATTCGATTCGGGCGGAGAGCATGCCGGGCGCTCGGCCCTGTTCGGGATCCAGCAGGGGGCGATGGCGGAGGATCTTCGCCGCGCCTCGGCAGAGCAGCTGACCGGGATCGGCTTCGACGGCTATGCGGTCGGCGGCCTGGCGGTCGGCGAGGGCCAGACGGAGATGCTCCGGGTGCTCGATTTCGCGGTGCCGATGCTTCCCGCCGACCGGCCTCGTTACCTGATGGGGGTCGGCAAGCCGGACGACATCGTCGGGGCGGTCGAGCGCGGGATCGACATGTTCGACTGCGTGCTTCCGACCCGCTCCGGGCGGACCGGCCAGGCCTTCACCCGCTCGGGCCCGATCAACATCCGCAACGCCCGCTTCGCCGAGGATCCTCAGCCGCTCGATCCGGGCTGCGCCTGCCCGGTCTGCGCGACCTGGTCGCGATTCTATCTTCATCACCTGGTCAGGTCGGGAGAGATATTGGGCGCGATGCTTATGACCGAGCACAATCTCTATTTCTATCAGGCGCTTATGGCCGATCTGCGAGCCTCGATCGGCGACGGTCGGCTGGCCGATTTTGCGTCGGACTTCCGCTCGCGCTATATGGGGGGACAGGCCGGCGAGAGTTGAAAATCGCGATTTCCTCCCCATATCGGAACCGGAAAGGGCGCGGGGAATTCCGATCCTGTCAGCCTGCGAACGCACCGGCCGGCCGGTGCCGTTATTGCCATGAGGGGATGGGGCATCTAAGGCGCCCGTCCGATTTTCGGAGTCCTGGATGACGTCTGACGCGCTGAGCCTGCCGGAATTTCGCCTGCGCCTGCCCGAGCGCCGGAACTGGCTGGGCATTGCCCTGCTCGCCGTCGCCGCGAGCCTTTATCTGTTCGCCGGCCTCAGCCTCGCCTCGATCGACCGGCTGACCGGGACCGCCGACCCGAGCGCCGAATATGGCCTTCCGCCCGAGCTCGCCCATGCTCCGCCGCCCAAGGTCGATCCGCTCCAGTTCCAGCCGATCGCTCCCAAGGATGCGCTTTCGATCAACGCCGCGGTCCCGGTCTCGACCGGCCCCAACCCGGCGGCCCGGCCGTTCGCGGTCAATTTCAGCAGCGACACCGACCGCGCCCGAGCGCTCGAATGCCTGACCGCCGCGGTCTATTACGAAGCCGCGATCGAGCCGACCGATGGCCAGCGGGCGGTCGCCCAGGTCGTCCTCAACCGGGTCCGCCACCCGGCCTATCCGCGAAGCGTTTGCGGCGTCGTGTTCCAGGGCTCGGAGCGGGCGACGGGCTGCCAGTTCACCTTCACCTGCGACGGCTCGCTTCGCCGGACCCCGATGGCTTCGGCCTGGGCGCGGGCGAAGAAGGTCGCCGAGGAGGCACTGGCCGGCAAGGTCTATGCGCCGGTCGGTCTCGCAACCCATTATCACACCAATTGGGTCGTGCCTTACTGGAGTTCGAGCCTGGTCAAATCGGCCAATGTCGGGACCCATATTTTCTACCGCTGGGCCGGGGGCTGGGGCAAGCCGGGCGCGTTCCGGCGGGCGCCTCTGACCACCGATCCGGGCATGGCGGCGATGCGCGCCAAGACCCCGCTTCCGCTGACTCCGGTCGGGCAGGCGATCGACGATGCAGCCGCTCTCGCCGCCCAGCAGGCCGCCGATCCCGACCGGGTCGTCACCGCAAGCGTCGACAGCTTCCAGCGCGCGGTGCTTCGCCGCTACGAGCCGATGAGCCAGGAGACCGCGACCGCCAAGGCGATCGCCCGGACCGGCGAGCCCGCCTCGGCAAGTCTGCGCTGGGCGCTCGGCGGACAGCGCGACTCGGCGGCGCCCGCCGGCCAGCTCGGCGCCAAGCCCAAGGCCGCGGCGCCCGCCACTCCGGCGCCGCCGACCTGCCTGGAGGGGGTGCGAAGGCTTCCGGAGAGCGGGCAAGGCAAGGCCGCGCCGCAGAGCTGCTAGGCGCTTACTCGGCAGCAACATTATTTCGTCATCCCCGCGAAAGCGGGGATCCCGCTTCTTCTTCCTTCTCGTCTGGTGCGGGGGCTCGTTGGCCGTAAGGGTTAGCGGGATCCCCGCTTTCGCGGGGATGACGGCTCAGGGGCTGTCAGCCCGCAGCGCATATCGCTGAAGCTTGCCCGTCGGAGTCTTCGGCAGAGCGTCGACGAACTCGACCTCGCGCGGATATTTGTAGGGAGCGATCGCCGCCTTGACATGGTCCTGGAGCGCCTTGGCGAGCTTCGGCCCGGGCTCATGTCCCGGAGCGGCGACCACGAACGCCTTCACTTTCTGGCCGCGCTCGTCGCACGGCGCACCGACCACCGCGCATTCCTGGACGGCGGGATGGTCGTAGAGCGCATTCTCGACCTCGGGCGCGGCGATATTGTAGCCGGCGGAGACGATCATGTCGTCGGAGCGGGCGACGTACCAGAAATAGCCGTCTTCGTCGGCGCGGTAGGTGTCGCCGGTGACGTTCCAGCCGTGGACCACATAGTCCCTCTGCCTTTCGTCGTCGAAATAGCGGCAGCCGGTCGGGCCCTTGACCGCGAGCCGGCCGGTGCCGTGGGGGAGGGGCTTTCCGTCCTCATCGAGGACGCAGGCCCTGTAGCCGGGGACCGCCTTGCCCGTGGCGCCGGGGCGGATGTCCCTGCCCGAGGCGGAGATGAAGATGTGCATCATCTCGGTCGCGCCGATGCCGTCGACGATGGAAATGCCGGTCGCATCCTTCCAGGCCTGCCAGGTCGCGGCAGGGAGATGCTCGCCGGCCGAGACGCAGATCCTCAGCGACGAGATGTCGCGCCCGTCCAGCTGGCCGAGCATCGCCTTGTAGGCGGTCGGCGCGGTGGCGAGGATGTTGATCCGGTGGGTCTCGATCGAGTCGAGCAGGACGGCCGGGCCCGGCGCCTCGACCGTCACCGCGGTCCCGCCGAAGCGCCAGGGGAAGATGAGGAGCTGACCGAGCCCGAAGGTGAAGGCGATCGGCGCCGAGCAGGCCCAGCGCTCGCCCGGCCGCGGCCTCAGCAAATTGCGGGCGAAGGCGTCGGCGGGAGCGAGTATGTCGCGGTGGAAATGGACGCAGCCCTTGGGCCGGCCGGTCGTGCCCGAGGTAAAGGCGATCAAGGCGGGGTCGTCGCGATGGGTCTGGACCGGCGCGAACCCGGCCGCGACCCGCCTCAGTCTTTCCTCGAGCGGTCCGCCGCCGCCGTCGCCGTCATAGACGAGCACCGAACGCAGCCGCGCGGTCCGGCCGGCCGCGAGGTTGAAATCCGCCAGGGTCCGGGAATCGACGATGGCGTGGCTGATCTGCGCCCGCTCGATCAGGGTCTCGATCTCGCCCGAGCGAAGGATCGGCATGGTCGCGACGACGATCCCGCCGGCTTTCAGCACGCCGAGCCAGGACGCGAACAGCATCGCCCCGTTGGCGCCGCGAAGCAGCACGCGGTTGCCGGGGACGAGCCCCTCCTCCTGCGCCAGCAGGAGGGCGATCCGGTCGGAGAGGTCGCGCATCTGCTCATAGGTCCAGCAGCCGGCGCCGTTGATCACCGCCGGCCGCTGCCCGCCCGGCGAGCCGGTCGCGCCGATCAGCTCGACCGCGGCGTTGAGCCGCTCGGGATATTTGAGCTCGGGCAGGCCGAACAAATATTCGGGCAAGGCTCCGGGCGGCGGAAGCCGGTCGCGGACGAAATCGTCGCGCATCAGCCGGGCACCATCGCGGTCGCCTCGATTTCGACTTTGGCCGCCGGCTCGACCAAAGCCGAGACCTCGACCACGGCCATGGCCGGGTAGTTGCGGCCCATGATCTCGCGCCAGGCGGCGCCGATGCCGGCGAGGCCGGCGACATAGTCGTCGCGGCTGGTCACGTAGCAGGTCATCCGGACGATATGTTCGGGCCCGGCCTGATCCTCGGCGAGGATGGCGAGGATGTTGAGGAGCACCTGGCGGAACTGGCCGGCCAGATCCGGCGCCGCGAATTCCTCTCTCTCGTTCCAGCCGACGACTCCGGCGGTGAAGATCGTCCGCCCGCGCGCCGAGATTCCGTTCGAATAGCCCTTGGGACGCGGCCAGCCGGGAGGAAGCAGCGTCTTCATGCCCGATATCCGGCGAGATGGGCGCGGGCGATCACCACTTTCTGCACTTCCGAGGCGCCCTCGTAGATCCGGAGCGCCCGGATTTCGCGATAGAGGCGCTCCACCGGAATGCCGTGAGTCACTCCGAGGCCGCCGAAGATCTGCACCGCTTTGTCGATCACCTCTTGGGCGGAGTCGGTGGCGTGGAGCTTGGCGAGCGCGGCCTCGCGGCTGTTGCGCTCGCCTTTGACGTCGCGGAGCCAGGCGGCGCGGTAGATCAAAAGGGCCGAGGAATCGACGTCGAGGACCATCTCGGCGAGCTTCGACTGGGTGATCGGATTGTCGGCGAGGGTGCCGGAGCCGAGGCGGCGGATCAAAGCGCGCTCGGTGGCCTCGTCGAGCGCCCGGCGGGCGAAGCCCAAGGCCGCGGCGCCGACCGTGGTCCGGAATATGTCGAGGGTCGCCATCGCCTGCGCGAATCCCTTGCCGCGCTCGCCGAGCAGGGCCGAGGCGGGGAGGCGCATGGCCTCGAAGCGCAGGGTGGCGAGCGGGTGGGGAGCGATGACCCGGATCCGCTCCTTGTCGTCGAGGCCATCTGTGCCGGAGTCCACAAGGAAGGCTGAAATGCCCTTCGCGCCGGGCGCTTCACCGGTGCGGGCGAACAGAACGTAATAATCGGCGATTCCGCCGTTGGAGATATAGGTCTTGGCGCCGGTGACCGAATACCCTCCCGCCACCTTCCTGGCCTCGGTCTCGATCGCGGCGACGTCCGAGCCCGAGCCGGGCTCGGTCAGAGCGAAGGCGGCGATCTTCTCTCCGTTCGCCACCACCGGAAGATAGGCCGCTTTCTGGGTCTCGGAGCCGAACAGGCTGATCGTGCCCGATCCCAGACCCTGCATCGCAAAGGCGAAGTCGGCGAGGCCGCTGTGGCGGGCAAGGGTCTCGCGAATGAGAGCGAGCGAACGGACGTCGAGAGAGTCGTGGATTCCGCCATGGGCAGCGGGGACGCAGTAGCGAAGCCAGCCGCCATCGCCCAATTTGCGGACGAGATCGCGGCAGGCCTGGTCGACGTCGCCGGGCTCCGAATCGTCGAGCTCGCGGGCGCACCAGGATTCCAGCTCTTCCGCGAGCCGGCGGTGGCTGTCGTCGAAGAAAGGCCAGTCGAGGAAGGAGCGGTCGCTCACCACTCACCCCTCCCTTTCAAGGGAGGGGACGGGGGTGGGTGGCGACGGAGCCCCCTCGATGGGGGCGAGGGCGCACACAGCCTCTCGGCGGCATCGAGCCGCCTCGATGCTCACCCACCCCTTAATCCCCTCCCTTGAAAGGGAGGGGAGAATCTGGCGCAGCTCAATCACCCTTGAACTCCGGAGTCCGTTTCTCCGCGAAGGCTTCGAACGCGCGGCGGAAATCCTGAGTCGCCATGCAGATCGCCTGGGCCTGGGCTTCCATCTCGATGGCGGTCTCGAGGCTGACCGCCCATTCATTGTTGAGCTGGGTCTTGGTGATGCCATGGGCGAAGGTCGGGCCGGAGGCGAGGCTCGCGGCGAGCGCCGCGGCTTCGGCGAGCAATTCGTCGGCCGGCACCAGGCGGTTGTGGAAGCCCCATCTCTCGCCTTCCTCGGCGCTCATCGTCCGGCCGGTGAAGAGCAGCTCGGACGCACGACCCTGGCCGATGATCCGCGGAAGGATCGCGCAGGCGCCCATGTCGCAGCCGGCGAGGCCGACCCGGGTGAACAGGAAGGCGGTCTTCGTCGCGGGCGTCGCGATACGCATATCGGAGGCCATCGCGACGATCGCTCCGGCGCCGACGCAGATCCCGTCGAGGGCGGCGACGATCGGTTGCGGGCAGGCGCGCATCGCCTTGACCAGGTCGCCGGTCATCCGGGTGAAGGCGAGAAGGCCGGGCATGTCGATCTCGGTCAAGGGGCCGATAATCTCGTGGACGTCGCCGCCCGAGCTGAAATTGCCGCCGGCGCCGGCGATCACGACCGCCTTGACCTCGGACGTGTAGACCAGGTCGCGGAACGTATCGCGGAGCTCGGCATAGCTCTCGAAGGTAAGCGGGTTCTTGCGCTCGGGCCGGTCGAGCGTGATCGTCGCGACGCCGCCGGCGAAGCTCCAGCGGAAATGCTTCGGCTCGAACCGGCTCGGGTTCACGTCGTCTCTCCACCGTCCACGGCGATCGCCCGGCCGTTTATCGAGCCGCTTTCGGGCAGGCACAACCAGAGAACCGCTGAGGCCACTTCCTCCGGCGTCACGAGCCGGCCCTGCGGGTTGAAGCGGGCGAGCTCGGAGCGCGCCTGCTCCTCGGAGCGGCCGGTCTTGTCCCGGATTCCGGCGACCGCGGCGGCGACCATGTCGGTCTCGGTGAAGCCGGGGCAGATGGCGTTGACGGTAATCTTCGTCTTCGCCAGCTCGGCGGCCAGCGCGCGGGTGAGGCCGATGGCGCCGTGCTTCGCCGCGACATAGGGGGCGGAATAGGCATAGCCCTTGAGGCCGGCGGTCGAGGCGATGGTGACGATCCGTCCGGCCTCGGCGGCGAGGAGGTCCGGCAATGCCGCCTGGCAGCAGATATGAAGGGCGTCGAGATTGACCGCCATGGTCCGCCGCCAGGCCTCGTCGCTCACCCTGGCGAAGGGCGCGCTCTCGGCTGCTCCGGCATTGTTTATGAGGATGGTGATCGGGCCCTGGGCGTCGCGGGCGAGCGCGAAGGCGGCCTCGACCTCGGACCGGACGGTGACGTTGGCCGGGGCGACGAGGACGTCATAGGGCTCGGCCCCGACCTCCTCGAGCCGCTCGCGGCGGCGGCCGACCAGGGTCAGCTTCGCGCCCTCGCGGCCGAGCGCGCGCGCGATGCAGGCGCCGATCCCGGTTCCGCCGCCGGTGACGATCGCGTGATGGCCGGCGAGGCGCATCAGACCTTCAGAGCCATTTCGGCCTCGCGGGCGAGGTTGCGGGCGAGCTGGGCCATTCCGCCGAGATAGGGCGGCGGGACATGGACTCCGCGATAATCGTGGCTCGCGGCCGCGCGGAGGGTCCACATCGGGTCGACCAGATGCGGCCGCGCCAAGGCGACGAGATCGGCCCGGCCGGCGGCGAGGATCGAATTGACGTGGTCGGTCTCGTAAATGTTGCCGACCGCCATCGTCGCGACGCGGCCCTCGTTGCGGATCTGGTCGGCGAACGGCGTCTGGAACATCCGGCCGTAGACAGGCTGGCAATCGGCCCAGGTCTGACCGGCCGAGACGTCGATCAGATCGGCCCCGGCCTCGGCGAAGGCGCGGCCGATCAGCACCGCCTCGTCGGGAGTCACGCCGAGATCCCCCATCCAGTCATTGGCCGAGATCCGGACCGACATCGGCTTTTCCGCCGGCCAGGCCGCCCGCATCGCCCGGAAGATCTCGAGCGGATAACGGAGCCGGTTATCGAGGCTTCCGCCATATTCGTCGGTCCGGCGGTTGGCGAGCGGGGTGATGAAGGAGGAGAGCAAATAGCCGTGCGCGGCGTGGAGCTCGAGCATGTCGAACCCGGCCTCGATGCCCATCCGAACCGCGGCGACGAACTGGTCGCGGACCCGGTCCATGTCGGCCCGGCTCATCGGCCGCGGCGCCTGGTTGTCCGCGCTCCAGGCCACGTCGGAGGCGGCCATGACCGGCCAGTTGCCCTCGTCCAATGGGACGTCATAGCCCTCCCAGCCGACCCTGGTGCTGCCCTTGGGGCCGCTATGGCCGAGCTGCAGGCAGAATTTGGCCTTCGAGTTGGAATGGACGAAGTCGACGATCCTCTTCCAGGCGGCGAGATGCTCGGGCGCGTAGAGGCCCGCGCAGCCTGGAGTGATCCGCCCCTCCTCCGAAACGCAGGTCATCTCGGTGTAGAGAAGCCCGGCGCCGCCCTGGGCGCGTGTGCCATAATGTACCAGATGGAAATCGTTCGGGAGCCCATCTTGTGCCGAATAGGTTGCCATCGGCGAGACGACGACGCGGTTGACCAGCTCCAGCTCTCGCATCCTGTAAGGCGCGAACATCGGCGGCGCGGCGTCGTTGACCTTCGTGCCGAGCGCCCGCGACTGGAACCAGCGTTCGACCCCCTCGAGCCAGGCCTTGTCGCGGAGCCGCAGATTTTCGTGGCTGACCCGCTGCGAGCGGGTGAGCAGGGAATAAGCGAACTGGATCGGCTCGAAATGGAGGTAGCGGTCCAAAGTCTCGAACCATTCGGTCGAGTTGCGCGCGCTGTTCTGGAGCTTCAGCACCTCGACCTCGCGCTCGGCCTGATATTCGGCGAGCGCCTCGTCGCGCGACAGGCCCGGCCGATTGAGCACCTCGGCGAGCTTGATCGAATCCTCGAGCGCCAGCTTGGTGCCCGAGCCGATCGAGAAATGGGCGGTGTGGGCCGCGTCGCCGAGCAGGATCAGATTGTCGTGATGCCAGGTTCCGCAGAGGATCCGGCGGAAGTTGAGCCAGGCGTCAGGGCCGGCCAGATGGGCGGCGTTCGACATGAGCGGATTGCCGTCGAGATATTCGGCGAAGATCTTCTCGCAGAGCGCGATCGCTTGCACCTGGTCCATCCGGTCGAGGCCGAGCCCGGCCCAGGTCTCCGGATCCATCTCGACGATGAAGGTCGAGAGGCCGTCGTCGAACCGATAGGCGTGCGCCCAGACCCAGCCGGCGTCGGTCTTCTCGAAGGCGAAGGTGAAAGCCTCGAACACCTTCGCGGTGCCGAACCAGAAGAATTTGTTCTTCCGGACCTGGATGTCGACCCCGAAATGCTCCTCGTGGCGGGTGCGGATCCGGCTGTTGGCGCCGTCGGCGGCGATGACCAGGTCGTAGCCCGACCAGTCGGCCAGATCGGGGCTCGCCTCATGCTCGAAATGAAGGTTCACCCCGAGGGCGCGGGCGCGCTCCTGCAAGATGGCGAGAAGGCGCTTGCGGCCGATGCCGATGAAGCCGTGGCCCGACGAGCGGATCGTCGAGCCGTGAATGTGGACGTCGATATCGTCCCAGTGGGCGAACTCGCTGGCGATCACCGCGCCGCTGACCGGATCGTTGGCCATTAGATTCTCGACCGTCTGGTCTGAGAAGACCACGCCCCAGCCGAACGTGTCGTCGGGGCGGTTACGCTCGAACAGGTCGATCCGGTGCGCCGGATCGCGCAGCTTCATCGAAATCGCGAAATAGAGCCCGGCGGGACCACCGCCAAGGCATGCGATCCGCATCGCTTTCTCCCTTTGCCCGTGGGGTAAGGCGGCGGACGAGGCGAGGCAAGGGGAGGGTCCGGTCTCCGATACTCGACAGGGGCCAAAGCGCCCGCGGCCGGCGCCGCGACCGATCAAAAACCGTTATTGGGACTGCCGGGCGGCGGCTTGCTCGGTTTCTTGGGCTTCTGCGGCTGGCCCTGCGGCTGCTGCCCGTCCGGCCTCCTCTTCTTGCCGCCGAGTATCGCGGCGCCGCCGATGATCGCGGCGGCGCCGGCCACTCCGAGCAGGGCGTTGCGGGTGCCGTGCGATTTCTTGCCGCCGCCGCCCGGTTCGGCGGTGGTCCGGAGCAAAGCCTGAAGGGCCTGGAGGCCGGCCATCGAGATCGGGAACGGTCCGATCAAAGGTGCGCCGTTGCGGGGCGCGTAGACGGCGAGGCCCGGTCCATCGAGGGTGACCGACTGTGCGCCGGACGTCACGTCGATCGCGCCCGGCCTGACGTCGCCCTGGGCGCGCGGGCCCGGGCCGCGCAGGACGATCAGCGACGCCTCTTCCTTGTTCGACTTGACCTTCCTGCCGACCGCCGGCTCGCGGCTGGCGATCGCGATCGCGTCCTCGCCGACGACGCCCTCGAAGATCGTGCCGCGGATCCCGATCGTCGCCACCGGGGTGCGAACCGAGACCGGTCCGGAGGGACGCCCGAGAGTCCGGCCCGACATGAAGCGGAAGGCGCCCTTGGTGACGCTCACTCCGGTCGAACGGCTGTTCCGCGCCGGATCGTAGACGAAGCGGTCGATCGCCACGCGCGCATTGGCGCCGACGGTGAAAATGGTCCTGTCGAGGAGCAGGATCTGAAGCTGGCTCGCCGCGGCGGTCCTGACCTCGTCGTTGAGCAGGACGCGTGCCCGGAGCACCGCCGGCTTCACCTGCCGCCCGCTCCTGATCTCGACCTTGTTGCGGATCGCCGCGTTGATCCCGACCGAACCTCCCTGGGCGATCACCGGCGACACGGCCATGCTGGCGGCAGCGAGGGCGGCGGCGCCCTTGCCGACCGCGGCGAAGGTCCGGCCGCTCATCGCCTCGACCTCCTCGGCGCGGCGGGCCGGGCGATCGATCCGCAGGCGGCCTGGACCCCGGCCCAGTCGGAATCGGCGATCGGCTTGCCGGCGAGAAGGCCGAGCTCGAGCTCGGCGCCCTGGCGGTCGTCCAGGCGGCACAGCAAAGAGGCGTAGAGCAAGCGCGGCGGGACGACCTCGGGATGGGCGAGAAGCACGCGCTCGAGCGTTCCGACCGCGCCGGGCAGGTCGGACGCGGCGATCTGGCTGCGGGCCAGCGCCATGCCGCTGTCGACCTGCCCGGAAGCCGCGGCGAGAGCGTCGAGATCATTTTGGGCGGAAGCCGCGGGCGAGAGCAAAATCGCGGCGGGAATGGCGAGCAGAAAACGCAATGACTTACCTGTCATGACCCTGTCCCATTCGGGAATGGAGGGACGATGTCGCTCCGCCGCTCCCTCATTTGACTAAGGGCTATCATTCGCGCACCCTCGCAGCAACTTCATTTCGGCTTCGAGGCGGCCGGCGGCGGGGACCATGTGGGGCATCGGGCGCAAAAGAGCATCCACGGCCGCGCGCCGTTCGACCATCATCGCCGCCGGCCTGATCCCCGTTCTTCTGGTCGCTCTTGCCAAGTTCGCGGCGCCGACCGCGTTCGAGCGGACCAGCGGACTCGTCTTCGATAATTACCAGCGCCTGGCGCCCCGGCCTTTCAAGGATGCCGGGGTCAGGGTCGTCGACATCGACAATGAGAGCGTCCGCCGCCTCGGCCAATGGCCCTGGCCGCGCACCGACATTGCCGCTTTGACCAAGAAGATCGCCGATTCGGGCGCGGCCTCGATCGGCTTCGACATGGTCTTTTCCGAACCCGACCGGACGTCGCCGCGATTCCTCGCACAGCGGGAGGCAAGGAATGGCGCGAACCCCGCTCTGCTCGCGACCCTGCGCTCGCTTCCCGACCATGATTCCAGGCTTGCCGAGACTCTCGCCCAGGCACCGGCGGTGCTCGGCTTCTTCCTGACCCAGGATCGGCCCGGCGCCCCGGTCCGGCCCAAAGCGGGCTTCGCGGTCGCGGGGAGCGATCCGGGGGCGAGCCTGACCGATTATTCGGGCGCGATCATGCCGCTGCCGCAATTCGAGCAGGCGGCCGCGGGGCTCGGGTTCGTTTCGATCCGGGGCGACGCCGACGGAATCATCCGCCGGGCGCCGCTCGTCGCCAAGGCGAACGGGCAGCTCGTCCCGTCGCTTTCGACCGAGGCTCTTCGAGTCGCCCAGGGCGCCGGCGGACTGATCGTCAGGAGCAGCGACGCGAGCGGCGAGACCAATGCCGGCGCGGCCGAGATGGTCGGGATCAAGATCGGCGATGCCGAAGTGCCGGTCACCGAGCGCGGCGAGATGTGGATGCATTATACCGGGCCGGTGCCGGACCGGATCGTGCCGGCGTGGAAGATATTGTCCGGTCAGCTTCCGCCCGCCGAGATGGAGCGGCTCTTCTCGGGGCGGATCGTCCTGATCGGCGCGGGCGCGATCGGCCTTCGCGACCTGGTCGCCACTCCGATGCAGGAGCGCGATCTCGGAGTCGTCGTCCATGCCCAGGCGATCGAGCAGATGGTGCTCGGCGATTTCCTCGACCGGCCGGACTGGGTGGGCGGGCTCGAAATGGCGATCCTGCTCGTCGCCGGGATCCTGCTCGCTCTGCTCCTGCCAAGGATGGGGGCGCTGCCGGGGGCGCTTCTCGCGGGCGGGCTGATGGGAAGTGTCGGCGGCGGCAGCTGGTATGCGTTCAAGTCGAAGCATTTGCTGGTCGATCCGTCGGCGCCGATGCTGGCCTTGCTCGCCTGCTATCTCGTCGTGACCCTGTTCACCTATCTCCGCGAGGAGAAGCAGAGACGCTACATTCACGGCGCCTTCGACCGCTACCTCTCGCCAGAGCTGGTCAAGCGCATCACCGACGATCCGAGCCGCCTCGAGCTCGGCGGCGAGGTTCGCGAGATGACGGTCCTGTTCTGCGACATTCGCGGCTTTTCCCACATTTCCGAGCTGATGGGGCCGCAGGAGATCATCCGATTCCTGATCGCTTTCCTGACCCCGATGACCGACATCCTCCTCGCCCGCCACGCCACCATCGACAAATATATCGGCGACGCGATCCTCGCATTCTGGAACGCTCCGCTCGACGATCCCGACCAGCACGAAAATGCCGCTCGAGGAGCGCTCGAGATGATCGAGCGATTGAAACGGCTCAACGAGGAGATGCCGGAGCGCAAGGACGTGAGCTGGCCTGGGCGGGTCGAGATCGGCATCGGCCTCAACGCCGGGCCGTGCTGCGTCGGCAATATGGGCTCGGCCCAGCGCCTTTCCTATTCGCTGATCGGCGATACGGTGAACCTCGCCTCGCGGATCGAGGGGCTGACCAAGGGCTATGGAGTGCGGATCCTGATGGGCGAGGAATTGGCGCGCGACCTTCCGGGCTTCGCGGTCGTCGAGGTCGACCGGGTCCGGGTCGTCGGGCGCGACAAGCCTGCGACGGTCCACGCCCTGCTCGGCGACGAGGCGCTTGCGCAGTCGCCCGACTTCAAGGCGTTCGCGTTGCGCCACGCCAAGATCCTGGCCGATTATCGCGAGCGGAAATGGGACGAGGCCGAGGCGGAGCTGGATCGAAACCTGCCGGCCGCCGCCGGATATGGCCTTGAGAAACTCTACGCCCGATACCGGGCCTCGATCGGCGCGTGCCGCGAAAAGCCGCCGGGCGCGGACTGGGACGGAGTGACGGTCGCCGAGACCAAGTGAATCAGCCGCCGGGCGCCGGCGCGGTCGGCGTTTTCCAGGCCGAGCCTATCGCCACCGATGCGGCCCCCGGTCGATCTTGCCGCGCCCGACCGGATCCTGACCAGTCGCATCCAAATCGCCGCTCCAAACGCGTTTGGTGACCCTCGAATGATCGGATCATCGGCGCCCCGGAAGCTGCGACATAGCTCGATGTCCTCTTCGACCGAATCGTGGCGATCGTTTCGTGAGGCCCGCCGATGACGTCCCATGACGAACTCGATGCGGCTGCGCGCGCCTGTTCGCCCGATTACGAGAAGGCCGCTCTCGTCCACGAACTCGGCTACCGGCGCGCCATCATCCTTGAGGCCAGGCCTCGTGCCCTGCGGCGGGCTGAAAGCGCCAGGATTCGAGTCAGCTGGCGTGACGGCGATCACGGCCGCCGCGACGATCGCCATGTTAACCACGACGGCGTTGATCTCGACAGGCAGCAGCAGCGCAACGAGGAGGGGACCATGCCGATCGCAAATTACGCCGAGGTGGAGCAACTGATCGCAGCAAGCATCGCGGCGACCCCGGGAACCAATCCGAGCATCTACGACCGCCGGTTGGGCGATCCGCAATTTCCCGCCTTCCAGGCAGAGCCGCATTGCATCTATTTCTTCTACATCAGGTTCAACGAGAACGGCGCGCTCAAGGTCGACCATTATCTATACTTCGAAGGTCCGGAGAACGACCCCAGCCAGTGGGCGAAAATCCCCTACGACCAGGTCGACGCCAAGGTCGAATATCTCGCGCGGAACGCGCGGCCGCTCGGAGCGGGGAATCCAGCGCCGTTGCCCGACCACAATTTCGAGAACGTGGTCTTCAACCGAAAATGTTACGTCGCCTATTTCCTCGACGAAGCGAACTGGTCCTATCACTCGCGAGCGGTGGCCGAGAATCGATATGGCGTGGTCTACAATCAGGCCAAGGCGGGCGGCGCGCCGAACACGAGCTTCTTCGACGCGAAGGACGTCTCATTCGCGATGACCAGCACGAGCGGGATCGAGACGATCAGGACGGGCGTCGTTCTGATCAATCATATGAAGGACGATCGCGGCCAGGATCTGGGCGCGGCGGCGCAGCAGAAATTCGCCTTCGACATGTATTTCGACGTCCAATTCGTCGATCCGAGCGATTCCAGGCTGGTCGTCGTCTTCGACCCGGACGGGACGAATCTCGGCCCGCCGCTTCCGCCGCCCTGACCCTCGAGCGGCGAGCGCGGTCCCGCCGGGATGACCGTCCTCGGGACGGCGACCGGCAGGCCGATCGACAGCCTCTCCGCATTCGCGGAGGCTGCCCTCCACGGCTGGACGCTTGCTTGTGCGCAGGATTGGATTCTGCCACGCTTCGCCCGTCGGGGACGGAGGGGCATGCCGGCTCGACCGAGGGGCGAAACATGGTCGATCAGGCGCCGGGCGCTCGCTATCACGCCTTTCTCAGCTACAGCCACCAGGATGCCGCGGCCGCCGGGAAGCTGCACCGCCGGCTCGAGGCATACAGGCTTCCGAAACGGCTTGTCGGTCAGGAGACTCCGCGCGGTCCGGTCCCGGAGCGTCTCGTACCGATCTTTCGCGACCGCGATGAATTGCCTGCGGCGAGCGATCTGAGTGAGACGGTGCGTGTCGCGCTCGGCGAGTCGGCCGCCCTCGTCGTGCTCTGCTCGCCGGCCGCCGAATCGTCATTCTGGGTGGCGGAGGAGATCAGGACTTTCCGGAGCCTCCATCCGGATCGACCGATCCTGGCGGCGGTGGTGCGGGGCGAACCGGCCGATTGTTTCCCGGCAACGCTTCGTGATTCCGCCAACGGCGGCGGGCGCGTCGAACCGCTCGCGACCGATCTGCGTCCCGAGGGCGACGGACCGACCCTTGGCTTGCTCAAGCTCGTCGCGGGAATCACCGGCGTCGGCCTCGATGCTCTCGTTCAGCGCGACGCTGCCCGTCGCGTACGCCGCGTCACCGCTGTCACCGCGGTGGCGGTGGTGGCCATGCTGATCATGGCCGCATTGACGTTCATGGCTCTCGAGGCCCGTCGAGAAGCGGAACAGCAGCGGGGCGAAGTGGCCAGGCAGATCGAGTTCCTTCTGACCGATCTGCGAACGCGGCTGAAGGACGTCGGCCGGCTCGACATCCAGTTGGCGGTCAATCGTCACGCGCTGGATTATTACAGCCGTCAGAAACTGGAGGGCCTGGGCCCCAAGGCCGTCGAATTACGCGCGCGCGGGCTGCTCGCGGTGGGCGAAGATTTTCTCAGCCTGGGGGATCTGGAGCGGGCATCCGCGGCGTTTCGTGAAGCGCATCGGACCACAGCCGAGCAGCTTCGGCGGTCGCCCGACGATGCGGGTCGCATCTTCGCTCATGCGCAGAGCGAATATTGGATCGGACGCGTTCATGAGTTGCGTCGGCAATGGCCCGAGGCCCTCGGGCAATATCGGCGATATGCTGCGGCGGCGGCACGTTTGATCGCGATCGCTCCAGACAATCCCGATTACATGATGGAGATGGGTTATGCTTCGATCAATATCGGCACGGTCGAGCTCGACGGCCTGAGTGACAATGGCCGCGCCCGCTCTTCCTTCGAGACCGGCCTCCGCTGGTTCGAGAGAGCCGAGCGTGCCAGACCTGGGGATGAGGAGGCGCTGCGCAAGCAAGCCAACACCCATGGCTGGCTCGCCGATATGTTCTATGCGGACAAACTGCTCCGGCAATCCCTGGGCGAGAGGCAGCGGCAGCACGACATCCTGCGCCGGCTCCACCTCATCAAGCCCAGCCACAAGGAGCGACTCTATGAGCTCGCCCTTGCCCAACGCGCGGTCGCCAGGCTGTCGTGGCTGGTCGGCGATCGCAAACGTGCTGCCGTTTATTATCGGGAAGCTTATGAGAATGCGCTGTTGCTCCGCCGTCACGATCCTCGCAACGCGGATTGGCTGGTGCTGAAGGCGATGATCGAATGCGAGCTGGTCTTCGCTCCGCCGGCGCTGCGACGATCCTGGAGCCGGGACGCCTTGCGGCGGGAAATGGCGGCGGCGCTAGTCCAGATCGAGGCCCAGCGACACCCGTCCGCCGCGGACATTTCCCGTTGCCTGGTCAATTCCTAGGGCAATGGACGGTTGGATTGAATCACCCACTGTTCCGGGCGTGATCGTTGCCGCATCACTGCTTGCGAGAATCCGGTATCCATGACGGCTTCCTGCGGTACGGGTCCGATCGGCTCGCGGCCGCGAAGGAAAGGTTGATAGCGCGGCTTCAGCGGCGCCTGGTGCCGAGTGTCCGACTCGAACGGACGACCTACCGCTTACAAGGCGGTTGCTCTACCAGCTGAGCTAACCCGGCCCGATGCTCCGCCGCCTCCAATGCGGCAGCCGCGCGTCAAGGTCCAGCCTTATGCCAGTTTCTGACGGAGGAAGGCGAGGGTCCGGGTCCAGGAGAGCTTGCCGGCTTCGGGGTTGTAGCGGGGCGGCCTGGTGTAGGCGAGGAAACCGTGGTCGGCGCCTTCGTAGAGGTGGAGCTCCGTCGGCGTGCCCTGGGCTCTCAGCATCGCCTCGAGCGCGCGAACGTCGGCGACCGGGACGTTGCCGTCGGCGGTTCCGCAATGGATCTGGACCGGGCAGGAGAGGCGCCTGATCTCGGCGGCGGTCACCTTGCCGGGATGGTAGGCGACGACCGCGTCTATGTCGCGGGAGCGGGCCCCGGTCAGCATTGCCATCCGGCCGCCGTAGCAGAAACCGACCACGCCCATGCCGCCCTCGCGGACGAAGGGGAGGCCGCGCAGATGCTCGATCCCGGCCTGGATGTCGTTGGTGACGTCGCTGTCATTGTGCCTGGCGCCGGCCGCGCGCATCTCGTCGAGGGTTCGCGCCGTATCCGGCAAGATATGGAAGATGTCGGGCGCGAGGCCGACAAAGCCGCCGAGCGCGAGGGCGGCGCAGGTGTTGGGGATATATTCCTCGCTGATCCGGTTGCCGGCGACCACCAGCACCGCGGGATAGCGGCCCTCGGTTTTCGGGCGGGCGAGATAGCCGCCAATCCCGGGCTGGCCGTTGTGGAGGAAGGTGACCGGGCCATGCTCGACGCCCGGATCGTCGAGCACCCGGGTGGGCGGTGCGGGAGCGGCGAGCGGCGCAGGGCCGCTTCCTGTCTGGGCGAGCGCTTCGGTCGGCGCGAATCCGGCGACCGCCGCGGCCATCGAAGCGGCGAGAAAGGCGCGCCGGGCTTCGTCGGGTTTCGGCTCTTCTTCCCTGAAGCACATCGTCGCGCTCCCGCTAACGCTCCCAAAGCAACGGGAAAGCTGCCCCACACGGCCCGGAAGGTCCAGCCCTCGCTTGTCCGAAGGGGGTCGCCGTCTGTCCGGCATGGACGGCTTCGATGTCGAGGCGATACAAGGAGCGATGGTTCGGCGGGCCCTCCCATTGCTTGCGCTGCTGCCGATTGCGGCCGTGGCGCCCGGGCCGGCGCCGGTCCATCTTTCGATCCCGGGCGTCTCGACCGACAAGTTCGAATCGCATCCGGCTTACGATCCCTGGAACGGCGATCTTTATTTCGTCCGCTCGTCCCCGAACTTCAAAGGCTGGAAGATATTGCGGCGCGACTGCGGCCGTACGGGCGCTGCCGCCGAGCCGTTCCGCTTTGCCGGGCCCGGGGTCGAGGCCGATCCCTTCTTCACCGCCGACGGCGGCCGCCTGTATTTCATCTCGTCGCTGCCCGACCCGCCCGCCAAGACCGCGAACGATCTCGACATCTGGTATGCCGAGCGCGACCGGCGCGGAGTTTGGGCCTCGCCGGTTCGGCTTCCGGCGCCGGTCAATTCGGCCGGCCAGGAATGGTTTCCGAGGGTCGGCCGCGACGGGGCACTGACCTTCGGATCGGACCGCCCCGGCGGCTTCGGAGCGACCGACATCTATTCGGCGCGCCAAATGCGCGGACGCTGGGAGGTGCGCAATCTCGGCGGCGAGGTCAGCACCGGCGCGGACGATTACGAATTCGAGCCCTCCCGCGATGGCAGGTTCGCGATCCTGATGTCGGACGGCCAGCTCTTCCGGATCGGCCGCAAGGGCTCCGGCTGGGGCAGGCGCGAGGCACTGCTGCCCGGCGCCGAGGGCCTCCACGTCGGTCCTCTGCTTTCGCCGTCCGGACGGACCCTGCTGTTCGCGCACGGCGCCCGGGCCGGTCCGGGCCGGTCGGGCGAGCTGTTCAGGCTGGATCTTGGCGTGCGGCCGGAGGCGTGGCCGCCGCCGTGCGGAGGAGCGACGGCCGATTAGGCTATTCCGAAGGTCCAGCCTTCGCCGCGGGCGAGCTCCGGGGTGAGGCCATCCGGCGACCAATGTTCCGGCCGGCCCGCCAATGCGCGCATTCCGGCGGCGGTGACCATTGCATCGGTCTGATGGTCGTTCGGCTCGAAGCGGAGCCGGGCCGGGGCGCTTCCGAGCGCCTTCAGCGCCAGGTTGAGCTCGGCCCGGGAGCGAAGCTTCATTCCGGGAAGGCCAGCCTGGCGGAGGTAGATGCGCGTGTAGATCTCCACCACCGCGCTTTCGCGGCACGGCACTCCGACCCGATCGCCCGCGGCGAAGTCGAACGGCCAGATCGCCACCTTGCCGCTCAGCCGGTGGAGGAGCCGCATTCCGGAGAAGCTCGCCTTGGCGACCTGGGCGGCGCCGATCGCGTCATAGGCGCTCGCCGTCTTGCGGCCGCCCTGGGCGTTCAATCGCGAGTCGCACTGGCGGAAGTGCATGAAATGCGATTTCACCCCGTCGGCGATCCCGAAATAGAAATGGCGGCGGTGGCTCTGCTCGAGGAAGCTGGCGGCGCCGAGATCCTCGTCGTCGCAATGGCTCTCGACATAGGCCCAGAACTCACGGGCCGTGGCGGGGACGTTGGGCTCGCCGGGCAGATATTCGCCGCGCGCCGCGATCGGCGGGGCGAAGCTGAAATCGAAGCCGAACAGGGTGGGGGCCTCGGCGGCGGTCGCGATCAGCCAGTCCAGAGTCTCGGCGCGGGACCAGATATGGCTTGGGCGGACCAGGCGAGGCGCGGCCGTGCCTGCGTCGCACATGGCGATGGCGATGCCCTTGTGGCGCTTGCCCTTGGCGCCGGACCAGTCGATCGCGGCGAAGCGGGCGAAGCGGGCGAAGCTCGGCACCTCAGCCGTCATTGCGAGCCGCGCAAGCGGCGCGGCAATCCAGACTCCCACTGGATTGCTCCGCTGCGCTCGCAATGACGAAAGAGAATCACTTCTTCTTCCGAGGTCTCGGTTTCGGGCGCGCCGCGTTCCAGTCGCGCGAGCGGACGATCATCTCCCGGACCCGCTCGGGATCCTTGCTGTCGAAGCGGATCAGCACGGCGGGCCAGCCCTGGTAATGGGGCGTCTGCCAGAAGGTTTCCGGGTCGGTCTCCATCAGCATCTCGACGCTATCCATGTCGATGCCGATTCCGAACGACGTCTTGTCCTCATGGCCGGTGAACAGGAAGGCGCGGCCGTTCACCTTGACCGCCGGCTTGCCGTAGCTTGTCGACAGCTCGGTGTCCGGCAAGGTGAGCGCGAAGGCGACGGCATCTTCCCAATTCTTCATGGCTTGCCCCTTCTTCACCGGAGCGCCGCGAGGATTTCCGCGGTGAACTTCGCGACGTCGAAACGGGCCCCGGCCGGATCCTCGCCGCGCCGGACGATGACGATGTTCCGGCTCGGAACGATGACGACATATTGGCCGCGACTGCCGAAGGCGGCGAAGGTATCGGCCGGTACGCCGGGGCTTCGGTTGATCAGCCAGAAGGTCGCGCCGTAGCCGAACTCGCCCTCGGGCTGGGGACCCGACGGGCGCGTCACATAAGCGCGCCAGCCTTCGGGAAGGATGCGTTTGCCCTCCCAGACGCCGTCGTTGAGATAGAGCATCCCGAACCGGGCGAGGTCGCGCGCGGTCGACCAGACCTGGCTGGAGAGGATGTAATTGCCCTTCCAATCGGTCTCGGCGATCGTGTGCCTCATTCCGAGCCTCCAGAAGAGCAGATCATTGGGGAAGCCCTCGGTCTTCTTCTCCCCGAGCCCGGATTCGAGCGCGTGGATCGCAAGCAATATGTCGTTATTGGCATAACGGAATTGCGAGCCCGGAGCCGCTTCCAGCGGCCATGCCACGCTTTCCTCGGTGACGGCGGTCCCGCCGAAATAGACCGCATCGGTTCGGTTGCCGGCGGTCGCACTGTGGAGGCCGCTGGCCATCCGCATCAGCTGATCGAGCGTGATTCGCGCTCGCGGGTCGCCGCGCGTTTGCCATTCCGGTATCGGAGCCGGCGCGGCGGGATCGATCAGACCCCTGTGAGCCGCGACGCCGATGATCGTTCCAGCCAGGCTCTTGGCGACCGACCAGGTCCGCTGACTGGTGGTGATCGAGAAACCCTCCGCATAGCGTTCCGCGACGATCTTCCCGTCCTGCACGACCAGAACCGCGGTGGTTCGGGATCCCGCACCGAATCCGGCATTGAGCGCGGAATCCACGATGCGTTTCAACGCAAGCGCGTCGCCCCTGGGACGCGCCATCGCACCACGCTCGCCCTGCGGCCAATCGGGGTCGCCGTCGAGCTCCGAGAAAGCCACGGACGGAAGTTCCTCGAGCGGTGGATCGGGCGGCGTGCCGATCGGGTAAAGGAAGCAGCCGAGATGCCCACGGTAAGCGGCGACGCGGCCCGGCAGCGTCTCGGCGAACTTGACGGTTACGCGATTCGTCCCGGTCTCGACGCTTGCCGGCAGGGTCGGCACGATCCTGTCATACTCCGGATAGATTCCGGTCAGCTCCAGCGCCTCGATTTGTGCCTGGCTACGGTCGGCGTTGAAGATCCCGCTGCAAAGCGTCAGCGCCTTGTAGCCGGCGGCGATCGCCCGGTCATAGCTGGTCGGCTCGCGCGCCTGCTGTGCAGCCGCCGGGGCTGCCGCGATGAGCAAGGTGAGAGCGAGCTTATTCCTGTTCCGCATCGCCCATCTTCTTCCTCTGCTCGTTCCACCAGGCGATGCGCTCGGCGACCTTCTTCTCGAAGCCGCGGTCGACCGGCTCATAGAAGGTCTGCGGCTCCATCTCTTCAGGCCAGTAATTGTCGCCGGAAAAGCCGCCTTCCTCACTATGGTCGTAGCGATAGCCTTTACCGTAGCCGATATCCTTCATCAGCCGCGTCGGGGCGTTGAGAATGTTCTTGGGCGGCATCAGCGAGCCGGTCTCGCGCGCCGAACGCCAGGCGGCCTTCTGGGCCGAATAAGCCGCGTTCGACTTGGGCGCGGTCGCGAGATAGAGGCAGGCCTGGACGATCGCGAGCTCGCCCTCGGGCGAGCCGAGGAAATCGTAGGCGTCCTTGGCGGCGAGACACTGGACCAGGGCCTGGGGGTCGGCGAGGCCGATATCCTCGACCGCCGCCCGGGTAAGGCGCCGGAGCAAATAGAGCGGCTCCTCGCCCGCGGTCAGCATCCGCGCGAGATAGTAAAGCGACGCCTGCGGATCGGAGCCGCGAAGGCTTTTGTGGAGCGCGGAGATGAGGTTGTAATGGCCCTCCCGGTCCTTGTCATAGACCGCGACCCGGCGGTGGAGGAGGGCGGACAAGGCGGCGGGATCGAGCGGTTCCTCGAGGGTGATCGAGAACAGAGTCTCGGCCTGGTTGAGAAGGAAGCGGCCGTCGCCGTCGGCGGTCGCAACGAGGGCGTCGCGAGCTTCCTCGGTCAGCGGCAGGGTACGGCCGACCAGAGCCTCGGTGCGGTCGAGCAATTTGCACAGAGCCGCCGAATCGAGCCGGTTGAGGATCAGCACCTGGGCGCGGGAGAGCAGAGCGGCGTTGAGCTCGAAGCTCGGATTCTCGGTCGTCGCTCCGACCAGCACCACGGTCCCGTCCTCGACATAGGGCAGGAAGCCGTCCTGCTGGGCGCGGTTGAAGCGGTGGATCTCGTCGACGAACAAAAGGGTCTGGCTGCCGACGCGTTTATGCTCTCGCGCCTCGGCGAACACCTTCTTCAGATCGGCGACACCGGAGAAGACCGCCGAGATCGAGACGAAGCGCATCCCGACCGCGTCGGCGAGCAAACGGGCGATCGTCGTCTTGCCGGTGCCGGGCGGCCCCCAAAGGATCATCGAGGCGAGCTTTCCGGCCGCGACCATCCGGCCGATCGCTCCGTCCGGCCCGGTCAGATGGTCCTGGCCGACGACCTCGTCGAGCGCCCGGGGCCGAAGCCGATCGGCCAACGGCGCCGCCTCGTCCGGCTCGGGCGGAGGCGGGGGAGTCGGCATGTCCTCGGCGAAAAGATCGGCCATTCCGGGGAGATAGGCGCTTCGAGAGCCATTCGCTACTGCCTCTCCAGAGCGAGCCGGTGCATGCATCCGGGCAGTAACTGGTTCGCGCAGAGACGCAGAGAGAAGCGGAGACGCAGAGGTCCCGCGCGGGTCTCGCAGATCGGTTTGCCGCCGCGATCGATTGCCGGACGCAGTCCGGCAAATTGGACCGGCTGTCGCCAGCAGAAAGCCGCAGTGGCCGTGCTGCACGGCCCCTCTGCGTCTCCGCTTCTCTCTGCGTCTCTGCGCGAACCCCTTATTGAGCCTCCATTGGATTGACAAATGTCTTCCAAGATATATCTTAGCAATACTGAGATATGAAGGAGACCGGAACATGCGGTTGAGGATGCATGGCGGCTGCGGGCCGCGCGGACGGTGGGAAGACATACCGGCGGGCCTGTTCGCGATGGGCTTCGGCGGGCGCGGCTGGGAAGGAAAAGGCGGCTGGGGCGGCGACTGGGGCTCGGGCTGGGGCGGCGGCGGCCGGCGCGGCCGCGGCCGGGTGTTCGAACCGGGCGAGCTTCGGCTGGTGCTTCTGCGGCTGATCGCCGACCAGCCGCGCCACGGCTACGATCTGATCAGGGCGATCGAGGAAATGACCCACGGCAGCTACGCGCCGTCGCCCGGCGTGGTCTATCCGACCCTGACCATGCTTCTCGACATGGGCCAGATCGAGGAAGCCGAGGCCGAGGGCTCGCGCAAGGCGTTCAAGGTGACCGCCGAGGGCGAAGCCCAGCTCGACGAGAAGAAGGACGAGATCGAGGCGTTGATGGCCAAGCTGACCGGCCTTGGCGCCGACCAGCGCAAGGCCGGCGGAGCCCCGATCAAACGCGCGGTGGGGAATCTGCTCTCGGCGCTCTGGCATCGCGTGACGCGCGAGGATGCCGACGAGGAGATGCTCCACGGCATCGCCGCGATCCTCGACGAAGCCGCCCAGAAGATCGAACGGATGAAGTGACAGATTGGGTCGCTGGCGACCCTAACCTGCCATCCTGTTCCTCCCCGGGACGGGGAGGGGGACCGCCGGGCGCTAGCCCGGGGGTGGAAGGGGGGGCGGCGATGAAGTTTGTCTGATCTTCAGTATCGGAGGCGGGCGAACAGGATCCCTACGACCTGGCCAAGTCCTGCGCAGCCCCTCCACCACGCCGCTTCGCGTCGCGGTCCCCCTCCCCCGTGCCGGGGAGGAATAAAAAAGGGGCGCCCCGGCTTGTGCCGGGACGCCCCTTCGATTCCGGACGCGTCGCTTACTGGGCGTTGCCAGCGGCGGCGTTGGCGTCGGTCGTGTTGGCGTCGACCATATTGTCGGCCGTCGCTTCGGCGTTCGCCATCATGTTGTCGGTAACGGCCTCGGTGTTATCCATCATATTGTCGGTAACGGCCTCGGTGTTCTCGACGAGATTGTCGGCGGCGTTCTCGGCCGGCGTGTTGTTGCACGCGGCAAGAGCGACGATGCCCGCGCCGATCACGGCGGCTTTCACGATCAGTTTCATTTCCGTCCCCTTTGTCATGGTCTCACAAAAGGACGCCCCAGCGAATCGCGGCTGAGGCGTCCGGGGAGCCCCGCGTGACCATTTGGGGGCTCAACCCACTTGTCAACCTTTTAACTCATGTTCCGTTCCACGGCCGGAACCGTTTTGGGTGTTCAAGCGCTGTGAATCCCGAGACTTAGGGCTGCAAGCGATCGTGAACGATCGCGGCGGCTCGTCGATTCTTATTTGTCGCCCGGCCTCCGCGAGGAGCTGGAACCGGACTTTTCGGCGCGGCGCAGTTGGAGCGATTCGATGCTCGCTTACCCGGTGAACCTCACGCCCGGAGAGCAGGGCCTGGTGCTGGTCACCTTCCCGGACCTGCCCGAGGCGGTGTCCTGCGCCAGGGGCGAGGACGAGGCGATCGCCCGCGCCGTCGACGTCCTCGACATCATCCTCGAATGCTACCGGGCCGAGGGCCGGCCCATCCCCAAGCCTTCGGACATTGACGGAGTGCCCCTCGTCGTCAGCGAGCGATTCGGCCGGAATTAGGCTTCCGGTTCACGGCACCGGGCTCGGCGGAGGGAGCGGCAGTCCGCCGTCGCGCTGCCTGATGACCCGCAAATAGCCGTCGACCAGGGCCTGGTTGACCCGGTCCCAGGCATAGGCCCGGCTCGCCGCTTCGCCGGCCGCTCCCGCCGCCTTCCTGGCCGAATCATCCTGGCAATAGAAAGCGAGCGCGTCGGCGAAGGCGTGGATCGCACCGGCCCGGACCAGCCGGCCGCTCACTCCGTCCGCGACCAGGCTCTGGCTTCCGGTCGCGATCGCCGCGACCACCGGAAGACCGGCCGCCATCGCCTCGAGGGTGACGTTGCCGAACGTCTCGGTGACCGACGGGTTGAACAATATGTCCATCGAGGCGACCGCCCGGCCGAGATCCTCGCCGCCCTGGAAGCCGGCGAAGACCGCTTCGGGCAGTCGCCGCTCGAACCAGGTCCGCGCCGGTCCGTCGCCGACGACCAGCACCTTGTGGCGGACCCCGCGCTGGGCGAGCAGGTCGACGCTGTCCGAAAAGACGTCGAGGCCTTTCTCCATCACCAGCCGGCCGACGAAGCCGATCACCGGCATGTCGTCCTCGATCCCGAGACCCCGCCGCCAGGCCATGTCGCGCCGCTCGGGGCGGAAGACGTCGCGGTCGATCCCCCGCGTCCAGATGCCGACATGATAGTTCATGCGCTGCTCGCGGAGCAGCTGCGCCATCGATTCGGACGGAGCGAAGATCGCGTCGCAGCGCCGGTAGAAGCGGCGAAGGATGGCGAGCATTACCGGCTCCATGAAGGCGAGGCCGTAATAGCGCGGATAGGTCTCGAAGCGGGTGTGGACCGAGGCGACGACCGGAAGGTTGAGCCGGTGGGCGAGGGTGACCGCCCGGTGGCCGGCGAGATCGGGACTGGCGACATGGAAGACGTTGGGGCGGAACGCCCTGATGTCGCGCTTCACCCGCGGCGACAGCATCATCGCGAACCGATATTCGGAGCGTCCGGGGATCGCCAGAGCGGGGACAGGGACGAGATCGCCGGCCGGCTCGAAGGCGGGGTTTTCGACCGTCGGCGAATAGACGCGGACCGCCGCGCCCTGCCGAAGCAGATATTCGACGAGCAGGTTCAGCGCCTGGTTCGCGCCGTCCCGGACATAATTGTAATTGCCCGTGAACAGGGCGATGCGGAGGCCGGTCACGTCCATCGGGGACGCTGCTTAGCGAAAAGGGGCGGGGAAGGCCAAGCCGGCAGACGCTGAGCGGGTCAGGGCCGCTTGCGGGTCATGATCCGGATGACGATCGCGGCGGGCAGGATCATCATCGCGATCAGCAGGAGGGTGATTGCGGCTTTCATGGCTCGAGCCCCTATCATTCCCGTCATTGCGAGCGAAGCGCGGCAATCCAGTACAACCTGGGAGGCCCGCTGGATTGCCGAGTCCCCCCGGATCAGGTCCGGGGTCCTCCCAGTGACGCGGACGTCGGATCGACGCCCTTGCCGGTGACGGAAGGGGAGGCGCTGGGGCGCGATCACCCCCGCCGGACCGGCTTCGCCTTGTACTTCCTCTTCGGCGGCGGGCCGGGCCTTCGGTTGGCTCTCGCCGAATCGCGTGGCTTGCCCTCGACCGGCTCGATGCGGACTCCGCCTTCGCCATCCTCCTCGGTCGCGGTCCGGCGTACCGCCTGGATGAAACGGCCGGCGGCGGCGCGCGGAATCTCGAACATGGTCTCGCCGGCGGCGATCCGGATCGCTCCGATCTCGTTGCGGGTGATGTGGCCGCGCCGGCACAGCATCGGCAGGAGCCAGCGCGGATCGGCATTGTGGCGGCGGCCGATATCCATCCGGAACCAGAGCGTGTCCTCGAAGCCGGGCCTGGGTCCGTCGGAGCGGGGCGCGTTCGCCGAATCCACCAGATCCTCGGCCGCAGGCATCCGCCCGCGATGCGCCCGGACGAGAGCGGCGGCGATCTCCTCGGGTCCGCGCTGCTCGAGCAACCGGAGCGCGAGGGCCCGATCCTCCTCGTCGGTCTCGACCGGCTCGAGAAGCAGGCGGAGGAGCCGCTCGCGGTCGCTCCGGCCGATCTCCTCGGGGGTCGGCGGCTTGATCCACTGCGCCTCGATCCGGGCGCCGCGGAGCACGGATTCGACCCGTTTTCGCCTCGGATAGGGGACGACGAGCACCGCGATCCCCTTCTTCCCGGCGCGGCCGGTGCGGCCGGACCGGTGCTGGAGCGTCTCGGCGTCGCGCGGAAGCTCGACATGGACGACGAGGCTCAGGTTGGGCAGGTCGATTCCGCGGGCTGCGACGTCGGTCGCGACCAGCACTCGGGCGCGGCCGTCGCGAAGCGCCTGGAGCGCCTGGTTGCGCTCGTTCTGGCTATGCTCGCCGGAAAGGGCGACGGCGCTGAAGCCGCGCTCGGTCAGGCTCGAATGGAGCCTCCTGACATTTTCGCGGGTGGCGCAGAACAGCAGAGCGCTCTCGGCCTCGTGAAGCCGGAGCAGGTTGACGACTCCATGCTCGATGTCGGCGGGCGCGACGACCATCGCCTGATACTGGATGTCGCCATGACCGCGCTCGTCGCCGACCGTCGAGATACGCAGGGCGTCTCTCTGGTAGCGCCTGGCGAGAGCGACGATCGGCCGCGGCATGGTCGCCGAGAAGAGCAGGGTCCGGCGCCCGGCCGGCGTCGCGTCGAGTATCTCCTCGAGATCTTCGCGGAAGCCCATGTCGAGCATCTCATCGGCCTCGTCGAGGACGACCACCTCGAGCTTCGACAAATCGAGCGCGCCGCGCTCGAGATGGTCGCGAAGCCGGCCCGGAGTACCGACCACGATATGGGCGCCCTGGCCGAGCGCCCGCCTTTCCTTCGACGGGTCCATTCCGCCGACGCAGGTCGCGATCCGCGCGCCGGCCGGACCATGGAGCCAGGCGAGCTCACGGCTGACCTGGAGGGCGAGCTCGCGGGTCGGAGCAATGACGAGCGCGGCGGGGCCGCGCTCGAATTCGAGGCCGCCATTTTGACCGAGCAATTGCGGCGCCATGGCGAGGCCGAAGGCGACGGTCTTGCCCGAACCGGTCTGGGCCGAGACGATCAGGTCGCGCCCGTCCGCCTCGGGCTCGAGGATGGCGGCCTGGACCGGCGTCGGCTCGGTATAGCCGCGGTCGGCGAGCGCTCCGGCGAGAAGCGGCGGGAGGTTGTGGAAGGGCATGGCGGTCAGGTGGTCCCTTGAGAAAGGGTAGAATAGGCGGGAATGGTCGGACGAGCTTCAAATCAGTCTTGGTTTCCACGTCATTGCGAGGAGTGTAGCGACGCGGCAATCCAGCGGGCCTCCGAGGCTTACCTGGATTGCCGCGCTGCGCTCGCAATGACGGAGGCGAGAGTGAAAAGCCCCGCCCGGACGGATCCGGACGGGGCCCTTCAATTCAGCGAGAGTCGAAACCTCAGCTCTGCAAATACTCGCCCGCATCGGCGTCGGTGCCATGGCCTTCGGGGGCCACCGCTCCGAGCGGATCGTCGCCGATCGCCGCTTCGGGGCCTTGGGCCAGCTCGGCCGCATGCTCCTCGGCGGCCGAATTGGCGGCGATCAGGCTCTCCTGAAGCTTGCGGTGCTGGGCGCGCAGAGCGGCGTCGCGGCTGCTCGCGGCGATCCGCATCCGGTTCATGCCGGCGCCGGTTCCCGCCGGGATCAGGCGGCCGACGATGACGTTCTCTTTCAAGCCGTCCAATGTGTCGATCTTGCCCTGGACCGCGGCTTCGGTGAGCACCCGGGTCGTTTCCTGGAAGGAGGCGGCCGAGATGAAGCTTCGGGTCTGGAGCGACGCCTTGGTGATCCCGAGCAGGACCGGCTTGCCTTCGGCGAGCTTCTTCTTGCCCGCCTTCAGCCTGGCGTTGATCTCACGCATCTCCTGATAGTCGATCTGCTCGCCGACCAGCAGGGTCGAATCGCCGCTCTCGGTGATCTCGACCTTCTGGAGCATCTGGCGGACGATCACCTCGATATGCTTGTCGTTGATCTTGACGCCCTGCAATCGATAGACTTCCTGAATCTCGGAGACGAGATATTCGGCAAGCGCCTCGACTCCCAACACCTCGAGGATGTCGTGCGGATCGGGGCTTCCGCCGATCAGATTGTCGCCGCGCTTGACGAAATCGCCTTCCTGCACGTCGATCACCTTCGACTTGGGCACCAGATATTCGACCAGCTCGCCGCCATCCTCGGGACGGATTCCGATCTTGCGCTTGGCCTTGTAATCCTTGCCGAACTCGACCCGGCCGGAGACCTTGGCGATGATCGCATTCTCCTTCGGCTTGCGCGCCTCGAACAGCTCCGCCACCCGCGGCAAACCGCCGGTGATGTCGCGGGTCTTGGCGGCCTCGCGGCTGACGCGGGCGAGAACCTCGCCGGCGGCGACCTGCTGGCCGTCCTCGACCGAGAGCATCGCGCCCGGCGAGAGCATGTAGCGGGCGGCCTCGCCGCTCTTCTCGTCGAGCAGGGTGATGCGCGGACGCAGATCCTCCTTCGAGCGGGCCGAGCCGCGGAACTCGGTGACGACCCGCTGGGCGATTCCGGTGGCCTCGTCGACCTGCTCGGTCAGGGTCTTGCCCTCGACCATGTCCTGGAACTTCACGACTCCGCCCTTCTCGGTGATGACCGGCATCATGAACGGATCCCATTCCGCGATCCGGTCGCCCTTCGAGACGATATGGCCGTGATCGGCCATCAGATGGGCGCCGTAGGGGATCCGGTGGACCGCCCGCTCGCGACCGTCCATGTCGACGATGGCGAGCTCGCCGTTGCGGGCCATGGCGACCCGGCGTCCGCGCGAATCCATGATCGTCGGAAGGTCGCGAAGCTCGATCGTGCCGTCCACCGAGGCTTCGAGGTTCGACGTCTCGTTGAGCTGGGCGGCGCCGCCGATGTGGAAGGTCCGCATGGTGAGCTGGGTGCCCGGCTCGCCGATCGATTGGGCGGCGATGACTCCGACCGCTTCGCCGATATTGACCGGAGTGCCGCGGGCGAGATCGCGCCCGTAGCATTTGCCGCAGACGCCATGCTCGCTCTCGCAGACCAGAGGCGAGCGGATCTTGACCGCCTGGATGCCCATCTCGTCGATGCGCAGGGCCGCGGGCTCGTCGATCAGCTCGCCTTCCTTGGCCAGAACGTCGCCGGTCTTGGAATCGACGATGTCCTCGGCCGGGGTCCGGCCGAGAATCCGCTCGCCCAATGACGCGATCACGGCGCCGCCCTGGACGATCGCCCGCATGTCGAGGCTGTTGTCGGTCTTGCAATCCTCCTCGACGATCACGCAATCCTGGCTGACGTCGACGAGACGGCGGGTCAGATAGCCCGAATTCGCCGTCTTGAGCGCGGTGTCGGCAAGGCCCTTGCGGGCGCCGTGGGTCGAGTTGAAATATTCGAGGACGGTCAGGCCTTCCTTGAAGTTGGAGATGATCGGGGTCTCGATGATCTCGCCCGACGGCTTGGCCATCAGTCCGCGCATACCGGCGAGCTGCTTCATCTGCGCCTGCGATCCGCGGGCGCCCGAATGGGCCATCATGTAGATCGAGTTGATCTGCGCCATCCGGCCGTTCTCGTCCTTCGGCTGGGCCTTGATCTTGTCCATCATGGCGTTGGCGACCTGGTCGCCGCAGCGGCTCCAGGCGTCGATCACCTTGTTATACTTCTCCTGCTGGGTGATCAGGCCGTCCTGATATTGCTGCTCGTAATCCTTGACGAGCGAACGGGTCTCGTCGACCAGCCCTTCCTTCTCGTGCGGGATGATCATGTCGTCCTTGCCGAACGAGATTCCGGCGCGGAAGGCGTGGCGGAAGCCCAGCCCCATGATCGCGTCGGCGAACAGGACCGTCTCCTTCTGGCCGGTGTGGCGATAGACGGTGTCGATGACGTCGCCGATCTCCTTCTTGGTGAGCAGCCGGTTGACCGTCTCGAACGGCACCTTGTGGCTCTTCGGAAGGGTCTCGCCGAGAAGCATCCGGCCCGGAGTGGTCTCGAAGCGCTTCATCGATTCCTTGCCGGACTCGTCGGTCTGCGGGACGCGGCTGGTGATCTTGGTGTGAAGGGTCACCGCCTTGGCCTCGAGCGCCTGGTGGACCTCCGACATGTCGGCGAGGAGCATGCCCTCGCCGGGCTCGCCCTCGCGCTCCATCGACAGATAGTAAAGGCCGAGGACCATGTCCTGCGAGGGGACGATGATCGGCTTGCCGTTGGCGGGCGAGAGGATGTTGTTGGTCGACATCATCAGGACGCGCGCTTCGAGCTGGGCCTCGAGGCTCAGCGGAACGTGGACGGCCATCTGGTCGCCGTCGAAATCGGCGTTGAACGCCGCGCAGACGAGCGGATGAAGCTGGATCGCCTTGCCCTCGATCAGCACCGGCTCGAACGCCTGGATGCCGAGGCGGTGGAGGGTCGGGGCGCGGTTCAACAGAACCGGATGCTCGCGGATCACCTCGTCCAAAATGTCCCAGACTTCCTTGCGCTCCTTCTCGACCCACTTCTTCGCCTGCTTGAGGGTCATCGAGAGACCCTTGGCGTCGAGGCGCGAGTAGATGAACGGCTTGAACAGCTCGAGCGCCATCTTCTTCGGCAATCCGCACTGGTGGAGCTTCAATTCCGGACCGGTGACGATGACCGAGCGGCCCGAATAATCGACGCGCTTGCCGAGCAGATTCTGGCGGAAGCGGCCCTGCTTGCCCTTCAGCATGTCGGACAAGGACTTGAGCGGACGCTTGTTGGCGCCGGTGATGGTCCGGCCGCGGCGGCCGTTGTCGAACAGAGCGTCGACCGACTCCTGGAGCATGCGCTTCTCGTTGCGCACGATGATGTCGGGGGCGCGAAGCTCCATCAGCCGCTTCAGGCGGTTGTTGCGGTTGATCACTCGGCGATAGAGATCGTTGAGGTCCGAGGTCGCGAAGCGCCCGCCGTCGAGCGGCACGAGCGGGCGAAGCTCGGGCGGGATGACCGGAATGACTTCCATGATCATCCATTCGGGGCGGTTGCCGGATTCGAGGAAGGATTCGACGACCTTGAGGCGCTTGATGATCTTCTTGGGCTTGAGCTCCGATTTGGTCTCGGCCAGCTCCTTGAGCAGATCCTCCTTCTCGCCCTCGAGATCGAGCTGCTCGAGCATGGTGCGGACCGCCTCGGCGCCGATCCCGGCCGAGAAGGCGTCCTCGCCATATTCGTCCTGCGCCTCGATCAGCTCGTCCTCGGTCAGGAGCTGGAACTTCTCGAGCGGGGTCAGGCCCGGCTCGATGACGATATAGGCCTCGAAATAAAGGACCCGCTCGAGCTGCTTCAGCTGCATGTCGAGGAGCAGGCCGATCCGGCTCGGAAGAGACTTCAGGAACCAGATGTGGGCGACCGGGGCGGCCAGCTCGATATGGCCCATGCGCTCGCGGCGGACCTTCGAGACGGTGACCTCGACTCCGCACTTCTCGCAGACGATGCCCTTATATTTCATGCGCTTATACTTGCCGCACAGGCATTCATAATCCTTGATCGGACCGAAGATGCGCGCGCAGAACAGGCCGTCGCGCTCGGGCTTGAACGTACGGTAGTTGATCGTCTCGGGCTTCTTGATCTCGCCGAACGACCAGCTGCGGATCCGCTCGGGCGATGCGATTCCGATCTGGATCTGGTCGAACGTCTCCGGCTTGGCGACCGGGTTGGCGAAATGGGTCAGTTCGTTCATGTCTTCTTCCCTCTAAGGCCCTCCCCTTCAGGGGAGGGTTTGGGTGGGGGAGTCACGCTCGTCCCCACCCCCGGCCCCTCCCCTGAAGGGGAGGGGTGGGTGGTTTTTACTCAGCAGCCAGCTGGGTCTGCTCCTCATTCTCGTCGACGACGCTGTTCAGCTCGACATTCAATCCGAGCGAACGCATCTCCTTGACCAGGACGTTGAAGCTCTCCGGGATCCCGGCCTCGAACGTGTCGTCGCCCTTGACGATCGCCTCGTAGACCTTGGTCCGGCCGATCACGTCGTCCGATTTGACCGTCAGCATTTCCTGAAGCGTGTAGGCGGCGCCGTAGGCCTGGAGCGCCCAGACCTCCATCTCGCCGAACCTCTGGCCGCCGAACTGCGCCTTGCCGCCCAGAGGCTGCTGGGTGACGAGGCTGTACGGGCCGATCGAACGGGCGTGGATCTTGTCGTCGACCAGGTGGTGGAGCTTCAGCATATAGATGTAGCCCACCGTCACCTTGCGGTCGAACGCCTCGCCGGTGCGCCCGTCGAACAGGACGACCTGGCCGCTATCGTCGAGGCCGGCCATCTTCAGCATCGCCGACACGTCCGCTTCCCTTGCGCCGTCGAACACCGGAGTGCCCATCGGGACTCCGCCGACCAGGTTGGAGGCGAGCTCCATGATCTGATCGTCGTCGCGGGCCTTGAGTTCGGCGAGATAATGGTCGCCATAGATTTCGTTCAATTTGCCGCGGACCTGCTTGATGTCCTTGGCGTCGAACGCGCTGCCCTTGTGGTGCATCTCCTCGAGCATCTCGCCGATCTGCTTGCCGAGGCCGCGCGCGGCCCAGCCGAGATGGGTCTCGAAGATCTGCCCGACGTTCATTCGCGACGGCACGCCGAGCGGGTTGAGAACGATGTCGACCGGGGTCCCGTCCTCGAGGAACGGCATGTCCTCCTGCGGAAGGATCCGCGAGATGACGCCCTTATTGCCGTGGCGGCCGGCCATCTTGTCGCCGGGCTGGAGCTTGCGCTTCACCGCGACGAACACCTTGACCATCTTGAGCACGCCCGGGGGCAGCTCGTCGCCGCGCTCCAATTTCTCGATCCGGTCCTCGAGCCGGCGGCGGATCACGCCCTCGGCATCGTCATACTGGACCTTGACCGCCTCGAGATCGGCCTGGACCTTGTCGTCCTTGACCGCGAACTTCCACCATTCGTGGCGCTCGACGCCCTCGAGCGTCGCCTCGTCGAGGACCGCGCCCTTCTTGATGCCCTTGGGGGCGGCGGTGATGGTCTGGCCGACCAGCATCTCGCGAAGCCGCGAGTAAGTGGCGCGCTTCAGGATCGAACGCTCGTCCTCGCTGTCCTTGCGGAGCCGGTCCTTCTCCTCGGTCTGGATCGCGCGGGTGCGGTCGTCGATGTCGATTCCGTGGCGGTTGAACACCCGGACCTCGACCACCGTGCCCGACACGCCCGGCGGCAGCCGGAGCGAGGTGTCGCGGACGTCGGACGCCTTCTCGCCGAAGATCGCGCGGAGCAATTTCTCCTCCGGAGTCATCGGGCTTTCGCCCTTCGGAGTGATCTTGCCGCAGAGGATGTCGCCGGGCTCGACCTCGGCGCCGATATAGACGATGCCGGCCTCGTCGAGGTTGCGAAGCGCCTCCTCGCCGACGTTCGGGATGTCGCGGGTGATGTCCTCGGGGCCCAATTTGGTGTCGCGGGCCATCACCTCGAACTCCTCGATGTGGATCGAGGTGAAGACGTCGTCCTTCACGATCCGCTCGGAGATCAGGATCGAATCCTCGAAATTATAGCCGTTCCACGGCATGAAGGCGACGAGGACGTTGCGGCCCAATGCAAGCTCGCCGAACTCGGTCGACGGGCCGTCGGCGATGACGTCGCCGGCATTGACCATGTCGCCGACCTTCACCAGCGGACGCTGGTTGATGCAGGTATTCTGGTTCGAGCGCTGAAACTTCATCAAGGTATAGATGTCGACGCCCGACTTGCCGGCCTCGACCTCGCCGGTGGCGCGGACGACGATTCGGGCGGCGTCGACCTGGTCGACGATCCCCGAACGGCGTGCGGCGATCGCGGCGCCGGAATCGCGGGCGACCGTCTCTTCCATGCCGGTGCCGACGAACGGCGCCTCGGCGCGGATCAGGGGCACAGCCTGGCGCTGCATGTTCGAGCCCATCAGCGCCCGGTTGGCGTCGTCATTCTCGAGGAAGGGAATGAGCGAGGCGGCGACCGAGACGAGCTGCTTGGGGCTGACGTCCATCAGGGTGATGAGGTCGCGCGGCGCCATCAGGAACTCGCCGGCCTGGCGGCTCGAGACGATCTCCTCGCCGAAGCTGCCGTCCGCGTTCAATTCGGCATTGGCCTGGGCGATGGTGTGCTTGGCCTCCTCCATCGCCGACAGATAGACGACGTCGTCGGTCACCTTGTGATCGACCACCTTGCGGTACGGAGTCTCGATGAAGCCGTATTTGTTGACCCGGCTGAAGCTGGCGAGCGAGTTGATCAGGCCGATATTGGGGCCTTCGGGAGTCTCGATCGGGCAGATCCGGCCATAATGGGTCGGGTGGACGTCGCGGACCTCGAAACCGGCCCGTTCGCGAGTCAAACCGCCCGGCCCGAGCGCCGAGACCCGGCGCTTGTGGGTGACCTCGGACAAGGGGTTGGTCTGGTCCATGAACTGCGACAGCTGCGAGGAGCCGAAGAATTCGCGCACCGCGGCGACCGCCGGCTTGGCGTTAATGAGGTCGTTGGGCATGACGGTCGAGACATCGACCGAGGACATGCGCTCCTTGACCGCGCGCTCCATTCGGAGGAGCCCGACCCGATACTGATTCTCGAGCAATTCGCCGACCGAGCGGACCCGGCGGTTGCCGAGATTGTCGATATCGTCGATCTCGCCCTTGCCGTCCTTGAGGCCGACGAGGGTTCGGACCACCTCGATGATGTCCTCCTTGCGGAGGGTGGTGACGGTATCCTCGACGTCGAGGTCGAGGCGCATGTTCAATTTGACCCGGCCGACGGCCGAGAGGTCGTAGCGCTCCGGATCGAAGAACAGGCCGGCGAACAAAGCCTCGGCGGTCTCGCGCGTCGGCGGCTCGCCCGGGCGCATCACCCGGTAGATGTCGGAAAGGGCCTGGTCGCGGTCCTCGGCCTTGTCGGCCTTCAGAGTGTTGCGGATCCAGGCGCCGGTGTTGACATGGTCGATGTCGAGAAGTTCGATCCGGTCGATCCCGGCCTTGTCGAGGCTCTCGAGATTCTCGGGGGTGATCTCGTCGCCCGCCTCGACATAGATCTCGCCGGTCTTGTCGTTGACCAGGTCGAACGCCGAATAGCGGCCGAAAATCTCCTCGGTCGGGATCAGAAGCTCCTTGAGGCCGTCCTTGGCCGCCTTGTTGGCGAGGCGCGGGCTGATCTTCTGGCCGGCCGCGAACACCACTTCGCCCGACTTGCCGTCGGCGACGTCATAGGTCGGCTTCTGGCCGCGCCACTGGTCGGGGACGAACGGGATCTGCCAGCCGCCCTTGCCGCGGACGAAGGTGACCCGGTCGTAGAAGGTGTTGAGGATCTCCTCGCTCGACATGTCGAGGGCGTGGAGCAAAGCGGTGACCGGGAGCTTGCGCTTGCGGTCGATCCGGACGTTGACGATGTCCTTGGCGTCGAACTCGAAGTCGAGCCAAGAGCCGCGATAGGGAATGACCCGGGCGGCGAACAGATATTTGCCGGAGGCGTGGGTCTTGCCGCGGTCATGGTCGAACAGGACGCCCGGCGAACGGTGCATCTGGCTGACGATCACCCGCTCGGTGCCGTTGACGATGAACGTGCCGTTCTTCGTCATCAGCGGCATGTCGCCCATATAGACGTCCTGCTCCTTGATATCGAGGACGGAGCGGGTCTCCGTATCGGGATCGACCTCGAAGACGATCAGGCGAAGGGTGACCCGCATCGGCGCGGCGAAGGTCATGCCCCGCTGGCGGCACTCGTCGGTGTCGTATTTGGGATCCTCGAGCTCGTAATGGACGAAATCCAGTTCGGCGGTGCCGGCGAAATCGCGGATCGGGAAGACCGAGCGGAGGGTCTTCTCGAGGCCGGAGACGTAGCCGTCCTGAGGGCGCGAGCGGAGGAACTGCTCATAGCTCTCGCGCTGGACCTCGATCAGGTTCGGCATCTCCGAGACTTCGTGGATGTTGCCGAAAATCTTGCGGATTCGCTTGGACGCGGTGGACCGAGCCTCGGTCGCCGGTTTCGCCTTGGTCGCCATGTAATTTTATCGCCTTCTCATCGCCGTCGCCCCGGTTTCGGCCGGGGCCATGCTGCTTTTCATGCCTTCCCAGCACGGCCGGGGAGGACTCGCAGGCGCGGTAAAGACGCAAAAAGCCGCGGGTCTCCACGGTCGGAAATCCACAGCTTCAGCGTCTATGAAACCTCAGCCGATCAATGCGTTGAACGCGCTGCGCGACGGCGCGTCCTGTTCCGAAAGGCTGTGGTGATGGCGGCTATCTAGGGATGGGGAGCCGCGATGTCAAACCTAGTCTCCACTGTCGCCGGGGCAAGTACCGGTATGAGCCCAGGCAACGCCCGGCGCCTCCTCGATCTCGGCCTGCCGTCTCTGATCCAGGGATTCGAAGAAATCGAGGCCGGTGTCGGTTTCGATCTCCGCGATCGGCTTGACGAAGTCCTGGAGATTGATCCGGGAGCCGATCTTGGTGTTCGGCAGAACGAACCCGACGGCGCGCTCGGTCTGGGGATCGAACACGATCTTGTAATAGGCTCGGGGTACGGCGATCGGCGGATCGCCGATCGTCGGGGGGTTGCCGGCGAGCGTTCCGTATATGGGGCCGGTTATGACATAGAGGTCGGGGTGGCCGCCGCACAGCACCCAGGAGCGGGTGGCTTCCTCGAGGAACTTCCAGGCGCCCCGGTTCATGCCGATGCCGCGCTGCGGCGACATGTTGGTGAAGAAAAAGGATTCGTCCATCACCTTCTGGCTGAACTTGGCATCGGCCGCCGGAGCCTGATGGCCGCGGTCGAACCCGGTTTTCAGATAGTCCGGATTGTCGGCATCCGCGCCCGCCGGCAGAGCCGGATCGTGAAGGAAACGATTGCCGCGCTGAGCGCTGCCGACCAGATCGGCGGGCTTCAGCCTCTCCATCACCCAATCCGGGCTTCGGGTGTCGACATTGAAGGAGAGGATATAGCCCTCCCGGCAAATCCTGGTCTGGCGCCGAGCCACGTCATCCCCGCGATGCACCGGCAGAGCCAGAGCGAATTGGGCGAGGCACTGCGGAGTCACCGAACTGGGCGGCGGCGGAGGGAGCGTTCCGTCGGCCGCCATGGCGACCGGCGGCGCGATCCCGCCGGCTGCCACGACCTGGGCGGTCGCACGCGTTTCGGGGATCGAGGCGGCGGGGCTGGTCCGATCCGGGGTCGCCAGGGCAATGCCGGCCACGGCCAAAGGTCCGATCGCGGCGATGAGCTTGACCGCCATCGGCCCCCGGGAAGAAGCCGTGCTTCGGCTCGGCCTCGCATTCGCCGTGACGCCGCGCCTGGGCGCGGCGCGTTTGGCGCGCGCGCGAGCGGGGCGTGGGCCTGGCCGTTTCGGAGGGCTAGCCATTGCCGTCGGCCCGCGCGCTGGCCTCGGCATTGCGCTGGCTGGTATCGGCGGCGGCCTTGATGCCCTTCGAGGCCGCGTAGCTGGTGCCGCTCACTCCGAGGAGAAGGATGACGTTTTGCGGGATCTCGACGAATTGTCCGGATTCCAGGCAAAGCACCAGATAGACTCCGGCAATCACGAAGGTGAAGATCAGGAACTGGAATCGGGAAATGCTGGCCTTCGGCTCTCCCGGCGGTTCGTTGGGATCGGTGCCGGGCGGCGGCGGCCCGGCCGGCTCGGCGAGGAGATATTTGAGGTCGATCTGGCCGCTCAGCAGCTTCCACGCGACCACCAGCGCGAATATGACGATGACCAATGCGATCGAGCCGGCGACCAGGGCCGAGATCCATGTCCAGATGCTGTTAGGCATTTACTTTCCCCTCCCTGCGCCGAAGATCGCGGCGGATTTGACGGCCAGATAGGCACCATTGCTGCCGATGAGGATGAGCATCAAAGGCGCCGGAATGTTGGGCAGAGCTTCGCCCGGCGCCCTGGCGAGAGATGCCACGACGTAGCCGGCGGCGAAGAACAAGGTCACGAAGACAAGCTGCAGTCTATCCAGGCCGTAGGGGGCGGTTTTCTCTCCGCAGAACAGCCCCGTCAGCAGAATCGATCCGCTGAGCATGCGAATCACGATGTATCCCATGACGACGGCAAGCCAGATCATCAGGATCATTTCGAGATAGTCGGTCGGTTTGGTCCAGTCCACGCAGCCCCGCCCCCCACGCGCTACGAACTATTCGCCGGCCTCGCCGATCACTTCTTTCGCATTGCGAAGAAATATCACGAGGCTCGAATGTCGAGTCTAGCACGATTCGGCCCGCGAGTCTTCATGCCGGATCATCCATTTCAATCCGGATTGGTTCAAAGCATGGCTCGGCAGTCGCGATCTCGAACATGGCGACGAGCCGCGGTCTGGGGCGCGAGGGCGGAACCGGCTATTGCCGAGCGGCCGCCACGCGCTCAAATCCAGATCCGAACATGTCTCAGGAGAATACTGCCGATGATCGCTCGCCTCACCGCTTTCGCCGCCGCCTTGCTCGCCGCGCCCGCAACCCTCGCCGTGGCGCCGGCCCCGGCGAACAGTGGCGAGGCCGAGTTCCGCGCCATCTACAAGGAGCTGGTCGAGACCAATACGAGTCTGTCTTCCGGAAGCTGCACTCTGGCGGCGGAGCGGATGGCGGCCCGGCTGCGGGCGGCGGGCTTTCCCGAATCCGATCTTCACCTGATCACCGTCCCCGACCATCCCAGGGAGGGCAATCTGGTCGCGGTGCTGCCGGGCAGCGATCCGAAGCTGAAGGCGCTTCTGCTTCTCGCCCATATCGACGTGGTCGAAGCCAATCGCGCCGACTGGGAGCGGGACCCGTTCACGCTCGTCGAGGAGAACGGCTTCTTCTATGCGCGCGGCTCGGCCGACGACAAGGCGCAGGCCTCGGTCTGGGTCGACACCCTGGCGCGGTTCAAGCGCGAGGGCTGGCGGCCGAAGCGGACGATCAAGATGGCTTTGACCTGCGGCGAGGAGACGGCGGGGGCGTTCAACGGCGCCCAATATCTCGCCGCCAACGAGCGCGCGCTGATCGACGCCGAATTCGCCTTGAACGAAGGCGCCGGCGGCCTTCTCGACGCGCAGGGAAAGCAGGTCATCCTCAACATCCAGGCCGGCGAGAAATTCCCGCAAAATTACCGCTTCGAGGTGACCAATCCCGGCGGCCACAGCTCGCGGCCGGTGAAGGAGAATGCGATCTACCGCCTCTCCGACGCACTCGTCCGGCTCCGCGCCTATGACTTCCCGTTCGAGAGCAATGAGGCGACCCGCGGCTATTTCTCGGCCATGTCGAAGCTGACGCCCGGGCCGGCGGGCGCGGCGATGGCCGCCTTCGCCGCCAATCCGGACGACAAGGCGGCGGCGACGACCATCGCGGCCGCCGATCCGGCCTGGAACGGAATCCTCCACACCACCTGCGTCGCGACCATGATCGAAGGCGGCCACGCCACCAACGCTCTCCCTCAGCGGGCCCGGGCCAACGTCAATTGCCGGATCTTCCCGGGAACGTCGGTCGAGCAGGTCCGTCAGGCGCTGGAGGGGATCGTCGCCGATCCCCAGGTGAAGATCACGACTCTCGAGACGCGAAGCGCGGTCTCGCCGCCGCCGCCTTTGACCGAGCGGGTGATGGGCCCGGCCCGGCGGATAGCCGGCGAGATCTTCCCGGGCGTCCCGTTCGTGCCGCTGATGGCGGCGGGCGCAACCGACGGCGCCTTCCTGACTCCGGCCGGGATTCCGACCTACGGCATTTCCGGATTCTTCTCTGATGCCGAGGGCAGCCACGCCCACGGCCTCAACGAACGGATCCGGGTCAAGTCGCTGATGGACGGGCGCGAATTTCTGTACCGGCTGGTCAAGGCTTATTCGGCGAAGTGAGGGATTGAGCTCAGTCTTATCAACCGTTCGGGCTGAGCCTGTCGAAGCCCATTCCTTATCCTTAGGCCCAAAGTGGAAGGAGAGGGCTTCGACAAGCTCAGCCCGAACGGAGTTTCTTTAGCTTTTCGGCGAGCGCCAGCGCATTCCCAGTGGCCTGCGAGGCGGCGGTGTTGTCGAACATGCACCAGCTTTCCGGCGCGCCTTCCTGCCGGATCGCCCGCGCATAGTCTTCGAGACGTGCGTCGTCGTAGGAGGAGCGGTACATGGCCGGCGAGCCGTGGAGGCGCCAGTAGGAGAAGCCGCGCCAGCCTCCGGGCGAGGCCGCGGCCGGGACGATGGCAGGGTCGGCGGCGACGCGGGCGATGCAGAGGCGGTCGAGCAGCGCCTCGGCGTCGGCCTCGAACCAGCTCGGATGGCGCGGCTCGCAGGCGATCCTGGCGCTGGCGGACGAACGGCTGCCGAGAAGCGTGAAGAAGCTCGAGGCGGGCACCGGATCGAAGGCGAGCTTCGGCGGCAGCTGGACCAGCAGGACGCCGAGCCTTTCGCCGAGCGGGCCGATCTCGTCGAGGAAGCTTTCGAGCAAGTCGCCGCAATCGACGAGCTTGCTCAGGTGCGTGATCGTCTTCGGAAGCTTGACCGCGAAGCGAAAGCCCGGCGGCACGCTCTCCGCCCAATTCTGCCAGGTCGAGGGCCGGTGCGGACGATGGAAGGAAGAGTTGATCTCGACTCCGGCGAAGCGCTCGGCGTAGCGCTCGAGCGCCGATCCCTCGCTCCGGAATTGATCGCGATCCTTTGCTGGAATGGTCCAGCCCGCGGTGCCGATGACGAGGTCCATCGCCGCCGAACGCACAGGGTTGGGAGTGGATGCGACGGGCTTTCAGCGGGGCGCGCTCGCGCGTACCAATCCCACATGCGCGCTCTCGGCAAACTCTCGATTTTCGCGGCCATGGCGGCAGCCCCCCTGTCGCAGGCCGGCGCTCTGTGCAGCTACAACGGCGTCTACAATCTCAAGACGACAATCCGTCAGGAATATCGGGACTCCCCCTGGGTCGTACGGGCGCGGGTCGCGTCCGTCTTCGAGGGAGTCAGTCGCGACAATGGCCCATGGATCGTGTATCGCCTGAAGGTCGAGCGGATCTACAAGGGCCGTCCGCCGAGGCCGCTTTGGATGTTCACGGAGGTCAACAGCGGCGGCTTCTATCTGAACGAAGGTATGGGGGATCATCGAGCCGGCAGCGTCCATCTGCTCTTCCTCGACCGGATACCGCCCAGCTTCGGGCTCCCGCGCGCGGCACGCGGATCGACCTTCGTCAATTATTCCTGCGGCCAGTCGAGGCCCTGGAACGAGGTGGGTCCAAAGACCCGGCTTCTTCTCGATAGACTGTCGAGGAGCCGCCGGGTTCGTTAGACGGCGTAACCCATTCGCTTTGCCCAGGGCTCGAGCAAAGGGAGCACCGGCGCCAGCTGGTCGCGATATTTCTCCCAGCGCCCGAGCGCTCGGGTGTAGAGCGGCTCGGCGACCTGGGCGTAGCTCGGGGTGGCGATGAAGGCTCGCCGGCTCGCGGCTCGCTGGTTGTCGATCAGATGATCGTGCCAGGCGAGGCCGAGGAAATCGGCGAGCGGCCGGAGCTCGGCTTCGGCATTCTCGACGACCCGCTCATAGCGGATGATGTGGACGTCGAGCGGGAAGACCTCGCGGCACTGACGCCAATAATCCATCACCTCGTCGTAGAGCCGTGCGGTGTCGCCGAGATCGAGGAAATTGGCCATTCCGCCGCGCGGATCGAAGCGGGTCATGAAGCAGCTCAGAACGACGTCGCAGGGGTGGCGCTCGACGAAGATGAACCGGGCATCGGGGAAGATCCGGTGGATGAGGGCCGTGTCGAGGATTCCGAGCGGCAATTTATCGATCACCAGCCTGTTGCCCGCCTCCGGCTCGATCGAGTCGAGCGTATCGAAATAGAGGCTGCGCAGGGCCTCGACCCGGTCGGGCGCCAGTTCGGCGAAAGCGGAGGGCGGGCCGGCCTGCCGCGCGACCCCATGGAGGACCGGTCTTTCCTCGAGCACCAATGTGTCGGGATGGCCGGCAAGCATGGTGTCGAGCAAAGTGGTCCCCGATCTCGGGAAGCCGAACAGAAATACCGGGGACGGACGCGGGGACACTTAAGCCGAACGGGCGCTCGACCAGCCCTTGTACCAGTTGCGGGTGACGGTGCGTTTCAGCCGGCCGATCTGGGCCCTGAAATCCGCGGCCGCCGCCCGGCTCGACTCGGTCTCGACCGCGGCGAGCCGATTCATCTCGGCGAAGGCGGCGAAGGCGGCTTCGGGATTGCCGAGCCGGTCGTGGATCTGGCCGATGAGATGAGCGCGCGCGCCCGCGTCGATCGCTTCGGACGCCGATTCCGCGGCCGCGAGAGCGGCCTCGAAATCGCCTCGGCGGTAGAGCAGGCGCGCGCGCAGGAGCGCAGTGTCCGGGGGGTGGGCACCGGCGCGATCGATGCGGCCGAGCAGGGACTCGAGCGCCTCGATGCGGTTGTCGCGCTCCATCAGGTTGGCCAGCGCGAGAAGCGCCGGCAGGCAGAGAGGGTCGAGCTCGAGCGCCTCGGCAAGCGCCGTTTCGGCGCGCTCAGGCCGGCCGAGCAGATCCTCGAGCCGGGCGATCGCGACCCGGACGGCGGGATCGAAAGGCAGGGTCCGGGCCATCGCCCTGGTCGCCCGGAGCCCTTCCTCGGCCGAACCGGAGGCGGCCTGGGCCTCGGCGAGCTTGAGCAGGACCTCGGACTGGCCGGGACGAAGCTCGAGCGAACGGCGGAGCGAGCCGGCGGCGGCGCCGGGCTCGCCCATCGCGAACTGGCAAATGCCGAGCTGGGCCCAGCTCTCGAAGTCGGCCGGATCGCGTCCGGTCGCGATCCCGTACAGGCGCGCGGCTTCGCGATGCTCGCCTCGGCGCTGGAGAATGAGCGCTCGGACGCGCAGCAGAGATGAGGACCGGTCGGCCCGCGAGTCGAGGCCGGCGAGCATCTGCTCCGCTTCGTCCAGCTCGCCGAGTCCGGCCAAGGCGCGGGCCAGCTCGAGCCTGGGGAGAGGATCGGCGGGAGCCAGCGCGGCGGCGCTGCGCAAATGCGGCAGAGCGGAGCGAAGGTCGAGCCGGCGGCTATGAAGCAAGGCGACGAACAGGCGAAGGCCGGCATTGTCGGGCGCCTCGGCTACCGCCGCCTCGCCGATGCGGATCGCGCGGCCGAGATCGCCAGCCTTGGCCAGGTCCATCGCCTCTCGCGCCATGGGCGGGATCGACGCCACGCACCCTGCTCCTTCACATCATCGGTTGCAGGCCGAAACCTAGGAGCGTGCGGATTGCCCGCACACCGGCGAGCGACGATTGTCCCCGCGGCGCGACGAATGTCGCATTCGGGGCGTTGGCGGCACGCGCTTGAGGGTGGCGTCTTCGAGCGCCTAAGAACATAGATCAGGAGCAAGCGGAAAAGGGACCGGATTTGGATCAGCCTGCTCGGAGACTGGATGGGGAGGGCGCCGCGCCGACGGCCGCCCGCCGCCGCGCGACCTTGATCCTGATCCTCGCCTTCTGGGCGTTCGCGATCCTGATGCTGTCGGTTCGAGCCTTGCTGATCGATTCGCTGCCGATCTCGATCATGGGCCCGCGCCGATTGGTCACCGCGATCGTCGGCGCCCTGCTCTGCCTGGCAATGGCCCAATTGCTCGCGACGCTTCGCAACCGTTCCTTCCGCGACAGGGTCGCCGTCGGACTGATCGGCGCCTTCGTCATGGCGGTCGTGCTGACGACGGTGACGATGACGATGAACCGGATCATCCTGCCCTTGCCCGGCTTCGCTCCGTTCAACCTGCCCGAATCCTCGCAATGGGCCCTGGTCTGGCTCGGCTATTTCCTGGCCTGGACCGGCACCCACCTGGCGATGACCTATCATTGGGACAGCGAGGACCATCAGAGGCGCGCCGCCTTGCTCGCCGAGACCACCCGGCAGGCCCAGATGGCGGCCTTGCGCTACCAGCTCGAGCCGCATTTCCTGTTCAACACGCTGAACTCGATCTCCTCTCTGGTCGGCGAGGAGCGCAACGCCGACGCCGAGACCATGATTCTCAACCTCGCCACCTTCGTCCGTTCGACGCTGACGTCCGGACCCGAGGGAACCATCGCGCTCGGCGAGGAGATCAAGCTTCAGCGCCTCTATCTGGCAATCGAGCAGGCGCGCTTCGGCGATCGGCTGCGCGTCGATATCGACCTGCCCGAACGGCTCAGCGCGGCCCGGGTGCCGCAGCTCATCCTCCAGCCTCTCGTCGAGAATGCCGTGCGGCACGGAGTCAGCCGCTGCGAGAACCAGCTCACCATAAGGATCGCGGCGGAGGAGAAAGACGGGCGGATCGAGCTGGTCGTGGAGGATGACGGGGGCGGCGCGAAGGCGCCGGCGCGAAAGGCCGGCCAAGGCAATGGCGCCGCCGCCGGCAACGGCGTCGGCCTCGCCAACGTCCGCTCGCGGATGGAGGCCTATTTCGGCGATCGCGGCGCTTTCGAAGCGGGCCCGTCGGCGACCGGCTATCGGGCCATCCTCGCCTTTCCCCGCCGGATCGCCTGATGGAGAGCCTGCGCGCATTGCTCGTCGACGACGAGATCCTGGCGATCCGCCGCCTGACCCGCTCGATCGAGCGGATCGAGGGACTTAAAGTCGTCGCCTCGACGACCAGCGCCCGCGAGGCGGTCGGACTGGTCGGGAGCGAGAAGCCCGACATCCTGTTCGTCGACATCGCCATGCCGGGCCTCAACGGGTTCGAGGTGATCGAGCGGATCGAGCCGGAAGCGCAGCCCGCGGTGATCTTCGTCACCGCCCATGACGCGCACGCCGTCCAGGCCTTCGACATCGCCGCGGTCGACTATCTGCTCAAGCCGGTCACCCAGCCCCGGCTCGAGGAAGCGGTCGATCGGGCGAGACTGTGGCTCGAAGCGCGGTCGGCGCGGGCCGGGACCGCCTCGCCGGCGCCGTCGGCGGGACCTCGCCGCCGCGGCCTCGAGAACCTGTGGGTCCATCGCCACCGCGAGTTCGTTCGGGTGCCCGCCGAGGAGATCGACTGGATCGAGGGTCATGGCGATTATGCCCGGATCCACGGCCGCCAGTTCGTCGGCCTCGCCCGAACGACCCTGACCGCGCTCGAGGACCGGCTCGATCCGGCGCGGTTCATCCGGGTCCACCGTTCGGCGATCTGCCGCAAATCGGCGATCGTCAGCCTTCGCCGAAAGCCGACCGGAGCGATGACGGTGCTCCTCGCCAATGGCGACGAGGCGCCGGTCGGCCGGACCTTCGTCCCCGGGCTGCGCAACCTGCTCAAGCGGGTCGACGGCTGAACCGCCGGGCGGCCCGTCTCCTTTCCTGCACGCAACGTCCATTATCCGCCAAGCGTGACGGCGGCGCCACACCCGCCCAGAGGAGTAACGCGGGCGCGCTTAAAAAGTCCTGCAAAAACAGTGTGCTGGACCGGCTATGGAGTGGCGGTGGACTTCTTCGCTTCGCCTTGGCGGCTGAACGGCCCGACGCAGTTTCGGCTGCCCAACGAACCCTCGCGGCCTCCAGATCATTGTTAAGGAGATATGAAACAGGAACAGATCATGCATCGCCGCGCACTTGGGCTGCTTCTGGCCGCCTCCGCGCTCCCATTCACCCCAGCCTTCGCCCAGGACCAGCCGGCCGGCTCGGATCCGCCGCCGATCGTCGATACCGCGCCCCCGCCGGTGACGACGACTCCGGCTCCGGCTCCGGAAGCGACCGCGCCCGCCCCGATCGTCACGGCCCCGCCGCCGGCCATCCAGACCGCGCCGGTCGCGACGACTTCGCCGCCGGCCGTCTCGACCACGACGACGACTCCGGTCCGCCGAACGGCGCGAACCACCACGACCCGCACCGTCACCCGCCAGGCCAGCCCGGTGCGCTCGACGGCTCCGGTCGCGGCCGCGCCCGCCACAGCGGCGCCGCTCGCCGCCCGGCCAGCTC
>JBKPOT010000006.1:0-72640 GCA_046733235.1 Pseudomonadota bacterium
ATGAAGATTCATCGTGACCGACCGAGCGACGACAGATGAACCGGTGCGAACATCCCCCGGATGTTCGCAGCCATGCCGGGGGCATGGCGGCCGGTTCATGGCCGTCTCTCCGCCGCGCCGCTGCGCCGGAGGCGCAGTTCATCCTGAGCGGCTGCTGCAAGCAGCCAGCCGAAGGGCGGTCGCCCGGAGAAGGACACCGGCGACGTCGCAGCGCTCGTGCGGGCAACCAGTCCGCCCTTCGCACTCCTCCCTGCCGGTGCCCTTCTCCGGGCGATCCTGGCCATTGCCGGTGGTGAGTTCGAACCCTGGGTTTTCAAAGCCGCCCGAAGTGCTTAAGCGCCCCGACGTGGCCTTCACCTGTTCAGTCCTGGTCGTCGAAGACGAGCCGCTGATCGCGATGATGCTCGAGGATTTCCTCGAGACCCTCGGTCACGAGGTCGCCGGCACCTGCGAGAGCGTCTCCGAAGCGCTCGAGCGGGTCGAGCAGGGCGGCTTCGACGTCGCCATCATCGACGTCCATCTGAAGGGCGGCGAGCATGTCTGGCCGGTCGCCGACCGGCTCGCCGAGAAGCACATTCCGTTCGTTCTCGCCACCGGCGGCCATATCGAGCCGCCGCCCGAAGCGCATGCCGGCGTGCCGGTCCTCGCCAAGCCCTTCACCCTCGACGCGATCGATCCGGTGCTCCGCCGGGCCTGCGGCGAAGCGCTCGAAGGAACAGGCCCGGGAGCGGATCGCGAGGAGTGACCTGGGCGATCAGGATCCTGGTCGTCCTCCTCTCGCTCTATCTGCTCGTCCTGCTCCTGCTCTGGGCGCTCCAGACCCGGATCCTGTTTCCCGCTACGCCGGGCGGACCGCTTCCGCACGGAGGCGAAGCGCTCGTTCTGACAGCGTCCGACGGCGTCCGGCTCGCCGGCGTTCATATCGCGCCCTCAGGGCCGGCCCCGAGTGCGCCGGTGCTGATCGGCTTCGGCGGCAATGCCTGGAGCGGCCACGACATGGCGGAATATCTTCACGACCTGTTCCCCGAGGCCGAGGTGATCGCCTTCAACTATCGCGGCTATGCGCCGAGCGGGGGAAGCCCGGGCGCGGGCGCCTTCGTCGCCGACGCGCCGCTCATCCACGATCTCGTAGCGACGCGATTCCCCGGCCGGCCGATCGTCGCGGTCGGGTTCAGCGTCGGCACCGGAGTCGCCGCCGGCCTCGCCCGCGACCGCGCCCTTGCCGGCTTGATTCTGGTGACGCCGTTCGATTCGCTAGGCCGGGTGGCGAGCGATCATTATCCCTGGGTTCCGGTGCGGCTGCTGTTCCGCCATCCGATGCCGGTCTCGGACTGGTTGTCATCGGTGCGGGCCCCGGTGGCCATGATCGCGGCGGGCAAAGACGAGCTGGTTCCGCCGGCGCGGACCGAGGCGCTTCGGCAGGCGGTCTCCAACCTCGTGTTCGACCGGACGATCGCCGGCGCGGGCCATAACGACATCTATCGGCGGAGCGATTTCCAGGAGGCGATGCGCCAGGCCTTAGCCTCGGTCACGGCCGTGAAGAGGCCGGATTGACGCTCGCCCGTTTCACTCTTGTTCCACAGGAACAAACCATGTACGAAGCAGTCTCGCGTTGAATGGGCTGCGCGGACTGAATAGTGGAGCTTCGGCCATGGTGGCATCGCTGAAAGTCGTTGGATCCGACAGGACTTCTGAAAATATGGACAAGCAAAAAGCTCTCGAAGCCGCTCTGGCGCAGATCGACCGCGCCTTCGGCAAGGGGAGCGCGATGAAGCTCGGCTCGCGCGAAGCGGTCGAGATCGAAACCATTTCCACCGGCTCGCTCGGCCTCGATATCGCGCTCGGCATCGGCGGGCTGCCGCGCGGCCGGGTCGTCGAGGTCTACGGGCCGGAAAGCTCGGGCAAGACGACTCTCGCTCTCCACGTCATCGCCGAGGCGCAGAAGAATGGCGGAACCGCGGCGTTCGTCGACGCCGAGCATGCCCTCGATCCGGTCTATGCCCGCAAGCTCGGAGTCGATGTCGACGAGCTGATCGTCTCGCAGCCCGATACCGGCGAACAGGCGCTCGAGATCACCGACACTCTGGTCCGCTCGAACGCGGTCGATGTGCTCGTCGTCGATTCGGTCGCGGCGCTCGTCCCTCGCGCCGAGATCGAGGGCGAGATGGGCGACAGCCATGTCGGCCTCCAGGCCCGTCTGATGTCGCAGTCGCTGAGAAAGCTGACCGGATCGATCTCCAAGTCGAAATGCCTGGTCATCTTCATCAACCAGCTGCGGATGAAGATCGGCGTGATGTACGGCAATCCGGAGACGACGACCGGCGGCAACGCGCTCAAATTCTACGCCAGCGTCCGGCTCGACATCCGCCGCACCGGCCAGATCAAGGACCGCGACGACATCGTCGGCAACACCACCCGGGTGAAGGTGGTCAAGAACAAGGTCGCTCCGCCGTTCAAGCAGGTCGAGTTCGACATCATGTACGGCGAGGGCATCTCCAAGGTCGGCGAGATCCTCGATCTGGGCGTCAAGGCCGGGATCGTCGAGAAGTCCGGCGCCTGGTTCAGCCACGATTCGGTCCGGATCGGCCAGGGCCGCGAGAATGCCAAAACCTATCTCAAGGAGAATCCGGAGACCGCCGAACGGATCGAGCGCGCGATCCGGGGCAAGACCGACGAGGTCGCCGAGGCGCTGATGACCGGGCCGATCACGGAGGACGATATCTGATTGTCAGACAATTTGTCATTCCAGCGAAAGCTGGAATCTCATTTCCCCTTTCCGAGTCTGTGAAAGGTTAAGGGAGATCCCAGCTTTCGCTGGGATGACGAAAGAGGGGTAATCCCCAGTCCCGAACCTGCTCGCGCGTCAGTCCCATTCCGGCGCGCATTCGAGCGGTTCGCGGCGGAGGCCGGGCGGCGACGCCCGGCCTTCTTTCTTGAACAGGCGGCCGCCTTCGGTGGCGAAGACGACGAGGAGGCCGGTCGCTCCCAGGAGGAAGAAGCCGGCGACCATCGGGATCGTCGTGCCGTTGAAGCTCTGGCCGATGGCGAGCCCGAGCAGGGCGCCGCAGATCGTCCCGATCGTCCCCTGGACCGAGGAGGCGGTGCCGGCGATATGGCCGAGCGGCTGCATCGCCAGGGCCCCGAAATTGGCCGAGGCGAGGCCGAAGCTCGCCATGGTCAGGCCCTGGAGAAGGATGAAGCTGGCAAGGCTCTCGTTCGCCGCCGCGAGGGCGAGATGGATCCCGGCGAATGCGGTGAACAGGCAGAGGCCGAGATGGGCGATCCGCCTCGTCCCGATCCGCTCGACCAGCCGCGAATTGGCGTAGGAGGTGACCGCCATCGGCCCGGCCACTCCGGCGAAGGTCGCAGCGATCAATTCGGGCCGGTGGAAGACGTCGAAGACGATCTGCTGGATCGAATTGATGTAGCCCATCAGCGAGCCCATCATCAAAGTGAAGGCCAGAGTGTAGCCGACCGACTGGCGGTTGGTCAGGGTCTCGCGCGCCGCGGCCAGGATCGCCGTCGCCGAGAAAGGCCGGCGATATTCCGGGTGGAGGGTCTCCGGAAGCCGGATCAGCGACCAGGCGAACATGATCGAGGCGAAGGCGGCGAGACCGAAGAAGATCGCCCGCCACGAGGCGATGGCCAGAGTGAGCTGGCCGAAGCTCGGAGCGAGCACCGGCATCAGCAGGAAGACGAGGAAGGCGAGGCTCATCAGCCGGGCCATGGCCGGCCCCTCGTAGCGGTCGCGGACGATCGAGACGACCAGCACCCGCGACGAAGCCGCCGCCGCGCCCTGAAGCATCCGGGCGACGAGCAGGAGGGTGAAGCTCCCGGCCGCCGCGCAGGCGAGGGCGAAGACGAGATAGAGGACCAGGCTGACCATCAGCACGGGCTTGCGCCCGTAACGGTCGGAGAGCGGGCCGTAGAGCAATTGGGTCGTGCCGAAGCCGAGCACGTAGAGCGAGACGACCAGCTGCCGTTCATTCTCGGTGAGGACGTGGAGCGCCCGGCCGATCGCCGGCAAGGCCGGAACCATCGCGTCGATGGCGAGCGCGTTGAGGGCCATCAGCCCGGCCATCAAAGCGACGAACTCGCGGAAGCCGGGTCGCTGCTCGGCGGGAAGGGGCGTGGAGCGGGTCAAAACTTGATTGGCTTTCGTGGCGGAAGACAGGCTGTAGCGGAAAGGCTGATTGTTCACCCAAACGCCGCTCGCCCTGAGCTTGTCGGAGCCCGTCCTGAACGACGCCGCAGGCGGCGTCGAAGGGGGCTACCCTTGCCCTCTCTTCCTTGGTGAAGAGAAGGAGAGGGCTTCGACAGGCTCAGCCCGAACGGCATGGGGGCTCACCGGGCCAACCCTAGACGATGTGCCCGCGAGTCGGTTCCCTATTCCGCCTCGCCCTTCTATGCATTGGCGACGGGCGTCAAAGGGCGGCGGCAATGATCATCGTTCATCATCTCGAAAATTCGCGTTCGCAACGGATCCTGTGGCTGCTCGAGGAATTGGGCATGCCCTACGAGGTCCGCCGCTACGAGCGCGACCGCAAGACGATGCTCGCGCCGCCCGCGTTGAAGCGCGTCCATCCGCTCGGCAAGTCGCCGGTCATCGAGGACAGCGACGCGGCCGGCGGCGGCGGACGGGTGGTCGCCGAGACCGGAGCGATCGTCGAATATCTGGTCGAGAAAGCCGGCGGAGCGCTCGGCCCGCCGGCCAACCGCGACGCCGTCCTCCGCTATCGCCAGTTCCTCCATTATGCCGAAGGGTCGATGATGCCGCCCCTGCTGGCGCTGCTGGTCGTCAACCGGCTCGGTTTGCTCGGCAAGCCGGCCCGCGCGCCGGTCCAGCGCATGCTCGACACCCACCTCGACTGGCTCGAGAGCGAGCTGGCCGGGCGCGACTGGTTCGCCGGCGACGAATTCAGCGCCGCCGACATCATGATGAGCTTCCCGCTCGAAGCCTCGCGCCACCGCGCCGGCCTCGGCGAGAGCCGCCCGCATCTGATCGACTGGCTCGAGCGGATCCACGCCCGGCCCGCTTATGCCGAGGCGCTGCGCAAGGGAGGGGCTTATGCTTATGCCTGACCGCCGCGCCTTCACCCTTGGAATGCTCGCCGCCGGCGGCGCGTTGGTCGCAGCGCCGAAGCTCGCCTTCGCAGCCGATCCGGCGCTCCGGCCGATCACCGGCGACGTCGTCCCGATCGGCCGCGACGAGCGGATGGCGCGGATCGCCAAAGCGCGGCGGTTGATGCGCGCGCAGGGCCTCGGAGCGATCCTGATCGAGCCGGGAGCGTCTTTGGTCTATTTCACCGGGGTCGACTGGCACCGGAGCGAGCGGCTGACCGGGGCCGTACTTCCGGCGGAAGGCGAGCCGCTCATCGTCTGTCCGTTTTTCGAGGAACCTTCGGTGCGCGAGAGCCTCGCCATCCCGGCCGAGGTCCGCACCTGGCAGGAGGATGAGGATCCGCTTCGGCTGGTCGCCGGAGTCCTTCGCGACCGGCGGGCGGCGTCCCGTCCGGTCGGAATCGAGGAGACGGTCCGGTTCTTCGCGGTCGACGGGCTTCGCCGGGCGCTCCCCGGAATCGCCGTTCGAAACGCCGCGCCGGTCGTCCGCGGCTGCCGGATGATCAAGTCGCCGGCAGAGCTGGCCCTGATGCAGAAGGCTTCCGACATCACCATCGCCGCCTATCGCCACACCTGGCGCAGGATCGAGCGCGGAATGACCCCGGCGCAGATCGCAGCGATCATGAACGGAGCGACCGAAGCGCTCGGCGGAAGGCCCGAATTCGCGCTGATCCTGCTCGGCGAGGCGAGCGCCTATCCGCACGGCAGCGGCAAGCCGCAGCAGGTCCGCGACGGCGAGGTGGTGCTGATGGACTGCGGCTGCTCGGTCGAAGGCTATCAGTCCGACATCTCGCGAACCTTCGTGTTCGGCGAGGCCAATGCCGAGCAGCGCCGGGTCTGGGACCAGATGCGGCGCGGCCAGCAGATCGCCTTCGACGCCGCGCGGGTGGGCGCTCCGGCCGGAAGCGTCGACGATGCGGTCCGCCGCCAGTACGAGGCCTGGGGCTACGGCCCGCGCTACAAATTGCCCGGCACCTCGCACCGCACCGGCCACGGCATCGGCCTCGACGGCCACGAGCCGGTCAATCTCGTCCATGGCGAGACGACCCCCCTGGCGCTCGGAATGTGCTTCTCCGACGAGCCCGGACTCTACATTCCCGGCAAATTCGGGATCAGGCTCGAGGATTGCTTCCACATGACCGCGAGCGGCCCGCGCTGGTTCTCGACTCCGCCGCCCTCGATCGACCGGCCGTTCGACTGAGCGGACTGTCCCGGGCCTCCGCCGGGCAAGTGCCGCGCGCTAAGTCCGCTCGAACTTGTCCTCGTCCTTCTTCGGCCCGCCGCCCGCGGGCGCGTGCACCGGCTCGATGTCGGCGGGTTCGATCGGGTCGAGCTGGCCTTCCCAACGGGCGACGACGGCGCTCGCCACCGCATTGCCGACGACGTTGGTGGCCGATCGGCCCATGTCGAGGAAATGGTCGATGCCGATGATCAGCAGAAGCCCCGCCTCGGGCAGCTTGAACTGGCTCAGGGTCGCCGCGATCACGACCAGGCTCGCGCGCGGCACTCCGGCGATCCCCTTCGACGTGATCATCAGGGTCAAAAGCATGGCGATCTCGGTGCCGAGCGGCAGATCGATGCCATAAGCCTGGGCGATGAAGATGGTCGCGAAGGTCATGTACATCATCGAGCCGTCGAGGTTGAACGAGTAACCGAGCGGCAGGACGAAGCTGGCGATCCGCGGCGGCACTCCGAACCGGTCGAGCGCTTCCAGCGTGCGCGGGAAGGCCGCCTCGGACGAGGCGGTCGAGAAAGCGAGAACGATCGGGTCGCGAATGTAGCGGACCAGCAGGCGGGTGCGGCCGCCGACGATCAGGAAGCAGATCCCGATCAGCAGCGCCCAGAGCAGGACCAGGCCGAAATAGAAGCTGCCCATGAAATAGCCGTAGGCGCTGAGGATCGAGAGGCCGCGCTCGGCGATGGTCGCGGTCACCGCGAACAGCACCGCGACGGGCGCGAAGCGCATGACGTAGTCGGTGACCTGGAGCATCACCGCGACCAGGGCCTCGATCCCGCGCACCAGCGGCGCGGCCTTTTCGCCGACCGCGGTGATCGCGACTCCGACGAAGATCGAGAAGATGACGATCTGCAATATCTCGTTGCCCGCCATTGCTCCGATCATCGATTCGGGGAAGATGTGGGTCAGGAACTTGGCCACGTCGAAGGCGGAGCGGTCGACCCCGCTCGCCGCGTCGACGGGCGGCAGCGGCAGGCCGAGGCCCGCGCCGGGCTGAAGCAGGTTCACCAGGATGAGACCGAGCGTCAGCGAGACGAGGCTGGCGCAGATGAACCAGCCGACCGACTTGAGGCCGACCCGGCCGAGCGCCTTGGTGTCGCCCATGTGCGCGATCCCGGCGACGATCGTCGAGAAGACCAGCGGGGCGATGATCATCTTGATCAGGTGGAGGAAGATGGTGGCCGGGATCCGGATATATCCCGCCAGCTCCTTGAGGAAATCCGGAGTGGTCGTCGCCTGATCGACCCAGCCGAGCCCGACGAAAAAGCCGCGAAGTCCGGCGCCGCCCGCATTCAGCGCCCAGCCGAACAAGATGCCCACCACCAGGCCGGCGAGAATCCAATAGGTCAGGCGTTTGGCCACGGCTCTTCCTTCCATGCTTTGACGTGGAGGAAGCCGATCAGGAGGGCGCGGTCAAGCGGTCGGCTGCTCAGAGGTCAATATCCCCCGCCAAAACAAACGCGCTCATCCTGAGTAGGGGCTGAGCTCGCCGAAGCCCCGTATCGAAGGACCCCGGGCGTCCTTCGATACGCCATTTCGCCAGGCTCAATGGCTACTCAGGATGAGCGGCCATGGAAATCCGCTCGTCAGGCCGGCTCGAGCACCTGCTGGACCACCTTGTCCGCCAAGGTCCCGTTGAGCTCGGCGAGATGGTCGAACTCGGACTCGTAGGTGGCGAGGCCCTGGCTCAGGGAGCGAAGCTCGGCGTCGAGGCCCTGGAGCTCGGACTCGGGCACCAGAGCCTCGACCTTGTCCCAGCGTGACCAGCCGTCGCGGCTGTCCATTCCAAGCATCTGGCCGCGCCTGCTGGCGATCGCCGAGGTGATCTTGGAGGTCGCCGTCCCCGGCCCGACGACGCTGACCTTGTGGACCGGCTCGAGCAGATGCGGCGACGCCGCCGCGAGCGCCTCGGACATGGCGATCCTGCCCGCGGTGCGGAAGGCGAGCTCCGAGCTGTCGACCGTGTGGTAGGAACCGTCGGTCAGCACTACCTCGACGTCGACGACCGGGAATCCGAGCGGCCCCTTCGCCATCGCGTCCTTGACGCCGGCTTCGACCGCCGGGATCCATTGCTTGGGGATCGCTCCGCCGGTGATCTTGTCGCTGAACTTGAAGCCCGAGCCGCGCGGCAGCGGCCTCAATTCGATCACGCAATCGCCGAACTGGCCGTGGCCGCCCGACTGCTTCTTGTGGCGACCGCGCTGGGTGACGCTCTTGCGGATCGATTCCTTGTAGCCGATCGCCCGCGGCTTCGAATCGACCGCGACTCCGTAGCGCCGCTTGAGCCGCGCCAGAGTGACGTTGAGATGCTCGTCGCTGATCCCGCTGAGCCGAGTCTCGTGAAGAGCCTCGTCCTGCTCCCAGTCGAGGGTCGGATCCTCCTCGACCAGTTTGTGGAGCGCGGTCGACAGGCGGACGTCGTCCTTGCGGTCGCGGGTGGCGATGGCGAGCGTGTAATTGGACCTCGGGAAGGCGACCGACGGCCGGCCGCCGCCGGCGCCGAGCCATTCGCCCGGGGCGACCCCCTCGATCTTGGCGATCGCGACGACGTCGCCAATCTCCGCTTTGGGCAATTTGATCGTCTTTTCGCCCTGCATCGCGAACAATGTCCCGACCCGCACGGTGTCGCCGGCGCCGGTCTTCAATTCGGCGCCCTCGCTGAGGCTTCCGCCGAACACCCGGGCCAAAGCGAGGCGGCCCATCGCTCCGCCGTGCGAGATCTTGAAGACGAAGGCGCAGCCGCCCTTGGCGCCGAGCCGCTCGGCCGCGGCCGCCGGGGCCGGCGCGTCGTGGCGCAGAGCCTTCATCAGCCGGCGCACTCCGAAGCCGTTGAGGGCCGAGCCGAACAGCACCGGGACGACCAGATTCTCCTTCGTCTCGCGGGTCAAATCGGCGAAGATGGTGGCGCGATCGGGCACCTCGTCCATCAGCAATTGCTCGAGCAATGTGTCGTCATGGTCGGCGAGCTGCTCGAGCATGTGGAAGCGCGCGCTCTTCTCGCGCTCGGCGAGGTCGCCGGGAAGGTCGATCTGCTCGGAAGGCTTGCCGGGCACGTAGTGGAAGGCGCGCTCGAGCGCGAGGTCGACGAAGCCGGTGATCTTCTCGCCCTCGCGGATCGGGATCTGGCGGGCGACGAGCGGGGCGCTGCTCATCGGCTGAAGCGCCTCGAGCAAAGCCTGGATGCTGCTCCCGCGGGCATGGTCGATCTTGTTGACGAAGATGAAATGGGGGATCCCGAGCGCCTCGAGCTGGCGAAGCGTCGGCTCGGCGAGGATCGCCCGGTCGGTCTCGGGGTCGACCACGACGATGGCGAGATCGGCCGCGGCAAGGGCGAGGGCGCCGTCGGCGGCGAATCCGACCGAGCCGGGCGAATCGACGATCGCGAAGCGGTCGCCGAGGAAATCGAAATGCATCAGGTTGAGCTCGGTCGAGCCGCCGCGCGAACGCGCCTCGGGGCTCGAATCGCCGACGCTGGTGCCGGCGTCGATCGAGCCCTGGCGATCGAGCGTTCCGGCCGCGAACAGCAATGCCTCGGCCAGGCTCGTCTTGCCTGCGCCGCCAGGCCCGACAAGGGCCACGGTCCTGGTGCCAACCGATCTTTCGGGCATGAACATCTCCTCGCTTCGCAGTCGCGCGAATGCAGGAGCGTCCAGGACGCTGTTCGCGCCGTCCTTCCCAATTTCACTCTTTGGCGGCCAAGTGCAAGGGGGGAGGGTAAGAGGCGAGAGCGCCCATCCCGGAACGCAGGCGGCCCATCGTGGGTTTAGAGCTTCGGCAAGCCGGAGTATCGACAATGCCCAGTCCGCTGACCCTGCCGATCGTGGCAGGCCTTTCCATCATCGGGGGTCTCGGCGGGATCTGGCTCGGCCATTCGGCGATCGACCAGGTCAATCCCTTCTTCTTCAGCGAGCCCCAGACCCGCTTCCACGCCGACTCCGTGCCCTATCGAAGCCCGGACTGGGCGCAGGTCAACGCCGCCGAGCAGGCTCAGGCGATCGAGGGCGAAATCACGTCCTGCGTGGGCTGTCTCAACTGGCCGCAGGAATATCGGCCGATCCGCGACGCCGCCTTCCGAAGCATGGATTACGGCCAGGAGGTCTGGCCGGCCAGCATCTCCACCGCGGTCCCCGCCGCATCGTCGAATCAGGCGCCCGAGCCGGCGCCGCGAGCGGCCGAGCCGGATCCGGACTGGCAGCGGGTCCAGGCTTATTCCTCCTACCCGGTCGACGCTCGCGAGCGGCGCGCCGCCGCCGCCGACGCGGCCGATACGGACGACGAGATCGTCGCGGCGGTGGACGATGCGATGGATGGCGGGGATGATTCCGGAAGCGAATAGCCGCTTCCTCTCAGCCACCGCGCTTGAGCTAAGACCGGCGCTACCCTAGATCGTCGGGCATGAGCTCGACCAACGACATCCGCCGCTCCTTCCTCGACTTTTTCGGGGCGGCTCAACACGCGGTCGTGCCGTCGGCGCCCCTGGTGCCGCACAACGACCCGACCCTGATGTTCGTCAATGCCGGCATGGTGCCGTTCAAGAACGTCTTCACCGGCCTCGAATCCCGGCCTTATTCGACCGCGGTCTCCTCGCAGAAATGCGTCCGCGCCGGCGGCAAGCATAACGATCTCGACAATGTCGGCTACACCGCCCGGCACCACACTTTCTTCGAGATGCTCGGCAATTTCTCTTTCGGCGACTATTTCAAGGAGCGGGCGATCGAGCTGGCGTGGACCTTGCTGACCAGGGAATGGGGCCTCGATCCGGAGCGTCTGACCGCCACCGTCTATCACACCGACGACGAAGCCTTCGCCCTGTGGCGCAAGGTCTCCGGGCTCCCGGAGAGCCGGATCATCCGAATCCCCACCTCGGACAATTTCTGGGCGATGGGCGATACCGGGCCGTGCGGACCCTGCTCCGAGATCTTCTACGACCATGGCGACCACATCCCCGGCGGGCCGCCGGGATCGCCCGACGAGGATGGCGACCGCTTCGTCGAGATCTGGAACCTCGTCTTCATGCAGTTCGAGCAGGAAGCGAACGAGATCGTCCGCGACCTGCCCAAACCGTCGATCGATACCGGCATGGGGCTGGAGCGGATCGCGGCGGTGCTCCAGGGCAGGCACGACAATTACGACACCGACATCTTCACGGCCTTGATCGAGGCGAGCAGCGAGCTGACCCGAACCGATGCAAAAGGCGAGCGCAAGGCGAGCCACCGGGTCATCGCCGACCATCTCCGGGCTTCGGGCTTCCTGATCGCCGACGGCGTGCTCCCGGCCAATGAGGGCAGGGGCTATGTGCTCCGCCGGATCATGCGCCGGGCGATGCGCCACGCCCATATCCTCGGCGCGAGCGAGCCGCTGATGCATCGCCTCGTCCCGGCTTTGGTCGCCGAGATGGGCGCCGCCTATCCCGATCTGGTTCGGGCGAGGCCGCTGATCGAGGAGACCCTGAAGCTCGAGGAGACCCGATTCCGCCAGGCCCTCGACAAGGGGCTGAAGCTGCTCGACGAGGCGACCTCCGGAATGCGTTCGGGCGATACGCTCGCCGGAGAGACCGCCTTCCGCCTCTACGACACGTACGGCTTCCCCTACGACCTCACCGAGGACGCGCTTCGGGCCCAGGGCCTGAGCGTCGACCGCGCCGGCTTCGACAGCGCCATGGCCGCCCAGAAAGCCGCCGCCCGAGCCGCCTGGAAAGGGTCGGGCGAGAAGGCGTCGGACGAGGTCTGGTTCGACATTGCCGAGCAGCATGGCTCGACCGAGTTCACCGGCTATTCGGGCCATGAAGGGGAGGGGCAGGTCCTTGCCCTGGTCAAACACGGAGCCCCGGTCGAGTCCGCCGCGGCCGGCGAGCAGGTCATGATCGTCACCAATCAGACGCCCTTTTACGGAGAGAGTGGCGGGCAGATGGGCGACGCCGGAAAGATCAAGGGCGACAAGGGCCTGGACGTCGACGTTGAGGACACGTCGAAGCCGCTCGGCCGGCTCCACGCGCACCATGGCGTCATCCGTTCGGGCAGCCTGAGGGTCGGCGACCCGGTCCGGCTCGAAGTGGATTCGGAGCGCCGCTCGCGGATCCGGGCCAATCACAGCGCCACCCACCTCCTCCACGCCGCGCTCCGCAAGCGCCTGGGCGGCCATGTCACCCAGAAAGGCAGCCTGGTCGCGCCCGACCGGTTCCGCTTCGATTTCTCGCACCCCAAGGCCCTGACCCAGGAGGAGATCGAATCGGTCGAGGCGGAGGTGAACGCCCATATTCGCGAGAATGAGACGGTCACGACCCGGCTGATGACCCCGGACGAGGCGATCGGCGCCGGCGCCATGGCGCTGTTCGGCGAGAAATATGGCGACGAGGTCCGGGTGCTCAGCATGGGCCGTGGGAGCGATACGGGCTACTCGGTCGAATTGTGCGGCGGGACCCATGTCTCGGCGCTCGGCGACATCGCCTTGTTCAAGATCGTCTCGGAGAGCGCGGTCGCCGCCGGCGTGCGGCGGATCGAGGCTCTGACCGGCGAGGCCGCCCGCCAGTGGCTGACCCATCGCGAGGACAGGCTCAAGGAAGCCGCCGCCGCCCTCAAGGCTTCGCCGGAGGAGGTGCCGGCGCGCGTCTCGGCGCTGCTCGACGAGCGCCGCCGTCTCGAGCGCGAGCTCGCCGAGGCGAAAAAGGCGCTCGCGCTCGGCGGCGGCAGCCGCGGCGCGGAAACCCAGGGGCCCGAGCAGGTCGGCGGCCACGGCTTCATCGGTCAGGTCATCGAGAATATGGATCCCAAGGGTTTGCGTGGCCTCGTCGACGACGCCAAGCAACGCGTCGGCTCGGGCGTGGTGGCTCTGGTCGCGGTCAATGACGGCCGAGCCACGGTCGCCGTCGGAGTCACGGACGACCTCATTGCCTCCCGCAACGCCGTCGACCTGGTCCGCAAGGCGGTCGAGGCGGTCGGTGGCCAGGGCGGTGGCGGCCGTCCCGACATGGCCCAGGGCGGCGGACCCGAAGGTGGCAAGGCCGCGGCCGCGGTTGGCGCGATAAGGGAAGCTCTTGAGGACTCGATGAGCTGAAGGCCGTCGGCCGGAACAAGGCTTCAGTCCGAACGCAATGCTCGCCTGAGCGCGAAGGTGAGCAGCAGCGGCCACATGATCCAGTTGAATATGCTCATCAGCGCGAACCAATCCTCGGCCGAGAAGAGAATTTCACCGGGATTCTCTCCGGCGGAACGCGGTCGAGGATTCCCGAGCGGGAGACGGAACCTCAGCCGATTGTCGTTCGAAGCGACATATTCATCTTCGAAAGTCATCGAGACGATCGGCACGTGGTAACGCATTGTCATCCACAGCGTGTTACCGAGTCCCCAGCGCTTTGGATCCGGCCCGACGTTCAGCCCGTCGGTCTGAAACTCTATGCCCGTGGCCAGCCCGGCCGACTTTCCGCCCTCGCTTTTGAGGACGAGCCGTGCAGCCGGCGAGAGTTCGAAGTTCGAGGCGTTGCTTGAAACGAAGACGGCGGAAACCGTGAACAGGATCAGGATGAGATAGAGCAGGTTTATCGTATTGCGGCGGTATTGCAGGAAAAAGCGGTCGAACGGCTCGAACAAGCGACCGAGACGTATCCAGGGCTTTCCGCGCCGACCCCTGATTCGCGGAGCGGGGCCGAAGCCCAAGAACCACCATGCCGGCTCGCGGATCGGCCACATCGAACGGGCGAGCGCGGGGGAGCGATGGCTCTCCCAATGGGCTCGATACTCTTCGGCATAGAGGACCTGCTCGGCATCGTCGTCCTGACCCGCGTCGCGCAGCGATTTCGCCACCGATCGATAGACCTCGCGGTGCAGGCCTTCGTCATTGTCCAGGAAGTCGAGATAGTCGCTTGCCTTGGCTCGCCTCTCCGACTCCACGTCTTCATGGAAGTTCCAGTTTCGCACCGTCACACCTGAGAGATCGAGCGGGACCGGGAATCCATTCAGGTCCGGCTCGCTGCTGGTCTCCATTCTCGGCACTCGAAGAAGCCCAATGTCGGCAAGCTCAAGCACCACTCCGTTGGAGGAGGCGAGGCAGCCATGGCGTTGGCGAAAGCTGTCTCCGTCGAGGTGGAGTTCGCCAATCCTAGCGGCCCGCAAGCGCAATGCGCCACCAATATTCGCCCGCGCCAGCCGCCTGCCTTCCGGGAGCCCCGGATTCAACTCGACAACATAGGTCTCGAGGCGGCCGGCCACTTCGAGCCGGTCGCCGAGCAGCGAACCGTTATCGGTACCCGCCTGATCGGCAGAGCCGGACGCGACCAGGTCGATCCCGCTCAGTTCGATCGCGCTCGCGGTGAACTCGCGGATGGACAGGCAACCGGTGCGCGCCCGGTAAGCGCTCTCCTTCCCGCTCTCGACAATCTTCCGCGCCCCCTGGCGCGTACGTTCCGGCACCTGCCGACGGCGAGCAATCGCTAATGGCGAGGAAATGAAAAGCGGACCGCGCAGTCGGGTGCGGTCGAGCCGGATGAAACCGGCTTCCCCCGATTTGGTGCTTCCGGCCCTCAGCCGGGTCAGACTGAGGTGGCCGCCGACGTCGCAGTCGGTGAAGGAGAAGCCTTTTTCGATCTTGACGAAATTGTTCGGTTGCCAGCCATCGATTTCGGGAACGCCGAGAACCGGCCAGGTGGTGAACAATCCGTTGAAGTGGCAATGCTCGAATTCGATCATTCCGCTACCCGCCAGTGCCGCCGATCCGGCTTCGCCGCCCGCGCCTCGCACCACGAGCCTCGACATTTTCACGTAGGAGGAGAAACGAGAGCTGGTCGCGTAGATCCTGGTACATTCGACCGGCCCGTGGGTACCGATCCAAAGCGAGCCGATGCTGGCGCCGTTGAAAAGCACTTCGCCAAGCTGCGCATCGCCGAGGCTGAGCTGAGCGTCGATCTTCGACCCGCCGAATGTTAGTGGACCGGCAACCTTGCAACTCCGGATCGTGACCACTTGACCGCAGTCGAGATGATCCATGTTCAGCCCAGCGCCAAACACATTGCCGGTTGATTCGAGGCTGGTGGCCACCCGCAGGCCGGAGAGGTTGCATTCACCGTCAATGTCGATGGACTTCATCACCATCGCCTGACAGGTCGCCCCGAATGCCGACATCGAGCCCGGAAGCCGGGATCTGCGGCCGTGAGCGTGGCCTCCGGCCGCCGCGGGGGCGGCAGACGCGCCGAACGGAACCAGGGAGATGATACCACCAACGCGGGCATTGTTCAGGCAGAGCGACTCGGGAGCGGCCGGGGCGATTTCAAGACCTCCAATCCTTACATTCCCCCCTACGACGATGCCGGAAAGTAGGCACCCGCCTTCAACCTCAACCATATTCAGCTCGAGATCACCCCGAATTCGGGTTCCGCAAAATACCAGTCGCGGGTGCCGTCGTTCCCGCGCTTTGGCGGCGAATCTGCATCCGGTAATAGAGAGGCTTCCCCCGATCCGGCAGTTGCGCAGGTCAAGGCACCCTCCAAAGATACAATCCTGAAAGCTGATGCTTGCAAATCCGGACACGTCGGCGATGAAGGCCGAGTCGAAGCGGATGTCACAAAACTCCAGCCGCCGCTTGAAACGCTTGTCGGAGAAATCCACAGCTCCCGTGACCCGGCAGGGTCTGGAAGGTCCGCGTTCAAGATCTTTGACAATCTCGACGAAGACCGATGCGGCAATGCGCGGTGGCCCCTTACTTGATCTGCCAGTCGAAGGAAGATCGGGATCAAATAACTTTCTCACCGCTTCGTCACGGCTCTGTTCGTCGTAAAGTTGCGACACGATAGAAGTCCCCCGAGTCGATCTATCATTCTAGCAGTAAAGCTTCGCAGGCGCCTCATCTTTGTCTGGTTGCAAGCGAGGCCGCGTTCGTCGAATAGTTCCGCTTGCTCCTCGCCGAAATCGCGCAGCGCGGACTGGTCTTCGCAGCTGATGGATCGAAGCGGGGCTACGACAGCGGATGAGCAGGAGGAGCTAGGCGGCTCCGTGAATAGTCGCGGAAGCCGTGAAGCTGGTCGTGGGATTCTATTCGGCGTAATCAGACCCGCGGAGCGGTTACGCACTGCCTGGAGGAGAGGAAAAGATGCGCGTGATGGTGATGGTCAAGGCGACGTCGGACAGCGAAGCGGGCGCGATGCCGTCGAGCGAGCTCCTGCAGGCGATGGGCGAGTATAATGCGAAGCTGATCGAGGCCGGGATCATGCAGGCGGGGGAGGGGCTTCATCCCTCCTCGAAGGGCAAGAGGATCGCGTTCGACGGGGACAGCCGGACGGTGATCGACGGGCCCTTTCCAGCCACGTCCGAACTGGTCGCCGGCTTCTGGCTGTGGAAAGTCCGCGACATGGACGAGGCTGTGGAATGGGCGAAGAAATGCCCCAACCCTATGCCGGGCCCGAGCGAGCTCGAACTCCGCCCGATCTTCGAAGCCGAGGATTTCGGCGACGCCCTCACGCCCGAAGCGGCCGAGCTTCACGAAAGGAACCGCGAGCAGGTCGAAGGCGGCTGACGCGCGCGGAGGTTCAGCTGAAAAGGGGAAGATAGATGTTCAGCCATATGATGGTCGGGAGCAACGACATCGCGCGCTCGCGCAAATTCTACGATGCCCTGTTCGGGGCGATGGGCGGGAAGCCGGCGATCGAGGACCATAAGGGACGCCTCATCTATCCGCACAACGGATCGATCTTCATGGTCACCACCCCGATCGACGGTCAGCCCGCCTGCCATGCCAACGGAGCGACGGTCGGCTTCTCGATGACCGATCCGGCCCAGGTCGACGCCTGGCACAGAGCGGGCGTCGAGAACGGCGGAATCTCGATCGAGGACCCGCCCGGCATCCGCCAGATGGAATGGGGCGACCTCTATCTCGCTTATCTGCGCGATCCGGACGGCAACAAACTCTGCGCTGTCCACCGGGTGCCGGCCGAGGCTGCCGCAGCCTAACCTGTCGAGCGCTCGTCCGACGCGGGAGCCGGAGGCTCCCAGCCGAAAACGCTTCGCCCGCCATATTCGTGCGAGCGGCCGCGCTCCTCGGCCATGAACCGCTCGAAGCTCGGGCCGGTGGCGTGACGCTCGAGCCGCCGGGCCTGCTCGTCGAGGCGGCGGATCGCGCCGATCTTCTCGTCATTGCCGAGTTTCGCCTGCGCGACCGCGGTCTTCAGGATCCCGATCGTCTTGTCATAGACTTTGGTCGGCACCGGATAGGGGTGACGGTCCTTGCCGCCATGGGCCAGCGAGAAGCGCGCCGGATCGGCGAAACGGCACGGCACGCCGTGAATGACCTCGGCCACCATGGCCAATGAGCGGACGGTCCGGGCGCCGACTCCCGGGACGAGCAGCAGTTCGGGGAAGTCCTTCGGGCCCTGCTCGGCCGCGGCGGCGAGGGTGGCGTGGAGCCGGCGGATCATCACGTCCCCGGCCTTGACCTCGTGGCGGTCGGGGAGGGCGAGATGGGGGAGGAGGGGTTCTTTCATGTCCGTTCTGGAAGAGGCCCCTCCACCGCGTTTCACGCGGTCCCCCTCCCCTGGAAATCCAGGGGAGGAACTTATGGCTGCCGCTTCTCGCGCGAGCTTGTCAGGTCCCAGGTCAGTCAGAAGCGCCAGTTGGGCGGTGCGGGAGGCTTCGGCGCGGCGGTCGGCGAGGTTGACGATATTGCCCTGCGCCGCGCCCTCGATCGCGGCGTGGGGGGCGTCGACGAAACTGGTCAGGCCCTCGGACAGCCAGTGGTAGCGGCGGGCGGTTCGGCTCGAATCGCGCATGCCCTGCTGAACGACGGTCCAGGCGCCGTCGTCACTGGCGATGAAGCCGTGAAGATAGAGATCGAAGCCGTCCTGGACCGCGGCGCTGTCGACCTTGGCGACCAGCCGGCTCGCTCTGGCGAGCGCATCGCCGTCGAAGCCGGCGCGGTCGCCAGCGGCCAGCAATTCCGCCGGCGTTTGCCGGGAATGCCGCCCGCGGCCGCCGCAGACATGGATGCCGAGCTCGCCTGCCAGCGGATTGAGGCCGCGCTTCAGAGCTCCGATCACGCTGGTCGTGATTCCCGACGAATGCCAGTCCATGCCCATCACGGCTCCGAACGACTGGAACCAGAAGGGGTGGGCGAGCCGGCGGAGCAGTTCGTCGCGGCCATAATGGTGGACGATCGCCTGGCTCATCACCGTTCCGAGCCGGGTCATGCGCTCGCCGAGCCAGGCCGGAACGCGGCCGCCATGGAGCGGGAGATCGGCGCTTCCGGAGCGTCTGGGCATCGTGCTGCATCCTTGGAACAGAGCAGGAACGATAGCAGACGGGCGTGTGATTTCAAGAGATTGTGAAGCTCTTGTTCGGACTGGATTGCTTCGCTGCGCTCGCAATGACGGACTTGGAGAGGCCCGCCACCTGCGGCCTGCGCCACCCGCCGTTCACGTCATTGCGAGGAGCGGTAGCGACGAAGCAATACAGCTACTTCGGTCCCTTACCGCGGCTTGAGCGCGTCCCTGAGCCTTCGCCGCTCCAGCGTCGGCTCCCGGTCCATCTCGCCGAGCTCCATGATCTCCTTGCGCAGCTCGGCGCGTTTCTCGTGGATCGAGGCGATCACCGGGCCCATCGCCATGCCGAGGTCGATCAGCACCGCCTCGGAGAGCTGGAGCGAGGATTCGAGGGTCTCGGGGACGGCGTCGGTCGCTCCGGCGCGGTAGAGCTCGGCGGCATGGCGCGAATCGCGGGCGCGGGCGACGATGGTGAGATCGGGACACCAGCCGCGCACCTTGCGGGTCAGCTTCACCGAAAGGACCGGGTCGTCCATGGTGAGGACGAGCGAATCGGCGTGGCCGAGATTGAGCCGGTCGATCATTTCCGGCCTGGCGACGTCTCCGAAGATGACGTGAAAGCCCTCGCGCCGAGCGGCGCGGACATTGTCGATGCTCGAATCGACCGCGACCCAGGTTCGGCCGTGCGCGTTCAGCATGTCGGCGACCAGCCGTCCGACCCGGCCGAAGCCGATGATGACGACGTTGGGTGCTTCCTCCCCTCGGCCGACCGCGGCTGCGTCGCCCTGGGCATGGAGGTCGACCCGGCGGGCGGCGTCCCGGCCGAGCCGGGCCAGCAATGGCGTGATGGTGAGGCCGATCGCGGTGACGATGGTCCAGAAGGATGCGGTTTCCGGCGATATCGCCCCGGCGGCGGCGGCCGTGGCGAGCACGATCAGGCTGGTTTCCGACGGCGAACCCATCAGCAGGCCGGCCTCCGCCGCCACGGCCGTGCGGGCCCCCGACAGGCGCAGAAGCAGGCCCGTCACGAGCACCTTGACCACGACGACGCCGGCGATTGCGAGCAAAAGGCTCGCCCAGTCGGCGAGGATCGCCCTTATGTCGAGCGACATTCCGACCGTGATCAGGAACACGCCGAGCGCGAGGCCCCGGAACGGCGCGGTGATTACCTCGACCTCGTCGACATAATCGGTCTCGGCGATCAGGATCCCGGCGACGATCGCTCCGACGATCGGCGACAGTCCCGCCGCAGTGGTGGCGAGGCTCGCGACGATGACGACCAGCAGGCTCGCCGACAGGAACAATTCGGGGCTCTTGGTTCGGGCGGCCTGGGCGAACAAGCGGGGCAGAGCCAGCCGTCCCAGCACCAGCATCAGCCCGACCACGATCAGGCCGCGGACGGCGGTGGTCAGCAGATCGCTCCAGCCCTGAGCGTCGGCGTTGGGGGCGAGCGCGCTCAGGAAGAAGATGATCGGGACCAGGGCCAGATCCTCGAACAGCAGCATTGCGAGCGCCGACCGGCCGACCGGGCTGCTCGTTCCGACCAACGGCAGCACCAGGGCGGTCGAGGACAAAGCCAGAGCGAGCCCAAGCGCGATCGCGGCGCCCCAGCTCTGGCCGAACAGGGTCAAGCCGAGGCCGATGATCGCCGCGGAGAGAAGAAGCTCGGCGGCGCCGACCCCGAAGATTGCGCGCCGCATGGTCCACAGGCGTCGAAAGCTGAGCTCGAGCCCGACCGAGAAGAGCAGGAGGATGATGCCGAACTCGGCGAACGGCTCGATCGCGTGCGGGTTGGAGATGGTGACGTAACCCAGCCAGGGCCGCTCCGCCACGAAGGCGCCGAAGCCGGCCGGCCCGGCGAGCATTCCGACCAGGATGAAGCCGATGATGGGGCTCACCCGCACCCGCGCGAAGGCCGGAATGACGATCCCCGCCGCGCCGAGGATGACGAGGGCGTCGCTCAGGCTGCTGTTCTGAAAGGCGGGCTCCATGGCTCCTTATGCAATCATCCCCCAATCCCGTCACCCCAGCGCAGGCTGAGGTCCATGCCGGCCAGGCAATGCAGCCGATCAAGTCGCATGGATGCCAGCCTTCGCTGGCATGACGAAAGAGGTGCAAGGATCATCGCTCTGGGCGTCCGGCCCGGTTTGTGCTCTTGTCGGGCCGTGACGGGGAAAAGACTCTGCGTCGTCGGCGGCGGGCCGGCCGGCATGGTGGCGGGGCTGCTGTTCGCCCGGGCGGGCGTCGAGACGATCGTGCTCGAGAAGCATGGCGATTTCCTGCGCGATTTCCGCGGCGATACCGTCCATCCCTCGACCCTGCGGATATTCTCGGAGCTGGGATTGCTCGACCGATTGCTCGAGCGCCCGCACGACAAGGTTCGCGACCTCAGGGTCTTCGTCGGCGAGGAGATCGAGGTCGAGGTCGCCGATTTCTCCGGAATGGACCCGCGCTGGGGCTTCATCGCGATGATGCCGCAATGGGAGTTCCTCGATTTCGTCGCCGACGAGGCGCGCGACTATCCGAATTTCTCGCTGTTGATGGACGCCGAGGCGACGGGGCTGGTCGAGCGGGACGGGCGGGTGACCGGCGTGTCGTACGAGCAAGGAGGGGAGACGCTCGAAATCTCCGCCGACCTCGTCATCGCCGCCGACGGACGCCACTCTTTGCTCCGCGATGCTTCGGCGCTTCCCTCTCGGGTGCTGGGCGCGCCGATGGACGTCTTCTGGTTCCGCCTTCCCAAGCAGGTCACGCCCGACAATCGAAGCACCGGAGTGTTCACCGGCGGCCGGATCATGGCGCTGATCGACCGCGGCGATTATTGGCAATGCGCCTATGTCTTCGCCAAGGGCCAGGCCGAGGAGATCAGGGCGCGCGGCCTCGAGGCGTTCCGCGCCGATGTCGCCCGGGTCGCGGCCAGGATCGAGCCCCGGGTCGAGGCGATCGCGAGCTGGGACGACGTCAAACTGCTGACCGTCGAGCTCGACCGCCTCGAATGCTGGCACCGTCCGGGCCTGCTGGTGATCGGCGACGCCGCCCATGCGATGACCCCGATCGGCGGGGTCGGGATCAACGTCGCCGTCCAGGACGCGGTCGCCGCGGCGAACATCCTCGCGGGGCCGATGGCCGAGGGGAGGGAGCTCGATCCTTTGCTCGCGAAGGTGCGCAAGCGGCGGATGCTCGCGGTCCGCTCGATCCAGGCCTTCCAGAAGCTGGCCCAAGACCGGATCATAAGCCGGCTTCTCGCCTCATCGGCGCCGGTGACGAGGCCGGCGCTGCCGCTCCGGCTGCTCGCGCGCTTTCCGCTGCTCCGCCGGCTGCCGGCGGCCTTCCTCGGATTCGGCGTAAGGCCCGAGCATGTCCGGTCGCCGAAACCAACCCCCTCACCCCGGCGGGGAGAGGGCGGGGGTGAGGGGGAGCGAGCGTCAGCGAGCGTCGAAGCACGCGGATAGTCTCAAACGCGGGACCCCCTCACCCTACCCTCTCCCCGGCGGGGAGAGGGAATATCAGGCCGCCGGCGCCGGTTCCGCCGCCGCCATTTCCTGGTCCAGATTGGCGACGATTGCCTCGAAGAATTGCTCGGTGGTCATCCAGCTCTGCTCGGGGCCGATCAGGATCGCCAGATCCTTGGTCATCTTGCCCTGCTCGACCGTCTCGACGCAGACGCGTTCCAGGGTCTCGGCGAAGCGGACGACCTCGGGCGTGTCGTCGAACTTGCCCCGATATTTGAGGCCGCCGGTCCAGGCGAAGATCGAGGCGATCGGGTTGGTCGACGTCGCCTTGCCCTGCTGGTGCATCCGGTAGTGGCGGGTGACGGTGCCGTGCGCCGCCTCGGCCTCGACCGTCTTGCCGTCGGGAGTCATCAGAACCGAGGTCATCAGGCCCAATGAGCCGAAGCCCTGGGCGACCTGGTCGGACTGGACGTCGCCGTCGTAATTCTTGCAGGCCCAGACGAACTTGCCGCTCCACTTCAGCGCCGAGGCGACCATGTCGTCGATCAGCCGATGCTCGTAGACGATCTTCGCTTCCGTGAACTTGTCCTTGAATTCGCTGGTATAAACTTCCTCGAATATGTCCTTGAAGCGGCCGTCATAGGCCTTGAGGATGGTGTTTTTGGTCGAGAGATAGACCGGCCATTGCCGCGCCAGCCCGTAATTGAAGCAGGCATAAGCGAAGGCACGGATCGAATCGTCGAGATTGTACATCCCCATGGCGACCCCGGAGGAGGGGAAGTCGAACACCTCATGCTCGATCGTCTCGCCATTCTCGCCCTGCCATTTGATCGTCAGCTTGCCGGGGCCGGGGACCCGGAAATCGGTCGCCTTATACTGGTCGCCGAAGGCGTGGCGGCCGACGACGATCGGATCGGTCCATCCGGGGATCAGACGGGGGACGTTCTCGATCACGATCGGCTCGCGGAAGACGACCCCGCCCAGGATATTGCGGATCGTGCCGTTGGGCGATTTCCACATTTTCCTGAGGCCGAATTCCTCGACCCGCGCCTCGTCCGGAGTGATCGTGGCGCATTTGACCCCGACTCCGTGCTTCCTGATCGCCTCGGCCGCCTCGACCGTGACCCGGTCCTCGGTCTCGTCGCGCTTTTCGATGCCGAGGTCGTAATAAAGCAGCTCGACGTCGAGATAGGGGAGGATCAGCCGCTCGCGGATCCACTGCCAGATGATCCGGGTCATCTCGTCGCCGTCGAGCTCGACGATCGGGTTCTTCACTTTGATCTTCGCCATTTGAGGGTCGCGTTCCTTGAGGCCGGGTTTGGAGTTGCGCGGCGTGTAGGCGGAGGAGCGGGCGCGATCAACGGTGAGATCAGGCCAGGCCCGCCTGCTCCAGAAGTTCGCGCCGCTCAGTTTCGGTGAAGCGGAGCGCCAGGCGGCCGAGCCAGGGCTGTCCGAGACGGATCGCGATGACGGCCATAAGCGCGGAGATCAGGGCATCATCCTGAGCGTCCGGAAGGTGGCGGTGGGCGGACCGCGAGAGGGAATCCCAGGCGGCGGAATAGTCTTTCTTCAGCCAGGCAGGCATCTCCGGATTCCAGGTCTCGCTTCGACACTGTTCGATGATCGCGGCGAGGGCGAACGGCTCATGGCTGACATTTGTCGCTTCGCCCGCGATTCGAGCGATGATCGGAACCGCCGCGTAAGAGGCGGTGCCGACATCGCCTTGATGGTGAAGCTCCTCCCACAAAATGTCCCACGAGGCGGTGCCGCGCGCCGCGGCGGCCAAAGCGGGCCGGGGATCGTAAGGAGTCCGATAAGCGCCCTCCAATTCGTCCCACGCTATGTCCTCGTCCTTCACCGTCTCTTCCTCCGGAATGAACCATGAGCCTTCCCGGCGATTGAGTCACCTCGGTAACACAGCTAGACGGCAGCCCATGACTTCCCTCGAAAAATCGGACCTGGTCACGACCAACGTCCGCTACCGCATGCCGAACGTCCACCCGGAAGGGCGCAAGTTCGTCGTCATCGCCGGGCTGATCGCCCTCGCTGAACTGGTTCTGGTCGGATGGAGCTGGCTCTTCTGGATCCTCGTCTTCGTCACCCTGTGGGTGGCCGCCTTCTTCCGCGACCCGATCCGGACCACGCCGAAGGGCGCCGATCTGGTCATTGCTCCGGCCGACGGGATGGTGACGATGATCGCGACCGTGCCGCCGCCGCGCGAGCTGGTCGGGGAGGGCGGTCTCGACGACGTGCCGGTGACCCGGGTCTCGATTTTCATGAGCGTGTTCGACGTCCATATCAATCGCGCCCCGATCTCCGGCCATATCAGCCGGGTCGCCTATATCGCCGGCAAGTTCCTCAACGCCGATCTCGACAAGGCTAGCGAGGAGAATGAGCGCCAGCACATATTGGTCGAAGGCGCGGACGGGACCAGAGTCGGCTTCACCCAGATCGCCGGGCTGGTCGCACGGCGGATCGTGCCCTGGGTGAAGGCCGGAGACCAGGTCAATGCCGGCCAGCGGGTGGGCCTCATCCGGTTCGGAAGCCGCGTCGACGTCTATCTGCCCGCCGGCACCGCGCCTGTCGTCCTGCTCGGCCAGCGCACCATCGCCGGCGAGACGATCGTCGCCCGGATCGGCCAGTCTGAAGCGCTCGACGGGGTCGCCCAATGATCGGAGATCCGGCCGACGACATCGCGATCGGCGGGCAAAGGAACGGCGCCCGGGTGCGGCGCGGAATCCCTCTGCGCGCCATCCTTCCCAACGCGATCACGGCTCTGGCGCTCTGCTCGGGACTGTTCGGGATGCGCTACGGGATCGCCGGCGAGTGGGACAAAGCGGTCGGAGCGATCGTTCTCGCCGCGGTCCTCGACGGCCTCGACGGCCGGATCGCCCGCCTGCTCAATGGCGCGAGCCGGTTCGGCGCCGAGCTCGACTCCCTGTCCGACGTCACCGCCTTCGGAGTGGCCCCGGCGATCATCGTCTATCAGTTCGTCCTGCGCTGGCTCGACCGCGGCAGCGAATCCTATGAGGCCTGGACCCGCTTCGGCTGGCTGATCGCGCTCGCTTACGCGGTCTGCATGGCGATGCGGCTCGCCCGCTTCAACGCCCGGATCGACGTCGAGGACCAGCCGCACAAATCGGCGGGCTTCCTGACCGGGGTGCCGGCGCCGGTCGGAGCGGGGCTGCTGCTCCTGCCGATCTATCTGTGGATGGCGAGCGAGCGGCAATGGGACTGGCTGACCGACTGGCGGCTGGTCGCGGTGTGGACCGCTTGCGTCGCCGCTCTGGTCATCTCGAACCTGGCGACCTTCTCCTGGGGTTCGATGCAGCTGCGCCGCGACATTCGTCTCGTCGCCATCGTCGGAATCGCTTTGCTTGGAGCGGCGCTGGTGACCGCGCCGTGGGAGACTTTGACGGTCGCCGCCTTGCTCTATCTGGCGACCATCCCGTTCAGCATCCTGTCTTACTCAAAGGTCAAAAGGCAACGCGCCGCCGCGGCGTCACCGGCCCATGACGTGATCGTCGGCCCGGCTGGCTGAGGCCGAGCTCGCCGCGCAAAGCGAGGACGATCTCGTCCCAATGCTTAAGCACGAGCATATGGAGGCTGACCGCCGAGCCGAGCAGGACGAGGGTGAAGAAGAGGGCCGCCGCGAGATAAGTCACATTCTTTCCCCTTACTTATCCACAGGCGCCGGAACGCGGCCGCAATGGATTTGATCCGAGTCGTGGTTAATGTTCCTGTTATGTTCCCGTGTCAACAGGGTAAAGCGAGTTGATGGCACGACCAGCCGAGGATCGAGCGGGCCGCCGCCGTCTCGATTCCGCCAAGTCTTTGGAAATCAAAGTCTTCCCACTCCGCGCTTGATTTCGCGGCGCGCCCGACCTAAGTGGCCGCCATTCCACATGCGGGGCCATCATACCGGTGGCTTGCGGGGCTCCTTCGGGAGCCCTCGGCTTTCTCGGCCCCGCAGAGGCATAACCGGAAGGAGAAAGACCATGGCGTCACCCGACGTCACCATGCAGCAATTGCTCGAGGCCGGAGCGCATTTCGGCCACCAGACCCACCGCTGGAACCCGAAGATGAAGCCGTACATCTTCGGCGACCGCAACGGCGTGCACATCATCGACCTGTCGCAGACCGTGCCGCTCTTCGCGCGCGCTCTCGATTTCGTCCGCCAGGCGGTCGCCTCGGGCGGCAAGGTGCTGTTCGTCGGCACCAAGCGCCAGGCGCAGGAGCCGATCGCCGAGGCGGCGCGCCGCTCCGGCCAGCATTTCGTCAACCATCGCTGGCTGGGCGGGATGCTCACCAACTGGAAGACCATCTCCAACTCGATCAAGCGCTTCAAGAGCCTCGAAGAGCAGCTCGCCGGCGACACCGCCGGACTGACCAAGAAGGAGGTGCTCCAGCTCACCCGCGAGCGCGACAAGCTCGAGCTCTCGCTCGGCGGGATCCGCGACATGGGCGGCCTTCCCGACGTCATCTTCGTGGTCGACGCCAACAAGGAAGAGCTGGCGATCAAGGAAGCGAACGTTCTCGGAATCCCGGTCGTCGCGATCCTCGATTCGAACAGCAGCCCGGCCGGGATCGCTTTCCCGGTCCCCGGCAACGACGACGCCAGTCGCGCCATCCGCCTCTATTGCGACGCCATCGCCGACGCCGCGATGGGCGGCCGCCAGGGCGGCGCCGTCGCCCGCGGCGAGGATATCGGAGCGATGGACGAGCCGCCGGCCGAAGCGGCGCTCGCCGAGGCCTGATCCGTCTTCTTCCCCTCCCGCTTGCGGGAGGGAATTAAGGGGTGGGTACTGACCCACCTCAGCAATCCCACCCCCAGCCCCTCCCGCAAGCGGGAGGGGGGCAAAAGGAAATGAAAATGGCGGAGATTACAGCCGCGACCGTCAAGGAACTGCGCGAGCGCACCGGCGCCGGCATGATGGACTGCAAGAAGGCTCTGGGCGAAACCCAGGGCGAGATGGAAGCCGCGATCGACTGGCTTCGGACCAAGGGCCTCGCCGCCGCCGCCAAGAAGGCCGGCCGGACCGCGGCCGAGGGCCTGGTCGGGGTCGCCGTGCGCGGCACCAGGGGCGCGGTCGTCGAGGTCAACAGCGAGACCGACTTCGTCGCCAAGAACGAGCAGTTCCAGGATTTCGTCCGGACCGTCTCGGGCCTCGCGCTCGAGACCGGCGGCGACGTCGAGAAGCTGGCCGGTGAGGCATGGCCGACCGGCGGCACCGTCCAGGAGAAACTGACCGCGAACATCGCGACGATCGGCGAGAACCAGTCGCTCCGCCGGGCGGCCATGCTCGAGGTCGGCAAGGGCGTCGTCGTCTCCTACGTCCACAATGCGGTCGTCCCCAATCTCGGCAAGATCGGAGTGCTGGTCGCGCTCGAGAGCGAGGCCGACAGCGGCGCTCTGATGGCGCTCGGCAAGCAGCTCGCGATGCACATCGCCGCCGCCGCGCCGATCGCTCTTCGCGGCGAGGATCTCGAATCGACCCTGATCGAGCGGGAGCGTTCGATCGCGTCGGAGAAGGCGTCGGAGACCGGCAAGCCGGCCGAGATCGTCGCCAAGATGGTCGACGGCGCGATCGCCAAGTTCCGCAAGGAAAATGCGCTGATGAGCCAGCTCTTCGTCATCGACAACAAGACCCGGATCGAGGACGTCGTCGCCGCCGAGGCCAAGAAGCTCGGCACCGACATCGCTCTGAAGGACTATGTCCGCTTCCAGCTCGGCGAGGGAATCGAGAAGAAGGAAAGCGATTTCGCCGCTGAGGTCGCGGCGGCCGCCGGTACCGCGTGATTGGCTGGTGAAGGGGAAGTCGTCATTCCAGCGCAAGCTGGAATCTCACTTCCCCTTCACTGACTCGGATCAGGCAAAGTGATTCCAGCTTTCGCTGGAATGACGGGTTGCTTCTAAACCCCCAATCCCTAACCCCCAATCCCTGGTTGGCACCGCCGCGCCTGCTGATTAAGGTGCCCGCCACACCCCACACGCAGCCCGATCGGACGACAATGCCGCGCCCGCGCTTCAACCGAATCCTTCTGAAGCTGTCGGGCGAGGCCCTGATGGGCGACGAGGCGTTCGGGATCGATCCCGGCGCCACCGCCCGGCTCGCCGGAGAGATCAAGGAAGCCCGCGAAGCCGGCCATGCGCTCTGCCTGGTCGTCGGCGGCGGCAACATCTTCCGAGGGCTGGCCGCGGCGGCGCGCGGCTTCGACCGGACCAGCGCCGATTATATGGGCATGCTGGCGACGGTGATGAACGCTCTCGCGCTTCAGAACGCCCTCGAAAATGAGGGAGTCGATACGCGCGTCCTCTCGGCGATCCCGATGGCGACCGTCTCCGAGCCTTATATCCGCCGCCGGGCGATCCGGCACATGGAGAAGGGCAGGGTGGTGATCTTCGCCGCAGGCACCGGCAATCCCTATTTCACCACCGACACCGCGGCCGCGCTTCGAGCGGCCGAGATGGGCTGCGACGCTTTGTTCAAGGGCACCAGCGTCGACGGAGTCTATGATGCCGACCCGAAGAAGGTGAAGAGTGCCAGCCGCTACGAGAGCCTGCCCTACAATCAGGTGCTGGCCGACGATCTGCGGGTGATGGACGCCAGCGCCGTCGCCCTCTGCCGCGACAACAATATCCCGATCGTCGTGTTCAACGTCCGCGAGCAGGGCAATCTGGCCCGGGTGCTCCGCGGCGAGGGCATAGCGACGATCGTCCAGACGGAGGAATGAGCCATGCCTTCCTATGACAAGGCCGATCTGCAGCGCAGGATGCACGGCGCGGTCGAAGCGCTGAAGCACGATCTCGGCGGGCTCCGCACCGGCCGCGCCTCGACCAGCCTGCTCGATCCGGTCCATGTCGAGGTCTACGGCGCCAACATGCCGCTCAACCAGGTCGCTACCGTCTCGGCGCCGGAGCCGCGAATGCTCTCGGTCCAGGTCTGGGACCGGTCGAACGTCCAGCCGGTCGAGAAGGCGATCCGTTCGGCCGGGCTCGGCCTCAATCCGGTCACCGACGGCCAGAATATCCGCCTTCCGATCCCCGATTTGACCGAGGAGCGCCGCAAGGAGCTCGCCAAGCTGGCCCATCAATATGCCGAGAAAGCACGGATCGCCGCCCGCAACGTCCGCCGCGACGGCATGGATCATCTGAAAAACGACGAGAAGAAGCACGAAATCAGCCAGGATGAGCATAAGAGGCTCGAGGTCGAGGTGCAGAAGCTGACCGACGAGACGATCAAGGAAATCGACGCGGCGATGGCGGCCAAGGAAAAGGAAATATTGCAGCAGTGACGGGCCGTCCGGTCGACCTTGCCACCCGGGCGGCCGATGCCGGCGGGAATGAGGCGGCTGTCGCCGCCCGCCACGTCGATAGCGACGAGTCGAGGCACCCCATGCCTCGCCACGTCGCCATCATCATGGACGGCAACGGCCGCTGGGCGAAGGCGAGGGGATTGCCGCGGGTCGCGGGACATCGGCAGGGCGCCGAGGCGGCGCGCAAGGTGCTTCGGGCCGCCGGCGAGGCGGGGATCGAGTGCCTGACCCTCTACGCCTTCAGCTCGGAGAATTGGAAGCGCTCGGCCGGCGAGGTCTCGGACCTGATGGGGCTGCTTCGGCTCTACATCAAGGCGGAGCTCGACGCCCTTCACCGCGAGGGGGTGCGGCTGGTGATCATCGGCGAGTACCGCGCTTTCCCGCCTGACCTGGTCAGGATGATCGACAAGGCGGTGGAAAGAACGGCCGCCAACAGCCGGATAACATTGGCGATCGCGCTCAACTATGGCGCCCGCGCCGAGCTCGTGAATGCGGCTCGCCGGCTTGCCGCCAGGGCGGCGGACGGAGAGCTGGCGGCCGAGGCGATCGACGAGGCGGCGATCGACGAGGTGCTCGACACGGCCGGACTTCCGCCGCTCGATCTTCTGATCCGAACCTCGGGCGAGCATCGGCTGTCCAATTTCCTGCTCTGGCAGGCGGCCTATGCCGAGCTCCTGTTCGTCGACACGCTCTGGCCGGATTTCGACGCCGACCAGCTTCGCCGCGCGCTCGCCGATTATGGCCGGCGCGAAAGGCGGTTCGGCGGCCGATGAGCTCCAGGCCGGCTTCCGACCTGACCACCCGCTTCGCCGCCGGCGTGGCGATGATCGCGGTCGCGGTCGCGGCGATCTGGCTCGGCGGCTGGTTCTTCCGGACGCTGGCCGCGGCGGCGGGGGTCGTCATGCTCCTCGAATGGGGCGCGATCCACTCGATCGGCAGGCGCTGGGTCTACACCGCAATCGCCGGATTGCTCGCCGTCTCGTTCGGCCTGACCGAATATCTGTTCCCGGCCGGTCTGGAAGATCCGCTCGAGATCGGGGCGGGCCTGCTCGATCCGGTCTGGATCGGCTTCGGCGCGATCGCCGGCTTCGGTCTTTTGCTCGGCCTGATCGGCCGCAGGACCATGCTCGGCTGGGGCTTCGTCTATGTCGCGGCGCCGACTTTCGCTCTGCTGGTTCTGCGCTGGACCTGGTTCGAACTGGTCTTCTGGCTGATGCTGGTCACCTGGTCGACCGACATATTCGCTTATTTCGCCGGCCGCTCGATCGGGGGACCAAAGCTCGCTCCGAAGATCAGCCCGAACAAGACCTGGGCGGGGCTGATCGGCGGGATGGCCGGAGCGGCGATCGTCGGAGCGGTCACCGCCAACCTGCTCGAGATCGGCTCGCCCTTCCTCTATCTCGGCGCTCCGATGGGGCTGATCGCCCAGCTCGGGGATCTGTACGAAAGCGGCGTGAAGCGCCGCTACGGGATCAAGGACAGCGGGACGATCCTGCCGGGCCATGGCGGCGTGCTCGACCGGCTCGACGGCCTTCTGCCGGTCGTCGTCGCGACCCTGCTGATCCTCATCGCGACTCTGGCGGCGGCGTGAAGCGCAGCGTCACGATCCTCGGCGCCACCGGATCGGTGGGGCGCTCGACCCTCGATTTGATCGTCAGGAATCGCGAGCGTTTCGAGGTCGTCGCTCTGACCGCGCACCGCGACGTCGCCGGGCTTGCCGAAGCGGCGCTCAAGGTCGGCGCACGGCGCGCCGTGATCGGCGACGAAAGCTGTCTCGTCGAACTCCGGGAACGGCTCGCGGGGAGCGGCACCGAAGCGGCGGCGGGACGCGAAGCGGTGCTCGAAGCGGCGGCTTCGGGCGCCGGCTGGACGATGGCGGCGATCGTCGGAACCGCCGGCCTCGGACCGACCATGGCGGCGCTCGGCGGCGGCAGGACGGTGGCGCTCGCCAACAAGGAAGCGCTGGTCTCGGCCGGCGGGATCATGACCGAGGCGGCCAAGCGAAGCGGAGCGATCCTTCTGCCGGTCGATTCCGAGCATAATGCGATCTTCCAATGCTTCGACCATGATCATCCCGAATCGGTTCGCCGGATCATCCTGACCGCGAGCGGCGGCCCGTTCCGGACCCGAAGCCTCGAGCAGATGAAGAACGCGACCCCCGCCGAGGCGGTCGCTCATCCCAACTGGTCGATGGGCGCGAAGATCTCGGTCGACTGCGCGACCCTGATGAACAAGGGGCTCGAGCTGATCGAGGCGTTCCACCTGTTTCCGCTCGAGCCGGACTCGTTCGAGATCGTCATCCACCCCCAGTCCGTGATCCACAGCCTGGTCGAATATGCCGACGGGTCGGTGCTCGCCCAGCTCGGCTCGCCCGACATGCGGATCCCGATCGCCCACAGCCTCGCCTGGCCGGAGCGGATGGAGACCCCGTGCGAGCGCCTCGACCTGATCCGGATCGCTTCGCTGGACTTCGAGGCGCCGGATCCGCGCCGTTTCCCGGCGCTTTCGCTCGCCCGCTCGGCGCTTGCGGGCGGAGCGGCGAAACCGGCTATCCTCAATGCCGCGAATGAGATAGCCGTCGCCTCTTTCCTCGGCGGCGAGATCGGTTTCCTCGATATCGCCACAATTGCGGACGAAACGCTTCAGGACCTCGATCTGCCCGCTCCGGGGACGATCGAGGACGTTCTGGAGATCGACCGCGAAGCGCGCTCGGCGGCCGAGGCAATGGCAAGAAGGTATTCGAATTGACCGGCACCCCCGGACTTGGCTGGACCGCTTTGGCCTTCCTGCTCGTCATCGGGCCGCTCGTTTTCATCCACGAAATGGGCCATTATCTGGTCGGCCGCTGGTTCGGAGTGAAGGCGGACGCCTTCTCGATCGGCTTCGGCTGGGAGATTTTCGGCTGGACCGACAAGAGGGGCACCCGCTGGAAAGTGGGCTGGCTGCCGCTCGGCGGCTATGTCCGCTTCGCCGGCGACATGAACGCGGCGAGCGAGCCGTCGCGCGAATGGCTCGAGCTTCCGCCCGAGGAACGCGCCCGAACCTTCCAGGCCAAGCCGGTCTGGCAGCGATTCCTGATCGTCCTGGCCGGGCCGGCGACCAATCTCCTCTTCGCCGTCATCGTCCTTTCGGGGTTCGTCATGGCCTATGGCGAGCCGCGCACGCCGCCTCTGGTCGCGAGGGTGCAGGCGGGCTCGGCGGCAGAGCAAGCGGGGCTTCGGGCAGGGGACCGGATCACGGCGATCGATTCGAGCGCCGTCGACCATTATGAGGATATCGGCCGGCTGATCGTGCTTCGCGCCAACGAGACCGTTCGGGTCAGCTTCACCCGCGAGGGCCGCAGCTACACCGTCGAGGCGCGCCCCAAGCTCAGGAACGAAGAGGACGAGTTCGGCAACAAGTTCAGCCGCGGCGTGCTCGGAATCGAACGGGTCGCCCAGCCGGTGATCGAGCCGGTACCGCTCGTCAGGGTGGTGCCGACCGCGGTCCGCCAGATCTGGTACATCGTCTCGGCCTCGGTCCAGGGCATCGGCCAGATCATCACCGGCAAGCGCTCGCTCAGCGAGCTCGGCGGGCCCGTCAAGATCGCCAAATTCTCGGGAGAGCAAGCGAGCCTCGGACCGGTCGCGTATCTCTGGTTCATCGCGGTGATCTCAATTAATCTGGGATTCATCAACCTCTTGCCAATCCCGCTGCTCGATGGCGGTCACCTCTTCTTCTACACGGTCGAGGCAATCCGCCGGAAGCCGCTGAAACCGGAGGCGCAGGAATGGGCGTTCAGGACGGGATTGGCGGTGCTCCTCGCACTGATGGTCTTCGTCACCCTGAACGACCTGGCGTCTTTGCGGCTATGGTCGAAGCTTGGCGGCTTGATCGGCTGAGCGTGATCGGGCAGGGCGGGCACAGACAGGGATAATCGCCGGCCGGCGCGCCGGCCGAGCCAGAATAAGGCGGGGACGCGTGACAGCGACAATCAGACTTCCAAAGAAAAGCCGTCGATTCCATTCCGCGCTCCTCGTGGGAACGATGCTGGGCGGACTCTTCGCTCCGGCTTACGCGCAGGACACCGGGCTCGCGCCGCCCACCGGCCGGACCCCAACGCCGGCGCCCGCTCCGACGCCCGCCCCTGCCCCGCAGTCCGGCGAGGCCGCAATTGCTCCGGCGCCGCAGCCGACCGCGACGATCCGGTCGCTCGCGGTCGTCGGCAATCAGCGGCTCGAGCCCGAGACCGTGCTCTCCTACATGAGGCTTCGAGTCGGCGAGGCCTATACGCGCGAGCGGCTCGACGACGCTCTGCGCGACCTTTACGCCACCGAGCTGTTCGCCGACGTCCAGATCCGCGACAATCAGGGCGCCCTCACCATCGAGGTGCGCGAGAATCCGGTGATCAACCGGATCGTCCTCGAAGGCAACAAGCGCCTCAAGGACGAGAAGATCAGCCCCGAGATCAAGCTCGCTCCGCGCCAGATCTTCACCCGCACCAAGGCCCGCGCCGACGTCGCGCGGATCATCGAGCTCTATCGCCGCCAGGGCCGCTTCGCCGCCCAGGTCGAGCCCAAGATCGTTCAGCTCGACCAGAACCGGGTCGACGTCGTCTTCGAGATCAACGAGGGGCCGCGCTCCAAGATCCGCCAGATCAACATCATCGGCAACACCGAATTCTCGGACCGCGAGCTTCGCGGCGAGATGGCGACCAAGCGCTCGAGCATATTGAGCTTCCTGAGCTCGGGCGCGGTCTACGATCCCGACCGGCTCGCTTTCGACCAGCAGAAGTTGCGGCAATTCTACCTGACCCACGGCTATGCCGATTTCCGGGTGATCTCGGCGGTCGCCGAGCTGACTCCCGACAAGCAGGACTTCATCATCACCTACGTGGTCGAGGAGGGCGAGCGCTACAAGTTCGGCGACGTGAAGGTCGAAAGCGCGATCCGCGACTTCCGGAGCGAGAATCTGACGCCCCTGCTGCCGATGAAGAAGGGCCAGTGGTACAACGCCAAGCAGGTCGAGGACACGATTACGACCCTGAGCGAAAGCGCCGGCCTGTTCGGCTACGCCTTCGCCGAGGTCAATCCGAAGTACGAACGCGACAAAGAAACCAAGACGATGGCGATCACGTTCGAGATCGCCGAGACTCCGCGAGTCTATGTCGAGCGGGTCGACGTCAACGGCAACACGATCAGCCAGGACAAGATCATCCGCCGCGAGTTCCGCCTCGCGGAAGGCGATCCGTTCAACAGCGTCCGGGTCAAGCGCTCGCGCGACCGGATCCAGTCGCTCGGCTTCTACCAGGACAATCTCGAGATCGAGCAGACCCCCGGCTCGACTCCCGACCGGGTGATCCTCGCGGCCAACGTCGAGGAGAAGGCGACCGGCGAGCTCCAGCTCTCGGCCGGCTTCTCGAGCCTCGAGCGCTTCATCGCCAACGCCTCGATCCGGCAGCGCAACTTCATGGGCAAGGGCCAGGAAGTCCGGGCCTCGATCAATTATTCGACTTATTCCAAGTCGGTCGAGCTTGGCTTTACCGAGCCCTATCTGTTCGACCGCAACATCGCTCTGGGCTTCGACATCTATCGCCGCGACCTCAGCAGCTTCAACTTCATCAACGATACCCGCAACACGACCTACTCGCAGGTCACGACCGGCGGGCAGATCCGCTCCGGCGTTCCGCTCAACGAATATATGAACCTGGCCCTGCGCTACGGCCTCAACCAGGATCATGTCACCCTCGACCAGAGCCAGTTCTTCACCGACCCGGACGCCACCGGCCCGTTGCCGGCGGTCTGCGACCCGCTCAAGGCCGGCCGCTATCTGTGCGACGCGCTCGGCAACCAGCTGACCTCGAGCATAGGTTACTCGATCGCTTATTCGAACCTCAACAACGGCATCCACCCGAGCCGCGGCCACCGCCTCACGCTCAGCCAGGATTTCGCCGGGCTCGGCGGCGACGTCCGCTACATCCGCACCCGGATCAACGCGGCCAAATATTATCAGGTGGCAGGCAAGTTCATCCTCTCGCTGAGCGCCGAGGGCGGCTACATCCACAGCTTCAACAAGGCGCCGTCGGCCGGCTCGGACAAGGTGCGGCTGATCGATCGCTTCTTCCTCGGCGAGCCCGACATGCGCGGCTTCGACATTCGCGGCATCGGTCCGCGCGTGATCCGCTACGCCTATGACGAGACCGGCAATCTGGTCACCGACCGCAAGAGCGTCCTCGCCGACGATTCGCTCGGCGGACGCGCTTATTACAATGCCCGGATCGAGCTCGAGATTCCGCTCGGCACGAGCCTCAAGGAGCTCGGCCTTCGCCCGTCCATCTTCGCCGACGCCGGCGCGCTCTGGGCCCTGACCAGGCCGCCTCTGGTCGATCTCGGCAGGGTCTGCGCCGACAGCGCGGCCGGGACCACGGTCACCATCCTGCCCGGCGCCCCGTGCCCGGCCGGGACCACCCTGGCCAATAACGGCTTCAAGGAATTCTATTTCGGCGACTCCGCCCGTCCGCGAATCTCGGTCGGAATCGGAGTCAACTGGAACTCGCCGTTCGGCCCATTCAGGATCGATATAGCCCGCGCTCTGGTAAAGGCGCAGGGGGATGACACCAAATTGCTCACTTTCAATGTAGGAACCGCATTCTGATGAACAAATATGCTTTCGGCGCGGCAATCGCCGCGCTCGCCATCGCCGTTCCCGGCGTGGCGCTCGCTCAGCGCACTCCGGCCGCGGTGATCGTCACCGTCGACACCGGCCGAATCCTCCGCGACTGCAATGCCTGCAAGGCGGCCAACGCCCAGATCCAGGCGCAGATCGCCGCCTACCGGCAGCGCGCCCAGACCCTCGGCGGGCCGATCCAGACCGAGGCCCAGGCGATCCAGACCGCCGCCCAGGCCGCGGCCAACCAGCCGGCCGGAGCCGCTCGGACCGCCACCGAGAACCAGCTGCGTCAGCGTGCCCAAGCGCTCCAGACCCGGCAGGACGCCGCCAATCAGGAGCTTCAGCGCACCGAGCAGACCATCCAGTCGACCCAGCAGAACGTGCTTAGGCAGGTCAGCGAACGGCTCGAGCCGATCGTGACGACCGCGATGAACGCCCATGGCGCCAACCTCGCGCTCGACAAGGAAGCGACCCTGACCAGCGCTCCGGCGCTCGACGTCACCAACGAGGTGCTCGCGGCGCTCAACACCCAGCTGCCGAGCGTCAGCGTGACTCCGTTGCCGCAGCAGCCCGGCGCCCAGCCCCAGGGCCGGTGACCGACGAAACAGGCAGCGCCGCCATCGGCCCGCTCGATATCAGGCGGGTGATGGCGGCGCTGCCTCATCGCTATCCCTTCCTCCTGATCGACCGGATCGAGGAGCTCGTCCCCCGCCGGCGGATCGTCGCGATCAAGGCGGTGACGATCAACGAGCCCTTCTTCCAGGGTCATTTCCCCGGCCGGCCGATCATGCCCGGAGTCCTCCTCGTCGAGGCGATGGCCCAGGCGTCCGGAGTCCTGGCGGTGGAATCGCTCGGCCTCGCCGGATCGGGCAAGCTCGTCTATTTCATGGCGATCGACAGCGCCAAGTTCCGCCGCCCGGTGGAACCCGGAGTCTTGCTCAGGATCGAGGTCGAACTGGTCCAGGACCGGGGCACGGTCTGCAAGTTCGCCGGCCGCTGCCTGATCGAGGGCAAGGTCGTCGCCGAGACCAATTTCACCGCGATGATCGCCGACCCGCCGAGCGACTGAGTCACCCCCCGTCATTGCGAGCGGAGCGAAGCAATCCAGAGCGGCTCGCGGGCACGATGGATTGCCTCGTCCCTGGCGCTCCTTGCAATGACGTCAAAGGAGGGGCCGCCAGCGCCCATTCTTGCGCGCGATTCCGAACACCTCCGGTATCAGCGCGCTGTCCATGATCTCTCCGGGCGCGCCGTCCGCCGCGATCGCTCCGTCCCTCATCACCACCAGCCGGTCGGCGTAGAGCCGGGCCAGCTCGAGATCGTGCATCGCGACCAGCGCCGTTTGGCCGCCCGCCCGGGTGAGCGATCGGATATGGTCCATCAGCCTGAGCTGCCAAAGCGGATCGAGATTGGCGACAGGCTCGTCGAGCAGAAGCAATTTGGGCCGTGAGACCAGCGCCCGGGCGATCAGCACCCGGCTTCGTTCGCCCGTAGACAGGCGGTCGACCCGCCGATTGGCGAACTCTGCCAGCTGAAGCGCTTCGCCGACCTCGGCGATCGCCGATTCGCCGCCCGCTCCCGGCAGGCCGAGAGCGATCAGGTCTCGCGCATTGAGCGGCCAGGCAATGTCGCGCGACGCGGGCAAATAAGAAAGCAGGCGGCTGCGTTCGGCGGGGCCCGCCGAGCGCGGATCCTTGCCGGCGATCCGGACCGTGCCGCCCGGACCGCCGATTCCGGCGATGGCGTGGAGCAGGCTGGTCTTGCCGCTGCCGTTCGGGCCGACCAGACAGACCAGGGCGCCGGCCTCCGCCGCGATCGCGGTTTCCCGCAGACGGCCCGGCAAGGTGAGCGCGGCCGCTTCGAGCAGCGCCGTCATCGGCTCAGCCTCCAGCGCATGTGCGCGACCAGCCAGAGGAAGAAGGGTGCTCCCAGCAAGGCGGTGACGACTCCGATCGGCAACGTCCGGCCGAGCGGTGCGGTCCGGACGACCAGATCGGCTGCCAGCAGAAGGATCGCTCCGATCATCGCCGCGGGGACGATGGCCCGTCCCGGGTGGCCTCGGGTCAGTTTCCGGCCGAAGATCGGCGCGACCAGGCCGACGAAGCCGATCGCGCCGCAGATCGCGACGCAGGCGCCGACTCCGACCGCGGTCAGGCAGACGATCCACAGCCGCAACCGGCCGACGTCGTAGCCGAGCGAGGTGGCGACCTCCTCGCCGAGGGTCAGGCTGTCGAGCGCCCCGCGAAGCCGGAGCAGGAGCAGGATCGTCAGGAGGGCCGGAACCGCGGCGAAGGCGGCCTGGGCGAGGCTGCGGTCGAGCAGCGAGCCCATCAGCCACTCATAGGCGTCGTAGAATGCGAAGGGGGAGGGGGCGAGCGCCAGAGCGAGCGTGGTGAGGGCCCCGGCCAGGGCGCTGATCGCGAGGCCGGCGAGGAGCAGGGTCGCGGTCTCGGCGCGCGGCCCGGCCAAGGCGATCAGCAGGAGCAAAGTGCCGAGTGCTCCGGCGACCGCTCCGAGCGAGAGAGCGATCGGCGCGCCGAAGCCCAATATGTAAGCGGTGATCACCGCGCCGAGAGCGGCGCCGCTGGTCGTTCCGGTCAGGTCCGGCGAGGCGAGGGGGTTGGCGAACAGGCCCTGGATCGCGGCGCCCGAGGCGCCCAGCATCGCCCCGTAGGTGAGCGCCAGAGCGGAGCGCGGCAGCCGAAGCTCGCGCAACACGGCGAAGGCGAGGCCTTGGTCCTGCCGCGCCAGCTCGGCCAGCGTGTCCCAGGGCGTCAGCAGCGACAGCAGGAATGCTCCCGCGAGCAGGGCAAGGAGCAGGAGCGAGACCCGGGCGCTCATCGCGCCGTCTCCCGCCTAAGCCGGACGATCTCGCCGATCATCGGCGGGCCCATGCAGGTCCACAGCCGCCCGTCGGTGTCGATGCTTCGCGAGCGGCGGGTTTGCGCGGCGAGGGGATGGGAAAGCCATTTCTGCTCGCTCGAATATTGGCCGGAGCGATACTGGCTTCGAAGCAGCAAAGCGGGTGGGCGCACGAGCAATTGCTCGAGCGAGATCCGGTCGCCCTGGAGCCGGCGCTGGCGAAGGCCGGCATAGCGCATCCATCCCGCGGCGAGGCCGTCGGCCGAGACGCTTCGCCCGCCGCCGCCGAGCCAGACCGTGTCGACCTCCCGGCGTGGGATGCTCGATGCCAGCGCGCGCATCCGGCCCAGGATGGGCGCCGCGGCCTCGGGCCTGCCGAGGGCCGAGGCAACCTTGGCGATGCTCGCTTCGATGTCGGCGAGGCTCTGCGGGAAGGGCAGATCGAGGATCGGGATCCCGAGCCGGGCGGCGATCCGCACCCGGTCCCGGGCGCCGCCGCCCATGGTCAGGACGAGATCGGGCCGAAGCCCGGCGACCGAGACCAGGCTGCCGTCGTTGCGCCGATAATGCCGCGCCTGCTTCCACAACGGCGTCTCGGCCGGATTCTGGGCAAGATGGGTGACCGAGACGATCTGGCCGGGCCGGGCAAGCATCAGCAGCAACTCGTCCGTGCACAGGTTGAGCGACGCCACCCGGCGGGGCGCCGCTTCCGCCGCCCCGGCCCAGGCGAGGCTAATCGCCGAGACGAAAGCGAAGGCCCGCATGGACGCTCCTCCCTGGGGTCCGATAGCCGACCACGTCCTGATAGCGGGCGTCGAAAGCATTTTCGGCCCGCACATAGGCATCGAGCTTCTTCGAGACCCGCCAGTTGAGGCCGGCAGAGGCGAGCAGATAGTCGTCGAGGACGACCGGGCGCGCCGGGAAACTGTCGAAATCCAGGTCGCGCCGCTTGCCGATCCACGCGATTGTCGCAGTCCAGTCGAACCGGCCGATGATTCCGCTGCCGGCGAGCGCGCCGCTGTGGCGGGGCCGCCTGATTTCGCGGACTGCGAGGCCGCCCGCCACCTGCCGTTCGTCGGCATCGAGCAGGGTATAATAGAGGCTGATCCTGTTGCGGTGGGGAAGCCGAAGCTCGGCCTCGGCCTCGATTCCGCGCCTGCGGCTGGTTCCGCTCGCATTGGCCGTGGTCGAGCGGAAGGTCGATGGATCGAATATATCGACGATCTCGTCCTTCAGCCGGGCCCTGAACCCGCTCAGCGCCAAGGAAACAATCCGCCCCTGCCATGCGATTCCCGCCTGCCATTCGCCGGATCGCTCAGGCTTCAGCGCGGGATTGCCGATGAATGAGCCGGGGAAGAAGCCGTAAAGGTCGTAAAAGCTCGGCTGGGCGATGCCGTCGCCATAACTCCCGCTGAGGGTCAGCCGCCGGATCGGCTTCACGACCGCTCCCGCCCGGATCGTGGTGGCGTCGCGGAAGGCGCTGAACCTGTCGCGGCGTATGGCGAAGTCGGTGGTCAGCCAGGGGAGCCACTTCGCGCGCCATTCGAATACGGCGGCGTCGAGGTCGCGTGAACGGTCCTGATCGGTGGCGCCGAAAAAGACCTGGTCGCGGGCCTGGAAATCCTCCCCCTGGTGCTCGGCCGCGAGAGTGACGGTGTGACCCTTGACCTCCCTGGAGATCTGGCCGCCGATTGTCAGGCGTCGTCCGGCGGTGCGGTTGAGGGGTGAGCCGGCGAGCCGGTTGCGATTGTCGCTTGCCAGGAAGCTGGCCTCGATCCTGCCGGTCCAGCCTCCTTTGCGGGCTTCGGCCCAGGTCCGGAACGCCCCGATCCGGTTGCGGGTCGAATCCAGAGTGTCGGCGCGCCTGAACGTGACCGGGTCGAGGCCGTCAAACTCGCTCTCACCGGCGATCCAATGGCCGACCGCGCCGAACTCCAGTCCGCTGGCCGGCCGATAGACCGCCTTGAGGCTCGCCGACACATTCTCATAGCCGTCGCGGTCGCCGGTCCCGTCGAACGAATCGAAACCTTCGCTCTTCTGCCAGCCGGCGCTGGCGGACAGTGCGAATTTGCCGACCTCCGAGGAGAGCTGGCCCGAGAATCTTGCACTGTCGAGCGACCCGGTTTCGGCCAGCGCCTGCACGAAGGGCCGGGCGCTCGCTTCGAGCGTATAGACCGCCACCACGCCGCCGATCGCCTCCGATCCCCAGAGCGCCGATTGAGGCCCGCGAAGCACGTCTATCCGCGCCACGCCGTCGCTGGTCAGGAGCTCGAACCTGGGCTCGTTGCCGGCCGCCGGATCGTTGAACCGGATCCCGTCGACGAAGAGCAGAGTGTGGTTCGCCTCGCCGCCCCGGATCCGAACCTGGGTCTGGCTGCCCTTCGGGCCGGAGACCGATACGGCGACCCCGGGGGTGCCCCTCAGATAGTCGGCCGCGATCGGCAGAAAGGGGATCGAGCGGACCGTTTCGGATTTGACCGTCTGGACGGGCGCCACCGACTCGCTGGCCGGAACCGGCTCGCGCGACGCGGTCACCACGATCGCACTGTCATCTTCGGGTATGGCATCGGAGGCGGGCGCCGTCGCCGCCGCGGCTGCCAGGAAAAGTATTGGATTCATGTCTACCTCCTTCAACGACAGGATTGCCGTCACGGAGGTACTTCCGCCGGGAATGGCGGAAGTGCCGCGCATCATGGCTGTTCCCGGCCCGATGCGGACGACAAGCGGAGGCAGGTCTCCTGGCTTTGCGGGTCGTTGCCCGGTCCCTCCGTTGTGGAGAGGGGGCTCGCCGCTTACAGTTGCGGGTACAGCGCCGGATGTTCGCCGGCTTCCCTTTTCACCCCGCTCGCGCGGGGCACCTTCGCTGCCATCTGGGCTAATCCCGGCCCCGCCGCCTTGTCAATCGCGCCGTCTCCGGCTAGAGCGCCCGCTCGAATTCCGATTTGAGGCTGGTCGGAACCAGCCAAACCCAAGGAAATCAAAGACATGAAGACGGCGATCCATCCCGATTACCACAAGATCACGGTCCAGATGACCGACGGCACCACCTTCGAGACCCGCTCGACCTGGGGCAAGGAAGGGGACACTCTGACCCTCGACATCGATCCCAAGTCGCACCCGGCCTGGACCGGCGGCCACGGCAAGCTGGTCGATTCGGGCGGCCAGGTCGCGCGCTTCAACAAGCGCTTCGGCGGGCTGACGCTGGGGAAGAAGTGACGCCCATACGTCATCCCGGCGCAGGCCGGGATCTCGTAGAGACGCGCCGCGACGTCCGGTTCTGAGACACGGGCCGTGGCTCCGATAATCGAGACTCAGCGCCTCCGTCTTCGCGGATTCCGCGCCGGCGACCTCGACGCCCAGGCGGCGGCGATGGCTGACGAGGACGTCGTTCGCCATCTCGGCGGCAGGCCCTTCTCGCGCGAGGAGACCTGGCGCAAGCTGCTCGCCTCGCCGGGCCTGTGGGCGCTGCTCGGCTACGGCTATTGGGTCGTCGAGCGGCTCGAGGACGGCGCCTATCTCGGCCAGATCGGATTCGCCGACTTCAAGCGCGACATGATTCCCGCCATCGAGAATATTCCCGAGATGGGCTGGATCTTCGCGCCTCAGGCGCAGGGGAAGGGCTATGCGTCCGAAGCCGCCCAAGCCGCGCTCGAATGGGCCGACGAGACTCTGAACGCCCCCGAGATCGTCGCGATCATCGACCCCGGCAACGCGCCCTCGATCCGGGTGGCGGAGAAAGCCGGCTTCGACCGCCGCGAGGAGGCGCTCTACCGGGGCGAGCCGATCCTGCTCTTCCGCCGTTAGGGGAAGCGGGCGAAATCGCGCTGGGTGACCGAGTCGAGCTGCGCGCGGTAATGCGCGTAGAGATCGTGATCGGCCTCGAGCCGGCCGAATGCGGGCTCCTCCATCCGGTCGATGCGAAGCAAGGCGATCGGGCAGGCCGCCGGGACCAGCTGCGAGCCCTGGCCCGAGAGCAGGGTCGCCAATATGCCGTAGAGGCTGCCGGCAGCGGTCGGGCGGGCGAGGATCGCGAGCCGGTACTGGCCGCCCTCGTTGGTGACCAGATAGATATGGCCGGAAAGGTGCGGCATCGAGACCGAGCCGTGCTGGGTGAAGCCGGCGTCGCAACGCTCCGATTCGCTGAAGCAGAGACAGGAGCGGTCGGCGTCCCAGTCGATCGATGTGCAATAAGCGTAGATCGCTTCACCGCCGCCGGTGAAGGACGGCCGAAGAGTGACGTAGCGGCCCTCGAGCCAGCGCACCGCGCCCCGCGAATAGGAGCCCATCTCCTCGGGCGCCGGAGCGGTTCCGGCTGTACCCCCGAGGGCCGGCTGGCGGAGCGGCGCTCCGAGCGCCTCCTCGAGCCGGATCAAGGTGGCCATGGTGAAGGGCCGCTGCCCGGACAGCGCCTTTTCGAGCGTCGAGATGCTGATCCGGGCGAGATCGGCCAGCGCCTGGCGCGACATTCGGCGGCGGGCGAGCTCCTCGCGCACCTTGCGCGCGGTCGCCTCCCATTGCGGATCGTGCTCGCCGGTCTCGGTCATATACTCTCACTCAAAAAAACGTCCGTACATATCCGCACATATCCGCACGCGTCGGTCAAGTCCGGACATGCGGATGGCGATTCCGGACGCAAGAGGAAGATCTTGCTGATTGTTGTGCGTGGCCGGCGAGGCCTAGTCTTCAGGCAATCAGGTCGCCGGGGTCACGCTCATGCGCATTTCGCCAGCACAGAATGTCCGTCTCTCGGAACGCCGGGCGTCGATCGGCTTCGTCATCCTGATGGTCATTTCGCTTGGGCTGCTCGGGGCCCAGTCCGCGCTCGGCACCAGCCCGAGCGACAGCGGCACCGCTATCGCCGGGGGGCCCGGCGGCGGCTCGTGACGGTGGACTGACGGCCCGGCTACCAGCCGCCGCCGCCTCCACCGCCACCGCCGCCGCCGGATGAGCCGCCGCCGCCCGATCCGCTGCTCGAACCGGGAGCCGTCGAAGCCGAGGAGACGCTGCTCGCAAGCGACGATCCGACCTGGTTGACGAAGCCGTCGGTATCGGACCAGGGATCGCTGCTCCCGACATACCAGGCCATTGACGAGGACTGGCCGGCCGCGGCCGCCGCGGCGAGAACCGACGCGAAGCCCGCCGCCCACTGATTCTCGACTCCGAGCGCGATCGCATAGGGAAGGTAGCGTTCGAAAAGGGCGGGCGTCTTTTCCGGCGGGTGCAGGGTCTCGAGCCTCTGCTCCTCGGTGATCGAAAGATAGCGGCGGAAACCGGCGATCCGGTCCATCACCGCCCGGCCTTCGCGGGTCGGCGCCGCCATCCACCAGAAGGCCGAGATGGCGAAGGGGAGAGCGAGCAGCGGCAGGAACATCGGCAGAGCGCGGCCGCTGTTCATGGCCAGAACGATCGTCGACAAACCCGCGACCAGTCCGAGCAGTCCGACCAATATGCCGAGCGCCCGCCACACCCAGCGAGCAGTGCTCCCTGGGCCGCCGAGCCGGAACAGGAAGACCGCCGCGCCGAGCAGCACCAGGCCGCCGATCGCCATCGGCGCCATGTCGGCGCCGCTCGTCGCCACGATCAAGGCCGCCGGTATCCACATGGCCACGACGATGAGCAGGATCCCAAATCCGGACCAGCCGAGATTGCGTTTGAAAAGAGTGCCTTCATAGGCACTTTTGAGGCCAGACTCGAGCGCCGAGCTCGCCGAGCTGAAGGTTGCATGATATTTATTGTCCATCAGGATCGAGTTGCCGGAGGAGAAGAGGCGGCGCATCATCGAGGCTTCGGGCTCGGGCAGGTCCTCTTCGCCGCCGGTCTTTTCGATCGTCGTCCTGGCGCGCGACAGGAAATGCTTCTCGCCCTCGACGAGCCGGATCCGGCCGAGCGTCCCGAGCTGGACGATCGCGGCGGCGAAGGCGCGATTGTCGAAGCCCATCTTGCGGATGTAGCGCATCGCCGCAGCCGACAGGCCGTCGGGCGGCGAGAAAAGCGGGACGACCGTCCCCGCGTCGGGACCGCGGCCGGCGCGCCTCCAGGCGTAAAAATAATAGAAGAGCAGGCCGGCAAGGCCAGCCGCGGCGAGGCCGAGCGGACCATTGTCGGCAAGCCACCAGCCGAGCCGGGTCGAGGCATCGGGCGGGGTGACGACATTCTTGGGAAAGGCGACCGCGACGGTGAGTCCTTCCTCGGGACCGAGCGGAGCGGTCGTCCGGAAGACGATATGGCCCGGTTCCTCGGAGACCACTTCGGCATTTTCGGCCGTCGAGCCTTGCGGGCCGGTATAGACATGCCTCTGGCCGAAGGCGGCGGGGGAGGGGAGGGTTATGCGAGCCTCGGCGACGTCGATCGGGAAGATCCAGCCATTGCCCGTCGAGTTCCAGTAGAGCTCGTCATAGGTGTCGAAAAAGCCGAGCTGGCGCGTAGTCTTGTAGCGGATCGTATAGACATGCTCGCCATAGGGCACGGTCACGTCCGCGTCGCCGATCTTCACGCGGACTCCGTTGCCGATCGATTCAGTGACATATTTGGCCGGAGCGCCGTCATAGTCGACCGACTGAACGTCGAAGCCGACCCTGACCTCGCGTCCCACCCGGTCGCGGTAGCGAGTCGGGAAATCGCGGTAGATGCCGTGATTGATCCTGACGCCCTCGGCATTGATGCGCACGGTCTCGGCGACGTCGAGGCTTCCGTCCTTCCGCACCTGGACGTCCGAGACATAGGAGTGGATGCGCTCTTCGGCACGGGCCGTGACGGGGGTGACGAGGAGCAGGGCCGCGCACAGGGCAGCGGCGATCCGGAAGAGGCGCATCCGCTCAGGCTTTCGCGCCGAAGCTGACCTTTGGCGCCGTCTGGATCGAGGCGTCGTCGTCCTGGTAGAATGGCTCTTCGGAGAAGCCCATCGGCCTCGCCAGGAGCACGTCGGGGAAGGACTGGACCTTGGTGTTGAGGTCGCGGACGGTGGCGTTGTAATAGCGTCGGGCTCCCTGCAATTCCTCCTCGATCTGGGCGAGCTCGTCCTGGAGCTGGCGGAAATTGTCGTCGGCCTTGAGGTCCGGATAGGCTTCGGCCACCGCCAGCACCCGCCCGATCATCGCTGAGAAAGCGTGATCGGCCTGGGCCGTCTCCTGAACTCCGCGCGCCTGGACCGCGTCGCCGCGGTGGGCGATCACTTCGGTGAGGGTGCTCCGTTCGTGGGTGGCATAGCCCTCGACGGTGCTGACCAGATTGGGGATCAAATCGGCGCGGCGGCGAAGCTGGACGGTGATTCCGCTGAAGCCCTCCTTCACCAGGGCACGAAGCTTCACCAGGCCATTATAGATGGCGATTGCCCAGAACAATGCCAGGACGACGATCCCGACGACGATCCAACCGATCAGGCCCATGTGATTTCCCTCCCCGTTTCGAGAGCCGTGTTTAAGGCCAGCGCGCTCTTTGATCCAGCCCGCGGCAAGGGGCTGAAATCGGGAGCGAAATGCTTTATGTTCCGGCGGCAGGAAGGGAGTCGATCAATGCGCCTTCTATTGCTTGCCGCTCTTGCTTTGCCGTCGGCCTCGGTCGCGGCGCCACAACCGGACCGCAGCACCGCCACGGCCGCTCCTACCGACTGCCGCTTTTATTCCCGCCTCCGGATGGCGGACCGGCCCGCCAGGCCGGCGCGGGTCACCCGTCTCGGCGATGAGCCTTCGGCCGCGCTCGCGCTCACCGTCCAACGGGAAGTCGGCGGTTGTCCGGACCCGGCGATTATTCGCACCGGCATCATCGACCTCGGATCCTCAGGACGCTGAATCCAGCATCGGGCTCGGCAGGTCCGATACCTGCCGCTTGCCGTCGATCACGATCGGAGAGGCGAGTCCCGGCACGCCGTCCAGGTCGAGGCGCATGCCGCGATGGACGACCTGAGGGTCGGCGAACACCGCGTCGACTCTGTTGATCGGGCCGGCCGGGATCCCGGCCTCCTCGAGCGCCGCCGCCAGCTCCACGCTCCCGCGTTCGGCTATTCGCTGTTCGAGAACAGGCACCAGGAGATCGCGATGGACGACGCGCGCCGGGTTGGTGCGGAACCTGTCGTCGGCCGCCAGCTCGGCCACGCCGAGAATCGAACAGAGCCGCTCGAACTGCCGGTCGTTGCCGACCGCGACGATCATCTCGCCGTCGGCGCATTTGAACGCCTGGTAGGGGACGAGATTGATATGGCCGTTGCCCATCCGGGGCGGCACCTCGCCCGACACCATCCAGTTCAGCGCCTGGTTGCCGAGCACGGCGACCTGGGTGTCGAGCAGGGCCATGTCGATATGAGCGCCTCGCTTCGTCCGATCGCGCTCGCGAAGAGCGGCGAGGATCGCGACCGCCGAATAGAGGCCGGTGAAGAGATCGGCATAAGCGACTCCGCTCTTCTGCGGAGCGCCGTCGGGTTCGCCGGTCAGCGACATCGCGCCGCCCATCGCCTGGATGATGAAATCGTAGCCCGGCCGCGAGGCGTAGGGGCCGGTCTGGCCGAAGCCGGTGATCGAGCAATAGACCAGGTCCGGATTGATCGCGGCCAGGCTCTCATAATCCAGGCCATGGCGGGCAAGGTCGCCCGGCTTGAAATTCTCGATCAATATGTCGGCCGAGGCGGCGAGGGCGCGGACCTGCTCCCGGCCGCTCTCCGTCGAGATATCGACCGCGAGCGAGGATTTGCCGCGGTTGCAGGCGTGGAAATAGGCGGCATCGAGATTATCGCCCTCCGGACCGGTGACAAAGGGCGGGCCCCATTGCCGCGTATCGTCGCCCGTCCCCGGCCGCTCGACCTTGATCACCTCGGCGCCGAGGTCGGCGAGCAGCTGGCCGGCCCAAGGACCGGCAAGGATCCGGGCCAGCTCGATCACCCGGAGGCCGGCGAGGGGCTTATCCATCGATCAGCACGTCGAGAAGCATCCAACAGCCGTCATTGCGAGGAGCGGAGCGACGAAGCAATCCAGTCCCGATTTTGAGAGGGGCGACGTTCTGGATTGCTTCGCTGCGCTCGCAATGACGGCAAGTTGAGGAACGCTTGGTCCCGGCGACATCCGCAAGTTCAAAACGCCGGGATCCCGGTGATCGCGCGGCCGAGGATCAGGCCGTGCACGTCGTGCGTGCCTTCATAGGTATTGACCGTCTCGAGATTGGCGGCATGGCGCATCACCTGGAATTCGGCGCTGATGCCGTTGCCGCCGTGCATGTCGCGGGCGATCCGGGCGATGTCGAGTGCCTTGCCGCAATTGTTGCGCTTGATCAGCGAGATCGCCTCCGGGATCAGCTCGCCCTCGTCCATCCGCCGTCCGACCCGAAGCGCGGCCTGGAGGCCGAGGCTGATCTCGGTGACCATGTTGGCGAGCTTCATCTGGACGAGTTGGGTCGCGGCCAGCGGCCGGCCGAACTGCTTGCGCTCGAGCGTGTAGGCGCGGGCGGCGTGGAAGCAGGCTTCGGCGGCGCCCATCGAACCCCAGGCGATTCCGTAGCGGGCGCGGTTGAGGCAGCCGAACGGGCCCTTCAAGCCGGCGACGTCGGGAAACAAATTCTCCTCGGGTACCTCGACCTCGTCCATCACCACCTCGCCGGTGATCGAGGCTCGGAGCGAAAGCTTCTGGCCGATCCTGGGCGCCGACAGGCCCTTCATGCCCTTCTCGAGAACGAAGCCCTTGATCGCTCGGCCATGCTCGTCCGATTTCGCCCAGATCACGAAGACGTCGGCGATCGGGGCGTTGGTGATCCACATCTTGGCGCCGCTCAGAAGGTAGCCGCCATCCACCTTCTTCGCGCGGGTCCGCATCGAGCCCGGATCGGATCCCGCGTCGGGTTCGGTCAGACCGAAGCAGCCGACCCACTCGCCGGTGGCGAGCTTCGGCAGATATTTCCTTTTCTGCGCCTCGGTGCCGTAGGCGTTGATCGGATGCATGACGAGCGAGGACTGGACCGACATGGCCGATCGGTAGCCGCTGTCGACCCGCTCCACCTCGCGCGCCACCAGGCCGTAGCTGACGTAGTTGAGCCCGGCGCCGCCATATTCGGGCGGGATGGTCGCTCCGAGCAGGCCGAGCGCACCCATTTCCGACATGATCGCGCGGTCGAACGTCTCCTCGAGATAGGCCTCGGTCACCCGCGGCTGGAGCCGGTCCTGCGCATAAGCGCGCGCGGCATCGCGGACCATCCGCTCCTCGTCGCTCAACTGCGCGTCGAGCCCGAACGGGTCCTGCCAATCGAACTGCGTGATCCTGGCTTCGGCCATCTTCGTTCCTTCGCATCCGAGAAAGGGCCAAAACCCGATCGAGGCCGCTCTAAACGCGAAACGATCTTTGTGACAATTGTGGGAGCCGCCTGCGTGAGGAGTCGGCGCTCCGTCGCTAGTGTGTGTCAAGTCTCTTTTGCGACGCGGCCAAGCACCGCCAAATCTCGCGCGCTTTGGGCTCCCGCAACGTCATAAGTTTTCGAAGCGCCGACGACATATCGTCGCGGAGGGCGTCGGGAGATGCGATTCGGCGCTCTGCCGGCGAACCGAAAAGAAGGTCGCATGCAATGTTCGCCCTGAGTACCAGCCAATCCGTATTGGTCTCGTTGTACTCCGTCAGGGCGACCGCGTGTCGATAGGCAGCAGCTCTGTAGGGCAAAGCGGAATCAGTCTCATTGAGAACCGTCAGCTGCCGCGCGACCGCGCGCTCGGCGATCGCCAGCTGGTAAAGCACATCCATGTCCTCCGGATGGGCTGAGTGTATAGAAAGAAAGGCTGCATGTTCCCGTCGGTGAACGATGAGCGCTTGACGCAATAAATCTTGGGCATTGTAGGTATCAGCGAGGTTGGCGTAGGTAGTTGCTTGACTGCGAACTGCCGTCTTGTTGTCCGATTGTACCTGCCCCGCCCGCTGGAACAGGTAGAGCGCTGTTTTGAAGGAAGTCTCGGCAGCGATTGGGTCGGATAGCCCTTCGAGCTGAACGCTTCCGATGCGCGAGGCCGCGTAACCCGCCTCCGTTAAATAATTCGGATTCTCTGGTGAAGAGAGGATTAGGCGCTCGGCCGCTGCGGCACACAATTTGAAGTATTTTAGCGCTTGCGGCCATGAATGGGACTGGCGGTACATTTCACCGATGTAATATTCGCTTTGTGCGTGGGCATAGATCCGATCCAGGTTGTTCGGATCTCTTTTAAGGTGCTCTGCCGTGGTTCGGTAGGCGTTATTGAATGCGATCCAAGCGAGGTCGAGGCGTCCCTTCGCCAGATCGTCGGTTCCGATGAGATGAAGCACACGGGCTCGACCCTCGAGCGATTTCGAGTCCAGACTGCCCAATGATTGCCGCGAATAATAATCGAGTGCGTGCTGGTCGACGTCGAGGATGTCTAGTTGGCCGACACGATGCAGTCTCTCTCTCAGATCGATAATCATTGATTCGATCTGCCTCGCAGCTTCAGCTCGCTGGCGATCCGCCTCGCGGCGTGCCTGCAATGCGGTGAAAGCCAAAGCGGCCATTATGACCATCGCGATCAGGGCCGCCGCGATGGCTACGGTCACGCGGCGTACTCTGCGCGCGGCGTCGCGTTGTACCAGGTCGTCGAGGCCAAGACCGGAAATTCCGGCGACGAGCTTGAGGATGCCTAGAGGCGTGCCATCCATACCCGGCCGAAGATCCGTCGCGAGAGGCTCGCGACGGGTGCCGTCTGCGTCGAGTGCGCGCAGAGTATCTGGGAAGCAGTCGGGCGCCTCGCCGTCGAGGATTGCAGCAAGAATCGGCCGGTCGGGATGGAGCTTGCGGAAGCTCTTGACCTCCTCAGCGACCCAAAGCGAGCCGGCGGCATGCGGGGAACAAAGGATGACTAGCGCGCCCGACTGAGCGAGTGCGGTACGGACGGTCTCGCTGAGATCGCTCGCGGCCGGCAACTCCTCGCGATCTCGAAAGATTGGGGCGAGCCGATGGGGCACCGGACCGCGCGCCGAATTGGTACCGACGAGACGTCTGGGTATGCGATAGGATTCGAGACGACGGTGAATCGTGGTGGCCGCTTCGGCGTCCTTGTGGCTATAGCTCAGGAATGCCGTATAGCGGGCGTCAGAAGGTGCTCCTTCGGCCATCGTTCTCGCCAGTCGGGACTGTCGGCCCGCCATTCTTTCCTCGCTGATGGACTTACAGACTAAGCGGACCTCCACAAAGAAGTCCTAGGTAACTGTGAGGGAGGCAGCAGTGATGGTCGTCACGCTGGAGGTGAGGTGCGCAATTTGCATTCAATAGCTCAGAGCGAACTGGCACCTGTGGCGCGGCGACGAAATGAAGGACCATTACTACGCCATTGACCAGACCGAGGACCGCGATTGAATAGATTAGCTCAATGGCGGAGAGGGTGGGATTCGAACCCACGGTGGGCGTGAACCCACGGCGGTTTTCAAGACCGCTGCCTTAAACCACTCGGCCACCTCTCCCGCGTGCGCTCCCTTAGGGTCCGGACCCGCTACCGGCAATGGCCAGGATCGCCCCGAGAAGCGCACCGGCAAGGAGGGGTGCGAAGGGCGGGCTGGTTGCCCGCACGAGCGCTTCGACGTAGCCGGTGCCCTTCTCCGGGCGACCGCCCTTCGGCTGGCTGCTTGCAGCAGCCGCTCAGGATAAACTGCGCCTCCGGCGCAGCGGCGCGGCGGAGAGACGGCCATGAACCGGCCGCCATGCCCCCGGCATGGCTGCGAACATCCGGGGGATGTTCGCACCGGTTCATCTGTCGTCGCTCGGTCGGTCACGATGAATCTTCATCGCTCCCTCCTCGCTCCTAACCATGACCGCCTCTCCGCCACGTCATGGCCGTTGCCGGGGGTGAGTCCGGACCCTCGCGCCGAACACGTCTCGCGCGACTCCGTTCCGGAGGCTTTCCGCTCAGCTCACCGGCGGACCCTGTTCCGGCTCGTATCGGGACCGCGAGCTCAGCTCGAGCCAGTCCAGCTCCTCCTCGACGATCCGGTAGGCGTCGTCGCCGATGACGCCGACTCGGCGGAGGTCGTGGATGGCCATGCGCGCCACCGGCACGACCCGCTGGCGAAGGGCATTGCGCTCGGTGTCGTGGGGGTCGCCGCCGGCGCGGGTCCGGCTGAGCCCTTCGCCGAATTCGAGGCGAAGCCGTTCGGCGGCGGTCGAGCCCTCGCTGTCCAGTTCGGCGAGCGCCGCCTTGAGGGCGGCCCCGCGCGCGACTCCAATCTCGGCTTCGACCACATCGTCCTTGGGAAGGTTCAGCATGGCGAGGAGCGGACGAAGCGTCAGCCCCTGGAGTATCAGGGTCCCGAGCACCACGACCAGAGCGGTGAGCTGGATGAAGTCGCGATGCGGAAATCCGGCGGGGAGCGCCATCGCGGCCGCGAGGGTGACGATTCCCCTCATCCCGGACCAGCCGATCACCACCCCTTCCTTGGCGTTCAACGCCGAGCCCGGATCGGATTTCTCGCGGCGCCATTCGACGAGGCTGTTGGTCATCACCCAAAGCAATCGCACCGCGATGACGACGGCGAGGATGGCGAGCGCGGCCAGAAGCATCCGGGCAAGCTCAGCGCCGCTCAGCCCCTCGAGGATCGGGCCCAGTTGCAGGCCGATCAGAGTGAAGGCGAGCACGTTGAGGACGAAAGTGACCGATTCCCAGATGGCGAAGGACGAGACTCGAAGCCGTGCCGAAAGCGGCATCGGCGCCCGGCGGCCGGCCGTCAGGCCGAAGGTGACGATGGTGACGACCGCGGAGAGGCCGAGCCGCTCGGCGAGCAGCCAGACCCCGAACGTGATGACGAACTGGAGGATGACCGCGGTCGGGGCATCGTCGATCCCGCGGACCATCACTCCGACCAGCCGCGCCAGCACCCAGCCCAAAGCCACGCTTCCGGCGAGGACGAGCGGGAACGCCGGAAGCGCTTGATGCAGGCTGAAGCTTCCGACGGCGACGGCCGCGACCGAGAATTTGTAAAGCAACAAGGCCGAGGCATCGTTGAGCAGGCTTTCCCCTTCGAGGATCTTGCGGATCCGGTGCGGCGGCTCGACCTCCCGAAGCACGGCCAGAGCGGCAACGGCGTCGGGCGGAGCGAGCAGAGCGCCGAGCGCGACCGCCGCGGCCCAGGGCATGTCCGGAATCAGCAGGTGCGCGGCAAAGGCCACCGCGGCCGTCGTCAGGCCGACCGCGACCAGCACCAGCGACAGGACCGGCCTGATATTGACTCGAAGATCGCGCAGCGACGTGTCGTGCGCGGCGTCGAGAAGCACCGGCGCGACGAACAGAGCGAGGATCAGCTCGGGCGGCAGGTCGAGCCGGGGAGCGCCGGGAATGAAGGCGACCGCGGCTCCGCCGAACGCGAGCAGGGTCGGATAGGGGATGCTCGCCCGCTTCGCCAAGGCCGAAAGCAGAGTCGCTCCGAGCAGCAGGCCGAGGATCGTCTCGAAGATCAGCATCGCCGGCCCTTGTCGTTCACCGATCGGACCATGTCGAATCCGCACGGCCGCGCGGCCGCTATCTCGCTGCCCTCCGCGCCCTGTGCCTGCTCCTTCCCGCCGCTCAGGCCGCGAGGCTCGCGCTGTCGATGACGAATCGGTATTTGACGTCGCTCCGCTGCATCCGGTCATAGGCATTGTCGATCTGCTGGATCGGGATCATCTCGATCTCGCAGACGATCCCCTTCTCGGCGCAGAAATCGAGCATCTCCTGGGTCTCGGCGATCCCGCCGATCAGCGAGCCGGCGATCGATCGCCGCTTGAAGATCAGGGCGCTGATGTCGGGAGTAGGATGCGGGCTGTCGGGCACTCCGACCAGGCACAAGGTCCCGTCCCGCTTCAGAAGGGTGGTGAAGGCGTCGAGATCGTGGCTCGCCGCGACCGTGTCGAGGATGAAGTCGAAGCTTGCGCGATGCGCCTTCATCGCCTCGCAGTCGCGCGACACGACGACCTCGTCGGCGCCGAGCTCGAGCGCATCCCCGCGCTTGTTCTCCGATGTGGTGAAAGCGACGACATGGGCGCCCATCGCATGGGCGAGCTTGATGCCCATATGGCCGAGCCCGCCGATCCCGACGATCCCGACCTTCTGGCCCGGCCCGACCTTCCAGTGGCGGAGCGGCGACCAGGTCGTGATCCCGGCGCAAAGCAAAGGTGCGACCGCGGCGAGCTGCTCCTCGGGGTGGTGGATCCTGAGGACGAAATCCTCGTCGACGACGATCCGCTGCGAATAGCCGCCGAGCGTGTGGCCCGGCGGATCGGCGGTCGGCCCGTTATAAGTGCCGATCAGCCCCTTCTCGCAATATTGCTCGAGCCCTTCGTCGCAGGCGTGGCAATGCCGGCACGATCCGACCAGGCAGCCGACCCCGACAACGTCGCCGACCGCGAAGCCGCTTACCTCCGGTCCGACCGCGCTGACATGGCCGACGATCTCGTGGCCGGGTACGCAAGGGTAGAGGGTCCCGCCCCATTCCGAGCGGACCGTGTGGAGGTCGGAATGGCAGACCCCGCAATATGCGATCTCGATCTGCACGTCCTTCGGCCCGGGCTCGCGGCGATAGATGTTCATCGCCTCGAGCGGCTTGTCGGCGGAAGAGGCGCCATAGGCTTTGACGGTCATGGTTCGAGGCCTTTGCTGAAATCTTCGCGGCCGGAAGCCACGCGGGTACTGGCAACATAGTGTCGGTGTCGCGCTTTCCCAGTCGCTCGCGGATCTCGCTTCAGTGCGGCACTTCAATGAGCTGAGGCGGCTTGTTCGAGTTCGGACGGGCCTCGAGCAGCCGGAACAATTCGGCGCGCGTCAGCACGCGCGACGGCGGCCGGAGGCGCGCGCGATCCACCCTCCTTTGCTCGAGCGAGATCAGGGTGAAATTGTCGCCGACCTTGAGCGGGGCGCCCTCGGCCATCAGCCGCGCCATGTCGCGCAGATAGGCCGGGATCCGGACCATGCCATAGGCTTTCCAGGCATTGAGGCTGTTCTCCGCGAGCAGCCGGCCGAGCGGCACGAGATCTCGCCGCCTGAGCACGACCAGCTCCTTATTCTCGACCCAGGTGTAGGGGCGGACGTCGAGCACATAATGCGTGCCGATATATTGCCCGACCCGCGTCTCGCCGGCCTCGCGGAACGGGCCCTGCTCCTCGAGGCTCGGCGCCGGCGAACGGTTCCAGCGAGCGAGCCAGGCGGCGCGGTCGAGCGAATCCACCACCACCCAGCCTTCGCCGGCCCAGGTGCCGCCGACCAACGCCCTCCGGCGCATGACCATGATCGTCCGCCCTCCGGGCATGACCAGGGCATAGCCTGTCGCGGGTCCGACCGCTCCCTCCGCGCGCTCCTCGAGCCGGCCGTAGCCGCGCTCGTCGACCTCGACGGTCAGGATATTGTCCCATTTGCGATAGGTGGCGACGATCCCGGTGGCCGAATGGCAGGCGGTCGAGATCAGCAACATCGCGATCGCCAGGCCGCGCAGGATGATGGCGGCGGCCATCAGCGGCGCGGCGGGTCGGGCGGCAGGTTCACCAGCTGGAAGGGCGAGCCGATGTCGACCTGCCGGCTCCGGGTTCCAGGCCGGTAGCCGAGCCGCCTCAGCTTCGTCTCGATATCGGCGGCGTTGAAATCGAGCCCGTGGCAGGCCCTGGCGTAGATGATCGCCGAGGCGGTGTTGTAGCCGCCGAGGTTGAACAGATCCATCGCATGGGCGATCCAGCGCCCGTCCTCGCTCTGGAAAGCGAGAGCCGGCTGGGTTCGCGAGCAGAAGACGTAATCGCTGTTCGGCTTCGGCCGCCACGCGATCCTCACCGCTCGCGACCAGGCGCGCGGATAGCGGTCGTCGCGATGGGTCGAGGTCCCGACCGAGACGACATATTTGCGGAGCTGGCCCTTCGGCGTGGTCCGGACCACCGCGTTCGAGACCCGCCGCTCCCAGCTGCACTCCATCATGTGGCAATAGACCAGTCGGGGCGGCACGTCGGCCGGCGCGGCGGCCGCGGCGGCAAGTGCGATCACTGGCAGCAAGAGCACGGTCCCTTCGAAATAGCGGACCCGAAGCGGCCGCCATGCAAAGCCTAATCCGTAAAACCGGCGAAGCCCACCCGCCGCTTGCCGTCGGCACAAGTGACGCTAAAGATTGGGAAATGGTCTCGCTTTTCCTCGCCCTGCTGGCCGCTTCGGCTGCCCCCGCGCCGATTTCCACCACAATGGACGCCATCCGCGCCGATCCGGCCCGGTTCGACGGCCAATGGGTCCGGCTGCGCGGCCAGATCGACCAATGCACCCATTTCGACTGCTCGATCTGCCCGGAGGAAGCGACTCCCTCAGACCCAATGGCCGAACGCTGCCTGAGGCTGAGCTGGGACCGGCAGGTCGGCGACCCTCAGGAACGAGGCGCGGATTTCGATCCGATCTACCGCTACGCTACGGTCGACCTCGTCGCCCGCTTCGACAGCGCCTGCCTCAAGGGCATGTGCACCGACCGGGCCTCGGTGCTGCGCGATTCGAGGGTCGCCGCGGTTATGAAGCGGCGGACCAGCGCGGAGGGCCTGAACAGCCGCCGTCAGGTCAACCGGCTCCTCGAAGCGCCGGCCGCGGCGGCGGCGCCGCTGATCGCACTGATCCGCGGGAAGCAGGAGACCGGACCCTTTGGCCCCGTCTATCGAGTCTTCACCGGCCCGGACGATCCCAATATCGAGCGCAGCGCGATCGTCTGCCGCTCGCGCGGCGAGCGCGGCGCCCGCGGCGCCTGGCCGGCCGACCAGGGCTCGGCGCTTTTCGCCCGAAGCACCGAGGACAGCTTCAAATGCTTCTTCGCCGAGAAGAGCGACGGCCAATGGTTCATCAGGCCTGACTGAGCCGCACGGATCCGGCCTCCCGCCGGATTTTCGACCAACCGGCCCCTTCTTTCTGCAAACGCCGCGCCCGCTTGCTCCATGTTGGCCGCTAGCGTTTAAGAGAGGGTCATGGACACTGCCACCATGAGCGGGCTGCGCGCGCGTTTGCCCGACCTTCGCCTCGCGCTTTCGCTGATCGGCGGATTCTGGCTCTTCTATTTCGCCACGATCCTGATCCGGATGGCTCTGCTGGAGGAGGATTTCCACTATCTGCCGCCGCGCGCGCTCGGCTGCCTGGTCGGCGCCTTTCTGACCTTCCTGGTTTACCTGATCCTTCGCCGCGCCGCCGGCGAGACGATCAAGGTGAAGGTGATCGCCGCGGCCCTGGCCTGCCTTCCGGCGGCGGCGATCTTCTCGACCTTCAACTTCGCCTCTTTCTATCTGCAGCAGCCTCTGGTCTCGAGGACGATCGTCATCGACCGGCGCGACAAAGCGCCAAAGCATGTCATACCCGGCGAGATCAGGTTCCAGCGGCGAGGCCCGGTGGTCATCCCGATGTCGGTGGCCAAAAGGCGCGAGGAAGCTCCGCGGCTGATCGCCGACGGCTTCGTCACCTGGTATTTCTTCTTCGGAGCCTGGGCCGCGCTCTATCTGGCCTTGAGCTCCGCCGGCCAGCTGCGGACCGCCGAGCGCCGCGCCGCCCGCGCCGAGGCCGAAGCCCATTCGGCCCAGCTCCGCGCGCTTCGCTACCAGGTCAATCCGCACTTCCTGTTCAACACGTTGAACTCGCTTTCGTCTTTGGTCATGGCCCGGCGCTCGGAGGAAGCCGAGACGATGATCGTCAACCTCTCGACCTTCTTCCGGTCGAGCCTCACGCTCGACCCGGCCGAGGACGTCAGCCTCGCCGACGAGATCAGGTTCCAGCGGCTCTATCTCGACGTCGAGAAGGTGCGATTCCCGAACCGGCTGCAGGTCGAGACCGACATTCCGGCCGATCTCGAAAACGCTCTGGTGCCCCCGCTCCTTCTCCAGCCGATCGTCGAGAATGCGATCAAGCACGGAGTCGCCCGAAGCCGCGAGGCGGTGACCGTGTCGATCCGCGCACGCGAAGAGGACGGCTGCCTGCTGCTCGAGGTCGAGAATGGCGGCGCCGAGGCCGCGAGCCAGGACGAGCACGGCACCGGAGTCGGCCTCACCAACGTCTGCGACCGGCTCGCCGCCCGCTTCGGCGACGAGGCGCGCTGCGACCACGGCCCGCTGCCCGGCGGCGGCTATAAAGTGAGCATCTCCATGCCGCTGGTGACCGAATGAGCGATGAGCCCCGCCCGATCCGATTCCTGATCGTCGACGACGAGCCGCTCGCGGTCGAGCGGCTCCAGATCCTGCTCGCCCGGATCCCGGGGGTCGCGCTCGCCGGGACCGCTTCGGAAGGCGCCGCGGCGCTCCGGCTGGTCGAGGCGACGTCGCCCGACGCGATCCTGCTCGACATCGCCATGCCGGGCATGGACGGGATCGACGTCGCCCGCGCGCTCGGCGATCTGCCCGATCCGCCGGTGGTGATCTTCGTCACCGCCTTCGACACGTTCGCGGTCGCCGCCTTCGACGTCGAGGCGGTCGATTATGTGATGAAGCCGGTCGCCGGCGAACGGCTCGAGCGCGCCGTCGAGCGCGCCCGCGAGCGGCTCGCAACCCGCGGCGACGAGCCCCCTTCCGGTCCCCGGCCGAAATATCTCGAGGAATATTGGGTGTCGGAAGCCCGCGGCCTGGTCCGCCTGGCCGCCGCCGACGTCGACCGGATCAGCGCCGAGCGCGATTATATGCGGCTCCATGTCGGCAAGAGAAGCTGGCTGATCAACCACACGATCGGCAAGCTCGAGGAGGAACTCGACCCCGAGCGCTTCGTCCGAATCCACCGCTCGGCGATCGTCCGCCGCGATTTCGTCACCGGCCTCAGGCGCGACGAAAGCGGCCGCTGGTACGCGAGACTCGCGGACGGCGACGAGCAAAAGGTCGGCCGGCTGTATCTGGCCAATGCGAAGGGGCTGGCTGGGCGGTAGACCTTGATCCGTCATTGCGAGCGCAGCGAAGCAATCCAGCAGAAGCTCGGAGGCCCTCTGGATTGCTTCGTCGCTTCACTCCTCGCAATGACGGAAAAAACAAAGGGCTGGCCGGACGCCCATGTCCGGCCAGCCCTCTCGACGCGCCGGGAAGGGTCACCGGCTGGCGAGCGCGATCCGCTGCTGCGGCCGGGACGAATTGAGCGCGATCTCGATCTCCTGCCTGGCGCCGGCGACGACCGATTCCTGGCACTCGGAGACCTGGCGCTGCATGTTGAGTCCGGACGCCGGCATCCAGCCGCAAATCTGGCGGGCGGCGGCCCGGACCCGGCGATCGAGCGTCGCCGCGCCCTCGGCGCTCGACAGATCGAGATCGCCGATCCTGACGCTGACCTGATCGTCGGCGGGGGCGGCCTTGACCGGAGTGCTCAAGGCCAGCGTACCGGCCGTCAGGGCCATTGCGGCGAGAGCGGAAATCGTACGCGTAAACATTGTTCTTCTTCCTGATTCGAGGTGACGACGCAGGGTCTTTCCCGAGGGATGAAGCGGTAGGACCCTGCGCCGCTGGACCCCGGATAGCCGGCCTCGCCGGGCCTTTCCCGCCGGCTTCGACGCAGGCGCGGCTGCTTTCTGCGAACCGCCCGGAGCGCCGACGAAGTGCACGTTCGCGCCGACGAATCATGCGGCGATTCGCGGCGCGGGATCGTTATCCGCCCCGCAAAGGAGACGATCCATGCGCGACAATAGCGGCCAGGGCGACAGCTCGAACAATAACCGCAACCCCACCCTCCGCGACGCCGAGCGCGCCAAAGGCGTGTCCGGCGAGGCGATCCACGGCGAGGCCAGGAAAGGCGAGGAAGCGGACCGAACCAGCGCGAGGAAGCGCGGCGCCGACGCGGGCTAACCAATTCCTCCCCTCGATTTCGAGGGGAGGGGGACCGCGTGAAACGCGGTGGAGGGGCCATGCCGTGAGACAAGAGGCCCTTCCACCCCCTGCGGGTGGTCCCCCTCCCCTGCGAATGCGGGGAAAACTTTAAGGCCCGGTATCCTCGACGTGCCTTCGAACCCGGTGCCGCACCTGCGTGCCGAGGCCGAGCGCTTCGGCGACCTTGTCGTCCCAGCCATAGGGATCGGTCCGGAACAGCACCCGCGATCCGTCCCAATAAGCGGTGTGATAGAGCAAGCGGACCGGGATCTTCCGCTTCAGGTTGATCATCGTCTCCTCGCCGGTCGCAAGCCCTTCCTCGAACTTGTCGCTGACGCCCTGGTCGGCGGCGATCAATCGGGCGAAGCCGAGCGCGTCCTGGACCCGGGCGCAGCCATGGCTCGAATGGCGCTCGCTGCTCGCGAACAGGGCCTTGGCCGGCGTGTCGTGGAGATAGATCTGATGCTTGTTGTCGAGGTCGAACTTGACCAGGCCGAGCGCCGATTTCTCGCCGGGCTCCTGGACCAGCTTGCCATTCTTTTCAACGATATGCTCTTTCGCCATATAGGCCGAGCCCTTGGGGATGATCTCCTCCTCGGCGATCGAATCCGGAATCGTCCAGGGCGGGTTGGCGACCAGGCGGAACATCGACGAGCCGAGCTCGGGCGTCTCCCAGTCGGGCTGGCCGACCACCACCCGCGCCTGGTGGGCATGGACCCCGTCGCGCCAATAATCGAGGAAGGCGGCGGCGGTGTTGACGTCGATCCGGGTCGGCTCGGGGTTGCGGGCGAGCCAGCGCCGCCGCTCGAGATTGACCGCCAGGATCCGCGCCCGCTCGGCCGGACCGACATTCAGAGCCTCGAGCGTGTCGTCGCCGATCACGCCGTCGGGCTTGATCCCGTAATCGGCCTGGAGCCGCCCGACCGCCTTGGCCAAAGCCGCGGTGTAGAGGTTCGGATCGGCGGCGGGCGCCGCCTTGGCCTTGGCCTTTTGCTGCGGGCCGGGCTGCGGCGCCGGCTGTTCCGCGGCCAGATAGCCGTTGGCGCGCAAGACCTGCGCGATCCGCGGGACCCGGGGGTCCTTGTCCCCCGTTTCGATCTTGCCGCCGGGCTCGATCACGCTGGTCGGCGGGGCGTTCTGGGCCTGACGGCGGTAGGAAAGATAGGCGTCCGAAAGCGCCCGATATTCGGAGTCGGACGGGGCGAGGCCGGCGAGCCACGGCCCGATCTCGCCGGTCTTCAAAGCGCCGTTCAGCCCGGCGGCGATGTCGACCCGGTTCCTCGGCACCTCATAGACCTCGAACAATTTGGTCGGGTCGAGGATTCCTGCGGCCAGCGCCTGGGCGTAGTTGAACGCGGCCAGGGTCAGCCCCGCCTCGCGCTCGGAAGCGCTCGAGCCCTGGCTCGCCGACTGGCGGAACGTGGCGGGATCGATGCCGTGGCGCGCGGCCTCGCCGAACGAGGCTTCGAGCTTGCCGGCGAGATCGGGGGTCCAGACCGGCGCCCAGTTGCGCTTCGCGTAAAAGGCCTTGACCCTGTCGTCGGAGACCGCCGCCTTCAGATCCTCGGCGGTGACCTTGCCGGGATCGACCTGGACCGCCGGTGCGGCCTGGCTTCCATTTCCGCGATTGTCCCCGCAGCCGGCGATCAGGAGAGCCGCCAGCGATACGCACACCAAAGCTTTACGCATCCATCAATCCACTTGTTGAATCGGCTGCTGAACGATCCCCCGACCGATACGATCCGGCGCCGCCGCCAAAACCGGGCAATCAACCTTCGGGCCGCTTCGGTGCCATTTCGGGACAGTCGAAATGAGGGGGGCGCGGAGACAGGAAAGATTTGCTTATCCCGAACTAGGGCCCTTCCCGAAAAAGTGGGTCCCGGTTTTTCGGTCGGGAAGGGCCCCAGATAATGGCGAAGAGCCTTTCTTACCCGACAAGGCGATTCCGCCTTGTCGGGAAAGGCTCGGAGCGCAGTGTCGGTTCAGTTATTGGCGGGTTAGCGAGTGCCGAAAAATCGGAATTTCGAGCGGGAATGGATGGCGGCGCTGACCAGGCGCGCGCTGATCGCTGCCCTGACATTGGTCAGCAGTGCGTCCTGTGTTCCCCTCCAGGCCGGCCAAAATCCGATCGCGATCGCCCGAGCGCCTGCCGCTCCCCTCTACATCCCGACCTTGCCCGACGCCGCCCCCGCTTTCGCGCCCGAGATCGAGGCCGACGCGATGCAGCTCGAGCCGGTCTCGGCGACCGACGCGGCGGCGATCAACGCCGCCATCCCGGTCTCGACCGCGCCCAATCCCGGCGCCACGCCTCTGGTCCTTCGAGCCGCCAGCATCTCCGACCGGATCCGCTCGCTGCAATGCCTGGCCGAGGCGATCTATTACGAAGCGCGGTCCGAAAGCGAGGACGGCCAGCGCGCGGTCGCCCAGGTCGTCCTCAACCGGCTCCGGAGCCCGGCCTATCCGGGAAGCGTCTGCGGTGTCGTCTATCAGGGGCCGATGCGTGCCGGCGGCGGCTGCCAGTTCACCTTCACCTGCGACGGCTCGCTTCGCTTCTCGCCGTCAGGACCCGCCTGGGACCGCGCCCGCCGGCTCGCCGCCGCCGCGCTCTCCGGATCGGTCTACGCGCCGGTCGGCTACGCCACCCATTACCACACCCAGCAGGTCGTCCCGACTTGGGCCTACAAGCTCGTCAAGTCCGCGGTGGTCGGGTCGCACAGCTTCTATCGGATGCAGGGCAATTGGGGTTCGCCCTCCGCCTTCACCCAGCGTTACGCCGGCCGCGAGCCCTCGCCCGCCGTCCTTCTCGCCTCGCGCCCGCAGCTCGCTCCGCCGGCGCTGGCTTATGCGAGCCGTTTCTCTGGCCAGTTCCCGACCCATCCCTATGCCGGGGGTTACGCGACGGGCGGCGGCGCAATTTCAGCGCCGCCGTCCGATAACCTCCCGCAGGCGGTGCCGACCGACAACCTGCCGCAGTCGCAGGTCCGCGAGGAGTATCGCAATTCGGGCCGGATCCTGGGGGACGCGCGCTAGAATCCGTTGCTCTCAGGCTAGAGCAATCTCGCTCATCCTGAGTAGCCGGTGAGCCTGTCGAACCGGCGTATCGAAGGACGCACGAGTTCTCGGGGTCCTTCGATACGGGACTTCGCCTGGCTCAGTCCCTACTCAGGATGAGCGGGTTCAGTTTGTAGAACACTCGATCACCGCCGCACCGCGGCACTCGCCTCCCGAACCGGCCTGAACTCGGAGCCCGCGCGCCAGGCGGGCCAGCGCCGGCTGAAGGCGAGCTCGCGCCCGATCGCATAGGCCAGGCCGACATCCTGCGCCGCGCCGCTCAGATCCCAATCCGGGCTCCACAGGTCGCAGGTCTGGTGGTAGCAGGCGGCGGTATAGTCGCTGACCCACTGGTCGCCGCGCGCCCGCCCGCCCTCGACCAGGTCGACTCCGCCGCCCAGCGCCATAAGCAGCAGAGTCGGGACTCCGCGTTTGGCCATCGGGAAATGGTCGGCCCGGTAGAACAGTCCGCGCTCGGGGCGCGCATCCTGGGTCACCGTCCGGCCCTGTGCGGAAGCGGCGGAGGCGAGCATGTCCTCGAGCTCGTTCTGGCCGCCGCCGATCAGCACCACGTCGCGCGCCGGACCGAGCGGCTGGAGAACGTCGATAGTGAGGTTGGCGACCGTCTTGTCCATCGGGTTGAGCGGGTTGGACGCATAATATTCCGAGCCGAGCAATCCGCGTTCCTCGGCGGTCCAGGCGGCGAAGACCAGGCTGCGCTCGGGCCTTGGCCCGGCCTTGAAGGCTCGGGCGATCTCCATCACGCCGGCCACTCCGATCGCGTCGTCGAGCGCTCCCGGGCGCACCCGCCGGCCCTGCGCATCGGGCGCTCCGAGGCCGTAGGCGTCCCAATGGGCGCCGAACATGATCGTCTCGTCCGGCCGCTTCGCGCCGCTGATCCGGCCGATCACATTGTGGCTCTCGACCTGGACGGTCTTCACCCCGAAATCGGCGGAGAAGGCCGCGCCGAGGTCGATCGGCCGGAAATCGGGCGTCCGGGCGCTTCTCTTCACCGTCTCGAAATCGAGCCCCGCGCGGCGGAACAATTGCTCGGCGACCGGCCGCTGGATCCAGCCCTGCAAGAGGATCGGCTGCCGCGCGCCCGGCCCGAGCACGATGTTGTAATTCTCGCCGCCCGGCGCCTGGACCGTGTTCCAGCCATAGCCGGCGCCGGCGCTCTCGTGGACGACCAAAGCGCCGACCGCTCCGCGCCGCGCCGCTTCCTCATATTTGTAGGTCCAGCGGCCATAATAAGTCATCGCCTGGCCGCCGAACTTGCCGAAGGCGGGCTCGCCGGCCGCGGCCTCGAAATCGGGATCGTTGACCAGGAAGACGGCGATCTTGCCGTTGAGGTCAACGCCCTTGAAATCGTCCCAGCCCCGCTCCGGCGCCGCGACCCCGTAGCCGACGAACACCATCGGCGCGTTGTCGATCCGCGCCCGGTCGACCGGCCGGACCGTGCTCAGATAGACGTCGTCGGGAAAGCGAAGCGGAACAGTCTCGCTTTTCATCGCCACCGAGACCCGACCGCCTTTGTCGAGCTGGGTGCGGATCAGCGGCACCTTCTGGGTCCAGCCGCCGTCGTCGCCCCCCGGCTCGAGCCCGAGCTGGCGGAACTGCTCGCTGATGTAGGCGATGGCCTTCGCTTCGCCCGGAGTGCCCGGCCCCCTGCCTTCGAAATCCTCCGAGGCGAGCGAGCGGGTGATCAACGACAGGCGATTGGGATCGATGCTCGCGGCGGGCGCGGTGGAGTCGGGCCCCGCGCCGCCTGCGGCACAGCCGGCCAGAGCGAGTGCGAATATCATCGGGATCGGATTCTTCATGGGCTTCCCGTTTCTGCGGCGCGCGCATCCGGCGCCGTCAGCCGGGCAATGGCCGTGCGGCCTTTTGGTTGCAACAGGCCCGCATTGCCGCCGGCTCGGGGAGGCCTTAACCTGGCCCGATGCGGATGGCGGACATTGCCTTGCTCTTGCCGGCCCTGCTCTCAGGCTGCTGCACGCCCGCGCCTCCACGCCCTTATGCGAACGGCGTGCTGATTCACAAGGCGTACGTCCAAATCGTCGGAATGCCGACCGAACTTGCCGAGGTCGCGCAGGACAGCATGGCCCGCGGCTGGCGCACCGTCTGCACCGGCACGGCCGGCGAGGAATCGACCCTGAGGGTGGAGCTTCCGGCCGGCACTCGCGAGGCCGATGTCGAGGCCTATTTCAGCGACTTCAACCATATGCGCGGCTCGGCCAATCACATGATCTATCGCGGCATGCCCCGGAGCAAGGGCTGCGACGAGGAACCGCAGAGAGTGGAAACGCTTCCACCGCCGGCCGATTATCAAGGCCCTCGGGTCGATCCGGCGGTCATCATGACCGGGCCGGAGGCGGAGCTGCGCGCCCTTCTGCCGGTCGCCAGGCTGTGCGGAATCAAGGATCCGATCGTTCGGCCGTTCCGCGACACCGACATTTCCCCACGCCCGGCCTTCGTGACTGACGGCGCCCATTCGCTGGTAAGCAGCGAAAGCATCGGCGAGCATCCGGGGCCCGCCATGTGCTTTCTTCACCGCAGCCTGCCGGCGCGCACCGCCCCTCGCCGCGACGTCTCGGTGCGATGACGCCTTGATCCCGAGGCGCGGCCGACGCAGATTCGAGCGCGGGAGGATCGCATGGAAACCAGGATCGACGAGATTGGCGACGGCATCTACCGCCTGTCCAGCTTCGTGCCGGAGATCGCGGCGCCGGCCGGCTTCACCTTCAACCAGTTCCTGATTCTCGCCGACGAGCCCTTGCTCTACCATTGCGGTCCGCGGGGGATGTTCCCTTCGGTCTCGGCCGCGATGGCGCGGGTGATGCCGGTCGAGCGGCTGCGCTGGATCAGCTTCGGCCATGTCGAGGCCGACGAATGCGGAGCGATGAATTTGTGGCTCGAAGCCGCGCCGCAAGCCCGAATCGTGTACAGCCCGCTGGGCGCCGACATTTCGGTCAACGACCTCGCCGACCGGCCGCCGCTCATCCTTGCCGAGGGCGACACGCTCGATCTCGGCGGCCGCCGGATCCGGCTGATCGCGACTCCCCACGTCCCGCACGGCTGGGAAGCGCAGGCGCTCTACGAGGAGGTGACCAACACCTTGTTCTGCGGCGACCTGCTCACCCATCCGGGCTCCTCCGACCCGGTCACCGAGACCGACATCGTCGACGCGGCCATGGCCTCGGAGGACATGTTCGGAGCCACCAGCCTCGGTCCCTACACCGCTCCGACGATCCGCAAGCTGGCCGCGCTGGCACCCTCGACTCTCGCGGTCATGCACGGCGCCTCGTTCCGCGGCGACGGCGGCGAGATGCTGAACCGGCTTGCGGACCGCTACGAGGAGAGAGTCCGGGCCTTGATGGCCTGACATGGATGCGAACCGGCGCAAGATGGTGCGAAGCTTCGCCGCCGGCTTCCTGAGCGGCTCAAGCCTCCTCTCCTTCGCCAGCCTATTCTACCTTGCGACCCGCTGGTACCGCTCGGCGCCGCGATTGCCGGATCCGGGGCACGGCCTGGCCTTCCCATTCAATAGCCATGGCTCGATCGGCTATTTCTCGGCTTTCCAGGCGGCGTCCCTCCTCATTCTGCTCGGCGCGTTCGGCCTCTTCCTCATCCTCGCCATGTGGATCGCGCCATTGAAGAAGGTCGTCGGAAAAAAGGTAAGCTGGGTCGATGACGATCCCCGCAATGTCGGTCGATGGGGGCTTGCCTTCGGCGCGGCGGCCACTTGCGCCCTGATTTACCTTCCGGGCCCGTCGATCATCCGCTGGCTGGTGTCCTGACTTTCCGTGGGTACCCTGCTTCCTTTCTAGTCGTCATCCTCGCGCAAGCGGGGATCCAGACTGACTCCGCGCCGCACCGCCCATTTCGCAGGCTCTCTGGATTCCCGCCTTCGCGGGAATGACGAAGGGCGAAGGCACGCCCCCGCTTGACTCATCTCACCGTCCATCGGACCCTCCCGCCATTCGGCACGGGGAGGGACGACGCGATGCGCAACATCATCTGCCTGGCACTTCTGCTCGGCGCCTCCACGCCCGCTCTGGCACAGGACGCCAATTCGCAGGACTTCGCCAATCGCGAGGTCGTGGTCAGCGCCAACCGCCGCCAGTTCGGCAATTACGAGCAGATGCCGCTGGTCGGCCTCCGGCGCACCGCCGATTTCGCCGTCCAATATGTCTCGATCGCCGGAGACACGCGCGACCAGGCGAAACGCCGCGACGAGATTTTCGCGATGGTCCGCGGAGCGATCGATCTCGCGGCGCGCCGCGGGGTCGATCTCGCCACCGGCCAGATCGTCGTCGAAGCCCTGACCCTCGACAATTACCGCAACCTTCCCTTGCTCAACGACGGCCGACCCGATTCCGAGCGGGTCAGCTTCATCGTCAAGACGCGGCTGGCCGAAGCCGGCGACGCCAAGGCCGCGCTCGAGCGGATCGAGGCGTTCATCAAGGCGGTCCCTCCGGTCGGGCGGGCCGAGATGCGCCAGGAGGGCAGCCTTACCCTGTCGGTTGTCGGGCCCGACAAATATCGCGGCCAGATCGTCGATCTCGTCTCCGCCGACGCCAAGGCGACGGCCGCCCGGCTCGGCCCCGATTATGCGGTCGAGGCGCGCGGCCTCGACCGGCCGGTCGAATGGGCCCGGGCGACGCTGACCGAAGTCTTCCTCTACGTCCCCTACAGCTACACCGTGGTTCCGACCCGGCGATAGGAGGCCGACATGCGATCCTTTGTCCGCAAGGCCTGCATTCCGGCTCTTCTCGCCTTGCTCGCGGGACCGGCGGCCGCCCAGAATCTGGGCGAGGCCGAGATCGTCGTCACCGGCACGCGAATCCCGCAGGCTAATCTGAGCTCAAGGTCCCCGGTGACGGTTCTCGGCATGGACCGCCCGCCAGCGGTCGGCCTCAAGCGTACCGCCGATTTCGCGGTCCAATATGTCTCGATCGTCGGCGACACACGCGACGAGCAGAAGCGCCAGGATGAGATCCTGGCCATGGTCAAAGGCGCGATCGAGCTCGCCGCCCGGCGCGAAGGGATCGAGCTCTCCACCGGCACCCTGGTCGTCGAGCCCCTCACTCTGGCCAATTACCGCAACCTGCAATTCGAAGATGCGGACGAGGATGACGACGATTATCGCCCCGACACCAACCAGGTCAGCTTCCTGGTCAAGACCAGGCTGAGCGCCGGGATGGACGCCAAGGCCGCGCTCGAGCGGATCACCGCCTTCGTCAAGGCGGTCCCGGCGGTCGGCCGGGCCGAGATCAAGACGGTCGGCGACCTCACTCTGTCGGTGGTCGGGCCGGACAAATATCGCGGCCAGATCGTCGACCTCGTCGCCGCCGACGCCCGCGCCACCGCGGCGCGGGTCGGCCCCGATTACGCCGTCACCGCCAACGGCCTCGACCGCCCCGTCGAATGGACCCGCGCCAGCCTCACCGAGGTCTATCTCTACGTGCCCTACACTTATTCGGTGTCGCCGCGGCGGTAGCGCTCGGTGCCGCCATTTCCGTCATCCCAGCGAACGCTGGGATCTCCCTTCCTTTTCTCGGTCCGTAAAGAAATGAGATTCCGGCTTTCGCTGGAATGACGAAGAAGGGCTACCGACGCCGCGGCAAATAACAGCGCCCATAACCCGGCCCCTTGACGAACCGCCCGGGCTTCGCGCCGGTATGCTCGCCGTCGCGAAGGACCTGGACTCCGTTGACGAACACATGTCGCATTCCGGTGGCATAGCGCTGGGGCCGGGCGAAGGTGGCGTTGTCGCGGATCGTGGCTGGGTCGAAGATCGCCAGGTCCGCATAATAACCGGTCCGGAGCCGGCCGCGATCGCGGATTCCGAGATTGCCGGCGGGGAGAGCGCTCAGCCGCCTTACCGCCTCGGCCAGCGGCACCAGTTTCTCGTCGCGCACGTAGCGGCCGAGGAATCGCGCGAAATTGCCGTAGGCGCGCGGGTGGGTCGAGGATTTGAGGAAGACGCCCTCGGGCGCCTGCGACGAGGCGTCCGAACCGAAGCTGACCCACGGGAGCTTCGCCTCGCGCCGGACATTGTCCTCGCTCATCCCGAAATAGGCGACCTGGATCCGGGTCCCGTCCTCGACGATCAGATCGGCCGCCGTCTCCTCGGGCGAGGTGCCGCGCATCCGCGCGACTTCGGCCAGCGTCTTGCCGGTCAGCGGCTTCAGCGCCTCGGTCTTGAAGGCGAGCAGAAGCACCTTGTCGGGCTCGCGGACGACCAGCTTCATATTCTCCGACCCCTCGGCGCGGCGCATCTCGGCGAGCAGCCGCGCGCGGGTCGCCGGGTCCTTCAGCCGCCTTACCCAGGCCTCGATCCCGCCGGCCTGGGCCCAGAGCGGCATCGCCGCGTCGAAGCCGGTCGAGCTCGCCGGATAGGTGTACATGTCGGCGGTGATCCTGAGGCCGCGCGCCCGGGCCGCCTCGATCCGCGCAAGCGCCGCGTCGATCTTGCCCCAATTCTCGCGGCCGCTCTGCTTGATATGGTAGATTTCCGCCGGCCCGCCCGAGGCCCGCGCGATCTCGACCAATTCGTCGATCGCCTCGATCAGCTTCGGCCCCTCGTCGCGGATATGGCTGATATACATGCCGCCGCAGCGCGCCGATTCCGAGGCGAGCGCGATCAGCTCGGGGGTCTCGGCGAAATAGGCCGGCGCGTAGATCAGCGACGAGCCGACGCCCATCGCCCCCTCCTGCATCGCCTGGCGGACCAGCGCGCGCATCCGCGCAAGCTGCGCGGGCGTCGGATCGACATCGCCTTCGCCTAATTCATGGACGCGCACGGTGGTCGCCCCGACGAAGCTGGCGATGTTGGGCGAGACTCCGCGCCTCTCCATCCAGGTCAGATAATCGGCGAGGCTGGTCCACTGGATCGGATATTTGATGTCGCCCTGGCGGCCGGCCTCGAGCCTTTTCATCTCGGCGTTCCAGGGGCCCATCGACTCGCCCTCGCCCATCACTTCGAGGGTGACGCCCTGCCTGATCTCACTCTGGCTGTTGCCGTCGGCGATCAGGCTCTCGTTCGACCAGCTCAGCATGTTGACGAAGCCCGGAGCCACCGCCAGCCCGCGCGCGTCGACCTCACGCGCGCCGCGCCCGCCGAGCCGCCGCCCGACGAAGGCGATCCGATCGCCCTTGATCCCGACGTCGCCCCGATAGGGCGCTGCGCCGCTGCCGTCATAAATGGTGCCGCCGCGGATCACGACGTCATAGGCCGGAGCGCTCGGCGCGGCCGGGGCCAGGCCGGCAAGGCAGAGTGAAAGCAGTGCGCACGCGGCGCGGGAGAGAATCTTGCTGTTCATGACCGCAGGCTAGGCAGGATCGGCTCGCCTGTCGCTCCGAAAATTGAAGCCGGGCGCTCGCCGTCAGGGCCGTCCTTTGACGGCTGCCAGGATCCGTTCGAGCCGGGCACGATCCGCCCCGGCCAGATCCATCCGCGCCGCCGCGCGGAATTTCGCCCGCGCGTCATAATGCCGCCCGATGTGCCAAAGCGCCCTACCCCATTCTATGTGCAGAGCGCCCCAGCGCGGAGCGCGCTCCGCGGCGGCGGCATATTTGCGGGCGGCCGCCTCATGATCGCCCTTTCGGGTCAGCGCATCGCCCCAATATTTGAGCGGATCCGCCCAGCGCGGGCCGCGGCTATTGGCTTCCTTGAATCTGGTGATCGCGCCCTCGAGATCGCCTCCGGCCGCAAGCAACTCCCCCTGGTCGCTGTAAGCGAATGGAAGCGACGGCCCCTGCCGAATTGCCTCGGCGAACCAGTTGCGCGCCGCGGCAGTGTCGCCCTGGAGCGCCGCGATCCGGCCGCGGGCGCGAACGCATTGATAACAATCGGGAGGCATCTGAGCGGCGATTCCCGCCGCGCCTTCCATGTCCCCCGCCATTGCCATGGCAAAAGAGAATTCAGGCAGGAATCCCTGCTTCCTGCCCGCGGCGCGCGGAGGATCCGGTCTGACGACTTCGGCCTCGATCAGCCGCCGATAAGCGCGCACAACATCGGGAATCGTGGCGCGAACGCGCCCGCGATCGCCAAGGACGACCGCCGGACGCATGCGCAAAAAAGCGTCGACGAGCGCGGCCTGTTCGGGCGAAGCCGAGCTGCGCTTGCCGACGATCTGGCGGGCAGCCGCCACGGCGCCCGACGAATCGTGGTTGAGCGCAAGCGCATTGCTGAGGGTGCTGCCGCCTGAACGTCCGCGCTCCTCAGGAAAAAGGATCTCGGACTGGGGGCGCATGATCCGGATCACGGTGTCGTAGTCGCCGAGCAGCGAGGCGATATTATATGTATCGAAGCGGCGGTCATCGATCGATCGCCGCCGGTCGAAATCGCTCGGCTGCCGCGCGCGCGAGGCGGCGGTTGCCCGGAACAGACGAAGCGCCTCCTCGTCATGGCCGAGCGCGATCATGTTGGCACCTTTGTTCGCCAGCGCCATGGTCATTCGGGGGTCGATCGCCAAAGCACGGTCGAGCATCAGGTTCGCGTCGCGTATCCGGCCCTCGCGCAGCCGGCTGCCGCTTAGTCCGAGATAGGCCCATTTGCGCTCGACCGGCGATTCGTCGGCCGTCAGCGCGCGCATGACCTGTTCGTCTTCGGCATATCGGCCGACGCTCACAAGATAGGTGCCATAGCGATAGGGCTGGGTTGCCCGAAAAATGGATTCCGCCGCTTTCTGAAGCAAATCGTCGAGCGCCGCTTCCGGTCCTTCGAACCTGTCAGCCGCGAGGGATCCCGCGCGTATCGTCACGGCGAGGCCTGCGGGAGTCCGAACGATCTCGCCGGTGATCCTCGTCTCCTTGCCGAACCAGGAACGCATCAGCCGCCACAGCTCTCCGACCGACGCGCCGGTCTGCGGCACGACGACCTTGATGTCGCCGCTCCAGGCGTTGGCATAATCGGTCGCGGCGCGCGCCGAGGTGCTTGCTTTCTGCATCGCGGAGAGCCGGTCGAGCAGCCGGGACGCGGCGGCCTCGCCGGTCAGACCGTTCTGGGCGAGAGCGGGCGGAACCTCGAACGGCTCGACGATCATCGCGGTGGACTGGCTCGCCTTGACGATCAGCGCCGCGAAGGTGACGAGCAGTCCGAGCACGAGCGAGAGGATGAGAAAGCGGGTCACCCGCTTGAGCCGCAACTCCTCGATCTGCGCCTGAACGAGGATGTTCTGATTGCGGAGCAAAGCCGCGGCCGGACCGGCGCCGCCGGCATTGACCTGTTCCATGGCGATGTCGACCGGGTCAGGCGTGTCGGGAAGCAGAGGCGCCGGGCGGCTGGCTGTCCGCCGACGCTTCAGCCTGCCCGGTGAGCGGTCCACGTCCGCCATCCTGCTTCCCCTAAAGCAGGGAAGAGATTACCCGAATTCGCACTATTGCCAAAGCCTTGATTCGACGGGCGGAAAGAAGTGAACCAACCGGCGCTCGGGTCGCCAGTCGGACCGCAAAGCTGCTGACTGCCGGGAGTAGTCCGCGCTTTCTCAGCTCTCGCCGCGCCGCATCCGTTCGGCGCTTCGGCGCATCTCCTCCGCGCCGCGGCGCAATTTCTCGGCGCCGGCACGGAGCTTGGGAATCAGATCCTGAAGCTCCTGGTCGGTGACATGCTCGCCGCGGCGGGCCTGGCGGGCGATCTCGGCCGCGCGATATTCGGGCGAGCGGAGCCGGTCGGCCTCCTCCTCCATGCCTCGCGCGCCGCCTTCCATGCCGCGCGCCCCGCCTTCCATTCCAGCGGCGCCGGCGGCGATCCCGGCCCGCGCCGCGGCCCGCGCCTCGGCGGCGATGCGCGGCATGTCGCGGCGGATTTCCTCGGCGGCTTCGCGCGCTTCGCGGCCGGCCTCGGCGAGGTCGCGCTCGAGCTCGCGCTGGTCCTCCTCGGTCCAGCCTCCGCGGTAGCGGCGCCGCGCCGGCGGAGTCGGGGGCATGGACGGCGCGGCCGGAGCC
>JBKPOT010000007.1:0-118767 GCA_046733235.1 Pseudomonadota bacterium
AGGTTCCGCCGCCGGCGCCGCCTGCTCCGCCGGCTCCGCCCGCTCCGCCGCCGCCGGCGCCCAAGAAGGTCGAGCCGGCGCGCGCCAAGGCGAATCTCGCGTCGCTCTTCTCGGACGACGACTATCCCGCCGCGGCGCAGCGCGCCGAGGAGCATGGCACGACCGGCTTCCGGCTGAGCGTCGGCCCGAACGGGAGAGTCACCGGCTGTTCGGTCACGTCGTCGAGCGGCTCCTCGTCTCTCGATGCCACGACCTGTCGACTGCTGACATCGAGGGCCCGGTTCACCCCGGCCCGGGACAGCAGCGGCGCCAATGTCTCGGATACCGTGGTCGGCCGAATCACGTGGCGTCTGCCGGAGTGAAGTCGAACCCAATGACTGGATCATGTTTTTCAAATGAGAGGAAAGTTAGACCCATGAGGATCCCGCTCGCCAACCGCCTTCGCCCCAGCCATCTGCTGGTCGCGGCGGCCCTGATCGCCTGGCCCGCAATCGCTCTGGCGCAGGGCGCACCGCCCGAGGGCGCCCCAGCCGCCGCGGGAGAAAATCCCTACGGCTTGGTCGCCGCTCTGAAGCAGGGCGGACTGATCGCCCAGGTCACCTTCGGCATCCTCGTGCTGATGTCGGCCGCGTCCTGGTACATCCTCTTCGTCAAGCTGTTCGAGCAGCAGAAGATCATCAACCAGGCCAAGCGCGCCCGTTCGAGCTTCTGGCAATCGGCCAATCTCCGCGAGGGCGCCGGCAAGCTCGAGAAGAACAGCGCCTATCGCCAGATCGTCGACGACGGCATCCAGGCGCTCGAGCAGCATGACAAATTGACCGACCCGATCGACCAGCACGACTGGATGCAGAATTCGCTGGCCCGAAGCCAGGGCGCGATCGCCTCGCGTCTCGGCACCGGCCTGGCGCTTCTCGCGACCGTCGGCTCGACCGCTCCGTTCGTCGGACTGTTCGGAACCGTGGTCGGAATCTACCGCGCGCTGATCAAGATCGGCGCCGCCGGCCAGGCGTCAATCGACGCGGTCGCCGGTCCGGTCGGCGAGTCGCTGATCATGACCGCTCTCGGCCTCGCCGTCGCGGTTCCGGCGGTCATGGCCTATAACTGGCTGATGCGCCGCAACAAGGCGATCGTCGAGGAGTTGGCCAAGTTCACCAACGATCTGCACGGCTACATGATGTCGGGCGGTTCGGTCCGTCCGACCACCACTCCGGCTCGCGCCGCCGCCGGCGCGCGGCCCGCGGCCCCGAGCGGCGCGACCGCGACGGGCACTGGCGCCGGCGCTCCGAACCCCGGCGCGAAGAAGATGTAAGATCGGTCGCCGGGCGGATCCCCGCCCGGCGGCATTCGCCGCAGGCGAGACAGGATAGGATGATCCCAAGATGGGCATGAACGTAGGCCAGGAATCGGAAGCCGGCGAAGAAACACCGATGTCCGACATCAACACGACTCCACTCGTGGACGTCATGCTGGTGCTTCTGATCATCTTCCTGATCACGGTTCCGGTGGTGATCCAGACCGTCGACGTGGAACTGCCCAAGGTCCGATTCGAGCCGACCACGACCAAGCCCGAAAACGTGTCGCTGTCCGTGAAGGGCGGCCCAGGCGGCTGCGAGATTTACTGGAACCTCACTCGGGTCAATTCGAAGGAGCTGCTCGACAAGGCCGTCGCCAAGCTCAAGGCGGAAATCGAGAAGCAGGGCGGAATCGAGAATATCACCGAGGAGAATATGCCCGAGGCGCATATCCGCGGCGATATCAGGACGCCCTATCGGTGCATCGGCGGCGCCATCTACACGATGCAGCTGGCCGGTTTCACCCGGGTCGGCTTCATCTCGGAGCCGCCGCCGGGCGGCGTCACCACGCGGCTCTAATCAGGTACCGGGAGTAAGATAATGGCAGTCTCAATGGCGAGCGCCGAAGGCGAGCCGATGATGGACATCAATACGACGCCGCTCATCGACGTCATGCTGGTGCTCCTGATCATGTTCATCATCACCATTCCGATCCAGACCCACGCGGTGAAGCTCGATCTTCCGGTCAACGACCAGAACAACCCGCCGCCCGACATCGATCCGATCAAGAACGAGGTCTATATCAGCCCGCAGGGCGCGATCCTGTGGAACGGGAGCCCGGTCAACAAGCTGCTTCTCCGCCAGTATCTCGACCGCACGACGACGATGAGCCCGGTCCCCGAGCTTCACCTCAAGCCGGATCCGCAGGCGCCTTATGGCGAGGTGGACGACGTGCTGGCGATCACCAAGCACGCCCACATCACCAAGATGGGCTTCGTCGGCAACGAGGCTTACGGCAACTTCTAGGCGATTCTCTCACGCCTGAACGGGATAAGGGCGGCTTTCGAGCCGCCCTTTTTTTGTTTCTTGATCCTCCCCGGGACGGGGAGGGGGACCAGCCGCAGGCTGGTGGAGGGGGCGGTGAGATAATCCTCGGAACCCCCTCCACCACCGCCTTCGGCGGCGGTCCCCCTCCCCGTCCCGGGGAGGATCTAAGGAGCCACTCCGTCCCTCCCTCACTTCAGCCACTGGAGGATTACGCCGCCAATCCTTCGAACTGCAGCCGCGCGAGCCTGGCGTAGAGGCCGCCTGCGGCCTGCAGGCTGTCATGATTGCCCTGCTCGACGATTCGGCCCTGGTCCATCACCACGATCCGGTCGGCGGCGCGCACCGTCGCCAGCCGATGGGCGATGACGATCGTCGTGCGGTCCTTCACCAGCCGCTCGATCGAGGCCTGGACAAGGCGCTCGGATTCGGCGTCGAGCGCCGAGGTCGCTTCGTCGAGCAGAAGCAGAGGCGAGTCGCGGAGGATCGCCCGGGCGATCGCCATGCGCTGGCGCTGGCCGCCCGACAGGCGAGCGCCGCCTTCGCCCATGAATGTGTCGAGGCCGTCGGGAAGCCGGGACAGGAATTCGGCGGCATTGGCTGCCTCCGCGGCCCGCCACAAGGCGTCGTCGTCCGCCTCCCACAGGCCGTAGCGCAGATTGTCGCGGGCCGAGGCGGCGAAGATGATCGTCTCCTGCGGGACGACCGCGATCCGCGCCCTGATGTCGGCCGGGTCGGCGGCCGGAAGCGGGACCGAATCGAGCAAGATCTCGCCGGCCTCCGGATCGTAGAAGCGCTGGACGAGCTGGAAGATGGTCGACTTGCCGGCCCCCGAAGGTCCGACCAGCGCGACAGTCTCTCCCGGGGCGACCCGAAGAGTGAAGTCGTGGAGAGCGCTGACCTCGCGGCGGGTCGGGTAGCGGAAGGTCACGCCGCGGAACTCGAGCGCGCCTCGGGCCGGCAAGGGCAGGGGCAGTGGAACGGCCGGCGCCTTGATCTCGGGCTCCTCGGCGAGCAATTCGGCCAGCCGCCCGGCCGCTCCGGCGCCGCGGAGCAGGTCGCCATAGACTTCGGTCAGTGCTCCGAAGGCGCCCGCGACGAGCGCGCCGGTCAGGACGAACGCGGCGATCACGCCGCCGGTGATCCGGCCCGCCTGGACGTCGAGCGCGCCGCGCCACATCACCATCGTGATCGCGCCGAAGATGAGGACGATGACCAGAAAGGTCATCGAGGATCTGAGCCTGATCCGCCGCCGCGCGGTCATGAACACGCGTTCGACCGCGTCGCGGAACCGGTTCGCTTCGCGCTGCTCCTGGCCGAAGGCCTGGACGATCTTCATCGCTCCGAGCACCTCGTCGACCATGGCTCCGACGTCGGCGACCCGATCCTGGCTCTGGCGCGATACGGCTCTAAGGCGGCGGCCGATGAACACGATCGGCAGGACCACGGCGGGGATGCCGAGAAGCATCATCCCGGTGAGCCTGGGGGCGAGAACGAACAGATAGGCGATCCCGCCGATCGCCATCACCGAATTGCGCAAGGTGACCGATATGGTCGTTCCGACCACACCCTCGATGATCGTCGTATCGGCGGTCATTCGGGAAGCGATTTCGGAGGGCCGGTTCTCCTCGAAGAAGCTGGGCGCGAGCCTGAGCAGGTTGCGCTGAACCGCCTGGCGGACGTCGGCGACGACTCGCTCGCCGAGCCACGAGACGAAATAGAGGCGGAAGGCGGTGCCGATCGCCATCACCACGACCAGCATCAGCAGATATTGGAACCAGCGGTCGATGTCGCCGCTGGCGCCGGAGAAGCCGCGGTCGATGATCAGCCGGAAGGCATTGGGAATTGCGAGCGTTGCTCCCGCGGCCACGAGCAAGGCGGCGATCGCTCCGGCGACATGGCCTTTATATCGAGCGGTGAATCGCCAGATGATGACGAGGTTGCCGAGTTTCTTCGAAGCGGTGGTTAAGGCGGCGTCGTTGTCGGCCATGAAGGGGGCGTAGCAGCGCCGGTGCGGGCGCTCAATGCCGGGGCCCGGACCACGATCGGCCCGTGCGCGTTATTCCATTAGCTTTCCACGGCATTGACGTTATTGCTGCTGTGCACAATCTGGAGGTTCGATGCTCTACGACGCCTATGAGATGCAGCGATCGCTGCTCGCCGGAGCCAGCACGCTAGCCAATCTCGGCGCCGGCTGGATGCAGAACCCGGCGAACCCGTTCGCTTATGGCGGGATGGCCCCGATCGTGGCTTCGGCGCTCGACGTCTTCGCCCATGCTTCGGCGCCGCGCGGCAAGCCTGCCTTCGGGATCGAGCGGACCATCGTGAACGGGCGAAGAGTGGCCGTCACCGAGGAGGTCGTTCTTCGCAAGCCGTTCGGCCAGCTCAAGAGGTTCCGGCGCAAGGGCGTCGAGGGATCGCCGCGGCTTCTGATCGTCGCTCCGATGTCGGGCCATTACGCGACCCTGCTTCGCGGCACGGTCGAGCGGATGCTTCCGGGTCACGAAGTCTATGTCACCGACTGGCGCGACGCGAAATTGGTGCCGCTCGAGGACGGCCGCTTCGATCTCGACGATTATATCGACTATCTGATCGAATTTCTGGAGCATATCGGCGCGGGCGCACACATGCTTGCCGTCTGCCAGCCCTCGGTGCCATGCTACGCCGCCGCCGCACTGATGAGCGCCGACCGCAATCCGGCCCGGCCGAGGTCGCTGACCCTGATGGGCGGTCCGATCGACACCCGCAAGGCGCCGACCGCGGTCAACACCGTCGCCACCCAAAGGCCGCTCGCCTGGTTCCAGCAGAACGTGATCGCCTCGGTGCCCTACACCTATCCCGGCGCCGGCCGGCCGGTCTATCCGGGCTTCCTCCAGCTCGCCGGCTTCATGGCGATGAACCTGGGCGAGCATCTCACCAGCCATTGGGAGATGTTCAAGCATCTCGTCCAGGGCGACGGCGAGAGCGCCGAGGCGAGCAAGCATTTCTACGACGAATATCGCTCGGTCTGCGACATGACCGCCGAATTCTACCTCCAGACGGTCGACTGCGTCTTCCAGCGTCATCTGCTTCCAAAGGGCGGGCTTGGCCATCGCGGCCGCCGGGTCGATCCTGGTGCGATCGCCGACATCGCCTTGCTCGCCATCGAGGGCGAGCGCGACGACATTTCCGGAATCGGCCAGACCCGCGCGGCGCTCGACATCTCGACCGGCCTGCCCAAGGCGATGAAGCATTATCATCTCGCCCGCGGAGTCGGCCATTACGGCATCTTCAACGGCAGCAAATGGCGCGAACGGATCGCCCCGGTCGTCGAGGACTGGATCGCGCGCCACGACGGCTAAGGATCGGCCGCCGGTACCGGCGAACGACGACATTGCCGAGCCCGCATCAGCGGGCGCGGCCTGACTTTCCGCTCAGCATCAGGAAGGCGCACAGCGCTCCAACACTACTCGCAGCAGCGCAGGCGATCGCGGTCTCGTGGAAGGCGGCGACGAGCGCGCCGCCGGACTGCGACAGCGCCACTCCGAGCAGAGCGGTGGCGACGAGCCCGCCGGTGCGCGCGACGGCGCTGTTGAACCCCGAGGCGGTCCCGGTGTGGCGGGCGTCGACCGTCGCGAGGACGGCAGTGGTCAGAGGCGCGACCGCGAGCGCCATTCCGAGCGACAGCGCCAGCACGGTCGGAAAGATTTCGGACCAGTAATTGCCCGCCTCGATCCGAAGGCCGAGCAGGAAGCCGCCGGCGACCAGCAAAGGCCCGACCGTCAGCGGCAGGCGCGGCCCGAGCCGCGCCGCGAGCCGGCCCATCAGCGGCGACGCCAGGGCGATCAGGATCGGCAGCGGAAGCAAAGCGGCGCCGGCCGCCATCGCCGAATAATGGCCTGACTGGATCAATGTGTAGGGGAGCAGCACCATCAGCCCGCCGAACGCTCCATAGAGGAGCAGGGTGAGCAGGTTCAGTCCGACGAAGCTATGCGAGCCGAACAGGGACAAGGGCACCATCGCCCGATCGCGGCGCTTATGCTCGACGAAGAGGAAGGCCGCCATCAGAAGCAGGCCCGCGGCCATTGCAGCGATCGAGCGCGTGTCGGCCGTCCGGGTCGCGGACCAGAGGGTCAGGCCCCAGGTCAGGCCGCCGAGCCCCAACGTCGCGAGCAGCGCTCCGAGCCAGTCCGGCGCCGGCCGGTCGCGGTCCGCACTCTCCGGGACATAGAAGAGCCCGAGCAGGATCGCGCCCAGCGCGATTGGAACGTTGATGTAGAAAATGCCCGGCCAGCCGACATGGTCGACCAGCCAGCCGCCGAGAAGCGGGGCGACCGCGGCCGCGCCCGCGCCCACCGCGGCCCAGGTACCGACCGCGCTTCCCCGCCGCTCACCGCTGAACGTGTCGCTCAAGATTGCGAGACTGTTGGGGAGAAGCATCGAAGCGCCCAGCCCCTGAAGGCCTCTGCCGGCCAGGAACCAGCCGAGGCTCGGCGCGAGCGCGCACAGGATCGAGGCCGCGACGAACAGCAGGGTGCCGAGCACCAGCAGGCGCCGCCGTCCGTAAAGGTCGCCGGCCGCTCCGCCGAGAAGGAGCAAGGCGGACAGCGGCAGCATGTAGGCGTTGATCACCCACTGAACCTCGGCCGTATCGGCGTGGAAGCTTCGGCCGATCGCCGGCAAGGCGACGTTGAGCACCGAGCCGTCGATGAAGGACAGGCTCGAGGCGAGGATGCAGGCCGCGAGGATCAGCCGGGGATGTTTTCGGCCGTCCTTCTTCGACGGACCGGAGAGGATGATGCCGCGGTCGCAAAGGAAGGTTGAGCTCAGCGCCTGTCTCCAATCCCGTGCGGGGCTACCTGCACCGGCGCCGATCCGCAAACGCTCCCGCCTTTTCTAGACGGCCAGCTCCCGCACTAGACCGGCCTCGACCCTGCGGTGCTGCCAGATGCCGAGAGCGGCGATGATGGTGAGTGGGACGAGCTCGATCCACCAGAACCAGCGCGGATCGCCGGCCAGGCAGGCGAGATAGATGATGATCACCCGCATATTGTTGCTGAGCAGCGCCATCATTCGCAGACTCGGAGTGGCCCGTTGCCGGTAGAGTTCGCCAAGGCGTCCAGGGTCGTCCGACCGCCGGAGCAACCGATCGAACGGCTCGGCCAGGCGGTCGAGGCTTCCCGCGACCGCGTCGTAAAGCCGGACCAGGGGATTGCGCGACGGCGTCGGCCGGATCTCGCCGGGTTCGCCTCGAATGCGTCGGTGGAATCGCGTGCGCTCACCTTCATAGAGCGTGGCCTGGAAGGCGTGGGCAACGGCCGCGAACGAGCCCAGGACCCAGGCGTGGGTCGACCAGCCGAAGAGAATATAGAGGAATGCGAAGACCAGATGGTCGCAAATGCCGTCGAGGATCCGGCCGGCCGCGCTCGATGAGCCGGTCGCGCGGGCGACCATTCCGTCCATTCCGTCGGCAATCAGCCAGCAGATGCTGAGAATGAAACCGAGGGTCGCCATCCGCCAGTCGGGCCAGCGCGTGTAGGCGAAGGCGGAACCGATCCCGAACGCCAGCCCGGCCAGCGACAGGCTGTTCGCCGAGATTCGCAGCCGAAGCGCGGCAGGAAGCAGAAGGCGCCCGATCAGGTGGACGAACCAGACGTTGGTCGGATCGTCGGTTCGCCGGTCGCGCGAGCCGTCCGGAGGCGGGATCCGCATCCGCTGAAGCGCTGACGCGCTCAAGCGGCGGCGGCGACCGGCCGGACGGCGACCGGATCGGACTCGTCCTGCCAGTCGGTCCTGCGCGGAAGCCTCGGGTTGAAGAAGAGCAAAGGCAATTTGGCGCAGAGGATGCTGAGATGGACGCAGGTGTCCGCGATCCGCTCGCCGATCGTCGGCTCGACCCGGCCATGCCGGCGGAGCCAGCCCTCATAAGGCATCCAGTGCGACGGCTCGTCGCGTTCGATCACCTGGAAGATCTTGATCAGCGCCCTGTCCTCCTTGACGATGAAGGAGTGGAGCAGGGTGTCGACCGTGCGCATTCCGCGGACCTCGGTCAGCATGATGATCCGGCACAATTTCTCGAACAACTCGTCCTGCGAGATGATCTTCTGGGTGTCCATGTCGTCGATATGGCAGCCGAAGGTCAGGCGGATCAGCCGGTCGATATGGCCGCAGGTGCGGTCGACACGGAAGGGCATGTAGCCGCGAAGCTCGAAATAGCGCTTGAACATGTTGTAATGCTTGCGCTCGTCGGCGCGGTGCTTCTCGATCTCGGCGATGAACTCCTGCTCGTCGGGATATCTGGATTTGACCGCGGCGAGCACCCGGTCGAGGCTCGAATAGCCTCGATGCTCATTATAGATGTAGATCGATGCCAGGAGATCGAGATAACGGCGCCTGACTGTTGCGAACATGGTCGGTTGGATAAGACCAAGCGCCGGTTGCGTCAAACCGCCGATCAGGCGGCGGCGCCTTCCGACTCGAGCGCCGCCAGGACCATCTTTTCCCACATGTCGGGATCGCCGGCCGCGGCCATTTCGAGATCGGGCTCGCGCAACGTCCGAAGAATCGAGAGGGCGTCTTCGCGATAATCGCGCCACGTCGAATCGACTCGGTCGGCGGCGGACGGATCCTCGCCCTTCGCGTTGATACTGAGCACCCGGCCCGCGATGATCCGGGCGATGCGCTCGACTGTCGGCGTGCTGGAAGTGGGCACCTTCATTCTCCTCGTTCGGCTATCCAACCAAGAAGTGTCAGGCGTAGTTCCAGGCCCAGAGCCTCCAGACCAGGATCGCGCTCGCGACCCACAGGCCGATCACGATCAGGAGGCCTGCAATCGAGCGGGGGCGCTCCGCCGCCGCGCGGGCGGCGGCGCGATGCTCCTCCATCAGCCCCTGGGGCAGCAGCCTGACGAACAGCCACAGGCCGGCCGGAACCAGGACGAGGTCGTCGAGCAGGCCGAGCACCGGGATGAAGTCGGGGATGAGGTCGATCGGCGACATGGCATAAGCGGCGACGAACAGGCCGACGGCCCGGGCGTGCCAGGGGCAGCGCGGATCGCGCGCGGCGAGCCATGCGGCGTGGGCCTCGATCCGGATGCGGCCGGCCAATGACGGCCGCTTCGCCCGCTTGCGCTTCATCTGGTTCGCCTTTTCATTGGATCGGCTTACTATGCCGCCTGAAGGAAGGGGAGGCGCCATGGAGATCGGCATAGAGCGGCTCGCGGCGCTTGGCTTTATCATCACCGGTCTTTCGCATATCGCGGCGCCCCGCGCCTGGACGCGCTTCTTCATCCTCATTCGCGGCCAGGGCGAGGCCGGCGGCTTGATCAACGCCTTCATCCATATGCCGCTCGGCCTGCTCATCCTCTCCTTTCACCAGGTTTGGCACTGGCCGGGGGTGCTGGTCACGGCGATCGGCTGCGCCCTCACTTTGAAGGGCCTGCTCTATTTCGTCTTCCCCGGACTGGCCCTCAAAAGCATGGCGCGCGTGAGCGAGGAAAGAGACTGGCAGTTCCGGATCGCCGGCATAGGCGCGCTTCTGCTCGGCCTGCTGATCGGCTGGATCGCGCTGGCCAATGGCGGGGCATTGGGCGCCGCTCCATTATGGATGATCTGAGTCTGGATCGGCGCTTCGGAACGGTCCAAATATCGGGACTCGCGGACGAAAGGGGATTATCCTCCGATCGTGGTTAGCCAGAGGGGAAGTCGTGATGAATCCGAGCAGTGCATGCAGCAAAGTGATCCAGCAATTCGAGGGCTGCGCAAAGAAAAGGCCCGATGGAAACTTCGAGGCCTATCCGGATCCGGCGACGAAAGCGGACCCGTGGACGATCGGCTGGGGATCGACCGGTCCCGATATCAAGAAGGGCGTGGTCTGGACTCAGAAGCAATGTGACGACCGTTTCGCGAAGCATCTCGCCGAGTTCGCCAGCAAGGTCTCGGCGGCGATCGGTAGCGCCAAGACGAGTCAGTCCCAATTCGATGCGCTGGTCAGCTTCGCCTACAATGTCGGGGTCGGCAATCTGCAGAGCAGCACTTTGCTGAAGAAGCACAAGGCGGGCGATTATGCCGGCGCCAAGGCCGAGTTCGCCAAGTGGAACAAGGCCGCCGGCAAGGTTTTGGATGGCCTGACCAAGCGCAGGGCGGCCGAAGCCGCGCTTTACGGCAGCTGATGCTCTAGGTGGGGCAATCGGCAAGGCTTCGAAGGCTCGCCTCGACCAGCGGCCGCGCCTGCTCGGGCGTGAGCGCGGCGAGCTGCCGAAGCGAGCGGGTCCTGCCCGCCTCGGCGGCGACCAGATAGCCGACATAATAGCCGAATCGGGGCGGCAGCCGTTCGTTCAACCGTCCCGAGCTGAACAGCGCCCTGGAATCGGACGCCTGCGTCGAGTCGCGCCTGGCCAGCACCGTGCAGATCGCTTCCCTGCGGTTGCGCTCGACCGCCGCGCGCAACGGTTCCGGCTCGGTCAGAAGCAGTTCGGCGTCGGTCGCGCCGGGATTCAGCCCGGCTGCGACGTAGACGGCGAGCCCTTCCTGCCAGAGGCCGCACCAGAGCTGCTCGCACTCCGGGAAAGTCCGGGCGTGATAGAGATGGAAAAGCTCGTGATTAAAGAATGGCCTGATGTCGTGGCCGAGGTGCAGCTTCGCGATCATGTCGGCTCCGAACATCAGGAAGCCACCGCCCGGCAGGGTGCGCGTCCCGCCGTCGAACTCGCCGAAACTGTCGACAAGATAGATTGGCGGGTAGCCGCGCATCGGGCCGAACTCGCGCTCGAAGCCGGCGCGGGCAGGCGCGAGCATGGCGGCGAAGCGGCGGCTCACTTCCTCGATCCCCGCACGCTCCTGCGGATAGGCCTTCAGCCCCTTGAGAAGCCGTTCGTCATAGGGTCCGGGCTCGGCAAGCCGGAAACGCTCGTGCGAATAGAGGCCCGGCAGGATCGGCGCGAAATGCGCCTTGAAGGCCGCCACCCGTTCGGAGTCGGGCAAGGCGGCGGTTTCGTCCCAGGCGCGAGCGACCTCGCCGGTCAGATCGATCAGCTTCAGCCCGTCGCCGGCCGGCTCGCGGGCGGTTGCACAGGCAGCGAGGCTCAGCAGGACTCCGATCAGCGCGCCGGGTAGTCGCAACTTCGCCATGCCCTGATCGCCCGGATCCGATTCACAGCACCTCGAACAGTCCGGCCGCGCCCATTCCGCCGCCGACGCACATCGTCACCACCACCCACTGGACGCCGCGCCTCTTGCCTTCGATCAGGGCGTGGCCGGTCATTCGGGCGCCGGACATGCCGTAGGGATGGCCGATCGAGATCGCGCCGCCGTCGACGTTCATCCGGTCGTCGGGGATTTTGAGCGTGTCCTGGACATAGAGGACCTGGACGGCGAAAGCCTCGTTGAGTTCCCAAAGGCCGATATCGTCGACCTTCAGGCCGAACCGGTCGAGCAGCTTGGGAACCGCGAAGACGGGGCCGATACCCATCTCGTCGGGCTCGGTGCCGGCCGCGGCCATTCCGACATAGCGGCCGAGGGGCTTGAGGCCGCGCTCTCTGGCGAGACCGGCTTCCATCACCACGCAGGCGGAGGCGCCGTCGGAGAGCTGGCTGGCATTGCCGGCGGTGATCATGCCTTGCGGCCCGACCACCGGCTGAAGCGCCTGAAGGCCTTCGATCGTGGTTTCGGGGCGATTGCCTTCGTCCTTCGAGAGCGTGACCTCCCTGGTGCTGGTCTCGCCGGTCGCCTTGTCGGTGACCTTCATCACTGCGGTCACCTCGATGATCTCGTCGTCGAACCGGCCCGCAGCCTGGGCCGCGGCGGTGCGCTGCTGCGACTGCAGCGCATAGGCGTCCTGGCGCTCGCGCGGGATCGAGTAACGGCGGCCGACCGTCTCGGCGGTGCCGATCATCGGCATATAGACGTCCTTGTGCATGGCCAGAAGCTCGGGATCGGCGCCGAGCCGCATCTCCGCGGTCTGGACCATCGAGATCGATTCGACCCCTCCGGCGACGCAGACCGGCATGCGGTCGACGATCACCTGCTTGGCGGCGGTGGCGATCGCCATCAGGCCGGACGAGCATTGGCGGTCGATCGACATTCCCGGCACGGTCACCGGAAGCCCGGCGCGAAGCGCCGCGGTCCGGCCGATCGTCGCCTGGACGCCCTGCTGGAGCGCGGCGCCGATGATCACATCGTCGATCTCGGCCGGATCCACCTTGGCCCGCTCGACGGCGGCGCGGATCGCGTGGGCCGCCAGGGTCGGCGAAGGCGTGGCGTTGAACGCGCCTCGATAGGCCCGGCCGATCGGGGTTCGGGCGGTGGAGACGATGACGGCTTCGCGGCTGGACATGATGATTCTCCGTGAACGATCAGATGAAGATGAGGCCGATCCACGCGGCGGTCAAAGCGGGTTTCTCCTCGCCTTCGATCTCGACGACGACATTGTGGACGAACTGATATTGGCCCGGATTCTTCTCGTCCATCCGAGCCAAGGTGAATCGGCCGCGGACCCGTTTTCCGGAGCGGACCGGAGCGATGAACCGGACCCGCTCGAAGCCGTAATTGACTGCCATCTTGATCCCGTCGGGGCGGAGCATGACGCTCGCCGCCATCTGGCTGAGCAGCGACAAGGTCAGGAAGCCATGCGCGATGGTGCCGCCGAACGGAGTCGCCTTGGCTGCCTCGGGATCGACATGGATGAACTGATGGTCGCCGGTGACGTCGGCGAATTTGTCGATGTCGGCCTGGCTGATCAGGATCCAGGGAGACACGCCGATCTCCTGGCCGACCTTGAACCCGATCTCCTCGATGCTGGCCACCGGCACCTGAGCCTCCCTGCATTGTCGCGACCCGGCACTCGCGCTAGGGGCCGTCGCCAAGATACTCAAGCATTTCGGGAGCTCGGACATGGCGGACGCTACGGCAACGGCGCGCGCGGAGTTGCGCAGGCTGCACCGCGCGCCCGAGCCCGAAGTGCTCGCCCCCTTGCTCAGGGACGCGGCGCTCGACGCCGAGTCGCGCAAGCTGGTCGAGAGAAGGGCGCTCGCCATGCTCGAGGAATTGAGGCGCGCCCAATCGTCCGGCTGGGTCAACCAGTTCCTCCAGGAATATCGGCTCAACACCTCCGAGGGCATCGCTCTGCTGTCGCTCGCCGAGGCTTTCCTGCGCGTGCCCGATCCGGAGACGGCCGACCGGCTGATCGCCGACAAGCTCGGCAATGCCGACTGGCGCGCCCATGCCGGCAAATCGCACTCGACCCTCGTCAACAGCGCGACCTGGGGGCTGGTCATCGGCCGCGCTCTGGTCAGCGAGAGCGAGCAGGCGAGCAATTTGAAGCGGCTGCTCGCCCGCGCCGGCGAGCCGTTCGTCCGCCAGGCGGTCGGAGCGGCGATGCGGATGATGGGCGAGATCTTCGTGATGGGCCGGACCATCGACGAGGCGATCCGTCGAATGGAGAAGAAAGAGAATGAAGGCTTCACCGCGAGCTTCGACATGCTCGGTGAGGCGGCCCGGACCTTCCCGGACGCGGAGCGCTATTTCACCTCCTACGACCAGGCGATCCGCGCGGTCGGCAAGGTCGCCGAGCGGGGCCATTCGATCTCGGTCAAGCTCTCGGCCCTCCATCCGCGCTACGAGGTCATGCAATATGATCGCTGCGTCCCTTCTTTGATCGAGCAGGTCGAAGCCCTGGCGGCGCTCGCCAAGGCTTCCGACATCGCCTTCACCATCGACGCCGAGGAGAGCGAGCGGCTCGAAATGAGCCTCGACATCATCGAGACGGTCGCCGGACTGCCGTCGTTGAAGGGCTGGGACGGGCTCGGAATGGCGGTCCAGGCCTATGGCAAGCGCGCCCGCCCGACCCTCGCCTGGGCGGACTCGATCGGCGCGAAGACCGGCCGGCGGATCGCCGTCCGGCTGGTCAAGGGCGCTTATTGGGACAGCGAGATCAAGCACAGCCAGGAGCAGGGGCTGGCCGATTATCCGCTCTTCACCCGTAAGGCCGCGACCGACGTCTCCTACCTCGCCTGCGCGAAGGACATGCTCGCCGCGAAGAACATCTTCCCCGCTTTCGCCACGCACAATGCGCTGACCGTCGCGAATATCCTCGAATGGGCCGGCGACAGCCGCGATTTCGAGTTCCAGCGGCTCCACGGCATGGGCGAGGGGCTGTACGAGAGCCTGGTCCGCGAGCAGGGCTATCATACCAGGATCTACGCGCCGGTCGGCGGCCATCGCGACCTTCTCGCCTACCTCGTCCGCCGGCTTCTGGAGAATGGCGCCAACTCCTCCTTCGTCCACCAGCTCGCCGATGAAAGCCTCAGCGACCAGGATCTGATCGCCGATCCGGTCGCCCGGATCGCGTCGGTTGGCGGCACCCGCCACCCCTCGATCCCGCTTCCCAGGGACCTGTTCATGCCGGAGCGCAAGAACAGCGAGGGGCTCGATCTCAGCGACCGGCCGGAGATCGATCGAGTGGCGAAGGCGGTGGCGCCGCCGCTCGCTTTCCGGACCGATCCGGCCCCGCCCGCCGATCAATTGGTGACCCGGGCACTGAAGGGCTTCGCCGACTGGTCGGCTCGCCCGGTCGAGGAACGTTCGGCCTGCCTCGACAGGCTCGCCGACCTGCTCGAACAGGATCGCGACATGCTGATGCGGATCGCGGTGCAGGAAGCGAAGAAGACGATCCCGGACGCGATCGCCGAGGTTCGCGAGGCCGCCGATTTCTGCCGTTATTACGCCGCCCAGGCGCGCTCGCGGCTCCAGCCGATCGAGCTTCCCGGCCCGACCGGCGAACGCAACGTGCTGAGGATGGAGGGGCGCGGAGCCTGGGTCTGCATCGCGCCCTGGAACTTCCCGCTCGCCATCTTCCTCGGCCAGGTCTCGGCCGCGCTCGCCGCCGGCAACAGCGTCGTCGCCAAGCCCGCGTCGCAGACCCCCGAGATCGCGGCTTACGCGGTCGGCCTCGCCCACAAGGCCGGAATCCCCGAGGACGCGCTGTTGCTCGCCGCGGGACGGCGGGACATGGGCCAGAAATTGATGGAGGACGTCCGAATCGCAGGAGTCGCCTTCACCGGCTCGACCGCGACCGCCAAGCATATCGCCCGGACCCTGCTCGCCGACGAGGAGAGGGAGATCATCCCGCTGATCGCCGAGACCGGCGGGATCAACGCGATGATCGTCGATTCCACCGCTCTGCCCGAGCAGGTCGTCCAGGACGTCGTCACCTCCGCCTTCCGCTCCGCGGGCCAGCGCTGTTCGGCGCTTCGGCTGCTCATTCTCCAGGAGGAGATAGAAGAACGCACCCTCGAAATGCTGAAGGGCGCGATGGACACGTTGATCGTCGGCGATCCCGCCGATCCGCGCACCGACGTCGGTCCGGTCATCGACCAGGCCTCCTACGACAAGCTGATGGAGCACAGGGCGGCGATGAGGGATCGCTGGGTCAAGACGATCGCGGTGCCCGAGGAAGGCCTGTTCGTCCCGCCGACCCTGATCGCGCTCGATGCGATCGAAGATCTGCGCCAGGAATGTTTCGGGCCTTTGCTCCACGTCACCAGCTGGAAGGGCGATCTCGCCGAGACGGTGAGACGGGTCAATTCGAGCGGCTTCGGCCTGACCATGGGGCTCCACAGCCGGATCGCCCGAGCCGCCGAGACGGTCGAGGAGACCGGCACGGTCGGCAACCTCTACGTCAACCGCTCGATGATCGGCGCGATCGTCGGCTCGCAGCCGTTCGGCGGCGAGGGGCTGAGCGGCACCGGACCCAAGGCCGGCGGGCCCCATTATCTGCCGCGCTTCTGCGCCGAGCGGGTGACCAGCACCGACACGACCAGCTCGGGCGGCAACGCGACCCTGCTGAGCCTGGCCGATGTCGGGTTCTGAGGGTCCGATTACGACGACAGGACAGGGGATTTCGTGCTAGAGCGGACCAATGTCCCAGGCCGAACGAGCATGACCTCCAAGCTTGATCCTTCCCTGGAAACAATTGCCTGCGATCCCGACTCGCGCGCCGCCGATCAGGAGGTGGCGGTGATTATCGGTCTCAATGTATCGGCCGGCCCGGGCGAGACAAGGGAACTGGAGGCCAGCGGAGTCACGACTCGATCGATCATCGGCGACATTGTGACCGGCAAGATTTCGGTCTCGAACCTGCGCCGGCTGGAGCTTATTCCTTGGGTCGTGAAGGTAGAATCCTCCACTCTACTGGGTCCGGGATGATTGTGCGCCCGCACTCTTGTGATACATTCGAAGTCATAGACTCAGCTCGATTGTAGCCACCCGAAGAGCGAGGTCCGACGCGCCATGGCCAGAATGCTCGACCCTCAGCTCGAATATCTTTTCGAGTTCGGATTGAAGGATTTGAGCAATCTGGAAGTCGCGGGCCGTTTCGGCATCAACACTGAAAGCCTGGCCAGCGCGCCCGCGCCGGAGGCGGTCGTCCTCGTCCAGTATCAAGGCAATCGGGATGCGCTGACCAGGAAGGGGCTTAAGATCCGCGGACAGGCCGGCGACGTGTGGACCGGCACTATAGAGCTGGACCGGCTCCCCGCTCTCGCCCAGCTGGCCAAGGTCGAGCGACTCGAGGGCACCCGCTCGCTCCATGGCGAATTGGACCTCTCGCTGGTCGAATGCCGGGCGCGGCCGGTCCATAACGGCAGTCCCGGCCGCAAGGGCGCGGGCGTTATCGTCGGGATCGTCGATTCCGGCTGCGACTATACGCACAGATGCTTCCGCCATTCGGACGGCAAGAGCCGGATTCTGTTCATCTGGGACCAGAGTCTGACGCCCCAGGCCGGCGAGCACAGCCCCGCCGGCTTCGGTTATGGCGTCGAATATGACAATGCCGCGATCAACAAAGCGCTCAAATCCTCCAATCCGTTCGCGAAGGTCCGTCATCGCGACAGCCCGGATGCGAACTTCCACGGCACCCACGTCACCGGGATCGCGGCGGGCAACGGCTCGGTCGCGGCGCCCAATCCGCCGGGCGGCGGGCCGTTCGTCGGAGTCGCTCCGAAGGCCGACATCATCCTCGTCGCCGATTCCTCGAACGGCGCCGAGGGGCTTGGAACCTCGGCCAACACGCTCGACGGCGTGAACTACATCTTCCAGCGCGCGGCGGCGCTCGGCAAGGCGGCCTCGGTCAATATGAGCCTGGGCGACAATCTCGGTCCGCACGACGGCACTTCGCTGCTCGAGCGCGGCATCGACCAGCTTCTCGGCGGCCCCGGCCGGGCCTTCGTCAAGTCGGCCGGCAATGCCGGCGCGGCCAAGATCCATGCCGAGGGCGACGTCACCGCCGCCGCTCCCGCCAGGGTTCGCTTCAGCCAGCCCGCCGGCGACTCGACGCCCAACCAGTTCGACCTCTGGTATGACGGCAGCGCGACGTTCGAGGTCTCGGTCGTGGATCCGGCCGGCAACCGGGTCGGTCCGGTACAGGTCGGCAGCGCCGCGACTCTCAGTCTGCCGGGCGGCAACCGGGTGCGGATCGATCATCGCGCCAATGATGCCTTCAACGGCGACAAGCGAATCTTCCTGACCTTCACTCCGGGCGCCGTGGCCCAGATGGTCGCCGGGATCTGGACCATCGGCCTTCGGGTCGCCCTCGGCGGGGCCGGCGGCCATTTCGACGTCTGGATCCAGCGCGGCCCGGTTGTTCCCGCCTTTCTTGCCCCGCATGAAAGCCCGTCGAGGACGATTTCGACGCCGGGGGCCGCAAGCGAGGCGATCACCGCGGCAAATTATTTCAGCCGGCCAGCCACGCAGCTCGGCAAGCTTCACGTCAGCTCGAGCCGCGGCCCAACCCGCGACGGGCGCGATTCGCCGACCCTGGCGGCGCCGGGGTCAAGCATCACCTCGACCGCCGCCTATAGCGCCGCCGCTTATGTCGGCATGTCGGGGACATCGATGGCGGCGCCGCACGTCACCGGCACCATTGCCCTGATGCTCGAGAAGAATCCCGGCCGTACGCAGGCGCAGATCAAGGCGTGCCTCGAGCAGTCCGCGCGTCTCGATTCCGACACCGGGGCGGCGCGCAACAACGACTGGGGCGCCGGCAAGATGGATAGCGCCCAGGCGGTCAAGTGCGTGCCCTAGCAGCCGTCCTGAGGGTCTCGATCAAAGCCTGATTGACGGGCCGGGGCGGCTTTTCCAACAAGCGGACGGCCGGCACCAACGAATCCGATTCGGGTAACATTGCGGCCTTCTCGACGCTGGTGGAAATACGCTCTTGGCGCCGACACTCGTGCTTGTTCCGCGTGATGGATCGATCAAAAAAAGGGCCGCAACAAGTGCGGCCCCAAATTCCTCTTGAATAAGGATTATTCGACATCAAGTTGCGGCAAAAGCATGCGGATCTTTGCCATTAGCACCCTTCGACCAGCGCTGCTGCTGTAGGATCCCGCCGCACCGAGCGGGGCGGCCGCCCAGAAATCGAGACCGTTCACGACATCTCCAGCAGCGTTCTCACCTTGGAGTCCCGTGAGCGCGGAACCGATCAGGCGCTCGTACGACTCCGGATCGGTTGTCGAATATCCGCGATCCCGAACCAGCTCGATTACCTCCGGAAGAAGCGTATGAAGGACGAGCACCCCGACACCCTTTTGAACCGAGAAATTCGCCGGATCGTCGAAGGCTTCACGAAGGATATTCCGAACACCCTCCCAGAACGCGTCGAGCACCCGAATCTGCTGTTCCGGCTTCAAGCGAGTGAAAAAGGGCGAGCCCAAGATCGGCTTGAGCGACGAAACCATCGACGCAGAAGGGATAATAGTGCCCGCCTTTTCCATTGCCGGCAGTCGGATGCGACCACGCCACACGGGCGACTCCACCGCGAGCCGCTCGACGATCGTCTGACCGGCAACCTGCCAATCCTGCCCGCGCTCCTGAAGGGCCTCTAGCAGGCCATCCTCCGTCTCGGAGCGCTTCTTGATAAGCGCGTAGGCCAAATCAGTCCGAACGGCCTTCGCCGTGGAGTTGACGATATAGAACTGCGCCATTTCCTCGTCTTCGTCTGCGCCCAACATGCAGGTGAAGGGGATAAGGAAGTCCCGCCCAGCAAACCATCCGTCATCAACGGCCCGCTCGAAAGCCAAGATCCGGTGCTGGCCGTCAACGACGAAGAACTTTCCCCCCAGCGCGCTGGATGAGAGAAGTTCCTTGAGGTTGAGTTGCCCACCCTTAACCGCCGAGATCGCGGCTTTGGAACGAACATTGAGCAGGATGGCGGTAGGCAAGTCTACCCGGTCCCGCCGCAACTCGGTGGCCAGCTGATTGATTCGGGCTGGCTGCGGCTGCCGCTGATAACCGCGCTTGGTCGTGTGGTTGTAATACGGGATTTCGAAGTTAGCCAACAGAACACCCGCCGGCATAAAACCCGAAATAATCGGGGTGCCGGAGCGCAGGTCGGGTCCGACCACCACGGCGATCCGCTCGGGCGGGGTATATTCCGGCGCATGCTCATTGGGCATGACAAACTCCTCATTATTAGGTATGGTATTCATGACTTCATTCCTTCCACAGGCTTGGGGTTGAACCGGCCTCGTCAGCAGCAACTGGCGAGGCCAATTTTTTTGCCTGCAACGCAGCAGGCAGTTTCCATTATGATTAATGGATCCTTAGTTCAAGATCTTTTTTCGCGGATCCGCAAAGAAGGATCCGATGATCGTATCGATCAAGGCATGGACACGCTCTGGTCCGTGGTTCCCTCATTTGCGTAGGGCATGATCAAGGTGCCGTCGGGCGCCGCGGTGAAAGCCGTCTGGGTGGGGTTGGCAAAGGCGATCCCGGCCTCGCCGAAGCGGTCGACGATGTCCACGCAGATGCCGTGGCGGATCGCGAAGGCGGTCTCGAAGTCGTCGGCATGGACGTCGAAGACAAGCTCGAAATCGAGGCTCGAGGCCGCGAAGGCGGTCAGGCCGCAACGGACGAAGCCGGTGCCGTCATGCACCTTGACGAGGTCCCGGACCATGTCGGGAACGGCCGAGAGCGTCGCCGGCGGGGTCTGGTAGGCGAGACCGAACTTGATCGTGAAGCGCCGCTGCCGCTGATGGGCGAAATTGCGGATCTGCTGCTCGAGCAGCTTGGCGTTCGAGACGATGACCAGCTCCCCGGTCAGCGAGCGGATCCGAGTGGTCTTGAGGCCGATATATTCGACATGGCCTTGGGCGCCCTCGATCCTGATCACGTCGCCGCGCCGGAACGGCTTGTCGAAAATGATCGAGAGCGCAGCGAACAGGTCCGAAAAAATCCCCTGGGCGGCGAGGCCGATCGCGATTCCGCCTATGCCCAGGCCGGCGATCAGGCCGGTGACGTTGACTCCGACATTGTCGAGGATGAGCACGATCGCGATCGCGAACAGAGCGACGGTGACCAGCAGCCGGATGATCCCGACCGCCGAGCCCAAACTGCCGTGCTGCTCGTCGACTCCGACGCGATGCTCGACATAACCGAGCACCAGCTCGCGCGCCCACACCGCCGCCTGGAAGGCCGCCGAGATGGTGAAGAGGATATGGATCAGCCGAAGCAGCGAGGGTGGAGTCGAGGCATGTTCGGCGACCAGCTCGGCCGAGGCCATGATGATGAAGAACAGGTTGGTCCTGGCCAGCACCCGGGCGAAGATGATCGGCCAGTGCGGCTCGCCCTTCATCCGCCGCATCAGCTTGCAGCCGAGCGATCGCACCGCGACCAGCACCAGAGCGATCGCGATCCCGATCAGTGCGGCGATCAGTATGTCGACGCTGTTGCCGGTCAGCCAGTCGCTCATCTCGGTGACGAGCGCGCTGCTCTTCTGGCTCAGATTCTGGGTAACGTCCGTGCTGATCATGGTCGGGTTATTAATCGGCGGAACGGCGCCGGGACACCCCCTCCTGCTTGCGCGCTTTCGCCTTCTCGCGCGGCAGGGCCTTGAGGAATTCGATCAGCCCGCGCTCGGACGCGCTGAGATATTTGGTCGCGCGCGGCCTGTCCTCCGAATCGATCGCGCCCGAATCCTTCGCGGCCTCGATCAAGGCCGGATGGACGTAGGATTTGCGGCTGATCGCGGCCGTGTTGCCGAGCGCCTCGGCGACCGGCTCGATCATGCTCTTGAGATCGATCCTCGGCTTGTCGGCGCGCTTCAGCATCTCTTCGTAGGCGATGACGCTCGCGCCCCAGGTGCGGAAATCCTTGGCCGTGAACTCCTCGCCCATCGCCTCGCGGACATAGGCATTGACGTCGCTCGATGTGACCGGCCGGACGTTGCCGTCGGAATCGACGCATTCGAACAGATGCTGGCCGGGAAGCTCCTGTGTCCGCCGGGCGATCCGGGCGAGGTTCCTGTCGGTCACCGTCGCGGTCCGCTTGATTCCGTGCTTGCCCGCGTAGCAGAGGGTGAGCTTGCCGCCGCTCACCCGGGCATGGCGGTTGCGCAGGGTGGTGGCGCCGAAGCTCTTATTGGCCTTGGCATATTCCTCGTTGCCGACCCGCATGTAGGTCGAATCGATCAGCCGGACGATCGCGGCGACCACCGTCTCCAGAGTGATCGCACGGCCCTTGATATCTTGCTCGACCCGTTTGCGGAGCTTGGGAAGCGCCGCTCCGAAGGCGGCCAGCCTTTCATATTTGCGGCTGTCGCGCTGGGCCCGGAAATCGGGATGATAGCGATATTGACGCCGGCCCCTGGCGTCGTAGCCGATCGCCTGGATATGGCCGTTGGGGAAGGGGCAGAACCAGCATCTCTCATAGGCCGGCGGCATCCCGATCGCGTTCAGCCGGTCGATCTCGTCGCGATCGGTGATCCGCTCGCCGTCGGGCCCGAAATACATCCAGTAGCGCCCGCGCCTCCGGCGGGTGATTCCGGGCCGGGAATCGTCGACATATCGAAGCATTGGATGTCCGGTTCGAGGCAAAGCGTGTCGAAGCCCAATCCGCCGGCTGCCACTTCGTTCCGGAACGGCCGGTTGACGGCACATTAAGCTTGTCGTGGCAAAGCGTCCGCCATGCGCATCCTGCACGTGCTCGATCACAGCCTGCCGCTCCACAGCGGCTACACCTTTCGCACGCGCGCGATCGTCACCGCGCAGAAGGCGAAGGGGCTGGACGTCGCCTGCCTGACCGGGGCTCGGCACGCCCAAGGCGGCGCCGATCCCAATCTGAGCGGTCCCGATCCGGAATGGATCGAGCATATTCCCTTCTACCGGACGCCCGCGCCCGCGCGCGGCCCTTCGCCGCTGCGCGAGTGGCGCGAGATCCGTGCCCTGGAAGCCCGACTCGACCGGCTGGTCGAGGAATGGCGCCCCGATCAGCTCCATGTCCATTCGCCGGTCCTCAATGCGCTTGCGGCCTTGCCCGTCGCGCGCAGGCGGGGCCTTCCGCTCATCTACGAGATCCGCGCCTTCTGGGAAGATGCCGCGGTCGGCAACGGCACCGGGACGGAAGGGTCGGCGCGCTACCGCCTGACCCGCTTGCTCGAAACCCATGCCGCCCGCCGCGCCGACGCCGTCGCGGTGATCTGCGAGGGATTGCGGCGCGACCTGATCGGGCGCGGAATATCGGCGGACAAGATCATCGTCGCCCCCAACGGCGTCGACATGAGCCTGTTCGGCAGTCCGCTCGCCCCCGACCCGGTCTTCGCCCGCAAGCTCGGCCTCGCCGGCGCCGACGTCGTCGGCTTCATCGGCTCCTTCTACGATTATGAAGGGCTGGACGATCTGATCGCGGCGATGCCCGCCTTGCTCGAGAAAAGGCCGAAGGCGCATCTGCTGCTGGTCGGCGGCGGTCCGATGGAGGAGGATCTCAAGGCCCGGGCCGCGGCCTCTCCGGCGAAGAAGCGGATCCATTTCATCGGCCGGGTGCCGCATCACGAGGTCGAGCTTTATTACGGCCTGATCGACATACTCGCTTATCCCCGGAAGAAGATGCGGCTGACCGAGCTGGTCACGCCGCTGAAGCCGCTCGAGGCGATGGCCCAGCGCAAGCTGGTCGTCGCCTCCAACGTCGGCGGCCATCGCGAGCTGATCGAGGACGGAGTCACCGGCACATTGTTCCCGGCCGGCGATCCGGCGGCGATCGCCGAAGCGCTCGACACTCTGTTCGCCAACCGCGCCCAATGGGAGCGGCGGCGCGATGTCGCCCGGCGCTTCGTCGAGCGCGACCGTAACTGGTCGTCAAATATTTCCCGTTACATACCTGCTTATCGAAAACTTACCGGCAAGGCGGTCTGAATGGCTACTCTTCCCAATTCCGGCCCGCGGGGCGGCGGCGGCCAGTCGCTGAACCTGTTCATGGCCGGGCTCGCCGCGCTCGCGCTCGCCTTCTTCACCTACGCCATGCCGGACGACCTCTTTTCGGGCCTGATCGCCCGAAGCGGCCTGCCCAATCTGGTCGCCGCCGCCGAGCCGCCGCTCGGGATGAAGGCGCGCGGCGCGGTCATCGCCGCGGTCGCGATCCTGATCTTCGGGGCCGTGCTTCTGCTGTTCCGGGCGATCGACCGCATTTCCGCCCGCCCGGCCGCCGCCAAAGCCGCTCCGGCGGAAGCCGAAGCGCCCAGGCTTCGCCGGGCCGACACCCATCCCGATGCGCCAGCCCGCCGCCCGTTGCTCGCCGGCCGCGATCTCGGCGATTATTTCGAGCCCGAGGAAGACGAGGACATCCTCGATCTCTCGGACGAGGAGAAATTCGCCGATCTCGAGGTCAGCCCGATGCCGGGCTTCCTGGCGGCCGAGGGCGTTCGAGCGCCCGAGGCGGCGCTTGAGGATGAGCCGGCTTCCTTCGCGCAGCCGAGCGAGGATATCGACTCCCTGGTCTCGCAGCTTCCCGACATCGGCCAGGTCAGCGGCCATGAAAGCATCGGCGAGCTCATGCAGCGCCTCGAATCGGGGCTGTCGCAGCGCGAGCTCAGCGCCGGCACCGATCCGGTTGAGGCCGAAGCTGCGTCCCCCGAAGGCGGCCCGATGCCTTCGTGGCTGGACGCTTCCGGGCAGAGGGAGGAGGTGGCCGCGCCTTCGCGCGATGCCTCCGAATTCGCCCAGGGCCAGTCGGACGAACCCGAAGAAATCGATTTCGCGGCGCTCCGATCCTCGGGCCGGCGCATTTCCGAGTTCGGCGAGGTCGAGGCGGAGCGGCCGGAAGCGGCCGGCTTTGCCGTTTTTCCTTCGTCGGAGCCGCACTTCGACGAGTCCGCCGGGATCGAGCCCGAAGCGGAGGCGCAAGAGGAATATGTGGAGGAATCGGAGGAGGATTCCGCGCCTCTCGGTTACGCCTCGAATCGCACCCGTACGCCGCTCGATCTCAGCCAACCCTTCCCTGCGGCGCCGGAACCCGCTGCCGAGCAACCCGGGCCTCCGGTCGAGCCGCAGGTCGGCCATCGCCTGCGCGGCACGATCAACGATCTGCGGAGGATCGCCGCGCGGGGCTGAGACCTAGCTTTTTCGTTCCCGAAGCCAGAACAGGGTCAGGAGCAGGATCCCGGCGGCGGTGCCGACCAGGAAGCCAATGCTCGACTGGCGGACGATCACGCCCGCCACGGTCCCGGAAATGATGCTGATCGCGAGGATCGAGCCGCCGGCCTGGGTGAATCTGCTTCTGTCGGTCATGCCCGCCTAATGGCAGGGACATGCCGCCAGTTCCAGATCGGATCCTCCCCTGGGCAAGCTCAGGTGAGGGGGACCGCGCGAAGCGCGGTGGAGGGGCCGTGCTTGGGCCTCTGCATGCCCTCCACCAGCCTGCGGCCGGTCCCCCTCCCCTGAGCGGAGCTCAGGGGAGGAACGCATTATATGCTAAACGGCCCATTGAGGATCGGGATGCGGCATTTCGCAATGGATTGCTGCTATCCGGGCCGGGACAGAGAGAGCTGGGGAGCTTCATTTGCGTAATCATGTCCATGTACCGGATCGAGCGGCGCTCGCCGACGCCGCCGATCTGATCGCGCGTTTCGGCCAATATGCGGGCTCGGAAGCGGCGATCCGCGCCGACCGCAGCCGCGACAGCGGCAACGTCATCCATTTCACCCGCTGGCGCCTGATCGAGCGGATGATCGACATGCTGACCGACGAGGCGGTGTCGGACACGGTCCACTAGAGTATAGCTTCCCAATTCATCGCTGGCGGGAGCCCTCGCCCGCCGCTAGTTTCGCCTGATGTTGCAAGTCGCTGCGGGGCGGCACGCGGCGGCTGTTCTGGTCGTCTCTGCCCTCATCTTTCGGCCCGACGCCGCGCTCGCGCAGGACAAGGACCCGTATGACGAACTGAGCCGGCCGCTCGACCCGAACGCGCCGCTCGAACCGCTGCCCGCCGATCCGGAGATTCCTTCGGTCCCCGAAGTGCCGCTCGATCCGGGGGCGCCGATCGACCCGTCCGCCCCGCTCGATCCGATGCCCGATATCGGCATCGAGTGGCCCGACCTCGCCCGCGATCCCGACGAGGCGATCGCCACCGCTCCCGATGCCGGGGTCGCCGACGCGGCGACCGAGCGAAGCTACACGGTGTCGATCACCGGCCTCGACGATGCTCTGGCCGCGGTGCTCCGCCCGCAATTCGACCAGCTCTCCACCCTGATGCAGAACCGGCGCGACCCGGCCAACGCCGCCCAGATCGACCGACGGGCGCGCGAGGATGCCGATCTGCTCGACGAGCTGCTCCGGGCGCACGGCTATTATGACGCTTTCGTGCGCACCAGCGTCGAGGCTGCCCCGGCCGCCGGCGGGCCGATCCGAGTCCTGCTCGAAGCCGAGCCGGGACCGCTCTATCATTTCGCCGAGGTCAGCCTGCCCGGGCTGGACGGGGCGGGCGCCGACTCGGCGGCGTTGCGCGAGGCGTTCGGGGTCAAGGCGAATGATCCGGTCGACGCGGCCGCGGTGACCGCGGGCGAGGCGGCGTTGCGCGCGGAGCTCGGCAAGCGCGGTTACGTCTTCGCCGAGATCGGCCGGATGGACGTCGCGGTCGATCACGAGGCGCGGACCGGCACATTGACGATGAGCGTCGAGCCGAAGGGATCGAGGCTGTTCGGGGCGATCATTGTCGAGGGGAAAAGGCTGTTCAGCGCCGCCCACATCCAGACCATCGCCCGCTTCAAGCCCGGCCAGCGCTACGAGGCTCCTCTGGTCGAGGATCTGCGCCGCGCCCTGATCGCGACCGGCCTCATCTCCTCGGTGACGATCAGGCCGGTCCAGGCCCGGGATCCGAAGTCGGTCGACCTCGCCATCGCCCTCGAGCCGGCGCCGATGCGGACCGTCGCCGGCCAGGCCGGTTACGGCAGCGGCGAGGGCGTCCGGGTCGAATTGAGCTGGCAGCATCGCAACCTGCTTCCGCCGGAAGGCGCGGTGACCTTTCGGGGGGTCGCCGGAACCCGCGAGCAATTGCTCGGAGTGACGCTGAGGCGGAACAATTTCATGCGCCGCGACCAGGTGCTCAACGGCCAATTGGTCGCGAGCCACGTCAACCGCGCCGGCTTCGACGCGCGCACCTTCCAGCTCGCCGGCGGAATCGAGCGCCAGACCAACCTGATCTGGCAGAAGAAATGGACCTGGTCGCTCGGCGCCGAACTGATCGCTTCGGACGAACGCGACGTCGACGTCGCCAGCGGCACGACCCGGCGGCGCACCTTCTTCATCGGCGCTGTGCCGGCCAGCCTCGCTTATGACGGCTCGAACGATTTGCTCGATCCGACCCGCGGCTTCAGGCTCTCCGGCCGCCTGTCGCCGGAGGCCTCGCTCCAGTCGGGCAGCTTCTTCTACGTCCGCGGCCAGATCGACGCGAGCTTCTACCAGCCGGTCTCGGATCGGGTGGTGATCGCCGGCAGGACCCGGCTCGGAGCGATCTTCGGCGCCGGGCGCGACCAGATCGCCCCGTCCCGCCGATTCTATGCCGGCGGCGGCGGCTCGGTGCGCGGTTACGGCTTCCAGCGGCTCGGCCCGCGCGACCCGATCTTCGACGATCCGATCGGCGGGGTCAGCCTCGCCGAATTCTCGCTCGAGGCGCGCGTTCGCTTGAAGGCGTTCGGGGGCAATTTCGGCATCGTCCCGTTCATCGACGCCGGCAATATCTACACCTCGACCGTGCCGAGGCTCGACAATCTGCGCTTCGGCGCCGGCATCGGCGTCCGCTACCACACCAATTTCGGTCCGATCCGGGTCGACGTCGGGACTCCGCTCAACCGCCGAAGCGGCGATCCGCGGGTCGCGGTCTACGTCTCGCTCGGCCAGGCCTTCTGATGGACCCGGACGAGACCGGCCCCGCTCAGGAGGTGGTGACGGTCCGCCGCCGACGCCGCTGGCACAGCCGGCTCGCCAAGAGCATCGTCGGTCTGTTTCTCGGACTGATCCTCGCCGCTCTGCTCGCTATGGTCCTGCTCGACACCGCGCCCGGCCATCGCTTCCTTGCCGACCGGATCGCCGCTCTTGCGCCCCATTCGGGCCTGAAGATCCGGATCGGCCGGATCGAGGGATCGATCTGGGGCCGGACCCGACTCCGCGACGTCCGGCTCTACGACCCCAAGGGCCTGTTCGCCGAATCCTCGCGGATCGACCTCGACTGGCAGCCGCTCGGCTGGATCACCAACCGGCTGATCATCCGCGACCTCGATTCCGAGCTGGTCGTTCTCCACCGCCTTCCCAAACTGAAGCCGAGCGAGGAGCCGAAGCCGATCCTGCCCGGCTTCGATATCAGCATCGGACGGTTCGACATCGCCCAGCTTCGCACCGGCCCGGCGGTGACCGGCCAGACCCGGGTCGCCCGGCTCGGCGGCGAGGTCGAGATACGCTCGGGCCGGGCGCTGGTGCGGATCGACGGCTCGGTCAGGCAAAGCGGCGAGAAACTGGCGCTGATCCTCGATGCCGAGCCGGACCGCGACCATTTCGACCTCGACGTCGATCTCTCGGCCCCGGCGAACAGCCTGGTCGGCGCGGTGATTGGAACCACTCGCCCGATCAATCTGAGCGTGAAAGGCGATGGCCGCTGGAGCGCCTGGAACGGCAATGCCCTGCTCGACGTCAGCGGGCGCCGGACCGCCGCGCTCCGGCTCCGCGCCGAGCAGGGCCGCTACAGCCTGTCGGGCAGGATGGTGCCTTCGCCCTTCCTGACCGGGAAGAAGCAGAGGCTTACGGCGCCGTCGGTCGAGGTGAGCGGCAACGCCACCCTCGCCGACCGGAAGCTGGATGGGCGGCTGTCGCTCCGTTCGCCGTCGATCAAGCTCGAAAGCGCCGGGACCATCGACCTCGCGACCAGCAGCTTCTCGGGCGTTCGGGTCGGTGCCGACCTCTATCGGCCGGCCGCGCTCTTCCCCAACATGACCGGCCAGAAGGTTCGGCTCGCCGCCCTGCTCAACGGTCCGTTCGGCCGGTTCACCTTCGCCTATCGGATGACCTCGCCGCACATCGCTTTCGACACGACCGGGTTCGACGACGTCCAGGCGACCGGCCGCGGCCGCTTCTCCAAAGCGCCGGTCACCGTCCCGATCCTCGTCACCGCGCGCCGGGTCACCGGCCTCGGCGACGTCGCCGGCGGGATCCTCGCCAATCTCCGGGTCGAGGGACAGCTCAAGGTCACCGCGAAGCTCCTGACCGGCGACGGCCTGACTCTCAGCTCCGACAAATTGAAGGGCAAGCTCAGCCTGCTCGTCGATCTCGTCACCGGCCGCTACGACGTGATCCTCTCCGGCGGCCTCACCCGCTATCTGATTCCCGGGCTCGGGATCGTCGACGTCACCAGCGAATTGAAGGTGGTGCCCGGCCCGAACGGCCACGGCACCTTGGTCACCGGCAAGGGCCATGCCTGGGTCCGCCGGTTCGACAACCGCTTCCTCGCCGGGCTGGCGGGCGGGCTTCCGCACATCGAGACCGATCTGGTGCGGGGCGCCGACCTCGTCCTCCATTTCCGCAACCTCAGGCTGACCGCTCCGAAGATCAGGATCGAGGGCAACGGCTATCGCCGGCGCGACGGCACCTTCTTCTTCGAGGGCAATGGCGTCCAGGGCCAGTACGGCCCGTTCGCGATGACCCTCGACGGCCGGATCGAGAAGCCGAAACTGGCGATCCGGCTCGCCCACCCGAACGACGCCATGGGCCTGGCCGACGTCCTGCTCAACCTCGATCCGACCGCGGCCGGATTCGCCTATCGCGCCGAAGGCAGGTCGACTCTCGGACCGTTCACATCGCAGGGCGCGATCCTGCTTCCGGCCAACCAGCCGGCGGTCATCCAGGTTGCGGCTTTGAACGTCAGCAACACGGTCGCCAAGGGCGCCCTTCGCTCCGATCCCGGCGGATTCACCGGCCGGCTCGATGTTGCCGGCGGCGGCCTCGACGGCCGGCTATTGTTCAGTCCGGTCGGAACCGTCCAGAAGATCGAGGTCAGCCTCGCCGCCGCCAATGCGCGCTTCGCCGGGCCGCCGCCGATCGCGATCCGAACCGGCAAGCTGGAAGGAGTCATATTGCTCGATCCGGCCGGAACCTCGCTTCGCGGGACCCTGGCGGCGCGCGGCGTCAGCCGCGGCCCGCTGTCGATCGCCAGGATCGACGCGAGCGGCGAAATGCGCGGTGGCAAAGGGAGCGTGACGGCCCGGATCGCCGGAACGCGCGGACGCGACTTCGTGTTCGAGACGGTGACCGAGATCGCTCCGGGGCGATTCCGGGTCAGCGGCCACGGCACGGTCGACCGGCGCGCGATCCAGCTTTCCGAGCCTGCCTTGATCACCCGCGAGGCCGACGGCTGGCGGCTGGCGCCGACCGCGGTCACCTTCGCCGGCGGCAATGCCAGCCTGTCGGGCCTGTTCGGCGGCAGCCGGACCGAGGTCAATGCGCGGATGAATTCGATGCCGCTGTCGGTGCTCGACATCGCCTGGCCGCAGCTCGGCCTCGGCGGAATCGCCTCGGGAACGCTCGCTTACCGCTTCCCCGAAGTGGGCGATCCGAGCGGATCGGCCAATTTACGGGTCCGCGGCCTGACCCGGTCGGGTCTGGTCCTGTCCTCGAAGCCGGTCGATATCGGGCTGGTCGCGCGCCTCGAAGGCCGCAACGCCGGAGTCCGAGCGATCGCGGTCAGCGAAGGCAAGACGATCGGCCGGATGCAGGCGCGGCTGGCGCCGATCGGAACGGTCGGCGACATCGGCACGAGGCTGGCCGCCGCGCCGATGGCGGCCCAGCTTCGCTATAACGGCCCGGCCGATACGTTGTGGCGGCTGACCGGGGTCGAACTGATCGACGTCAGCGGACCGGTCGCGGTCGCCGCCGATGCCGGCGGGACTCTCAACAATCCGCAGATCAGGGGTTCGCTTCGAGCCGAAGGCGCGCGGGTCGAAGGCGCGGTGACCGGCACCGTCATCGAGAATGTCCGGGCGGCCGGCCGGTTCGGCGGCTCGCGGCTGGTCCTCGACAGCTTCGCCGGAACCACCAAGAAAGGCGGGACGGTGAGCGGCCGGGGCGTGTTCGATCTCGGCGCGGCGAACGGCTTCGCGATGAATATCGGCCTCCAGGCCAAGGCGGCGCAACTGATCGACCGCGACGACCTCAAGGCGCAGGTGACGGGTCCGCTCAGCATCCGCTCGGATGCGTCGGGCGGAGTCATTTCCGGCCGGCTCGAGCTCGACAGCGGAAGCTTCAAGCTCGGAAGCGCGACCGCTGCCGCCCAGCTTCCCCGCCTCAACGTCCGCGAGATCAATCGGCCCGCCGAGGAAAGGCCGGCGCCCCGGCGGCTCGCTCCCTGGCGCCTCGATCTGGCGGTTCACGCACGTAATCGGCTGAACGTGACCGGGCTCGGGATCAACAGCGAATGGAGCGCCGATCTGCGGATCGCCGGTACCGTGACCGAGCCGCGGATCAACGGCCGGGCCGACCTGATCCGTGGAAGCTACGATTTCGCCGGCCGGCGCTTCGACCTGTCGCGCGGCTCGATCCGCTTCCTCGGCGAATCGCCGGTCAATCCGGTGCTCGACATCACCGCCGAGGGCGGAGTCCAGGGGCTCAACGCGGTGATCCGGGTGACCGGCCGCGGCCAGAAGCCAGAAATATCGTTCAGCAGCACGCCCGCTCTTCCCCAGGACGAATTGCTGAGCCGGCTTTTGTTCGGGACCTCGATCACCAACCTGTCGGCCCCCGAGGCGCTCCAGCTCGCGGCCGCGGTTGCGTCGCTCAACAATAGCGGCGGCGGGCTCGACCCGATCAACGCGGTCCGGGCCGCGACCGGGCTCGACCGGCTCCGGATCGTCCCGGCTGACATCACGACCGGCCAGGGGACGGCGATCGCCGCCGGCAAATATTTCGGCCGGAGGGTCTATGTCGAGGTGGTGACCGACGCTCGGGGCTATTCGGCGACCGTCGTCGAGTTCCAGATCACCCGCTGGCTTTCGCTTTTGTCGAGCATCTCCACGATTGGCCGCGAGAGCGTGAACGTGCGCGTGTCCAAGGATTACTGATCCAGATCAGCTTTTGTCTGTTTAACGGTCCGATTTGGAAGCGATTCCGCCGGAAGGCAGGATTTCCTTAACGTCCGTTGCCTAGACTTATCCCCAGCTTCAACCGCCGGACGGGAGATATGGGGGGAAGAGCTGAAGGCCAGGAATCGAGGCAGCGCCGAGCCGAGCGCATGCCGCTCGACGAATCGACGAGGCTTCGCCCGAACGAGTGGAGCAGCCTCGAAATCCGGATGGTCGACCTTTCGCCTTGCGGATTCCGCGCACATTGCGAGGCTCGGCTTCGGCCCGGAAGCTGCGTCTCGCTCGACATTCCCGGCGTCGGCGCCGTCGAAGCGCAGGTCGAATGGCAGCGCGACGACATGCTCGGCGCCCGATTCTTCCAGCCGATCGAGGTGGAGCGCTGCACCTGGACGGCGCGCGAGCGCGTCTCGGTCCTCGCCGAATTGCTGATCGAGCGGGCGGCCGCCGCCAAGGCCGGCCGGACCGAGGTCGAGCGTGAGATCAGGCAGCGAATCCTCGCGACCATGCCGATCAGCAAGGGCGTCGCATCGCCGTGAGCCTCGACGCCCTTCGGCGCGGGGCAACAGCGGATCCGGAGTCTAGAACTTCCTTAACCTGGATCACTCTAATGTCGCTCCGCGGCCGCGTGGGGCCGACGCCGCTTGATCGGGAAAGTCCGGAACGATGAGGAAAGGTCGCTTCGCCGGTCTGAGCGAGGGCAGCCGCATTGCGGTCGCGCCGCCCGCGCTGGCGGACCTTCTCCTGTTCGATTTCCGCCCGGCCGAGGACGAGGATGACGAGAGGCTGGCGGCCGAGCGGATGCGCTCGCTCGCCGTGTCGCTGCCCTATCTCGCCGCTTCGCACGGCCTTTGGGCGGCGGTCCTGCTCGACGCTCTGTACGGCCGCCTTCCCGCCGCCGGCATGCTCCCGGTCGGCCTGTCTCTCGCCGCCGCCTTGCTGATCGACCTCGCGCTGTGCCGGCTGCTTCGCGGCCCCGGCAAGGCCAGGCTTCGGCCGCACCGCGCCGTCGCCATTGCCGCTCTGGGGTCGGCGGCGAGCGCGGCTTTTTGGGCGGCGGCGATCTGGTCGGCCGGAGGGGCGGGCGATTCCATCCTCGCCAAGGCGGCGATGATTTGCGGAATCTGCGCCGCGATCCCGGCCCTGTTCGGATCGCCGGGACTCGTCTTGCTGGCCTGCATCGCGGCGCTCGGCGGGGCGGCCTTGATCCCGGGCGACGAGCCGCTTGTCGAGATCGGGATCCCGATCGGCCTCTCTTTGTCCTGGCTCAGCATCTTTCGCGCCCGCGACCTGATTTTCAACGCCCATCGGCGGCTGGCGATGGAATGGGAAGCGAAGAAGGCGCGACGCTTCGTCGCCGATTACGAGCGGAGCGGCCGCGGCTGGTTCTGGGAGACCAATGCCGACGGCGCCCTCGTCTACGCCTCGATCCAGCTCGCCGAGCGGCTCGGGCTGGAGAGCGAAGCTCTGATCGGGCGGCCCTTCGAGGAATTGCTGGTCGTTCAGGCCGTGGAGGGCGGCGAGGATCTCAGCCGGACGCTCGGCTTCCACCTCGGCGCACGATTCCCGTTCGACGATCTGATCGTCCGCGCGCCCGGCGGCGAGGAGATCTGGTGGTCGCTCTCCGGGAGCCCCAATTTCGACGATTATGGCCGTTTCCTCGGCTTCCGCGGGATCGGCACCAATCTGAGCGAGCAGCGCCGGACCGAGGCGGAGACCAGCAAGCTCGCCCGCTTCGACAGCCTCACCGGCCTTCCCAACCGGGCGATGATGCGCCGGACCCTCGACGATGCGCTCGCCAATGCCGCCGAGCGCAAGCGCGGCTGCGGCCTGATGATGATCGATCTCGACCGATTCAAGCAGGTCAACGACACGCTCGGCCACCCGATGGGCGACAAATTATTGAGGCAGGTGGCCGAACGGCTGACGCGGGTAATCGGATCGGAAGGCCAGGTCGGCCGGCTCGGCGGCGACGAGTTCGAGGCGATCCTGCCCGGAACCGAGGAGCAGGGCCGGCTCGCGGCGCTCGCCGGCAGGCTGATCGAGGAGGTGTCGAGACCCTATCTGATCGAGGGTCACGAGATCGTCATCGGCGCCTCGCTCGGGATCACCGTGGCCCGGCCGGGCAAGGCCTATGCCGCCGCCTTGATCAAGGAGGCCGACCTCGCCCTCTACGCCGCCAAGGATGCCGGCCGCGGCATATTCCGCTTCTTCGGCGACGAGATGCACGCCGCCGCGACCGACCGCCAGATCCTTGAGGCGGACCTCAAAGCCGCGCTCGGGCTCGGCCAGCTCCATCTGCTGTTCCAGCCGCAGCTCATGTCGGTCACCGAGGAGGTGGTCGCTTTCGAGGCGCTGCTGCGCTGGCAGCATCCGACCCGCGGCGCGATTCCGCCGGCGACCGTCATCGCGCTCGCCGAGGAGAGCGGAGTGATCGGTGCGATCGGCGACTGGATGCTTCGCGACGCCTGCGCCGAGGCCGCCAAATGGCCGCCCCACGTGCGCGTCTCGGTCAATCTCTCGCCGGCACAGTTCGGCGATGCCGCGCTCCCCGCCACCGTGGTCGGCGCTTTGGCCTCGGCCGGCCTCGATCCGGACCGGCTCGAGCTCGAGATCGAGGAGAATGTGTTCCTCGCCGACAGCGGTGCCTCGCAGACGATGCTCGAGCGGCTTCGAGCGATCGGGGTGCGGCTCGTCCTCGACAATTTCGGCACCGGCCAAGCCGGGCTCGCCCATCTGCGCGACGCGCCGCTCGACAAGATCAAGATCGACCGGAGCTTCGTCGGCGGAGCCGCCGGAAGCGGCAGCCGCAACGCCGCTCTCATCCGGGCGATCGTCGTGCTCGCCGAGACTCTCGGAATGGACACGACCGCGGAAGGCGCCGAGACCCTCGAGGAGCTGGCGATGATCCGCCGGCTCGGCTGCTCGCAGGTCCAGGGCTTCATCGCCGGCAAGCCGATGCCCGCCGACGAGGCGCTGAAGCTCGCCTCCGAGAGCGCTCCGCCGGCCGAGGTGGCGGGCTTCAGCCGTCCGCCGAGGCACCGGCTGATCCGGACCGGCCGGCTGCAATGGAACGGCAAGGCCCTCGACGTCCGCCTCCGCAACATTTCGGCGGGCGGGGCGATGATCGAATGCGAGCGGCCGATCCCTCCCGAGACGAGGGTCGAGCTCGATCTCGCCGAAAGCGGTGTCCTCGGCGCCGAGGTGCGCTGGTCGCAGCACGGCCAGGTCGGCCTGCGCTTCGACTCCGCCTTCGAGCTTCGCAAGCTCGCCCAGGTCCGGCGCGGCGAGGTCGCGGCGAAAATGGTCACGCCCGATTATCTCGATCCGAAGCGCCAGCCGCGCAAGGGCGGCGGCGCCTCGATCCTCGCCACCAAGCGGCGCAATGCGCCTTGACCCTGGTCAGGAGAGCGGGCGAACGAAAGTTTGCGGCGGAAGCGGCGCGTTCATGACCCGAAGCACGTAGCCCTTGGGGGAGCCGAGCAACGGGCCGACGCGACCGACGGGCGGTTCGAGCAGAATCGGCCCCTCGGCCTGTCGCTCGACCGCGAGGGTCACCTTCTTGCCGTCCCAGGACAGGAGCCGGATCCGGGCGTCGCCGATTTCGATCGTCTTCGGCAAAGAGGCAGGGTCCACTTCCACCTCGGGCTTCAGGACGAGGGTCGCTCCGAATCCGACCCAGAAGGCGCGCGCCCTGAACACCAACAGGTTCCGGGCCTGATCGAAATCATATTCGATCTGGAGCTGCGGCGTGTTGACCCGCCGGCTGCCGCGATAGACACGGTCCCAGGTCCAGCTGTCGTAGGGCGCGGGGTCGATCGGCGTGAATTCGATTCGGGCGCTGGTCCTTCGATCGATGTTGAACACCGCGGCGCCGTCGAGCCTGCCGTCGGAATCGGAGTTGCGGAAACAACTCGCGATCCGGCCGGAGAAATATTTTACGTGGGCGCCGCAATAGATCCAGCCGATATGGACGAGGGCGCCTTCGGGCGACACCCGGAGCAAATGGGCCAGCAGAAGCTGCGAGTCACCGAGCCGGTGCCGCTCCCGGAACGCCTTCTCGTCCGCGACTGGCAGGCGGAGATAGGCTCCGCCGGCTTCGACCATGTGCTGGAGCGTGATCGGCCTCTTGCCGCTCACCCGCTGCCCCGGCGGCACCTCGACCTGTTCGAGCCGCTGGGCCGTCGCCACTGTCTCGAATGCGGGCTCGCCCGCGGCCTGCTGCTGGGCCGAAGCCGCCGCTTCCACGCCGATTGCCAGCGCGATCATGTTCCGGATTCGCATCGCGTTCCACCCCAGTTCGGAGGCTCGCCGAGCGGAGGCGAAAAGGCAAGCGAATCCAGAGGCTAGACGGCCGGGCTCAAGCCATCAGCTCGAATAATACATGTCATATTCGACCGCGCTCGGAGTGGTCTCCCAGCGCATCACTTCCTCCCATTTGAGCTCGACATAGGCGTCGATCTGGTCGTCGGTGAAGACGTCGCCGCGGGTGAGGAAGTCGCGGTCTTTCTCGAGCTCGTTGAGAGCCTCGCGGAGCGAGCCGGCGACGGTTGGGACGTTCTGGAGCTCGGCCGGCGGCAGATCGTAGAGATTCTTGTCCATCGCGTCGCCGGGATGGATCCGGTTCTGGATCCCGTCGAGCCCGGCCATGACCAGAGCCGAATAAGCGAGATAGGGATTGGCGAGAGCGTCGGGGAAGCGGCACTCGACCCGCTTCGATTTCTCGCCGGCGCCGTAGGGGATCCGGCAGGAGGCCGAGCGGTTTCGGCTCGAATAAGCGAGAAGCACCGGCGCCTCGAAGCCCGGGACGAGGCGCTTGTAGCTGTTGGTGGTCGGGTTGGTGAAGGCGTTGCAGGCCTTGGCGTGGCGGATGATGCCGCCGATGAAATAGAGCGCGGTCTCGCTCAGGCCCGCATAGCCGTTGCCGGCGAAGAGCGGCTTGCCGCCGTTCCAGATCGAGAGATGGGTGTGCATGCCCGAGCCGTTGTCCGACTTGATCGGCTTGGGCATGAAGGTCGCGGTCTTGCCGTAGGCGTTGGCGACCATGTGGACGACATATTTGTAGATCTGCATGCGGTCGGCGGTCTCGACCAGGGTGCCGTAGGTGAGGCCGAGCTCGTGCTGCGAGGCGGCGACCTCGTGATGATGCTTGTCCATCGGCAGGCCCATCTCGATCATCGTCGAGACCATCTCGCCCCTGATGTCCATCGCGCTGTCGACCGGAGCGACCGGGAAATAGCCGCCCTTGGCGCGGGGGCGGTGGCCGAGATTGCCGACATCATATTCGCGGCCGGTATTGGTCGGAAGCTCGATATCGTCGATCCGGAAGCCCGAGGCATTGTAACCGTCCTCGAAGCGGACGTCGTCGAACATGAAGAATTCGGCCTCTGGCCCGACATAGACGGTGTCGCCGATCCCGGTCGCCTTCAAATAGGCTTCGGCGCGCTTGGCGGTCGAGCGCGGATCGCGCGAATAGAGCTCGCCGGTGCCGGGATCGACGATGTCGCAGAAGATGACCAGCATCGGGGTCGCCGAGAAGGGATCGGCATAGACCGCTCCGAGATCGGGCTTGAGGATCATGTCGCTCTCGTTGATCGCCTTCCACCCGGCGATCGAGGAGCCGTCGAACATGAAGCCGTCGGTCAGCTGGTCCTCGTCGACGATCCCGGCGCACATCGAGAGATGCTGCCATTTGCCCTTGGGATCGGTGAAGCGGAGGTCGACCCACTCGATCTCCTCGTCCTTGATCCGGCTCAAAATCTTGCCCGCGTCGCTCATCATGATCCCCCTGGTCTGTTCCCGCCTGTTCCCCGGCGGAGGCCGGGGCCCAGAAACGGCGAATCCGGAAATGTCGGGATCATTCATCTCAATGCGAGGGCGGGCCGTCCAGCGGCCTCGGGCGCCGTGTGAATATTTCACTATTCCTCCCCGGTACGGGGATGCGCGGGTGAGCCGTGTCCCGCACGGCTCAGCCCTGTCCGGGGGACAGGGCGACCCGCACATGGACCGCACGAAGTGCGGTGGAGGGGCTAGTAGGAGCGGCGGCGGGCGGCGACGAGCATCCTCAGCAGCATCGCGACCGGGCGCGGAACCCCGACCTTGCCCTCGGTCCACAGGCTGACCGCCGAGCGGCTCACCCCGATCGCCTCGGCCAGGTCGCCCTGCGTCCGGTAACCGAGCGAGCGCATCGCATTGCGAAGCTCCTCGGGCGACATCGAGGTTGGGCGCGGTTCGTCCACGAGCGCGCTTTAGCGCTCCCCGTCATTCCCGCGAAAGCGGGAATCCAGGCGGCGTTGGAGCCTGTACGAGCTTCGTCTGGATCCCCGTTTCCGCGGGGATGACGAGAATGGATCGCCGGTCAGATCGCGTCCGATCCGCGCTCGCCCGTCCGGATCCTCAGCACTTCCTCGACGCTGCTGACGAAGATCTTGCCGTCGCCGATCCGGCCGGTGCGCGCGGCCGCGGCGATCGCTTCGACAACCCTGGGGGCGAGATCGTCCTCGACCACCACCTCCAGTTTCGCCTTGGGCAGGAAGTCGACGACATATTCGGCGCCGCGATACAGCTCGGTATGGCCTTTCTGCCGGCCGAAGCCCTTGACCTCGGTCACGGTGATCCCGGAGACTCCGACGTCGTGAAGCGCTTCCTTCACTTCGTCGAGCTTGAACGGCTTGATGATCGCCTCGATCTTCTTCACCGGCCCATTTTCCTTCCGCTGCTGCGATGCAACATAGCCCCGCAAAGGCGCGCTGCAAAGCCGCCGCGCCGGCCTTTAGCGCGGGCAGCCGGCGCTGGTCAGCGGCGTCGGATCCGACGTGCTCCGTCGCAGCATCGTCTTCCAGACCGACGTATTGCCGGCATGCCCGGTATGCGCGCCCAACGGGTCGGCGAAAAGGCCGAGCCAGTTGATGCCATTGCGGACGTAGAGATTGACCACCGCTACATCCTCCATGCACGGCACGTCGTAAGTCAGTAGATCGCTCGGGTCGTTGAATGCGATGATCTGGCGCGGCCTGCTGTCGCGACCGCCCAGACTTTCGCCCGCGGGCGCTCGCCCTTCCGGCGCAAGGTCCGGTCCGGACCGTTTCGCCCATTGCTGCAGGCCTTCGAACGGGGTGGCCGGGACCTCGAGGGCATCTGAAATGAAGGCAGGTGCGCGGTCGGGTCGCCCGGGCTTTGGGCGTGTCAGGCCGATCCGCCCGAGCTCGAGCAGGGCGAACTGGTTGGCAAAGAAGTATAAGTGGTCGGTCCGGTCCAGATATTCCGTGACAGCGCCGTCGTTACGGTAGGCGTCGAGCACGACGAAGCTTCCGAGGCTTTCGGAGATGACGATCCTGTCTTCCGCCGAAATGGCCTTTGCTTCGGCCTCCGCCAAGGCGAAAGCCTTGTCCATGGCCTCGACCAGATAAGTTTTCAGCGGTCCCAGAGCGATCACGGCATCGGATAGACCCCAGTTCAATATTTCGCTTTTGCCCCAGCGATTGGCCCAGGCGCCGCCGCCGGAGCGCGGCCGTGCGGCAAGCAGCGCATCGACTTCGTCCTTGCTGATCCAGGGATGGAAGGGATTGTCGGTTCGCGAGCAAAGGCGGAGATGCTTGCGGTCGGCGCCGGAGAGATTGTGCTCGGGGACGAGCAGCATTCGGCACTTGATCGGAAAGAGCAGGGTCCACCAGTTGATCTCGTCGACGATGATCGTTTTCCCGCCGCCGAGCTTGAGCTCGTAGCGGTCCACGAACGGCCGGCTCGCTGACCATTCCGCCTCGTCTCGCCAGATCTGCATGGCGCCGACATTGGCGAGGGGCATCCTGCCCAAATCTACAAAGGTTCTGCTCGGCCCGCTTTGGGAGCTGTTGGGATAGCGGCTCAGAAGCGCCTTGCGGAACGCTTTCGAATTGCCCGCGCCTTCGGACCGCATGCCGTGAACGAAAATGATGTGAAGACTGTCGTCACTCTCGATCAGATCGCCGAGCGAACGCGTGTTGACAAGGTGATCCGGTCCGCCTTCGATAACTTTGCCCCAAGCGGCGTTTGTCCGCAGGAACAGAACTATCAGGACGAGCAGGGCCGCGATCGGCAACCACTTCATGCCGTTCCCCCCGGCGAGCTTGTGTCTACGTAGCTTCTAGTCGCGTTGGGTCGGATAATCAGCTTGAAATGCGCTTCGATGACTAAAAATCGGATTGCCAGATCGAAGCAGCCATGAATGGTATCTCAGGCCGAATAAGGCGGCTTGTCGTATCCCGCCGGGCTCTTCGTGAAAATCTCGCAGCCCTCTTCTGTGATCCCGACGCTGTGCTCGAACTGGGCGGAGAGGGTGCGGTCGCGGGTGACCGCGGTCCAGCCGTCCTCGAGCAGTTTGACGCCCGGCTTGCCGATATTGATCATCGGCTCGATCGTGAAGAACATGCCGGGCCTGAGCTCGGGGCCGGTGCCGGGACGCCCGGCATGGACCACCTCGGGCGTGTCGTGGAAGACCCGGCCGACTCCGTGGCCGCAAAAATCGCGGACGACTCCGTAGCGGTGGCTCTCGGCATAGGTCTGGATGGCGTGGCCGATATCGCCGAGGAAATTGCCGGGCCTGGCCGCCTCGATCCCGCGCATCATGCATTCGTAGGTGATCTCGACCAGCCGCCGCGCCTTCACTCCGACGTCGCCGACCAGGAACATCCGGCTCGTGTCGCCGTGCCAGCCGTCGAGGATCGGGGTGACGTCGACATTGACGATGTCGCCGTCCTTCAGCACCCGGTCGCCCGGTATGCCGTGGCAGACGACATGGTTGATCGAGGTGCAGCAGCTGCCGGTGAAGCCCCGATAGCCCAGGGTCGCCGGAATCCCGCCGCCCTCGCGGATCAGGCGATAGACGATGTCGTCGATCGACTTGGTCGTCGCTCCGGGCACGACATGGGGGACGAGCGCGTCGAGCACGGACGCCGCGAGGCGGCCCGCGGCCCGCATCCCGGCGAACCCTTCCGGTCCATGAAGCTTGATCGCCCCGTTGCGCGGCAGGGTCTCGGAGCCGCTGATTGCCTGATATTCGGTCATGGGTGCGATATAGTCGTTCCGGCAAATTCTCACAATGAAACCGTTCGGCCTGAGCCTGTCGAAGGCCTTTCCTTCTTGAGGCTCAAGAGTAAGGGAGGGCTTCGACAGGCTCAGCCCGAACGGAGTTTTGAGTGGCCGACGAACGGATCTGGACGGCGGGATTGCTGATCATCGGCGACGAGATCCTCTCGGGCCGGACCCAGGACCGCAACGTCGCCCAGATCGCCGGCTGGCTCAACCTCCAGGGCATCCGCCTCGCCGAGGTCCGGATGGTTCCCGACGTCCACGACAGGATCGTCGCCGCGGTCAACGCCCTTCGCTCCGAGAACGACTATCTGTTCACCACCGGCGGCATCGGGCCGACCCATGACGACATCACGGTCGATGCGATCGCCGCCGCGCTCGGGGTCGAGGTCGAGATCCACCCGAAGGCAAGGGCCGCGCTGGAAGCTTATTATCAGACGCGCGGCGGAGTGACCGAGGCGCGGCTCAGGATGGCGCGGGTTCCGGCCGGAGCCGAGCTGATCGAGAACAGGATGTCGGGCGCTCCCGGAATCAAATGCGGCAACATCTTCATCCTCGCGGGTGTGCCGCACATCGCCACCCTGATGCTCGAGGCTCTGGCCGGAACGCTCGAGGGCGGGCGGCCGCTCATCTCGCGGACGATCGGCTGCTGGGTCCCGGAGAGCGAAGTCGCCGATTTGCTGCGCGAGGTCGAGGCCGGCCATGAAGGCTGCCAGATCGGCTCCTACCCCTTCTTCCGCGAAGGCAAGGTCGGCGCCAATTTCGTGATTAGAAGCACCGACGAAGCGGCGCTTTCCGCCTGCCGCGAGACATTGATCGCGCGGCTCGTGGCGGCCGGCCGGGAAGCGGTGGACGAGGGGATCTGATCCGCGGCTCAGGCCGATTCCTCGTCGGGATGTTCGAGGCCGAGTCGCTTCATCAGCCACGGCATGGTGAGGCCCTGGACCAGGATCGAGAAGGCGACGACCGCGAAGGCCAGGACGATGATCTCCTGCCGCTCCGCCACGCTTGCCGGTACGGCGAGCGCGAGCGCCAGGGCAAGGGCGCCCCGCAATCCGCCCCAGAACAGGATGTGCCGGCAGGGCCAGTCGAGCTTCAGCTGCGAGCGGGAGAAGAGCGCCGAGAGCGGATAGACCGCCACGACCCGGCCGATCAGGACCAGGCCGATGGCGAGCGCGGCCGGGAATGCGAAAAGCCCGAACGGCTGCTGCGCCGTGTGCATCCCGATCAGGATGAAGATCACCGAATTGGCCAGGAAGGCCGCATAGGCCCAGAAGGAGAGCATCGGTTCGCGGCCGTCGTCGGAGATCGATCCCATCCAGCCGACATTGCCGACGACCAGACCGGCGGCGAGCGCGGCGAGGACGCCCGAAGCGCCGAGATATTCGGCGAGCATGAACGAGCCGTAGGCGGCGATGGTCGAGAGGGTGATCTCGACGAGATGGTCGCTGGTCCGGCCGGCGAGCAGAAGCATCGCCCCGGCCACCGCAGCTCCGCATGCGACCCCTCCGATCGTGACCCAGAGCGCCGACAGAGCGATGCCGCCGCCGCCGGCCGTCGCGCCCGACGCGATGGCGACGAGAAGCCCGAACCCGACCGCTGCGGCGCCGTCGTTGAGCAGGCTCTCCGATTCGACGACCATTGCCAGGCGGGGCGGGACCCTTAGCTCCCGGAACGCGGCGATCACCGATACCGGGTCGGTGGCGGCGATCAGCATTCCGAACATCGCCGCGCCGATCCAGCTCCAGCCGAGCGCAGAGTGCATGCCGGCGGCGACCGCGGCGGCGGCAAGCGGGACTCCGACGAAGGCGAGGACGAGGGTCAGCGGAAGCTCGCGCCGGAACGCGCTCCACTGCATCTGCAGGGCGCCCTCGAACAGCAAGGGCGGCAGGAAGATTCCGAAGATCAGCTCGCGGGAAAGCGGCGGCTGTGGCGCCAAGGGCACGAAGGCGAGCGCGCCGCCGGCCACGACCAGGCCGACGCTGTAGGGCAAGCGGGCGCGGCGCGAGATCATCGCGACGAGCGACGCCGTCAGCAGGATCAGGCCGAGGCCCGGGATGGTGAACCCTTCCATCCTCGTCCGTTAGCATCCCGGCCGGGCCGGTTCGACCCCGTCCGGAGGCGGTTGTCAGGGCAGTCCGGGCGGCTAGAAGGCGCAACGCCGGATTCGGAGATTTGAAAGAACGTGCCGCCGAGCGACCAGGACATAGCGGGCTTCATCCGGAGCAGCTTCCGCTCGGTCTGGACGCTCGAGCTTCTGCTCCATCTCGCCCGAAGCGCCGACCGCGCCTGGACGGCCGATGAGCTGGTCGGATCGCTCCGCGCAAGCGAGGCGATCGTCGCCCGGGGCCTCGAAGCCCTGCTCGCCGCCGGACTGATCGTCGTCGACGAAGCGGCCGGCGCCCGATTCCGCCCGGCTTCGCCAAGACTTGCCGCGCTCGCCGATGGGGCGGCGCGACTCTATGCGCAGAGACCGGACGCCGTACGCCGGCTGATCGTCGGAGCTTCGGACGATTCGCTGTCGGCCTTCGCCGACTCGTTCCGGCTGAGGAGGGACTGAATGCAGCAAGGATTTCCGACCGCGGTCTATCTGCTCTGTTTCGCGACGAGCAGCGCCTGCGCGTTCCTGCTCGCGCGCAATTACCGCCGAACCCGCGCCCGGCTGCTGCTGTGGAGCGCGCTCTGCTTCACCCTGCTCGCCCTCAACAATCTGATGGTGGTCTTGGATCTGCTGCTTCTGCCCGATACGAACTTCTCCCTGGTCCGGATTTTCCTGTCGCTTGCGGCGGTGTCGGTGCTTTTGTTCGGCCTGACCTGGGACGTGGAGGAGCGAAGGTGATCCTGTTCAACTTCCTCTCCGGAGCGGTCACGCTCGGCTTCCTGCTCTGCGGGCTTCACTTCCTGCGATTCTGGAAGCGGAGCCGCGACACCCTGTTCCTCGCTTTCGCCTTCGCTTTCTGGCTGCTCGGATTGAACCAGGCCTTGCTCGCTCTCGGCAACATTCCGGTCGAGGAGCGAAGCTGGGTCTATCTCCTCCGACTCGCCGCCTTCGTGCTGATCATCGCCGCGATCGCCGCCAAGAACCGCAAGCCGGGAGAAGGGTAGGTTTTGGAAGTAATTCGGGAAGTAATTCGGGACAGTATATATTTTCCCCGGGCGAAGGATGCTCGCCCCCCTCGCTCGAGCACGAAAAATATATACTGTCCCGAATTACCAGAGCATGGGCGATGATGGCCGTCATCGGGCAGTGATACGGCATGCCGGCCAGGCCAGTGCCGACCCAGTTCAGACGATAGGCTCATCGAACATCAGGGCGCGCACGTAACGCACCGGCGGCGAGCCGTGGCTCAGAAGCTCGTCATGATAAGCGCGCAGGTCGAATGCCGAGCCGCGCCGGCGCTCGGCCTCGCGGCGAAGCTCGACATGCTCCGAATAGCCGACGAAATAGGTGGGCAGCTGAGCCGAGGTCAGATTGGCGCGGACCCATTTGCCGGCCGCCTCGCGCTCCTGCTGGAAAGCTGTCCTGGTCATCAGCTCCATCGCCTGCTCGCGGCTCATGCCTTCGGTCTGGATGCCGATGTCGAGCAGGGCGTTGGTGATCACGCGCAGCCGCAGCTTGAGCACGATCAGCCGGAACAAAGGATCGCCGTCGAGATAGCCGGCGTCGGCCATCACCGCCTCGCCGTAATTGGCCCAGCCCTCGATGAACGATCCCGAGGCGAGGACGGCCCGAAGGGTCGATCCGTTGGCATTGGCGTGGGCGAGCTGGAGATAATGGCCCGGCATCGCCTCGTGGAGAGTGAGATCGTGGATCGCATAATCATTATATTCGCGAAGGAAGGAGGTCGCCTGGGCGTCGGTCCAGTCCGCGGGGATCGGCGAGACGGCGTAGAAGGTGCCGAGCTGCTTCTCGAGCGGCCCCGGGCTGTCGCAATAAGCGAGCGACACGCCCTGCCGGAATTTGGGCATGGTTATGACGTTCACCGGAGCGTCGGGCACGGTGACCAGCTGTTTCTCGCGGACGAAGGCGGTCGCCTGGGCCAAAGTCTCCCTGGCCTTGGCCTCGACTCCCGAGCGGCTCGGCCGCCGGGCATAAGCGAGCTCGAGGGCGGCCTCGATCGCCGCTTGCTGCTGAGCGGCGGTCGGCCGGTCGGGCAGCGGCGGCGCGCCGGCGCGTCCGGCAAGGACCGTTCGGGCGATTGCGTACATCTCGGCGCGCACGTCGACGAGGGCGAGCTTCGCGCGCCGTTTGATCTCGGCCGGGCTGAGCGGCGTCGCGAGAGCGAAGCGGAGCTTGGCGTCGTAGAGCGCCGGCCCTAGCCGGAAATCGCCCTTCGCATTCGGGACCAATGTGCGGTCGAGCCAGTGCTGATGCTCGGCGACGGCGGCTTTGAGGGTCGCCAGCGCCGAATCGAAGCGGCGCGCCTCGGCCGCGCCGAGCTCGTTCCGGTGCGGCGCGAGCATCTCGTCGGCAATGTCGACGATCCCCGCATTCTGCTTCGCGACCGTCGTCGCGAAAATCTCGGGCACCCTGGCCGGGACGAGATTTGCGCGCGCCTGGGCGAGCAAAGCCGGAATCGCCTCCATGCGCGCGGTCGCCGACTTCAGGCGCTTTGGCCAGGGCGCGAAGTCGCGCGCGGCGAGGCTGTAAAGCGCGCCGCCGGCGGCTTCGTTGTAGATTTGCGGATCCCATGCCCAGCTGCGCAGAATCTCGTCAGTCCAGATCGCGTAGCGCAGATTGTTGTCGAGCAAGGCCGCGTCGACCTGGTTTTCGCGGCTGAGGCGGCTGCGGTCGATCCTGCGGAGCTCGGCCAGCATCGCCCGGGCGAAGGCGGTCCCACGCGCGCGCGGCCCGCCGCCGACATGTCGGCGAGCCTGTCGTCGTAGCGGTGATCGCCGAGCGAGGTCGCGTAGGTCGGATCCAGCCTGGCGATGCCGTCGAGGAAGCGTTGGGAGAGCGCGGCGAAAGCGGCGTCTGCGGGCCGATGGAACCGCGCCGAGGCCGGCGGCGTGTTGGAAGGGGGACCTGCGAAGGCGGGCAAGACTGCCGCGGCCAGAAGCAAGGCAAGGGCGCGGCGCATCGGCGAATCCCCCTCGAATTTTTGGAGCGGGTGAGGGGAATCGAACCCCCGTCGTAAGCTTGGGAAGCTTCTGCTCTGCCATTGAGCTACACCCGCGCGGCTTCGGACTGCCACAAGCCATGCCAAGCGATCAAGAGCCCAGGAAAATGGATCGCGCGCCGTCGCAGGCATCGTCTCGCCGCCTGGGCGTCGGCCCGACGTTTTGGACCGGCCGTCGCCTTGCGCGACGCCGCATTTGAAAGGACCGCACCGACCTTGCCTGCCGGCTCCGCCACGCCGGGCCACAGGTCGCCTTGACCGGCGAAGGGGACGCGCTAGAAAACCGGTGGGGCTTCGGGGAATGATATGAACAAGTTACTGCTTCTGGGCGCGAGCCTTTGCGCCGCCGGCCTCGCCGTGCCGGCGGGGGCGTCCCGGCGCGACCAGGCCGCCTGTTTCATGACGTTCGGTCCGCGCGCGCAAAGCCCCGCGGCCCTGGGCGGCGGCGGGGCGGCGGCCTGCACAGCCGCGCTGGCCGATGCGAAGAAGCCCGTAGAGGATGCCTATCAACGCGCGAATCTGATCCGCTCGCGGGCGGTTCACCATATCGCGATGCGCGAGTACGACCAGGCGCGCGAAGACCTCGATCTTTCCGAGCGGACCGTCACCGGTCCCGATCCCGATCCGTTCTGGACCAGAAGCTTCCCGGTCGCCAACCAGATGCTTCGCGCCTACATCCTGCTCGAGGCCGGCGAAAAGGACCAGGCGATCGCTTTGAGCCGGGCCGCGGCATCGGCCCGGCCCTACGACATGGACCTCGCCGAGACCGCCTCGCGGCTCGAATTCGCCGCGACCGGCGATCTCGAGGCCTATATCGACCGGCTGCGCAGCCAGGCGCGGTTCGATCCGGGCCGCATCTTCGAGCTCTATACGATCGCCCTGATCCGCCGCCGCTACGACGAGGCGGTGACGCTCTATCCGCAAATCCTGCTCACGGTCGCGCAGGGACGCGGCGGCTATCGCGCCAACGAGGCCGCGGGCGCGGCGGACAATCTGGTGAAGCGCGCCTATCTGACGGGAAGCATGGCTTATGCCCTTGCGGCGACCGGCAAGGCGAAGGAAGCGCGCGCCCTGCTCGCCGAGTTCCAGCAGGAGGTGGAAAGGGAATCGGTTGAGCCGGTCGAAGGCAGCCGCAAGAAATGGCAGGCGGTGATCGCGGTGCGCGCCGACATAGATGCGTCGGCGGCCCGGTGGCGCCGCCTGGTCGAGCTCAGGCTGAGTCCGGGCGAACCCGCCACCGAGCTCGCGGTAACGGAGATGATCGGTTCGAGCGACCGTCTGGATCCGATGATCCTCGACCTTGCCCAGGCGGTGCGCTCCGCCCGTCCGCAGAGCGCGGCATTGAGCGAGGAGATGCTTCGGCCGCTTCAGGGTCACGATGCCCAGCTGGTCGCGGCCCTGATCAGCTTCACGCTTCAGGACTTGCTGGCCGGGCTGCCCGAGGTGGACAGCGATGGGCGCCAGCCGAAATACGATCCCGGAACCGACAGCAGCCTGCTGATGACCGAGAGCGGCTACATGTCGCGCGAGGGCCCGGTCTCCGGGTCGCGAACCGTCAAGTTCAATACGACTTTCGGCACTGCCGGGACGGCGACCGAGCTCGTCTACATGCGCGCCGCGCAAATGGCCCGCGAGCAGAGGCTTGGCGGATTCATCGTGCTCGCGCGGCGGCTGATCCAGCGCTCGGTGACGATGGGCGCGAGCTCCTACCCGGACGGCTACGAAGCCGAGATCGACATCGTGACCGTCGATCCCGCCGCGCTTCCCGAAGCCTATAAGGGCGCCGGGTGGCGTGTGATCGACGCCAACGCGCTGTGGGCGGCGCAGAGCGCATTCTATATCGATCAAAGGCGCGCGTTTCGCCAGCGGCGCGAGCAGAGGCGCGCCGAGCAGAAGCGAGGCGGGAAGCAAGGCGCGACCGAAGACCGGCCCGGCACCTGACCGGAGAGGACGACCGGGAAGCTCTGCTTCGAGCCGCCTTCGCTCAGCCTCAGGCCTCGGTGGCGGATCGCCGCGAGCGTGGCTCCGCGCGCCAGCACGGATATCGCGTGGCGCCCGCCAGCTTCGTCGCCAGCCATCCGCCGATCGCTCCGGCTCCGACGATTCCGATCCGCGTCAGCAGCTCTTCCGGTGCCGATCCATATCGCCAAAAGGACAAAGAAAAACGCCCCGGCCCGAGGGGCCGAGGCGTTGTTTCTAATCGCGGCCGAGGCCGCGGACATCGCTTGATCAGAAGCGGACGCCGAGGGCGAGAACGCCCTGGTGGCGAGTCACGTCCGACTCGTAGTTCGAGTAGCGATACTCGCCGCCGATATAAGCGGACTTGCCGATCGCGAACTGAAGGCCCGCGCCGCCGCGGACGCCGTCGAGATTGCCCGAGGCGCTCACGCCGCCGGACGTCGCGCTGAAGCGGGCGTTGGTGTAACCGGCCTTGAAGTAGAGGTTGACCTTGTCGGACAGGGCCGTGGTCAGCCGGGCGCCGGCATACAGGTCGCGCTTCGCCTTGACGCTGTCGGTCGGGGTCGGGTCGAGGTCGGTGGTGGCGAGGGTGGCTTCGACGTCGAGGCCGAGAGCGACCTTCTTGCCGGCCGCGAAATCGTAGCCGGCGCCGACTCCGAACGTCACGCCGCTGGCGTCGACATTCACGCCGCTGCCCGCGTCGATGCTGACACGGTCATAGCCGGTGATGGCTTCGACGCGCCCGCCCGACTTGACCTCGGCGGAGGCCGGAGTCGCGAAAGCGGCGACGGCGGCAGCGGAAGCGCACAGAAAAACAATCTTCTTCATAAATCCTCCAAAGGGTGGTGACGCGCATATGGCTATTGGGATGTTGTCTGTCAGGACCCTATCTCTACTATTTCGATCATAATTTGCTGTCGTTGCAGATTCGCCACAGTCGCAATGGGTTACCAGCGGTTTCGTTGTTTGATCGAAACGATGTGGGTGTGGCCGACCGCACCTTTCACGGTCATGAATCCAATCGACAGGCGGCGTTCAGGAACGGCGATCTTGCAGTTAATAAGCCTGCTTATTATATGCGCGCCATGGACAGCAATTTCGCTTTCTGCGTCGCCGAGACCGCCCAGGCCATGCGCCGCGAATTCGATCGCCGCGCCCAGGCGCTCGGGGTCACCCGCGCCCAGTGGCGGGTGCTGACCCGGCTCAGCCGCCAGGACGGCCTCCGCCAGGTCGAGCTCGCCGAATTGCTCGACGTCGAGCCGATCACATTGTGCCGGATGATCGACCGCCTCTCCGACGCCGGCCTGGTCGAGCGGCGTGTCGACGAGGCGGACCGCCGCGCCTGGCGGATCGGGCTGACGGCCAAGGCCGGTCCGATCATCGAGGATCTGCGCGCGCTCGCCGAGACCTTCCTCGACGACGTTCTCGACGGCATCGCGCCCGAGGAACAGAAGAGAGTGATGCGCGCTCTGGAGCGGGTGCGCGAGAATATCGCGCGCGTCGGCGCGGCGAGGAAGGCATCATGAAGGAAGGCGCGATCGCGGCCGCGGACGAGGCCCAGCCGAAGCCGGCGAAGAAGAAGGCGTCGAAGCCGAAGAAGGGAAGGGCGCGGATCCTGCTCTTCGCCTCGCTTCCCTTGCTGATCGCCGCGGTCGGCCTCTATCTGTGGATGACCTCGGGCCGCTTCGTCTCGACCGACAATGCCTATGTCCAGCAGGACATGATCTCGATCAGCTCCGAGATAGCCGGCCCGATCGCTGAGGTCGCGGTCAAGGAGAATCAGTGGGTGAAGAAGGGCGACCTGCTCTACCGGATCGATCCCCGCCCGTACCGGATCGCTCTGGCCCAGGCCGAGGCGCAGGTCGCCGCGGCCCACGTCTCGGTGCACAAGCTCGAGGCCGAGAGCGCCGGCACCGGCGCCGACATCCAGGGCGCGGGCGCCAATCTAGCCTTCGCCGAGCGCGCCTTCGGGCGGCAGCAGGAATTGCTCCGCCGCGGCTTCACCACCCGTGCCCGCTACGACGAGGCCCAGCACGCGGTCCAGGAAGCCCGCGAGCGGCTCTCCAACGCCCGCGCCGGCGCCGAGATCAAGCGCGCGGCGCTCAGCGACGGCGGAAGCTCGGCCCAGCCGGCGGTGGCGGCGGCGCTCGCCGCCCGTGACAAGGCCTTGCTCGATCTGCAGAGGACCGAAGTCCATGCCCCGGCCGACGGCTATGTCGCCCAGACCGACCGGCTGCAGATCGGCAACGCCGCCGTCCCCGGGCTGCCCTTGCTCAGCCTGGTTCGGAGCGGAAGCGTCTGGATCGACGCCAATTTCAAGGAGACCGACCTCGACCGGATGGCGCCCGGCCAGCCCGCCGAGATTCGGCTCGACGCTTATCCGAGCGCGAAGATCAGGGGCCATGTCGCGAGCATCGGCCGCGGCACCGGCTCCGAATTCTCGGTCCTGCCGGCCCAGAATGCCTCGGGCAACTGGGTCAAGGTGACGCAGCGCCTGACCGTCCGGATCGCGATCGACGACAAGCCCCAGCGGCCATTGCTCGCCGGGCTCTCGGCGCGGGTGAAGGTCGACATCAGGGAGCAGCCGGCCGCCGCGGCGCCCGCGCGGCGCTGACCGATGGCGAGCGCCGCCGCACCGTCATCGGCCGCTTCCACTCCGGCGCCCGCCGTCGCCACCGTCCATCTCGACCGGTTCGAGCATGCGATCGTGATGATCGCGGTGATGATGGCGGTTCTGCTTCAGGTGCTCGACACGACGATCGCCAACGTCGCCTTGCCGCACATGCGGGCGAGCATGAGCGCCACCCCCGAGACGATCAACTGGGTGCTGACCTCCTATATCGTCGCCTCGGCGATCGCGATCCCGATCACCGGCTGGCTCGCCGACCGGATCGGCCGCCGTCCCCTGTTCATCGGATCGGTGGTCGCCTTCACCATCGCCTCGGTGCTCTGCGCGATGGCCCAGGACCTGCCGCAAATGGTCGCCTTCCGGGCGATCCAGGGCGTGTCGGGCGCCTTCCTGGTGCCGATCGCCCAGGCGGTCATGTTCGACATCAATCCGCCCCAGAACCATCCGCGCGCGATGGCGATGTTCGGGATGGGGGTGATGATCGGTCCGATCCTCGGACCGGTGCTCGGCGGCTGGCTGACCGACAATTTCAACTGGCGCTGGGTATTCCTGGTCAACCTTCCGGTCGGAGTGATCTGCACCCTGATGCTTCTCCGCTACATGCCCCGGAGCGAGGTGACGAAGCGGCGCTTCGACCTTTTCGGCTTCGCTCTGCTCGCCGTGGCGCTTGGGAGCCTCCAGCTGATGCTCGACCGCGGCCAGCAACTCGACTGGTTCACCTCCTGGGAGATCCGGATCGAGGCGGGCCTGTGCATCGCCTGTGCCTGGATGTTCGTGATCCAGATCGCCACCGCCAAACAGCCCTTGTTCAATCCGCGCCTGTTCACCGACCGCAATTTCGGTTTCGCCCTGTTCTTCATGGTGGTGACCGGAGTGCTTCTCCTCGCCGGCCTCGCCCTCCTTCCGCCCTTGCTTCAGGGGCTGTTCGGCTATTCGGTGCTCCAGTCCGGCTTCCTGACCGCGCCGCGGGGCGTCGGCACCTTGATCTCGATGATGCTCGCCGGCCGCCTGACCGGGAAAGTCGACGCCCGGCTTCTGATCTTCGCCGGCATCGGACTTCTCGGTCTGTCGCTCTGGCAGATGGAGGGCTTCACTCTGGTGATGGGATCGAAGCAGGTAGTGGTGAGCGGCTTCGTCCAGGGACTCGGGCTCGGCTTCATCTTCGTGCCGCTCCAGGCTTTGGCCTTCGCGTCGCTCCCGGCCAGCTACCGGACGACCGGGGCCAGCCTTCTCAACCTGTCACGCAACATCGGCGGCTCGATCGGGATCTCGATGGTGACCTTCCTGCTCGCCCGCAACGTCCAGGTCAGCCATGCCGACCTCGCCGCCCACATCACGCCCTATTCGATGCCGCTCGCCGATCCGTCGATCGCCGAGCGGCTCGGCCAGTATGGCGACAGCGCGGTCGCGATGATCGACTTGGAGATCAACCGCCAGGCGCTGATGATCGCTTACATCGACGATTTCCACGCGATGATGCTGGTCACGCTCGCTTCGATGCCGCTCGTCTGGCTGTTGAGGAAGGGCAAATAGGCGAAAGGAGCGCTCCAAAGCTTCGGCGGGGGAGTCGACTTGGGCCGGGCGGACGGGCATTCTCCGGCGGTTTTGAGGAGACGCGGATGAAGGCTCCGGCGAGGAAAGCGAAGGATTCGACCGTTATCGACTCCTCGTCCGCCGCTCCGACGGCCGCTGCGCGCCTGTTCCAGATCCGGCTGCTGGTTATCATGCTGAGCCTGCTCGGCCTGTGGATCGGCCGCTCTTTCCTTCTGCCGCTCGCCTGGGCGGCGACGATCGCCATCGCCTTGTGGCCGCTCTACTGCCGGGTCGCGAAGCACCGCCATGGCCGCAAGCCGCTCCTGCTCGCTCCGCTCGGCTTCACGCTCGCCACCGCCCTCATCCTGATGCTGCCGCTCGGAATCGTCGCGCTCGAGGCGGCGCGCGACAGCCAGGCGGCGGTCGACTGGCTCGCCCATGCCCAGAAAAGCGGGGTGGCGCCGCCGGACTGGCTCGGCGGCCTGCCCTTCCTCGGCCCTCGGGCCCTGGCCTGGTGGAAGACAAATCTCTCCGATCCGCGCGGCGCCGCCGCTTTGCTCGGCCAGGTCGATGCATCGTCCGCGGCGCGCTGGATGGGGGCGATCGCCGCCCAGGTCGCCACCCGCTCTTTGTTCTTCGCGGTCACCCTGTTCGCCTTGTTCATCCTGCTGCGCGACGGCGACTTGATCAGCCGCTCGGTCAACCGGGTGGCGCGCCGTCTCTATGGCGGCTTCGGCGAGCGATTCACCGCCCGGCTCGGCGAGGCGGTTCGCGGCGCGGTCAACGGCACGGTCCTGGTGGCGATCGGCGAGGGCTCGCTGATCGGAGTCGGCTATGCGATCGCCGGCGTTCCGCGGCCGGTCCTCTTCACCGTCGCCACCATAGCGGTGGCGATGCTTCCGTTCGGCGCCTGGCTTGCATTCGGGATCGCCTCGGCTTTGCTGATCGCCACCGGGCACGTCGTCGCCGGCCTGGTCCTGTTCGGCTTCGGCGCGGCGGTGATGCTGATCGGCGACAACATCGTTCAGCCGGCTTTGATCGGGAACAGCGTTCGGCTGCCCTTCCTCTGGGCCCTGGTGGCGATGTTCGGCGGTCTCGAGACGTTCGGCCTGGTCGGCCTGTTCGTCGGCCCGGCGGTGATGGCCGCCTTGTTCCTGGTCTGGAAGGAATGGCTCGGCGCCGACGCCGGGCCGCTGCTCGCGAACACACGGAAGCGCTGACCCGGGGCGGGCAGGTTCGACCTGTGCTCTAAGGCTCGCCGGGGGCCGAGCCGGACGGGCGGATTATGTCGATCCTCTCGTGCCGGGCGCGCGAGGCGCGCCTGAACCGCCGCCACATCAGGACGGCCGCAGCGGCCATGACGATCAGCAGCGCGATCGCGACGTCGATCCGAACCGGCGGAAGGCTGTGATGGATCTGCATGAACAAGCTCCGGAAGCGCGCTTTCCCCTAGACCTGTTCCGGGTCGTCGACGAATCTTTTTGCAGTGCGGGGCGCTCGGGCAGGACCCGCAGCGGAGCGCCGGCGTTCGAGACGATCGAAGGAGAGCATCTATGGAACGGCGGCGGCTTGGACAGGAAGGACCCGAAGTCTCGGCGATCGGCCTCGGCTGCATGGGCATGTCCGAATTTTACGGCGCCGGCGACGACGAGGAATCGATCGCGACGATCCACCATGCGATCGAGCGCGGGATCGACTTCCTCGACACCGCCGACATGTATGGCGTCGGGCGCAACGAGGAGCTTGTCGGCCGGGCCATTGCCGGCCGGCGCGACAAGGTCTTTCTCGCCACCAAGTTCGGCAATGTCCGTGGGCAGGACGGCAGCTTCCGGGGCGTGTGCGGACGGCCCGATTACGTCCGCTCGGCCTGCGAGGCGAGCCTCCGCGGGCTCGGGGTCGAGACGATCGATCTCTATTACCAGCACCGGGTCGATCCCGACGTTCCGATCGAGGAGACGGTCGGGGCGATGGCGGAGCTGGTCGCGGAGGGGAAGGTGCGCTTCCTCGGCCTCAGCGAGGCTGCGCCCGCGACGATCCGCCGGGCGCACCGGGTCCATCCGATCACGGCCCTCCAGACCGAATATTCACTGTGGAGCCGCGAACCCGAAGAAGAGCTGCTGCCGACGGTGCGCGAGCTCGGCATCGGCTATGTCGCCTACAGTCCGCTCGGGCGCGGCTTCCTGACCGGCCAGATCCGCAGTCCCGAGGATTTCTCCGAGGACGATTTCCGCCGATTCCACCCCAGATTCACCGGCGAGAATTTCCACCGGAACATCGCCCTCGTAGGCGAGATCGAAACCATGGCCGAAGAGAAAGGCGTGACTGCGGCCCAGCTCGCTCTGGCCTGGGTCCTGTCGCGAGGCGACGACATCGTCCCGATTCCGGGCACCAGGCGCCGGACCTGGCTCGATCAGAATATCGCCGCGCTCGATATCCGGCTCGACGACGGGGAGCTGGCCAGGCTCGACTCCATCCTCCCGCCCGGCGCCGCCTCCGGCGAGCGCTATCACGAACGGGGCATGGCGACGGTCAACGGCTGAGCTAGGCGGCTTCCGGCCAAAGCATCCGTCCAAGGCCTGATCAGCCCTGTTTGATTCACGCCGTCATTGCGAGCGTAGCGAAGCAATCCAGTACGGCCTCCGAAGCCCGCTGGATTGCCGCGTCGCTGCCGCGAAGCGGCAGTTCATCCTGAGCGACGCCGCAAGGCGGCGTCGAAGGGCTCCTCGCAATGACGGCAAACGGGCGCTGATCCGCTTTGATCAACTGGGTGAGGATCGCGCCCTCGCGCCCGCGCCCCTTGACATGGCGCCACTATTGACTGATATTTCTGTCATGACAGAAATAAGTGTCGAGTCGCGCGAACTGCCGGCCGCGGTGGAGAAGTTCATCCTCCACTGGGGCGACATGGGCGGGCAATGGGGGGTCAACCGTTCGGTCGCCCAGATTCATGCCTTGCTCTATCTGTCCGACCGCCCTTTGACCGCCGAGGCGATCGCCGAGACGCTCGGAATGGCCCGCTCCAACGTCTCCAACAGCCTTCGCGAGCTTCTCGCCTGGAAGCTGATCCGCCGCGCGCCTCTGCTCGGCGACCGGCGCGACCATTATGAGGCCGAGACCGATCTCTGGGAGATGGTCACCCGGATCGCCCAGGGCCGCAAGGAGCGCGAGCTCGACCCGGCCGCCGCGGCGCTCCGCGCCTGCCTCGCCGAGGCGGAAGGCGACCGGCGGATCAGCCCGGTCGCTCGGCGCCGGCTCGCCGAGATGGAGAGCTTCGTCGCCACCGTCGACCGCTGGTACGACCAGATGCTGTCGATCCCGGCGCCGAAGATCATGGCGCTGATGCGGATGGGCTCGAAAGTGGCGAGCCTGGTCGGGCTCGGGCCCAAAGGCCGGTAGGAGGGAGTGATGGCGGAACGGGCTGAACGGGTTCTCGATGAGCCTGACCGCCCGGTCCCTCGTCCGGCCGAGCCCGAGCTCGGCGATCTCCGCTTCCGCGCGCTGATCGGCGAGCAGGGCTGGGCCGCCCTCCCGGCCGCGGTCCGCGAGCGCTTCGGTCACCGGGTCGCGGGCGGCGAGGCGATCGTCTATTGCGGGCAGACGGTCGAATGCCGGATCAGCCGCGCCGGATGGGTGCTTGCGACGATCGGCCGGCTGATCGGCGCCCCGCTTCCGCTCTCGACCGATACCGGAGTCCCGGCGATCGTCACCGTGACCGAGGATAAAGCCAGCGGAGGCCAGTTCTGGACCCGCCATTATGGCCGCCGGGACGGCTTCCCGCAGGTCATCCACAGCAGCAAGCGCTTCGCCGGCCGAACCGGGCTCGAGGAATATATCGGACGCGGAATCGGAATCGCGTTCAGGGTCCGGGTCGAGGAGGGCGCCCTGCACTTCCTCAGCGATCATTATTTCCTGAGCGCCGCCGGGCGCCGCGTGCGCCTGCCGGGCTGGCTTTTCCCCGGAACGCTCAAGGTCAGCCATATCGATCGGGGCGGCGGCTGGTTTGCCTTCGTCCTCAGCCTCCGCCACCCCTGGTTCGGCGAGATGATCCGCCAGACCGCCTTCTTTACCGAGCGGCCGACAGGTCTGCCGTCGCCTCATCAGTCTTGACCGTCACCCCAGCGAAGGCTGGGGTCCATGCAGCTGTGCCGTCCACGCCGGAGTCAGCATGGATGCCGGCTTTCGCTGGCATGACGAGATATGCAAACTTCTGCGGGAATTAGTCGTGTGCCTTGCGCGCGATGATCTCGGTGACCAGCGGAGTCACCATCCAGGCATCCTCATCCGCGTCCAGCGCCTCGCCCATTCTCGCCGCCTCTTCGGCATCGACATAGCCGAGCTCGTGAAGGCGTTTTGCCCCGGTGGCCACGAACGCCGCGGGCCATTCCCAGATCGGATCGTCGCTGCGGACGATGTGGATCAGCGGCCGGATCTCGACCGTCTCGAGCCCTTCTTCCGCAAGCCAGCTGGGGAGGAAGGGCGCGATGTCGGGCTCGCCGCCGGAGTCGCGCCAGCTTTTCATGACCAGAGTCCGGAAGCGGTCGATGAGCGGGTTGGGCGGCATCATCCGCCAGGTGCCGTAATCGCCATATTCGTGGAATATCGCGGTCCCGCCCGGCCTAAGGGCGCGCGCGATGCCGGCGACTGTGCGCCGCGGATCGGCGACGAAGGACAGGAGCCATCGGCACCAGGAGGCGTCGGCGACGGCCTCGCCGAGGTCGCCGTCCGACACGTCGCGCTCGACCGCCTCGATATTGCTTGCTCCGGCATCGGCGGCTCGGGCGCGAAGCACGTCGAGGAAGTGCGGCGATCGCTCCAAGGCGATCACCTTGCCTTCGGGGACCGCCATCAAGGCGAGGTCGAGAGCCGCGAATCCGGGCCCGGCGCCGACGTCGATGACCGTCTGGCCGCTGGCGATCCCGGCACGGCGCCAGGCGTCGAGCATGTACGGTATCCACACCCGATGCTGCAGCCCGAGCCTCTCGACCTCGTCCTTGCGGGTCCCGAGCACATAATCGCCGTCGGTCATCGCCGGCTCATGGCGGCGCCGGGCCGTGCGCGCCATCCGATTCTTGCTCTGAAAAGGAAAAGGCGGCCCGGTTCCGTGTCGCGGCACCAGGCGCCGCAAATAGCGGGCCGAGATGATCGGCGCGCTCGAGGTGGCGCCTACATCCGGGGAGCCGCGGCGGATCGACCGCATCCTGTCGCCGGGCGTTGCCATCGGCTTGAGCTGCTATGAGCAGGGATGAGGACGATCGACCGGCGACCCCCGACAGTGAAAGTCGCCGCGTTCTTCACCCCACGGGGCCACAGCCTTCGCAGGGGCGACGTTCCCAAATGCACTCCATTTTGGAGCAGATTGACGGAGCGGTCCGGCCGCGGACGATTGTGAGCCCTGGTGCGACGTGCGATGCTGCCGAACTCATCGCCAGGGACCGGCCGTGGTCGCGGCGCCACCAGCGGGGGAGCTGCCGACATGCCTTCACCAAGGAAGCCGACCGGCCTGGAATCGGCGCCCCCGGGCGAGGACGCTCTGATCGATCGCACCACCGGGGTGATGGAGCAGCTGCTCAAGCGGCGCTATACCGGCAAGCAGCGCTTCCTTCGGGGAGTCCATCCCAAGGACCATGGCTGCGTCGAGGCGACCTTCACGGTCTCTCCAGACCTGCCGCCCGAATATCAGGTCGGCATATTCCGGAAGCCCGGTACGGTCTACCGGTCGGCGATCCGCTTCTCCAACGCATCGGCGTTGGTCACGCCCGACTGCCCTCCGGCGACGGGCCCGGATGGCAAGCCGGTGCGGACCCACGGCAGTCGCGGCATGGCGGTGAAGCTCTATGATGTCATGGGCTCGCGCCTGATTCCCGGGGATCAGGAGCGCACCCAGGATTTCCTGATGATCAATCAGCCTTTCTTCGCGTTCGCGAACGTCGAGGATTATCTGGCGCTCAACGAGATCATCCTGAAGAACAACGAGAGTCCCAGCGAATTCTTCCTGCGCATGAGGAGCCCGGATCCGAAGGTCGCGGGGCGAGCAAGGACGACCCTTGGAATCATCCAGGCGATCCAGAGCGGGTCCGCCAACCCGCCTTTCCAGCCGCCGCCGATGAGCCCGTTCGACAACATATATTTCGGGGCGGCGCCGTTCGGGTTCGGCGAAGGCCGAGCGATGCGGTTCGCGGCCAAGCCGGTCAATCCCATGACTGGCCCGGTCGGGACCGCGGTGAACGACGAAAACTATCTGCGCGACGGCCTTCGCAAGCGAATGGCCGAAGCAGGAGGCAAGGATATCTGCTTCGATTTCCAGGTCCAGATCCGCACTGTCGCCCAGCTTGCCAATCTCGAGGAGGATATCGAGGATGCGTGCAAAGCCTGGCCGGATCCGTTCGTCACGGTCGCGCGCATCACCATCCCGCCACAGGACTTTGCCTCGCCGGAGCGCCAGGAATTCTGCGAGACGCTCTTCTATACGCCTTGGCACGGCCTCGACGAGCATCAGCCGCTGGGCGGAATCAACCGCCTTCGGCAGGACGTCTACCAGAAGTCCTCAGAACTGCGCGGCTGCCCCTATTCGCCCGAGCTGCCGCGTCCGTCGCGGCGGACCGCGCCTGGCGAACGGGCTCAAAAGGAAAGATCGCAGTCCCAGTGAAGGCTGGGACGACGTCTCCTACCGCTTCGAGAACTGGAAGCTGCGGCGGGCCTTGGCCTTGCCGTACTTCTTGCGCTCGACGACGCGCGGGTCGCGGGTCAGGAAGCCTTCGCGCTTCACCGCCACGCGGAGGCCCGGCTCGTAGCGGGTCAGCGCCTGGCTGATGCCGTGGCGGACCGCTCCGGCCTGGCCGGAAAGGCCGCCGCCCTTGACGGTCGCGACGACGTCATACTGGTCGCGGCGCTCGGTGATATCGAACACCTGGTTGATGATCAGGCGAAGCGTCGGGCGGGCGAAATAGACTTCCTGGTCGCGGCCGTTGACGACGATCTTGCCGGTTCCGGGCTTCAGCCAGACCCGGGCGACCGCGTCCTTGCGGCGGCCGGTGGCGTAGGCGCGGCCCTGCTTGTCGAGCTGCTGCTCGCGGAGCACCGCCTGGATCTGCGGACCCTGGGTGTCGACCCCGTCCTTGTTGACCACCTCGGCATCGCGTCCACGCCTTCCGCCTTCGTGGCGGCCGGTGGACATCTCGGTGGCCACCATCGGCGCTGGTCCGGCATCCGCCTCGGGCGCGGCCTCCGCAGCCGGGGCGGCTTCCGCGGCATCGGCATCCGCGGCCGGAGCGGCCTCGGCTTCCGGAGCCGGCTCGGCGGCGTCCGCTTCCGGAGCCGCGGAGGCATCGGCGTCCGCTTCCGAAGCGGCGGCGGGTTCCGCCTCCGGCGCCTCGGCGGCGGGGGTCTCGGCGGCGGCCGTTTCTTCACCCGGCGCGTCGGCGGCCGCGGCCTCGGCGGCCGGAGTTTCGGCGGCCGAAGCTTCGGTGGCCGGGGTCTCGACGGCCGGGGTTTCGGGCTCGGCTCCGGTCAGGGCGCCGAGGTCGGAAAGGGTCTTGCGAGGCATCAGGCACCCACCTTGTTCTTGCGGTTCATCGCCGCGACGTCGAGCGGCTCCGGATTCTGGCCGCCGTGCGGATGCTCGGTGCCGTTATAGAGATGAAGGGCGCGCATCTGGTCGCGGCCCAGCGGTCCGCGCGGGATCATCCGCTCGACCGCTTTCTCGAGCACGCGCTCGGGGAACCGGCCCTCGAGCACCTTGCCCGCGGTGACGCCCTTGATTCCGCCGGCATAGCCGGTGTGGCGCCAGTAGATCTTGTCCTGCAGCTTCTTGCCGGTGAACTTCACCTTGTCGGCGTTGACGATCACGACATGGTCGCCGCAGTCGACGTGCGGGGTGTAGCTCGGCTTGTGCTTGCCGCGCAGGATATTGGCGACGATCGTCGCGAGGCGGCCGACGACCAGCCCCTCGGCATCGATCAGATGCCATTTCTTCTCCACCTCGGCCGGCTTGGCCGACTTGGTGGTCTTCATCAGCGCCTTCATTGGCTGAGACCTCTTTGAAACGAAACGCGCCGCTCGTCCCGGAGCGGCGCTGGTGGCGGCCAAATGGCGGAGAGGCGCCGGAAAGTCAATATTTGCGCGGCTTTGACGGAAGGTAAAATAATACCATCACCGGAAGGCCGTCCCGCTCAGTCGATCAGCGAACCCTCGACCCAGTCGCGATACGGCCCCTGCGCCGACCCGATCTCCCAGACCGCGACGCACGGCACGTCGTAGCTGTGAAGCTCGGCGATCCGCGCGGTCAGGGCTTCGGCGCGCTCGGTCCCGGTCTTGAAGATCGCCGCGACTTCGTCCGATTCCTCGATCTCGCCTTGCCAGCGATAGATGGACCGGCACGGGCCCAATATGTTGACGCAGGCGGCGAGCTTCTCCTCGACCGCGGTCCGGCCGATCCGCCGGGCTTCGGCATCGTCGGCGAACACCGCATAGACGCTGACGATGCTCATTCCACGCGGCTTCCGAGCCGGTGCGCCGTGGTCACGATCGCCGCGAGCAGAAGGGCGGCCATCGCCTGGTGCGAGACCGCGATCCACAGCTGGACCCCGCTGAGCAGGGTGAGGATCCCGAGCAGGATCTGGAGCATCACCGCGACGGCGACCAGAGCGGCATGGATCGGCAGATCGCGCCGCCAGGCGGAGAGGGCCAGAGTCCAGGCGAGGATGGCGACCACCCAGGCCAGCCAGCGGTGGATGAACTGGACGACGATCGGATTGTCGACCAGGTTTCGAAAGAAGGGCTCGAGCATCGCCGTCCCGGAGGGGAACCACTCGCCGCCCATGGTCGGCCAGCTGTTGAAGGCATAGCCGGCGTCGAGCCCGGCGACATAGGCTCCGAACATCAGCTGGAGGGCAAGCGCCGACAGGGTCCAGATCGCGATCGTCGGCATCCGCGCCGTGGGCGCGGTCGAGCCTCGCTCCGCCGCGGCGAGGTCGCGAAGGTCGAGAGCGACCCAGATGATCGCGGCGAAGATCAAAAGTGCGGCGAGCAGGTGGATTGCGAGGCGGATGTGGCTGACGTCGGGCCGGTCGACCAGACCCGAGGCGACCATCCACCAGCCGATCACGCCCTGGAGGGCGCCAAGGCCGAGCAGGACGACGAGCCGCCAGCCATAGCCTTTGGGGATCGCCCGCCGCCACGCGAACCAGGCGAGCGGGATCGCGAAGGCCAGGCCAATCAGCCGGCCGAGCAGCCGGTGGACATATTCCCAGAAGAAGATGTCCTTGAACTCGCCGAGCGTCATTCCGTGGTTGAGCAATTGATATTGCGGCGATTGGCGGTAGGCGGCGAACTCGGCCTCCCAGGCTGCGTCGCCGATCGGCGGGATCGTTCCCGAGATCGGCTGCCAGTGAACGATCGACAGGCCCGATTCGGTCAGCCGGGTGATCCCGCCGACGACGACCATCAGCAGGATCAGACCGGCGACAGAGAACAGCCAGTTGGACAAAGCCAGCGGCCGGACCGGATCGCCGGACGCGCGCAAGGTGAGCTCGACCTGGGACGCCATGGCGGGCGCTATGGCCCGACTCCCTTGCTCTTGCCAATCCTCGTCGTCCGGCGCGCCCGCCCCCCGTCTCCAAAAAGCGGAAACTTTTTGTTGCATGTTATGTTGTAACTTCTCTGTTCGGTGCCTATAAGACAGCGCGCAAGGAGATGCGGGTTTTTTCATGATCGCCACTGTCGCACGCAATGGAGCATTGGACCGGATCGCGATCGCGGTCAGCGGGCTGTGCGTCGTGCACTGCCTGGCGACCTCGGTCTTCATCGTCCTGCTCGCCTCGGCGGGCGGGATTTTGGTGGCGCCGGTGATCCACGAGACCGGGCTGATGATCGCGATCCTGCTCGGCTCGATCGCGCTCGGCCGCGGAGTGATGGAGCATGGTTTCATGATGCCCTCCGCGGTCGGCGGCCTCGGCCTCGGGGTGATGGCGGGAGCGCTCACCATGCCGCATTCGATGATCGAGACGATCTATACCGTGATCGGCGTGCTGATCCTCGCGCTCGGCCACGATCTCAACCGCCGGGCGGTCATCTAGGGTCCTTTTCCCTCGATTGAAACAATTCCGCTCATCCTGAGTAGCCGGTGAGCCTGTCGTTCGATACGGGCCTTCGCCAAGCTCAGTCCCTACTCACGATGAGCGGGCAAGGCATGAGCATCCTCCGCTCATCCTGAGTAGCCGTTGAGCTTGTCGAAACGGCGTATCGAAGGACGTATCGAAGGACGCACGATCTTGGACGGTCCTTCGATAGTGAGGCAGGTCGCCCTGTCCCCCGGACAGGGCTATGGATTGCCGGGGGCAATCCATACCTGCTCACCCTTCGCCCTGCTCAGCTCCTACTCAGGATGAGCGGTCTCTAAGGAGATCGTGACGGAACCCGATCGTCCGCGCCTTGTCTGGCGCCCGGCCAGCTTCTATTCGAGCCGCCATGGCGCGCATTTTCCCCCTTGGTACCGGCAGTTGCGCGTCCGCGCGGAGCGTTTCCCCCTCATGAGGATCGATCGCCGCGGGCTTCTCGCCGCCGCCGGAGCGGCGGCCCTGTTCCCGGCGGAGCGCGCCTCGGCGGTGCCCGCGCCTCTGGCTTTGCTTCACAATGCGATGGACCGCCTTGGCGACCGCCGCACGCTCGAGCGGATCCGTCTGCTCGCCTGGGAGGGCGAGGCGACCGTCCATGCCGGCGGCCGCGAGATCAGGATCGGAGTTTCGACCATGGTCGTGCCGTTCGTCGCGGCGCGCTCGGCAAGCTGGCCGCTCGTTTCGGGCCGGGCCGCGACCCGGACCATGGTGCTCGACACGGGCGGCGGCCGGGTCGAGCGGAACGGGGCCAGCGAGCATCTCCCCGACCTTCTGGTCCGGCACGAGCAGGCCCAGTTCGCGATTTACGGAATGATGCTTCTGGCGCCGCTCGACAAGGGCCGCGCCGGCCTTAGGCTTGTTCACGACCAAAGGGGCCTCAACGTTCTTCGCGTCTATCATCCGCCGGCGCCGGTCACCCGCCTCTATTTCGAGAGCGACGGCCGGCTCGCGGAGGCGACCAACACCGTCCCCCATCCCGAGCAGAGGAAGAAGCGGATCCGCCAGCATTTCTACTTCTCGGAGGAGGAGATGCCGGGACCGGTGCGCTGGCCGCGAACCCTCCGGATCGAGCAGGAAGGCAGCCCCTATCTGGAGCTCACATTGAGCCGGTTCGAGGCCTCTACCTGATCGCCGCCTCCGCGCGCGTGCAAAGCTTGTTCGAAGCGCCCTGAACGCCTATTTTGCGGTCATGGCCCATGTTCATCACTCCCATGAAGGCGCCTCGCTGGCGAAGGCGGCGGCCGCCACCATGACCAAGTCCGGCGAACAATGGACGGCGATGCGCGCCGCCGTGTTCGATGCGCTGGCGAGCTTCGACAAGCCCGCCTCCGCCTACGACATCGCCGACAAGGTCTCGAAAGCCGAGGGGCGGCGGGTCGCGGCGAACAGCGTCTACCGGATCCTCGATCTGTTCGTCGGCGCCAATCTCGCCCGGCGGGTCGAGAGCGCCAACGCCTATATCGCCAACGACCATCCCGATTGCCTCCACGACTGCATCTTCCTGATCTGCGACAATTGCGGGCAGACCACCCATCTCGACGACGACCGCCTGACCGGCGGAGTCCGCGCCGCGGCCCGCCAAGCCGGCTTCGCGCCCGACCGCCCGGTCATCGAAGTGCGCGGACGGTGCGGAGACTGTGAGGAAGCCTGAAGCTTTCGGCGCGGCGGGCGCTCGATGGGCGATTGAGGTTCGACAGTGCGGGCGCCGGACAGTAGAAGCGCGGCGATGACCGAACGCCCCGAAACCCCTTTGCTCGACACGATCCATTATCCCGAGGACGTCCGCGCGCTCGACCGCTCGAGGCTCCGCCAGCTCGCCGACGAGCTTCGCGCCGAGACGATCTCGGCGGTGTCGGTGACCGGCGGCCATCTCGGCGCGGGGCTCGGCGTGGTCGAGCTGACCGTCGCCATCCACCATGTCTTCGACACGCCGCGCGACCGGCTGATCTGGGACGTCGGCCATCAATGCTATCCGCACAAGATACTGACCGGCCGGCGCGACCGGATCCGGACCTTGCGGATGGGCGGCGGCCTCTCCGGCTTCACCAAGCGGACCGAGAGCGAATATGATCCGTTCGGGGCGGCGCACAGCTCGACCTCGATCTCGGCGGCTTTGGGTTTCGCGGTCGCCAACAAGCTCTCCGGCGCCCCGGGCAAGGCGATCGCGGTGATCGGCGACGGCGCGATGAGCGCCGGGATGGCCTATGAGGCGATGAACAATGCCGAGGTCGCCGGCAACCGGCTCGTCGTCATCCTCAACGACAACGACATGTCGATCGCTCCTCCCGTCGGCGGCCTCTCCCATTATCTCGCCCGTCTGGTCTCGTCGGGCAAATATCTGACCATCCGCCACCTCGCCCAGCGTTTCGCCCGAAAGCTTCCCAACCGGCTCCACAAGGCGGCGCGCAAGATCGAGGAATATGCCCGCGGCATGGCGACCGGCGGCACTTTGTTCGAGGAGCTGGGCTTCTATTATGTCGGCCCGATCGACGGCCACGACGTCGAGCGGCTTGTCAAGATTTTGGAGAATGTCCGCGATGCCGACGAAGGGCCGATGCTGGTCCATGTCGTCACCAAGAAGGGCAAGGGCTATGGCCCGGCCGAGGCCGCGGCCGACAAATATCACGGGGTCCAGAAGTTCGACGTCGTCTCGGGCGAGCAGGCCAAGGCCGAGCCCGGCCCGCCAAGCTATACCGGCATCTTCGCCAAGGCCCTGATCGCCGAGGCGGAGCGCGACGAGAAAGTTGTGGCGATCACCGCCGCGATGCCGTCCGGCACCGGCCTCGACAAGTTCCAGGACCGCTTCCCCGACCGCTGCTTCGACGTCGGCATCGCCGAGCAGCATGCGGTGACCTTCGCCGCCGGCCTCGCCGCCCAGGGCTATCGGCCGTTCTGCGCCATCTACTCGACCTTCCTCCAGCGCGCCTACGACCAGGTCGTCCACGACGTCGCGATCCAGAACCTGCCGGTCCGCTTCGGCCTCGACCGCGCCGGCCTGGTCGGCGCCGACGGCGCCACCCATGCCGGCAGCTTCGACCTCGCTTATCTCTGCACCCTTCCCAATTTCGTCGTGATGGCCGCCGCCGACGAGGTCGAGCTGATCCACATGGTCCACACCATGGCGATGCACGACAAGGGGCCGATCGCGGTCCGCTATCCGCGCGGCAACGGCGTCGGCCTGCCGCTTCCCGAAATCCCCGAGCGGCTCGAGATCGGCAAGGGCCGGATCGTCCGCGAGGGCAAGAAGGTCGCGATCCTGTCGCTCGGCACCCGGCTCGCCGAAGCGCTCAAGGCCGCCGACGCGCTCGAGGGCAAGGGACTCTCGACCACGGTCGCCGACCTCCGCTTCGCCAAGCCGCTCGACGAGACCCTGATCCGAAGCCTGCTCGCAACCCATGAGGTCGCGGTCACGGTCGAGGAAGCGTCGATCGGCGGCTTCGGAGCCCATGTCCTCACACTGGCCAGCGACCAGGGCCTGATCGACGCCGGCCTCAAGCTGCGCACCATGCGTCTGCCCGATCATTTCCAGGACCAGGACAAGCCCGAAAAGCAATATGCCGATGCCGGCCTCGACGCCGACTCGATCGTTGACACCGTCCTCAAGGCGCTCCGCCACAACAGCGCGGGGGTCGTCGAGGGCGCCCGGGCTTGACGTCACGGAGGCGATCCCTGCACTCGAAAGAGCTTCACAGGCTTGCAGTCCTGATCTCTTGCCTCTTCTGCGTGGCGATGGGCCCGGCTTCCGCGGGAAACGCGGATCGGGCGGGGCCGGGGCAGGAGATCTCCGCCGAAGACGGATGGGTACTGGGCACCACCAGCAAGGGCCGCGTCAATTTCGTCATGCTGGAGCGCAACCCTGCCAGGCCGCATTTCTCGGGCTTCCAGCTGCGCGGCGACCTCAAGGGCGGCGGCATTCCGGCCGGGCGTTATATGATCGGCGGCTGGTTCTTCAATTCGAGCATCTCTTCCTATTCGATCATCGGCGCGCTCTACGGCGCCGGAGACGGGTTCGGAGAGGTTGAGGTGAAGCCGGGTGAGGCGGTTTATATCGGCCACCTCGTCTTCGATCGCGACGGACAGACTGTCCGTTTGAGGGTGGAGGACCGGTTCGAACGTTTGCGCGCCGGGCTCCCCGCGCCCCTCGCTGCCCGCCTCCGGAAACGCCTGATCACGCTGCCGGCGAACCTCAGCTTCGGCAAGCCGGTCCGCACTCCTATTTGAGCCCGCCACATATGCAAAAGCCGCCGGAATCCGGCGGCTCGCATGACTCGTCCGGAGCGGCTGCTTAGAGCAGCACGGCGCCGACGACGAGCATCTGGGCGGCGACGGCGATCGTGCCGGCGAGCGCCATCTCGATGATGCGCATTTCAACTTCCTTTCTGTGCGGGATCCTGTCCCCGCACGGACCATGTGGGTTCCGAAACGACCTTTATCAACTGCAAAGGTAGACAATCACGGATGCAGCATTTGCATCTGCCGCGCCGGAAGCCCGTGGAACCGATGGGCGCCGGGTCGAAGACGCTCGGCAGCTACCCCGATCCTTGATATGGGTGCAGCCAAAATGGGGGAGGCTCATATGACGCGTCGAGTCTTGATCGCCGGCCTGGTCGCCGGCTTGGCGATGTTCGCCTGGGAAGCTGTCGCACACATGGTTGGACCGTTCGGGGAGATGGGCCTTTCGACCCTGCCGAACGAGGCGGCGACTCGGGCGGCGCTGGCCGCGCAGCTTGGCGGCGCCGACGGCCTCTATGTCTTTCCGGCGATGGAGATGGGAGACGCTCCGACGGCCGGCCCGTGGGGCCTTCTGCTTTACCATCCGCAGTTCAGCTTCAGCTGGGCCGTGATGGGCTGGGAGGCCCTGGTCGAGCTCGTGATGGGCCTGGCGCTGGCAATGCTGATCGGCTTGACCGGAGTCGCGGGCTTCGGCCGAACGATGGCGATCGCTGTCCTGGTCGGAGTCGCCGCCGCCGTCGCGGTGAGCCCGTCCTACACGATCTGGTTCGGCTTTCCGGCCGCTTACACCATCGCGCAGATGATCGTCGCGTTCGGCGACTATGTCGTCGGCGGAGCGGTGATCGCGTTGCTGCTCAAGCCGCGAGCGATGGCGGCCGGCGTTTGAAGGGAAAACATCGCGCCGATCAGCTGCTCGTCGACCGCGGCCTCGCGGAGAGCCGGGCGAAGGCGCAGGCCCTGGTCCTCGCCGGGCTGGTCTTCTCCGGAGAGCGCAAGATCGACAAGGCGGGACAGGCGCTGCCCGGGGATGCGCCGCTCGAGGTGCGCGGCAAGGAGCATCCCTGGGTCTCGCGCGGCGGGATCAAGCTGGCCCATGCGCTCGACCATTTCGGCTGGGATCCGGCCGGCCAAATCGCGCTCGACGTCGGCTCCTCGACCGGCGGCTTCACCGACGTCCTGCTCCAGCGCGGCGCCGCCAAAGTCTATGCGGTCGACGTCGGCACCAACCAGCTCGCCTGGAAGCTTCGCCAGGATCCCCGCGTCGTCGTCCACGAGCAGACCAACGCCCGCTATCTGACCGATGCTGTCGTCGCCGAGCCCGTCGACATGATCGTCTGCGACGCAAGCTTCATCTCGCTCGCCAAGGTGCTCGACCGGGCGCTCGATTTCGCTAGACCGGGCGGCCGGCTGGTCGCCCTGGTCAAGCCGCAATTCGAGGCGGAGCGCAGCGAGATCGGCAAAGGCGGAGTCGTCCGCGACCCGGCGGTGCGCGAGCGGGTCTGCGCCGCGGCGGCGGACTGGGTACGCTCGCGCGGCTGGACGATGGAAGGCCTTGTCGAGAGCCCGATCACGGGGCCCGAGGGCAATGTCGAATATCTGCTTGCCGCGCGACGCCCGGAGCCCGGCGAAGGCGCATGAATGCGCAATTCACCACACTCGATTGGGCGATCGTCGGTGGCTACGTCCTGATCCTCGCCCTCGCCGGGATCCTCTCGACCCGGCGGCAGCGCGATTCGGAGGATTATTTCCTCGCCGGCCACCGGGTTCCGATCTGGCTGGTCGCGGTGTCGGTCCTCTCGACCACCCAATCGGCCGCGACCTTCCTCGGAGCGCCCGATTACGGCTATCGCGGCGATTACACCTATCTCACATCCTATCTCGGCCCGCTGATCGCCGCCTTCCTGATCTCGCGATTCCTGATCCCGCGTTTCTACGCCGAGGGCGTCACCACCGTTTACGAGCTTCTGCGCAGCCGCTTCGACGCCACGGCGATGCGCGCGGCGGGCGGAATGTATCTGATCGGCCGGGTCTTCGCGAGCGGCGCCCGGCTCTACCTCGCCGCGATCGCCGTCTCGATGATCGTCTTCCTCAACGTCGAGCCGGCGAGCATCCTCGCCGCATCACTCGCCCTTGTGGTTTTCGGATTGGTCTTCACCTTCGTCGGCGGCCTTCGGTCGGTGATCTGGAGCGATCTCGTCCAGGTCGCGCTCTATGTCGGAGCGGCTTTGGTGGTGCTCTATTTCCTGTGGACCAGCATCCCGGCCTCCACCGGCGAAATCCTCCGCGGACTCGCCTCGACTCCGCAGGGCGAGAACAAATTGAGGCTGATCGACCTCTCGACCGACCTCGGCGCGCCATTCTCGCTGCTCGCGACGGTGACCGGAATCACTTTGCTCTTCTTCGCGAGCCAGGGCCTGGACCAGGACATCACCCAGCGCTTCCTCGCCTGCAGCGACGTCCGCGAGGGCAGGCGCGCGCTTTACGCCTCGGCACTGGCGTCGATCCCAGTGGTTCTTCTGTTCCTGGCGATCGGGTCGCTGCTCTATATTTTCTACGACCGGCCGGACCTGATGCATGGCGCGGCGGCGGGCGCCGCGGGCCAGTATAAGGGCGAGAAGATCACCATCTTCATGCATTATATCCTGACCCAGATCCCGCCCGGGTTGCGCGGCTTTGTCGCCGTGGGGGTGCTCGCCGCCGCGGCGATCAATTCGGGCCTGATCTCGATGGCCGCGGTGCTGATCCAGGACTTCTACCGGCCCTGGATCGAGCGCCGCCGGGCAATGCCCGAGGAGCATTATGTCCGCGCCGGGCGGGTCGGCATGGTCGTGCTCGCTTTGGCATTGCTCGGAATGTCGATGCTCTGCTTCTACTGGCAGCATTACACCGAAACCCCTCTGCTCGAATTCGCGCTCGGGGTGATGACCTTCGCTTATTCCGGGCTGCTCGGGGTCTATTTCACCCTCCTGTTCACCCGGCGCGGCTCCTCCTTCTCGGTGATCTGCGCTCTGGCGACCGGCTTCATCGCCATCGCCCTCCAGCAGGCCTATGTCGTCGACGTGGTCGGCCTCCCTGCCGCGTGGAAGGGCCTCGCCTTCCCTTACCAGCTCTGCATCGGCACCTTGGTCGCCTTTGTCACCTGCGTGCTGGGTAGCTCCCAACCTGGCAAGGCGATTCCGAATTGAGCCGCGTCAAATCCGCATAAACGTTTGATTCCAGCGCTCACGCCTCCGAGCCAGCTTCTCGGACGCGGAGCGGTTACAGCGGCCCATGTTTCACGCGAAGGCGCGAAGGCGAAGGCTGGCGATGACAGCAGCCGCCACTTTTCTTCTCCGGGTCTCCCGCACTGGTGGTGACGCCGAGCCGGAGACGCGAAGAATGAGGCGAAGATGCTGGTGCGAAACGCAGGCGCCCGTCTTCGCGTCTCCGCGTGAAACCAAGGATTCCATCCCCTCTCGGCAGCGACAGGTAGGTCGCCGGCGAGGTGGTTTTTTGCTCCTGGCCTGCGGCCGATTGATGCCGACGAGCGGCTTTGGACGTTCAGCGCCGCGGAGGTGATGTTGGCCATGGCGGACTTGCCAGTGTTGGGCACGCGCGCTAGCCCCGCCGCCGCCATGCGTTGCAGAACAAAACTCCTTTCGCTTGCGATGCTTGTGCTCGTCTCCGCCTGCGGCGGCGGCGGGGCGAAGGAGAAAGAACGGCCGGCGCCCCTGGTGAAGGCCGAGCCGGTGGTCAGCATGCGCTTCGTCGAGGCCGTGGATGCCGTGGGCAACGCGCTCGCCAACGAGCAGGTGACCCTCACCGCATCGGTCACCGACCGGTTGCTCAAGCTCAATTTCGACGACGGCGCTTTCGTCCGCAAGGGCCAGGTGGTGGCCGTCCTCGCCCAGGGCCAGGAGAATGCCCAGCTCGCCGAGGCCCAGGCCCGTGCGCGTGAGGCGAGCGAGCAATTGCAGCGGATCCAGACCCTGAAGCGCAAGGGCTTCGCGACCCAGGCCAATCTCGACACCCAGGTCGCCGCGGCCGCCGCCGCCCGCGCCCAGGCGAACGAGGCGCGCGCCTCGATCGGCGACCGGGTGATCACCGCGCCCTTTTCGGGCTGGGTCTCGCTTCGGACCATCTCGCCCGGAGCGGTGATCAACAGCGGCACCGAGATCGCGACGATCAGCGACATCGACCGGATCAAGCTCGATTTCCCAGTGCCCGAGACCGCTCTGTCGGCGATCCGCCCCGGCCTCACCATCGATGCGACTTCCGCCGCTTATCCCGACCAGCCGTTCCGCGGCCAGATCGCCAATATCGACCCGGTGATCGATCCCAATACCCGCTCGGTGATGGTCCGGGCCATCCTCGCCAACGGCGACCGCAAGCTGAAGCCCGGAATGCTGCTCACCGTCCGGATCGAGACCCGGCCTCGGGTCGGCCTGTCGGTCCCCGAACTCGCCATCGTCGGCGAGGGCGATGCCCGCTACGTCTATGTCGTCGGCGCGGACGGCAAGGTGAAAAGGACGGCGGTGCGCACCGGTCTGCGCTCGGCGGGACGGATCGAGATATTGGAGGGGCTGAGGCCCGGCCAGAAGGTCGTCACCGAAGGCGTGGTCAAGCTCGCCGACGGGATGAAGGTCCGCCTCGTCGGGCCTGACGCCGGCCAAAGGACCAAGGGACTCCAGGCGGCGGGAGGCGGGGGCCGGGCGAAGCAGGCATCGGGCCGGTGAAGCTTTCCGACCTCTCCGTCCGCCGGCCGGTCTTCGCCGCGGTGGTGGCGATCCTGATCGCGGTGATCGGCTTCGTCGGCTTCCTCAGCCTGCCGATCCGCGAATATCCCGACGTCGACCCGCCGATCGTCTCGGTCCAGACCACCTATACCGGGGCGGCCGCGACCGTCGTCGAGAGCCGGATCACCCAGGTGCTCGAGCAGAGGCTCGCCGGCCTCGAGGGCCTTCAGACGATCACCTCGCGCTCGCGCGACGGCCAGTCCGACATCAGCGTCGAGTTCGCGCCGGGCCGGTCGATCGACTCCGCCGCCAACGACGTCCGCGACCGGGTCGGCGGCGCCGCCCAGGACCTGCCCGAAGAAGCGCTCGCCCCCCAGGTCCGCAAGGTCGACGCCGACGCCGCGCCGATCCTGTTCCTGGTCGTGTCCAAGCCCGATTGGTCGCGGCTCCAGCTCAGCGACTATGTCGACCGCAATCTGGTCGACCGCTTCTCCTCGCTCGACGGTGTCGCCCAGGTCTTCATCTTCGGCGAGGCGCGCCCGTCGATGCGGGTCTGGATCCAGCCCGAGCGGCTCGCCGCCTTCCACCTCACCCCCGCGGACGTCGAGAGCGCGCTCAGGCGGCAGAATGTCGAATTGCCCGCCGGCAGGCTCGAATCGCAGAGCCAGAACGTCACCCTCAGGGTCAATCGAGCCTTCAAGACCCCGGCCGACTTCGCCGGCCTCGTCGTCGGCCGCGGCGAGGGCGGCTACCAGATCAGGCTCGGCGACGTCGCCCGGGTCGAGCAGGGCGCCGAGAACCCCTACAGCAGCTTCCACGCCAACGGCGCCGAATCGGTCGGAATCGGGATCGTCCGCCAATCCGGCGCCAACACGCTCGCGGTCGCCGATTCCGCCAAGAAATTGATGGAGGAGGTCCGCCCCAACCTTCCCGAGGGCATGACCATCATCGTCGGCTCGGACGAATCGCAATTCATCAGCCGGGCGATCGAGAGCGTCTGGCATACGCTGGCCGAAGCCGCTGTTCTGGTCGTCTTGGTCATCTTCCTGTTCCTGGGAAGCTGGCGGGCGACCCTGATTCCCGCGGTGACGGTGCCGATCTGCCTGCTCGGAAGCTTCGCCATACTCTGGCTGTTCGGCTTCTCGATCAACCTTCTCACCCTTCTCGCCATGGTCCTCACCATCGGCCTGGTCGTCGACGACGCGATCGTCGTGCTCGAGAATGTCTATCACCGGATCGAGGAGGGCGAGCCGCCCCTCGTCGCCGCGTTCGAGGGCACCCGCCAGGTCGGCTTCGCCATCGTCTCGACGACGATGGTGGTCTGCGCGGTGTTCGTGCCGATCATGTTCATCGCCGGCCAGACCGGTTTACTGTTCCGCGAGCTCGGAGCGGCCATGATCGGCTCGCTCGCTTTCTCCGGCTTCCTCGCCTTGAGCCTGGCGCCGATGCTCTGCTCGAAGCTGCTCAGGCACGAGAATCGCGGCCGCTTCGCCGCCTGGATCGACGAAAGATTCTCGCGCCTCGAAGGCGCTTACGGGCGCGCTCTCGACCGTGTGCTGAAACGGCCGGCGCTTCCGGCGATCGGCCTTGCTCTGTTCCTCGCCGTGGCCGGCGGGCTGTTCCTGACCCTCAAGTCGGAGCTGGTTCCGACCGAGGATGTCGGAATCCTGTCGGCCCAGGTCAGCGGGCCGGAAGGGACCGGCTACGAGCAGATGAAGCTCTACATGGGCGAGGCCGAGCGGGCGCTCCTGCCGATGGCCGGCAAGGGCGCGGTCCGCACCGTGATCACCCGCGTTCCCGGCGGCTTCGGGCCGAGCGACGATTTCAACAGCGCCAGCGTCTCGGTCTTCCTCAAGCCGTGGGAGGAGCGCGACGTCACCACCGCCGACGTGGTCAAGGTGGTCAACCAGAAGCTCGCTCAGCTGCCCGCCTTGCGCGGCAATGCCGCGGTCCGCTCCTCGCTCGGCCGCGGGCGCGGCCAGCCGGTCAATTTCGTCATCGCCGGAGCGGCCTATGAGGATCTGGTCCGCGCCCGCGACCGGATCGTCGCCGCGGCCCAGTCCAACCCCGGAATCCTCAACCTCGATTCCGATTACAAGGAGACCAAGCCGCAGCTTCGGATCGACGTCGATACCGCGCGGGCGGGCGATCTCGGAGTCTCGGTCCAGGACGTCAGCAATGCTCTGCAGAGCCTGCTCGGATCGCGCCGGGTCACCACCTATGTCGACCGCGGCGAGGAATATCGGGTGATCGTCCAGGCCGAGGCCGGCTCCCGCTCGACCGAGGCAAGCCTTGCCTCAATCTATGTTCGAAGCCGCACCGGCGCTCTCATTCCTTTGTCCAACCTGGTCCGGACCCGCGAGACCGCCGGCGCTCGCGACCTCGGCCGCTACAACAAATTGCGCGCGATCACCCTGACCGGCGGCCTCGCGCCCGGTTACTCGCTGGGCGAGGCGCTTTCCTGGCTCGAGCAGCAGGCCGCCGCCGCGCCCGAGGTGACCGCAATCGGCTATCGCGGCGAGAGCCAGTCGTTCAAGGAAGCGGGAGGATCGATCTGGATCGTCTTCGCCTTCACCATCCTGCTCGTCTATCTGCTGCTCGCCGCCCAGTTCGAGAGCTTCGTCCATCCGGCCGTCATCATCACCACGGTCCCGCTCGCGGTCGGCGGCGGGGTGATCGGCCTCGCTCTGATGGGCCAGACCCTCAATCTCTACAGCCAGGTCGGGATCGTCATGCTGGTGGGCCTTGCCGCCAAGAACGGGATCCTGATCGTCGAGTTCGCCAACCAGCTTCGCGATGCCGGAGAGGATATCGGCCAGGCGATACGCGACGCTTCGGCGCGGCGGCTCCGGCCGATCCTGATGACCTCGATCGCAACCGTCGCCGGATCCACGCCGCTGATGCTCGCCTCGGGCGCCGGCGCCGGCGCTCGCGAGGCGATCGGCGTCGTCGTCGTGTTCGGGGTCTCGCTGGCGACGATCATCACCCTGTTCCTCATTCCGGTCCTCTATTCGCGGCTGGCGCGCTATACCGGCTCGCCGGAAGCGGTCAGCCGCAAGCTTCAGGCCCTGCTCGGCCGCCGCAAGGCCGAAGAAGGGCGCCCGCCCCTGGCAGCGGCCGCAGAATAGCCCTTCGATAGCGTCTTCGCCGGGCTCAGCCGCTACTCAGGATGAGCGGTTAGAGCATGATCCGCGTAGCGCCGTCATTGCGAGCAAAGCGAAGCAATCCAGAGCGGCCTCCGAGGCCCGCTGGATTGCCGCGTCGCTTCGCTCCTCGCAATGACGATCAACCTATGATGATCATGCTCAAGTAAGAACCCCGCTCATGCTGAGTAGGCATTGAGCGAAGTCGAAATGCCGTATCGAAGCACCCGGCCCAGCCGAACGCTGTTTCAATATCATATCGACCGCGTCTAAGGGGAAAGCATGAGTGAGATCGCGTCCCTCGGGCAACTCCGCATGTCCTTCCTGCGCTATGCCCTGGTCACGGTTCCGGCGATCCTGCTGCTCGGGACGCTCTCCGGCCGCCTGTCCGGCTCGGGCTATGGCAATGCCTGGTTCGACGCCCTGGCCAAGCCCGGCTTCATGCCGCCGGGCTGGGTGTTCGGAGCGGCCTGGACGATCCTCTACATATTGCTCGGCCTGGCGCTGGCGATGATCCTCCACGCCCGCGGCGCCCGCGGTCGCGGCCTCGCGCTCTCGGTCTTCGCCGCCCAGCTGGCTCTCAATTTCGCCTGGTCGCCGATCTTCTTCGCGATGCACCGGGTCGGGCTGGCTCTGGCGGTGGTCCTTGCAATGCTCCTGCTCGCGGGAGCGGCGGCCCTGCTTTTCGCCCGGATCCGGGTCGCTTCCGCCTGGCTGATGATGCCCTATGTCGCCTGGCTGGTCTTCGCCTCGCTGCTGACCTGGCAGATCCTCGAGCTCAATCCATATGCGCAGCAGCTTGTCCCGCAGCGCGGCAGTACCGATATCGAGCTTTGACAAGATTCTTTGTTGCCGCATGCCTTGTCGGAAAAACCGGTACCCACTTTTCCGGGCATGCTTTTTTGAGGAGGACGCGATGCAGTCCGAGAACAGGATTTTCGACGATTTCGTCAAGGTGATGAACGGCGCCGCCGGCACCCTGGCCGGAATGACCCGCGAGGCCGAAAGTACCTTTCGAGAACGCATGCGCGAATGGATCGGCGGGCTCGACATGGTCGGCCGCGAGGAATTCGAGGCGGCGAAGGCGATCGCGGTCGCCGCGCGCGAGGAGGCCCAGGCGCTCAAGGCCCGCGTAGAGGCGCTCGAAGCGGCGCAGTCGGCGCCGGCCGCGAAGCCGAAGGGCAAGGGAAGCACTGGCGGTGCGGCGACCCAGTAATCCACAACATATTGTGGGTCAGAACCCCGACGCGCTTGCGCTTTCCTGCGCTATTCTGCAGATTCGCGCGAACAAAACGGGGACTAGGGCTTTCTGATGGATGTCGATGAATATGAGATGGAGCGCGAGACCAGCGCTCCGATCGACATGCTCGAACATTATTTCAACGCGCACGGCTGGGCCTATGAAAGGGGCGGCGAGGAAGAGATCGTCGCCAATTTCCAGGGTAGCTGGGCGCAATATGAGCTGCGCGCGATCTGGCGCGAGGACGATCACGTCCTCCAGTTCCTCGCCCTCCCCGATATCCGCGTCGCAAGCGACAAGCGCGCCGCCACCTACGAGACGATCGGCCTGATCAACGAGCAGCTCTGGCTCGGCCATTTCGAACTGTGGGCGACGTCGGGCCTGGTCCTGTTCCGCCACGCCACCTTGCTCGAGGGCGAGGAAGGCGGGGTTCTCAGCCTCCAGCAGGCCGAGACCCTGGTCGAGGCCGCGATCGAGGAATGCGAGCGCTTCTACCCGGTCTTCCAATTCGTGCTCTGGGCCGGCAAGACCCCCCAGGAAGCGATCGCCGCGGCACTGATCGAGACCCAGGGCGAGGCGTAACCCTCCTCGTCATCCCGCCTCCTTTTCGTCATCCCCGCGCACGCGGGGATCCCGCTTCTTCCTTTCGTCATTGCGAGCGGAGCGAAGCAATCCAGCATTGAGTTCGCGCCAAACGCCGAAGCTGGATTGCTTCGTCGCCCCGCTCCTCGCAATGACGGGAATATGAAAGACCCACTCCTCCCCGGCCCGATCTGGCTGATCGGCTGCGGCAACATGGCCGGAGCGATGCTCGCCGGCTGGCTCGCGCGCGGTGCCGATCCGAGGCAGGTCACCGTGATCCGGCCGAGCGGCGAGCCGGCGGCCGAGGCCGTCCGCGTGCTCACAAGCCTTCCCGAAGACGAGGTCCCGGCCCTGGTCCTGCTCGGCGTGAAGCCGCAGAAGCTGGACGAGGTCGCACCCGGCCTGGCCCCCGTCCTCGAGCCGGAAACGATCCTGGTCTCGATCCTCGCCGGCGTCGAGCTTGCCTCGCTTCGCGCCCGTTTCCCGGCGCCGCGGTCGATCGTCCGCGCCATGCCGAACCTGCCGGTGCGGCTGAACAAGGGAGTCGTCGCGCTCCACGGAGGGGAAGGGGAGGCTCGGGAAACGGTCGAGCGGCTGATGGCGGCGCTCGGCCTGGTCGAATGGTTCGACGACGAGCGCCTGTTCCAGATCGTCACCGCGCTCGGCGGGAGCGCCCCGGCCTGGCTCTACCGCTTCATCGACGCGCTCGCCGCGGCCGGCGCGGCCGAAGGCCTGCCGCCCGAGCAGGCCCGGCGGATCGCCCTCGCGACGATCGCCGGAGCGGCCGAGCTCGCGGCGGCGTCGGGCAAGGCCGGCGAGGCGCTGGTGCGCGAAGTGGCGAGCCCCGGCGGCACCACCTGGGCCGGCCTCGAAATGCTCGACGCGCGCCTGCCCCAGCTGATCCGCGAGACTCTCGCCGCCTCGGTCCGGCGCGGGCGCGAGATGGCCGAGGCGGCGCGCAAGCCCTCAGATTGATTCTGCTCCGGCGCGGTCCTATCGCCGCGCTCAAAAGGCCGGCCAGGAAGCTGGTACGCACGAGGAATCACAATGACCGATCAACGCAGCTATGACGACCGCGACGGCTGGATCTGGTTCGACGGCAAGCTGGTGCCGTGGCGCGAGGCGAACGTCCACGTCCTCACTCACGCGCTCCATTATGCGTCCTCGGTGTTCGAGGGGCAGAAGGCCTATTCGGGCGAGATCTTCAAGTTGACCGAGCACAGCACGCGCCTGAAGCGAAGCGCGTCGCTGCTCGGCTTCGAGCTGCCCTGGTCGGTCGAGGAGATCGACGAGGCCTGCCGGCAGGTGCTGAAGGCCAACGAGCTGACCGACGCTTATATGCGCCCGCTCGCCTGGCGCGGCTCCGAGCAGATGGGCGTCTCGGCCCAGCGGACCAAGCCGCACCTCGCCATCGCCTGCTGGCCCTGGGGCGCCTATTTCGGCGAGGAGGCGATCCGCAAGGGATTGAGGCTCGACATCTCGCCCTGGCGGCGGCCGGCGCCCTACACCGCTCCGACCGAATCCAAGGCATCGGGCCTCTACATGATCTGCACGCTCGCCCGCCACGCCGCTCAGGCCAAGGGCTATGACGACGCGTTGATGTTCGACTGGCGCGGCCAGGTCGCCGAGGCGACCGGAGCCAATGCCTTCTTCGTCCGCGATAACCAGCTCCACACCCCGATCCCCGATTGCTTCCTCAACGGAATCACCCGCCAGACCGTGATGGACCTCGCCCGCCGCCGCGGAATCGAGGTGGTCGAGCGCAAGATCTGGCCGGAGGAGCTCGAAAGCTTCGAGCAATTCTTCCTGACCGGAAGCGCCGCCGAGGTCACTCCCGTCGCTGAAGCCGGCCCCTGGCGCTTCGAGGTCGGCGACCTGACATTGCAATTACGGTCGGACTATCTCGACCTGGTTCACCGAAGGCTGAGCAACAGCTGAGCCCACCCGCCCGAACCTCTGTCCTCCCCACGTCATCCCGGCCCTTCGACGCCGCCTGCTGCGTCGCTCAGGATAAACTGCAGCCGGGAACTCGTCCCGGATTTGCTATGACATTCGCGACACGTCCGAACCGGATCAGGCCGCGTCGCTAACATGCCGGGGCGCTGCCAAGTCCCAAGGCACCGGCTTCGGGGGCCGACGTCAGCAACATTTGCGCCAGGCCAATCCAAAACCGAAGACGCGCAACCGCGGATTAGGTCTTTTCTTGCAAGGCTAGGTTTCCAAAGGAAATCATCCGCATGAGCTATGGACGGACGCGATCGATCCATGCATAAAGCGATTCGCTCTACTTGAGCACCGTGGTATCAAAGTCAGTAATTTTTAGGGGTAAGCAAGAGTTTTCCAAATCGATTCGCGCTCGTCTTTGCGCCACGAACCGTTGCGCGCAGAAAGGAAGTGAAATGGCCACGTCCGTACCGTCCGGTTTTGCCCTTATCGCCGGAGGGCAGCAAGGCCAGCTTGTCGATGCGAATGCGCCTACGGTCCCGCCCGATCTCTCTTTGCCTCTGATCAACGAGCCGGCCCAGGCCAATCCGCCTGCCGCGATCGCGACGACCGGCCCGCTCCAATATTTTCTCGGCACCTGGACCAATCAGAATATCGGGACGAGCGGGATCGGCGGCCCGCAGAATCCCTATTCCTACAACCTCATGGTCCTGCCCCAGGTCGATCCCGAATCGCCTTACGGCTACATCCTGAAAAGCATGCCTTATTATGAGGAGATCACCTTCACCGCGGTTCACGGCAGCGCTGCGAACCGCGGCGGGCTCGGCACCCAGGTATCCAACGCCATTCTCTACGAGCAGCGAGTCTATATCGCCGCCGGTCCGGCGAAGGACATGCTGGTCCACTTCGAGAACGGCATCTGGGGCTATCTGACCGACGAGCCGCAGGTCCTCGGGCCCTATGGCAACGGCAACGATCCCACGCTCCGCATTCCCCCCCTGGTCGTTGCCGGCAGCGTGGCGCCCACGCAGCAATTCGACATTTTCAAGCAGATCTCGGTCCCCCACGGCAATTCCGTGCTTGCCTGCGGGGCTTACGGGATCGGGCCGGGCGTCCCGACCATTCTCTCGCCGGGGCCGGTGCCGGTGCTGCCGGTCGGGATCAATACCGATGCCTACATGACCGAGAGCGTCGGCAATCTCGATCCCGACCGCGCGCTCGACCCCAACCTGCCGTTGATGCAGGCGCTGGCCGAGCCGAATCCGCAGCCTACCCAATTCATCCGGCTCGACGTCGATTCGCAGCTCGGCGGGGGCGGCGTGACCAATATCGGCTTCGAGCAGCAGCATTGCGACGTCACGCGCTATTATGCGACCTACTGGCTGGAAACCTTCAGCAATTTGGAGGATCCCGCCAAGATTCAATACACCCAGCTTCAATACACCCAGACCATCCTTCTGAGCATTCCGCTGGCCGGCGGGGACGTGCTCTTCCCGCACATCACCACCAACACTTTGACCATGGTGCCGGGCTCCGGTCCCTCGGGCTGACCGAGGCCAGGGTCCGGCGCCCGGCCGGCGCATTGTGTCAATCCGATCGACCGCGAAGGGGGGAATTTCATGGACAGGCCCGATCCGATCACGCCGCTCACTCCGGTCGAGGCGGCGTTCGTCGCGTGGCTGGACGAGACCAGCAGCCGGGAGGAGGTGCTGGCGGAGCTCAAGGCCAATCTGCAGACCGCGGTCGAGATCGAGCTCGCGACCATCCCGATCTATCTCTTCACTTATTATTCGCTGGTCCGGGACAATGAGAGCGGCGAATCGATAAGCGAGGCCCAGCTCTACGCCAACAAGGCGGGCGGCGTGATCATGAGCGTGGCGGTGGAGGAGATGCTCCACATGTCGCTGTCGTCGAACATATTGTTCGCGATGGGAGTCGCTCCGCAGCTCTACGGCAAGGCGCCCTTTTATTACCCGACCCCCTTGCCCTACCATAAGCCGAAAGGCCCGCCCGGCCCCGACAAATCGACCGCGGTTCTGATCCCGCTCGAGAAGCTCAGCTTCGAGCAGCTCTGGCATTTCCTGCAGATCGAATATCCGGAGCAATGGGACGCTCTGCCGCAGGATCGCGACTGGCAGACGATCGGCCAGTTCTATTCCTACATAAGGTGCCTGTTGCGCACCCGGTTCGTCAGCGACGCGGATTTCCAGGTCGGCGCTTATGCGAACGGGATCCAGCCGTTCAACTATTCGCCGAACAGCGTCGACACGGTCTATCCGTCGCGGGGCTTCGACCCGTGGAAGCCGGCCCCGCCGGTGCCCAAGCCGAGCTGGGCGGACTCCCTCCCCAGCGCCGCCGAGGTCGCTTCATTCCCCGACGACGAGGACAGCCATGCCGGCCAGTCCGAATTGCTCTCGATCCGCTCGCTTCAGGACGCCGCCGAGGCGATCGACACGATCTGCGACCAGGGCGAGGGCTGCCCCGTCCCGGGCAAGGGCCCGGGCCCCGACGACGATCCGTCGAAGGACGAGGAATCGCATTATGTGAAGTTCCTCGATCTCCAGGCGCAGTTCGCCGACTACGCCGGGAGCGGCGAGACTCTTCCGGCCGAACCGCCCCCACCCGCGCCGATCCCGCCGCCGATCACCCAGGCCGGTCTGATCGCCGAGAAGCTGCTCTGCGACTTCCCGGACAATCCGCTGAATGTCCACTATCCCGACGGTTACAGGGCGATCGCCGAGTTCAACAGCGCCCTGTTCCAGTACATGCTGATCATGATCGAGACGATCTATCTGGTCCCGCCGGCCGAGCAGAAACTGTTCTTCAACGAAGGGCTTCACCGCTCGATGATCTGGGTGATGGACAAATATATCCAGACGATCCGCGGAATCACGATCCCCTCGGGCCGCTATCAGGGCAAGGTGATGGCGCCGACCTTCGAGAATGTCGATCTCGGGCCGCCGGCCGATTCCTTCGCCGGGCTGACCGCGTTCGGCAATGCCGCGATCGACGCCGCCAACGCCCTCGGCAAGGCCGATCCCGCCCTTTCATCGACGATGGGCAACGTCGTCTCTTATATCCAGGTCGCCCTCACCGAGACCGACGGAAGCGCGCCGATGCACCTGCCCGACGTCGGCCCCTATTGGAACAATGCCCCAATACGCCCGGCCTGACGCCGAGCCTTTCGCCGAGAGGAAGCCACTATGTCTTCATGCGCAACGCCCACGCCGAGCCCGGCTCCCGCTCCGGGCGTCCCCGTGCCCGAACCCTATCCCTACACCGCGGCGCCGGACTTTCCGGCCAATATCGGCGCCGGCCCGACCGGCATGCCCGCCCATTCCTGCATGGGTCTCAACAGCTGCAAGGCCTCCGACCGGTTCGGCGTTGCCGGCCCGCAGTCGGGGCAGCCGAACGAATGCGCCGGCCAGGGCTATTGCTCGACCGCGACCGACCATACCTGCCACGTCCAGAATTCTTGCCGCGACCAGGGCGGATGCGGGCTCTACGGCACCGGCGAGGAGATGAACCGGCCCGGCGACAATCAATGCCGTTCGCAAGGATCGTGCGCGACTCCGATCAACGCCGAAAGGTTCAGCGCCAACGGGCCCAATCAGCGCAAGAGCGTGTGGCTTCGGGCGCGCGAGGTGTTCGAGGAGAAATGGCCGGCGATGCGCGCCGAATTGCTCGCGAAGCAGGCGAGCGGCGAGATCGATTCCGATCAGCCGCTCCCTGAGACTCTCGGCCCTCCCCCCGCTTTGTTCGCCGAGACCGGGCCGACCTACCTGTGGATCTCGAAGGACAATGAGAAGAGAGACAATATGGCCGCCTGCGGAGCGAGCGGGATGAGCGGCGCCGGTGGCTGCAGCTAGGGGGCCGGGCCCTGGGGACGCGATCGCCGATCTGCCGAAGCTCGGCCTCGGCCTCGGGCTCCGAAGCGTTCATTTCGAGACGATCGTCGGCGACGGCGCCGACGACCTGTGGTTCGAGGCGATCTCCGAGAATTTCATGGATTCGGGCGGCCGGTCGCGGGCGGTCATCCGCTCGGTCGCCGAGCGCTATCCCGTCGTTCTCCACGGCGTGTCGCTGTCGATCGGAAGCACAGACCCCCTCGACCGCGACTATCTCGCCCGGCTGAAGCGGCTCGCCGACGAGGTCCGTCCGGCCTGGATCAGCGATCACCTCTGCTGGACCGGGATCAACGGGCTCAATTCGCACGATCTGCTGCCGATGCCGCTGACCGAGGCGAGCCTGAGCCACGTTGCGGCCCGCGTGCGCGAGGTTCAGGACCTGCTCGAGCGCCCTTTGATCCTCGAGAATCCGAGCTCCTATGTCCGATTCGCGCAATCGACGATGGACGAACCCTTATTCCTCCGCCGGCTGGCGGACGAGACCGGCTGCGGCCTGCTGCTCGACGTCAACAACGTCTATGTCAGCTGCTTCAACGCCGGCGCCGACCCCGCCGCCTACATCCGGGCTTTCCCCTGCGATCGGGTCGTCCAGATGCACCTCGCCGGCCACCAGCATCGCGGCACCCACGCCATCGACACGCACGACCGGCCGGTCCGGCCCGAAGTGTGGGACCTGTTCGCTCTGGCCTGGGCGCGCACCGGCGGCGCTTCCACCCTGCTCGAATGGGACGACCATATCCCCTCCTTCGCCGACTGCCGGGCCGAGCTGATGAAGGCGAAGCTTTACATGGGCGCGCGGTTCGAGGCCCAGCGGGCCGGCCCCGAAGAGGCGTCCGGCGACGACGCCGTCTCCAATCCGGTCGGCTTCCTCGTGCCTCGGGCGATGGACAGCATCGTATTGGAAGGGGCGTGAGCATCGACGCCGCCGCCTTGCCTGCGGTTCAGCGCTGGATCCAGGATGCGCTGATCTTCCCGGGCCGGGTCGAGCGCGCCGAGATCGGCCGCCTGCTCGCCGGGTCGGGACGGCTGGCCGGCGCCGACGGCCTCGCAATCTACCAGCGCGGCTACTTTCTTCGGATCGCGAGCTGCATGCGCGAGCAATTCCCCGCTTTGTGCCATGCGCTTGGCGAAGAACTCTTCAACGATTTCGTCGCCGACTACATCCGGGCGCATCCGCCCGAGAGCCACACCCTCTACGATCTCGGCCGCCGCTTTCCGGCCTTTCTCGACGAGGGCCGGCCGGACCGCGACCTGCCGCCGGGCGAGCGCGAGACCTGGATCGACTTCATGGTCGATCTCGCCCGCTTCGAACGGCAGGTCTTCGCCATGTTCGACGCGCCCGGCCACGAGGGCAAGGCCTTCGCCGATGCCACGACTCCGGATGAGCTTCTGCGTCTGCAGCCCTGTTTCGCCCTGGGAGCCTACCGTTTTCCCGTTTTCGCTTACTATCACGCGGTGCGCCTCGGCCAGCCGGCGCCGCTGCCCCCTGCCGAGGAGAGCTTCGCGGCTCTGGTGCGGGCCGATTATGTGACCCGCACGATCCCGCTCAGCGAGCCGCATCATGTCTTCCTGAGGGCGATGGCCGATGGCGGCGGAGTCGAGGACGGGATCCTCGCGGTGGCGCGGCACTTGGCGGCAACGCCGGACGAAATCCGCCGGTCCTGGCGGGCGGCGCACCGGCAGCGCTGGATCGATTGGCATTTCTTCATCGCCTCCGAATGAGGCTCGGCGCGGCCCGGCCATTAGCCCGCGCTCTGCCGGGCATCGCCAAGCGGCATGGCACCGGTCGTCGTACCGGCATTGGCATGTTCGAGCCGGAGCGAAGCGGAGACGACCGCGCGAAGCGCTGGCAATTCTATCGCCCCACCCACCGAAACCTGATGAGTCGGCCCCCAGGACGGTCATCCGGGCCCTGTGCGAATTGGGCAGCTGAGCAAGGTTGGATCCTACGTCCGAAGCTGAACCTCCTCGCCGGCGGATAATCCCGTCCGCGACGACGACGAAGTCATCGAAATAATGTCTTGGCTCAATAGAAATAATGCTAAATGGCTTGTTGACCGACTCGCAGAATGGACGTTAGCTTGATTGACCAAGTCGATGCATCGCGCGGAGTTGAGCCAGGAGACCGCTTGTGCAGAGCCTAGAAGCCCTGCGTTCCGCCTGCGGTTCCGGCCCCACTATCTCATCCTTAAAGCTGCACGATTACCCTCGTCTCTCGACCGGCAACGACAGCAATGTCTATAAGGTTGGACGACATGTCGCGAAGGAATACCAAAAGCTGAGTTTTGCCGAGGTTGCGCGGTACGCGGATCTGCAGAATCGAGCCGTAGAGGCTCTCGCTGCTATGGAATATCACGCAGAGATCTTGATGCGCGGCGAAACGGTCACGCTCTCGGCCGTGGAAGCGATTGCCGTGGACGATCTGCTGCTGTCGTCCTCAGGACTGCCGCTGACGCTGTCGAAGTTCGTTCCGGAGGCCAACGTTGAGAAGCTGATGTGGAGGCCGGATCGGTACTGCGAGTGGGCCGACCGGGAGTTGACTGACGCGTCGCTTCGGGCCTTTGCCGACGAGTTGAACAGTTTTTTCTGGGAGGAATACCCGACCAGGGTTGGTGACGAAATTCATTACCATTTGGCCACGCTCTCGCGCCGGCTCGATGAGGTTCTCGGCGTATCCGGCCTCTACATATCGAAGTACAACGCCAAGCTTCGTCCTCGAACCGATTCGCCGGGATTTGACATGATAATCACCGACGTCGCGCTCTACATCGATCGGGTGAGATATCATGCGTGAAGCTCCAGTGGCTGCAGGCCGCGCTCCCATGCGTGTCAAGGCTGTTTTTCCCGATGTCTCGGATATCACGAAGCACAAGTTGATTCGCGGCAATCTTTATGTCGTCCGCTTCCTCAACCCCACCGCGAACAAGCCGCTGCACCTCGGCCATCTTCGGAACATCGCCATCGGCGACGCGACGGCAGGGTCGATGCGCGCGCTGGGCTTTGCCGCCGTCCGCCATTGCGTCGTGGAGGATAGCGGCCGCTGGATGTCCGAGGCGATGGCCGCCTATTCGGAACTGGTCCGCAACGGCGGCCTTGAGCCGGCGGCGGCCCGCTACCCTAAGTCGGACCATTTCATCGGCGCTATCTACGCAGAGCACCGGCGCAGGCTGAAAGCGCAACAGCAACAGCAAGCTGTTCCTGCCGGTCCGGCCTACGACGCGCGCGACGACGTCGCGGACGAGCTCCAGCGCGCGCTCATGAGAGGCGACGAAGCGGCACGACACCTCCGAGATGAGGTGAAAGCCCGCGCGCTGACGGGGCAGGAGGCGACGCTGCGCCGGCTGGGAGTGAGCTTTGATCATTGCGACTATGAATCCGCGGAGGATACGAGGCTGGAGGATTTCGTCGACGAGGGCCTGGAGCGGGGACTGTTTCGGCGCACCGAGGGCGGCGAAGTCCTTTTCAGGACCGGGGCCGGTGCAACGCTCCGCATGACAAACCGTCTCGGTCTCCATGAGGAATCGGCGCGGCTCCTTTCCTTCCTGCGCAATCTGCTGGCAGGCTGGGACTCGAACCGGATCAACGTGATCATCGCAGGGAGCGAGTGGAAGGGGTGGATGGACATCTACCCCGAGGTGCTCGAGGGGTTCGGTGTTCGCCACGCGCGCGCCATGTATTGCCACGCCTTCTACGGAATGGTGCGTCTCAACGGCAGGAAGATGGCATCGAGCGCTGGGCCAGGCGTGCTCGTCGATGATCTTCTGGCCGACCTGGCGGCGACTCGGCGCGTGAGGGCGGTCGCGGGGGCGGCGACGAATGATGGCTCCACCGCCGCCATCGCGGCATCGGTCGTGAAATCTTATCTTCTGTCAGCGCCGCGCGTGGAGCCGATTGATTTCGAACGCGGCCGGCTCGAAGACCCGGGCAGCAATCCCGGCTGGGCGATCGTCGCGGCCTGGCAGCTGGCCCGCGCAGCGGCGGACCTTGGCGAGCCGAGTTCGCGGGCGGCCGGGATTCTTGGTGCGGGGTTGGAGCTTTTCTCGTTCGAGGCGCCGTTGAAAGAGGCGGCGCGACTTGCCCGCAGGCTCATCGCGAGCGATGCGACGTCCGCCGATCGGGCCGACTTCGTCTTTCTGGTACGAGCATTGGGACTCGCGCCCGAGCTCTCCGAATTTGCCTACCAAGAGGCACCGCCGCTGCTGGACGGCGCGGTTACGCCGCCCGAGCTGGTCACGCCCGGTTTCAGGGTGGAGACGGCCACCTCGGGACAGGTAGCGCCGAGCGCGGAGCTTGCCGGCCCGTCCGGTCCAGCCTCGGCCGCGATCGACGGTGCGAAGCCTCACATTGCAGTGATTCGCGACGATTATCTTCGTGTGCTCCGACGCCACATGGCCGATCCTTCAACACCGGTTTCGGTGGACGCCGATTTCTGGACGCTGGGGATAGATTCCCTGAACGCTCTCAACCTGCTCCTGGATCTGGAAGAAAGCTTTGACGTCTCGTTTCCGGGTTCGCTGCTCACGGTGGAGCTGTTCAGCTCCGTCGGCGCACTCGAGGGCGCGCTCCTGTCGATCCTGCCTGAGCAAAGATGAGCGCCGCAGCGGCACCTGTGCGGGCCGACGCCACCGACCAGGTTGCCACGGTCGTCGCCGTCGCCCGTCGCTTCGCCGCTTCGGTCGACGATGAAAACCGCTTTCCGACGGAGGCGCTGGAGGCGCTTCGGAGTGCGGGGCTGCTGGGGCTTCTCGTGCCCGCGCAGCAGGGCGGGCGGAGCGGCCCCTTCTCGCAGGCCTGCCAGATTGCAGCCCGTCTTGGTTCCGCCTGCCTCTCCACGGCGCTCATCTGGGCCATGCACAATCAGCAGGTCATGATCATCGCCGACCATGCGCGAGACCGCTGGACCGACGTCTTGAGCGATGTGGCGGAACGCGGCGCGCTTATAGCCTCCGCGACATCCGAGCCCCGCAAGAGCGGCATTCTGCTGCGCGCGCACTCTCCACTTGAGGAAGGGTCCGGAGTCGCATCGATCGACAGAGACGCGCCCGTCGTCAGTTATGGCAACGAGGCGGACTGGTTCCTCGTGACGATGCGCGCTCACGCGCACGCGCCGGACACCGACGTACGCTATGTGCTGCTCCGACGTGAGGATGGGGAAGTGGCGGGGGACTGGCGCGCGATGGGCATGCGCGGGACTCGAAGCATTCCAATGCGGTTTCGCGCCACCATTCCCGTGAGCCGCGTGCTCGATGCCGATTTCCGGACGGTCGCGCTCGCAACCGCGGTTCCGACCGCGCATCTCGGATGGTGCTCGGCCTGGCATGGAGCGGCGCAGGGCGCGCTGGATCGTTTCGTGCGCCTGCTGCGCGACGGCGGGGCGAGCGAACGAAAGCGCCTCGGATCGGATCTTTTCCTGACCCGCCTGGGCGAAGCCCGCCTGGCGCTCGACCTGACTGGCGCAATGCTGCGCGAGACCTTGGACCGATACGAGGAAATGCGCGAGTCGCCCGCCTCGGCCGCCTGGGACGATCCGCAGTGGAGCATCGCGCTGAATGGGCTGAAAGTCGCCTGTTCGCGCCATTCCCACGAGGTCGTGGACTTGCTGATCACGATGGCGGGGCTGGCGCGCGGCTATCTTCAGGAAGCGGACCTGGCGTTGGAGCGGACGCTCAGGGATCTCCGTTCGGCCGCGCTGATGGTGGGCAACGATCAGTTGCTCCAGCTCAATGCGCATCAGCTCTTGCTCAGCCCGCTCGGAACCAAGGAGGAGAGCGATGCAACACCTGTTTGACGACGAGGCGCTGGTCGAGCTGTATGACTTCTTCATCAACGCTCCCATCGCCTACGAGATAATCGACCGCGACGGGGCCGTGCTTTTGGCCAACGATGCAGCGCTGAGACTCGCGGGACGCGAGTTGGAAATCTCGGCCGCCGGCGCCGGCGCCGGAAATCGCGGGGCGCCGGTGGCCGGGCGGGATTGGATCCGGCAGGTTCTGGCCGAATCCCGCCTGGCGGGCGCGCCGGCGGCGATGAAGCGGAGGGACGGATCGGAGCTGGCCGTCACCGTTTACGCGAATTCGGCGGACGATCAGTCGCTGTTGCGGTGCGTCACGATCCTCTCCGAAGGCCGGCCCGCGCGTGAGGAGAGCCTTCCGGCGCGGGAGGTTTCCGATGAGGTGGCGGCGCTGGACGAAGAGCAACGCGCGAAGCTGTTCGCGCTGCTCGACGACGCCTTCGAGAATGCCCCCGTCGGCCTGCACATCGTAAACCCCGAGGGGCGCGTCAAGCGCGCCAACGCTCTCGAGCTGGAGAGCCTGGGCTATCTGGATCGGCAGGGAGATTATATCGGTCACCACATCGCGGAGTTTCATCTCGAGCAGTCGGTCATCGATGAAATGCTGGAATCGCTCGTGTCGGGCCGTCCGCTGGTTCACTATCCGGCGACTCTCAAGACAAGAGACGGCGGCTCCAAGCCGGTGACCATCTATTCCACGCCGCGTTTCGAAGGAGCGGACTTTACCGGCACGCGCTGCTTCACTTTGCCGCGCGCGGCCGATGCGCAGACAGCGCCGCGCTTCGGCTGGCCACGCAACGATGAGGAGGAGGAGGGATCCGTCCCCGACCAACTTACGTTGGCCCTGCGCCGAATGGCCGGGCGCAAGCATGCCGAGGCTTCACTGGGCTTCCTTGCCGAGACCAGCAAGGTGTTGATGCCCGGCGGGACCGCGGACGATGCGGCGCAATCCATTTGCGACCTCGCCGTGCCGTTCCTCGCCGATTGGTGCGCGATCGAGGTCGACGACGATTGCGGGTCGACCCGCCAGAAGGGGCTGAGCCGAAGCAACGCAATCACCGGTTCCGACATGCTGGTCCTTCGAAGCGTTCGGGGGCAATGCGATCGGGAGGGCGCGCCCCGCAGTCTGGAAATGCCGTTCCGGGAGCGAAGCGGCGCGCGCTGGCGGCTGCTTCTGGCGCGGGGAGAGAAACGGCCCGCCTTCGGCCCGGCAGACGTCGCTCTCGCCGAGGAACTCGGCCGGCGCATGGCGTCGGCCTTGTGACGAGGCTGAGCGGCGGGATCCGATACGCGCCGCCGACAACCGGAAAGTGATTCTTAGACTCTTCGAGGAGCCGGAGGTCACCGATCTTCGCTCTGCCATTCTCGAGTCCGCTTGCCGCAAGGGGCGCAGCCAGGGCGTCGGGTGGGGGTTGGTCGGCACCAAATCGAACTTCCAGGTCGATTTCGAGGCCGAAGCGCACAAGCGGCTCAGCGACAGGGTGAAGGCGGCCTTTCGCTCGCATCCGGATTTCCACGACTTTGCCCGCCCGACGCGCTGGGCGAAGATGCGCTTTGCCCGCTATCCCGCCGGCGGCGAATATGGGCGCCATGTGGATGCCAGCTTTTTCCGCGACGGCGGGGAGAGGGTCCGCAGCGATATCGCTTTCACCCTCGCGCTCTCGGACCCGGCGTCGTTCCGCGGCGGCGATCTGTGTCTGCAAACCCCTTTCGGACTCCAGTGTATCCGGCTGGATGCCGGCGATGCCATTCTCTATCCCGCCACGGTCGCCCATTGGGTGGAACCGGTCTCTGTCGGAGAGCGGGTTGTTTGCGCCGGCTGGATTCAGAGCGAGATTCGAAATGCCGGGCAGCGCGAGATCCTGTTCGACCTTACCCGGCTGCGCGACGATATCTCGGATGGCGAGGCGAAACTGCGCCTGGAAAAGACGCTCGCCAACTTGCTCAAGATGTGGGCCGACTAGCTTCGTTCGACGCTCGCGCCGCCATCACGAGTCATTCGTGCAGAAGTGATGGCCGCAAAGATCGCATGGTCGCGCATTCGCAGGTTCGAGCCGGAGCGAAGCGGAGACGACCGCGCCGGAAGCGCGGACAATCCTGCCGCCACTTCGGGCTCGGGGAGCGTATCGACGCATTTCGAGCATCCGAGGCTTTCGGATTCCGCCGGCCCGGCTATAAGCCCGCGCTCTGCTGGGGCGTCGCCAAGTGGTAAGGCACCGGTTTTTGGTACCGGCATTCGCAGGTTCGAATCCTGCCGCCCCAGCCAGTTTCAAGCTAAGCTGTTGATTCCGTTGGCTCCACCATAAGGGGCTGCGAACATTGTGCCAATCGATTGTGCAGGTCGATGTGCCAATGGCGCCGCCCGGGGAGACCATCCTTGGCTTCAATCCAGCACGTCTACCGCCGCGGCCAGCAACGGTGCCCGAACGCCTTTGTTCGCAACCCAGCAGAAAGTGCCGCTTTAAGCACCAATGCACCTGTTAATTAGGTGATTGCTCGCTCTCGGAACTGGAGGCCCCTTGGAGACCGCGATCAATAATTGGAGACTAGATAAGAGGCGGCGAGTGGCACGTCGGACTCGGGTTTCCTGATCCGGAGACGAGCGGTTTTATCAATCTCCGAGTTGCGAGACGTCCTGGCGTAACTATACTGGCGTTGGGCGGTTTGGGGGCGGGCATGTCGGCAAATATTGTTCGGCTAATGGGCATTCCCGCGGATCGCGACAAGCTGCAGGAGCTGGCCCAGTTCCTCTCTGGTCACGACCTACACTGCGAACTAGATTTTCGCGGGCCCCGTTCCCGGAGGGCGCTCGAGATCGATGCCGCGCAACCGGAAGGGGGCGCCGCACTGGCCTATGCTCTGTGTTGGACTGTCGCGAGCATCGGCAGCGAAGGGAGGCGGATACAGGAGTGCGCGATCGAGCTTAAGGCGCGCAACGCCTATGTCGGCTTACTCCTCGACGATGTCGTGCCGCCGGAAGAGGTCCGGTCCGCGGACGAGGTCAATCTCGTTGCTAGGGCGGGGCGCGGGGATGGCGCCGCCGTCACCGCGGCGATCGAGGCTCTCAAGTCGCGCGTGGGGGTGCGAAGCGCAGCGGCGGGCCGGCCTTCCCCCTTAATGCGGCTCGTCGAGCAGCTCGCCGGCGCCATGAGGAAAATGGGGAATCGTGTCCGGACAATCGGCATCATTACCCTCGCCACCTTCCTAGTGGCGGTCTTCGGCATCTATGCAAACTGGATCGGCTCGCAGGACGAGATCTGCAAACGCAGCTTGATGCAGGGATTTTGCCGTTCGATCGGTGCCGGTCACCTGCCCTCTTCCCTGGAGCAGAGCGACTGGAACGCGATCGTCAGGGGCTCAAGCTGCGAGGCATTCGAGCGCCATCTTGTGCAATACGGACCCAATGGGCATTTCGCCGGGGAAGCGCGACAGCGGATCGCGTTATCGAAGCCGCTCCCGACGCCTACCCGGATGAGGATCCGACTTTCCGTTCCCTACGCGGAAACGAGCGCCGCCAACGCGGCCGAGGCCAGGGCGGAAACCCTACGACGCGCTTCCAGGGAAGCGGCGGCCTCCTGTTCCGACTATGCTCAGGCCTACGAAGGCGAGGTCCGGCCCGGCTCTTTTCTCGGCAGCGAGGAGCCCTTCTGCGAAGGGGAGCCCGGCCGGTATCTCTGCCGTGTCCGGGGACACGCCCAATGTGTCTTCCTCGTCGCGGGAGAACTCAGGAGCTGTCCGGCGACGACGCAGTGACGAAGGGGCTCCTTCTCGTCTTGCTGGCGCTGGCGACCGCGGCGCCGATCAATCCGGCCTCGGGTCAGGCCCGCCCGACCGCGCGGACCCCAAACTCCTCCGCCATCGAGACGGCGATCGTCGTGGGCTCCGCGCGAACCCAGGAGGCGGTCGACCAGGCCAATGCTCAATTGCAGGCGATGTTTCGCAAGAATCGTGTTGCTGAGCAAAAGGCATTGCAAGCGATGGCTGCGGCGCGCGCGGCAGGACGCGAGGCAGGGCAATATGCCGCCGAGCTCGCCGAGGCGCGCGGCGCCCTCAAGTCCGTGCTCGATCAGCTCGCCGCCAAGGACATCGAGTTCAGCGCCTATCTGGAGGCTTTCCGAAGCGGACTGGCGCCGATCGTCGAGAATGGCGATCCGGCGACGCAAGAAGCCCTGCGGCGTTACGCCGATGGGGATGTCGGGGCGCTGGACGATCTGCAGCAGATCACGCGCGTCATCCGCGAGGCCCGACAGGCCGGGCTGCGCGCCCGCAACGCGGCGGACCAGCGCGCCCTTGCCCTCATCTACATTTCGGCTTGGGACAATGGCGACAAAACCGCGAGCCAGGTCCGCATGGCTTGGGAAGAGGCCGCCCAAATCGAGCCCGAGGAGATCAGGCAATGGATCGAGATAGCCGCATTCTATTCCGTCGAAGGGAAGCTTCCGCAGGCGCTCGCGGCCATCGAACGCGGAAAGCGAGTCGCTCGAAGCGACGCCGAGAAGGCGCTGATCTTCCTTCAGGAGAGCGCCGTCTACCGGCGGTTCTCGATGAGCGTCGAGGCCCGTAAAGCTTGCGAGAATAGCGGCTCTCTGTACCTGGCGTTCACCCCTTCGACCGACCTGGAACGAGAGCAGAAGCGCAAGGCCGCCGGCTCGGCCACGTGCATGCGCAATTTCGATCGCATTTACGACAGGGCGCCGGGCGAGCCTTTCGATCTCAAGATGCTTGAGGCGGCCCGGATTGCCTATGAGGCGTCACCTTCGGATTTTGAGCTTGTTCGCCGTTACACTGCGCAGCTGACCGGGAAGCTTGCGACCGAGCTGGACAGTTACGATGCGGCGCGCGCAGACATGGAGATGATAATCAAACTTCGAAGGGAAATCGTTGCGCTTCGGCCGAAGCTGAAGAATCTTCGCTACGATCTGGCACGTTCGATCGACGATCTCGCCCAGCTCGATTACGCCTTCCAGCACGATCAGCTCGCGACGGACAATTTCCAGCGTTTCCGCGACATGATCGCCACATTGTTGGCCGACGATCCAGACAATTTCGATTATCAGGTCGACCACGCCCGGGCACTGACCTGGCTCACCAGCATCGCGCTGCGCAACGATTCCGCACAGGCGGACACCTTCGCCAAGCAGCTTCTCACGGAGGCGACAGCAATCGACACCAGAGCGAGTGGATCCCTGCGATCGTCAAGCCTGCTGGGCTGGGCGCATTACAATATGGGCAGGGTCGAAAGACAGCGCGGCCAATTCGACGAGGCGGCACTGTCCTTCTCGCATTCCGCGGACCTGCGACGCCGACTCCATGCCTACGACTCCGCCAATGTCGAGTTTGCGGACGAGCTTCGGTCAACGCTCGACCAGTTCGCCCGAACTTTGCTCGAGATCGCAAAACCCGAGCAAGCCAAGGCGACCATGGAGGAGTTGCTTAAGTTGTCCGAGCAGCTCGCTCGGGACCATGGGGGCAACCGCGAATTTCTCGCCAAAGCCGCGCTGGCCAACGCATTGTTCAGCGAGCTCCCGGTGGCGGCCATCAGCCTTGAAGACGCCACCTCATATCTTCGCAAGGCGGAGGAATGGCTAGCGCGCATAGGGCCGACCGAAAAACTCAACGCTCTCGAGCGGCAGCTCGACACCCTGATCCGTCTACGGCTGCAGCATCATGCCACTGAATAGGAGCCCGCAAAGCGCCGCTGCGCGGACTGGCTGCGGATCCACGCCCGGGCGACGAGCCCTCGCTCGACTCCGCCAAGGGCAAGGCGTCATGTCCGATTCCAGGAGGGGCGAATGAAACATCGCGGTTTGATCTCGATCCTGCTCGCCGTCCCAGCGGCTGCCGCCCTCGCGCAGTCGTCTCCGGACGCGCTGGCTGTAGGGCGGATCTTTACCAACAAAGCCGGGCAGACGATCGCCGGATGGACCGACCGCGGTGGCGGGCTCTATCCGAGGCGTTCTACCACCCATTTCGTTACGACGGAGATAGACGCCTGCTGCTATTCGATATTCCACCAGGGCAAGACCTATCTGATCCTGCGGACGGAACCGGTCGAAAAGGGACCTGAGGGCGGGATCCTGACGGAGCGGATCCTCGCGACGACGACGGTCGTGGAAGAGGCTGAAGAGGAGGAAACCGAGTGCAGCCTATTGTGGATCCGGCCCGTAATCAGTTTCCGTAACTCGAAAAACGGCTCGATCCGCTCCCTGATCATCAGCGGAAATGATTTCGTCGCGCTCACATGGGTCGATCCCGGCAATTATTGCATATCTTCGGATTAGGGTGTTCGCGCCCAAGAAACCTCGGGCCGATCCTTGTAGACGTTGCTTGTGATTGTTGACCCTGATTCAAGGCCGTTCCTAAAGGATCACAACTGGAGTAGAAGCAGCATCCTTATCGAAATGGCTGTCGATGCGCTTTCTGCTCTGCCTTGGAGTTTTCCTGATCTGCGCACCCGTTAGTGTTTCCGCGAGTCCTGCTGCCGTCGAGCGAAGGGGTCAGCAAGGCGACAGCAGCGGAGTTGTTACGGCCATTCTGGTGGGCTCCGCCGCGACTCAGGCGGCCGTCGAGCGCGCGGATGCGCAGATACGCGACATCTATCGGGCGAAGCGCGAGGCGGAACGTCGGCTGACCGCGACGCTAAAGCGCCTGGATTTGTCGGACCGGGCGCGTCGTGAAGCCGAGCTCATGCTGGCGGGTGTCCGACGCGACCAGGAGGCCTTGCTCGCGCGCCTGGCGGCCAAGGACGCGGAATATGACGCGAGCCTGCGCGCTTATCGCGAAGGACTGACTGGCCTGGTCGCGCAGAACGACCCTCAGATCGACGCTGCACTGCGTCGCTATTCCGAAGGCGACACGAGGGCGCTCGACGACCTTCAGGCGGTGGTCCGAATTGTCCGCAAGGCGCGCGAGGCCGGCGCAAGAGCGCGCAGCGCTATTGATCAGCGCACGGTAGCGCTCGCCTGGACCGACGCGAATGACCGCGGAGAGCGCAACGTCATGCAGGTCATCGCAGCCTGGGAGGAAGCGGCAGCGATCGACCCCGCAGACTTCAATCAGTGGATGATGATTGCCTTTGCCCGGGGGACGTCGGGAGATTTCGAGGGGTCTGTAGCGGCGGTACGCATGGCGCATCAATTTGCCTCGACACCCAGAGAAAAGGCACTTGCCCTGGACGCGGCCGCTGCAGCGTATGAAAAACAAGGACGGTTGGCGGATGCCGCCGCCGGCTATCACGACAGTCTTGTTCTCTTGCGGGCATTGCTGACCGCAAACCCCGCCAGCGCCGTCGCGAAAGAGGACGTCGCCCGGGTGCTTCAAAATATCGGTGATGCTGCATTGGCGCGCGGGCGTTTTGGCGAGGCGAGAGAGGCCTATGACGAGAGTCGGGCGCTGCGCATCACGTTATTGGAAGCCGAACCAGATCGCGCGGGCCGGAGCTCCGCGCTCAGCAGCAGCTTGGGAAGCCTAGGTCATCTCGCGGTCAAGGAAGGCAGGCTCGACGATGCGGAGAAGGCCTATGGTGCGGCCTTGGCCCTGGACCGAGCCGTGCTTTCAGCGAATCCGTCGAGCGCGGCGGCGAAGCTCCTGGTCACGGCCAGCCTTCAAGATATTGGACAAATCCAGCAGACGCTCGGGCGATACCCGGAGGCGGCGGCCGCGTTCGAGCAAAGCCTGAAGATTGCGCGCGAGCTGGCGTCGGCGGATCCCATGAGCGCCGATGCCAAGCGAAACGTCAGCATCGCGCTCGTGAGCGTCGGCGATATTGCAATGCATCGAGAGCGTTTCGACGAGGCCGCCGCGGCTTTCGGCGAGAGCCGAGCGATTCGGCAGGAACTGGCGACTGCGAATCCCAGCAACGCCGAGGCGCAGCGCGATCTGGGAGTGGGCGTCGAAAGGGTTGGCGACGTCGCATTGAAACAGGGCCGCTTGGCGGAAGCCTCGGCCGCCTTCGAGGAGAATCTTTCATCGAGCCGCAAGCTGTTGGCCGCCAATCCTTTAAGCATCCAGGCCCAGCGCGATCTCAGCTCAAGCCTGAACAAAGTGGGCAACCTGGCGCTGGCACAGGGACGGTCGGTGGATGCCGCCGCCCTTTACCGCGAAGGCCTGACGATCAGGCGCGCGATCCTGGCAAAGACCCCAGGGAGCGCGGAGGCAAAGCGAGATCTGATCACATCGCTGATAAAGCTCGTCCAATTGACGGACGGGAAGGCGCGTGAGGACTATGTCACGGAGGCGCTTGGGCTGTCGCGCGAACTCGTGCGCGCCGGACAGCTTCTCCCCGAAAGCAGGAAGTGGGTCGAAGCGCTTGAGCAACTCACCGCTCTCATCGATCTGGGACGGCAGTGACTCTCTTTTCGATTTGGAACTGGCACGCGATTTATCAGCCTGAAGCGAATGGTGAGAAGCTCTCGAAGATGGCTGTTGGCAATCGACGGTGACCGCGGCCTGAATTCAGTCGTTGAAAATTGTGCCAATTTGCTGTACATTTGCGGCGCAAAAGACGTTTTTGCGTCAACAAAATCAACGACTTAGTCTCCAAAAAACCGGCTGCGAATCCTGCCGTCCCAGCCAGGCGAATCCGCATGATTCGGGCTCGCAATAATGGCCTGCGCTCAAGTCGCGGACCTCGCCAGTTGGACTCGGTTAGCCTCAAACGGACCGGATTCGACGGCATCTGTGGCCCGAATTGCGTCCCGAATTCTTGCTCCGGCGGCCGGCAAGGATCGGGATCGCCAAAGAGACTCCATTGACGCCGGGCCGACTAGCTTGATTCGACGCCTGCGCCGCCATCACGAGTCATTCGTGCAGAAGCAATTGGCCGCGAAGCCTCGACGATCCGCTCGGTGAGCGAGCGCACAGTCGCGCATTCGAACATCACGGACAGGTCCAGGTCGATGCCGAAGGTCTGGTTTGCCCAGGTCGTGATTTCCAGGGCCGCCAGCGAGTCTCCCCCAAGGTCGAAGAAATCGGCGTCCTCATCGATCGCTTCGATACCCAGAGCATGACGAAATTGCCGCGCGACGCTGAGCGCCGAAACGGCGCCTTTCTCCTGCGGCGGACTGTCCCTTACCCCACGCAGGATGCCGTCTCGGTCGAGCTTGCCCGTCTCGAGGACCGGCAATCGCTCAAACACCAGGATATGGGAGGGGATCATGGGACCGGGCAGCTTGGCGCGCAGATGTTCGACCAACTCTGCCTCCTGCAAGCCAGGCGTTGAACTGGCGACGGCCGCCACAATGCGCACTTTGTCGGCAGCCTCCTCGGCCAGAACCGCGCAATCCGCAACCGCGGGATGGCCGGCCAGCGCCACTTCTACCTCGCGAGGCTCCAGCCGATGCCCGAGGATTTTCACCTGGTGGTCGACGCGACCCCAGTAGAGATACGCGCCGGATTCGTCGCGGCTCGCCAGGTCGCCGGTACGGTACCATAGTTCCTCGGAGTCCTCGGCGTGGACGAAAGCCGCCTTGGTCAGCACCGGGTCGTTCCAATATCCCTCGGCCAGGCCCTCTCCGCCGATCCACAACTCGCCGACGGCACCCTCTTCCTCGGCCCACTGCCCCTCTGCCCTGAGATCCGCCCTGAGGCCGGGAAGCGGCTTGCCAATCGGAACAAGGCGCTCGCTGCCGAAGCCCGTTGGGACCTGGTGCACGCAGCACCCGACCGTGGCCTCCGTCGGGCCATAGTGATTCATCACCGGCAAATCCGGTCTGTCCCGCCGGACATGCTCGACGAGATCGCCGGCAAGATGTTCACCCCCGAACATTACCAGACCCGCCACCCGGCCCAGCAGCGCGCGCTGATCGCGGGTGAGCAGGCGGCAGTGCGATGGCGTGATCTTCACATAACCGTATGTCCGGCCATCAAGCAGTCCGGCGGCAAGATCACGCCCGCCCCGCAACGGCGGCAGAAGGTATAGAGGATCGCCGCGCATCAGCGGCGGATAGAAAGCGGTCACAGCGAGATCGAATGCCATGCTGGACAGGAGGGGCACTTCCCCGCGAGGCAAGTTCCGGCAAGCCCAGTCGAGATAATTCTCCAGCGCGCGATGCCCGATCACCACGCCCTTTGGCCGGCCCGTCGAGCCCGAGGTGTAGATCAGGTAGGCAGGCGCTTGTGCCTTTGCATCGCGCCGTGCGGCCGATCTCGACCAGGTGCGCGCGAGATGGACCGGCAGGTCGCCGAATGCATCGCCGCGCCGCTCCTCGGCGAGCACCAATGCGGGCTGCGCGTCGGCGAGTATGTCCCGCAATCGCTCGTCCGGATTGTTGGCTTCGAGGGGGACATAGGCGGCCCCCGCGGCGAGCGTGGCGAGAATGGCGATCACCATCTCGGGCGACCGCTCGAGACAGATGGCGACCCTGGCGTCGGGCCCGACGTTGAGCGATCTCAAGTCAGAAGCCAATCCATCCACGCGGTCCATCAGCTCCGCATAAGCCATGGCGCCCCCAGGCCAGAGGAGCGCCGGTGCGAGGGGGCAGTCCTTGGCCGCTGCCTGGATCGTGCCGAGGATTGTCACCTAGTGGAGCTCGACGGCGACGCCGGAGAGGTCGCTTACGTCCAGCAGGGCCGCCAGCAACTCCAGATATCTGGTCCCCAGCTTCGCGCCATCCCGGTCATGCGGTGCGTCCATCACGAAAGCGAGCCCGGTCGTGCGCTGCCGCATCGAGATGACGCAACTATCGGCTGGTATGAGGTGCGCCTCGGGCGAAGCTTTGTTGTCCAGCCGCTCGGCGAACAGGCCGGAGCCGTCGGGATCGGGCCAACGTTCGGAAATCGCGCTGAATCCCCATCGCCAACATAGCCGCCCCCCGCGCGCCGCGGCGTCCTCGGCAACCGCCTGACTGAGTTGGCCGTAATCGAAATGACGGTGGGCCATCGCCTCCAGAAGATCGTCCCGGACGGATTGAACAAATGCGTGACGGTCCATCGCGGCGGGCGCGCGCAATCGCACGTGCAGCAGCATCGACAGGTTCGCGATCAGCCCGCGATCCTGCGCTGCGGGACGATTGGACACCGGCACGTTGAGAACGACGTCGCTCGTGCCGCGCATCTCGGCGCGCAGGCGGGCCTGGGCGGCCAGGCAGGCGGCGGTCACGCTGACCCTGGCCGTCCGACAGGCTTTGCTTATCGCCGCCAGCGCGTCGCCGTCGATCGTCCAGGAAGAGGTCGCCCCGGGCGTCCAGTCGGCTTCATCGTCGCTCTTCGGATCGAGCGCAGAGCCGGCCAGCCGGTCCCGCCACCAGTCGAGATTCGCTTTCTCGCTGGCACGAAAACGTTCCTGATCGCGCAGGAACGCGTAGAAGAGCTCGTTCGACGCCGCGGGCGCTTGTTCGGGCAGGCCGGCGCATTCGCGCGCATAGGCAAGGCCGATCTCCCGTTCGAGAAGATCGAACGCGATCTCGTCGCCCGCTATGTGGTCCAGGTTGGCGCAGGCGAAAAGCTCGCCGTCGATATCGACCACGCGCAATTGGAGCGGGGGCTCGGCGGTAAGATCGAATGCGCGGGCCGCATCTTCGGAAAAGACATGGCGCATATAGGCGGCGCGATCGGCCGCCGTCCGGCCGACGATCCGCTGAGCCTCGACCTGGGGAAGGACATCGGGGAAGCATTGCATCCAACGGCCCTGGTCCAGCTCGAGCCGCGTCCGAAGAGCCGGATGCGCGGCCGCGACCTTCCGGACGGCGGCGAGGAACGCTTTCGAGTCGAACTGACCGGCGAGGCGCCATATTCTCTGCACCGGCTGGGCCATCGCCGGATTCTGTTCGAGCACGTGCACCAGCCAGCGCTGCCCGCACATGAGCGGAAAAAGCGCGGCGCAGTCCTCCGCCCGCCCCGACGGCGCGGCAAGGCCATCCCGGCTGGGGGCAGCCCCGGCCACCTCGATAGCGGCTCGCGGCGAGCTTCCCGGGTCGCTCACGGATCCCGGACCGCTCCAGGACGGGAAGCTCACCTTGTCGATTCGCTCACCTGGCGGGCGAGCGGACGACCTTGGCCGGCGAACTGGCCGCCCTAGCAGGCGAGGCGGCCATCTTGGCCGGCGAGCGTGCCAGCGATTTGGCCGCCGACCTGATCGAGGACCGCACGACCGAGCGCAGCATCGACTTGATCGCGCTGGCGCTCTTCTCGGTTTTCAACACCTTGCGAACGATCTCGTCGAGCCTCTTGTCGCTCATCTTGTCGAGCGACGTCACCACGAAATCCAGGTCCGGCTGGCCCGCTTTGCTCTTTGCGTTCATGACCGTTTCTCTCCCTTTGCGGCGCAAGCTCAGACCACCATGAGGCGGCCCCATCCCGGTCGCGCGCCGCGCCGCGCCGGAGAGGTTCGTACATGCAACGCATATGCTTGGCTGCCGCCGCCGGATCGATCGGACCGGCGGCCGGAGATCGAGGCCGAGCGTTCACCTGGGCCCGCGACATCCGCTGGGCCCAGAGGACGGCTTTCTCCCGAACGGCCGCGAAGCCGGCCAAAGCCTCCTTGATCGAGGGATAGATCTCCAATGCCTCGGCCAGCGCCAGCGAATCCTCCATGGCCAGCGCTCCGCCTTCCGAAAGACTTGGCGCCACCGCATGGGCCGCGTCGCCGATCAGCACGCAATTCTCCCGCCCCCAGTTGAGGGGGGCGACGAAGTAGGCGGCATTGACGTGGACCGGAGAAGCCCGTTGTCGACATGCGGCGAAATCGGAATGAAGGGTCGCGACCGCGTCCAGGATTTCCGCCGCTTGCCGCGGGTCAGGCGGCGCTGCCGCCTTGAGCTGGACAAAGCAGTGCAGGCGGCCGGCACCGATTGGAATGAACCCGCGGACGTGGTCGGTCTCTTCAAAGACAAGCCAGCGATCCTCCGGCAGATCGATGGAATTCTCGGCCATGAACCTGATGTAGACGGCGCCCGTCGGGGAAGCGGCGATCTCGGGGGAGATGATCTGGCGAACGGACGAATGCGCTCCATCCGCGCCGACGACGAGTTCATAAGCGGCACTGGAGCCGTCCGAGAAGGTCGCGACCGGCCGCGGCCCTCCCCAGTCGAGGCTTACAAGGCGGCATCCCAGCCTGAGCGACACGCGATCCCCACATTCGGCGAGCGCTGCGTCGGCCAGCACCTGATGGAGGGCCGGCCGGGCGATCCCGAGGGTCGGATGCCCCGCGCCCGCCCAGATCTCCTCGAGGTCGAGCACCATCGCTTCGCCGCCGCGGCGGATCTCCATGTGCCGGATATGGGCGCCGCGCCTGGCTATCGGGGCGGCAAGGCCGAGGCAGGACAGGGCCGAGCAGCCGTTCGGATGAAGGACGATGCCGCAGCCGACGGGGGTGAACCGCTCCGTCCGCTCGACCAGATCGATGTCCCAGGCATTGGCCGAAGGCATAAGCCGCATCGCTCTGACCAGCGTCAGCCCGGATATGCCGGCTCCAACGATCAGTATCCGCGGCATGGCGCGCCTTGCGCTCCCAATTCGCCATGACAACTATGCCGAAATGGCGGGACGCCCATTTGCCGGTCATAGAATTTCAAGTCGAACTCCATGCACAGGAGGTGTCGCCCAAAACTCGGCTCGAGTTGAAGAAAGGCACGACAGAACGTCGCAACTTATTGCCTCAGTCGCGGCGCGACTCCCGCCAAGTCGAAAGCCAAGAAGCTCAACCTATGCCACGATTCGATTTGCAGCAAGATGCAAAATCTATAGTGCTCGAACGCAGAAGTCCTCTCCTAGGCGCTCCTGATGAATAGTCCGATGCTGAAGGCTAGGCCAAGGCAGATAATCACAATCGTCAATATTCGTTCGTGAATTCGCCTCAGAAGCCACACGCCCCCTACGGTCCCGGCCACGGCGCCGGTTCCCACCGCGGCGACGGCTCCAAGCGGCAAGGCCGTCGTCACGACGAAAACAAAGACGGCGGAACCGTTCAGGACCGCCACCAACACATTCTTGATCGCCGTCGCGCTCCGCAGGCGGGCGCCGGAAAAGCCGAGCAGCGCCATCATGAGGAATCCGACTCCGCCGCCATAATAGCCGCCATAAACTGCGACCAGGAACTCAAGGGCCAACACCAGCCCGGGATGGAGGCGGTTTCCGGAAGCGAGCGGCTGTTTCCGGACGGCGCCCAGCGCGAAGATGCCGGTCGCAAAAAGGATGAGCCATGGAACGAGCCAGTCGAAGACCGCCCCCGGAGTCAGCAGGAGAAGCATGCTTCCCGCGGCGCCGCCCAGCAAGCTGACAAAGGCTAGTCCGTAGAGGGGCGGCGCGGGGTTCATGGTAATCAGGCGCCTGTTGCCGACGGCACTGACAAGCTGGCCGGGATAGATCGCCACCGCCGACGCGATATTCGCCAGCTTGGGATCCATGCCGACGAGGACGAGAGCAGGCATGGTCACAAAGGAGCCTCCGCCGGCAACCGCATTCTGGGCGCCGGCCCAGGCCCCGGCGGCCGCCAGCAGAACCAATATGTACCACTGGTCATGCATAGAGCCTCACGCCTCCGGTCGACGCCGGGCCTCGGTCATTCACGCGACCTCTCTACAGCCGTCCGTCCCGGCATCGAATGCCGGGACGTCGACGAAATCGAAGCGGGCTATGGCAAGGCGGATGCACTCGCCGTCGAGGTGCATCAGCCGCTGCCCGTTCGGCAATCGCGCCTTGAGCCGCCACAAGGGGGGGCCAGCGGCCTGTCCGTCCTTGTCCGGCCACAGCTTGCAGGCCATGGCGCCGCGGCCCAGCCGCCAGCCGGGCGCGCCGACCAGGCATCCCAGCACCGGCCGCCAGACGTCCGGAAGTTCGAGCGCGCCCGTATCGGTCCTGGCGATGTGTCCGGTCCCGGGAAGACGAATGGTCCACGTAGCCATAGAAGTCCGCCACCACCCCCGAGCGCGGGTCTTCGATAGAGTATGCGACGGCGTCCGGGCCGGCCCTGGCCCTTGGCCTTCACCGAAACCAAAAGTTCCTGCGTGTCCGGCAAAGCCGGATGATCAACTCAAGCCTCCCGCTTCAGTCTAACTGATCCTCGTCGCGGCTCGGCTACGACTCGGATGTTTTAAGCCTATGCGACTATTTTGTTTTCGCAATGGCGGTTCGAACCTTTTCGCTCGTCGACATGTCGACATGGCTGCTTCGCGCAGACGGATTAGTCCAAATCGGATGCTTTAGACCGCTGGCATGCCCAAGGATCTTCCACCGGCATATTGGGAAGCAACAGCAATCGCGGGAATCCCACAACATCGAATGAAGATCCGGCAAGTTGCCGGAGCGATTGTCCGATCGACAGTGAGCGCTCCTTGGACTGCCGGGCCTGTTGGGCTTCGAGCGATCGAGAGCCACAGCGCCGGGTGAAGCCGGAACCGCGTGGGACGTTTTCGCTTTGCCCGACAAGGATCGGGACAGGATCGTCGTCAATCACGGGGGGCGATTCGTCGCGGGGAGGCGTTTCGAAGTACCGGAATGCGTCGACGCGGGACTGGCGCGGCTCCCGCGCCGACTGTAATCCGCTTTCCTCCGATCGGCATGAGGAGCAGCCGGTGAAGGAAGGCACAATCCGGGTCGGCGTCGGCGGCTGGGACTTCGATCCCTGGCGCGGCACCTTCTATCCGCCGGGCCTGGCCAAGGCGAAGCAGCTCGAATTCGCGTCGCGGCGGCTGACCGCGACCGAGATCAACGCGACCTATTACAAATTGCAGTCGCCCGAGCTGTTCGAACGCTGGGCGAAGATGGTGCCGGACGGCTTCAAATTCGCGGTCAAGGCGTCGCGCTTCTGCACCAACCGCAAGGTACTGGGCGAGGCCGGCGAGGCGGTGGCGCGCTTCTGCGCCCAGGGCCTGACCGCCTTGGGTGACAGGCTCGGGCCGATCCTCTGGCAGTTCATGGGCACGAAGCAGTTCGACCCTGACGATTTCGGCGCATTCCTCAAATTGCTCCCCGAAAAGCAGGACGGAGTGGCGCTTCGCCACGCGGTCGAGCCGCGCCACGAAAGTTTCCGCTGCGCCGGGTTCGTCGCGATGGCGCGCTCCGCCGGGGTCGCGATCGTCTTCGCCGACAGCGACGAATATCCGTGCATTGCGGATCTCAGCGGCGGCTTCAGCTATGCGCGCCTTCAGCGCTGCCGCGAGGCCGAGACGACGGGCTATACGGCCGCCGAACTCGATCGCTGGGCCGGAATCGCCAAGGCCTGGTCGCGTGGAGAGAGCCCGCCGGGCCTGCCTTATGCCGCCGAGCCGCAGCCGCCGGAGCCGCGCGAGGTCTTCACCTTCTTCATCTCGGGGGCCAAGGTTCGCGCTCCGCTCGCCGCTCAGGCGCTGATCGAGCGCTTGTGACGGGCCCGCGATGAATCCGCTCTTCGCCAACCTGCCGACCACGATCTTCGAGCATATGTCGGGACTCGCCCGCGAGCTGGACGCGGTCAATCTCGGCCAGGGCTTTCCCGATTTCGGCTGGCCGGAGGACGTGGTCGAGCGCGCCGCCGAGGCTCTGACCGGCGCCTCCAGCCAATATCCGCCGATGCGCGGCCTTATTGATCTGCGCGAGGCGGTCGCCGATCATTATCGCCGCCATCAGGGGCTGGCGGTCGATGCCGGCGCCGTCACCATTACGTCGGGAGCGACCGAGGCGCTCGCCGCCTCGCTCATGGCGCTGATCGAGCCGGGCGACGAAGTCCTGCTCTTCCAGCCGCTCTACGACGCTTACCTGCCGCTCGTGCTCCGCGCCGGAGGCGTGCCGCGATTCGTCCGGCTGACCCCGCCCGACTGGCGGATCACCGCCGAAGCGATCGAAACTGCGATGAGCGAGCGGACCCGGCTGGTCGTGTTCAACAATCCGCACAATCCTTCGGCCCGGGTCTTCACCGGGGAGGAGCTCGGTCTGCTCGCCCAAGCCTGCGTCCGCAACGATGCGATCGCGCTGAGCGACGAGGTGTGGGAGCATGTCGTCTTCGACGGCCGGACTCATGTGCCGCTGTCCGCTTTGCCGGGAATGGCGGAGCGCACCGTCAAGGTCGGTTCGGCGGGCAAGATTTTCTCGCTTACCGGCTGGAAGGTCGGCTGGGCGGTGGCTCCGCCGCATCTGGCCGCGCCGATCGCCAAGGCGCATCAGTTCCTGACCTTCACCACCGCGCCCAACCTCCAGGCCGCGGCGGCTTATGGGCTCGGCAAGGGGGAGGGCTATTTCAAGGCGATGCGCGCGGAGTTCGAGCGGTCGCGCGACCGGCTGGTTGGCGGGCTCGAGGAAATCGGGCTGGTGCCGCTCGCCGCGGAGGGGACCTATTTCGTCTCGATCGACCTTGAGGCCTCCGGGATTGGAGTGGACGACGTGACCTTCTGCGAGCGGGCGGTGCGCGAGGCAGGCGTCGCCGCCATTCCGGTCTCGTCCTTCTACTCCGAGGATCCGGTCACGAGCGTGGTGCGGTTGTGCTTCGCGAAGAAGGAAGAGACATTGGCCGCCGGGATCGAGGGGCTTCGCCGGGCGCGCTCGCTCTTCGCTTAACCTCCCCTCCCGCTTGCGGGAGGGGGTCGGCCCGCTGGACCGTCCCCCGGACGGTCCTAAGTGCGGGTCGACGGGGTGGGCCTATCGAGTCTGCCCATGCCCACCCCCTAACCCCCTCCCGCGAGCGGGAGGGGGAATAAGTAGCTCACCAAATCCGAACCCGATCCCCCGGCGCCAGGTAAAGTTTGTCCCCGGGCTTCACCCCATAGGCTCCGTACCAGGCGTCGAGGTTGCGCACGGTCAGCGCCCGCTGCGCGGCGGGGGCGTGGCCGTCGGTGATGATCCGCTGGCGGAGCGCGGCTTCGCGGATCTTGCTCCGCCAGGCCTGGGCGAAGGCCAGGAAGAAGCGCTGGTCGCCGGTCAGGCCGTCGATCACCGGCGCCGGGCGGCCGTGGAGCGACATGCGATAGGCGTCGTAGGCGGCGGCGAGGCCGGCGACGTCGGCGATATTCTCGCTGAGCTCGAGCTCGCCCTTGAGGTGGAGGCCGGGAAGCGGCTCGTATCGGTCATATTGCTCGACCAGACGCTGGCTCGCCGCGCGGAAATGTTCGGCATCGGCCGGAGTCCACCAATTGGTCAGGCGGCCAAATTCGTCGAACTCGGCGCCGGTATTGTCGAAGCTGTGGCTGATCTCGTGGCCGATCACCGCTCCGATCGCTCCGTAATTGGCGGCGGCGTCGGCGCTCGGATCGAAATAGGGCGCCTCGAGGATCGCCGCCGGGAAATTGAGCGCGTTCTGGAGCGGCAGATTGACCGCGTTGACCGTCTGTGGGGTCATCCACCATTCGTTGCGGTCGACCGGCCGGCCGAGCTTGGCGATCTGGTGGCGATATTCATATTCGCGCGCGCGCCAGGCATTGCCGACCGGATCGTCCGGCCGGATCTCGACCCCGGCATAGGTCCGCCAGGTCTCCGGATAGCCGACCCCGACCCGCAGCGTTCGGATCTTGGCCTTGGCCTTCGCCTTGGTCCGCGGCGCCATCCAGCTCAGAGCGTCGACCCGGCGGTTGAAGGCGGCGAGGATATTGGTGACCATCGCCTGCACCTCGCGCTTCGACGAGGCCGGGAAGTAGCGGGCGACATAGATCTTGCCGACCGCGTCGCCGAGGTCGGTATTGACGTTGGCGATCCCGCGCTTCGAGCGCTCGCGCTGCTGCGGCGTGCCCTGGAGAGTCTTGCCGTAGAAGGCGAAGCGCCGGTCGTCATAGGCACGCGGCAGGAACGGCGCATATTGGCTGATCGTATGGAAGGCGAGCCAGTCCTTCCAGGTCGCCAGATCCTCGTTGCCGACCAGAGCCGAGATTCCGCTGATCGCGCCCGGATGCCAGGCGATGAAGCTGGCCTGGCGCTGGAGCCCGGCCGCGGTCAGGAAAGCGTCCCAATCGAGGCCTGGCGCATTCTCCTTGAGGCCCGCCCGGGTCCAGGTCTTCGTGCCGTGGACGTCCTGGCTCGCGGTCCGGTCGGCATGGACGGCCGCGATCCGGTCCTCGAGGGCGACGATCGCCCGCGCCCGGTCGTCGGCATTGCGGAAGCCGGCCAGCTTCAGAATATCCTCGACATAGTCGCGATAGGCTGAATGGAGCCGGACCATGTCGTCGTCGCGCGACACATAATATTCGCGGTCCGGCATCCCGAGCCCGCCCTGCAACAGATAGGCCGTGTTGCGGCTCGGATTGTCGAGCGCCTGGGCGACCCACAGGCCGAACAGATTCTCGGTCTGGAAATTGGTCGCGTTGAGCGGATCGACATCGGCCCGAAGCGTCGAGCCGAGCGCGCGCGCCAGGCTGGCCTTGGAATCGATCGCGGCGATCGCGGCGAGCCGCGGCTGGAGCGGGGCGAGGCCGCGCCGCTCGATCCCGGCGGTGTCCATATAGGCGGCATAATAATCGGCGATCATCCGCTGCGGCGTTCCGCGCGCCGGATTGCCGGCGCCGGCCTGGCGGATCAGGTCGGCGTTGCGCTGCTCGGCCTTGAGGAAGACTTCGTAGCTCACTCCGATGCTGGAGCGATCGGCGGGAATTTCGCTCGCCTTGCGCCAGCCGCCATTGGCGTAAGCGTCGAAATCGTCGCCCGGCTTCACCTCCATGTCGCGATAGGACAGGCTGACACCGCAGGTGGCCGCGCTGCTCTGCGCGATGGCGACGGCCGCGGGCACGGCGGCTGAGAGGAAGAGAATGGGAAGAAGGCTTCTGGACAGGCGCAGCTTCATGTCGCTCTCCGAATAGACGTGTCGCGGGGCGGGTAGACCTTTGCATTGCGGCATGGAACCCGCATGTTCGTTTCCGGACGAGCCGGACAGTCGGAGCCTTTCGGATCGCCAGATCCTCCCCGGGACGGGGAGGGGAACCATGCGTAGCATGGTGGAGGGGGCAGCGAGGTGAGACACTGCCCTGGCTCCGCCGGGGAGCCGTACCGGCCTACCCCCTCCACCGCCTTCGGCGGTCCCCCTCCCCGTCCCGGGGAGGATCGCATGCGCGCCTCTTTGCAAATGCCCTTTGGAACCCGCATGATCGTCCCGTGCAAAGGCGACAGCCCGCCACCCTTTGACGCGGAGCAAAGCCATAATAAGAGCCTCGGCCATGTTCGATTCCACGACTGAAGCCCGAAGCGTCGCCGAAGCGCTCTGCCTGCCGGCAGGCGCTTTCGCCGGCGGTGGGCTCGAATCGCGCTCGCCGATCGACGGCAAGCCGATCGGCTCGGTCCCGATCGCCTCCGCCGACGACGTGGCCGAAGCCGCCGCGCGCGCCCATGCCGCCTTCCTCGCCTGGCGCCTCGTTCCGCCGCCGCGGCGGGGCGAGCTCGTCCGACTGTTCGGCGAGACGCTTCGCGAGGCCAAGGATCCGCTCGGGCGATTGGTCAGCCTCGAGGCCGGCAAGATCCTCCAGGAAGGGCTCGGCGAGGTCCAGGAGATGATCGACATTTGCGACTTCGCGGTCGGCCTTTCCCGCCAGCTCTACGGCCTGACCATCGCCACCGAGCGGCCCGGCCACCGGATGATGGAGACCTGGCATCCATTGGGGCCGGTCGGAGTGATCTCGGCCTTCAACTTCCCGGTCGCGGTCTGGGCGTGGAACGCCTGCCTGGCCTTCGTCTGCGGCGACAGCGTCGTGTGGAAGCCTTCGGAGAAGACGCCGCTGACCGCGGCGGCGGTCCAGGCCCTGTTCGAGCGGGCGGCCGAGCGGTTCGGAGACGCGCCCGATCATCTGTCGCAAATCGTCCAGGGCGGGCGAGAGGTCGGCGAGGCTCTGGTCGACGATCCGCGCATCGCGCTCATTTCCGCCACAGGCTCGACCCGTATGGGCCGCGAGGTGGGACCGCGGGTCGCCGCCCGCTTCGGGCGCGTGCTTCTCGAGCTCGGCGGCAACAATGCGATGGTCGTGACCCCGAGCGCCGACCTCGACCTCGCCGAGCGGGCGATCACCTTCTCCGCGGTCGGCACCGCCGGACAGAGATGCACCACGCTTCGCCGGCTGCTCGTCCACGAGAGCATCTACGATCGGCTGGTGCCGCGGCTGAAGCAGATCTGGGCGAGCGTCCCGGTCGGCAATCCGCTCGAGGAGGGCGTGCTGGTCGGCCCGCTGATCGACGGCGGCGCCTACGAGGCGATGCAGTCGGCGCTCGCCCGCGCCCGCGACGAAGGCGGAAGCGTCGCCGGCGGCGAGCGGATCGACACCTTTGCCGACGCCTTCCACGTCCGCCCGGCCTTGGTCGAAATGCCCGCTCAGACTCCGGTCACCCTGACCGAAACCTTCGCCCCGATCCTCTACGTTCTTCGCTACGGCTCGCTCGACGAGGCGATCGCGCTCCATAATGAGGCGCCGCAGGGGCTCGCTTCCTCGATCTTCACCACCGACATCCGGGAGGCCGAGACCTTCCTCTCCGCCGCCGGCTCGGATTGCGGGATCGTCAACGTCAATATCGGCCCGTCCGGCGCCGAGATCGGCGGAGCGTTCGGCGGCGAAAAGGAGACGGGCGGAGGCCGAGAGAGCGGCTCCGACGCCTGGCGGACCTATATGCGGCGGGCGACCAACACGATCAATTACAGCCGCGATCTCCCGCTCGCCCAAGGCATCGATTTCTCGATGCCATGAGCAGTCGCGTCGCGATCCTCACCCCCGACCCCGCCGACGAAGCTTATCAGAGCCGCTGGCGGGACGTCGTCGAGCGCAACGCCGAGCCGTTGCGGGCGGCCGGGCTCGTCGTCGAGGGGCGATGCTGGACCGAGGCCGAGGACCTCGGCGATTTCGACCTGGTCATGCCCCTGCTCGCCTGGGGCTATGTCCGCGCTTACCCCTTGTGGCTCGAGAAGGTCGCCGAGTGGGAGGCCCGGGGTGTCCGGGTACAAAACCCGCCCTCGGTGCTCGCCTGGAACGCCGACAAAACCTATCTGCGGAGGCTCGCCGAGCGCGGCGCGCCCGCCGTGCCCGCTTTCTTCGTCGACAGGGTCAGCGAGCAGGTCATGGCCGATGCGTCCGCTTCGTTCGGAACCGACCGGCTGGTCGCCAAGCCGCGCGTGTCGCACAGCGCGTGGCGGACGATCCGCTGGTCGCCCGGCGACGGGATCGAGGACGGTCCCTACGGCGCCGCGATCGTCCAGCCCTACCTTCCCGAGATCGAGACGAAGGGAGAGACCTCGCTCATCTATTTCGGAGGCGAATACAGCCATTCGGTCGGCAAGATTCCGCAGCCCGGCGATTATCGGGTCCAGCCCGAATATGACGGGATCATCAGCGCCGTCGAGCCCAGCGCGGACGAGCTCGAAGCGGCCGGGAAGATCCTGGCCGCCGTGGAGGAAGACCTGCTCTACGCCCGGATCGACCTCGCGACCGGCCTGGACGGCCGCCCGGCGCTGATCGAGCTCGAGCTGATCGAGCCCGATCTCTATATCGGCTACGATCCCGCTCACGGTGCCGGCTTCGCGGCTGCGGTCCTTCGCGATATTAGAGCGTGAACATCTTGGCATGATCGTCATTGCGAGGAGCGGAGCTTAGCCTGTCCTGAGCGACGCTGCAGGCGGCGTCGAAGGGCGGCAATCCAGCGGGCCTCGAAGATTGCACTGGATTGCTTCGCTTCGCTCGCAATGACGACCTGACCCAAACGAGACCGATATCGCTATTGGACCCCGCTCGATGACTCTGGTTACGGCCCCGTAATTCCTGTAGGTTGCACCCCGCTGTGGCGTAAAAATCAAAAAAGACAGGGAGATGGTAGATGAATACCCGGACCTTCGCGCTGCTTTTCGGAATCGTGTTCCTGCTTGTCGGCGCTCTCGGCTTCGTCCCCGGAATGGTGCACATGCCACCTATGGATCCCCATCCGGGCGTGATGATGCCCGACAGCTATGGCGACCTGCTCGGCATGTTCCCGGTGAACATGCTTCACAACGTCGTCCACATCCTGTTCGGCCTGTGGGGAATCATGGCCTATCGAAGCCTCGCCGGCGCCAGGATGTATTTCCGGGCCGTAGCGGTCATTTATGCCTTGCTGGCCGTGATGGGCCTGATCCCCGCTTTGGCGACGACGATGGGCCTGGTCCCGATCTACGGCTACGACGTCTGGCTGCACGCTTTGCTCGCTCTCATCGCCGCTTATTTCGGCTGGATGAACCGCGATCCCGCCGGCGCCTGATCCGTCCAGGCAGGTATGAAAGAGGGCCGGAGCGCGAGGCTCCGGCCCTTGTCATTGTCGCGCTGGGACCGACTCAATCGGGACCGGCGTTGTTGTCGCCCTTAGTCTTGACGTCGATGTCGGGGTGACCCTTGTCGTTGATGCCGACGTCGACGTCGGGCAGGTCGATCGAGAGGCCGCGATCGTCGATCCGGACCCGGGTGCCGTCCGGGTCGACCCGGTAGCGCTTGCCGTCCTCGATAACGATCTTGCTGTCGGTCTCGGTCAGAGCGACTCGCGTTCCGTCGGGGTCGATCCGGTAGGTGACTCCCTTCTCCTCGACGATCCGCGCTCCCTTCGGGAAGGCGTTGCTTGCCGCCGCGCCCGCGCCCGCGCCTGCGCCGTTGGCGTCGGCGCCTTCGGCCCCGGCGGATTCGGTGGCGGAGACATTGTCGTAGCTGTTGTTGGCCGCCGAATCGTCGCGCGAGCAGGCCGCGATCGCGAGGCAGGACGCCCCCATGGCGGCGATCAGTGCAAATCTCTTCATATCGTACCTCCGTAACCGGCCGGCCGAAGGGCCCGGCCATCGCACCAAGGCGAAAGGCGCCCGGTTGCTGGGGGACAGCCGGACGCCTCCGACGATCGCAGCCGGTGCGGGCTGCGCGGCTATAATGAGAATCGCCCGGTCCCGGTTCCGATTCCGCCCGCCTCGGAGTCCGGTCCGGCGGGTTGCGACGGGGGCCGCCAGTCGATATTAATCTATTCCGTGCCAGGGGTGAGATCGCCGAACCTCTAAACATGTCAGGACCTTAGATGCATCCGCGATTGCTTCCCGCCTGTCTTCTGCTCAGCTTCGCCGCTTTTCCCGCGGCCGCCCAGGTCGCCGAAGGCGAGAAGCCGACCGAGGGCCAGATCCAGGCCGGCGAGGCGCCGGTCACGCCGATGCCCGAAGGCGAGATCGCGGTGCGCGGCCTTCCGCCCGGAGTCGCCGCCCCGAAATGGACCAAGGCCGCGGCGCGCGACCTGCTCGCTTTCGTCGAGCGGACCGGCGAGGACGGTCTCGACCCGGCCGATTACATGCCCGGCCGGCTTCGCGACGCGATCGACAAAGGCGACGATGACGCTCTCAACCAGGCCGCGTCCGACGTCTTCCTGAAAGTCTCGGCCGACCTCGCTCTCGGCCATGTCCGGAGCGACGCCCGGATCGACTGGCACACCCGCGATCCCGATCTCGACGCCAACAAGCAGTTCACGCTGATGCACAAGGCGATCAAGGACAATGCCGTCGGCGAGACCCTTTCGTCGCTGCTTCCGACCCACCCCCAATATGCCGAGCTGAAGACGGTTCTGGCCCAGGTCACCGATCGGGCGGCACGCGACAAGATCCGTCTCAATCTCGAGCGCTGGCGCTGGCTCCCGCGCGATCTCGGCTCGCGCTACGTGATCGTCAACGTGCCCGCATTCACCGTCGCACTGGTCGAGGACGGGCAGGTCGTGGCCCGGCACCGCGCGGTCGTCGGAGCGGTCAAGACCGCCACCCCGCAGCTCAGCGCGGTCGCCACCGGCGTGATCTTCAACCCATGGTGGGAAGTGCCTCGGAGCATCGCCGGCGAGGTCCGCGGCAAGAAAGGCTATGTCAGCGTTCCGGACGGCGACGGGGTCCGTTACCGCCAGCCGCCGGGACCGGGCAACGCGCTCGGCCGGGTCAAGGTGGTGATGCCGAACAATTACGCCATCTACCTCCACGACACGCCGTCAAAGGCTTTGTTCGCCCGCTCGTTCCGTGCCGCGAGCCACGGCTGCATCCGCACCCAGAACGCGCTCGGATTCGCCGAACTGCTGCTCGACAATCCGCAATGGGACAGCGAAGCGATCCAGCGCCAGATCGCCTCGGGCAAGACCGTCCAGGCGCAGGCGACCACTCCGACCCCGGTCTATATCGCTTACTTCACCGCCGCGGCGGCCGCCGGGACGACCGAATTGGTCAGCTACAAGGACGTGTACGGCCGCGACGCTCCGATCCTCGCGCAGCTCAACAATGCGCAGGGCGACACCGCGATTCCCGCCAACACGGCGGCGGCTCCGGCGCCGGCGCCGCGTCCACGCGGGACGCGCTGACCTTCATTTCCCGTCATTGCGAGGAGCGAAGCGACGCGGCAATCCAGCGAGCCTCAGAGGCCCAACTGGATTGCTTCGCTACGCTCGCAATGACGAGAAGGGAGCTAGGGAGGCGGCCTGCCGCCGCGCGGGTTCAGGCGAGCTTGTCGGCGTAGAGGAAGCGGCCCGGGCCCATCCGGGCGACGACCTCGTGAAGGCCGTTCGACGACAGAGCGAAACAGCCTTCGCTCCGGCCCAATTTGCCATATTCGGCGGCGACGTGCGGCTCCGAATACCATGCGCCGTGGACGACGATCGCCCGGGCCAGCGCATTGCTGTTGCGGTCCTCGAGCCCCATCAGCCGAAGCGAATTGGCATATTTGCCCTCGTAAAAGTCGCCGGTGAGATAGGCGCCGGCCGACGATGCATAGGAGCCCGGCGCGTTCGAGAAGCGCTCGACGAAGCCGCTATGATCGGGATCGGAGCCGCGTCCGTGAGCGACGAGGTGATGGGTGACCCGGCCGCTCGCCGTATCGAGCAGATAGAAACGCGGATCGCGCGAAGGCTTGGAGAAATCGGTGATCGCGACGACGTCGGTATTGGTCAGCATGCCCCGGTAGCGGTCGAACGCGGCGCGGGCTCGGGCGAGCAGGCGCGGATCGATGACCGGCGGTCCTGAATCGGCTGGAGCGGCATAGACCGGGCGGGCGGGAACGGGGGCGGGGGCCTGGCCGGGCAGCGGATCCCTGAGGCCCGCGACGATCTCCGCGAGCGACTGCGATTTGGCGGTGCCGGCGAACAAGGCGGCCGAAGCCGCAGCCCCGATCAGCTGCCTGCGCGAATAAGCCAAGGAATTCCCCTCCGTGTGATCAGAATCCTATGCCAGCGATCCTTAATTCCCAATGCGCCTGTGAGCCGACTCACCCCGTTACGGCTGCGACTCGCCGCAATTATCGGCCGCAATGCTTACCGAAGGGTTCCCCGATTGCTGGTGGCGCTACGGTGGAACCGCTTCCGCGCGAGAGTCTTGTGAAGGCATGTCGGCCTTCGAAAAGCTCGCTGTGAAGCCCGGACTGGCGCCGATGGAGGCGAAGCTGGCCGAGGCTCTCCCTGACGGGCCGGGCTGGCGCTACGAGCCCAAATGGGACGGCTTCCGCTGCCTGGTCTTCCGCGACGGCGCCGACGTCGAGCTTCAATCCAAGTCGGGCAAGCCGCTCGGCCGCTACTTCCCCGAAATCGTCGAGATCGCGCTCGGCATGAAGGCGAAGCAGTTCGTTCTCGACGGCGAGCTGATCATCCCGATCGGCGACATCCTCTCCTTCGACGCCTTGCAGATGCGCCTCCACCCGGCCGAAAGCCGGATCCGCAAGCTGGCCGCGCAGACGCCCGCCCAGCTGATGCTGTTCGATTGCCTCGCCAGCAAGGCCGGCGAGAGCCTGATCGCGCGCCCGCTCGCCGAGCGGCGCGATCGGCTCGAGGCGCTTCACGGCCGCGAGGAATCGCAGTCGCTTCACCTCTCGGCCTGGACCGACGATTGCGGCCTAGCCCGATCCTGGCTCGACTCCGCCGGCGGGGCGCTCGACGGAGTGGTCGCCAAGAGGAGCGACGGCGCCTATCAGCCCGGAGAGCGGGCGATGGTGAAGGTCAAGCAGATGCGCACGGCCGACTGCGTGGTGGGCGGGTTCCGCTACGCGACTGGAAGCAGGGAGGTCGGCTCGCTCCTGCTCGGGCTGTACGACGAGGCGGGCAAGCTCGACCATGTCGGCTTCACCTCGTCGATCCCCGACCGGGACAGGCCGGCTTTGACGAAGCGGCTCGAGGCGCTCATCGGCCCGCCCGGCTTCACCGGCGACGCGCCGGGCGGGCCGAGCCGCTGGTCGACCGACCGGTCGGCCGACTGGCAGCCGCTCCGGCCCGAGCTGGTCGCCGAGGTGCGCTACGACCATGTCACCGGCGACCGATTCCGCCACGGCACCAAGTTCCTGCGCTGGCGGCCGGACAAGGCCCCGGAGCAGTGCCGCAAGGATCAGCTCCAGCCGGAAGCCCGGCCGGCGGAACTCGCCGCCACGTTGGAGAGCGGACGATGAGCGAGCGGTTCGTCGAGGGAGTCCGGCTGAGCAGCCCGGACAAGATCCTCTATCCCGAGCAGGGCATCACCAAAGGCGAGCTTGCCGATTATTATGTCGCGGTCGCCAAGCGGATGCTTCCGCACGTCGCCTTCCGGCCGGTGACGATGGTCCGCTGTCCGGCCGGGAGCGAGACCAAATGCTTCTATCAGCGTCACGCCGGCTCGGGCGTCCCCGAACAGCTTCGCGAGGTGACGATACCGGGTTTCGACGAGCCCTATCTCTACATCGCCGATCTCCCGGGCCTGATCGCGATGGTCCAGATGGGGGTGCTCGAAATCCATCCCTGGGGAGTCACCGTCGATCGCCCCGACAAGGCCGACCGGATCGTCTTCGATCTCGATCCCGACGAAGGCCTGAGCTTCGGCGACGTCATCGCCGCGGCTCGCGAGGTGAGGGCGCGGCTCGACGCGCTCGGACTGCGAAGCTTCGTCAAGACCACCGGCGGCAAGGGCCTTCACGTCGTCCTGCCGGTCGAGCCGACCGCCGACTGGCGCGAGGTGAAGAGCTTCGCGAAGGGCGTCTCCGCCGAAATGGCGGCCGACTCCCCCGACAAATTTCTGACCAAGGCGTCGAAGGCCGAGCGGACCGGGCGGATCTTCATCGACTATCTGCGCAACGATCCGACCTCGACCGCGGTCGCGCCTTATTCGACGCGCTCGCGCCCCGGCGCTCCGGTCGCGACCCCGCTGCGTTGGGACGAGCTGACTCCCAAGCTCGACCCGAAAAGCTTCACGATCCGCACCGTGCCCGGCAGGATCGCCCGCCAGCGTTCCGACCCCTGGGCCGAGATGCTTGGGGTGAGGCAACGCCTGCCCGACTTGCCGCGGGGCTGAATCGCCCTATCTGCTCGGGAAGGTGCTTCGATACGGCATTTCGCCAAGCTCAATGCCTACTCAGCATGAGCGGACATTCTTAGGTTCCGCTCATCCTGAGTAGCCGGTGAGCCTGTCGAACCGGCGTATCGAAGGACAGGCACGGCTGAACGAAGGAGACGATCATGGCGGAAGAGCAGGCAACGCTGGCGGGCGGGTGTTTCTGGTGCACCGAGGCGATCTTCAACGACGTGATCGGAGTCTCGAAGGTCGAGAGCGGTTATACCGGCGGCCACGCCCCCGATCCGAGCTACAAGCAGGTCTGCGGCGGCGATACCGGCCATGCCGAAGCGGTCCGGATCGACTTCGACCCCGACATCATTTCCTATGACGAGATTCTCGACCTGTTCTTCGCGAGCCATGATCCGACCCAGCTCAACCGCCAGGGCAACGATATCGGGACCCAGTATCGCTCGGCTATCTTCCCCCATTCTCCGGCCCAGGAGGCTTCGGCCCGCGCCGCGATCGAGCGGGCGCGGGCGGACTGGCCCGATCCGATCGTGACGACGATCGAGCCGCTTTCCGACTGGTATCCGGCCGAAGACTATCATCGCGATTATTTCGAGCGGGAAGGCGGCAACAATCCCTATTGCATGGCGGTCATCGCCCCGAAGCTCCGCAAGTTCCGCAAAAGCTATGCCGAGCGACTCAAGAACAAAGCGGAGACGGCCGCCGGATAGTCATTTGGTCATTTACCAACCTGAAACCCGGCGACTTTATGTGCTCGGGACTATGAAGAGGCATGAAATCCGAACGTTTCAGGCCGCTTCAGCCTTGCTTCGGCGGCCCGATCTGCATCAGGCATTGTATGAGGAGGCCGCGACCCTGCTCGGAAGCGCGGTGATCAACCTTCACGGCGAGGCGCATCGCGCCCGCCGCGCCGAAGAGCTCAAGATCTTCCGCAAGGATTTCTTCCAATATTACGAGAAGAACGTCCTCGCCCGCGAGCTCGACGAGACGCTCGCGCCTTATGTCGAGTCGGGCGAGGCCGACATGGTCGATCTCGGCTTCCGGCTGATGCTCAACCTCACCGCCGATTTCGCCGGGGTGGACCGTCCCGGACGGAGCGCGGAAGCGACCGCCGAGCTTTGCGACCTGCTGAGGACCTTCACCCTCGCGCCGGTGCTCGACCAATCGACGCTTTGCGACACCGCTCCGCTCAAGGCGAAGCTCGCCGCCGGGATCGAAGCGTTCGAACGCCGCTATCTGACGCCTTCGATCGATCGGCGGCTGGCGATCATCGCCGCCGTCGCCGATGGGCGCGAACCCGAGTCGGCGCTTCCGCGCGACGTCCTGACCATCCTTCTTCAGGGGCGCGACAAGCTCGGCATGGGCCATTCCGAGCTTCTCCACGAGATCATCTTCTTCCTTCTCGCCGGCTCGCACACCTCGGTCCATGCCTTGACCCACGTGCTCCACGAAATGTTCGCCTGGTTCGAGGCGCATCCGGGAGACCGCGCCCGGATCGTCGACGATCCCTTCTTCATCCAGCGCTGCGTTCACGAGAGCTTGCGCCTCTATCCCTCCAGCCCGATCGCCAAGCGGCGGCCCGATTGCCCGATGACCCTGGCGCCGATCGGCGAAGTGGGACTGGACGACGATCTCGTCATCCATCTCGATCGGGCCAATCGCGACAAGCAGGTCTTCGGCGCCGACGCCGAGCGTTTCTGCCCGCATCGGGCACCCGTCGAGCGGATCAGCCCCTACGGCCTGTCGATGGGGATCGGGATGCACGCCTGCCTCGGCATGAACCTGGCGGTCGGAGCGGTCCCCAAGCCCGGCGCAGACCCCGCCAGGCACCATTATGGAACCGTGCCGACGATCGTCGCGGCCCTGTTCGCGGCCGGAGTCAGGCCCCATCCCGGGCAGGCGCCGGTCCGCGACGACACCACGACCCGTGCGACCTGGGCCCGATTCCCGGTGGCCTTCGGACGGCCGGAAAGGCGGGTTCGGCCGGCGCTCTCCGAAGTCGCGGTGCCGGTCTCAGCCGGCTAGCTTCGACAAAGCGAAAGCGGTGAGGAATCCGGCGACGGCGATCAGTCCGGCGAAATCGTGCGTGCCCTCGAAAGCCTCGGGCACCATCGTATCGACGATCATGGCGAGGATCGCCCCGGCGGCGATCGCCTGGACCGCGGCGATCCAGCCGGGCGCGATGCCGTCGAAGGCGACATAGCCGAGCCAGGAAGCGAGGCCCGCGATCAGGGCGATCCCGGCCCAGAGCAGGAAGACCGAGCGCGCCTTGCGTCCCTCGGCCTTCATCCCCGCAGCGCTCGACAGGCCCTCGGGCAGGTTGGACAGGAAGATCGCGATCACCGCCACCATCCCGACATTGCCGCCTTCGAGCAGGCTGATTCCGATCACGATCGATTCCGGGATTCCGTCGAGCAAGGCGCCGAGCGCGAGGGCGCCGCCATTGTCCGGATTTTTCGCCTTGTCGTGGGCGCGATGCTCGGCGGTCGAGCGCTTGCGGTGGCGGGCGCCCCAGAGACCGAGAATCATGTTGCAGAATGTATAGATGGCCGCGCCGCCGAGAAAGCCGCCGGCGACCGGAAGGAAACCGCTGCCGGCATGGCTGGTCCGTACCCACGCCTCGTCCATCAGCTCGAACGACAGAGCCGAAATAAGGACCCCGGCCCCGAAACCCATGACCGCGGCGATGGTCCGGCGCGACAAAGGCGCGAACCAGCCGATCAAGGCTCCGATCAGCAGGGCCGAACCGCTGAGCAGGCCCCAAAGCCCGGCCTGAATCGCGATCGGCATCATCAGGGGTCCGGACCCACTATCGGCAATGGCCAGGATCGCCCGGAGAAGGGCACCGGCAAGGAGGAGTGCGATGGGTGGGCTGGTTGCCCGCACGAGCGCTCCGACGCTGTCTCTTATACACATCTGACGCTGCCGACGATCCTCGGACTGTGTAGATCTCGGGGG
>JBKPOT010000008.1:0-359498 GCA_046733235.1 Pseudomonadota bacterium
CGGCGGCGGGGCGCCGGTCGGCGCGGGCGGCGACCGCGACGGTGGCGAAATCGGCGCGCTTGAGAGCGCCGCCCTCGCCCTCGACGAATTGGGAGAAAGAGCGGCCGGCCGAGCGGGTGTCGCGCCGGCACTCGGCGATCGCGCGGTCGGCGGGGAGGGTCATGTCGTCGAGCTGGACGACATGGGTGCCGGGCATAACGCCCTCGAAATGGTAGCGGCCGTCGCTGTCGGTGACGGCATAGCTTCCGTCCTCGAGCATGATCCGGACTCCGCCAACGCCCTTCGCCGAGGCTCCGGGAACGCAGCCCCCGTCGGCGACCCGGCCGACGATCGTCATCCGGTCGGCGATCGAATCGCGGCGGATGCGGACGGTCGCTCCGGCGACGTTGCTGCGATTGCCGCGATCGTCGACCGCCTCGGCCTGGTTGACCGCGTCGCCCTTGGCGGCGTCGGGACGGACGTCGAGAGCATAGCTGATCCGGGCCGCGGCGCCCGGCGCGAGCGCCGGGATGTGGAGGGTGAAGCGGGTGCCGTCGGCTGCGATGTCGGCCATGACCTTGCGGCCGTCGACTCGCGGCGTTCCGGAGCGAAGCCGCATCCTGGTTCCGAACCGGTCGTTCAATGTGATCGGCCCGGTCGCCAGGCTCTGGTTGGGATTGGTGACCGAGATCTTGTACTGGACTGTGCCGCCCGGTTCGGCCTCGGCGGCCGAGGCCTCCTTGCTCAGAAGGATCGGCGCGAGCGCCGGATCGATCGGCAGGTCGACCCGTACCGGCGCCGGGTCGGTGAGCGTGATCAGCCGGCCGTAGGAACCGTCGACGATGGTGAAGGGCGCTCCGTCGGGGCGGCGAAGGCTCGCCATGTCGGCCGGCGCGCGGACGGAAGGCGCCGTGTAGGGCGCGGGCGGCTCGACGATCAGCCGGTAGCGGCCGGGCCGGACCAAAGGAAAGCGATAGTCGCCGGCCGGCATCGTGTAGACCGTCCCGGCGCTGTCGGTGACGGTCGAGCCGCTGACCATCGAGGAGGGGTAGGCCGAATTGCCGTCGTCGCCGAACACCTCGGCCGGCTGGCCGGTCGAATCGTCGACCAGGCTCACCCTGGCGCCGCTGACCGGATGGCCGTCGACGCTGTCGAAGGCGATCCCGAACGGATCGACGAGGACGTCGAATTCGGCGCTGGCGACCGGGGTCCGGTTGCCCGATCGAAGGCTCTCGACCAGGATCCTGTCTCCGTCCTCGACGGTCAGGCGGCAATCGCCGGAGACGCCGGGCGGCGGCGCTTTCACGGTCTGGATGTAGCCCGCGAACCTGCCGGTATTGGGCCCGGTCTCGAAGATGGTCAGCACCTCGCGGTCGCCGCTGCGCGACACGATCGCGCCGGTCACCGAATCGACCGCCCGGGGATCGAGATTGCCGCCGGCATAATCGAGGACGAGGAGCAAAGGTTCGCCGGCGAAGACCTTGGTCACCGGAGTCAGCGAGGCCGGCGCGAGCGACTGGCCGCGCCAGACGGTGGAGAGATTGACCAGCACCAGGCCCGAGCTCGCCTGGCACTGGGGAGTCGCGATGTTGAGCCGGAGGCTCGAATCGCTTGAGGAGAAGCGATAGCCGGCGATTGCGAACGGCGCCGGCATATCGACCTGGAGGTCGACCCGGTTCGACGACTGACGGGCGCGGCTGCCGGCCTCGTCCCATTCGATCTCGGCGATGTTGGAGATGGTCCGCGACCCGAGCGCGCCCGCGTCCTGCGCGCCCGCGGCCTGCGCGCGCGCGGGAGCGGACGGCGCTGCCAGGAGCAGCGCCGTCGCCAGGGCAAGAGAGAGCGCCCCGAAAATCCGGGTGATCAGGTTCGGCATGGCCGGTGCGGGGAGGGGGCTTCGTGCCGTGGGCACGGAGCCGTCCTTCCCGACCTGGTCCTAGTTGACGGTGACCCGGAACACGAGCGTACGGGTAACCCCGGCCGCGATGTTGCTCAGGGTGCCGGAGACCGTTCCGCTCGCATAGCTTCCGCCGGCGACTCCGTCGGCGTTGCAGGTCGAGCCGGTGACGGTCCCGTCCACCTTGATCCCGAAGGCGGCCAGATAGGTGGTCGCCGAGGGCAGGGTGTCCGAGATGCTGACGTTGGTCGCTGTCGCGCTTCCGGCGGCATTGGCCACCGACACGCAATATTCGACCACGGCGCCCGGGATCATCTTCGGGTTGGTCGTCCCGTTGAACGGATCGCTGATCACCCGGCTGGTCTTGGACGCCGTCAGAGCCGCGGCGAGGATGGTATAATCGTCCTCGGCGAAATGAGCGCCGTCGCGGGCGACGTTGCCGTTCGCATTGGTGTCGGCGAAGACGGTGTCGACTCCAGACGTATTGGCGCCGCTCGTCTCGGTGACCACCGCGCCCTGCGAGCCGGCCGCCGTGGCTTCGGCCGCGGTCGCGGTCAGCCTGACTCCGGCGACGTCACCGGTGGCTCTGCTGAGCGGGATGTCGACCACGACGAACACGGTCTTGCTGGCGTCGGCGGCGACCTGGTCGAGATAGGAGACCAGGGTGTCGGTGCCGGAGTCGAACGCGCCGTTCGAGTTGGTGTCGACATAGACGCGAACGTTGCTTGCGTCGAAATTGTCGGTTCCGCCATGGGCCGCCGTCCCCCCGCTGAGCTGGGTCGCGGCGAGCGCGAGGTCCAGGGTCGCGTTGGACGAGTTGGTGACCGTGAAGGCGGTGACCGCGGCCAGCTGGCCCGGCGACACGCTGGTCGTCGAGGAGCCGACCTCGGCGACCGTCAGATTGACCTTGCGGTCGACCGTGAAGCTGTCGCTCGCGGTGACCTGGGTCTGGGCGACTCCGCCCACCTGATAGTCGAGGCTGACATTGTTGGTGATGGTGGTGCCCGATGCGGTCCCGGCCGCCGAAGCGGGCGAGGCCGCAAGCGCCACGGCCGCCAGGCCGCTGGCGGATGCGAGCAATCGCAATCTGTTGGTCATGGTTCTGGTCCGTTCCTGATCTGAGTGCGGCGCCGGATCCCCCCGCAGGCGCCTATGCGGGTACGAGGCTATTTCACGACGCCTCTAAAGCTGAGCTGTCCGGAGGCTCCGGCGGCGATCGGCCGCGCGAAGCGCCAGCGGATATGGGTGACGTCGGACTGGCCGGCCGGGCGGCTGGTGCCGTCGGCATTGGCGATCCGAAGCGAAGCGAGCGCGCCCCAGCTCTTGCCGCCGTCGACCGAAACCACGGCCCCCGCGCTCTCGCCGCCGGCATAGACGACCGAGTTCGGGATCGGGTTGGTGACGACGAAGCCGGTGGCCGGCGCCGCGGCGTTGTTGCGATAGCTCAATATGATGACGAGCCTGTCGCCCGGAGTGACGATTCCGGGCTCCTCGCGGACGATCCTGGGCTTGCCGTCCGGCCCCTGCCGGGTCCGTTCGACCAGCACCTTGCTCGAGAGCGACACGGCGTCGGCCGCGAAGGCGGAGACCGGTGCGAGCAGTGCGAGCAGCGCGAGGAAGAGCTTCATCTTTCTTGTCCTTCTCAATCGATCTTCACTTTGAACGTGACGGTCCGGGTGGTGCCGGAGGCGACGTTGCCGAGGCCGACCGCGATCCCGCCGGCGCTGAACACGCCCGAATCCGAATCCGCCGCATCGGTCAGCGGGCTTCCATCGAGGGTGATCGAGCCGGCGCTGTAGGTCGTGCCGGCCGGCACCGAGTCGGTGATCCGCAGATTGGCAAGGCTGCCGGTCCCGGAGACGGTCGCGGCCAGGCTGTAGGTGATGGTCGCGCCCGGGCCCTTGGTACTGCCTCCGAACGGATCGGCGACGGTCGCGCTCTTGACCAGGCTGACGCTGGCCCGGGCGACGCGATAATAGCCGTCATCCTCGCCGTCGGCGCCGGTCGCTCCGACGACGGCGTCGCCGCCGCCCTGGCCGGCGCCGGCGAAGCTGGTGCCGGGGGTCCCGTGGCCGGTCCTGGCGATTGCGGTCAGATCGACCCGGCCGCGATTGCCGTCCTGGGCGCTGCCCGGGATCGAGGAGAGAATGAACACGGCGATCGACTGATCGGGATCGAGCACCGGATCGTTGGATCCGGCGACGTAGACGGTGTCGACGCCGGCGTCGTAGGCGCCGTTGCCGTTGCTATCGAGGACGATCGAGGTGACCGACGGATCGAAGTCGTCGCCGCCGCCATTGGCGATGGCGGCGAGAGTGAAGGCTTCGGAGCCGTTGCCGCCATTGGTGACGGTGAATCTCAGCAGCTGGCCGGTGAGGCCGGGCTGGGTGGCGACGTCGCCCGGATCGGTCGAGGCGACGGTGACGTCGAGCAATTCGTCGACCTTGAGGCTGACGACGTTCGAATCGACGCTGACCTCGCCGCCGCTCGGCTGCTCGTAAGTGGCATGGGCGACGTTATCGATCGTGGTCCCGGCGACGGTGCCGGCGGCCGATGCCGGGCTCGCCAGAATCCCGGCCGAAAGGGCCGTGACTGCGAGCAGCATCGCTTTGTTGCCGAACGCCAGTGATCTGGCGTCCGAAGACTGATAACGCATCAAAAGCTCCCCACGAGCGTCGGTTCGACGGGGTGCTATGGCGCGGCGACCGATAAGAATTGGTTAATTGCCGATTAGTGACGGCGATTAAGCATGTTAGGGGCGGAAGGATGAGCAAGGGCGAAAGCAGGGAGGAATCCGAGCCGCGAAGCGCGGTCGAGCCGCCCGCCGCGGCGGGCGAGCCGGTCCAGATCGCATTCCGCCGCGACCGGCTGCTCGCCGCTCTGACCCTGATCGCCGGCTGCGGCCTTGCCCTCGCGGTGCCGTTCGCGCTTCGCGCCGGCGCCGAATTCTTCCTTCCGGTCACCGCCGCGCTGGTGATCGCCATCGCTCTGGTACCGATGCTCGAATGGCTCGAGCGGCGCCGGGTGCCGTCGGGGCTCGCCGCTCTGATGTGCGTCCTGGTGTTCATCGCGGCGGCCAATATCGCGGTCGCCTCGATCGTCCTTCCGGCGGCGGACTGGGTGCGGCTGCTGCCGCAGCGGATCGGCCGGATCCGGGAAACCTTGTCGCCGATCATCGACATCTATGCCGATCTCGAGCGGTTCATCGACAAGGTGGTGCGGGAGTTCGGCCACACCGCTGCGCGCCCGCGCACCGTGACCGTGGAGCAGCCCAATTCGCTTCTCGACATCATCGCCACCTCGGCGCCGTTCGCCGCGGTCCAGATGTTCTTCGCGGTGCTGGTGATCTTCTTCTTCCTCGCCGGCTGGACCCGGATGCGCAAGAAGACGATCACCACCCGGGCGAGCTTCGACGGGGCGATGACCACCGCCCGGGCGATCCAGCAGATGGTCGACGCGACCTCGACCTATCTCGGGACGATCACGATGGTGAACATCGTCATGGGGCTGGTCGTCGCCCTGGTCCTCTATCTGCTCGACATGCCGACGCCTTTGATGTGGGGCGGGATCGTCGCGGTCCTCAACTACATCCCCTATCTCGGGCCGATCGCCTCGATCATCCTTCTCCTGGTCGGCGGGCTGATGGCGTTCGCCGATCCATGGTACGCCTTCCTTCCGGCGATCTGCTTCGCGGCGATCCATCTGCTCGAATCCAATCTGATCACACCCTCGCTGGTCGGCCGGCGCCTCACCATCAACCCGCTCCTGATCCTGCTCGCTCTGAGCTTCTGGGCCTGGGTGTGGGGGACGACCGGAGCGCTTCTCGCGGTGCCGCTTCTGATCATCATGAAGACGGTCCTCGACGCCGCCGGGCGGCCCGACATCGCCGGATTCCTGTTCGAGGAAGGCACTTTGACCGGGCCTCATCACGACGAAGCGGGGGACGCTCCGCCAAAGTCCTAGAATTCGAAGATCGAACAAACCCGCTCATCCTGAGTGACCGGTGAGCCCGTCGAACCGGGCTATCGAAGGACGCAATGCCCTGGGTCCTTCGATACGGGCCTTCGACAGGCTCAGCCCCTACTCAGGATGAGCGGAAATGGTTGGTTCCGGGTCCCGCCAAAACCGCCCGGCGGCTTGCTTGACAGCCTATCGGCCATCACCTAGGTCGCCGGCTCCCACGCGGGTGTAGCTCAGTTGGTTAGAGCGCCGGCCTGTCACGCCGGAGGTCGCGGGTTCGAGCCCCGTCACTCGCGCCATTCCTCACGAAAAGATGCTGAAAGCGCCGCGCCTCAGTCGCAGGAACCCGGCTTCGGGCAATTGTGCGAGTCCCAGACCCGGCCGTTCTGGATCCTATCGACATTGGCCTTGGTCTGGCGCCTCAATTCCGCCCATTCGGCGGCGGTGTGGCAGGCGCGGCTCTTCTTCAGACGCGATCCACTCTCCGAATCGGTCCGGCAGATCATCTTCTCCTTGGCGGTCGGAGCCGCGGGCGCCTTGGGCGCGGTCAGGACGGCGGCGCCGACGATCAGGGCCGAGGCGGCCGCCAGCTTGATCGAGAATCCGGGCATGACGCGCTCCTTGCAAGTCGCTGATTATGCGGGCCTTCAGTCTTCCAGCAAGCGGGCAAGAAGTCCAGTGTGTTCAGCCGCGCCAGCGCCCGGTCTCCATCCAGCGCAGGAGCGGCTTCAGCGGAGCAATCCAGACGATTCCGGCGACGACGAAATAGACGGCATGGACCGGCCAGGGCAGCCCGGCCAGCAGATCGGCGCCCGAGGCAACCAGAACCGCCCAGCCGGCGATCAGCGCCAGGATGAGGAATATGCCCGCCGGTTTGCGCCAGGTCGGTTTCACTTTGGATCGATCCATTCCGCCGGAGTCGCCAGCGCGTCGAGCGGAACGTCCCAGGGATCGGTCGGGATCGGATCGTCGAGGATCTGCTGCTCCCAGCCGAGACCGATCGTGAACACCTGGCCGCCTTCGCGGAGGTGGGCGAGCGCGCGGTCGTAATGGCCCTTGCCGTGGCCGATCCGGGCACCGCTCCGGTCGGCCGCGACCAAAGGAACCAGCACCAGATCGGGCGCCAGCGGCTCCGAATCGCCGGACGGCTGGAGCATCTTCCACGGGCCCGCCTCGACCGCGGGGGCGGCTCGGAACATCATCCGGGAATCGCGGTCGAGGAACCAGGGCAAGGCGGCTCTCTGGTGGGGACCGAGCGATTCGAGCAGGGGGTAAGGGCTGATCTCGTCGCGCAGCGGGTGGTAGAAAGCGACGACGCGAGCGGCGCGGACATGAGGCAGCAGGATCGCGGCGAGCTTGGCCTCGAGATCGGCGCGCAAGGCGGGGTCGAGCGAACGTGCGTAATCGCGCCGGCGCTCGAGCGATTCCGCGCGCAACGCGCTCTTCGTGGAAGGGGGTGACGGGACCGCCATGGCCGTTTGCTCGAATATCCTCTGACGCCAGAACGTCAGGTGGGGGCCATATATGCCGGACCAGGGCCCGGCTAGGGACAGCCCCCTGGATGTCTTACGCCTCAGGGATTTTCAGGAGCTCGTACCGGGCAGTACCCGTCACGCGCTTATCTAGGGATTCTCGCCGCCGCTCTCAAGCCTGTCGGCGAGCCTTTCGATCCGGGCGGCGAGCGCGTCGAGCGAGTCGGCGACCGCCGGGTCGGGCTCGGAATAAGAAGGCGGCGCGTTGCCGGCGCGAAGCTCCTTGACCTCGTCGGCGAGCAGGAGCGAGGCGAACAGCAATTGCCGCGCTTCGCTCAAGGTGCCGAGCGCCGCCGCGGCGTCCTGCGCGCGCTTGTCGACGATCGCGGCGACCGAGCGGAGGTGATCCTCCTCGCCGTCGCGGCACGAGACCGAATATTTGCGGGCGGCGATCTCGACCTCGACGCTTGCCATCAGCCCTGGTCCCCGGTCGCTAGCAGGCCGTCGATCTGGGCGATCGCGCCCTCGACGCGCGAGCGGAGCGCCTGATGGGCGCGGCGAAGCTCGGATACCTCCCGGTCGTCGGACGCGGGAGCGGACGGTGGCGCCGGGCGGGCCGCGGCGGCTTCGAGACGGGCCAGCGCCCGTTCGATACGCGCGATCGCCATCCCCGCTCGCTCCTGCCCCATGACCGGCTGCATAGCATGGCCGGGCCGTTCGGCAAACGCCCGCGCGGCGGGGTCTCAAAGCGGGTGGCCCCGCGGATCGCGGAGCGCTAGACGCGGCCGGCCGGCGTGACGGAATTGGTAGACGTATCACTACAGTGGTCCCTCGCCGCGAGGCGGTGGGTGCAGGTTCAAACCCGTGCCGCCGGCAATTCCGTCAGCCGCAACGCCTTCGGACGGCCGCGCAGTTCGGCAAACGCCCGCGCGGCGGGGCCGGTTGACGCAAGCGCGCCCGACTTCAGGGCCCGGACCCGCTACCGGCAACGGCCATGACGTGGCGGAGAGGCGGTCATGGTTAGGAGCGAGGAGGGAGCGATGAAGATTCATCGTAACCGACGAGCGACGACAGCAGGGCCGTCTCTCCGCCGCGCCCCTTCGGGGTCGCCCGGAGAAGGGCACCGGCTACGTCGGAGCGCTCGTGCGGGCAACCAGCCCGCCCTTCGCACTCCTCCTTGCCGGTGCCATTCTCCGGGCGATCCTGGCCATTGCCGGTAGAGGGTCCGGACCCTAAAGGAACGCTCAGCGCCCGCCCCAGGCGCACCGCCGTTCCAGCCCAGGGAAGATAATGGCCCTCGAACCGAGACTGCTCGCCAACGCCATCAGGGCGCTCTCGATGGACGCCGTCCAGGCGGCCAATTCGGGCCATCCCGGAATGCCGATGGGAATGGCCGACGTCGCGACCATCCTGTTCACCGAATATTTGAAATATGACGCGCGCGATCCGGGCTGGCACGACCGCGACCGCTTCGTCCTCTCGGCCGGCCACGGCTCGATGCTGATCTATTCCCTGCTCTATCTGACCGGCTACGATCATCCGACGATCGACGAGATCGCCCATTTCCGGAAATTGGGCTCGCCCTGCGCCGGCCATCCCGAGAATTTCATGCTCAACGGCGTCGAGGCGACCACCGGGCCGCTCGGCCAGGGGCTGGCGATGGCGGTCGGGATGGCGATCGCCGAGCGCCACCTCAACGCCGTGTTCGGCGACGATCTGGTCGACCACCGGACCTGGGTCCTGGCCGGCGACGGCGATCTGATGGAGGGGGTCAATCACGAGGCGGCGGGGCTTGCCGGCCATCTCGGCCTCGGCCGGCTCAACGTGCTGTGGGACAATAATCGGATCACCATCGACGGCTCGACCGATCTGTCGCGCTCGGAGGACACCCATGCCCGCTATTCGGCGAGCGGCTGGCACGTTACTGCCTGCGACGGGCACGATTTCGCCGACATCAGGCGCGCTCTCGACGAGGCGCTGGCCGACGAGCGGCCGTCTTTGATCGATTGCCGGACGATCATCGGCAAGGGCGCGCCGAACAAGCAGGGGACTTCCGCGACCCACGGCTCGGCTCTCGGCCCCGACGAGGTCGCCGCGGCGCGCGAGGAGCTCGGCTGGGAGTCGCCGCCGTTCGAGATCCCCGACGACATCCTCTCCGCCTGGCGCTCGGCGGGCGCTCGCGGCGGCAAGGCGCATGAGCAATGGCGGGTCCGGCTCGCCGCGAGCCCGCAGCGGTCCGAATTGGTCCGGCGGATGGAGGGACGGCTGCCCGAGGGGCCGATCGTCGAGCCCTGGCTCGACCGGCTCGCCGCCGAGCCCCAAAAGATCGCCACCCGCAAGGCCTCGGAGCTGGCGCTGGAGGCGATCAACGCGGCGGTCCCCGAGACAATCGGCGGATCGGCCGACCTGACCGGCTCGAACAATACCAGGACCAAGGCGCAGGCGCCATTCACCCGCGACGATCCATCGGGCCGCTATCTCTATTACGGGATCCGCGAGTTCGGCATGGCCGCGGCGATGAACGGCATGGCTCTGCACGGCGGCGTCATTCCCTATGGCGGCACCTTCCTGGTCTTCTCCGATTATTGCCGGCCGGCGATCCGGCTGTCGGCGCTCCAGAATGTCCGGGTGATCTATGTGATGACCCACGATTCGATCGGGCTCGGCGAGGACGGGCCGACCCACCAGCCGATCGAGCATCTGATGAGCCTGAGGCTGATCCCCAACCTCTACGTCTATCGCCCCGCCGACGCGGTCGAGACGGCCGAATGCTGGGCATTGGCGCTCGAACGGCGCGACTCGCCGGCCGTGCTCGCGCTGACCCGCCAGAATCTGCCGCAGCTGCGCATGGATCGCGGCGAGAATCGCAGCGCGCGCGGCGGCTACCGGCTTCGCGCCGCGGCGGCGCCGCGCCGGGTGGTGCTGATCGCGACCGGTTCCGAGGTCGAGGTCGCGGTGGCGACCGCCGATGCGCTGGAGGAGCAGGGGATCGGCGCCGACATCGTCTCGATGCCCTGCTGGGAATTGTTCGACGCGCAGGACGAGGCTTGGCGCGCCGGCTTGCTGCCCGCCGATGCGCTCAAAGTGTCGATCGAGGCCGGCGCGACCTTGGGATGGGAGCGCTATGTCGGGCCGGAAGGGCTCGCCATCGGAATCGACCGGTTCGGAGCCTCGGCGCCGGCCGAGGATCTTTTCAAGCGCTTCGGCTTCACCGCCGAGGCGATCGTGCCGCGCATCGTCGCGGCGCTCAATCCAGGGAGTTAGACGACATGGCAACACGGGTTGCGATCAACGGTTTCGGGCGGATCGGGCGGCTCGTCGCCCGCGCCATCCTCGAGCGCAAGGACAGCGGCCTCGAGCTGGTCGCGGTCAACGACCTCGCCGACGCCAGGTCCAACGCGCTCCTGTTTAAGCGCGATTCGGTCCACGGCGCCTATCCGGGCGAAGTCACCGCCGACGGCAACGATCTGATCGTCGACGGCCGGCGGATTCTGGTCACCGCTGAGCGCGATCCCGGCAAGCTTCCGCACGGCGACAACGGGATCGACCTCGCGCTCGAATGTACCGGCTTCTTCGCCTCGAAGGAGCAGGCGGGGGCGCATCTGACCGCGGGCGCCAAGAGGGTCCTGATCTCCGCTCCGGCCAAGGGCGCGGACCTGACCGTGGTCTATGGAGTCAATCACCACAAATTGACCGCCGACCATCTCGTTGTCTCGAACGCGTCGTGCACGACCAACTGCCTGGCGCCGGTCGCCAAGGTGATGAACGATCTGGTCGGGATCGAGCGCGGGCTGATGACGACGATCCATGCTTACACCAACGACCAGAAGATTTTGGACCAGATCCATCCCGACATGCGCCGCGCCCGCGCCGCGGGGATGTCGATGATCCCGACCACCACCGGCGCCGCCCGCGCCGTCGGCGAGGTGCTTCCCGAGCTCAAGGGCAAGCTGGACGGCTCGGCGGTTCGCGTCCCAACCCCGAACGTCAGCCTGGTCGATCTCACCTTCACGCCCGGCCGCGACACCAGCCTCGAGGAAGTGAACGGAGCGTTGAAGGCGGCTTCGGAGAGCGGGCCGCTCAGGGGCATATTGGCCTATAGCGAGGAGCCCCTGGTCTCGATCGACTACAACCACAATCCGGCCAGCTCGACGGTGGACAGCCTCGAGACGGCGGTGCTCGAGGGGAAGCTGGTTCGGGTCGTCTCCTGGTACGACAATGAATGGGGCTTTTCGAACCGGATGGTCGACACCGCCGGAGCGATTGCGAGGTTGATTTGAGCGTTTCCGTCATGCCAGCGAAGGCTGGCATCCAAGCGGCCATGGGGCGGGTCGCGGAGTCTGCATGGACCCCAGCCTGCGCTGGGGTGACGGTTCATGGCTAGCTTCCGAACCCTCGACGATATCGGCGACGTGCGCGGCAGGCGCGTGCTTGTCCGGGTCGACCTCAATGTGCCGATGGCCGATCTCGAGGTCACCGACGACACGCGGTTCCGCGCCACTTTGCCGACCGTGACCGAACTCGCCGACCGCGGCGCGATCGTCCTCCTGCTCGCCCATTTCGGCCGGCCCAAAGGCGAACGGCGGCCCGACATGTCGCTGTCTTTGGTCACGCGCGCTTATTCCGAGGTGCTCGGCCGCGAAGTGCGGTTCGTCGAGGATTGTATCGGCCCGGGCGCCAAGGAGGCGGTCGCGACGATGGATCCGGGCGACATCGCGATTCTCGAAAATGTCCGGTTCCACGCCGAAGAGGAGAAGAACGACCCGGCCTTCGCCGCGGCGCTGGCCGAGATGGGCGATCTCTACGTCAACGACGCTTTCTCCGCCGCGCACCGGGCCCATGCCTCGACCGAGGGAGTCGCCCATCTGCTCCCGGCCTTTGCCGGCCGGGCGATGGAGGCGGAGCTTGGCGCTCTGGAGAAAGCGCTCGGCAATCCCGAACGGCCGGTCGCGGCGGTGGTCGGCGGCGCCAAGGTCTCGACCAAGCTCGACGTCCTCCGCCATCTCGTCGCGAGGGTCGACCATCTGATCATCGGCGGCGGAATGGCGAACACCTTCCTCGCCGCGCGCGGGGTCGACGTCGGCAGGTCGCTTTGCGAGCACGATCTTGCCGGCACGGCCGAGGCGATCTTCGCGGCCGCGGAGCAGGCGAATTGCACGATCCATCTGCCTTACGACGTCGTCGTCGCAAAGGAATTCGAGGCCAATCCGCCGAGCCTTCGGACCGTCAACGTCCACGAGGTCGCGGCCGACGAGATGATCCTCGACGTCGGACCGGCCGCGGTCGAGTCGCTGGCCGACGTCCTCAAGACCTGCCGGACTTTGGTCTGGAACGGTCCGTTGGGAGCGTTCGAGACCCCTCCGTTCGACGCCGCCACCGTGGCGCTCGCCCGAACCGCGGCGGCGCTCACCGAGGAAGGCTCGCTGGTTTCGGTGGCGGGCGGCGGCGATACGGTCGCGGCGCTCAACCAGGCCGGAGTCGCCGGCTCCTTCACCTTCGTCTCGACCGCCGGCGGCGCCTTTCTCGAATGGATGGAGGGCAAGGAGCTTCCGGGGGTGAAGGCGCTGATGCGCGAATGATCCGCGTCGCCGGCATCGACCATGTCGTCTTCCGGGTCCGCGACCTCGACCGGGCGATGCGTTTCTACACCGGGATCCTCGGCGCCACCCTCGAGAAGGCGCAGGAGGAGATCGGCCTCTGGCAGCTTCGCATCGGCAATGCGCTGATCGATCTCGTGCCCGTCGACGGCCCGCTCGGACGCCAAGGCGGCGCGGCGCCGGGACCAGAGGGTCGCAACGTCGACCATGTCTGCTTCCGGGTCGAGCCGTGGGACGGCGGGGCGATCCTCGCTTTTCTGCGCGGACACGGGATTGAGGGCGAGATCGTCTCGCGCTACGGCGCCGAGGGCGACGGCCCCTCGGTCTACCTTTCCGACCCGGAAGGGAACGCACTCGAGCTCAAGGGGCCGCCCTGGCCCAGGCCATCGCACTGATTCTTGCAGGAACCCGAAATGAATTTCACTCCCACCGTCAAAGCGATCCTCTCCAATTACGAGAGCGACAATCCCGGCACCAAGGCGAACCTGGCGCGGATCCTGACCCACGGCCGGCTCGGCGGCACCGGCAAGATGATCATCCTGCCGGTCGACCAGGGCTTCGAGCACGGTCCGGCACGAAGCTTCTCGGTCAACGAGCCGGCCTACGACCCCCATTATCATTACCAGCTGGCGATCGACGCCGGCCTCAACGCCTATGCCGCGCCGCTCGGCGCTCTCGAGGCGGGTGCCGACACTTTCGCCGGGCAGATCCCGACCATATTGAAGGTCAACAGCTCGAACAGCTGGGCGACCTCGATCAACCAGGCGGTGACCGGCGGGGTCGACGACGCTCTCCGGCTCGGCTGCGCGGCGATCGGCTTCACCATCTATCCCGGCGCCGACGACATATTCGAGATGATGGAGGAGATCAGGGAGCTCTCCGCCGAGGCCAAGTCGGTCGGGATCGCGACGGTGATCTGGTCCTATCCGCGCGGCGGCAAGCTCAGCAAGGAGGGCGAGCTCGCTCTCGACGTCGGCGCCTACGCCGCCCACATGGCCGCTTTGCTCGGCGCGCACATCATCAAGGTGAAGCTTCCGAGCGCTCATATCGAGCAGAAGGACGCGCAGAAGAGCTATGAGAGCGGCGACTGGTCGGCCCAGTCGGACCGGGTCGCCCATGTCGTCCGCTCCTGCTTCAACGGCCGCCGGATCGTCGTCTTCTCGGGCGGCGCCGCCAAGGGCGCCGACGCGGTCTATCAGGACGCGCGCGACATTCGCGACGGCGGCGGCAACGGCTCGATCATCGGCCGCAACACCTTCCAGCGCCCGCGCGACGAAGCGCTGGCGATGCTCGACCGGCTGGTCAGGATCTACAAGGGCGAGGAGTGATCCTTTGCCGGATGCTCCCGCGCAGGGCGGCGGCCCGACCTGGCACGAGGTCGACGATTATATCGGCGACACGCTGATCGGCGACGATCCGGCGCTGGACTCCGCGCTCTCCGCCAACAGGGAAGCCGGGCTCCCGGCGATCGACGTGTCGCCGGCGCAGGGCAAGATGCTCCATCTGCTCGCGAGGATGATCGGAGCCCGGCGGATCCTCGAGGTCGGCACCCTGGGCGGCTATTCGACGATCTGGCTGGCCCGCGCACTGGCGCCGGGCGGCCGAGTGACGACTCTCGAGATCGATCCGAATCACGGCCGGGTGGCGGCCGCGAATCTGGAGCGGGCCGGAGTTGCGGACCGGGTGGACATAGTGATCGGGCCGGCTCTGGAGAGCCTCGAGCGGATGGCCGCGGACGGGCAGGAGCCGTTCGACTTCGTCTTCATCGACGCCGACAAGCAGAGCAATGCGGATTATTTCCGGCTCGCCGTGAAGCTGTCGCGTCCCGGGGCGGCGATCGTCGTCGATAATGTCGTTCGCGAAGGGCGGGTCGTCGATCCGGCAAGCTCCGATCCCATGGTGGTCGGCACCCGCCGGCTGTTCGACACGGTCGCGGCGACGCCGGGCGTGACGGTGACCGCGATCCAGACGGTCGGGCTCAAGAAATGGGACGGCTTCGTCCTCGCCATGGTCGGGGAGCGCTGATGGAGGTCGATCCCGATTTCGCCGAGCTGTTCGAGCCGGTGGAGCGGCCGCCATGCCAGCTCTACATCATTTCGCCTGCCCGGATCGGCGACGATTTCGCCGACACCCTGAAGGCGGCGCTCGACGGCGGCCCGGTCGCGGCGTTCCAGCTTCGCCTCAAGGACCTGCCCGACGACGAGGTGCTCCGGGCCGCCGAGCGGCTGATCCCGGTCTGCGCGGCGAGCGATACGGCGTTCATCCTCAACGACCGGATGGATCTCGCCAAGGCCTGCGGCGCCGACGGAGTCCATCTCGGCCAGAGCGACGGCGATCCGCGCGAGGCGCGGCGACTGCTCGGTCCCGCCGCCCAGATCGGCCGGACCTGCCACGACAGCCGCCATCTCGCTATGGAGGCGGGCGAGGCCGGAGCCGATTATGTCGCTTTCGGCGCTTTCTACCCGACCAGGACCCACGCCACGCTTTATCGGCCCGATCCGGCCATTCTCGGCTGGTGGTCGCGGCTGTTCGAGATTCCCTGCGTCGCGATCGGGGGGATCAATCCGGACAACGGCCGGGCGCTGGTCGAGGCCGGCGCCGACTTCCTCGCGGTCTGCTCGTGGATCTGGGAGCATGAGCAAGGGCCGGGCGCCGCGGTGAAGGCGTTCGAGGGGACGCTCGAGAAGTCCTAGGCGCTCCTATCGATCTTGAATCTGAGAGCCGTTCGGGCTGAGCCTGTCGAAGCTCTCTCCTTTCTGGGTACGAAAGAGAAGGAAAGCCCTTCGACAGGCTCAGGGCGAACGGTGTTTTGGAAGCACCGGCAAGCTTTCGGGCCGCAATTTCCTGTCCAGGGACAACGAGTCGCGGCCTGCCGCAACTGTCAGGGTTAATCCATTCCTAAATAGAGCCAGACTATCTGGTTCATTTTCGACCAATATCTTCGCCACCGTCCAAGAAAAGAGCCTAATATCGGAGTCAGGACCGGAGCCAATCCCGGCTCCGGCCAAGATCGGGGGTCATCGATATGGCTACGATTACAGGCACGGGCGGCAACGACACGCTCAACGGCACCTCGGGCGCGGACCTTATCTTCGGCCTCGGCGGGGACGACATATTGAACGGCGGCGGAGGCAACGACCAGCTCGACGGCGGCACCGGCGCCGACACGATGAACGGCGGCACCGGCAACGACATCTATTTCGTCGACGATGTCGGCGATTCGGTGAACGAGAATTCGGGCGAGGGCACCGACCAGGTCCGAACCACCCTCGCCGCTTATGCGCTCGGCGCCAATGTCGAGAAGCTGCTCTTCACCGGAAGCGGAAGCTTCACCGGCACCGGCAACAGCCTCAACAACGAGATCCAGGGCGGCGCCTCGAGCGATACGCTCTACGGCAATGACGGCTACGACACCCTGATCGGCGGCGGCGGCTCCGACAGCCTTTACGGCGGCAATGACGGCGACCTGCTCGATGGCGGCTCCGGAGCCGATTATCTGGAGGGCAATAGCGGCGACGACGTCTATCTCGTCGACAATGTCGGCGATTCGGTCGTCGAGGCGGCCGCCGAGGGCACCGACCAGGTCTATACGACCCTGTCGAGCTACACCCTTGGCGCCAATGTCGAGAATCTCAACTACAACAGCTTCAGCGGCAACTTCACCGGCACCGGCAATGCCCTCGACAACATCATCGTCGGCGGCTCCGGCAACGACACTCTGAGCGGCCTCGACGGCAATGACCAGCTTCGCGGAAGCACCGGCGCCGACACATTGAGCGGCGGCAACGGCAACGACCTGCTCGACGGCGGCAACGGCGCCGACGTCATGACCGGCGGCGCCGACGCCGACACGTTCAGGATCGGCTATTTCGAGGCCGGCACGGGCTCGGCGGCCGACACGATCACCGATTTCGTCTCCGGCACCGACATTATCGACGTGTCGAGCTGGGACGCGAATACCGGCGTCGCGGGCAACCAGGCCTTCAGCTTCATCGGCGCGTCGGCTTTCTCCGGCACCGCCGGCGAGCTCCGCGCCGATACGGTCGGCTCGGACACGGTGGTCCAGGGCGATATCAACGGCGACGGCCTCGCCGATTTCGAGATCGTCCTCAACGGCAATCCGACGGTGGTCGCGACCGACTTCGTGCTCTGACCGGCTTCGCCGCGCCGTTCCTCAGCGGAGCGGCGCGGCGTTCGGGCTTCTGTACTTCGCTTTCCTGCCCGCTCATCCTGAGCAGGGACTGTGCCTGCCCTTCGATACGCGCCTTCGCCAAGCTCAGTCGCTACTCAGGATGAGCGGAATTGTTGAATGTCACCGCAGCGCCTGGGCGACCATCGATCGGAGGGTCAGCGCGTCCTCGATCGCGGCTCCGCCGATGTCGTTGTTGAAATAGGCCCAGACCTCGCGGCCGCACCGGGCCTGTTCCGCGAGCCAGTCGCTCCAGCCGAGCAGCACTTCCTCCGGATAGCGGCCGCGATATTTGCCGGTTCCGCCGTGGAAGCGGACATAAGCGGCGGGGCCGGTCGCCGCGCGCGGCGCGTTCATCCCGGTCATGTCGTGGGCGCAATAGGACATGCCGTGGGAGTCGAGCAGGCCGAGCACCTCGGGCTCCATCCAGCTCGGCTCGCGAAATTCGAAGACGTGGGTGAGGTCGCTCGGCAGCAGGTCGAGAAAGGAGAGCAATCGCTCGCGGTCGAACGCCCAGCGCGGCGGCAGCTGATAGAGGATCGGCCCGAGCGTTTCGCCGAGCCTCCGGGCGCGAGACAGGAAGGTGTCGAGCGGCTCGTCGCACTCCTTCAATTTCTTCATATGGGTGATGAACCGCGACGCCTTGACCGCGTAGCGGAAGCCCGGCGGCGCCTGATCGCGCCATTTGTCGAACGTCTCCGGCCTGGGCAGGTGATAGAAACTGGTGTTGAGCTCGACCGTCGCGAACACCGACGCATAATGTTCGAACCAGCGCTTATGCGGCAGCTTGTCGGGATAGAAGGTGCCGCGCCAGTGCCGATATTGCCAGCCCGAGCAGCCGATGTGGATCGCGCCTGTACCCATGCCCCCCGAACGGAACGGAGCTGGAATAGGTTTCGTTTAACCCGGACCATGTACCGCTTGAAAATGCTCACCGTCGTGATCGCGACCGCGGTCGCCAGCTCGGGCCTGACCAGCGCCTTCTGGATCGTCGCGTTCAACCGCGGGCCGGCGCCGAAGGAAGCGGCCGTGCCCGAGGCGCCCCCGGCCACCGTCGCGGTGCCGAAGGGAGCGCTCGTCGTCGGCCCGACCGGTCTCGCAATCCCGGTCGCCGGCGTCAGGCGCGAGGCGCTGTCCGACACATTCACCCAGGCGCGGGCGGGCGGAAGCAGGCCGCACGACGCGATCGACATCATGGCCCCGCACGGCACTCCGGTGGTCGCGGCGGCGCCGGGCCGGCTCGAGAAATTGTTCTTCAGCAAGGGCGGCGGCGGAATCACCGCCTACGTCCGCTCGCCCGACGGCAACTGGACCTATTATTACGCCCATCTCCAGGATTATGCGCCGGGGCTTCACGAGGGCCAGGCGATCGCCCGAGGCGATCCGATCGGCCGGGTCGGAAGCACCGGCAACGCCAATCCGGCCGGCCCGCACCTCCATTTCGCCATCTATCGCATGGCTCCGGGCGAGAAATGGTATCAGGGGACGGCGATCAATCCCTATCCGTTGCTCGCCGGCAAATAGGGGCGCGGGCCGAGCGCGTTGAATGTTTCCGGTCGCCGCGCTAGAGCGCGCCGACATTTCCAGACAGTGAGTACGACATGAAGATCAGCGGCGTGGACATTCGTCCCGGCAACATCATCGAATATGAGGGCGGCATCTGGCGCGCCGTCAAGATCCAGCACACCCAGCCCGGCAAGGGCGGCGCCTACATGCAGGTCGAGATGAAGAACCTCATCGACGGCCGCAAGAACAATGTCCGGTTCCGCTCGGCCGAGACGGTCGAGCGCGTTCGGCTCGACACCAAGGACTTCCAGTTCCTCTACCATGACGGCGACATGCTCGTCTTCATGGACAAGGAGACGTACGAGCAGGTCTCGCTGCCCGAGGATTTGATCGGCGATCCGGCCGCCTTCCTCCAGGACGGCATGGACGTCGTGATGGAGCTCTATAACGAGAAGCCGATCTCGGTTCAGCTTCCCGACCAGATCGAGGCGACCATCGTCGAGGCCGACGCGGTGGTGAAGGGCCAGACCGCCTCGTCGAGCTACAAGCCGGCGATCCTCGACAATGGCGTGCGGGTGATGGTGCCGCCGCATATCACCAGCGGAACCCGGATCGTCGTCGACGTGTACAGCCAGGAATATGTGAAGCGGGCTGAGTAAGTGATCTTAGCCCCTCCCTTTCAAGGGAGGGGTGGGGGTGGGTGGCGAGCGTAGCGAGCCCTCTGCCTTCCCCAAGGCGCCGCCATCGGCATCGAGCCACCGGCGTCGCAACCCACCCCTTTCCCCTCCCTTGAAAGGGAGGGGCTGGAAGGAAGACATGGTATCCCATTCCGGCCTGATCACCGTCATGCAGCGCGCCGCGCGCAAGGCGGCGCCGCGGCTTCGGCGCGACTATGGCGAGGTCGAGCAGCTCCAGGTCAGCCGCAAAGGGCCGGCCGACTTCGTCTCGATGGCCGACAAGAGGGCCGAGCAGACCATCGTCGAGGAGCTTCGCCACGCCCGTCCGGACTGGCGGCTGACCCTCGAGGAAGGCGGCGAGATCGAGGGCGATCCGGCGAAGCCGCGCTGGATCGTCGATCCGCTCGACGGCACCAGCAACTTTCTCCACGGCCTTCCCCATTTCTCGATCTCGATCGCGGTCGAGGATCCGGCCGGCTCCGGCGGGAGGCCCGAAATCACCCAGGCCCTGGTCTATCAGCCGCTCACCGACGAGAGCTATTGGGCCGAGAAGGGCAGGGGCGCCTGGCTCAACGAGCGGCGGCTTCGAGTCTCCGCCCGCCGCGACCTCTCCGACGCCCTGATCGCGACCGGCGTGCCCTATAAAGGCCATGGCGATCTCGGCCGCTTCCAGAGGATCCTCGAGGCGGTGTCGCCCGAAGTGGCCGGAATCCGCCGCTTCGGCTCCGCCGCGCTCGACCTCGCCTGGGTCGCCGCGGGCCGCTACGACGGCTTCTGGGAAGAGGATCTCCAGCTCTGGGACATCGCCGCCGGAATCCTGCTGGTGCGCGAGGCCGGCGGCTTCGTCACCGACTTCAGGGGCGCCGACCGGGCTCTCGCTTTGGGCCAGGTGCTCGCCGCAAACGACCAGATCCATTCGAAGCTTCACAAGCTGGTCGCCGGGGCGTTGCGCGCGTGAGGCGGGGGCGGCTCGCCGCTTTGCTGCTTGTCCCGCTGTTTCTCTTCGGCTGCGCGTCCACGGGCGACGGTCCCCGCCTGATAGCTTCGCGACCCGACCGGCCGCCGATCAGCGCCTCGGCGGTTCGGGCCGAGCTCGCCGCCGCACTCGAGCGGGACGACCGGCGCGCCGTCACTCTCGGAATGATGAACCTCGCGCGCATGGGGGCGGGCCTTTCCGCACAGTCCCAGGCGCGGCTGACGCCGTTGCTCGACGAATCCGCGCTGCCCAAGGACTGGCGTCCTTCCAAGCCGCTCGCCCAGGCCTTCGCGGACAATTTCGAGGAAAATGCCGGTGCCAAAGGCGAAAGCGAGCTGTTCGCAATGGTCCCTGCCGAGCATAGGATCATCGAGGGAATCGCGTGGGACGCCGCGACCGGCCGACTGTTCGTCGGGAGCGTAATCGATCGCCGGCTGCTGGCCCTGGAGGGCGAGACCTGGCGGGTCGTGCCGACCGCCGGCCCGATCGGCGGCGTGTTCGGCATGGCCGTCGATCCGAAGCGGCGGCTGCTCTGGTTCGCGAGCAGCGCGGCCGAGCCGATGGAGCGGCCGGAGGGCGCCTTCGCCGGTCTGATCGCAATCGACCTGGACCGGCTCGAGGAAGTCCGGCGCGTTCCGGTTCCGGACAGCCGGCTCGGCGACGTCGCCCTGGCCAGGGACGGAACCCTGTTCGCAAGCGACGGCCGATCGGGGGCGATCTACCGATGCCGGCCGGGCTGCACGGCGGCGGAGCTTCTGATCCCGCCGGGCCTCCTCAAAAGCCCGCAGGGCATGGTCGCCTGGTCGAGCGGCACGCTTTACGTCGCCGATTATGCGTCCGGCCTGTACCGTGTGGATCTGGGCAGCTTGCGCATCACGCCGATCAGGACCCGCTTCCCGGAAATGCTCGACGGCATAGACGGCCTGCTTCGCTCGGGGGATCATCTGGTCGCAGTCCAGAACGGCACCCGCCCAAATCGGATCATAGCGCTCTGGATCGAGCGTCGCCCGCGGATCGTCCACCATGTCGACATACTCGAGCAGGCCCAGCCCCACTGGGGGGAGCCGACTCTCGCGGCCCTCGACGGCGCCAGGATCATCTATGTGGCCGACGGCCAGTGGGAGCGCTTCGGTCGCGGTGATGCGGTGCGCGACGGCGGCGCGCTTCGGCCCACCGCGATCCGGGTCGTGACGTTCGGAGGAGACATCATCGTCTCTCGCGACGGGAAAATGCCGGTCCGGGAGGCGCTTCTGAGCCTTGCCACCCCCCGTCCCGGCTCCTAGAAGCCGCCGAAACCCGCGTCCCCTCGGAGTCCCTCGATGGCGTCAACCGCCGCCGGATATTTGCCAATCCTGATGTTCCTCGGAGTGGCGTTCGGCCTGTCCTTCTCGTTCGTCGTCCTGCCGATGCTGATCGCCAAGCTGACCGGGGCCGAGAATCCCTATCCGGACAAGCTCGCCGAATATGAATGCGGCTTCCCGGCCTTCGAGGACAGCCGCTCGCAGTTCGACGTCCGATTCTATTTGGTCGCGATCCTGTTCATCATTTTCGACCTCGAGGCCGCCTTCCTCTTTCCCTGGGCGGTGTCATTGGGCTTCATCGGGATCACAGGCTGGGCGGCGATGATGATCTTCCTCGCCGAGCTCGTCCTCGGATTCGTCTATGCCTGGAAGAAGGGCGCCCTCGAATGGGAGTGATCCTCGATCCGCGCCACGAGAATGAGCGCCCCGCCGATCTCCAGCAGCCCGACCCGGCCTTCTTCGCCGACCTTCAGAGCGAGGTCGCCGACAAGGGCTTCCTGGTCGCCTCGACCGAGGATCTGTTCCAGTGGGCGCGGACCGGCTCTTTGTGGTGGATGACCTTCGGCCTCGCCTGCTGCGCGGTCGAGATGATCCACGTCAATATGCCGCGCTACGATCTCGAGCGGTTCGGGGTCGCGCCTCGCGCCAGCCCGCGCCAGTCGGACGTGATGATCGTCGCCGGCACCCTCTGCAACAAGATGGCTCCGGCGCTCCGCCGGGTCTACGACCAGATGTCGGAGCCGCGCTACGTCATCTCGATGGGCAGCTGCGCAAACGGCGGCGGCTATTATCATTATTCTTACTCGGTGGTGCGCGGCTGCGACCGGATCGTGCCCGTCGACATCTACGTCCCCGGCTGCCCGCCGACCGCCGAGGCCCTGCTCTACGGGATCATGCAATTGCAGCGGAAGATCCGCCGCATCGGCACGATCGAGCGTTGAGCCGATGGGCAGCCCGGCACCTTTCATCGCCCCGCAGGAGGGCCTGGCCGACGCTCTCAGGGAGGCGCTCGGCGATCGGCTGACTACGGTCAAGGACGAGGTCTGCGAGCTTTCGATCGACGTCCGCCGCGAGGATCTGGTCGAAGCGATGACGATCCTGCGCGACCGGTTCGCCTACCAGCAATTGATGGAGATTGCCGGGGTCGATTATCCGCAGCGCGAGGAGAGGTTCGAGGTCGTCTACCACCTCCTCTCGGTGACGAAGAACCATCGGCTCCGGGTCAGGGTCAGCACCGACGAGGACAAGCCGGTGCCGTCGGTCACCGGGCTCTGGCCGGTCGCCGGCTGGCTCGAGCGCGAGGTGTTCGACCTCTACGGAGTCCTGTTCGACGGCAACAGGGATTTGCGGCGGATCCTCACCGATTACGGCTTTCGCGGCCACCCGTTCCGCAAGGACTTCCCGCTGACCGGCTATGTCGAGATGCGCTATTCCGAGGAGCAGAAAAGGGTGATCTACGAGCCGGTGCGGCTCGCCCAGGATTTCCGGAGCTTCGATTTCCTCAGCCCGTGGGAAGGCGCGGCCTACATATTGCCGGGGGACGAGAAAGCACCCGAGGCGCCGGGCGCTCCGACTCCGCTCAAGGCGGACGAGGTGAAGAAGTGAGCCTTCCCTCTCGCGTCATCCCAGCGCAGGCTGGGATCCATACCGAGTCAGCATGGACCCCAGCTTTCGCTGGGGTGACGGTGAAGTCATGACCGACACCGCCATCTGGACCGAGAAGGAGGCCGCGACCACCGGCGCGACCCAGTCGGACATCGCCAATTACACGATCAATTTCGGCCCCCAGCATCCGGCCGCGCACGGGGTGCTCCGTTTGATCCTCGAACTCGACGGCGAGATCGTCGAGCGGGTCGATCCGCATGTCGGGCTGCTCCATCGCGGCACCGAGAAGCTCTGCGAGCATAAGACCTATCTCCAGGCGCTCCCTTACATGGACAGGCTGGATTACGTCTCTCCCATGTCGATGGAGCACAGCTACGTGCTCGCCATCGAGAAGCTGCTCGATCTCGAGGTTCCGCTCCGGGCTCAATATATCAGGGTGCTGTTCGCCGAGCTGACCCGCATCTCCAATCACCTGCTCAACATCGGCAGCCACATCATGGACGTCGGGGCGATGACTCCGAACCTCTGGCTGTTCGAATTGCGCGAAGATCTGATGAACTTCTACGAGCGCGCCTCGGGCGCGCGGATGCACGCGGCTTATTTCAGGCCCGGCGGAGTCCATCAGGACCTGCCGCCGAAATTGTTCGACGATATCGGCGAGTGGACCGAGAAAAGGCTTCCCGGCCTGTTCGAGGATTCGATCAGCCTCGTCGCCGACAACCGCATCTTCAAGCAGCGCAACGTCGACATCGCCGTCGTGTCCAAGGAGAATGCGTTGGCCTGGGGCTTCTCCGGGCCGATGATCCGCGCCTCGGGAATCCCCTGGGACCTCAGGAAATCGCAGCCCTACGACGTCTACGACCGGATGGACTTCGAAGTGCCGGTCGGGACCAGGGGCGATTGCTACGACCGGATGATGGTCCGGGTCGAGGAGGTCCGCCAGTCGGCGCGGATCATGATGCAGTGCCTCGCCGAAATGCCCGAAGGGCCGATCGCGAGCCTCGACCGCAAGGTCGTGCCGCCCAAGCGCGGCGAGATGAAGCAGTCGATGGAAGCCCTGATCCACCATTTCAAGCTCTACACCGAGGGCTTCCACGTGCCGGCCGGCGAAGTCTATGTCGCAACCGAGAGCCCGAAGGGCGAGTTCGGGATCTATCTGGTCTCGGACGGCACCAACAAACCGTACCGGGTCAAGATCCGGCCGACCGGCTTCAGCCACCTCCAGGCGATGGACTTCATGGCCAAGGGCCACATGCTCGCCGACGCCACCGCCATCCTCGGCGCGATGGACATCGTGTTCGGGGAGGTCGACCGGTGAGGCTCGGTTCTTCCGCATTGCTCGCAACCGCGTCCTGCCTCGCGATGCTCGCCGGATCTGCCTTGGCGCAGGCTCCCGCGCCCGCCGTCAGCGACCGCGAGGTGAGCGCCCTGATCGCAGCGCTCGAGCAGGGAAAGGTGGACGGCCTTCGCGAGGTGGTCGGCGAGCGCGTGCTGCTGGCGCGGATGAATGACTTCGAGAAAAAGGGCGCCGATGCGATGATCGCCGCGCTTCGCGGATGCAGACATTTCGAAACCCAGCGCGTTCCGGGCAATGAAGCCGTCTTCCTCGATATCGTCTGCGCCGGAGCGCCCCGAACCGGCCTTCGCGAGGAAGAGGATCCGGGCTATTCGCTTCGCTTATGGCGCCATCCGGCGGGTGTCCTCGCGGTCTCTTATTACGCGACCGGAATCCAAGTTCGCCCCCGCAGCCATCCGCCCCGGCCACCCGCGCCGCCGCGCCCGCCGGAGCCTCGGAACTGATGGCCGACATCCTATCCAACGCGATGATTGCCGCGGCCGCGGGGGCGATGCTGACGGGTTCGGCAGGCACGGCGCAGGTACCGCCCAGCCCCCAGGATTTCGCCGCCGCGTTCCGCGAAGGGGACTATGAGCGGTTCAAGTCGATGATCGCCAACGATCGAATGGGGATGAGGGACGATGCGGGCAATGTCACCGCCCTCAGCCGGGACGATCTCGTCGATCGTTTGAAGCCCTGTGCCGTCGACAAGGTTTACGAGGCCGGGAAGGATTATCAGACGCTTTCGGGCGTGGCATGGATTTGCCGCGACCAACGGGTAGCGGCCAGGCCGTGCGAGGCTGTCGGTTACGGGCTCAACCTGTTTCCCATGGGCGAGCGGTTCCGGCTTCGTGTCTATTTGACGACCATGCCCGACCACGTCGCTTGCCCGAACCGAGGTAACGCCCCGCCGGCGCCGTCGCCGCCTCCGCGGCCGAGGACATCGAGCTGATGGCCGACATCCTTCCCAACTCGATCCCGGATATCGACGAGGTGCGCGCCCGCTGGGGCGGCTTCGCCTTCACCGCGGACAATGACAAGCAGGCGAAGATCGTCGTCGGCCGCTATCCGCCCGGGCGCCAGCACAGCGCGATCATCCCTTTGCTCGATCTCGCCCAGCGCCAGGTCGGAGCGGAGACGAATACCCAGGGCTGGCTGCCCATTCCGGTGATCGAATATGTCGCCGTTTATTTGGACATGCCCTATATGCGCGCCTACGAGGTCGCGACCTTCTACACCATGTTCAACCTCTCGCCGGTCGGCCGATTCCACGTCCAGGTCTGCGGCACCACGCCCTGCATGCTACGCGGCTCGGACGACGTGATCGCGGCGTGCAAGGCCAAGGGGCTGAAGAAGGGCGGGACGACCGCCGACGGTCTGTTCACCTTGAGCGAGGTCGAGTGCCTCGGCGCCTGCGCCAACGCGCCGATGGTCCAGATCAACGACGACAATTATGAGGATCTGACCTTCGACAGCATGACCGCGATCCTCGATTCGCTCGCCCGCGGCGAGATGCCGAAGCCCGGACCGCAGATCGGCCGCCAGACCAGCGCTCCGGCCGGCGGCCCGACCAGTCTTCGCGAAATGATGGGAGCGAAAGCATGAGGTCGCTCGGCGCGCTTTTCGCGGCGATCCTGATCGGGATCTTCGCGATCTGGCTTCTCATCCAGCTGCTCGGGATCGCGCTCAAGCTGGTCGGCCTGCTGATCGGGATCGGAATCGCCGTCCTCGTCTACCTCTACATCGAGCGGATGATCAGGAGGGGGTGGCGATGACGATCACCTCGCTGACCGACAAGGACCGCATCTTCACCAATCTCTACGGCTATCAGCCCTGGCAGCTGAAGTCGGCGATGAAGCGCGGCGACTGGGACGACACCAAGGCCCTGATGGCCGCCGGCCAGGATGCGATCATCGAGGAGATCAAGAATAGCGGGCTTCGCGGCCGCGGCGGCGCCGGCTTCCCGACCGGGCTCAAATGGTCGTTCATGCCCAAGGAGCCGAAAGAGGGAAAACCCAATTTCCTGGTGATCAACGCCGACGAGTCCGAGCCCGGAAGCTGCAAGGACCGCGAGATCATCCGCCACGATCCGCACAAACTGATCGAAGGGGCTCTGATCGCCGGCTTCGCGATGCGGGCACGGGCCGGCTATATCTATATCAGGGGCGAGTTCATCCGCGAGGCGGAGACTCTCCAGGCCGCGGTCCAGGAGGCCTATGATGCGGGCCTGCTCGGCAAGAATGCGGCCAAATCGGGCTACGATTTCGACCTGTTCGTCCATCGCGGCGCCGGCGCCTACATTTGCGGCGAAGAGACGGCGATGCTCGAAAGCCTCGAGGGCAAGAAGGGCATGCCCCGCCTCAAGCCGCCATTTCCGGCCGGCGCCGGCCTCTACGGCTGCCCGACCACGGTCAACAATGTCGAATCGATCGCGGTCGTCCCCGCCATCCTTCGGCGCGGAGCGGCCTGGTTCCGGAGCTTCGGCCGCGAGAAGAACGAAGGCACCAAGCTGTTCCAGCTCTCCGGCCATATCAACACGCCCTGCGTGGTCGAGGAGGCCATGTCGATCCCGTTCCGCGAGCTGATCGAAAAGCATGGCGGCGGGGTGCGCGGAGGCTGGGACAATCTGCTCGCGGTCATCCCCGGCGGCTCGTCGGTGCCGCTCGTCCCGGCCGAGCAGATCATCGACGCTCCGATGGACTTCGACGGGTTGAAGGACCTCCAGTCCGGCCTCGGCACCGCCGCGGTGATCGTCATGGACAAATCGACCGACATCGTCCGGGCGATCAGCCGAATCTCTTACTTCTACAAGCATGAGAGCTGCGGCCAGTGCACGCCGTGCCGCGAGGGCACCGGCTGGATGTGGCGGGTGATGGAGCGGCTCCGCGAGGGCAATGCCGCGATCGAGGAGATCGACCTGCTCTGGGACGTCACCAAGCAGGTCGAGGGCCACACCATCTGCGCTCTGGGCGATGCCGCCGCCTGGCCGATTCAGGGCCTGATCCGCCATTTCCGGCCGGAGCTCGAGCGCCGGATTTTGGACAAGCAGGACTCGGCACTGGAGGCCGCGGAATAATGGGTCTGTTCGGCAAGACCAGGCGTGAAACCGTTACATGCGCGGATGTGGTCGAATCATATGGATCGACCATCGAACGCTTGGCTTCAAGCGGCCGCCAAATGCACTCCGCTAAGGAATTGCCGTACGAGAAGCCGCTAATTGAGGCCGCATTGCTGGCACTTGCCGCGCGCGGAGACACTTCGATTCCAGAAGGCGCACTGAAAGCTGCATACGCGGAGTTGGCCACATTTCGAGATGGTGATCCTGGCGTAGCAGTACTCTTAGCTGGGCCGCCGCCTAGCACTCGCGAGGAACTAGCGGCCTTCATGGAGGAGACGGCCCCCAAACTGGCAACGCAGGCCAGAGAGATGAAAATTATCGAGGAGGAAACGGCCAGAAGGGCTGCAGAGTGGGACGGGCGTCTTGCCAGGAGGAGAAATGGTGCCGATGCCTGAGGTCATGGTGGACGGCGTCAAGACAAGGTCACGGCTCCTGCGCCTCGTGGAGGCCGCGGAATGATCGCGTTCCTCCTCGCCGCCTTGCTTGGCCCGGTCCAGTCCGTCGGGACGCCGCCGACGCCCGCGCCGGGAGAACGAGTGACCCCGACGGGGACTCGCGTTCCGGGACCGCCGGTCGGGGAGACCAGCGTCGAGACTCAGCGCGCGACTCAGGTCCTCCAGAAATTCGCCCAATGCGTGGTGAACAGGCAGCCGATTGCTACGGCCGCGTTTGTCGACCCGCCGCGCAGTTTTTCCGAGACGGAGAGGAACGCGCGTCTCGCTTATTTCAAGCGCGACATGAGCACTTGCCTGGGCCGGCTCAACGGCGCTCAGATGGCGCTGAAGGCCAATGTCATGGTCGGCATGCTGGCTGAGCAGCTTTACCTTCGCAAATTCCCGAGCCTGCCGTCCCTTGGCCGAAGCGACATCCCGCCAATCGTTCAGGCAAACCAGATCGCCGTCTTCACGACGCTCAGCCTGGCGGACTGCCTGATCGATCGTGATGCCGCCGCCGTGGATTCGGCGTTGCGCTCGGCGGTCAATTCGGCGCCGGAAAGCGATGCGTTCCGGCGAATCTCAGCGCATTATGGCACCTGTCTGAATGCCGGAAGCACGCTCAGTCTCAACCGCCTCGCGCTCCGCACCGCTTTGGCCGAGCAATTGTACAGACGCGCTCTGGCGGCCTCCCCTGGTGTCACCGCGGCGGTGGGGAGGCAGTGATGATCCGGTTCAAAGACGCTGCTCAAGTCAGGACGGATAAGAGAGCCTTTCTCGCTTTCATGTGCCTGATCGGCCTGCTGCCGGGCCCGACCAGCGCCCAGAGCGGCTCGCGCCTCGCCCCGGTGCCGCCGCGAACGCCGTCCAATTACTCGACCGAGGACGGCATCCGCCTTCTGGTCTCCGAATTCGCCGGCTGCGTGATCTCGCATGATCGCAAGCATGTCGATTCCTATCTCGCCACTCCGCCCGATTCCGCCGAAAGCGACCGTCTGTGGCCGACGATCGCCCAGACGTCGTGCCTGTCGATCGGAAACCTCACATTGACCGACGCCGGCTTCAGGGGCGGGGCCTATGGCCGGCTCTACAAGTCCGATTTCGGCAAGAAGGGGCCGGGCGATTTCTCGGCCGTCCCGCCGATCGACTATGGCCAAAGCGTGGATTCGACCGTGGCGCAGCAGCGGACCGACATCGCCGCCCGGCAGTTCGCCGACTGCGTCGTCCGGGCCGATCCCGCCGACTCCAAGGCCCTCGTCCTCAGCCGGATCGCGAGCAGCGACGAGACCGAGGCTTTCGACCGGCTTCAGCCCGCCGCGCGCAATTGCCTGAACCGGGGAATCAGCGCGACCTTCACGAAGGCGGCGCTTCGGGCGCTGGTCGGCGAGGTCCTTTACCGTCTGTCCCGCGCCGCGCGCCCGGGAAATGGAGAAACCTGAGTGAGGAGAAGCATGATGACCAGGAGTCCGTTCCTGCTTGCGGCAGTCGCGATCTGCCTTCCCGCCGCCGCTTTTGCGAGCCCGGGCGGGTCGAACGCGCGCTCGGTCTACGACATGGGCAAATGCATCGTCCGCAAGGACCGCCTCGCAGCGGTCGAGCTGATGGGCAGCCTGCCGCTGACCGGCGCCGCCAACCTCAACGGAAGCGTCGGCGGCGCAGCGAGCTGCCTTGCCCAGGCTTCGGGTTCGGCCAATGCGGTCACCGTCCGCGGCGCTCTCGCCCAAGCCTTGTTCATTCGCGATTTCAACGAGTTCGGCGCCGCTCCGCATCGCGGAACCCAGCTCGCCGGCTACCAGCTTCCGATCGAGGCCGGCCTCTATCGCTGGTCCGATTGCGTCGTCCGCCAGGATACCGGAGCGATCACCGCGCTTCTCCACACCGAGGTCGGCTCGCGGCAGGAATCGCAGTGGCTGGAGAAGATCAAGCCGCAAATGTCGGCCTGCCTGCCCACCACCGAGCGGATCGCCATCGCGCCGTCGCAATTGCGCAGCGTGCTCGCCCAGAGCGCATACAATGTCGCTTACCGTTACTGGACCGAGCAGCTGACGGCGCGGTAGCGGCACGATGATCAGGCAGCCCGTCCTTTCCAATGCTCGCGCGTCGTTCGCCGTGCCGGTCCGCCGGCGCGGCAGGCGGCGCGTGAGCAGGGCTGCCTTGCCTGCCGCTTTCGCCGCGGCCCTTGTCCTTCCGTACCCGGCGGCCGCGGGGGCTCCCGACTCGGCATCGATCGTGCCGCTGCGCGAGCGGCAGGACAATCAGCGGGCGCAGCAGGTGATGTACGCCTTCGCCGTCTGCATCGTCCGGCGCTGGCGTTCCGATGCGGAGGCGTTCCTGACCCTGTTCCCCGGCTCGCAAGCCGCGATGCAGGCGCTCAACCGCATGGCTGCAAGCATGTGCCTCAACTATGCCTATACGGAGTTGCGCTTCACGGTTCAGCTGTTCCGGGGCGCCGTCTACGACCGGCTCTACAAGATCGAATTCGAGAAAGGCGCCGCGCCCGACATCGGCAAGGCGCCGCCGATCGACTATAGTGTGAACAGCCGGACGGTCGCACCCGTGGATGCAGCCCGGCAAATCAATCATTGGCGGTTCGCGGACTGCGTGGTGCGCGCCAACCCGGCGGCCGCGCGTGCGCTGATCCTGAGCGAATATGCCGGCAAGGGCGAGTCGGAGGGATTCGACGCGCTCCGGCCCGACCTCGTCCGGTGCATGCCGGCGGGCGCCGACTATCGTTTCACCAGGCCGATGCTTCGCGGCCTGATCGCCGAGAGCCTGTTCCGCCTCTCCGCCTCGGTGGCGGGCCGGCCGGTCGCGGCGGGCGGAAGGTAAGATCATGCCGAGGGTCAAGGTCGACGGAAGGGGGCTCGCGATCGGCGCGGCGGCGGCGGGGAAGAGCCGCCGCTATGCGACGGCGATTGCCCTGTTCCTGGCCTTGGCGGGTGCCGCAGAAGCAAAGCCGCCGCCCACGAACCGCTCCGGATCGGGGCCGCCGCCCGCCGCGGGTCCGCTGATGAACGAGAGCCTGGCCCAGCGCGTGATGAATGAATTCAGCACCTGCACCTATCGCCGCTGGCCGCGAAAGAGCGAGCAGTTCCTGGCCATGTTCCCCAACTCGCCCGAGGCCGGCCGAGCCGGGCTCGCCCTCGCCAGCGATCTGTGCCTCGACAATGGGCAGTTGCGCTTCAAATACACCTTGTTCCGGGGCGCGCTCTTCGAGGCGCTCTACATGTCGCGATTCCGCGCTCGGCCGGCCGCCGACATCGAGCACGCGCCCGCGATCGATTATTCGCTTGGCGCGACCCCGGAGACGAACCCGGCCAGCGTCGTGACCGAGACGGCGTTGCGCAATTTCGCCGATTGCGTCGTTCGGGCCAATCCCGGCGCGGCGCGCGCGCTGATCCTGAGCAAGGTGACGAGCAAGGAGGAATCGGCCGCGTTCGCCACCCTCCAGACCGGCCTCAACGCCTGCCTGTCGAGAGGAGTCGAATTGTCGTTCAGCCGCCCGATCCTGCGCGGTCTCGTCGCAGAGGTGCTCTATCGCCTGTCCGCCGCCAAAGCGGGCCTGCCTCCTCTCGGAAGCAGGAGCTAGACCATGCCCAAGGTCAAAGTCGACGGAATCGAGATCGAAGTCCCGGCCGGAGCGACCGTGCTCCAGGCCTGCGAGCTGGCCGGCAAGGAGATTCCGCGCTTCTGCTATCACGAGCGGCTGTCGATCGCCGGCAATTGCCGGATGTGCCTGGTCGAGGTGAAGCCGGGGCCGCCCAAGCCGCAGGCGAGCTGCGCCCTTCCGGCCGCCGACGGCCAGGAAATCATAACCATGTCGCCGATGGTCAAGAAGGCGCGGGAAGGGGTGATGGAGTTCCTGCTGATCAACCATCCGCTCGACTGCCCGATCTGCGACCAGGGCGGCGAATGCGATTTGCAGGACCAGGCGATCGCCTATGGCCGCGGCCACAGCCGCTTCGCCGAGAACAAGCGGGCGGTGACCGAGAAATATATGGGTCCGGTGGTCAAGACGATCATGACCCGCTGCATCCAGTGCACCCGCTGCGTCCGATTCGCCGAGGAGGTGGCCGGGGTCGAGGAAATAGGCGCGATCGGCCGCGGCGAGAATATGGAGATCACCTCCTATCTCGAAGGCGCGGTGACGTCGGAGCTGAGCGGAAACGTCGTCGATCTCTGCCCGGTCGGGGCCCTGGTCTCCAAGCCCTACAGCTTCGAGGCGCGACCCTGGGAGCTCCGCAAGGTTCCGGCGATCGACGTGATGGACGCGGTCGGAACCAATATCAGGCTCGACCACCGGCTCCGCGAAGTGATGCGGGCGCTTCCGCGGATCAACGAGGACGTCAACGAGGAGTGGGCGAGCGACAAGACCCGCCACGCGGTCGACGGCCTCGTCCGCAACCGGCTCGACCGGCCCTGGGTCCGCGACAAGGCCGGCAAGCTCCAGCCGGCGAGCTGGCAGGATGCCTTCGCGGCGATCGCCGGGCAGCTCAAGGGCGCGAGCGGCGACCAGGTCGCGGCCGTCGCCGGCGATCTCCAGGACCTCGAATCGATCTACGCCCTGAAGGCGCTGCTGGGCGGCCTCGGCTCGACCCTGCACGAATGCCGCCAAGACGGCGCGAGGTTCGACGCTTCCAGCCCGGCAGCCTATCGGTTCAGCTCCACAATCGCCGGAATCGAGGCGGCACCGGCCGTGCTTCTGGTCGGAACCAACCCGCGCTGGGAAGCGCCGCTCGTCAACACCAGGATCCGCAAGGCCGTGAAGGCGGGCGCGAGAGTTTTCAGGATCGGCCCGCCGGTCGACCTCACTTACCCGGTCACCGACCTCGGCGACGATCTTGCCCTGATCGGCAAGCTTCCGAGCGAGGTGAGCGAGGCTTTCGAGGGCAAGGCGAACGGCGCTCTCATCGTCGGGATGGGCGCTCTTCGCGGCGAGGGCGGCTATCCCGCCGCTCGGGCGGCCGCGGCCGCGCTCGGCGCGACCTTCAACCTATTGCACATCGCCGCCTCCCGGGTCGGAGCGCTCGACATCGGCTTCGCGATGAGAGGAAGCATCGGCGCGCTCGAGGCCCAAAAGGCGAAGCTCAAGGCCCTGTTCCTGCTCGGCGCCGACGAGCTCGACGTCGACGCCTTCGCCGACGTGTTCACCATCTATGTCGGAAGCCACGGCGACCGGGGAGTGACCCATGCCGACGTGATCCTGCCGGCCGCCGCTTATTCGGAGAAGCACGGAATCTACGTGAACATGGAAGGGCGGGTGCAATATTCGGAGAAAGCGGTCGATCCGCCCGGCGAGGCGCGCGAGGACTGGACCATCTTCCGGGCTCTGTCGGACGTTCTCGGAAAGCCGCTCCCGTTCGACAGCCTCGGCCAGCTCCGCGCCGCCATCGCCGCCGAGCATCCGCATCTGGGCGTGCCGGGGCTCACCTCGTTCGGCCCGATCGCGGCTCCGGCCGGGGCCGCACCGGCGCTGAGCGGACCGATCACCTATCCGATCGAGGATTTCTACCTGACCAACCCGATCGCCCGCTCCTCGCCCACGCTCCAGCGCTGCTCGGCTGAGATCCTCCATGGCGAGACGTTCGCGGAGGCGGCGGAATGAGCGCCGCCGTCATTGCGAGGAGCGGAGCGACGAAGCAATCCAGCCCCCCGCGTTGCATCGATTCCGCTCTGGATTGCTTCGCTACGCTCGCAATGACGAGTGAGCGGGCGACGGGAAGGGGTGCTGTGTAATGGGCTTTTTCCAGCACCCGACCTCCACGCTTCAATATTATCTCGGCGACGGGTTCGGCTGGTTCCTGTCGACCCTCATGCTCACTTTGCTGATCGCCTTTCCGCTGATGCTGGCGGTGGCGATGATCATCTATGCCGACCGCAAGATCTGGGCGGCGATGGCGCTTCGGCGGGGGCCGAACGTGGTCGGTCCGTTCGGGCTCCTGCAGAGCTTCGCCGACGGGCTGAAGGTCTTCCTCAAGGAGACGATCGTCCCATCCTCGGCCAATGTCGGCCTGTTCCTGCTCGCCCCGATCCTGACCTTCACCCTCGCTTTGATCGGCTGGGCGGTGATCCCGTTCGGGCCGGGAATGGCGCTCGCCGACATCAATGTCGGGCTTCTCTACCTGCTCGCCGTCTCCTCGCTCAGCGTCTACGGCGTGGTCATCGCCGGCTGGTCGTCCAACTCCAAATATCCTTTCTATTCGGCGCTCCGGGCGGCCGCGCAGATGGTCAGCTACGAAGTCTCGATCGGCTTCGTCCTGATCTCGATCATCCTGTGGTCGGGGACGTTCAACCTGTCGGGGATCATCGCCGCCCAGAAGAGCCACGTCTTCTTCCTCAACGGCTTCGGCTTCAATCCTCTGCTCTTCCCGATGAGCGTGATCTTCTTCATCTCGGCCCTCGCCGAGACCGCGCGTGCGCCGTTCGATCTGACCGAGGCGGAATCCGAGCTCGTCGCCGGATTCCAGACCGAATACAGCTCGATGAGCTTCGCTCTGTTCTGGCTCGGCGAATATGGCAACGTGCTGCTGATGTGCGGCCTCAACGCCCTCCTGTTCTGGGGCGGATGGATGCCCCCGGTCGACTGGTCGCCGCTCTACGATTTCCTGTTCAATCCGGGCCTCACCGCTCTCTTCTGGTTCTTCCTCAAGATTTTCGTCTTCTTCTTCATCTTCTCGTGGGTGAAGGCGACCGTGCCGCGCTTCCGCTACGACCAGCTGATGCGGCTGGGGTGGAAGATCTTCCTGCCTTTCTCCTTGCTCTGGGTGTTCCTGGTGTCGGGCTATCTGGTCTTCACCAAGGATCCGTGCATTGACAATGCCCAGGTCGTGAAGGGCAACGGCTGGACCGTCTTCGCGCCGCTCCCGCCCCAGAATGACCGGATGCCTTCCTGCAAGAGCCAGGATGCGCGGGTGATCAGCGCCGGCCCCGGAGCGGGATCGTGATCGGATTGCTTCTCCTGCTCGCCGCCGCGCACGCCGCCGCGGATCCGGCCATGGCACCAGGGCTCGGCTGCTCGCTGTCCACGCCCCGCGGGGAGGCCGTGTCGTTCAGGCTGAACCGAAACGGCGCCGCTTCGATCGTCGCGGCCCCGCAGGCGGACACGGTCTGGCCGGCGAACAGGCTGACCGGCAGTCCCGCCCGGGGCCTGAAACCAGGCTTCCTCGCGCCGCGCGCTTATGCGTTCGGGGACGGAGCGGAGGGCCCGGTGCTGCATCTCGGCACGCCCTCCCGCGATTCGCGCTGGCAGCCGGCGACCGTCTATTGGCGAAGCGGACGGCAGCTCGTGCGGCCCGTCGCTTTCGGCTATTGCGTGCCCGCGGCGGAGAATGAACCGGCGCCGATCGCCCCGGCGCCGCTCGCTCGAGGCCCGGCCGCGCCGTTCGACGCCGCCCGCTCGGACCAGGCGAGCTGCACTCTGACGACGATCGGCGGGCGCCGCTTTTCGCTCGATTATGAATTCGAGCTCGGCAGCAAGCTGCGGATGAAGGCGCCCGGGATCTGGGCCGATCCGGGCGTCACGGTGGTTCGGCAGGAGCGCGATACCCGTCCCGGCCAGCCGATGGTGGCGTTCTTCGGCGTCCGCGAAGGGCCGGCAGGCACCGAAATGTCGTTCATCGACGAGAAGAACATGGTCGGGAGCCGACTGGTCCAGTTCCAGCGGCTGGCAAGCACGAACAAGGCGATGGAGGATGTGGGATTCGCGATCTGCGGCTACCAGGTCGCCATCGGCGAGGTGATGGTGAGATGAATATGATCGCCCACTGGATAAAGAGCTTCTTCCTCTGGGAGTTCGTCAAGGCGCACTGGCTGACCCTGAAATACTTCTTCAAGCCGAAGGCGACGATCAATTACCCGTTCGAGAAGAACCCGCTCAGCCCGCGATTCCGCGGCGAGCATGCGCTTCGCCGCTATCCGAACGGCGAGGAACGCTGCATCGCCTGCAAGCTCTGCGAGGCGGTCTGCCCGGCGCTGGCGATCACGATCGAGGCCGAGCCGCGCGAGGACGGAAGCCGCCGCACCACCCGCTACGACATCGACATGGTCAAATGCATCTATTGCGGCCTCTGCCAGGAAGCCTGCCCGGTCGACGCGATCGTCGAGGGCCCGAACTTCGAATATGCGACCGAGACCAGGGAGGAATTGCTCTACGACAAGGCGAAGCTGCTCGAGAATGGCGACAAATGGGAACGCGCGCTCGCCGCGAACCTTGCCGCCGATGCGCCCTACAGATAATGGCGCGCGCAATGTGCCCTGATCGTTCCCCGGCGGAGGCCGGGGCCCAGCTCAAAAAAGAAGCCTGGACCCCGGCTTTCGCCGGGGAACAGTCCCTTGGTGGCCCCACCGCATGATCCAGGCCTTCGCTTTCTATCTGTTCGCCTTCATGGTCTGCCTCAGCGGGGTGATGACGATCGCCTCGCGCAATCCGGTCCATTCGGTGCTGTGGCTGATCCTCGCTTTCTTCAACGCCGCCGGCCTGTTCCTGATCCTCGGCGCCGAATTCATCGCGATGCTCCTGGTCATCGTCTACGTCGGAGCGGTCGCGGTGCTGTTCCTGTTCGTGGTGATGATGCTCGACGTCGACTTCGCGGCGCTTCGGGCGGGGGTGGCGCGCTACTGGCCGTTCGGCTTCGGGCTCGCTCTGGTCGTCTTCGTCGAGCTTTTCTTCGCAATCGTGTCGTGGAAGGCCGGAGCGATCGCGCCGGCGATGAGGGCGGCGCCGACCGCCGGCGACCTGCCCAACATCCAGGCGCTCGGCAACGTCCTCTACACGCGCTACCTCTACATCTTCGAAGGCGCCGGCCTCGTGCTTCTGGTCGCGATGATCGGCGCGATCGTGCTCACCCACCGCACCCGAAGCGACCTTCGGCCGCAGCGCGTTTCGGACCAGGTCCGCCGCCGCCCCAAGGACGCGGTGGTGAACATGTCGCCGGGCGTCGGCGAGGGGGTGGAGCTGTGATCGGTTTGGGCCATTATCTCGCCGTCGGGGCGGTGCTGTTCGTGCTCGGCGTGTTCGGGATCTTCCTCAACCGCAAGAACGTCATCGTCATATTGATGGCGATCGAGCTGATCCTGCTGTCGGTGAACATCAACCTCGTCGCTTTCTCTGCCTTCCTTGGCGACATGGTCGGTCAGGTCTTCGCAATGTTCGTGCTCACCGTCGCGGCCGGCGAGGCGGCGATCGGGCTTGCCATCCTCGTCATCTATTTCCGCGGCCGGGGCACGATCGCGGTCGACGACATCAATCAGATGAAGGGGTGATTGTGGTCGGTCGAAATCCGTCATTGCGAGCGGAGCGAAGCAATCCAGTGCTGAGTCTGGATTGCCGCGTCGCTGGCGCTCCTCGCAATGACGGCTGTTTCTGTCGCGAGCGTCGACTGTGAACGTCCAGCTCATCGTCTTCCTGCCCTTGCTGGCGGCGATCGTCGCGGGGCTGGGCAACCGGATGCTCGGCAATTTCGCGGCCAAGCTGATCACCACAGGCGCCCTGTTCGTGTCGCTCGCCTTGAGCTGGCCGATCTTCCTCGGCTTCCTCGCCGGGACCGAGCATGCCCAGGTCCATCCGGTGCTGAGCTGGATCCATTCCGGCGCCCTCAACGTCGACTGGGCGCTTCGGGTCGACGCCTTGACCGCGGTGATGCTGGTGGTGGTGACGACGGTCTCGGCCTTCGTCCACCTCTACTCCTGGGGCTATATGGCCGAGGACGACAGCCAGCCGCGCTTCTTCGCCTATCTGTCGCTGTTCACCTTCGCGATGCTGATGCTGGTGACCGCCGACAATCTCGTCCAGATGTTCTTCGGCTGGGAAGGGGTCGGCCTCGCTTCCTATCTGCTGATCGGCTTCTGGTACCACAAGCCCTCGGCCAACGCCGCGGCGATGAAGGCGTTCATCGTCAACCGGGTCGGCGATTTCGGCTTCTCGCTCGGAATCTTCGGCACCTTCCTGGTGTTCGGCACCGTCTCGATCCCGGCGATCCTCCACGCCGCTCCGGGAATGGCGGGATCGACGATCGGCTTCCTCGGCGGGCGGGTCGACACGATGACCCTGCTCTGCATCCTCCTGTTCATCGGCGCCTGCGGCAAATCGGCGCAATTGGGCCTCCACACCTGGCTTCCCGACGCGATGGAGGGCCCGACCCCGGTCTCCGCTTTGATCCACGCCGCGACGATGGTGACCGCCGGCGTGTTCATGGTCTGCCGCCTGTCGCCGATGTTCGAGACCAGCCACACCGCTTTGACCGTCGTCACCTTCACCGGCGCCGCGACCGCTTTGTTCGCCGCCACCGTCGGGACCGTCCAGAACGACATCAAGCGCGTGATCGCTTATTCGACCTGCTCGCAATTGGGCTACATGTTCTTCGCGGCCGGCGTCGGTGCCTATGGCGCGGCGATGTTCCACCTCTTCACCCACGCTTTCTTCAAGGCCCTGCTCTTCCTCGGCGCCGGATCGGTGATCCACGCAATGCATCACGAGCAGGACATGCGTTTCTATGGCGGTCTGAGGAAGGAGATCCCGCTGACCTTCTGGGCGATGCTCGCGGGCACGCTGGCGATCACGGGGGTCGGGATCATCCAGATCGGCGGTTTCGCCGGCTTCGGCCTCGCCGGCTTCTATTCGAAGGACGCGATCATCGAGAGCGCCTTCGCCAGCGGAAGCAGCGCCGGCGGCTTCGCCTTCGCGGTCGGCGTGTTCGCGGCGCTTCTGACCAGCTTCTATTCGTGGCGGCTGATGTTCCTGACCTTCTGGGGCAAGCCGCGCTGGGCCGCGTCGGAGCATATCCGGCACGCGGTCCACGGCGATCATCACGACCATCCGGACGCCGAGGATGCCGGCCACGACACGAAGCCGGGCGAAGCCGGCGCGAGCGAGATCCCGGCCGGGACCGGCGGCTATCATCCGCACGAAAGCCCGTGGACGATCCTGGTGCCGCTCGGAGTCCTCTCGGCCGGAGCCATCCTGGCCGGCTTTCTGTTCCACGCGCCGTTCATCGGCGCCGAGGACGCGCCGCGTTTCTGGGGCGCGAGCGTCGCGTTCAGCGAGCATCTCGCTCATGCCAGCCACATTGTTCCGCTGTGGGTGAAGCTGGCGCCGGGGACGGTGATGCTGATCGGCTTCCTGATCGCTCTCCAGGCTTACATCCGAGACACCAGCATTCCGGCCCGCTTCGTCGGCCAGTGGGGCCTGCTCCACCGCTTCCTCTGGAATAAATGGTATTTCGACGAGATTTACGAAATGATCTTCGTCCGCCCGGCACTGTGGCTCGGCCGGATCTTCTGGAAGAAAGGCGACGAAGGCACGATCGACCGGTTTGGGCCCGACGGCGCGGCGCGGCTGGTCGTCAGCGGAACCTCGATCACCGCCCGGATTCAGACCGGCTATCTCTACACTTACGCTCTTGTGATGCTGCTCGGCCTCGCCGCCTTCGCGACTTGGGCGATGGCGCGGTGAACGGCATTCCGATCCTGACCCTGATGCTCGCCGTGCCGATCGTGGCGGCGGCGTGCTGCATGGTGCTGAACGCGAACGGCGCGCGCTGGCTGGCGCTCGCGGCGACCCTCGCCGATCTGGCGCTCGGCATCCTGCTCTGGGTGAATTACGACGTCGGCGGGGCTCAGTGGCAGTTCGTCGAGAACGGCCCCGGCTTCGGAGTCTTCAACTATGTGCTCGGCATAGACGGCATCTCGCTGATGCTGATCATGCTGTCGGTCTTCCTGATGCCGGTCTGCATCGCCGCCTCCTGGACCGCGATCGAGAAGCGCGTCCCGGAATATATGGCCTGCTTCCTGCTGATGGAGACGCTGATGCTCGGGGTCTTCATGGCCCAGGACATCTTCCTCTTCTACCTCTTCTTCGAGGGCGGCCTGATACCGATGTACCTGATCATCGGCATCTGGGGCGGTGCCGAGCGGATCTACGCCAGCTACAAATTCTTCCTCTACACTTTGCTCGGCTCGGTGCTGATGCTGATCGCGATGCTGTGGATGGTGAACGAGGCCGGCACGACCTCGATCCCGGTCCTGCTCAACCACGATTTCCCCGCGCACGCCCAGACCTGGCTGTGGCTCGCTTTCTTCGCCAGCTTCGCGGTCAAGATGCCGATGTGGCCGGTCCATACCTGGCTTCCCGACGCCCACGTCCAGGCGCCGACCGCAGGCTCGGTCATCCTCGCGGGCGTGCTTCTCAAGCTCGGCGGTTACGGATTCGTGCGGTTCTCGCTGCCGATGTTCCCCGAGGCCTCGGCGCAATTGGTCTGGATCATCTTCGGCCTGAGCCTGGTCGCGATCGTCTACACCTCGCTGGTCGCTCTGGTTCAGCGCGACATGAAGAAATTGATCGCTTATTCCTCGGTCGCCCACATGGCCTTCGTCACGATCGGCATCTTCGCCTTCAACCGGCAGGGGCTCGAGGGCGCCTTGATCGTCATGCTCTCACACGGCCTGGTCTCGGGCGCGCTCTTCCTGTGCGTCGGAATCATCTACGACCGGCTGCACACCCGCGAGATCGAGCGCTACGGCGGCCTCTCCAACAACATGCCGGCCTACGCCTTGCTGTTCATGGTCTTCACCATGGCCTCGGTGGGCCTTCCCGGCACCGGCGGTTTCGTCGGCGAGTTCCTCGCTCTGGTCGGCGCATACGAGGCGAACAGCTGGGTCGCGGCGGTGGCGACGACCGGGATCATCCTCGGCGCCGCCTACATGCTCTGGCTCTACTGGCGGGTCGCGTTCGGGACGAGCCGCAACGCCGACGCGGCGGCGATGCCCGACCTCAGCCGGCGCGAACTCGCTCTGATGGTCCCGATCGCGCTCGCGGTGCTGTGGATGGGCGTCTATCCGGAGAGCTTCCTCGCGCCGATGCGCAAGGACGTGGGCGTGCTCCTCGACCGGGTCGAGCGGGCCAACCCGCCGGGCGATGCGCAGCTGAAGCGGTCAGCGCATCCGGCCGCCGTTCCTGCCCACGCGGAAGGAGCGCATTGATGTCCGCGCTTCTTCGTCATTCCAGCGAAAGCTGGAATCTCATTTCCTCCTTCCTGCCAAAGGTCAAGGAGATCCCAGCTTTCGCTGGGATGACGGTGGTTCGATGACCCAGTCGCTCTTCCTCACCCTCCCGGAGCTGATCCTCTCCGCCGCGGCGCTCATTCTGCTGATGGTGGTCGCCTATGGCGGCGGCGACCGCACCGCCCGGCTCGTCACCTGGCTCTCGATAGCGAGCCTCGCCGGAGCGGGCTTCGCGATCCCGGGCATCGCCGATGCCGGCGGAAGCGCGTTCGGCGGACTGTTCGCCGGCGACAGCTTCTCGGCCTTCGCCAAGGTTGTGATCTACGGCGCCGCCGCAGCCTCCCTGATCGCAGCGTCGGGCTGGTTCAGCCGCGACGGCGATTATCGCGCCGAATATCCGGTGCTGATCCTCTTGTCCGCGGTCGGAATGGGGATGATGGCCTCGGCCACCGACCTGCTCACCCTCTATGTCGGGCTCGAGCTCCAGAGCCTCGCCGCCTACGTCCTCGCCGCCTTCCAGCGCCGCGATAACCGCTCGGCCGAAGCGGGCCTCAAATATTTCGTGCTTGGCGCGCTCGCCTCGGGGATCCTGCTCTACGGCATTTCCCTGCTCTACGGATTCACCGGATCGACCCAGTTCGGCGACATCGCCCAGGCGATCGCCTCGCAGAAGGGCGGCGCCGACGGCCTCTCCAACGGCACCTTGTTCGGGATCGTCTTCGTCCTCGCCGGGATCGCCTTCAAGGTCTCGGCGGTGCCGTTCCACATGTGGACCCCGGACGTGTACGAAGGCGCTCCGACTCCGGTCACCGCTTTCTTCGCCTCGGCGCCCAAGGTCGCGGCGATGGCCTTGCTCGCCCGGGTCGCGGTCGGAGCGCTCGGCCCGGCTCTGTTCGAGTGGCGCCAGATCGTCATCTTCATGGCTCTGGCCTCGACGATCCTCGGCGGGGTCGCGGCGATCGGCCAGCGCAACATCAAAAGGCTGCTCGCCTACAGCTCGATCAACAATGTCGGCTTCGCACTGGTCGGGCTCGCCGCCGGGACTCGCGAAGGGATCGCCTCTTTGCTGTTCTACATGGCCGTCTATGTCGTCATGACTTTGGGATCCTTCTTCGTGGTGCTGAGGATGCGCGACGAAGAGGGGCGGCCGGTCGAGACGATCGCCTCTTTGTCGGGCCTGTCGAGGACCCGGCCCTGGCTCGCCTTCGCGATGATGTTCTTCATGTTCAGCCTCGCCGGCATCCCGCCTCTGCTCGGTTTCTGGCCCAAGTTCGTCGTCTTCCAGGCGGCCGTCCAGGCCGACCTCGCCTGGCTCGCTGCGCTGGCGATCGGCGCGTCGGTGATCAGCGCCTTCTATTATCTGATGATCATCAAGATCATGTATTTCGACGAGCCGGCGCCCGCCTTCCGCCGCGACCGCGACCTGCCCGAGACGGTTCTGCTCGCCGCGGCGACGCTGGCCGTTTCGCCGCTCGGCCTGGTCCTGATCGGGCCGCTTCGCGACCTCTCGACCAACGCCGCGAACGCCCTGTTCTGATCCCCACGGTCCCCGAGACCCGATCGATCAACGACGATATCACCGCGCTCGTCCGCGCTTCGGCGATCCGCCGCCGCCCAGCCGCGCCTGTAGCGGGACCCGCATTGCGCCGATAAGAGTCGGTCAGGTGTTAAGGACCAACGGGCGAGACATCGCCGAAACTTACGGGCGGCATCGGTCGAATCTCGAGTGGAGTGATTATGTCATACCTGTTCTGAAGATCATGTCGTACGGCCTTGATCGTGGATTCTTCAAGATTGATTTCCGCATTTCCCACGTTGCCATAGGTTATCGTCATCGCCGGAATCTCACCTTCGACCTCAGTCGCAGTAACCTTGATGTTGATGCCGTTTTTTCCGGGAATGGCGCGTATGTAGGTAGGGGTGTAGGATACGGAGAACCGGTTCTTGTCCAGCGCCCGCGGATCGATCGGGCGCCCTTGATCGTCCTTCACGATGACGTTCGCGGCAATCGTCCAGGTCCGAGGGACTCTGCGCAAGCTCGTGGTGCTCATCCATGCCATCAGGACAAGCAAGATGATCAGATAGGCTCCGAACGCCCCGCCGGCTCGTATGCTGAGGCCTTGAAGCGGACCCTGGGCGACCATCTCTGCCTTGGGAAACATCAAGAAAATCAGAATTGCCGGGAGTAGAGGCAATAATACTACCAAGATGGCGAATTCACTCGCATCGTTCATCCCGAACATGGACTTCTCCGTCTCGAGACCGCCTCGGCCGAGCGGCGCCTGTGCATTGGCTCCCTCTACTATCCCTGTTATACTCTCATCTTGGGCTTGGTCCATCGAGGGGAATCCGATGCGCATGCCGGCCGGTCAGTCCTTGCTCGAACGATGCCGGCCTGGAGCGATCTTCGTCGTTGCGGCGCTCGCGCTGTCGATGGCGGGAGTGCCGCACTTCGGCGCAGGGCCCGCTGCGGCGGGAGACATCGAGACGGCGCAGCAGATGCGGGAAGCCGGGAGGTTCGCCGAGCAGTTTTTCGAGGATATTCGGGACGAGAATTACGACCGGGCGTATCTGGGTATGGACGGCAGGATTCGCGCGTTGGGGAAGTTCGGAGTGACCGGGGTGCTTCGTGCCAAGCGGAATTATCTGATCGGCGCCGATATCGAGGCGAGATATACGTTCTCTACCAATATCGACCCGCCGGAGGGTCTCGCGTGTGTCGAGGCAAGGGGGAAGAGGCCGGGCAAGCTCTATCTGGCGGCGCGCATGATACGACGGTCGGATAGCGAGGGGTGGAAGGTGCGAGGGTTCAAGATCACTTCCGTACCCGAGAGCGGTTGTCCGGCCTAGTTCCGCCGGCGCGCTCGAGGAAGCGCGCAGTCCGATTTGTCTTGAGCGGCTGACAACCTCTTTGGGCGCCAATGTCCGTCACAAGTTGCCCTCCGTCCACACCCCGCCTATTCGCTGGTCCGTGCCAGGGTTCATGAGGGACAGGCCATATTCCTACGGTCGCCGAGACTTTTTCGACGAATGACGACGTGGCGGCATTGGCAAGGAACGGCGCAGCCGAAGGGCTCTGGCTCCGTGCCGAGCGACAGACCGGCGGCCGCGGCCGCCAGGGGCGCGAATGGCAGGGCTTCGACGGCAATCTCTACGCCAGCACTCTGGTCAGGCTGCGCGACGGCGATCCACCGGCGCCGAGCCTCGCCCTTGTCGCCTCGGTCGCACTTCACGAGGTGGTCGAGGCTTATGCGCCTGGCAAAGAGATCCGGATCAAATGGCCGAACGACCTTCTGTCCGGGGAGTCCAAGCTCTCCGGAATCCTGCTCGAGCGGCAAGGCGAAGCGGTCGTCATCGGGTTCGGCGTCAATCTCGCCGGCCATCCTGCCGAGGCGAGCCGACCGGCGACCAGTCTGCGCAGTCTGATCGGAACCGCCCCCGAACCCGGCGCCTTTCTGGCCGATCTCGCGGCAGCCTTCGCCCGCTGGCTCGGACGCTGGCGGGGCGAAGGGCTCGGCTCCGTTCGTGAGCGCTGGCTTGCCGCCGCGCATCCTGTGGGTACCGCGCTCGCCACGACAGCGGCGGACGGAACGCCGATCCAGGGCCTTTTCGACGGGCTCGACGAACGCGGCGCGCTGCGGCTGCGCTTGGCGGACGGTTCCAGCCATGTCATTCACGCCGGCGACGTGTTCCTGATCTGAGAGGCGCCCGCGCATCGAGCGGGCGCAGGAACCCGGGAGGGGCCGCCGGGGCGGGGGTGGAAGATGCAGATACTCGAGGCCTCGGGCTTCGCCCTGCGGTCGGCCCGCTACCTTTTCACCAGCGCCGACTCGTCCTGCTCCGTCACTTTGTTTCCGATGGTTCATGTCGGGGAGCGGGGATTCTATGACCGGGTCTGTCGCGATGCCTTCGCGCACGACATCATTCTTGTCGAAGGCATCAGCTCGCCAGCGGGAAACCGGCTGACGCGCGCCTATCGCTGGATCGGCGATCGTCTCGGCCTTGTCGTCCAGCCTCCTTATCCTTCCCCGGGCGCGACCGCCGCACGGATCGTCAAAGCGGATCTGACGGCCGACGAATTCCATGAGGAATGGCGCAAGATCCCGCTCTGGATGCGCTTGCTTTCCTATGTTGCCGCGCCCTGTGTCGGCCTCGAGCTGCGCTGGTTCGGGAGCAGGGAGCAGATCGCCAGACGCATGAATCTGGAAGACCGGCTTTCGGCGGAAGAGGTCATTTCGTGGGATCCCCAGATCGCGGTCCTGAAGCACGGTCTGCTCCACGCAAGGGACGCGCGATTGATCGAAAAGCTGGGCGAGGCGCTCGATCGGCCCGATTCCGGCGAGCGTCGAATCGCCGTCCTGTTCGGTGCCGCGCACATGCGTGCCGTGATCAGGGAGCTGCACCGGCGGCGATTTCGGATCGCCGAAGCGGAATGGCAGACGATTTTCTATCTCTGAGGCACGGACGAGCCGCTCTCGCCTATCGCGCCGGGGGAGGCTAGGACGCCGTCATGCTGCTCGCTGTCGACGCCGGGAACACCAATATCGTCTTCGCTCTGGTCGAGGACGGAGTGATCCGCGCCCGCTGGCGGATCGCGACCGATCCGCGGCGGACGGCGGACCAATATGCGGTCTGGCTCCATCAATTGATCGAGCTGGAGGGATTGGGCCGCGATTCGGTCGACGCGGTCATCATCGGCTCGGTGGTGCCGCGCGCCCTCCACAATCTCGAAGTGCTCGCGGCCAAATATTTCAAGGTCGAGGCGCTGATCGCGGGCGAGGGTGCCGTGCCCTGGGGGATCGAGCTCGACGTCGCCGAGCCGCGGACGGTCGGAGCCGACCGGGTGCTGAACGGCATCGCCGCCCACGCTTTGTACGAGGGCGATCTCATCATCATCGATTTCGGCACCGCCACCACCTTCGACATGTTCGATTTCTCAGGCGCCTATAAAGGCGGGATCATCGCGCCCGGAATCAACCTCTCGCTCGACGCGCTGGTCACTGCGGCGGCCAAGCTTCCCCGCATCGCGATCGAGGCGCCGAGGGACAATCTGTCGGTGATCGGCCGGACCACCGAGGACCAGATGCATATCGGCATTTACTGGGGCTATGTGACGATGATCGAGGGGCTGGTCGCGCGGATGAAGGCCGAGATCGGGCGGCCGGTGCGGGTGATCGCGACCGGCGGCCTCGCCACTTTGTTCGACCAGCACAGCGCGGTGTTCGATTCGATCGAGCCGGACCTGACGATCCAGGGCCTGGCTCTGTTGTACAAGCGGAGCAAAAGCGCCACCTGAGGCACTCACCGTCATTCCGGCGATAGCTGGAATCTCTCTTCCTTTGAGGAACCGAAATGAGATTCCGGCTTTCGCCGGAATGACGTTCATATTGGAATTGGAATGAAACCCGGAAACGAACTTCTTTTCCTCGCGCTTGGCGGCTCGGGCGAGATCGGCATGAACGTCAACCTCTACGGCTGCCAGGGCAAGTGGATCATGGTCGATCTCGGAATGACCTTCTCCGATCCCGCTTATCCGGGGATCGAGCTGGTCCTGCCCGACCTCGCCTTCATCGAGGAGAATCGCAGGGACCTGCTCGGGATCGTGCTCACCCACGGCCATGAGGACCATATCGGCGCCATCCCCTATCTCGCGCTCGATCTCGGCGTCGAGCTCTACGCGACCCCGTTCACCGCGGGGCTGATCGCCGGCAAGCTCGAGGAGGAAGGCCTGGTCGACAAGATCAAGGTCAATATCGTCGACCTGGGCGGCGAGTTCCGTCTCGGCCCGTTCGGCCTCCGCTACGTGCCGCTCGCCCATTCTATCCCCGAGGGCAATGCGCTGCTGATCGAAACGCCCTACGGCCGGGTCTTCCATACCGGCGACTGGAAGCTCGACGACGCGCCGCAACTCGGCGACCCGAGCACCGCCGCCGAGTTGAGCGCGATCGGCGACGAAGGCGTCCTGGCCCTGGTCTGCGATTCGACCAACGTCTTCCAGGAGCTGGCCTCGGGCTCGGAAGCGACGGTGCGCGAGGGACTCGACCGGGTGATCGGCGAGGCCGAGGGGCGGGTGCTGGTCACCACCTTCGCGTCCAACGCCGCCCGGCTTCGGACCCTCGGCCACGTCGCCGCCGATACCGGGCGTACGGTCTGCGTCGCCGGCCGCTCGCTCGACCGCATCCTGCGCGTTTCGAAAAGCGTCGGCTATCTGACCGATTTCCCCGAGACGGTCGATTTCGACACGGCGATGGACCTTCCGAGGCGCGACGTGATGATCATCGCCACGGGAGGGCAGGGCGAGCAGCGCGCGGCGCTCGCCCGGATCGCGTTCGGCCAGCACAAGTTGAGCGTCCAGGAGGGCGACCTCGTCGTCTTCTCGTCGAAGCAGATACCGGGCAACGAGATCGCCATCGGCCGGATCCAGAACGAGCTCGCCGCCCGGGGCGTGAAGATGATCACCGACCGCCAGGAGGAGGTCCATGTCTCGGGCCATCCCGGCCGGCCCGAGCTCGCGGCGATGTATCAGTGGATCCGCCCCGAGATCATCGTCCCGGTCCATGGCGAGATGCGCCACATGGCCGAGCATGAGCGCTTCGCTCTCACCAACGGCGTGCCGCGCGGGATCGTCCAGAAGAATGGCGACCTGATCCGTCTCGCCCCCGACGGTCCGGCCAAAATCGGCGAGGAGGGGGTCGGGCGGCTGATCCTCGACGGCGACGTCATCCTCGCCGCCGACGGGTCGACGATGAACGAGCGGCGGCGGATCGCCCAATATGGCGTGATCTCGGTCGCCTTGGCGCTCGGCGACGACGATCGGGTCCGCGGCGACGTCGAGATCGGCCTCCAGGGCATCCCGGTCGAGGAGGATCGCGACGCCTTTCTCGAGGAAGCGTGCAAGGCCGCCGCCGACGCCGCCGAGAAAGGCGCGGCGAGCCCGGACAAGCTCAAGGAGGCGATCCGTCTCGCGGTGCGCCGCTGCGCGACCGACTGGACCGGCAAGAAGCCGGTCGTCGACGTCCTGATCGTCAGGCTCTGATCGGATGAAGTTCCAGTCGGTCCTGGCGATCTACATCCTGTTCTGGACGATGTGCCTGTTCCTCGTCCTCCCGTTCGGGGTCCGGACGCCGGAGGAGGAAGGACTGGAATGCCCGCCCGGCCACGCGCCGAGCGCGCCGCACCGGTTCAGCTTTGCCAAGGTAGCATTGCGGACGACGATCGTCTCGGCTTTGCTGTTCGGTATCTTTTACGCGAACTATCGCTTCGGCTGGGTCGACATTGCCGCGCTGGATTGGGCCGCACCGCCAGAGCATTGAGTCTTCGTGAGAAATTTGTAGTTGCGGCCAAGTTGGACACGAAAAACTTCAATGGTCCACACGGGAAAGACGAGGAAAATGGCGGCGGCTCATCTGTACGGCAAGCTACAGGAATCAATGCGCTTTTCAGATCATTTCTTTCCTTGACGCTGCAGATTGCGCCACTTTTCACCAACATGAATGTAGTTCGGCTTGCCTAAACTGGAGATTGCTCTAGATTAGGCTGAAGCGGATTTGAACTTTCTCTTCGTGGTGGGGGGTGATCATGTCGCTTTCACGAACTTGCTTTGCCTTTGCCGCAGCATTGGCCTTGGTGTCCTGCGTGACCAACGGAGCTTCCATCGTCCACCAGGTGCCGACCGATGCTCAGCCGGCCTGCCCGATCAGCGCGCCAAGTTTCGCGAACATGTTCGTCAGTGGCTCGGTCACTTTGAATGGAGTCGTCAAGCCAGCCGACAGCACCGTAAATCCCACCCCCAATTGCGGCTTTTACATCTGGACCGAGCAGATGTTTCTCTGGCTGACCTCACCGGCGCCGCCCAGCTATGGCGGCGGCGACCGCATCCTGTTCTCCCCTGCTTTCTATACCGTCAGCCCCGCTGATTCCGCGGGGCGGCGCACATTCATCAGGAACGAAGCTGGAGGGTCCTTGAGGATGGCGCTGCGCATGACCGAGCTCGGCCCGAATGATTTGCCGGCGCTGTTGACCCGCTCGGGCCAAGTCGTCGAAGTCGAGCAGGTCGATCTCCAGCCTGCCCAGGCCTCCGTCCGCCTCAAATCCGGAGCGACCGCGATAATCGGTACAGTGCGCCGTACCGGGCGCGGCGAACTGCAATTCCTCGACCCGGCAGGCCGGACCCTCGCCGTCCGCAAGCTCGACCCGCCGCCGATTCGGCGCCAGATGATCGAGATGCCGGATGGCCGCCGCGCGGCACTGATTCCGCCTCGAGCGATCCAGAACGCGATTCGCGCCCGCAAGCTCGTCTTCGGGAACATCCCGGTCTTCCTCGATCCCGCCAGCAATGTCATCGACACCGAGCCTGGCCAGGCCGACGGCGGCGTCCTAATCTCGCAGAACGGCTCGCTCATCTTCTACATCACCCACGTCAACCAGATGTACGCCTGGCACCGGACGATGCAGGGGCCTGGGGTGATCCCGGCCACCAACAACATCAACTTCCCGCTGACGGCTGCCGACGGCGCCGCGGTCTCCACCTTCGCTACGGCCCATGGCGGCACCGTCATCGACCCCGAGGCGCTGGCGATCGAAACCAAGAGCGCCTGGGTGGAGGCGAGCTCGGTTTCCAATCCGAACGATTACATCCAAGCCATGGCGACCATCCCGACGTTCGACAAATCGGATCCGGAATTGTGGGTGCCGAACGGCCAGAAGACGGTGAAAATGGCCCTGATCGCCATTCACATCGTCGGGGCCCTCAACGGCCATCCAGAGGCGGCCTGGGGGTCGATGGAGCATTTCGACAACACCCCAAACGCCGCATACAGCTACATGTCGACAAACGGGCTCCAGATTGTCGCACAGAACACGAATGGGAGCTGGCTGTTCACGCCGAGCGGTTCCGCCGGTCCTTTCAACAAGATGAATGCGAGCTGGCTCCCGAGCAATGGCAACCTCAAAGCGACCAACAACGGGGTTTCGATCGCGCCGATCCCGGTCCTGAGACTCATGCCTTGGGGGATGCCAGGGAGCAGCACGCTGAGCAACACGGAGGTGATCTCGGCCAATGCGGCAGTGATTGGCCAGCTCATTCCCGGCGACGTGCGCCGCAACTATTTCCAGATCGGTACTACTTGGACGATCGGTGGCGCGGCGCCTAATGGGGCCAACGAAGTCGGCACCAACCAGCTCGCCAACACGACGATGGAGACGTTCGCCCAAGGTAACAACTGCTTCTCCTGCCATGGCACCAACACCGTGACGGTGAGCCATGTGTATCGCCAGCTCAAGCCTCTGCCCTAAGGGGAGTGGGAGGGTATCAGGTTCGAAGCCGCTCGATCGCCTGGGCGAGGGCGACGTAGAGCTTGCCCATGTCGCTGGAGAGGATGGTGACTCCGAGCGGCGAGCCGTCGCGGTCGGCGAGGACGCGGCGGAGCATCGCCTCGAAATCGTGGATGTAGCGGTTCACCTGCTCGCGGAACTCGGGCTCTTCCTCGTAATGGCGGGCGATCTCGCGCGCCTCGGTCGAGTCGATCAGGCGGACCGCGCGGCGGGTGAAGACCCCGCGGTCGCCCTTGAGATAGGCCGCCCAGGCGCTGTCGGTGACCTCGTTGGACAGGATCTTGGTGACGTCGATCGCGGTCGAGTTGAGCGATTCGATCAGGAGTGCGACCCGCCTCGAGAAATTCTCATGCTCTTTCTCTTCGCGCTCGATCCGCGCCGCCTCGATCCGGTCCTCGAGCGCGGAGGCGGTGTCGCCGAGGGCCAGCATCTGGCGGGTGAGCCGCTCGGAGGCGTCGCGAGCGGTCGAGATCGCCCGGCGCGACAGCGCGGTGAGCTCGGTCATCTGCCGCTCGACCATGTCGCCCATCATCTCGCCGAGCGCTTCGCGGCCGGCCTCGGCGAGCGCCGCGGCGCTCTCCGGGATCACCGCCGAGATCGCCTCGCGCGCCTTCTCGGCGGCCTGGTTGGCGGCGTCCCGGACCCGGACCAGGGCCTCGATCAGCTCGGGCCCGGTCTCGCCGACGATCCGCGCCGCGGCGCCGTCGGCCTCGCCCGCCGCCTCGCCGAGCCTCTGGAGCTGCGCCTCGGCGCTCGCGACGCCCTCGTCGAGCCGCGCCAGCAGCCCCTCCAGCGCCTCGCGCTGGCGGGCGATGCTTGCTTCCGCCTCGCCGACCCGCGACGCAGCGCTCTCGGCCGACGCCTGAACGCTCTCGACCAAGGGAACCAGCGATTCGGCGCTCTGCCGGGTCTGGCCGGCCCGTTCCTCGACCCGCGACAGCGCAGCCGGAAGCTCCTCGTCGAGCCGGTCCGCGACCGCCGACAAGGCTTCGGCCATCTCGCGCGCCCGGCCGGTCAGCTCGCCGGCGCGCTCGGCGCCGCCGCCAAGCTCCTCGAGCAAATGTCCGACCGTCTCGCGGCTCGCGGTCAGCGATCCGGTCAGCGCCTCGCTGTGGCGCGTGCCGCTCTCGCCGAGCCTGGCGAAGCCGTCGTCGAGCTCGGCGAGCTCCTTGGCGAGGCCGGTGACCAAGGCGTGGCTCGCCGCGTCCTGCGCGGCGAGGTGGCTCGCAAGCGTCTCCATCCGCCGATTGATCTCGTCGAGCCTCGAAGCAAGGCTTCGGGCGGCATCCTCGCCGGTCTTGTCGAGCGTCGCGCGGCTATGCTCGACCGCGGCGAGAATCGCGCCGGCCTGGGCCTCGAGGCCCGAGCGCGCGGCGTCGACCGCTTCGGAGGCGCGGCTCATCGCTCCGTCGACCGCCGCATTCATCGTCGAGGCGGCCTGCTCCATGCTTGCCGCGGCTTCGCTGCTGCTGCTCTCGATCCGGGCGACATGGGCGGCGAGGCGCTGGGCGGCGCCGCCGACAACTTCGTCGGCCTCCCGCCCGCGCGCCGCGAGCGCCGAGAGCTGCGCTTCGAGGGCTCCGGCCTGGCCGTGGGCGGTGAGCCCGGCCTCCTTCATCCGCTCGGCGATCTCGCGGGCCTGCTCCTCGGCTTTGGGAAGGTCGTGGAGAAGGACGCCCATGTCGACCTTGGCCGCCGCCGCGGCGCTTTCGAGCGCGGCCGAGCCCTTGTCGAGGATCGCGCTCTCCTTGGCGAGATAGTGGGTGACCCGCCCGAGCCGGTCCGATGCCTCGTCGCCGAGCGACATCAACTTCTCGGCCTCGCCGCGCAACCGGGCGTGATTCTCCTCGAGCTTGGTCGCGACGATGGCGAGGACGCTCTCGAGCGCCACGCTCTCGGCCCGCATCTCGGCGACGGCGCGGGTGAACCGCTCGGTCTCGCGCCGCGACGAGCGGCCGAGCCACAGCCAGAGCAGTCCGAGCAGGACGAGCGGCCCGCTCAAGGTAGCGAGCCACTGGATCGCGAAGGGGAGGGTGATCGCCGGCCTGGCGAGCCAGGTGGCATAGCCGTCGGCGGCAATCCAGCCGATCGCCAGCAGGAGCAGCAGGGCGCCCATCGCCCGGGCTCGGCCCGTGCCCGGAAGATCGACGGCTTCGGGCTCCGGAATCGCCAGTTCGACGCGAGTTTCGGCCGCCGGCTCGCCGAGCCAGTCGGTCATGTCGCTGACCCTGGCCTCAGGCCGGGCCTCCGCCAATTCTGCCCCCGTCATGCCACCTGTTTACCATCTTTGGAGAATTTCGAAAGCCGATTGGATACTTGGCGTTAACGCCGTCGCTTTAGAGCAACAACGATGGTCTACGATCCCGGAGCACTCAACGCCTCGCTGGCCGCCGCGGTCGGCAACGATCCGGTACTGATGGCGGAGCTTCGCGAGGCGTTCGTCGAGAGCGTCGCGCGCCAGCTCGACCTGATGGGCCGGGCACGCTGCGACGCCAATTGGGAGCTGAGCGCATCGCGCCTTAAGAGCCTTGCCGCGAGCTTCGGAGCGGTCGGAATGATGGCGCTCGCCGACGAAGCGCTGGACGGCGCTCCGGGCGATCCGGTCGTGCTGAGGAAGCTCAACCATGCCGTCGAGGATTTCGCCTCCTCCTGAGGGTTCAAATCTCCCGCCGGCGCGCTTATCCCTTTCGGGCAGAAGGGGGACGCGTTGACTCTCGCAGCCTTGATCGCCGCCTATCATGAGGCCGAGGAGCCCGGCGCCGGGCTTCGCGCCACCCTTCCGCTCGCCGGCCGAACCCTGCTCGAGCGCCAGGTCCGGCTTGCCGCCGCGGCTGGCGCCGATCCGGTGGTGATCGCGGTCGAACGGGTTCCGCCCGAATTGCTCGCCGCGATCGACCGGCTTCGCGGCGAGGGGCTGAAGCTGGTCGTCGCGCGCAGCGCCTCGGAGGCGGCCGACGCCGTCCATCCCGGCGACCGCCTTCTGCTCGTCGCCGACGGGCTGGTCGCCGGCGAATCGCATATCGAGCGTCTGCTCTCGCTCGAAGGCCACGCCATCCTGACCGTGCCCGACGTCCGAGTCGACGACCGCTACGAGAGGATCGACGCCTATAGCCGCTGGGCGGGCCTTGCCCTGATCGACGGCGAGACGTTGAAGCGGACCGCGGCGATGCTCCGCGACTGGGACCTGCAATCGACCCTGCTCCGCCGCGCCGTCCAGAGCGGCGCCCGGCAGATCGCGGTGCGGGGAGAGCCGGCCGACGACCAGCTCGTCGTCGCCGAGCGCGGCGAGGATCTGGTCGAGCTTCAGGCGCGGATCTTCGAGGGCGCCACCGGCCGGCGGCGGGACTGGGTGTCGCGCTATCTGCTCGCTCCGCTCGAGCAGGCGGTCACGCGGCTGCTGATGCCGACCAGTGTCAGCACGGCCGCGCTCAGCATGACGGCGGCCTTGCTGACTTTGCTCGCCGCTCTTGGCTTCGCCTGGCATTGGCTCGGGCTCGGAATGGGCCTGATGCTCTTGGCGACTCCGCTCGGCGGGATCTGCGAGCGCCTCGCGGCGCTCCGACTTCAGGACGGCGAAGGGCCGAGCTGGTGGAGCACGATCATGCCGGGATTGAGCGCCGCGGCGTTGCTCGCTCTCGCCTACAGCGTCGCGGAAACGCGCGGCTGGGGCTGCACGGCGCTGGCCGCGACGACGATCGCTTTCGCCATCGCCCTGGCGCTCGAACTGGAGGGCAAGGAGGTGCCGGGCCGGGTCTGGCTGGCCGAGCCCAAGGGCTTGACCTGGCTCCTGCTTCCGTTCGCGGTGACGGGCCTGTGGGGCACTGGTCTGACGATCATCGCCGGCTACGCCGCCGCGAGCTTCTTCTGGGCCCAGCGGCAGGTGCATCGAAAGGCTTGAAAGCATTCGCGGAATTGGCCGGAGCGGTCATCCTGGCGGCAAGGTTCTGATTAGCGCCACTTTAACCCTGTCCGCGCTAAGAGCGGACGATGTCCGAGACGGTGCCGAGCGAGTTTGTTGCTGACGGCGCGGCGCTTCTGCTTGCGTCCGCGCGCCGGCGGCTCGCCGTGGCGCTCGCCGACCTTGCGCTTCCGACCCCCGACCGCCTTACCGAATGGCAGCGAAGCTCGATCTCCGCTTTGCTCGGCGCACTCGTCGGCGGGATCGAGGACGAGCTTCGATCGGCACTCGCGGCGCATTTCGGCGGCCCCGGCCAGGAGGCGGTGAACGCCGCTCTCACCTCGGCCCATGTCCCGATCGCCGCGCCGATCCTGAAGGGCTCGGCCCTGCTTGCCGACACCGCGTTGATCGGCCTCCTGCTCCGCCGGGCCGAGGAGCATCGCCTCCACAAGGCCGCGGCATCGGACGGCGCGCTGCTGGTCGAGCTTGCCGGCGATGCGGACGAGACCGTCGCCGGCGAGGCGATGGCGATGCTGATCGCCCAGGGCAGCAGGCTCGACCGGTTCCAGGAGCCGGTGCTCGCCCGGGTCGAGCTCGGCGCCGAGCTCCAGCACCGGATCGTCTGGGCGGTCGCTGCCGCTTTGCGCCGCTACCTGACCGGCGAGCAGAAGGTCGATCCCGCTGCGGCGGACCGGGCGATCGCCGCTTCGGCCGCTTCGCTTCTCGCGGGCTATGACGAAGGCAAGACGATCGACGCGATCGCTCTTCGCCTCGCCCGCCGGCTCAATCATTCCGAACGCCTCGACGACGCTCTGACCGTCCGCGCCCTCAGCGAAGGCGGGCTTCCGTTTTTCCTCGCCGTCCTGGCGGTGCGCGCCGACCTTTCGCAGGAGGCGGTGTGGGAATTGCTGTCCGAGCCCGGCGGCCGGGGCGCCGCACTGTTGTTTCGAGCCGGGGGAATCGCGCGCGCCGAGGCCGGGGCGATCCTTCTCCAGCTCGGCGGCGAGAGGGTCGAGGCTCAGCTCGATTGTTACGACACGCTCGGTTCGGCTGAGGCGGCGGCTTCGCTCACCCTGTGGCAGGCCGATCCCGGCTATCGCGCCGCGATCTCCAGGCTCGATTCGTGACCGACGAGACGCCCGTCCGCGGCCGGCTCGACGGCGAGGGCCGGCTGGTCGAGGCCGATCCGCGCCTCGCCGCGCTCCAGCGCGGCGCCGGCGGCGAGGAAGGCGGACCGCTCGCCATTCCGCAAATCGCCAGCCTCGCCCGGCTCGCCCGCCGGCTCGGGATCACCATCTCGCGCGCCGCCTCGGCGGCGGACGGCGAGGTCGATCTCGATCTCTGGGTCCGCGCCGAGCCGATCGGGGACGGGGTCGCTCTCGGCATTACCGGCTGGACCGAGCGGCCCGCCCGTGGCCCGGCCGCGACGCCCGAGGCCGAGCGGCAGGCCGACTTCCTTCGCGCCTCGGCCGACTGGATGTGGGAGACCGACCAGGGCCTGCGCTTCACCGCTCTGTCCCCGGCCGCGGCGGCCGCGGTCGGCAAGACCACGGCCGACCTGATCGGCGCCCAGCTCACCCGATTGTTTCGGCTGGCCGAGAACGAGCAAGGCGAGCTTCCGCTGCTGAGCGCGCTCGCCGAGCAGCGCCGCTTCGATGGCCAGGCGGCCGAGCTTCGCGGCGGCGGCGGCGGACTCTATCTGCTCGGCGGCATCCCGCTGATCGACGGCCATGGCCGCTTCGCCGGCTTTCGAGGCTCGGCGACCAGCGCCGGCCGGACGCCCGTTTCGAAGGAGCCGCCGCCTCCGCCGGCGCCGCTCGAGACAGGCGCGTTCGGAGAGCGGCTCGACCGGGCGCTTCGCGCTCCGCTCGCCGACATCATCGCCAATGCTGAGACGATCGGAGCCCAGCCCGAGGGGCCGCTGCGCAAGGATTATACGGGTTACGCCGGCGACATCGCCTCGGCCGGGCGGCACCTGCTGGCTTTGGTCGACGATCTGGTCGACCTTCAGGCGATCGAGCGGCCCGATTTCCGGCCCGAGACCGAGGAGCTCGACCTCGCCGACGTCGCCCGCCGCGCCGCCGGCCTGCTCGCCGTCCGGGCCGGCGAGCGGCGGGTGCGGATCGACGCGCCGGCGCTCGACGAATCGCTGCCGGTGCGCGGCGAGTTCCGCCGGGCGCTGCAGATCGTGATGAACCTGCTCACCAATGCGGTGCGCTACACGCCGGAAGGCGGCCAGGTCTGGATCCGGGCCGAGAGCGAAGGCGATCTCGCCGCGCTCATCGTCGCCGACCAGGGCAAAGGCATATCGAGCGAGGACCAGGCGCGGATCTTCGAAAAGTTCGAGCGGGTCGACCCGTCCGAGCCCGGCGGCACCGGCCTCGGCCTCTACATCGCCCGCCGGCTCGCCCGGGCGATGGGCGGCGACATTTCGGTCGACAGCGCTCCCGGCCAGGGCGCGCGATTCACCTTCACTTTGCCGTCGCGCTGACCATCAAAGTCCTTCGCTTCAGTAGGGTCGACCGCGACCAGCGCTTTCCCCGGGATTGCGACTCCGAAATCCTATGATAATCGGGCGTTCGAGGCCGTTCGAGAAGCCTCGAGGGGTTGCGCATCGATGATCCCGATCTCCATTCTCCTTTACGTCCCGGTTGCGATCGCAATCGGCGTCGCCCTCGACTGGGCATTCTCCATCCGTCTCATAAGCTGGCTCGACCACAGCGGCTATTCCGAGGAGGATATGATCTGGTGGACCTATGTGCTTCCAAGGCTCAAGTGGATCGCCCTCGCATCCCTGCTCATGCTTCTCGGGATGTATCTGGACGAATCGCATCGCGCGATGGCGGTCATTGCCGGAGCGGCGATCTTCCTGATCTCGAACGTCGTGCAATATTTCAGGATCGTCAGGGACGCCCGTCCGAAGCGTTGACCGGTCCCGAGGGCTGGACAGAGTGCTTCCGCCCCGCCAGTTTCCGCGTGCTCGGAAGCTGGGGATGTTCATGATCGCATTGGAAACGCATGATTTCGGCGAGGTCTGCCGCTCGCCTTCGGTCGCCGCCCAGCTCGAGACGATCGAGGCGAACCGTGCCTCCGCCCTCAAGACTTTCTGGCTGCTCCTCGCCGGCGCCATCCTCGTCTCGGCGGCCGTCGCCTATTTCGTCCAGTTGCTCGGAGTGCCCTTTCTGGCGTTCATCGCCGCGGTAATCACTTTCTTCATCGGGATCGCTCTCGCCTACACGCCGCTCGCCAGGGTCGGCCAGAGCCTGAAGCAGCCGGTGCTCGAGACGCTCGCGGCCCGGAGCGGGCTCGAATATTTGCCGTCCCAATTCGCTCCTCCACTCTTTCCCGAAGCGAAGAACGCCTTGTTTGGAAGCTGGCTGTCGGGCGAGAGCTTCAGCGACCTGTTCCAGGGCAAGGACGATCGCGGCCGGTCCGTCGCGGTCTACGAGGCGATCCTTCACAAGGGCTCGGGCAAGAGCCGCCATCAGGTCTTCAGCGGCCAAGTCTACGCCGTCCAGCGCGGAGTAGCGAGCAATGCGGTCACCGTCATCGTTCCGGACCGCGGCCTGTTCAACTTCTTCAAGCCGTCGCACGGTCTCCAGCGGGTCAAGGTCGACGACGAGGAATTCGAGCGGCGCTTCGAAATCTATTCGACCGACGAGGTCTCAGCGAAGCAATTGATGTTCAGCGCGAACCTCCGACGCCTCCTGCTCGATCTCGGCGCCGCCGGCCGCAAGGGCAAGGTGTTCGCCTATTTCGGCCCGGAAGGCGCCCTGGTCGCGGCGACCGGCGCCGATCGGTTCGAGCCGGGGAACATGTTCAAGTCGAAGCAGGGCGAGGAACGGGCGAAGTCGATGTTCGACGATTTTTGCGGATCGATGGCGGTGATCGAGAAGCTGCGGGGGGCGCTGGGCTGACCTAGTTCCGTCATCCAGACGGTCGTCATTGCGAGGAGCGAAGCGACGCGGCAATCCAGCGGCCTCGGAGGCTGCACTGGATTGCTTCGCTGCGCTCGCAATGACGATCTTAATCAGGCTAAGCCGATCAGGATTTACCGCTGATCCACCGCGACATAATCCCGCTGGGTCGGGCCGGTGTAGAGCTGGCGCGGGCGGCCTATCTTCTGCTCGGGGTCGGAGATCATCTCGTTCCACTGGGCGACCCAGCCGACCGTTCGGGCGAGAGCGAACAGAGCGGTGAACATCGAGGTCGGGAATCCGATCGCCGAGAGGATCACGCCGGAATAGAAATCGACGTTCGGATAGAGCTTCTTCTCGATGAAATATTCGTCGTTGAGGGCGATCTCGGCAAGCTGCTGGGCGACGTCGAAGACGGGATCCTTGACCCCGAGCTCCTTCAGAACCTCCTCGGCGGTGGCCTGCATCACCTTCGCCCGCGGGTCGAAATTCTTGTAGACCCGGTGGCCGAAGCCCATCAGCCGGAACGGATCGTCCTTGTCCTTGGCGCGGGCGATGAATTCGGGGATCCGCTCGGGCCGGCCGATCTCGCGGAGCATGTTCAGGGCCGCCTCGTTGGCGCCGCCATGGGCCGGGCCCCACAGGCAGGCGATCCCGGCGGCGATGCAGGCGAACGGGTTGGCGCCCGACGAGCCGGCGAGGCGGACGGTCGAGGTCGAGGCGTTCTGCTCATGGTCGGCGTGGAGGATGAAGATCCGCCGCATCGCCCGCTCGATCACCGGATTGACCTCATAGGGCTCGGCCGGGACTCCGAAGGTCATGCGCAGGAAATTGCCGGTGTAGGTCAGGCTGTTCTGCGGATACATGAAGGGCTGGCCGATCGAATATTTGAACGCCATCGCGGCGATCGTCGGCATCTTGGCGATCAGCCGGTGGCTCGCGATCATCCTCTGCTTGGGATCGGTGATGTCGGTCGAATCGTGATAGAAAGCCGAGAGCGCCCCGACCACGCCGCACATGATCGCCATCGGATGGGCGTCGCGGCGGAACCCCCGGTAGAAAGTCGCCAGCTGCTCGTGGAGCATGGTATGGCGCATGATCGTGTAGGTGAAATGGTCGAGCTCGTCCTTCTTCGGCAATTCGCCGTAGAGGAGGAGATAGGCGACCTCGGTGAAGGTCGAATGCTCGGCGAGCTGGTCGATCGGATAGCCGCGGTGGAGCAATATCCCCTGGTCGCCGTCGATATAGGTGATCGCCGATTCGCAGGCCGCGGTCGAGGTGAAGCCGGGATCGTAGGTGAAGTCGCCGGTCTCGGCGTAGAGCTTGCGGATATCGATCACATTCGGTCCGACCGAGCCGCCGCGCATCGGGAAATTATGGCTCTTGCCGCCGACTTCGAGCGTGGCCTGTTCGTCCGCCATCTTACTCAAGCTCCATCCAGCCGGTCACCGATCCGGGCGAGGCTTTCCTCGCGCCCGAGCAGAACCAGCACATCGAATATGCCGGGCGATGTCGCCCGGCCGGTCAGCGCGGCCCGAAGCGGCTGGGCCACCGAACCGAGCTTCACGCCCGCTTCGTCCGCGACCGCCCGCACCGCCGCCTCTGTGGTCAGGGCGGTCCATTCGTCAAGCACCGACAGCGCGCCGTGGATCCGGGCGAGAAAAGAAGGGGCGTCGCCGGCAAGCAGCTCGGAAGCTTTCTCGTCCGGTTTCAGCGGCCTCTGCTCGAACAAAAAGACAGCGCCTTCGGCCAGTTCGTTGAGGTTCTTCGCTCTCGGCTTCAGCCCGTCCATCGCCCTGGCGAGCAATGCCAGCTCGTCGCTGTCGAGGTCGCGCCCGAGCCGGGCGGCGATGCGGGGAGCGGCGAGCCCGGCGAGGCGGCCGTCGCTCGCTTCGCGGATATAATGGCCGTTGAGATTCTCGAGCTTCTTGATGTCGAAGCGTGACGGCGACTTGCCGACGCCGGTGATGTCGAACCAGGCCACCGCTTGCTCGCGGCTGATGATCTCGGCGTCGCCATGGCCCCAGCCGAGGCGGAGCAGATAGTTGAACAGGGCTTCGGGCAGGATCCCGAGCTCGTCGCGATAATCGGAGACCCCGAGAGCGCCGTGGCGCTTCGACAATTTGGCGCCGTCGGGCCCGTGGATCAAAGGCACATGCGCGTAAGCGGGCTCGGGCCAGCCCATCGCGCGGATGATGACGAGCTGGCGGAAGGCGTTGTTGAGATGGTCGTCGCCGCGGATGACGTGGGTGACCCCCATGTCGTGATCGTCGACGACGACCGCCAGCATGTAGGTCGGGGTGCCGTCCGAGCGGAGCAGGATCATGTCGTCGAGCTCGCTGTTGGCGACCGCGACCCGGCCCTGGACAAGGTCGTGGATCACCGTCTCGCCTTCCTTCGGGGCGCGGATCCGGACGCTGTAGGGCGCTCCGGCCGGGGCTTCGGACGGATCGCGGTCGCGCCAGCGGCCGTCGTAGCGGAGCGGAAGCCGGTTCGCCTTCTGCTCGGCGCGCATCGCCTCGAGCTCCCCGGCGGTGGCGTAGCAGCGATAGGCCTTGCCCGAGGCGAGAAGCGCCTCGGCGACCTCGGCATGGCGGGCGGCGCGGGTCGACTGATAGACGGTCTCGCCGTCCCAGTCGGTTCCGAGCCACTCCATCCCGTCGAGGATCGCCTCGATCGCCGGCTGGGTCGAGCGCACCTTGTCGGTGTCCTCGATACGCAGACGGAAGCTGCCGCCGTGGTGGCGCGCATAGAGCCAGTTGAACAGGCCGGTTCGGGCATTGCCGATATGGAGGAATCCGGTCGGCGACGGGGCGAAGCGGGTGACGACTCGGGTCGCGGCCCCGGGGGCTTCTGAACTTGCGCTCACCCGCGCTTTCTCCAAGGATGCGGCCATGACGGCCGGTGACGCCAGCGCCCCTAGCATAGCGGCCGAGCCGCTACAAACGAGCCGCCCGGCAGCGATTCTCAGCCGCATTTCCGCCATCGGCGCCAAGCTCGAAGAGCGGCTCGACCGGGAACGCGAGCAGGTGCCGCTCTGGCTGCCGGTGGGGCTCGGTCTCGGCGTCGCCGCCTGGTTCCGGCTTCCCGACGCGCGCGGCTGGACGGCGTTCGTGCTGGTCGCCGCGGCCTTTGCCATCGCTCCGATCGCGCTCGTTCCGGGCACCAGGCGGGGCAAAGCGATCGCCTTGTTCGCTCTGGCGGCGACCCTGGGCTGCATCAACATCTGGTCGAGGGCCGAACGGGCATCGGCGCCGAGGCTCGAGCGCGAGCGCGCCGTCGAGTTCAGCGCGGCGGTCGAGGCGGTTCAGCCGCTGCCCGCCGAGGAGAAGGTGCGGCTGGTCCTCGCTCCGGCCGGCGAGGCGCTCCTTCCGGCCCGGCTTCGGGTCAATATCGACGAGAAGGACCGTCCATCCGGCCTCGAGCCCGGCGCGAAGGTGCATCTGCGCGCTTTTCTGATGCCGCCGGCGCCGGCCGCGGTGCCGGGGGCTTACGATTTCTCGCGCGCCGCCTGGTTCCAGGGGATCGGCGCGAGCGGCCGGACGCTGGGTAAGATCGAGGTCGTCGAGCCGGCCGGAGCGCAGGGCTGGCGCGCCCGGCTCGCCGGCTGGCGGCAGCGACTGTCCGCCCATATCCGGGCGAGGCTCGAAGGCGGCGAGGGCGGCGTGGCTGCGGCGCTCGCCTCCGGCGACCAGGGCGGGATCCCCGAGGAGGATGCCGACGCGATGCGGCGATCGGGACTTGCCCATCTGCTGTCGGTGAGCGGCCTTCACCTCACCGCGGTGGTCGGGTTCGTGATGTTCGCGACCCTGAAATTGCTCGCGCTCAGCCCGACTCTCGCCCTGCGCTACCGGCTGGTGCTGATCGCGGCCGGCGCCGGCGCGCTCGCCGGGATCGCCTACACTTTGCTGACCGGAGCGGAGGTGCCGACCGTCCGCTCGCTGATCGCCGCCTTGCTGATCCTGCTCGGGATCGCTCTCGGGCGCGAAGCGCTGACTCTGCGGGTGGTGGCGACCGGGGCCCTGGTCATCCTGATCCTCTGGCCTGAATCGCTTCCGGGGCCGAGCTTCCAGTTGAGCTTCGCGGCGATCACCGCGATCGTCGCTCTTCACGCCCACCCCCGAATCCATGCCTGGCTCGCCCGCCGCGACGAAGGTCTCGTCCGCAAGGCGGGGAGGGGCCTGCTCGGGCTCGTCCTGACCGGGCTCGCGGTCGAGATCGCCCTGGCGCCGATCGCCCTCTACCATTTCCACCGCACCGGCCTGTACGGCGCCTTCGCCAATATCGTCGCGATCCCGCTCACCACCTTCGTCATCATGCCGTTCGAGGCACTTGCCTTGTTGCTCGACACGGTCGGCCTCGGCGCGCCCTTCTGGTGGCTGACCGGGCAGGCGCTGCATTTCCTCCTGGTCCTCGCCCGGACCGCAGCCGAAGCGCCCGGCGCCGTCTTCCTCTCGCCGACCATCCCCAACGGCGCCTTCGCCTTGATGGTCGCGGGCGGCCTGTGGATCTGCCTGTGGCGGACCCGCTGGCGGCGCTGGGGCCTGGTCCCGGCCGCGGCCGGGGCCCTCTGGGCGTTCGCGGCCTCGCCTCCCGATCTGCTGATCACCGGCGACGGCCAGCATCTCGCTTTGCGCACCCCGGACGGCGATCTCGCCATATTGCGCGGCCGCGCCGGCGACTATGTCCGCGATCTCTTCTCGGAAGCTTCGGCGATGGACCAGGAGCTGGTCGATCTCGACCTCATCCCTGGCGCGGCCTGCAACCCCGATTTCTGCGCCGCGACCCTGCGCAAGCAGGGCCGGACCTGGCACATCCTCGCCACACGAAGCGACCGGCTGGTCGATTTCGAGCCGCTGAGCCGCGCCTGCGCCGCCGCCGACATCGCGGTCAGCGACCGCCGCCTTCCGGCCACCTGCCGGCCACGCTGGCTGAAGGCCGACCGCGCGTTGCTCGCCCGCACCGGCGGCCTCGCGATCACGCTCGGCGACACGCCCGCGGTGGCGACGGTGGCCGACCAGGTCGGGCGCCATCCCTGGGCTTCGAGCGGCATCGCACGCGGAGCGGATTCAAGGCCAGGACGGCGGCATCCGCCTTTCAAAAGAGGCGCGGATGGCCGATACCGGGAGCGAGGAGAGAGGCGATGAATGTAGCATCCCCGGCACCGATGATCGCCGCGGCGACCGCCGCCGCGCGCCGCCGAGTGCTTCGCGATTTCCGGGAAGCCGGCGCCCATTCGGCCGAGTCCGCAATCCCGTTCGAGCCTCGGCGGCGGCTCGACCGACGCTATTTCGACAGCCTCGTCGATTTCGGCGCGCTGATCGAGGCGAAGCCGGGGACCTATTTTCTCGACGAGGAGATGCTCGCCGAGCACAGCAGGAAACGCCGGAAGCGGGCGCTGACGATCCTCGGTACGGTGCTGGTGCTCGGCGCCGCCGCATTCGGCGTCTCGCAGCTCTAGAGGGCTAACCGTCATTCCAGCGAAAGCTGGAATCTCACTCCCCCCTTAAGAACAAAGAGATTCCAGCTTTCGCTGGAATGACGAAAATGAAAGGGCCTTCAGCCGCTCTTCACGGCAGCCACTTCATTGCCGCTCGGATCGAGGAACTGGAATCGCCGGCCGCCGGGGAAGGCGAAGATCGGGCGGGTGATGGTTCCGCCGGCATCGGTCACCGAAGCGAGAGTCGCTTCGAGATCGTGGACTTCGATGACGGGGAGCGGGGCCTTCGTCGCCTCGGCCGGATCGCCCTGGAGACCGACATCGGTATCGCCGGTCAGGGTCGCCGCATAGGTCGGGCCGAAGGCGGTCATCTCCCAGCCGAAGGCGGCCTCGTAGAAGCTCCTCGCGGCGCCGATGTCGCTCACCGGAAGCTCGACATAGTTCAGCCTCGCCATCTCGATTTCCTTCCTGTCAGTTCGATGCGCGTTCCGCTTCGATATGCCGGTCGAACGCCGTGCGGATCGCCGCTTTCGCTTCGTCACTGCCGGCGCCCGCGGCCAGCCGGTCGCGGCTGGATTCGAGCCGGGCGATCCACGCGGCTTTCGACAAGGCCGGATCCCGGCAGAAAGCGAAGACCCCGTCGATCGCGTCGCCGCGCGCGCGAGACAGGCGGATGAATTCCGAGCTCCAACCCGGCTCGCAGGTGACCGACGGGGTGATGGTGAGGTTGGTCGGAGGAGTTGGATCCGACGCGCCGGCCGGCGCGGCGAGCGCGGCCAGCAATAATATTGCCATGATGCGCATCAACTACCTCTGGCTGGCGTCCTCGCCGAAGCGCGTCTCCCCGATCTGCCCCACCCCCTTACCCCTCCCCTGAAGGGGAGGGGAGTCAATAGCGCCGCAGAAGCCCGGCGAGCTTGCCCTGGATGGTGACCTGATCGGGGCTGTAGCGCTGCGGGTCGTAATTGCGGTTGGCGGGATCGAGCCGGATCATCTGGCCTTCGCGGCGGAAGGTCTTGAGGGTCGCTTCCTCATTGTTGATCAGGGCGACGACGATCTCGCCGTCGCGGGCGACGTCGGTGCGGCGGATCAGCGCATAATCGCCGTCCAATATGCCTTCCTCGACCATCGAATCGCCGGCCACTTCGAGCGCATAATGTTCGCCCGGCCCGAGCAGAGCGGCGGGGACGGGCAGGCTGGACTGGCCTTCGAGCGCCTCGATCGGCATTCCGGCCGCGATCCGGCCGTGGAGCGGAAGCTCGATCACGTCGTTGGCCGCCAAAGGCGGCGCGATCGGAGCGCGAGCGCCGGAAGGGGACCCGGCATCCGCCTTCATCTCGGGCATTTTCAGGATCTCGAGCGCCCGCGCCCGATTGGCCAGCCGGCGGATGAAGCCACGCTCCTCGAGCGCCGAGATCAAACGGTGGACTCCGGATTTCGACTTGAGCTCGAGCGCGTCCTTCATCTCCTCGAACGAGGGCGAAACGCCGGTCTCGCCGAGGCGATCGGAGATGTAGCGAAGAAGCTCATGTTGCTTGCGGGTCAGCATGTTCCGGGCTCCCCATGGAACGAATGGGGAACGTGTAGGAAACGAACGAATCGCTGTCAAGCGGCGAAATGGAACGCGGCCCTGGTGGCGCCCTGGTCAAGCCCGGCGATGCGGAGGAAATTGGCGAGCAAAGCGTGGCCGTGCTCGCTCGCGACGCTCTCCGGATGGAACTGGACTCCGTGGATCGGGAGCGACCGGTGGCGAAGGCCCATCACCCTTGTCACGCCCTCCGGCTCGTCCTCGGTCCGGGCGTTGACGGCGATGCAATCGGGCAGGCCGGCCTCGGCGACGATCAGGCTGTGGTAGCGCGCCGCGATCAATGGCGAAGGCAGGGTCGCGAACAGGCCGGTGCCGTCGTGCCGGACCGACGAGGTCTTGCCGTGGACCGGCCGCGAGGCCTGCTCGACCGTTCCTCCGAAATGCGCCGCGATCGACTGGTGGCCGAGGCAGATTCCGAGCAAGGGGCGGTGAGCCTCGGCGCAGGCGGCGACCAGGTCGAGCGACACGCCCGCCTGGTCAGGTCCGCCCGGCCCCGGCGAGATCAGGAAGGCGTCGGCGCCGCTGGCGAGCGCGTCGGCCGCGGTCAGTGAGTCGTTGCGGACGACGTCGACCGCCGCTCCGAGCTGCCTCAGATAATGGACCAGGTTCCAGGTGAAGCTGTCATAATTGTCGATGACCAGGAGCATCCGGCCGCGGGCCTCCTTTATTGCGGCGCGCGGCCGCTCGACAGGCTGGTCTTCAACGCCGCGACCCGCTCCGGATAGCGCTTGATCTTCATCTTCGCCTGGATCGCGTTGGTGAACTGATCGACATATTCATTGCCCATCACATTGCCGAACTGGCCTCGAAGCCCCTCGACGAATTGCGGCTCGGAGGCGGCGTTGCCCGGCACGATCCGGTCGAGATAGACGACCAGCCAGCCCTTATTGTCGGGCGCCGGGATCAGCCTCGCCTTGCCGGGCTGGAGGTTGAACAGCATCACGTGGGCGGGCGGCGCCGGCTGCTGCGGGTTCTGGGTCTCGCGCCGGGTGGCGTTGATCGGAGTCGGCGGCGGCAGGCTGACGTCGGCCTGGGCGAAGGCCTGGGCCGGCGGAGTCCCCGCATTGATCTTGGCGACCAAAGCCGCGGCGACCGAGCGGGCTCGGTCGAGCTGCCGCTTGGCGACCAGATCGGCTTTCACCCGGTCGGCGATCTGGGCAAGCGGCGGCGGCGCGGCCGGGACGATCTGCGCCAGAGCGACGAGCGCGAAACGCTGGTTAGGAGTGATCTGCTCGACATAGGGGTCGTCGCCTTCGCTCATCCCGAATGCGCCCTCGAGCAGAGGCGGCAGGTCGGCCGGCGCCTGCCAGCCGGCGACTCCCGGAGCGGTCGCGGCGACGGTGACCGGCGGGGTCTGGACGATCGTCAGCTTCTCGGCCCGGACGACCTCGTCGAAGCTCGCGCCGCCGTCGACCGCGCGCTCGATCCTGCGGCCGAGATCCTCGAGCTTCTCGATGCTCTTCTGGCTTTCGATCTGGGCGGCGAGCTCGGTCCGCACCGCTTCGAGCGGGCGTCCCGCCACCTGCTTGACGTCGTCGACACGGACGACGTGCCAGCCGAGCGGAGACTTGACCGGACCGATCGTCGCGCCCTTGGCGGCGGCGAAGGCGGCATCGGCGACCGCGGGCGAGGTGAGCCGGGCGAAGGCGGCCTTGTCGCTCTCGGGGACCGACGTGTCGGCGACGGTCCGGCCGGTCTGGGCGGCGGCTGCTGCGAAGCTCATGCCACCGGCGATCCGCGCCGCGAACGCCTTGGCCGAGGCCTGATCGGGAAGGACGACCTGCGAGAGCTTGCGCGATTCCTTGCCGGCATAAGCGGCGGAATTCTGGCGATAGAGTGCGGCGATCTCGGCGTCGGTCGCTTTGGACTGAGCCGCGACCTGCTCGGTTCCGAACACGGCGTAGCGGATCACCCGGCGCTCGGGGATGGTGTAGCGCGCCTGGTTGGAGCGGAAGAAAGCCTCGATCTCCTTCGGCGTCGGCTCGGTGCCGGGGCCCATACGGTCGATCGGAACGGCTCCGGAGCCGCCGATCCGGCTCTCCATCAGAAGCGAGGCGTAGCGGGTGGCGAAATCGGCCGGGACGTGGGCGGAGCGGGCGACCGGGACGAGCAGCTGCTGCTCGATCATCGAATTGGCGAAATCCTTGCGCAATTTGGCTTCGGTCAGCCCTTCCTGGGCGAGGATCCGCTGGAAGGTCGCCTGGTCGAACCCGCCGGCGAGGTTCTGGAAGGCCGGGATTGCGAGGATCTGCCGGTCGATCATCGCCTTCGAGGCGACCAGACCCTGGCTCTCGCCGAACGCGACGCGGGCGTTCACCGTGACCAGCTGGTCGACGATGTCCTCGAGCGCTCCGCCGCGCAGGAAGGCTTCCATGTCGAGATTGCCGTTCTGCTGCTGAAGCCGCTTCAACTGGTTGCGGACCTGGAAATCGACATCCTTGTCGGTGATCGCCCGTCCGTCGACATTTGCCACGTCGTTCCGGCCGATCCCGCCGAGAACGCCGATCCCGCCCATGCCGTTGGCGCCGAAGCCGGTCGCGACGATCGCGAAGAGGCCGAGGCCGAGGATGACGAGCATGAGCTTGGCCCAGATGCCGCGGCGGAAGAAGGAAAGCATGGACGGTCCGATACTGAAGGAGGGTGCGGCGGGTTCATAGGAAAGAGCGGGGAGAGGGGCAAGCGGGGTCTGGGGACTGGGGACTGGGTCAGAGTCTGTCATCGCGAGGAGCGGAGCGACGCGGCGATCCAGTGGGACTCGGAAGCTGCTCTGGATTGCTTCGCTGCGCTCGCAATGACACCTGTTTTGGGATTCGGCTTGGCGCGGAGCTTCCCAGTCCCTAGTCCCCAGTTCCCAGTCCCCATCGAAGGAGCCCCCCTGTGCACGTCCGCCGCAAGCTCGTCGCCGGCAACTGGAAGATGAACGGCAGCCTCGCCGCTCTGGCCGAGCTTGCGCCGATCGCTGCCGCCGCGCGGGAGGCGGCCGGAGTCGACGTGGCGATCTGCCCGCCTTTCACCCTGATCCCCTCGGCGGTGGCGCGGTCGGGCGGAGTGCCGATCGGCGGCCAGGACTGCCACGGCGCGGAGAGCGGCGCCCATACCGGAAGCGTCTCGGCGGCGATGCTGAAGGAGGCCGGGGCGCGCCTGGTCATCGCCGGCCACAGTGAGCGGCGCGACGAGCAGAAGGAAAGCGACGAGACCGTCCGGGCCAAGGCCGAGGCGGCGCTTCGGAATGGCCTCCAGGCGATCGTCTGCGTCGGCGAGAGCGAGGCCGAGCGCGAGGCCGGGCAGGCGGTCGAGGGGGTCAGGTCGCAGCTCGCCGGATCGCTTCCCGACGTCGAAGGCGAGGGCGAGCTGGTCGTCGCCTACGAGCCGATCTGGGCGATCGGCACCGGCCGGACCGCCACCCGCGCCGACGTCGCCGAGATGCACGCCGCGATCCGGGCTGCGCTGCGCGACCGCTTCGGCGACGCCGGCGGCCGAATCCGGATCCTCTACGGCGGCTCGGTCAAGGCCGAGAATGCGGCAGAATTGTTCGCGGTCCCGGACGTGGATGGGGCGCTGGTGGGCGGAGCGAGCCTCACCGCTGCTCTGTTCGTGCCGATCATCGAGGCGGCGGCCAGAAGTTAGGGGATTGGGATTGGGGATTGGCAAGCAACCCTAACCCCTGACCCCTGACCCCCAGTGCTGGCTAATACAGAGCGGACCTGCTAGGGCCGCTTCATCACCTGATCTTCCCGCAAGCATCCCGTGACAGAGAGACTTCGTGCGCTCCCGCTTGCCGAAGACAAGGTATCGTTATGGAACAGTCCTACTGGCTCGCGCGCAAGCGCGACTCCGCGGCCAATGCGCGCCGAACGGGCAGCTCCCGGGCGCGGCTCATCCATCTCGATCTCGCCGGCCGCTACAGCGTTCTGGCCGCACGTGCGGCCGAAGCGCGCGATGGTGTCGGGCAGGAAGGTACCGGCCTGGGCCTCGAACTCCCAGACTTCCCGGGTGCGGCTTATTATGAGCGGCTCGAGATCGGGGCGCGCTGGCTTGCTTCCCGGGCGGAGAGCGAGTCCGAGCGGCACCAGCATCTCGCGACCGCCAATCTTCATGCCCGGCGCCGGCTCGAAGCCGCCGCAGTCGGACGTAGCTGAGATGGAACTCATCCAGCTCCATGCCCCATTGGCGAGGCGGCCCGGAACGGTCGAGCGCGCTTTCCAGATCGCCCGCGCGGGCCGATGCGGCGGGATGAGCGAGCTCGCCCGGATGCTCAAGGCCGAAAGGCACGAGGCGGTGGACGAGCATCTCGCCGGCCAGTCGATCCGCCGCGACCTGCGGCGGGCCTGGGAGGCCGTTCAGGCCTGAACCCGATCCACGTCGAGCGTTTCGCCCGGACGGCGAATCGGCACTATTGAAGGAGAAGGTAATGGTTTCAGAGACCCCTGATCGCGGGAAGGCGGACATGTCCGCGATAGAGGCAGAGGCCGCTTTGCTGGCTAGGCACGGCATTGAGCGCGTGCCCGCTCACCATTTCCGTGTCGACGGCTACCGTTACGCCAATCTCGCCGACGCCGTCGCCCAGGCCGAGCGAACGCGGGTTGGGAGCCGATGAGCCTGCATCGATGGTTCGGGCAGCACGTCGCCGACCACAAGACCAGCCACTGGCAGCGCGGCTATTTCGTCAGCAGCTGCACGATCTGCGGAAAGGCGATGAGGAAGCTCCCGGGCATGCCCTGGCGTATGGACGAATCGGGGGCATGAAGCCGGCGGAGAAGATCCGCGCCGGCGAAGGTTGAACGCGGCGCCCCGATCCACTAGATCGCCCCGGCAAATCAGGCCGCACCGCCTGCCTTCTCCCGCCGCAAGAAAGACTCGCCATGTTCCAGTTCCTGCTCATCATCCAGACCCTGATCGCGGCGTCGATGGTCGGAGTCATATTGATGCAGCGCTCCGAAGGCGGCGGCCTCGGAGTCGGCGGAAGCCCGGCCGGCCTGATGTCGGCGCGCGGCGCCGCCGATTTCCTCACCCGGGCGACGACCATCCTGGCGAGCCTGTTCGTCGTCCTGTCGATCGTCCTCGCCGGCCTCGCGACCCAGCAGCGGGCTCCGATCAAGCTCGACAGCTCGCTCGCCGCGCCGGCCCCGACCGCTCCCGGCCCGAACCCGGCCCAGGCGCCGCCGCTCGATCCGCTCGCCGGCGCCGCCCAGCAGGCCGCCGGCCAGCAGGGGACCGGTCAGGCTCCCGCCAACCAGTCGGCTCCGCTCCCGCCGGCCAAGTAAGGCGACCGGGCAAAGGTCCGCGGATCTCGCGCACTTTCTACGGGAATCAGTAGGCCCACCCCCAGCCCCTCCCGCGAGCGGGAGGGGGGATAAGAATCCACAGCTATATTAAGCCTCCTCCCGCCTGCGGGAGGGGGTTGGGGGTGGGCCTGAAACGCCCCTGCGAACCACCACCCCAAAATAAATCCCCCCACCACCGATTCGCCGGGTTGCCCCGGACCGGTCATGCCGACTAGACCGTTCCTCCCATGGCGCGGTTCATTTTTATCACCGGCGGCGTGGTCTCATCGCTTGGCAAGGGACTGATGGCGGCATCGCTCGCCGCACTCCTTCAGGCGCGCGGCTACACGGTCCGGATCCGGAAGTTCGATCCCTATCTGAACGTCGATCCGGGGACGATGTCGCCCTATCAGCATGGCGAGGTCTACGTCACCGACGACGGCGCCGAGACCGATCTGGACCTCGGCCATTATGAGCGCTTCACCGGGGTCGCCGCCCGCCAGTCGGACAATATCACGACGGGCCGTATCTATCAGGGCATCATCGCCAAGGAGCGGCGCGGCGACTATCTTGGAGCCACCGTCCAGGTCATCCCGCACGTCACCAACGCGATCAAGGAGTTCGCTCTCGACGCGGTGGAAGGCCATGATTTCATCATCTGCGAGATCGGCGGGACGGTCGGCGACATCGAGAGCCTGCCCTTCATCGAGGCGATCCGCCAGCTCCGCAACGATCTCGGCAAGGATGAGAAGGGGTGCAGCCGGACGGTCTCGATCCACACCACCCTCATTCCCTATATCGCCGCGGCCGGCGAGCTGAAGACCAAGCCGACCCAGCACAGCGTCCGCGACCTGACCTCTTTGGGGATCCAGCCCGACGTCCTGCTCTGCCGGGTCGACCGCGCGCTTCCGGAGAGCGAGCGGGCCAAGATCGCCCAGTTCTGCAACGTCAGGGTCGAAGCAGTCATTCCGGCGCTCGACGCGAAGAGCATCTACAACGTGCCGCTCCAATATCATCGCGAGGGGCTCGACGCCGAAGTCCTCCGAGCCTTCGGGATCATCGACGCGCCCGAGCCCGACCTCGCCCGCTGGGACGATATCGCCGATCGGCTCGAGCATTTCGAGGGCGAGGTGACGATCGGGGTCGTCGGCAAATATGTCGGCCTTCCCGACGCCTATAAGAGCCTGACCGAGGCTTTGATCCACGGCGGCCTCGCCAACCGGGTCAAGGTCCGGATCAACTGGCTCGACGCCGAATTGTTCGCCGACGGAAGCGACGTCGCGCCGATGCTCGAGCCGGTCCACGGCATCCTCGTCCCGGGCGGCTTCGGCGAGCGCGGAAGCGAGGGCAAGATCGCCAGCGTCAAATTCGCGCGCGAGCGCAACGTCCCCTTCTTCGGCATCTGCCTGGGAATGCAGATGGCCTGCATCGAGGGCGCCCGCAACACCGCCGGGATCGCCGATGCGAGCACCACCGAGTTCGGCCATACCGACGAGCCGGTTGTCGGCCTGATCACCGAATGGATGAGCAAGGAAGGTCTCAAGGAAAGGCGCCAGGAAGGCGGCGATCTCGGCGGCACGATGCGGCTCGGCGCCTATCCGGCGGTGCTCGACGGCAACAGCCACGTCCGCTCGATCTACGGCGCCGAATGCATCAGCGAACGCCACCGCCACCGCTACGAGGTCAACATCCACTACAAGGGCGCGCTCGAGGAAGGCGGCCTGATCTTCTCGGGCATGAGCCCGGACGGAACGCTCCCGGAGATCGTCGAGCGGCCCGACCACACATGGTTCGTCGGAGTCCAGTTCCACCCGGAGCTCAAGTCCAAACCCTTTGACCCCCATCCGCTTTTCAGGAGCTTCATCGAAGCGGCGGTGAAGCAGAGCCGGCTGGTCTAACGGCCATCATGACGCGTCGTGAAGCCGTGGCGCGGCGGTTCCTCCTGGTCTAAGTGCCGCTCGAGGCGCAGCAGCTACGCTCGCCATTGCGGAGATCCCATTGCTCCTTTCCACGCTCCTCCCGCTTACCCTCCTCGCCGCCGCGCCCGCGGCCGCGCCGGAGCAATTCTTCGTCGGCCGTACCGAGGGGACGGGCACTGTCAGCGTGATCATGTCGGGCAAACATGGCGTGAAGGTGCGCAGCCATGGGCGAATGGAAGGGGCGGGGACTCTCGTCCTCGATCAGGTTGTGGAGGAGGAAGGCAAGCCGGCGCGCAGGCGGGTGTGGCGGCTGGTCCGGTCGGGGAGCCGGCTGTCGGGCACCTTGAGCGACGCACGCGGGCCGGTGACCGGCGAGGTCGCCGGGAACGTCTTCCATCTGCGTTATCGGAGCAATGAGGGGCCGTCGGTCGAGCAGTGGATCACGTTCCAGCCCGGCGGCCGAGTGGCGAACAACCGGATGGTTCTCCGCAAATTCGGAATGTCGGTCGCGACCGTCGTCGAGACGATCCGCCGGGTCGATTGACCGCGGCGGGGCCCGCGGGCCGGAGGGCCGTCCGCTTATTTGACCGCGAACTGTCCCGGCTCGGCGCCGAAATTGGCCTTGGCGTGGTTTCGCGCCGCGGTCGCGGTGGGGAAAGTTTCACCCTGCAGGGTCGCGGTGACGAGCGGATAGCCCTGGCTGTTGAACCGGGTCTCGCGGATGGTGATCCGGTATTGGCCTTCCTCATCCTTGGCGATGAGATAGGGGCGGACGGGTATTCTCGACATGACGGGCTCCTTGGCCTCCACACGATGATCCGCTTCCCGGATCGATCATGCTGGCAGATAGGGGACCCCGATCTCCTTCGACCGAAGGGGATCGGGGCCGAGTTCTAGCGCTTGGCGCCGGGGCGGCGCGGCCCCGGGCCCTGGCCCGGAGTGCGCTCGCGGAAGACCATCCGGCCCTTGCTGAGGTCGTAAGGCGACATCTCGACATGGACCCGGTCGCCGACCACCGACCGGATGCGGAAACGCCGCATCTTGCCGGCGGTGTAGGCGATGATCTTGTGCTCGTTGTCGAGAGTGACCCCGAAACGCCCGTCGGGCAGGATCTCGTGGATCTGCCCTTCGATCGTCAGCACTTCTTCCTTCGCCACGTCAGGCGGCCTTGAGATTGACCGCGGAGCTCTTGCCGTCGCTGCCTTTCTCGAGATCGTAGCTGATTCGCGCGTCCGCGTTCAGGCCGGGCAGGCCGGAGGCTTCGACGGCGGTGACGTGGACGAAGGCGTCGGGTCCGCCCGAATCGTTGGAAATGAAGCCGTAGCCGCGATCGTAGTTGAAGAATTTGACTGTGCCTGTGGTCATGGCGCGTTCCTTGATCGATATTGGTGTCCGCCCGGCGAAATGCGTCGGGGCGAGCCATGAAGCGTGAGAGAAGATCGGCGCACGGGGCGCGTCAATTTCCGTCGCAGGCGACGTTAGCCATCCCGATATAGGCGTTCCGCGGCGGAATTACCACTCCGCGCCATTCTCGGGTCCGCCAGGCCCGGCAGGGGCTCCGGGAAGGGAACGGAATTGGGCTGATACAGGTTGAAGGGGCATGGCGTTTGCCGTGCAAGATACCGGGTCCGAGCAGGGATTGGCGGAAATAGAACGGACTCAAGCCGAGCTTCGACACTGCATCGAGGAGGCCAAAAGACTGGCCGAGGACTCCCAGGAGCTGCTCGATCGAAGCGCCCACGGCCCGGACGAAACCGACTTCTGAGAAGGCGCACGGCGCTGAATCGACAAGTGCCCGGACATCGCTGCCCGGGCACCCGCGTGACGATCAAGTCGTCAGCCCCCTTTGCAGAACGCTTCGGCCCACGCGCATCTCCACCTCGCTTGGAGCTGCGGGGCCGAAGCCTCCCCGAACCGAGGCTTGTGGCCAATCGTTCGTGAGGGGGAGGCTAGGCAGGGCTCGGCGGCTTGTCACGGCCCATGAACGGCTCGCGGACACTTTGCGGCGAAACTGTGTCGAAAGCGCCACAGGAGTCGCAGGACGATTACACTTGTCATTGTAAAGCAAGGAAGAATTGGGCGCGGATGGGAGGCGGCCGTCGTTTCGCGTCATTGCGAGGAGCGGAGCGACGAAGAAGCGACGGGCCGCCTTGCCTCCCAGGCAAGGCTACGGATTGCCGGGGGCAATCCGTACCCGTCTCTTCCAGACTGCGCCTTGCTGGATTGCTTCGCTACGCTCGCAATGACAGTCGCAAACCGGAGGGAAGGAAAAACCGGTTCCCACTTTTTCGGGAAGTGCTCTAGAGCCTTCATTCCCTCACGATCGGATCGAAGCGAGCCTGATGCGCCTGTCCAATTACTTCCTGCCCGTCACCAAGGAGACTCCGGCCGACGCCCAGATCGTCAGCCACAAGCTCATGCTTCGCGCCGGCCTGATCCGACAGACCGCGGCCGGCATCTATGCCTGGCTTCCGCTCGGCTTCCGGGTGCTCAAGAAGATCGAGCAGATCGTCCGCGAGGAGCAGGACCGGGCGGGAGCGGTCGAACTGCTGATGCCGACCCTTCAGTCCGCCGATCTGTGGCGCCAGTCGGGCCGCTACGACGCCTACGGGCCGGAAATGCTGCGGATCACCGACCGCCACGAACGCGACATGCTCTATGGGCCGACCAACGAGGAGATGATCACCGCGATCTTCCGCGATTCGGCCAAGAGCTACCGCGACCTTCCGCGGATCCTCTACCATATCCAGTGGAAGTTCCGCGACGAGGTCCGCCCCCGCTTCGGGGTGATGCGCGGCCGCGAATTCCTGATGAAGGACGCTTATTCGTTCGACCTCGACGAGGCCGGCGCGCGGCACAGCTACAACCGGATGTTCATCGCCTATCTCCGCACCTTCGCCCGGATGGGCCTTCGTGCCATCCCGATGCAGGCCGATACCGGGCCGATCGGCGGCGATCTCAGCCACGAATTCATCATCCTCGCGCCTTCGGGCGAGAGCGAGGTCTATTATCACCGCGCCTGGGAGGAGATACGATCCGCCGAGAGCCTGAACGTAAATGCCGACGACCGGGACGCCTTGCAGGGGTTCGTCGACGGCCTGACCGCCGATTATGCCGCGACCGACGAGAAAAGGGATGAGGCGCGCGAGGCCGAGGCGGGGGGCGATCTTCGCCAGTCGCGCGGGATCGAGGTCGGCCACATCTTCTATTTCGGCACCAAATACAGCGAATCGATGGGGATGAGCGTCCAGACGAAGGACGGCGGCCAGGTCCATCCGCAGATGGGCAGTTACGGCATCGGCGTGTCGCGGCTGGTCGGAGCGATCATCGAGGCCAGCCATGACGAGGCCGGGATCGTCTGGCCCGAGGCGGTGGCGCCGTACCGGGTCGGCCTGATCAACATGCGCGCCGACGATCCCTCCTGCGCCGCCGCGGCCGACGGCATCTATGCGAGGCTTCGGGCGGCGGGCGTCGACACCCTCTACGACGACCGCGACGAACGCGGCGGCGCCAAGTTCGCGACGATGGACGTGATCGGCCTGCCCTGGCAGCTCGTGGTCGGTCCCAAGGGGCTGGAGAAGGGTGTGGTCGAGCTGAAGCGCCGCGCCGGCGGCGAGCGCGAGGAGCTCAGCCTCGAGAGCGCGCTGGCGAGGCTGGCGGGATGAATTTCTTGCCCCTCGTCACCCCAGCGAACGCTGGGGTCCATACGGACTCAGCTTGGATCCCAGCTTGCGCTGGGATGACGGAAAAGGGGCGACACGGCGGGTCTCGACGAGACCGCGATGGGGCCCCCATCGCGCCGTCCGGGGGATGGCGCAGCCCCATCGCCCTGCGCCGGGGCGACGCGTTGGGGGACGCGTCGTGATCCTCTCGCGCTACGAGCGGATGATCGCGCGCCGCTATCTGCTTCCGGGCAAGGGCGAGGGTTTCATCCTCGTCGTCGCCGCCTTCAGCTTCGGGGCGGTGATGCTCGGTGTCGCCACGATGATCATCGTGATGAGCGTGATGAACGGCTTTCGCGCCGAGCTGTTCGACAAGATCGTCGGCCTGAACGGCCATGCCGTCGTCCAGGGTTTCGGCAACCAGCTCCCCGACTGGCGCGAGGTGCTTCGCGAGGCCAAGGCGACTCCGGGCGTGACCGAGGCGGTGCCGCTGATCGAGCAGCCGCTGATGGCGAGCTATGAAGGGCGGGTCGAGGGCGTCCTGCTGCGCGGCATGGAGCCGGCCGACATCGTCGCCAACAAGACGATGCAAGGCAAGGTCCTGGCCGGTTCGCTCGCCGATCTGAAGCCGGGCTCGGGCAATATCGCGCTCGGCGCCCGGCTCGCCGAGGCGCTGGGCGCCAATGTCGGCGGCCAGGTCAGCCTGATCAGCCCGCAGGGCCGGACGACTCCGTTCGGGACGGTTCCGCGGATCGTCTCCTACAATGTCGCCGCGATCTTCGAGGTCGGGGTCTATGATTATGACAAGGCGTTCGTCGTTCTTCCGATGAAGGACGCCCAGACCCTGCTGATGCTCGGCGACTCGGTCGGGATGATCAAGGTCCAGACGGTCGATGCCGACAGGGTCGGCGAGATCCTCAGTCCGCTCGCCGGCAAGGTCGCCTCCAAGGGCGTGGTCCAGGACTGGCGGTCGATGAACCAGTCCCTGTTCGAGGCGCTTCAGGTCGAGCGGGTGGTGATGTTCTCGATCCTGTGCCTGATCATCCTGGTCGCGGCCTTCAACATCTTCTCCTCGGTGATCATGCTGGTGCGGTCGAAGACCCGTGACGTCGCCATCCTTCGGACGATCGGCGCGTCGCGAAGCGCGATGATGCGGGTCTTCATGACGGTGGGCCTGACCATCGGTCTCCTCGGAGTGATGGCCGGCACCCTGCTCGGCTTCCTGATCCTCTTCTTCCGCCAGTCGATCGTGAACATGGCGAGCTCGATCACCGGGCAGAATATGTGGGATCCGTCGATCCGCTTCGTCACCGAGCTTCCGTCCAGGACCGACCCGTTCGAAGTCCTCCTGATCGTGACGGTGGCGATCGCCGGTGCCTTCCTCGCCACCCTTTATCCGGCGTGGAGAGCCGCCAATACCGATCCGGTGCAGGTGCTTCGCTATGAGTGACGTGCTCGAAGTGAACGGCCTCAGGCGGAGCTTCCGCCAGGCCGACGTCGTCATCGAAGTGCTTCGCGGGGTCGACCTTCACGTCGGCAAGGGCGAGATCGTGGCCTTGCTCGGCCCGTCCGGCTCGGGGAAATCCACTCTTCTCCAGGCGGTCGGGCTGCTCGAGGGCGGCTTCGAAGGCTCGATCCGGATCCAAAGCGAGGAGGCCGCGAAACTCGGCGACGACGGCCGTACCCGGCTTCGCCGCGACTGCCTCGGATTCGTCTACCAGTTCCACCATCTGCTGCCCGATTTCACCGCGGCCGAGAATGTCATCATCCCCCAGCTCGTGTTCGGCGCCGGCCGGGAGGAAGCGCAGGCGCGCGCCGAGAGCCTGCTCGGAACGCTCGGCCTCGCCGGCCGGCTGACCCACCGGCCGAGCAAGCTTTCCGGCGGCGAGCAGCAAAGGGTCGCGGTCGCCCGGGCGCTCGCCAACCGGCCCGCTTTGATCCTCGCCGACGAGCCGACCGGCAATCTCGACGAGGCCACCGCCGACATCGTCTTCGCCGAATTCCTGAAGCTGGTGCGGGGCGAGGGCTCGGCCGCTCTGGTCGCGACCCACAATGAGCGGATCGCCGCCAGGATGGATCGGATATTGCGGCTCCACGACGGCCGGATCGAATGACCGGCGAAGCGCCCCGGGCGCCGCGGGTCTGGTGGCTCCGCCCCTGGGCGATCGCGGTCTGGGTGCTGCTCTTCCTGCCCTTCCTCGCGCTCGGAGTCGGCAGGGTCGCCGGCGTCTGGCGGCCTTTCTATCAGCCCTCTGAAGCGATGGCGCCGACTTTGATGAAGGGCGACCGTTTCATCGCCTCGATGCGCGGCGCCGGCGATCTGCACAGGGGCGACATCATCGTCTTCGACGGGCCGGTCGATTCGAGCCTGTACGTCAAGCGCGTCGCCGGGCTTCCCGGAGACCGGATCGAGGTCGTGAACGGCATCCTCCATCTGAACGGGCAAGCCGTCGCGCGGCGCCAGACCGGGGTCGACGACATTCCGCCCGTCATGGGCATGAACAAGGCGCGCCGGATCGCGGAGCAGTTTCCGGGCGAGGCGCGGCCGCATTGGATCTGGGACATCACCTACATGCCGGAGGTCGACGATTTCCCCGAGACTGTCGTCGAGCCGGGCCACGTCTTCGTGCTCGGCGACAATCGCGACCAGTCGGCGGACAGCCGCGTTCCGCCGGAGCAGATGGGCGTCGGCCAGCTGCCGATCGGCAGGATCAGGGGCAGGGCGCTGTTCCACGGCTGGTTCTCGAGCAAGAGGATCGGCAAGCCGATCTGAGCGGCGGAGTGGCAGCCTTCGCTCCTTCTCGCCGCCGGACGTGTGGACGATGCCGATGTGTCCCTGGTCATAATAAAACGATCAGTGTATCCTGCCGCTTTACTGAAAATCGAACCGAGATTGACTCGCGTTTACAGGCGTGATCAAGTCTTGACTTCAGATAAGGGGACATCGGTGATCGCACAGACCTGGAAGAAAGCCGCAGCGGCGACCTGAGCCCCGCCGCCCGCTTGGCGCGGGCATGGATGGTTTCGCTCGCAGGGGATTCGCCCGTGGCAGCCGTAACGAATGGAGTGAAGACAAGGGCGCTCGGCATGCTGGGCGCGCTCGCCTGCCTGCTCGCGGCCCCGGCCCCGGCCGCGGCGCAGGTCGGCGGCGGCGGCGAAGGCGGGCCCGAGCCGACGACCAGGCTGATCACTACTCCGGCGGAGAAGTTCGCGGTCGCTCCGGGCGGCGTCGACATGCGCACCGGCCGCTACGCCTACAGCCAGACCGACCTTTCGATCGGCGATCTCTCCTTCACCCGGACCATGACGACCGACGTGCGCGGCCACAACAATCCGTTCGGCAATTTCGCCCACAATTGGCACGTCATGATCACCGAGAAGAGGATCAACATCTTCGAGGGCAAGGACGAGCACGGCTCGGGGCAGGATTTCCAGATCAACGTCCATTTCGGCGGCCGATCGGAGACATTCCGCGCAAGGCAGAATGACGGCGGCTTCGTCCAGATGTCGAAAGCCGCTTATTCCGAGCTCAAGTTTCCTCTGGGGGCGGACAAAGCGAGCGCGGCAATCGTCTACACCTTCTACGCCTCGGACGGCACGATCGCCGTCTTCCGGCCCCTCGGCAATGCGGACTGCTCCAGTTTCTACCGCTGCGCCTATGTCGACTCGATCACCGAGGCGGACGGGACCAGATACAGCTTCCAGTACGACAATCCGAACCCCGGCGTCGCCAACGACGCGCGCCTCAGAAGCGTCACCAGCTCGAAAGGCTATGCGCTTCTGATCGAGCAGGCCGCGGGCAGCTCCATCTCCAGGGCCTGCGTCATCAACCTCTCGGTCACCGCCAAGCCGGCCGACAATGTCTGCCCGGCCGCCGCGGCCGAAACCGTGAACTACACCTATTCCGGCGGGAGCCTGGCCGGCGTCAACGATCCGACCGGCCGGGTCTCCGGCTTCAGCTACGACACGTCCGCCAGCGGCGCGCCGACCATGGCCTTCACCAAGCCCGATCCCGCCACGCAGCAGCAGACGGCATGGCTGACCAACGTCCTCGGCGCCGAATATGACGAGGAGGGCGTGCTGCAGGAGATGGTCTGGCGCCAGGATTATGCCGGCGGGCAGTCCTTTGCCTACGCATGGGATCATACGCCCGATGCCGAGGGCCACCCGCCCGTCATCACCGGCGGCAGCTACACCGACGCCCTCAACCACACGACGATCGTCCGATACGGATTTCCGGTCCTTCCCGGCACCGGCCCGGGCAGCCCCTGTCTCCTTCATTTCGGCTGCTCGGGCATAAATGTGGGCGACACCGTCTACCAGACGACTCCGGGTCCGATCGAGATGATCGATCCGCTCGGCCGGCTAACGAAGAACGATTATTGCGACCCCAACACGATGCAGAGTTCGCAGCCGCCGCTGCTCGACAAATGCCTGGTCAGCGAGCATCTGGAATCGTTCACCGATCCCAAGGGGATCAAGACCGTCCTCACCTACGACGGGTACCGCAACATCGCCCAGGCGCGGCGGATACCGGTCCATGTGGACGGCGTCCCCGACCAGTCCGAGATCGTCACTTCGGCGACTTATGGCTGCTACAAATCGTGCGACAAGCCGGTCAGCACCACCGACGCTCGGGGCTATGTCACCACCTACACTTACGATCCGGCCCATGGCGGCATCCTGACCCGGACCGGGCCGGCGGTGAACGGCATCACCCCCCAGACCCGCTACTCCTACGCGCTGCGCAAGGCCTGGGTGAAGAGCGGCTCAGGTTACGCCCAGGCCGCGACCGGGACGTACCTGCTCGCCGAGGAGCGATTTTGCCGGACCAGCAACCCCGCTGCCGGGGGCTGCACGCTCGCCGGCGACGAGGTCGTCACCAGCTACGATTACGGTCCCGACAGCGGGCCCAACACTCTGCTCCTTCGCGGCAAAACGGTCACCGCCGACGGCGTCACGCTTCGCACCTGCTACGGCTATGACGAGAGCGGCCAAAAGGTGAGCGAGACCCTGCCGCGCGCCGGCCTGACTTCCTGCACGGGCGTTCCGCCGGCGGGCGCGGCGTCCTTCACCACCGTGTCGCGCTACGACGCCGCCGGCCGACTGCTCGGCACGATCGGGCCGGACCCGGACGGCCCAGACCCGCTTGGCTATCCAGCCGTGCGCAACAGCTACGACGCTGCCGGCCGGCTGGTGAAGGTCGAGACGGGCCAACTCGCGACCTGGCAGGGCCCCAATGTGGCGCCGGCAAACTGGACTTTTTCTGCCCTCTCCCGGACGGTCGACACCGTCTACGACGCGCTCGATCGCAAGGTGAAGGAGAGCGTCAGCGGGTCGAGCGGCACCGCAACGGTCACTCAATATAGTTACGATTTGGCCGGACGCCTCGAATGCACGGCGGTCCGGATGAACCCGGCTGCGTTCGCCTCATTGCCCGCTTCGGCGTGCGAGCTTGGTACCCAGGGGACCGCCCCGAACGACTATGGGCCGGACCGGATTACCCGCAACTTCTATGACGCGGCCGGCCAATTGCTCAAGGTGACCGAGGGCTATGCGACGTCCATTGCGGCGGACGTCCGGACCAATAGCTATACCTCGACCGGCCGGATCGAGACCCTGACCGACGCCGAGAATAACCGCACAACCTACGAATATGACGGCCAGGATCGGCTGGTGAAGACGCGGTTCCCGGTCTTGGCGCGGGGCGCGGCGGCGAGCTCGACCACCGACTATGAAGAATATGGCTACGACCTCAACGGCAACCGGACGAGCTTCAGGAAACGCGACGGCTCGCTTCTCACCTACACGTTCGATCCACTGAACCGGATGACGATCAAGTATGTGCCCGAGCGCACGGCTCCGGGGCCTCAGCAATTATCGGCCGCCCAGACCCGCGACGTCTATTACAGCTACGATCTTCGCAACCTTCAGACCGCGGCGCGGTTCGACAGCTTCAACGGCGAAGGCGTCACCAACACATATGACGGGTTCGGGCGGCTGACCTCGACCACGATCGCGATGTCGGGCACGTCGCGCACCCTGACCCATTCGGACCATGACCCCAACGGCAATCGGCGCGAGCTGACCTGGCCCGACTCGGTGAAGATGTCGTTCGGCTATGACGGCCTCGACCGGATGGACCAGGTCTATGAGGGCGGGCTCGGCTCGACCGTCTCGCTGGCGACGATCGTCTACAACAATAAGGGCCTGCGATCCTCGATGACTCGCCGCTATGGCGATGCCACCTTCTACGATTACGATCACGTCACCCGGCTAACCTCGCTCGCCGAGGGGTTCGTCGGCAATACCGGCAACAACGCCTCGACTTTCACCTGGCTGCCCTCGAACCAGGTGCGGACGATCGGCCGATCCAACGACGCCTACGTCTGGACCGCTCACGCCAATGTCGACCGTGCTTACACGGCGAACGGCCTCAACCAATATTCGGCCGCCGGCGACGTTGGGTTCCTGTACGACTCCAACGGCAATTTGATCCAGAGCGGCGCCAACGCCCAGACGGTGGCGACCAACTACGTCTACGATATTGAGAACCGGCTGGTCAGCGCCAGCGGCGCGGTCACCGCAGCCCTGGTCTACGACCCGCTCGGGCGCCTGTTCCAGGTGTCGGGCGGGAGCGCGGGCCCCACCCAATTGCTCTACGACGGCGACGAGCTGGTCGCGGAATATGACGGGGTCACCGGCGCCTTGGTCCAGCGCTACGTTCACGGCGCCGGGGTAGATGATCCCCTTGTCTGGTATCAGGGCTCGGACCTCACCCAGCCCCGATACCTCCACACTGACCACCACGGCTCGATCGCCGGCACCGCGGGCGCTAACGGCGCGCTGCTCGCGATCGACAGCTACGACGAATATGGTATCCCGGCGGCGGGCAATCTCGGGCGGTTCCAATATACCGGACAGGCATGGATCGCTGAGCTGCGCATGTATTATTACAAGGCCCGGATCTACTCGCCAACGCTAGGGCGGTTCATGCAAACCGACCCCATAGGTTATAAGGATCAGATCAACCTCTATGCCTATGTTCGGGATGATCCCGTCAATGCGAGCGACCCTAGCGGTAAGTGCCCTGTATGCATTGTACTAGTAGTACCCGAAATTGCAGAAGGTATTACGGCAACGGTTACTATAATAGGCGCCATAATTCTTCATAATAGCCCTAGGCCGCCGGTCAGGGATCGCAACAAACGCACGGCGGATGATGAGCTACCGCGCAAGCCGCATGGCGAGCCGGAACCGGATCCAGACTCAGGGCCTCATACGCAACTTGGGACACATAAGGGACGTCAGGAAACTTACCGGCAAGCGCGGGAATTCGATGCTGAAGGAAGACCAGTTCGCGACATCGATTTCACGGACCATGGAAGACCCGATTTGCATACCAATCCTCATCAACATCTGTACCAGCCCAATCCAACCGGCGGGAGCCCTCAACGGGGACCTCCATCGCCATTGCCTCGGCCGCCCCAGATAGACCCGCCGAAGCCGCCGCCGAAAATAGATCCAATACGTCCTCCGTACTGAATCGCCTCAGTTGATTGGTAGAGTGCAGTAAGAACGAACAGAAGCCGAACCCGGGGAGAGGTTTTTTGTCACTCGATGTCCACCTTGTTGCCCGCATAAGCTCCGGATCAGTCGCGGCGATTCCAAAGATGGCTATCGACCTTGTTAACTGCGTAAAGGCACGAGGACCGAACCTAACGTGGAGAATTTTAAGACCAGACGTGATAATGCGCCCACCGCAATTATATTCTGAGTTAGTCGAAATCTGTTCCAATCAACTGAACTGGGATAGCATGAGTTCGCTTCTATCTATGATCGAGAGCATAAATGATATTTCAATCGTTTCGTTGAAGGTAGATCTTGTCGACAGTGAGATATTTGATCAGATCTACAGGCGTAATTGGGATAATTTCAATGTGTGCATCGACCTGCTGGACACTGCCGAGTGGACGTTCTTCTCTGAATCCTACTTGGAGAGCGCGCAGGCGCTAAGGGTATTGCAAGATTACGGCGACAGCGCACTTGATTGATTGAAGGGGTGAAATCCATCCCGAGTTTCGGGGACACAATACTCAATTGTCGGTTGTGGTCCGGATCTGAGGTGGAGGTGTCAAGCGCCTCGAGCGGGTATCGGACTGCGGCTGGGAAGGCGTAGAGCCCAGTCCAAGTCGAAGGGAAATCAAGTATTGTGTCCCCGGAATTGCAGGGCTCGATCGCCGGCATTGCGGGCGCGGACGGGGCGCTGCTCGCGATCGACAGCTACGACGAATACGGCATCCCGGCGGCGGGCAACCTCGGCCGGTTCCAATATACCGGTCACGCGTGGGTCGCCGAGCTGAAGATGTATTATTTGGGCGGTCCGATGCCCGTATTCGTCCAGTCGGGCGTCCCGCCGATTAGGTGTGGAAAAGTCGCGGTGAGCGCTTCCCGCGCGCGCTTCGAAGCACCATAACGAGTCGATGGCCGCGCCTTACGTCCCGCTTCGGATTTTCTCCTGCTACACGATGCTGGACGGCGCGATCGAGCCGGCGGCGATCGCCAAACATGCGAAAAGGCTGGATTTTCCCGCCGCCGCGATGACCGACCGCAACGGCCTTTATGCCGCCATGCCGTTCACCGACGCCTGCATCAAGGAAGGGGTCCAGCCGATCATCGGAGCGATGCTTGCGGTGGCGCGCCCGGACCGTCCCGACGGGGCCGGACTGCTCGACTGGCTTGCGCTCTACGCCCAGAACGAGACCGGCTATCACAATCTCTGCGCGCTCGTCTCGGCCGCCCATCTCGACCGGCCGGTCCACGAGGAACCCCACGTCTCGTTCGAGGCCCTGGACGGGCGAACCGACGGGCTGATCGCCCTGACCGCCGGCGGCGAGGGCGCTCTCGCCCGCCTGATCGCCGAAAGCCAGATCGACGCAGCCCGCCGGGTCGCCGACCGGCTCGAGGCGCTTTTTCCGGGACGCCTCTATGTCGAGCTCAGCCGCCGCGGCGACCCGGTCGAGCAGCAGGCCGAAGCCGCTCTGATCGATCTCGCTTACGCGCGCGGCCTGCCGCTGGTCGCGACCAACCCGGCCTGCTTCGCCGAGGCGCATTTCCACGAGGCGCACGACGCGATGCTGTGCATCGCCCAGTCGAGCCAGGTCGACCGCGACGACCGCGTCAAATCCTCGCCCGAAGCCTGGATCAAGCCCGCCGCCGAGATGCGCGCTTTGTTCGAGGATCTGCCCGAGGCGATCGAGAACAGCTCCGTGGTCGCCCGGCGCTGCGCGTTCGGAGCGCCGAAGCGCAAGCCGATCCTTCCGAGCATCGCCGGCGATACCGAGGCCGAGGCCGAGCAATTGCGCCGCGACGCCCGCGAGGGGCTCGAGGCGCGGCTCGCCGGCTATGACGGCCTGAGCGAGCAGGAGCGGAAGACCTATTTCGACCGGCTCGAATTCGAAGCCGACGTGATCGTCCGGATGGGCTTCGCGGCCTACTTCCTGATCGTCGCCGACTTCATCAAATGGGCCAAGGAGAACGGCATACCGGTCGGCCCCGGCCGCGGCTCGGGCGCCGGCTCGGTCGTCGCCTGGTCGCTGACCATCACCGATCTCGACCCGATCCGCCTCGGCCTGCTGTTCGAGCGCTTCCTCAATCCCGAGCGCGTGTCGATGCCGGACTTCGACATCGATTTCTGCGAGACCAGGCGCGGCGAGGTGATCCATTACGTCCAGCAGCGCTACGGCTCGGACAAGGTCGCCCAGATCATCACCTTCGGGAAATTGAAGGCGCGCGCGGTTTTGAAGGACACCGGCCGCGTGCTCCAGATGCCCTACGGCCAGGTCGACCGGCTCGCCAAGGCGATCCCCAACCATCCGACCGACCCCTGGACGCTGAAGCGGGCGCTCGAGGGCGTCACCGAGCTCGGCCTCGAATATAAGAACGACGCGCAGGTCCGGCGGCTGTTCGACCTGGCGATGAAGCTCGAAGGCCTTCCGCGCCACGCCTCGACCCACGCCGCCGGCGTGGTGATCGGCGACCGAAGGCTGGACGAGCTGGTTCCGCTCTACCGCGATCCGCGCTCGGACATGCCGGTCACCCAGTTCGACATGAAATATGTCGAGGCGGCCGGACTGGTGAAGTTCGACTTCCTCGGCCTCAAGACCCTGTCGGTGCTCCGCAAGGCCGCGGACATGCTCGGCAAGCGCGGAGTCAAGGTCGATTTCGACCGGATCCCGTGGGACGATCCCGACGTCTACAAATTGCTCCAGCGCGGCGACACGGTCGGCGTGTTCCAGCTCGAATCGGAAGGGATGCGGCGGACCCTGGCGGCGGTGAAGCCGACCAGCTTCGAGGACATCATCGCGCTGGTCTCGCTCTACCGGCCGGGACCGATGGACAATATCCCGATGTTCGGCGCCCGCAAGAACGGCCGCGAGCCGATCTCTTACCCCCATCCTCTGCTCGAGGAGGTGCTGAAGGAGACGTACGGAATCTTCGTCTACCAGGAGCAGGTGATGGAGGCGGCCAAGGTGCTTGCCGGCTTCAGCCTCGGCGAGGCCGATTTGTTGCGCCGGGCGATGGGCAAGAAGATCAAGTCCGAGATGGACGCCCAGCGCGCCGGCTTCGTTGCCGGCTGCGAGCGGGTCAATGCGATCCCGGCCGCCAAGGCCAACGAATTGTTCGATTTGATCGACAAGTTCGCCGGCTACGGCTTCAACAAGAGCCACGCCGCCGCCTACGCGCTCGTCGCCTATCAGACCGCCTGGCTGAAGGCGCACCATCCGGTCGTCTTCTATGCCGCGTCGATGTGCTTCGACATGGCGCAGACCGACAAGCTCTCCATCTTCGTCGACGACATGCGGCGGATGGGCGCGCTCTGCCTGCCGCCCTGCATCAATGCCAGCGAGGCCGAGTTCGCGGTCGAGGAGAGCGACACCGGGCCGGCCGTGCGCTACGCGCTCGGGGCGCTGAAGGGCGTCGGCGAGAAAGCGATGGAGCAACTGGTCGAGGAAAGGCGGGGCCGCGGGCCGTTCGCCAGCCTCGACGATTTCGCCGCCCGGGTCGATCCGCAGCTTCTCAACCGCCGCCAGATCGAGAGCCTGGCCGGGGGCGGAGCCTTCGATTCGATCGCTCCGAGCCGGGCAGCGGTCCACGCCGCCGCCGAGACGATCCTCGCGGTCGCATCGAGCGCCGCGAGCATGCGCAGCAGCGGCCAGCACGGCCTGTTCGGCGAGGGCGCCTCCAACGTCGTCCCGATCCGGATCCAGGCGTCGGCGAGCTGGACCCTGGCCCAGCGCATGGCCGCCGAGAAGGAAGCGTTCGGATTCTATTTCTCGGCCCACCCGGTCGACCGCTACCGCCACCTCGTCGAGGCGCACCGGGCGAAGAGCTTCGCCGAGCTCGCCGATTTGCCGATCCCGGCTGAAGGCGGCCGAACCGCCGCGGTGATGGCCGGCCTGGTCGAAGAAGCGCGCTGGCGAACCTCGGCGCGCGGCCGCCGCTATCTGATCGCGACCATGTCGGACGCGTCGGGCCAGTTCGCCGCCACGGTGTTCGACGACGAAGCCGCGGCTCGGATCGAGGAAGCGGCCAAGACCGGCGCCTGCGCCCTGCTCAACGTCGAGCTCGACCGCCGCCCCGGCGAGGAAGCGCCGAGAGTGACGATCCGCTCGCTCCAGACGTTCGACAGCCTGTCGCGGCGGACCCGGCTGCAGATGGAGGTGGTCGCCGAGGACGAGGAAGCGGTGCGCCGGCTGGCGGCGGCGGTTGCCGGCGACCATGGCGGCAATGGCGAGCTCAAGCTCAGGCTTCGGATGGAGGCGGGCGAGGCCGAATTGCTGCTGGGCCGCGACTTCATCCTGGACGCCGAGATGGCCGCGCGGATCGAGCGGCTCGACGGGATCGCCGGCGTGCATTTGTCGGTGATCCCGCAGCTGAAGCTGGCTCTGGTCTCCTGAAACCCGCCGTCATTGCGAGGAGCCCTTCGACGTCGCCTGCGGCGTCGCTCAGGATAAACTGCCGCTACGCGGCAGCGACGCGGCAATCCAGTGGATCTCCGAGGCCGTTCTGGATTGCTTCGCTCCGCTCGCAATGACAGCCAGGTAATGCGCCTTAACCCCAGTTACCCCCCGGATTGCTTTGCTCCTCCGCTTCGATAGTCTGTCGATCGACGCGACAGGGGGACGACCATGCTCGGGGGTATGCAGGACTGGCCGCTTCGGGTGACCCGGATCATCGATCATGCGGCGCGCGAGCATGGCACGCGCGAGCTTGTGTCGCGCTGGGCGGACGGGAGCACGACCCGCACCGACTGGGCGGGGATCGAGCGGGATTCGCGCAAGCTGGCCCGCGCGCTCGAGCGGCTGGGGATGAAGAAAGGCGACCGGATCGGGACCCTGGCGATGAACCATGCCCGCCACGTCGTCTCCTGGTACGGCGCGATCGGCATGGGCGGGGTGATCCACACGATCAACCCGCGCCTGTTCGACGAGCAATTGGTCTACATCGCCAACCATGCCGAGGACCGGATCCTGTTCTACGACAAGGCCTTCGCGCCGATCGTCGAGCGGCTGAAGCCGCGCTGGACCAGCATCGAGCATTATGTCTGCTTCGATTGCGAGGGGCCAAATGATTTGGGAGCCAGCTTCGACGCCCTGATCGCCGCGGAGGACGGCGATTATGACTGGGTCGAGGGCGACGAGCGCGAGCCCTGCATGCTCTGCTACACCAGCGGCACGACCGGCAATCCGAAGGGCGTGCTCTACGAGCATCGCTCGACCATCCTCCACGCAATGGCCCAGATCTGCCCCGACGTGTTCGACCTGTCGGCGCGCGCGGTCGTTCTCCCGGTCGTTCCGATGTTCCACGCCGGCGGCTGGGCCCTGCCTTTCTCGACCGCGATGGCGGGCGGCAAGATGGTCTTCTCCGCCGATTACACGCCCGAGGTGATGTGCGAGCTGATGCGGGCCGAGGGAGTCACCCATACGGCGGGCGTTCCGACCGTCTGGCTCGCCCTGATGAACCATGTCGAGGCGACCGGCGCGGATCTCGGCAAGCTCGGAACCGTCCATATCGGCGGCTCGGCGGCACCTCGGGCGATGATCGACTATTTCACCAGACGCGGCATCCGCGTCGGCCACGCCTGGGGGATGACCGAAATGTCGCCGCTGGGCACGGTCGGCGCCGGCACCGGCGACTGGGACAGTCTGACCTACGAGCAGCAGCTCGACCATATGTGCAGGCAGGGCAGGGTGCCGTTCGGGGTCGAGCTCCGGACCGTCGACGACGACGGCAACGTGCTTCCGCGCGACGGCAAGAGCTCGGGGCGGCTCCACGCCCGCGGCCCCTGGGTGCTGAGCCAATATTTCCAGGACGATTCGGGGCCGGTGATCGACGAGCATGGCTGGTTCGACACCGGCGACGTCGCCATCCTCCACTCCAACGGAGTGCTGCAGATCACCGACCGGTCGAAGGACGTGATCAAGTCGGGCGGCGAGTGGATCAGCTCGATCGACCTCGAAAATGCCGCGGTCGGCTGCCCCGGGGTCGCCGAAGCGGCCGCGGTCGGGGTCCGCCATCCCAAATGGGACGAACGGCCCTTGCTGCTGGTCGTCCGGCAGCCCGGCTCGGATGTGACGGCGGACGCCATCCTCGACTATCTCGCGGCGCACGTCGCCAAATGGTGGCTGCCCGACGAGATCCTGTTCGTCGACAGCCTGCCCCACACCGCCACCGGCAAATTGCTCAAGACCGAGCTTCGAAAGCAATATCGCGACTATGCTCTGAAAAGCGCGGCGGCCTAGGGATCAGTGGGACTGAACTTGAATCACCGTTCGCCCTGAGCCTGTCGAAGGGCTTCCCTTCTCTTCGAACCAAGAAAAGGAGAGGGCTTCGACAAGCTCAGCCCGAACGGCTGAGTTTATGATCGGCGACAAAGCCTATTTCCCCGGCTTCGCGATCCGGTCGACCGCGACCCCGGAGCTAGCGACCGACGAGCGCAATCTCGCGCTGAGAATTGCAGCGCGGTCGAAATCGCCCTGATTGATGCTCTGGACGACCTGCTGCTGGATCGTCTCGGACTGGCCCGACGAGGTGTCGAGCGTGCGCTGGGCCTCGGCCGGAGCGGCAGCGGCGGGGAGCGTGTCGGCGAGCCGATCGCGCTGGTCGCGGGCATCGTCGACCGCCTGAACCAGGCTTGCGGTGCTCTGGCGGAGGCTCTTCACCTCCTTCAGCGCCGAATCCATGCCGATCGTCACCGTCTGGGTCACGTCGGACGGGGGTACATCGAATTGCTCGTCGGGCTTGCCGAGCGAACCGTCGGCGAGGCGTATCTTCGGCGAGCTCAGCCCCTCGCTCTCGAAATCGGGCGAGAAAGCCAGGCGAAGATGGACCGGGCCGCCCGCCGGGCCCTTCTGGAGCAGGGGCGCGAAAAAGGCGAGCACTCCGCAGAAGATCGCGAAGCCGACGCCCCACACCAGGAACTTCTCGCGAAGCCGGGCTGTCGCCTCGTCGACCGGCTTGCCTCGCACCAGAAGGAAGAAGGCCATCAGGAACACCGCGAGGCCCACGCCCGCGGAGCCGAGCTTGGCGAGCTCGGTTATCGTCGAATAGAAGCCCGCGTCCATTTGCTCCCCCTCCCGCAAACGACCAGGCCGCGAGTGTAGCAGGGTGCGGTCATTCGCGACAGCCAATCCTCCCCGTCCCGGGGAGGATTAGAGCAATCTCAGCTGAGGCCCTTGGGGCGGCACGAACAGATCAGTCCGGAGCTTCGACTTCACGATGTTGAGACCGTGCTTCCGGACGGCGATGTCGAAACGGGTCCGCATCAGATCGGCCCACGGCCCGGAGCCCTGCATCCGGGTGAAAAAGTTGGGATCGTTGTCGCGGCCGCCGCGAAGCGAGTTGATGATGCTCATCACCTTGCCGGCGCGGTCGGGATAATGTTCGTCGAGCCAGGCGCGGAACAGAGGCGCGACCTCGTAGGGGAGGCGGACCGGGAGGAAGAAGGTGCCGATGGCGCCGGCCTCGGCCGCGGCCTCGACGATATGCTCGACTTCATGGTCGGTGATGCCGGGAATGACCGGAGCGATGGCGACGTGGGCCGGAATGCCCGCCTCGCTGAGCGCCTTGACCGCGGCGAGCCGCTTTCGGGCCGACGGTGCGCGCGGCTCGAGCGTTCGCGAGATCTCCGGCGTCAGCGAGGTGATCGAGAGCGCAACCGAGGCCAGGCTCTGTTCGGCCATCGGCGCGATGATATCGATATCGCGGACGACCCGGTCCGACTTGGTTGTGATCGTCACCGGATGGCGGGTCTCGGCGAGCACTTCGAGGATCGAGCGGGTGATCCGCCATTTGCCCTCGATCGGCTGATAGGGGTCGGTGTTGGTGCCCATCGCCATCGGCCGGACCGAATAGCCGGGCCTGGCCAGCTCGGCGCGGAGCAGCTTCGCGGCGTCCGGCTTGGCGAACAGCTTCGTCTCGAAATCGAGGCCCGGCGAGAGATCGTGGAAGGCGTGGGTCGGGCGGGCGAAGCAATAGATGCAGCCATGCTCGCAGCCGCGATAGGGATTGATCGAGCGGTCGAAGCCGATGTCGGGCGAGGTGTTGCGGGCGATGATCGTCTTCGGCTTCTCGACCGTGACCGTGGTCCGGAGCGGCGGCGGGCCGTCGTCGAGCGCCTCGCGCGCGTCGAGCCAGTCGCCGTCGGCGACCCGCTCGGGCAGGTTGAATCGCGTCGGCGTCCAATTCTCGGGCGCGCCGCGGCCGGGACGGGCGTCGGGGCGGGGCATGACAAGACTATGCTCTCATTGCGAGAACAGAGCAAGAACAAATCAAAGTTCCGTCATTGCGAGCGCAGCGAAGCAATCCAGAGCGGCGCTCCCGCAGGCGCCGGACTGGATTGCTTCGTCGCTGCCGCGGAGCGGCAGTTTATCCTGAGCGACGCCGCAGGCGACGTCGAAGGGCTCCTCGCAATGACAGAGATGGCCGGCTGGCTATCGGGTCCCGTAGATCATGTTTGGCGAGCCGGGCTCGAGGCGGACCGAGGCGGGGCCGGGGAGGCCGGGGAAGCGCGGCCACAGGCCCTGGGCGAGAGCGAGGCGGCTCGGCGAGGGCTTTCCGGCTTCTTCCTCGTAGATCCAGTAATTGCGGAGAACGATCGGCACGTAGCCGCGAGTCTCCCAATAAGGGATCGATTCGATGTAGAGCAGGGGATCGCCGCGATCGAGCCGGCGCATATTCCACTCGGCGACCGGAACCGGGCCGGCATTGTAGGCTGCGATCACCTTTGGAAGCAGGCCGCCGGTCGCCGCCGAATCGCGAAGCCCTTCGATGAAGGTCTGGCCATATTCCATGTTGGCGGAGGGGTCGTTGAGCTGGCTCCGGGCGAACGGCTCGCCGCGGGCGCGGGCGATGTCGCCGGCGGTGCCGGGACGGACCTGGAGGATCCCTTGCGCCCCGGCCGGGCTGACCACATCCGTCCTAAACGCGGATTCCTGTAGCGCATGGGCGAGGACCAGCGACTGGTCGACCCGCCAGCCGCGCGCGGGCTGCCAGGCCGGGCGCGGATAGCGGGCGGCGATGTTGACGCTTGCGCCGCGCGGCGCGTTGTGGGCCAGCCAATATTGGGTCGAGGCGAGATCGAGATCGGCCGCCAGGTGGAGCAGGGCGTTGTGGTCGGACGCGTCGCCGATCCTGGTCTGGTGGCGGATCAGCTCGTCGGCATAGTCAGTCTCGCCGAGCTCGGCCAAAGCGATGGCGGCTCGGACGTTGGGCTTGCCGGCGACGGCGCGCCATTCCTCGTCGCGATAATCGTGAAGGCCGGCGGCGCCCGGCGAGCGGATCCCGAGCGCGCTTCCGGCGATCAGGCCGTAGAAGGTTTCCTTGAGGCGGGCGGCGGTCCGAAGCCGCGCCTGGACCCGCTCGGGATGGCCGCACATCATGTCGGCGCGGGCCGCCCAATAATTGCTCGCCGCGATCAATTCGACGTCGCCGGAGCGCGAGGCCACCGTGGCGAAGGCGCTCGAGGCGGCGTTGCAATCGCCCTTTCGCCACGAGGCGAGGCCCGAGACCCAGGCGCCGTGGACCGTCCATTCGCCGGCGCCGCTCCGGGCCGCCTCGCCGAGCCGGCGCGCGGCATCGTCGTCGCCGATGATGTAATAGGACCAGGCGATTCGCTGCTGGAACTCGGAGCGCGCCTCGGAGCCGAGATCGGCCTCGCGCGCTGTGAACAAGGCTTCGGCTTCGGCCGGGCGGTTGTCGACGATCAGGGGCTGGACCTGCCGGTCGAGCTCGTCGGCGACCGAATCGCCCTTGATGCTCTGGGCGCGGGCCCGGCGCGGCTGGCTGCCCTGCCAGACCAGGGCCTGCTCGCGCGGCATCGAGGGAAGGGTGGTCGCGCCCCGGGTCGTCGCCAACCGGGCGAGCTGGTCGGCCTGGGGCAGGTCCGGCGCCTGGCTGAGCAACGCCATCAGCCGGTCGAGCTCGACCCTCGGCGAGCCCTTGGCGAGATAGAGCTCGGCCCGGGCGAAATTGCTCAACGGGCTGTCGCGCATCGCGTCGAGCCGGGCCGAGGCGGTCGCCCAGTCGCCCGAGCGGATCGCGGCGAAGATCTCGCGATAGCCGCTCCGCTCCGAAGCGCTCAGGTCCGAGGCCGGGCGTGCGCCGGAATCGGCCAGAGCCGGGGCGGCGGGAAGGGCCAAAACGGCCGCGAGCAAGAGGGCGCGAAGCTTCATCGTCTCACCTCTTCGATCAGCATCTGCAGATCGGCCCAGGCGCGTGCCTTGTGGCCGGGCTGCCGGAGCAGAAAATCGGGCGGAATGGTTACCAAAGTGCGAATCGGGCCGGCATGGGTCGCGACCTCGTGCCAGCGGCCGCGCGCCTGGACCATCGACAGGCCGAGCAGGGCCTTGGCGCAGGAGTCGCCGAGCAGGAGCAGGGCTTTGGGCGCAACGAGGCCGATATGGTGGCGCGCGAGGGTCGCGCATTGCTGTGCCGGGGCGCCGGTCAGCCGGCCGTCGGGCGAGCGCAGGCACGAGAGAGCGGCGAGATAGACCGAATCGCGGTCGCGGCCGATCGCGGCGAGCATCCGGTCGAACAGCCGGCCCGCCTCTCCGGCGATCAATGTGCCGGCCGTGCAATCCTCGCTGCTCGGCATGTCGGCGAGGATCATCAGACCCGATGCCGGGTCGCCCGACGGGCAGATCCGCGGCGCCGAGGGCGCAGCGAAGCTCAATTTCTCGCTTCCGGCGAGCCAGGCCTGGAACAGGTCGAGCTGGCCGGGCAGCCCCTCGTCGGCGGTGAAGGCCTGAACGGCTTCGGCGACGGTTGCGGCGGGCGCCGGGGGAGGCGCCGGGCGAAGCCAGTCGCGCGGCTCCTCGCCGACGATCGTGTCGACTCCGGCATCGTTCCACCAGCCGAGCAGGCTCGCCGCCTCGGCCGTCGAGAATTCTCCCCGCTCCATCCGGCGAGCAGAGTCACCCCGGCCCGGGCTGGTCAACCTCAAAATCTGCTTCTATCTGCCAGACGTTGGCTGCTTGCGACGATAGGAGTCCAGGCGCGCGATTGGAGCCGGGAATGACCGACCGCGAGTCGATGGCTTATGATGTGGTGATCGTCGGCGCCGGGCCCGCCGGGCTCGCCGCCGCGATCCGCCTCAAACAGCTCGCCGCCGAAGCCGAGCGCGAGCTCAATGTCTGCATCCTCGAGAAGGGCTCCGAGGTCGGCGCCCACATCCTGTCGGGCGCGGTCGTCGATCCGCGCGCGATCGACGAATTGCTGCCCAACTGGAAGGAGCTGGACAGCCCGCTGACCTGCACGGTGCGCGAGAACCACCATTGGGTGCTCACCCGCACCGGCCGCTGGCCGATGCCGCATCTGATGATGCCGCCCTTCATGAACAACAAAGGCACCTACACTCTGAGCCTCGGCAATCTCTGCCGCTGGCTGGCCGGCCAGGCCGAGGCGCTCGGAGTCGAGATCTTCCCCGGCTTCGCGGCCGCTGAAGTGCTGTTCAACGAGGACGGATCGGTGAAGGGGGTCGCCACCGGCGACATGGGCGTCGCCCGCGACGGCAGCCACAAGGCCGATTACCAGCCCGGAATGGAGCTTCACGGCCGCTACACCTTCTTCGCCGAAGGCGCCCGCGGCCATCTCACCAAGGAATTGAAGCGGATCTTCGAGCTCGACGCCGAGAGCGAGCCCCAGGTCTACGGGATCGGCCTCAAGGAATTGTGGGATATCGACCCCGAGAAGCACTGCCCCGGCCGGGTGATCCACACCCAGGGCTGGCCGCTCGACGACGCCTGGGGCGGCGGCTTCCTCTACCATCAGGAAGGCGGCCAGGTCGCTTTGGGCTTCGTGGTCGCTCTCAACTACCGCAACCCCTATGTCTCGCCGTTCGAGGAATTCCAGCGCTGGAAGCAGCATCCGGCGATCCGCGAAATATTGGAGGGCGGGCGCCGGGTCAGCTACGGCGCACGGGCGATCAACGAGGGCGGCTGGCAGGCCGTGCCCAAGCTGGTCTTCCCCGGCGGCGCCCTGATCGGCTGCTCGGCCGGGTTCGTGAACGTGCCGCGGATCAAGGGCAGCCACACGGCGATGAAGTCGGGCATGCTCGCCGCCGAGGCGGCCTTCGCCGCGATCGCCGCCGACCGCGGTTCGGACTCGCTCGATTCCTATCCCGAGGCTCTGGACAAGAGCTGGATCGCGACCGAGCTCAAGATGGTCCGCAACGTCGAGCCGATGGTCGCGAAATTCGGCGGGTTCGCCGGCACCATCCTCGCCGGCGCCGACATGTGGATGCGTTATCTCAGGATCGGCCTTCCGTTCACTATGCGCCATCATCCCGACAATGAGGGGCTGTGGCGCAAGGATTTGGTCAGGCCGATCGCCTACCCAAAGCCGGACGGCGTGATCAGCTTCGACCGGCTTTCCTCGGTCTTCCTCTCCAACACCAATCACGAGGAAGACCAGCCGATTCACCTCACCCTCAAGGATCCGAGCGTCCCGATCGACGTGAACCTGCGCTTCTACGACGCTCCGGAGCAGCGCTACTGCCCGGCGGGAGTCTATGAGATCGTCGGCGCCGAGGAGGGCGCCCCGCGGCTTCAGATCAACGCTCAGAATTGCGTTCACTGCAAAACCTGCGACATCAAGGACCCGACCCAAAATATCAATTGGGTCGTCCCGGAAGGGGGAGGAGGGCCGAACTATCCCAATATGTAGAACAGCGATCGCGGCCGCGATCCTCGGCACCGCGGCGATCCTGCCGCTCCAGCCGGCCGGCGCGACCGTCGACGAGCAGAGCGCGCTCGCGGCCTATGTCCGGGCCCGCGCGGCGGACAGTATCGGCGCCTACGACCAGGCGGTGCGCGATTATCGCGCCGCTCTCGCTCTGTCGCCGGAGGATGCCACCCTCGCCGCCCGCGCCCTGGACGAGGGGCTGGCCGCGGGCGACCGCCAACTGGCGCTGAGCGCCGCCCGGGCGCTCGAGAGAGCCGGCAAGCTCAAGGTCGACGGCCGGCTGCTTCTGCTCGGCGAGGCCCTGCGCGACCGCGACTGGCGCGCCGCCGGGACCCATATCGACCGGATCGAGGAAGACGAGGTCTTCTCCTTCCTCGCGCCTCTGCTCCGCGCCTGGGTCGCCCAAGGGACTCGCAAGGGCGACCCGATGGTCATCCTCGCCGGGATCAACGACAATCCGCTCGCCGCCACCTACGCCGTCGAGCAGAAGGCCTTCCTTCTGCTCGCCACCGGCAAGAGGAGCGAGGGCGTCGCCGCGCTAGGGCCGGTCCTCGCCCAGGCCGGCACCCGCGCTCCGAGGCTCAGGGTCGCCGCCGCGGCGATGCTCGCCCGCAAGGGCGACAAGGCCGCCGCTCTCGCTCTGCTCAGGGGCGATTCCGAGCCTCTGGTTCTCGCGCGCCATATCGTCGAGAGCGGCAAGCCATTGCCCGGCGCTCTCTCCGATCCGGCCTCCGGCGCCGCCGAATTGCTGGTCCGGATCGCGGTCGATCTCAACGCCCAGCAGGTCCCTGCGCTCGCTCTCGATTTCGCCCGGCTCGGAACCTTCATGGCGCCGGACAATAGCGAGGCGTGGATCGTCACCAGCGAATTGCTCGCCGCCGCCGACCAGAACCAGGCCGCGCTTGCCGCGCTCGCCGCCATCCCCGCCGGCGATCCGTTCGCCGGAAGCGTCGAGGACAGCCGGATCGGGCTGTTGCTTGCCTCCGGCCGGCACGACGAGGCGCTGGCTCTGGCCAAAGGCGAGACCGTGAGCCAGCCGCGCGACGCGTCGGGCTGGACCCGTTTGGGCGACCTGCTCAGCCAGACCCAGCAGCCTGCCGCCGCCGCCGACGCTTACGGCAAGGCGCTGGCTCTGGTCCGCGCCGATCCCGATTCGGGTTCGCGCGAATGGCTGCTGCTGCTCAGGCAGGGCGGAGCTCTGATCCAGGCCGGACGCTGGCCCGAGGGCAAGAGCGCGCTCGAAGCGGCCTACAAGCTTGCTCCGGACGAGGCGCTCGTGCTCAACTATCTCGGCTACTCGCAGCTCGAGCGGCGCGAGAATATCGCCGAGGCCGAACGGCTGATCCGCGAGGCGAGCCGGCTCCAGCCCGACAATATGGCGATTACCGATTCGCTCGGCTGGGCGCATTTCCTGCGCGGCGACCTGCCGGGGGCGATCAGTCTGCTCGAGCGGGCCGCCCAGGGCCAGCCGGCCGATCCGTCGATCAAGGAGCATCTCGGCGATGCTTATTTCAAGGCGGGACGGCGCTACGAGGCGCGCTACGCCTGGCAGGCGGCCCTGGTCCACGCCGAAGGCGGAGCGATCGCCCGCCTCAACGCCAAGGTCGACGCCGGGCTCAGGCCGGAGCTGTCCGCGCCCTGATGGAAGAGATCGGGTACGCCAAGATCAACCTCGCGCTTCATGTGCGGGGGAGGCGAGGCGATGGCTATCACGACCTCGAGACGATCTTCGCCTTCGCCGAGGACGGCGACTTGCTCCGCGTCGAGGAGGGTGAGGGGCTCAGCCTGCAGGTCGAGGGGCCATTTGCCGAAGCCTTGAAAGGCGAAGGCGATAATCTCGTCCTTCGCGCCGCCCGCGCGCTGCGCAATAGCGCGGGTATCGAAAGCGGCGCGCGGCTGACTCTCGACAAGAGGCTGCCGGTCGCTTCCGGAATCGGCGGCGGCTCGGCGGACGCGGCGGCGGCGCTGCGGCTGCTCAACCGATTTTGGAAGTTGGGCCTGGACGAGGATGCGCTCGTCCGCATGGGCCGCGACCTCGGAGCGGATGTCGCCGCCTGTGTCGAATCGCGAACGGCGATCGGCCGGGGCAAAGGGGACGAGCTCGAACCCGCGCCGGACCTGGTTCAGCCCGGAATCCCCCTGTTGCTGGTCAATCCTCGAGTGCCGTTATCGACCGCGGACGTTTTCCGCGGTTGGGCCGGGGGCGATGGGGGATCGCTCCCTCGCGACTGGCGGCACGGGCGCAACGATCTGGAGGCGTCAGCAAAGGCGATTGCCCCTGCGATCGGCGAAGTGATTGCCGCCTTGCAGGCAGCAGGCGGTGACGCGGTCCGGATGTCGGGATCGGGCGCGACCTGCTTCGCTCTGTTTGAGTCCGAAGCCGCGCGCGATAGGGCAGGGGCTCGGATCGCGCGTTTTCATCCGGCCTGGTGGCAGCTTCCGACCCGCATCCGCTGAACGAACCCGTCGGACGGATTGAGCGCGCTATATGGCCCACAGGCAGACGCGGACCTTCCTGTTCACGTAGCAGGCGCCCTGCCGGCGCAGGATCCCGAACTCCCTGCCGCCGTGAACCGCCGAGATGTCGTCATTCCCATAGCCGGTCCAGCCGCCTCCATCCCTGAAGACGTTCGCCCAATAGTCGGTCGATCGCTCCGCGGCGGCGACATCCGCCTTGGGATAGTCGATCCCGGCATGAACCTGGCGGGGACCTTCGATGAGGAAATCGCCGCCCTTCGCTATGGAATATATGCACCGGCCGGAAATCCGGGTTCGGCCTTCCACGACGAGCAGGCAGCGTCCCCACTTGTAGCCAGGAGGCAATCGGCGCGGTGACGATGCCGGCGCGGCGACGGCCGCCGCGACTCCGAGAAGGAGCGCCGGGCAGGCAATTGCCCGCAATGAAAGATGGACGCGAACAAATACGGCTATTCTCCCGGTTCGGCAGGTAGCCGGTCGCGGCACCGGCGATGCGAATGCAACCAAGGGTGACCATAACAGGTCCCCTACGCCTCGCGCCATCTTGTCCGCTCGACTGCCCCGGATGGCCCGCGAGTCCCGGTGGGGGACAGCAATTACAAGCCCTTAACCATCGTCAGCCGCGGCTTTGCGTTCTGGCACGCTCCTTGCTGCCATACGGGCGGACGAGTCGAAGCCCGGCATCCGCCGGCGCGGACATTCGCTCATGGTCCCTCCCTCGGTGGTGCGGGGGAGGCGCCATGGCTCCCTGTAGGGCCGGCCGATCCCATGCGGCCGGCCCTTTTTTTCGCTGACAAAGAGCAGGGCCGGCGGCATGGCCGGGCCATGTTCGATCTCTCAATCGAAGCAGGCGTCGCAAGGCTGGTCCTCAGCCGCTCCGGGGCGCGCAACGCCATCCCGGTGTCGGGATGGACGCAGCTCGCCGAACGCGCCGAGGAAGCCGAGCGGGGCGGAGCGCGGCTGCTGATCGTCAGCGGCGCGGGCGACGCCTTTTGCGCCGGCGCGGACATCAACGATTTCGCGGCGATGAAGGACGACGAGGGCGCCCGCACGCGTTTCCGCCTGGCGATGCGCGACGGGCTCGAGCGGCTCCGAGACCTGCCGATCCCGACAATCGCGGCGATCCACGGTCCTTGCTTCGGCGCGGGAGTCGCTCTGGCCATGGCCTGCGACATTCGGATCTCGGGCGACCGGGCCCTTTTCGCGATCACCCCCGCCAAATTCGGGATCGCCTATCCGCAGGAGGATGTGCATCGGCTCGTCGCGCTGATCGGTCCCGGCCAGGCGGCGCGCCTCCTGTTCGGCGCCGCCGGCATCGACGGCCCGGAGGCCGAGCGGATCGGCCTGGTGGAGGTCCACGCGGGCGAGCGCCTCGCCGGGATTGTCGAGGAGATGGCCGCCGCGATCCTCGCCAACAGTGCCGCGAGCCTGCGCATCCTCAAAGCATCGATCCGGCTCGCCGCCGCGGGCGTCGCCCGGGACGACGGACAGGATCGCCTGTTCGAATCGCTGTTCGGCTCGGCCGAGCTGGCCGAGCGGCTCGAGCGCAGGGCGCGGCGCGGCGATTGAGGCCATGCTTGCCCGGACCGGATCGCCGGAGCAGGACGGCCGCATGAAGCAGCTTGTGCCGCTCCTGATGCTCCTGGCGCTCGCCGCCTGCGGCGATCCCGACGCCGCGCGAAGGGACGCGCTCGCCGCGGCCGACGCGCAAGCCGACAGGATCGACTGCGCTCTCGAAGGCGCCCCGCGGTTCGAGCGGGTCTGCGCGGTCGAGCGCAGCAGCGGGCCAGACGGCCTGATCCTCACGGTGCGAAGCCCAGGCGGGAGCTTCCGCCGTCTGCTGGTGACGACCGACGGGCGGGGGGTCGTTGCCGCCGACGGCGCCGACCCGGCCGCCGTGACCCTGCTCGGCGACCAGCGCATCGAGGTGGCGATCGCCGGCGACCGCTACCGCCTCCCGGCCACGGTGAAGCAGTGAGCGGCCGCTACATACTCACCGCGGAAGAGATGCGCTCAGCGGAAGCTGCGGCGATCGCGGACGGCACGCCGGTCGAGACGCTGATGGAACGCGCCGGAACCGCCGCCGCCGAGGCGATTAGGCGCTTCGCCGGGCCGATGCCGGCTTTGATCCTGTGCGGACCGGGCAATAATGGCGGCGACGGCTATGTGATCGCGCGGGTCATGCGCGACCATGGGGTCGACGTGCGGGTGGCCGCTCTCGCCGAACCGAAGAGCGAGGCCGCCCGATCCGCCCGGGCGCGGTGGGAAGGCCCGGTCGAGACTCTGGCCGAGGCGGGGCCTGCCCCGCTGCTGATCGATTCGCTGTTCGGCACCGGTCTCGGCCGGCCGCTCGACGAGACGCTCGCTTTGGTGCTCGAGCGCCTCGCCGGACAGGCGAGGGTTCGCGTCGCGATCGACCTGCCCAGCGGGGTGGCGACCGACGACGGCTGCATCCTCTCCCCGGTGCCCGATTTCGACCTGACCGTCACGTTCGCGACCCTGAAGCCGTCGCATCTGCTTCAGCCCGCGGCGCGCCACATGGGCCGGGTCGTCGTCGCCGATATCGGCATAGCGGGCCACAGCCGGCTGGAGGAGATTGCCCGCCCGAGCCTCGCCGAGCCGGGCCCGGAGGATCACAAATATAGCCGGGGCTATGTCGCTCTGCTGGGCGGCGAAATGCCGGGCGCCGCCGCGCTGACCGCGGCCGCGGCGCTTCGCGGCGGGGCGGGCTATGTCCGCCTGGTCGCCGACCGGTTCGTGTCGGGGGTGCCGAGCGCGATCGTCCAGAGCCGGAGCGGGGCGCGAGCGGCGCTCGCCGATGGCCGGATCGGAGCGATCGCGATCGGGCCCGGCCTGGGCAAGGGGGAAGAGGCCCGCGCCTTGCTCGCGGCGGCGCTGAAAGCCTCCTCGCCTCTGGTTCTGGATGCCGATGCGCTCACGCTGCTCGCCGAAGAGGGGCCGGCCGCGCTTCACGGCCTGGCGAATCTCCCGATCCTGACTCCGCATGCGGGCGAGTTCGCGCGCCTGTTCGAGGATCGGAGCGGAAGCAAGGTCGAGCAGGCCCGCCGCGCCGCGGCTCAGGCGCATTCGGTGATCGTCTACAAGGGCCCGGACACGATCGTCGCCGCGCCCGACGGGCGGGCCGCGATCGCTGCGCCGTCCAGCTGGCTCGCCACCGCCGGCACCGGCGACGTTCTGACCGGCGTGATCGCGGCGATGCGCGCCTGGGGGCTCGACGCCTTCGAGGCGGCCTGCGCCGGAATCTGGCTCCATGGCCGGGCCGCCGAACTGGCAGGCAAGGGCCTGATCGCCGACGACCTGCTCGATACTCTGCCCGCCGCCTTCGCCGATTGCCTGTGACCGAAGAGAGGATAGTCCGCCTCGCCGCGCGGGGCGACGGAGTGACGGAAAGCGGCGGTTTCGTGCCCCTGGCGGCGCCGGGCGACCGGATCGCCGAGGATGGGGCGATCCTGCCCGGCCCCCATCATCATATACCGCCGTGCCGTCATTTCCCCGAATGCGGGGGCTGTCAGCTCCAGCATGTCGACGACCGGGCCTATGCCGACTATCTCGCCGACCGGATCGCTTCGGCATTCGTTGCGCAGGGCCTTGCCCCGCCCGAAATGGCGCCGGCCCATATCTCGCCGCCGAACAGCCGGCGGCGCGCGTCGCTCAGCGCCGAGCGGGGCGGCGGCCAGCTGCTGCTCGGCTTCAACGCCGAGGCGAGCCACCGGATCGTCGACATGCGCGAATGCCATATCCTTCGCCCCGAGCTGTTCGCTCTGGTCGCGCCGCTCCGCAGGCTTCTTGCCGGACTAATGAAGCAAAGAAGCCGGGCGAGCGTGACGATGATTCTGGCCGACCAAGGCGTCGACCTGGTGCTCCAGGGCGTCGCGGCCGAAGGCCTGGCCGCGGACGAAGGGCTCAGCGCTTTCGCTCGCGCGCACGCGCTCGCCCGGCTCAGCCTCGACGACGGCTACGGCGCCCAGACTCGCTGGGAGCCCGAACTCGTGACGATCACGCTCGGTGGCGTGCCGGTGCCGCTGCCGCACGGCGCCTTCCTTCAGGCCACGGCGGAGGGGGAGGCGGCCCTGGTCGAGTCGGTACGCGAGGCGGTCGGCCAGGCGCGGATCGTCGCGGATCTGTTTGCAGGCCTCGGTACCTTCGCGCTTGCGCTCCAGGGCCGGATCCTGGCCGTCGAAGGCGAGCGCGACGCGGTGCTGGCCCTGAAATCGGCGGCCGGCCGCGCGGGCCGGCAGCTGTTCGTCGATCATCGCGACCTGTACCGGCGCCCGCTCGTCGAGGAGGAATTGAACCGGTTCGAGGCGGTCGTGCTCGATCCGCCCCGCGCCGGCGCGCGCGAGCAGGTCGCATTGCTGGCCGGGTCATCGGTGCCGAGAATCGCTTATGTCTCGTGCAACCCGATCACCTTCGCGCGCGATTCGAAGATGCTGATCGAAGGCGGCTACCGGCTGGAGTGGGTACGGCCCGTCGGCCAGTTCCGCTGGTCGACTCATGTCGAGCTGGTGGGGAGCTTCGCGAAATAAAGTTCCTCCCCTGCTTTTGCAGGGGAGGGGGACCATCCGAAGGATGGTGGAGGGGCTCTGCTAAGGCTCAAGCATGCCCCTCCACCGCGTTTCACGCGGTCCCCCTCCCCTCGAAATCGAGGGGAGGAACTTCCATCACATATGATACATCTGGTGGTGAATGATCCAGGCCGCCGCGTGAACCGTCAGGCCGATCAGGCAAAGCGCCGAGGCGATCCACAGAAGGAACCGGTACCTGACGATGTTGACCGTCGCCTGCACGAGGCTGTGAGCGATCCTGAGGGCGACAAAGGCCCAGGCGAGCCAGAGGTTGATGCCGCCGCCGAAGCCCATCAGCGCGAGCGAGATGGCGATCGCGTAAAAGAGGGTCGGATGCTCGTGAAGATGGGTGTGGTTGTGGGACTTCCAGTTGACCTCGTCCTCGATGACGCCCTCGAGCGAGCCGCTTCGGCTTCCGACCCGGTCTTTCAGGCTGATCCCGGCGCGGCGCATCGCGGCGAGGCGGCTGACGATCATCCAGACCATCATCACCAGCGTCCAGGCGACGAGAGCGACGACCGGCGCGAGTATTGGACTGACATGCATTGCTGAGCACCTCCCCCGAGTGGCGCGGGGAAGGTGCGTCAGAACCGAAGCGCGGTCAAATCATCTCGCCGGCGCTCCGGGCGGCGGAAGGACGAGCTCGCGCGCCGCCACCGGGCGGCCGGAGAAGAAGGCGATCAGCAGCGGACCGACGGCGGGATGGGCCTCGAACAGATCGTGGCCTCCGTTGCGGACGATGATGCGCTTAAGGTTGCGAAGGCCCGCGGTCGCCTCGGCCTGCTCCTCGAGCGGAGTCCGGACGTCGAGATCGCCTTCGAACAGGAGCACCTCGTGGCTCGACCGGATCTCGCGGCGGAAACCGTCGCCGAGATCGAGCCCGGGCACGACTCCGCTCAATTGCGGCATCGGGAAGTTGATCGCCATTCCGCTGAGCGCGGTCGCGGCCTGGCGCCGGACGAGAGCGAGCCGGGCCGGACTGATCCCCGAAGCCTCGTCGGTCAGCTCGGGCATGCCGCTCATCCGCAGCGGCTCCTTGTAGAAATAGCTCCAGACCAGAGGAGCGATCGCCTGGTTCTGGCCCGCATCGAGAGCGCCGTAAGCCTGGAGCAATTGAGCAATCCCGTCGGGATTCTTGGCGACGAAGCCGGCCATCATCCGCAACGGAAAGGAATCGGCGCGGAAGCCGGTCCCGTTGGGAAGCGGGAAGGTCTGCGGCGCCGAGTCGAATTTCGCATTGACCCGGCGCATCAGGGCGGTGAGCGGCCTGCCGGTCGCGGCGTCCATCCGGGCGAAGGCGGCGTCGACGTGGAGCGGCAGCTTGACCGTCTGGCCCATGCCCTCGGCCGAGGCCAGAGCGACGCGGCCGATCGAGCCGGGATGAAGCCGCATCATCGCCATGGCGAGATGGGTGCCGTAGGAAATCCCCCACAGGTCGATCTTCGGCACTCCGAGCGCCCGGCGCAGATCCTCCAGATCCTCGGCATTCTGGACCGTGGTGTAGCCGCCTACCGCCACTCCGGCGGCGCGCCAGCCCGTCACGCATTCGGCGAGAGTCTCGCGATAATAAAAGGTCAAATTCGCCTCGTTCAGCACTTTGGCGGGATCGAGCTTGTGCTTCGCGGTGCAGGGCGGGATGTGGTTGGAGAGGCCGATCCCGCGCTGGTCGAGGGCGATCACGTCGGCGACCTGGCGAAGCGCGAGGAAGACGGGCTGGCGCGGGCCCCGGGCCGTTGCAAGGCCCGAACCGCCCGGGCCTCCGGCGAGATAGACGATCGGCGCGCCCGGATGCGGGCTGGTCGACTTGAACCGGACGAAGCCGATCTCGATCCGCCGCGAGCGCGGATCTCTGCGGTCCTCGGGGACGGTGAAGGTGCCGCGCTCGGCGGCGAGGTCGCTGCCGTCGGCGAGGCGAAAGGCATAAGGCTCGACGCGCAGTGCAGGCGGAGCTGCGAGCGCGGAAGGGGCGATGATGAGCGGAAGAATGAGCGCGAGGGCGCGCCGGACAGTGCGGAACATTGAAGCCTCCATGATGGGATGACCCGGAGGCTGAGGGCCGTCGCGCCGGGGGTCCATGCGCGCTCGGTGAACGCCCGGAGGCTTCGGTGAACGACAGGGACAGTCCGGAACGCCTTTTCTATACTCCGGGGGTGAAGCCGATCCTCGCCTTTATCGCCTTGCTGTTCCTGGTTGCGGCCCGGCCGCCGATCGTTACGGGACCGGTACACGTCTGCGCCGCCGAAGGGCAGGGGCCTTGCCGCGAAACCAGGCTGGCCGATCTCAGGCTGACCGGCGCGGAGACGTTCATCGCGAGCAAGGTTCGGGTCGACCCCAAGGCGCTGCCGCTGACCCGGCCCTTGATGGTCTGGATCACCGCCATGGCGAGCTCGGAAGTGCGCTGGAACGGAGTCCTGGTCGGACGCAACGGCATTCCCGGTCCCGACGCCGCGAGCGAAGTTCCCGGCCGGTTCGTCGCGACCTTCGAGGTGCCCGCTTCACTGGTCAAACCGGGCGACAATGTCGTCACCGCGCGGCTCTCGGCGCATCATCTCTGGCTGCCGGTGAAGCGGACGGTCCACACCTTCTTCGTCACGTCCTACGAGACCCCGGTCCTCCCCGGCCTGATCGATTACCTGCCGGCGCTGCTCACTCTCGGCGCTCTCGCCGCGGCCGCCTTCTATTTCGGGGCGTCGGCGCTCGGCAGGCGGGACCGGCGTTCGATCCTCCTCGCCGCGATCGCTTCGCTGGCGATGATCCAGCTCGGGCTCGAAGTGCTTCGGGTGTTCGTCGCTTATCCTTATCCCTGGCACCTGGTGCGGGTCGCCGCGATCGCCTTGCTCGCCGCGGCGACCTCGGTGCTGGTGGCGGGCTGGGCGGCCGATCGCTTCGCCCGCGCCTGGTGGAAGCCGGTTCTGCTCGTCACCGCCGGGGCCGCGGTTGCCAGCCTGCTTCTCATCCCCTGGTACGACATCAAGGCGATGGGAGCGTTCCTTGCCGGCCTGATCGCGGTGGCCGCCTGTGCCGCGCACGGCTTGAGGCTAAGGCGGCCCAAGGCCGGGGTGGCGCTGGTCGGCGCAATCCTGGTGATCGCCCTGATGGTCTGGCAGCTCACCGTCTTCCTCGACCAAGCTTATTATCTCAGCATCGCGGCGATGCTGGTCGCCCTGGTCGTCGAGCAGGTCGCGACCCTGCGGCTGACCCGGCAACAGCGGGAATCGGAGTCCAAGCGCGCCGCCGATCTCGAGGCGAGGCTGGCCCGAGCGGTCGCTGCCGGCGAGACGATCGTCGAGCTGAAGGACGGGAGCCGGCTCCACCGCGTGCCGGAGAGCGACATCGTCCGGATCCAGGCTGCCGACGATTATTGCGACGTCTTTCTCAGCGACGGGCGTAGCCTGCTGGTGACGACCACCCTGGCGAAATTGCTGGCCGGTCTCTCGGAGCGATTCGTTCGAGTCCACAAAAGCCATGCGGTCAATTTGGCCCATGTGGCGTCGACCGCGCCGCGGGAGGGAGGCGGGAAGAAGCTGACGATGGAGGGCGGGTCGGAGGTCCCGGTGGGACGGAGCTTTGGTGAGATCTTGGGAAGGCTCAGCATGCCCACCCCCAACCCCTCCCGCGAGCGGGAGGGGGGCTAAAAGAAACTCTAGTCGAACAATTTCGCGAAGGCGCGCTTGGCGCGGGTCTTCCAGTGGCCGCGATGATAGGCGTCGCTTGCCAGCAGCGGCATGACGCTGGTCGCTTCGGCGAACACCATCTGCTCCATCGCGGTCGAGACCTTGCCCCAACTCGCCGCCTCCTGGAGGGTCGAGGAGGAGCAGGCGCCGTCGCGGACGTCGGCGACGGTGATCTGGACCGCATATTTGTGGACCTCGACATCCTCGTGGCCGAGGATCTCGGCGCAGACCACCGTGTCCTGGACGAAGTTCTTGGGGACTCCGCCGCCGATCATCAGCAGGCCCGAGGTGCCGGCCTTGATCTTGATGTCGGTCAGCTCGCGGAAATCGGCGATCGAATCCATGGTGAGGTAGGGCCTGCCGGCCTTCATCGCGTCGACCTGGTGCTTGACCAGGCCGAAGCCCGCCGAGCTGTCGGTGAAGGCCGGGCAGAAGATCGGAACGTCGTGCTCGAAGGCGAGCTTGACCAGGCTGTTCTCCTTCTTGCCGTTCTTCATGAGCCAGCGGCCCATCTCGCGGATGAAGGCGCGCGACGAATAAGGCCGGGGCTCGAGCGAATCGGCGATGGCGCCGATCGTATGATCGGTCTCCTGGAGCTGCTCCTCGTCGATATAGGTGTCGTAGATCCGGTCGATGTAGAGCGAGCGCAGAGTGTCGTCGTCGGGTATCTCGAGCGCCTGATAATGTTTGTGGCCGAGCGCCTCGAAGAAATCCATGTCGACGATCGACGCGCCGGTGGCGACGATCGCGTCGACCATGTTGTTGCGCACCAGCTCGGCATAGAGGTCCATGCAGCCGCCGGCGCTGGTCGAGCCGGCGATCACCAGGAAGATCGAGCAATCCGGATCGGCGAGCATCTGGTTGTAGATGTCGGCGGCGCGGCCGAGGTCGCGGCTGGTGAAGCTCATCTTCTTCATCGCATCGACGATCGGGCGGGCATCGAAGCTCCTGATGTCGATATGCTCGACGACGCTCGACAGCAGCTCCTGCTTGCGATTGTCGTTGACCAGAGTGTCGTTGGCCAGAGTGTCGGTCACTTCTCAATCCTTCGAGTCCCCCTCCCGCTTGCGGGAGGGGTTAGGGGTGGGCTTGTCCAGATTCGGGTGGGCAGCTCAGGCCCACCCCCGGCCCCTCCCGCAAGCGGGAGGGGGTGTTTACAGCGTCACGACGTTCGAACGTGCGATGTCGCTCTCGGCTCCGCCGTACAGAGTCGCCATCGGCTCGTCGCCGGCGATCGCGCGGGCGACGGTGCCGAAGCCGTTGAAGCCGGTGCGCATCGCGCAGCCATAGGCGCCGAGCATTCCGATCTCGATATAGTCGCCCGCGCCGACGTCGGCCGGGAGCTGGAACGGGCCCGCCATATGGTCGAGATCGTCGCAGGTCGGGCCGTAGAAGCTGAACGCCATGTCGCGGACGTCGGACTGCCGATCGCGGATCAGCCGGACCGGAAATCGCCAGCCGATATGGGCCGCGTCGAACAGGGCGCCATAGGCGCCGTCATTGATGTAGAGCTGGTCGCCGCGGCGCTTCTCGACCCGGACCAGGACGCTCGCATATTCGGCGCACAAAGCCCGGCCCGGCTCGCACCAGAGCTCGGCCGAATAGCTGATCGGAAGGCTCTCGAAGGCGTTGTGAATCACCTTGAAATAGGCCTCGAGCGGCGGCGGCTCCATGCCCGGATAGACCGAGGGGAATCCGCCGCCGACGTCGACGATGTCGACCGTCACCGCGGCTTCGACGATCGCGGCGCGGACGCGTTCCATCGCCTCGGCATAAGCGGCCGGGGTCATCGCCTGGCTTCCGACATGGAAGCAGATGCCGAGCGCGTCGGCGGCCTGGCGGGCGGCGAAGAGCAAAGCCTTCATCTCGTGCGGCTCGGCACCGAACTTGGAGGCGAGGCTGAGCTTGCTATGATCGGACGAGACCCGGATGCGGACGCACAGGCTGAGATCGCTCGCCCCTTTGGTGGCGCGGACGATCTTGTCCAGCTCCTCGATCGTATCGAGCGAGAAGGTGCGCACTCCATGATCGAAATAGGCTTCGGCGATGGCCTCCTCGGCCTTCACCGGGTGCATGAAGCATTGAACCGCCTGCGGAAGCGTCTCGGCGACCAGCCTGATCTCGGCGATCGAGGCGACGTCGTAGTGGGTGATTCCGCTGTCCCACAGCAATTGCAACAGGTCCGGCGACGGGTTCGCCTTGACCGCGTAGAGCGACCGGCCCGGGAACTTCTCGACGAAGAATCGGGCCGCGCGCCGGGCGGCGTGCGGACGAAGCAGGGTCACCGGCTGGACCGGTTGCTTTTTCGCAATGCCGGCAGCGTCGACGGTGCCGGACGGGGTGCTCGCTAGCCCCAGCGCGCTATGATGATCGTGCAATTCAAGGGACCTCCAAAGGCGGTAGTTGACGACAAGGCTGCCTTGCGGTTGTTGGAAGTCCCCATGGGGCAGCGGTGGCGATATATGGTCGCCGCGCCGCCCTGTAAAGACCTGCTTTTTACCCTTGTTCCCCAGAGGTTTGGATGAGCGAAAGAAGACCATCGACGGACGGTGTCCTGGCTGCGGCGGCCCGCATCGCCGGCGAGGTCGTCAGGACGCCCTTGCTGCCGCTCGAGCGCGACGGGATCCGGCTCTGGGTCAAGGCGGAATGCCTTCAGCAGGGCGGAAGCTTCAAGCTTCGCGGAGCGACCAACCGGCTTCTGCAGCTCGGCGACGAGGAGAGAAAGCGGGGCGTCGTCGCTTTTTCGTCGGGAAATCACGCTCAGGGCGTCGCGATTGCCGCCCGAAGGCTCGGGATCGCCGCGACCATCGTCATGCCGTCGGACGCCCCGTCGGTAAAGCGCGAGGGGACCGAGGCGGCGGGCGCCAGGATCGTCTTTTTCGACCGGGCGACCGAGAGCCGGGAAGCGATCGGCGCCCGGCTCGCCCGGGAGAGCGGAGCGACCCTGGTGCCCTCGTTCGACGATGTCGACGTGATCGAAGGGCAGGGCAGCGTCGGGGTCGAGATCGAAGAGCAGATGGGGAAGCGGCCCGACAAGGTGATCGTGCCGTGCGGGGGCGGCGGCCTTTCGTCGGGGATCGCGCTCGCCCTGCCGGGCACTCAGATGGTCGTCGTCGAACCCGAGGGCTGGGACGACATGACCCGCTCCCTCGCCGGAGGCTCGATCCTCCCGGTCGACGAGCCGGCCCCGCCGACCCGCTGCGACGCTCTTCAGACCAAATTGGTGTCGCCATTGACCTTTGCCGCGTTGCGCGATGCCGGAGCCCGGGGAGTCGCGGTCAGCGAGGAGGAGATCGCCTTCGCAATGGCCTGGGCGGCGCGCAATCTGCGGCTGGTGGCCGAGCCGGGCGGAGCGGTGGCGCTGGCGGCCCTTTTGGCGGGGAAAGCGGGCCCGGTCAGCGGCCGGACGGTGGTGGTGATCTCGGGCGGGAATGTCGACCCGGCGCTCTACGCCGGGATACTGGCCTCTCAGGCGACGGCGGCGGTCCGGTAATCCTGCGGATCGAGCCGCGCCGGGGAGATCGCCTCGATCTGGCGGGTCAATTCCTCGAGCTGGAGGGCGATCGTGCGCAATTCGGCGGCATAGACCTCGCCGTCATGGCCCGGCCGGGCGAGAGCGGCGGCGTCGAGCAGGGTGTCGAGCACCATCGAGAGGCTCGGCAAGATGGTTTCCTCGATCCGGTCGAAGGCTTCGTCGAGGCCCGTCAGCTGTTCGGCGCTGGGCATGGGTGCAGGATAAAGCGGGCCGGTTTACCAGCCGTAAATGCGAAGCCTTTTTTCCCGCCGCTCCCGATGGCATGAGGGGCCATGACCGGCCTTGTCGCAATCCTGCTCTCGGTCGCCGTGATCGCCAGCTTCGGGCTGATCGCCGGCGGCGGCTGGCTGTTCGTCAAGGGCGGCAACCGGAAGCAGGGCCTGCTGATGCTGCTCGCGGCCTTCATCCTGCTCGTCAACGTTCTGATCTGGGTCGCTCCCGTCGCTCCGGCTTAGGGTCCGTCCGCTTCGTTCGACCCGATTTCCGTCATTGCGAGCGGAGCGATGCAATCCATGGTCGCACTGACCCGGCTGGATTGCCGTGCCCTTCGGAACTCGCAATGACGCAAGAGATGGAAAGCCTGCCGGGAGACCCGGATCTCCAGCGGGCTAGGTCCGGTAACCGATATGCTTCTCGAAGCGGCCGAGAACGCTCGCCCAGAATTCGATATTGTCGATGAAAAGCATCGTGCTGAGCCCGCCATCGTCCAGATCGACGTCCATCTCGAGGATCGGGTCATTCTCCTTGTCGAGATAGGCGCGCCCGAAGCGCTGACTCTGGTTCCAGGCGTTGATCGTCTCGAGGCTGACCGGATTGCTGAGGTCGTAGCCGGAATGGAACTGCACCGTCGCGCATTGCTGGTGGTTGGTGCAATTGTAGAAGAAGATCTGGAAGGTCGTTCCGGAGACGCCGCTGGTGACCATCGGATCGCCCACCTTGTCGGTGCCGAGCCGGGCCGCATAGCCGGCGCCCTGAAGCGCCCGGACGATGCTGCCGGGATCCTGCGCCCGAACCATCTGGGCCTGGGCGGGAACGGCCCAGAAAGCGGCGGCGGCGGCGGTGAGCGCGAACCAAATGGATTTCATGTCATCCCCCATTCGTTACGGGCGCGAGACTGTGCCGATGTGGCGGAGGCTGTCAATTCGCCATGGCGGCGGCCGCGGAAGCCCTTGTGAAGTCTCGCGATCGGTATGATGAAAGCACATGGCTCTGGTCGTCGCCCTGATGCTCGCCGCGGCCGCGAACGCCGCCGGCCCGCCGGCCCGAGTCGGGCAATGCGCCTGGGTGCACGGCCGATTCGCCGTCTATAACGGCTCGAGCATTCAGCGCATCTGGGTGATCGGTACCCGGCGGATCATCGCGCTCAGCGACTATGACAAACAGGTCCCTCCCGAGATACGTCGCTTCGAGCGGGAAGAGGTCGACCTGATGGACGTCAATGATCGGCTCCTCGGCGATTTCTACGTTTGCGCGCTCGAGCGCAGCCGGCCAGGCCACATGCAGCACGTTCGGCTGCTTCGGACCCGGAACCTCATTTTTCGGGGCAAGCCGTTCGCATCCCGATAGGCGTCGCGTTCAATCCATTCGTCATTCCCGCGAAAGCGGGAGCCGAAGACGACCGAAGGTCAATCCAGCGGGAGGGCGAGCGGTGTCGACGTCCAAGGAAAGAAGCTGGACCCCCGCTTTGGGCTACGCCCGTCTTCGACTCCGCGGGGATGACGGGAAGGACGATCACTTTATGGGGCAGCTCGGATCCAGGCGGAAATCGAGATAGGCGTCCACCGACTTCATCAGCTGCGGCATCTCGTTGGCGAAGAAATGGTTGGCGCCCGGGATCGTATCGTAATGAATGGTGATGTGGCGCTGGGTGCGGAGCTTGTCGACCAGCTTCTGGACCGCCGAGGGAGTCACCACCTCGTCGCCTTCGCCCTGGATGATGATCCCCGAGGAGGGGCAGGGGGCGAGGAAGGTAAAATCGTACATGTTGGCCGGAGGGGCGATCGAGATGAAGCCGCGCACCTCGGGCCGGCGCATCAGCAATTGCATTCCGATCCAGGCGCCGAAGCTGAAGCCGCCGATCCAGGTCGATTCCGCCTCGGGATGGATCTGCTGCACCCAGTCGAGCGCCGAGGCGGCGTCGGACAATTCGCCGATGCCGTTGTCGAACACCCCCTGGCTCTTGCCGACTCCGCGGAAGTTGAACCGCAGGGTCGCGAAGCCGCGGCGGACGAAGGTCTTGTAGAGCGCCTGGACGATCGCATTGTTCATCGTCCCGCCCCCCTGGGGATGGGGGTGGAGGATCATCGCGACCGGAGCGCGGGGACGGGGACCTGGGCTGAAACGGCCTTCGAGACGGCCCTCGGGACCGGGAAAGATGACTTCGGGCATTGCACCTGCGCTTGGCTTGGCTTGAAAGGAACGGCAAAGGGGCTGCGCCCCCGTGCGGGCCGCACCTATATAGGGCGGGAGCCGCGCGGCGCAATTTGAAAGGGAAGTGCGTGCCCGAGCGTATCTATCTGGACCATGCTTCGACCACCTTCATCCTGCCCGAAGCGGCTGCGGCGATGAGCGCGGCGTTCCGGGTCTGGGCCAATCCCTCCTCGCCCCACCAAGAGGGCCGCAAGGCGAATGCGATGCTCGAGGACGCCCGGCGGCGGATCGCCGCGGCCCTGGGCTGGGACGGCACCCTGATCTTCACCTCGGGAGCGACCGAGGCGATTTCGCTGGTCCTCGAGCGCGCCAAGGCGGGCGGCCGGATCGTCTCCGCGATCGAGCATCCGGCGGTGCTTCGAAGCGCGCCGGACGCCAGGACGATCGCGGTCGGGGCCGACGGAATGCTCGATCTCGACGATCTCGACTCGGCCCTGGCCGGGGCGGACAAGCCGCTGGTCGCGGTCCAGTCGGTCAATAACGAGACCGGCGTCGTGCATCCGATCGAGACGATCGCCGCCAGAGTGCGCTCGGCGGGCGGGCTGCTGCTCGTCGACTGCGCCCAGAGCGCCGGCAAGCTGCCCCTCCCCGATGCGGACTTCCTTGTCGTCGCCACGCACAAGTTCGGCGGCCCGCCCGGGATCGGCGCTCTTCTGGTCAAAGACACAGCCGCGCTCGACGCGATCGGCGGGCAGGAGGGCGGTTTCAGGCCGGGCACTCCGGCGGTGCCCGCGATCATGGGCTTCGCCGCCGCCGCGGAGGCCGATCATGGCTGGTACGAAGAAGCGAAGAGGCTTCGGGCCCGGCTCGACTCCGCGATCGAGGAGGCCGGCGGCGAGGTGGTCGCCGGAGCAGCGCCGCGGATCGCCACCATCTCCGCCTACCGGATGCCCGGAGTCCCCGGCGCCGCGCAGATGATGCAGTTCGACCTTGCCGGGATCGCCGTCTCGGCGGGCAGCGCCTGCGCGTCGGGAAGCCTCAAGACCAGCCACGTCCTTCGGGCGATGGGCTGGAGCGAGGACGAAGCGCGCGAGGTGATCCGGGTGAGCTTCGGGCCGCTTACAAGCGAATCCGAGATTGACGCTCTGCTCGGCGAATGGCGCGCTCTATTCGGGAAGCGCCGGGCGGCGTGAACCCTCTCATCTATCTCGATTATCAGGCGACGACCCCGCTCGCTCCGGAGGCGGCGGAGGCGATGCGGCCCTGGCTCGACTCGCGTTTCGGCAACCCGCACAGCAGCCACCGTATCGGCCGCGAGGCCGCCGCCGCGGTCGAGATTGCGCGCGAACAGGTGATGGAAGCGCTCGGTCCGGGGGCAGTGGAGGGGCGCCTGTTCTTCACCGGCGGAGCGACCGAGGCGCTCAACTGGGCGCTCAAGGGCGGAGTCGAGGCCGCCGGCCGGACCAAGATCGTCACCGTCGCGACCGAGCATGCGGCGGTTCTCGACACGTCCCAATGGCTGCGATCGATGGGGTTCGAGCTCGTCGTTCTGCCGGTCGACCGGGACGGCCTCGTCGATGGCGGCAATGCCGCTCTCGCGGTCGACACCGACACGGCGATCGTCGCGATCATGCTGGTCAATAACGAGATCGGCGTGATCCAGGATCAGGCGATCAGGCAGGTCGCCGAGCGCGCCCGCGAGGTCGGCGCGTTCATGCTCTGCGACGCCGTCCAGGGCTTCGGCAAGCTTCCTGTGCCGATGCAATATTTCGACCTGGCGGCGGTCTCCGCCCACAAGATGCACGGACCCAAGGGGATCGGAGCGCTCTGGGCCCGAAAGGGGTTCGAGCCCACGCCTCTGCTCCACGGCGGCGGCCAGGAGGGCGGCCTTCGCTCCGGGACTTTGAGCCCGGCCCTCTGCGCCGGGTTCGGAGCCGCGGCCGCGCTCGTCGTCGAGCGGGGATCGGCGGACCGTACCCATGTCGCCGCCTTGGCCGAGCGGCTTCGGGCGCCTTTCCAGGAGGCCGGCTGGCAGTTGAACGGCGACAAGTCGCGGCGCTGGCCCGGCAATCTCAACATCCGCCGCGACGGCATCGACGCCGCGCGTTTGATCTCGGAGGTCAGGGAAGTGGCCTTTTCGGCCGGGTCGGCCTGCGCGAGCGGCTCGGGCCGGCCGAGCCATGTCCTGAAAGCGATCGGCCTGACCGACCGCCAGGCGCGATCGAGCATCCGCCTCGGTTTCGGCCGCTACACCACCGAGCAGGAGATCGACCGGGCCGCCGAGTTGATCCTCGCCGCGGCCGCGCGCCAGCCGGGCTCCGCTTGATGACTCTGGTGCGGTTCGTCTCCGCCGACGGCTCGAGCATGAAGGAGGTCGAAGCGCCGGCCGGCGAGCGGCTGCTCGACGTCGCCCAGGCCGCCGGCCAGCCGCTCGAAGGGACGTGCGAGGGGCAGATGGCCTGCTCGACCTGCCACGTCATCGTCGACGCGGACGATTTCGCCCGGCTTCCGCGCGCCAGCGAGGAGGAGGAGGACATGCTCGACCTCGCCCTCCACGTCACCCGCCATTCGCGCCTGTCCTGCCAGATCTGGCTGAGCGAGGCGATGGAGAGCCTGACCGTGCGGATGCCGGGCGGAGCGCACAATATGCAGGGGCGGTGATCATTCCACTCCCTTGGATGCGAGGGCAGAGTGGCCTTGCGGCGGTGCTTCTGTTCCCCCATATGCGCCGCGGGAGTCGGGCGGACGGCGCTCTCGCCAACCCGGTCAGATCCGGAAGGAAGCAGCCGTAACGAGTATAAGCGCCGGGTCGTTTCCGGCTCCCACCTCCCCCACTTTCGTTCGGGCTGAGCCTCTCGAAGCGCTCCTTGTGTTCCGACAAAGAGAAGGAGAGCCCTTCGACAGGCTCAGGGCGAACGGTTATTGATTGCAGGATGAGCGATTCCCCCGACGCCCCCGATGACGGCCCCGGCCTCGGCCTCGACGAGCCGGTGCAGCCGCAAAAGGCTCAGCCTTACCGGGTGCTTGCCCGCAAATACCGGCCGCAAAGCTTCGCCGAACTGATCGGCCAGGACGCGATGGTCCGGACGCTCGGCAATGCGATCGAGCGCGAACGCCTCGCCCACGCCTTCCTGCTGACCGGGGTCCGAGGCGTCGGCAAGACTTCGACCGCCCGTCTGATCGCCAAGGCGCTGAACTGCGTCGGTCCCGACGGGACGGGCGGACCGACGATCGATCCATGCGGCGTGTGCGAGCCCTGCGTCGCGATCGCCGAGGGGCGGCATATCGACGTGGTCGAGATGGACGCGGCGAGCCATACCGGGGTCGACGACGTCCGCGAGATCATCGAGGCGGTGCGCTACGCCGCGGTCTCGGCGCGCTACAAGGTCTATATCGTCGACGAAGTCCATATGCTGTCGAAGAACGCCTTCAACGCGCTTCTGAAGACCCTCGAGGAACCTCCTGCCCACGTTAAGTTTCTGTTCGCCACGACCGAGGTCAACAAGGTCCCGGTCACGGTCCTGTCGAGATGCCAGCGTTTCGACCTGAGGCGTATCCCCGCGGCCGAGCTCGCCGCCCATTTCGGGGCGGTGGCGAGAGCCGAAGGGGTGGAGGTGGAGGAGGGCGCGCTCGCTCTGATCGCCCGCGCCGCGGAAGGGTCGGCGCGCGACGGCCTGTCGATCCTCGACCAGGCGATCGCCCATGGCGAAGGCGGGGTCAGCGCCGATCAGGTGCGCTCGATGCTCGGACTGTCCGACCGCGGAGCGATCCGGGCCCTGCTGGGCCTGCTGCTCGCCGGGGACGCCCGCTCGGCGCTCGCCGCGGTCAAGGAGCAATATGATCTGGGGGTCGAGCCCTCCGCGCTGATCCGGGGCCTGCTCGAGAGCGTCCACGGGATCACCCGGGCCAAGGTCGGCGGAGTCGAGGACCCGGCCCAGTCGGCCGAGGAGCGCGCCGCTTATTCGGACTGGGCGAGCCGGCTCTCTTACGCCGCCATCCACCGGCTCTGGCAATTGCTGCTCAAGGGCCTTGCCGAGGTCCACGCCGCGCCGATGCCGCTCGAAGCGGCCGAAATGGCCCTGCTTCGGGTGGTCCACGCCTCCGATTTGCCCGATCCCGGCAGCCTGATCGACAGATTGTCGAACGGCGAGGCGATCCCGAAGCGCGCGCCGTCCGCGCCCGCGCCCGAGGCCGAGCAGGGCGCGATGCTGAGCGCTCCAGGCTCGTTCGAGGGTTTCGCCGATCTGATCGAGAGCAAGGGCAACCATATTCTCGCGCACCAGCTTCGCGAGGATTACCGCCTGGTCGAATATGGCCCGTCGAGCCTCAAGCTGCAGCAGAGCAATGTCCGGCCGGTCAAGGACGTCGACGCCTTCCTTCGCGGCCTCCGCGAGGCGACTGCGGCGCTGTTCGGCGAGAAATGGCAGGTCGCCATCGCGGAAGGGGACGCTCAGCCGACCCTTCGCGAGCAGGAGAAGGCGGCCGAAGCCGCGGTCAGGCAGCAGGTGCTCGATACGCCTTTGGTCAAGGCGGCGCTCGAGGCTTTTCCCGGCGCCGAGCTCGCCGGCTGGAATCTGGATGAAAGAAGGAGCGGCTGATGCCGGATTTCGACGAGATCATGAAAATGGCCCAGAATGCCCAGGCCGAATTGATGCGGACCCAGGAAGGGCTGGACAAGATCGAGGTCGAAGGCGCCTCGGGCGGCGGCCTGGTCAAGATCCGGGCAAGCGCCAAGGGCCGGATCATCGCCGTCGAGATCGACGAGAGCCTGCTCGCGCCGTCGGAGAAGCAGATGGTCGAGGATCTGGTCGCGGCGGCGATCAACGACGCCCGGAGCAAGGCCGATCAGGCGGCGCAGGGCGAGATGTCGAAGATGACCAGCGGGCTTCAGCTTCCGCCGGGGTTCAAGCTTCCGTTCTGACGGCCCCCACAGGCCGTCACCCCGGCGGAAGGCGATGGGGCTGCGCCGTCCCCCGGACGGCGCGAAGGGGGCCCCATCGCGGTCTCGGCGAGCAGGTTCGTGTCCTTAGCGGCCTGAGGTCCCGGCCTGCGCCGGGAGGACGATATTGGGGTCGAACGTCGTTATTGGCCGTTCGTCTCGGGCTCTGCCGGAGGCGGCGCAGGCTCGGCGGCGGGAGGCTCAGCCGCGGGTTCCGGCGTGGGCACCGGCCCCGCCCGCGGCTGCTCATATTCCTCGCCCGGCAGCGGCCGCGCAGGGCCCGCCGGCCGCGGCTTCGCCTTGCCGGGCGCCTTTGGCGCCGCGGGCCCCGGAGCATCGGGAGCGGCCCGGCCCGAACCGTAAACGCAGGCGTCTAGCCCGTCGCGGGCGACGACGCCGACCCGGGCCGCGATCGAATTGCCGTAGCGGCGGGTGAAGCCTTTGGGGGCGACCGCTCCGCGCTTCTTGGGCAGTGGCAGGATGGCGGCGATCCGGGCCGCCTCGACCGGGCTCATCGCCGAGGCGTCGTGGTTGAAATAGCGGATCGACCCGGCATTGGCGCCGTAGGTCGCGATCCCGGTCTCGGCGACGTTGAGATAGACCTCCATGATCCGCCTCTTGCCCCACAGATTCTCGATCAGAAGGGTGAACCAGGCCTCGAAGCCCTTGCGGACATAGCCGCCGCCCTGGAACAGGAAGGCGTTCTTGGCGGTCTGCTGGCTGATCGTCGAGCCGCCGCGGATGACGCTCCCGCCGCGCGCGTTGCGCCGCATCGCCTCGGCGATCGCGTCCTGGTCGAAGCCCCAGTGGGTGCAGAATTTGCTGTCCTCGGCGGCGATCGCGGCCCGGACCATGTCGCGGTCCATCCGGTCGAGGCTCATCCACTCGCGGGTGACGCTCCGCCCGCTCAGCATGTCGCCGACCATGGTGAAGGTCAGCGGCGGCGGGACGAAGCGGTAGAGCAGGACCCAGAGCATTGAGAGGATGATGAAGCCGAACACGCTTTTCACCAGCCAGCCGAGGATCCGGCCGAGCCAGGAGCGGCTTTTCTTCGGCGTTCGGCGGCGGATCGGGCGGACGGAGGTGAAGGCCATGCGGGGGGATTAGCGGGGCGGATTCACCGCGTCACGCGCCAATTCCCCCTCCCGCTTGCGGGGTGCGGCGCGACTAAGGCCCGTCCGGGGGACGGGCCAGCGCCGCACGGTTAGGGGGTGGGCAAGGCAGGATTCTGAACAGGCTCGGCATGCCCACCCCTCGGTCCCCTCCCGCGAGCGGGAGGGGAGGATATGGCTCAATGCGCGGTGAGAAGCCGCCGCTCGCCGGCGAGGCCCATCAGGGCCTTTTGCAGTTTCTCGAACGCCCGGACCTCGATCTGGCGGATCCGCTCGCGGCTGACGTCGTAGACCTGGCTCAACTCCTCGAGGGTCTTGGGCTCCTCGGCGAGGCGCCGTTCGGTCAATATGTGCTTCTCGCGGTCGTTCAGCGCTTCCATCGCCTGGACCAGAAGCTCGTGCCGGACCTTCGATTCCTCGGCGTCGGCGACACGTTCGTCCTGGAGCGGTTCGGTGTCGACCAGCCAGTCCTGCCACTGGCCTTCGCCTTCCTCGCGCAGAGGCACGTTGAGCGACGTATCGCCGCCCATCGCCATCCGCCGGTTCATCGAGACCACGTCTTCTTCCGAGACCCCGAGATCGGTCGCGATCTTGGTGACGTCCTCGGGCTTCAGATCGCCGTCCTCGAACGCCTCGATCCGGTTCTTCATCCGGCGGAGGTTGAAGAACAATTTCTTCTGTGCGGCGGTGGTGCCCATCTTCACCAGCGACCAGCTGCGCAGGATGAATTCCTGGATCGAGGCGCGGATCCACCACATCGCGTAGGTGGCGAGGCGGAAGCCGCGCTCGGGCTCGAACTTCTTCACGCCCTGCATCAGGCCGATATTGCCCTCGGAGATGAGCTCGGAGACCGGCAGGCCATAGCCGCGATAGCCCATCGCGATCTTGGCGACGAGGCGCAGGTGCGAGTTGACCAGCTTGGCCGCCGCATCGGTGTCCTGATGCTCGGTCCAGCGCTTGGCCAGCATATATTCCTCTTCCGGGGACAGGATCGGGAATTTCTTGATCTCGGTCAGGTAGCGATTCAGCCCCGCCTCGCCGCCGGTGGCGGGGATCGTTGCCGGGACTCTGTTGCCGCTTGCCATATCTACTCTCATTCTCCCTGGCGCACTGCGCGGTTCGCTCCACGCCAGCACTTGGTTGCTATACAAAAAGTGCGCTTAACAGTTCCTGCATATCAGACGGAACGGCGCTTTTGAAGGATAAGTTTTCTTTCGAGACTGGATGGACAAATCCGAGCCGGGCGGCGTGCAGCGCCTGGCGTTCAAAACCCAGTCTTTTCAATAACTCTCGATGCGGGCTTTTGCTCCGTCCATAGACCGGATCGCCGAGCAAAGCATGGCCGATCGAGGCCATGTGGACCCGGACCTGGTGGGTCCGCCCCGTCTCGAGCCGGCATTCGACCAAAGCCGAATCCCTCAGCGGCCGGACCGTGCTGAAGTGGGTGACCGCGCGTTTGCCCCGCCCGTCCGCGACGATCGCCATCTTCTGGCGGTTGGCCGGGGAGCGGGCGAGCGGCGCGTCGACCGTGCCTTGCGCCGGATTGGGGCGCCCTTCGACGATGGCGAGATAGGCGCGATCGATGCTGTGCCTGGCGAATTGCGCGGAGAGGCCTTCATGGGCGACGTCGGTCTTGGCGGCGACGAGCAGCCCAGAGGTCAGCTTGTCGATCCGGTGGACGATCCCGGGCCGGGCGACTCCGCCGATCCCGGAGAGCCGTCCGGCGCAATGGTGGAGAAGCGCATTGACCAGAGTTCCGTCGGCATTGCCGGCGGCCGGATGGACGACCATTCCGGCCGGCTTGTCGATCACGATCAGATGGTCGTCCTCGAACACCACGTCGAGGGCGATGTCCTGGGGCGCGTTATGCGCTTCGGCGGGGGCGGGGACTCGGACGCGGTAGGATCCGCCCGCGACCGCCTTGCTCGCCGGGTCGCGGACCGGGGCTCCGGCCGGGTCCGAGACCAGGCCGCTGCTGATCAGCGCCTTGAGCCGCTCGCGCGACAGCGTTGGAAGCGCCGCCGCAAGCGCGCGGTCGAGCCTCCAGCCCTGCGCATCCGATGCGATCTCGACGTTGATGATCGACTCCCCCCGGGTCATTCCGCAAGCGATGTGGCGATCAAACGGGCGATATCAAGAGCCTCGATCCGGCGCTTGGAAAGCAGGGCGAAAAGCGCCAAGCTCCGCCTTGCAACCGGCGAGGCGAGGGGCCAATGAAGCCGCCGGAAAGTCCAGTTACCGACAGGGGCGTCGAACGCATGAAATCCCACGAATTCGCCAGCCTGCTCTGCTCGCGGCTCTGCCACGATCTGCTCAGCCCGGTCGGCGCCCTCAACAACGGCATCGAATTGCTCACCGACGAGCATGACCCGGAGATGCGTGCCCGCTGCCTCGACCTGCTCGGCGAAAGCGCCCGCGCCTCGGCCAACAAGCTCAAATTCTTCCGACTGGCGTTCGGCGCCGCCGGCGGCTTCGCCGACGAGGTCGACACGCGCGAGGCGCGGGTCGCGATCGACGGCCTGTTCGGGACCGACGGCCGGATCCAGCTCGGCTGGATGGTCGATGCCCCGACGATGAGCAAATCGGCATTGAAGATCCTTCTCAACCTGGTCCTGATCGCCGGCGATTCGCTGGTCCGCGGCGGAAGGCTAGACGTCGGCGCCGAGCGCCATGGCGAGGGACTCGATATCGTCGTCCGCGCCGAGGGGCCGAGGATCGTCCTCGATCCCGAGCTCAAAAGCGCGCTGACCGGGCGGAGCGACGAAGAAACGATCGCCCCGCGCGCCGCGGCGGCCTGGCTGGCTTATTCCCTGGTCTCGGACGGCGGCGGCGAGATCCAGGTCTCGGACGAGGCGGAGAATATGCTGCTGATCGGAGCCTCGATCCCGGCCTGACGGCACGCCAGAAGTAAACGCCTTCTTAACCAAAGCCTCTCCATAAGGAGCCCTCACGCTCAAAGCGGCGGGGCCGATGGACGATCTGATCAGCGATTTCATCGCGGAAAGCCGCGAGATGCTCGACTTGCTGGGCGGCGAGATCGTCGCCTGGGAGGCCGCGCCCCAGGACCGCGAGCGGCTCGACGCCATTTTCCGCTTCGTCCACACCGTCAAAGGCAATTGCGGCTTCTTCGATCTGCCGCGCCTCAAGGCGCTCAGCCATGCCGCCGAGGACGCGCTCGCCGCCGTCCGCTCGGGCAAGCGTGTCGCCGACCACCAATTGGTCAGCGCCGTGCTGGCGATCATCGACCGGATCGGCGAGCTGGTCCAGGCGCTCGAGACCGGCGAGGCGATCGCCAGCGAGGACGACGAATCGCTGATCGCCGCTCTGTCCGAAACCCGGCCCGAGGAGATCCATGCCAATGGCGCCGGCGCTGCCGCGCATCATCGCGCCGCGATCCGGACGATCCGCCTGCCGGTCGACCTGCTCGACCGGATGATGAGCGGCGTGTCCGATCTCGTCCTCGCCCGCAACGAGCTTGCCCGCCGGCTTCGCGAGAGCCCGGCCGGAGTCGAGGTCGACGCCACGTTCGAACGGGTCTCGGCGACCATCGCCGAGATGCGCGACGCGATCACCCGGACCCGGATGCAGCGGATCGACAATCTGTTCGCTCCGCTTCCGCGCATGGTCCGCGACCTCGGCACCGAGACCGGCAAGCAGGTCTCGCTCGATATCGACGGCGGCGACGTCGAGCTCGACCGCGAGATGATCGAGATGATCCGCGATCCATTGACCCATATCGTCCGCAACGCGATCGATCACGGCATCGAGAGCGCCGAGGAAAGGCGGGCCGCCGGCAAGCCCGAGCACGGCCTTCTCGCGGTCTGTGCGCGCCAGGCAGGCAACCAGATATTGATCGAGATATGCGACGACGGCCGGGGGATCGACGGCGACGCTTTGGTCCGCAAGGCGCTCGCCGCCGGCACCCTGACCAAGAGCCGGGCCGAGCGCCTCACCGGCGCCCAGAAGACCGCTCTGATCTTCGAGGCGGGCCTGTCGACCGCGGCCGAGGTCACCGAGATTTCCGGCCGCGGCGTCGGAATGGACGTGGTCCGGGCCAATATCGAGCGGATCGGCGGGATCGTCGACGTCGACAGCAAGCCGGGCGAGGGCGTCCGGCTGACCCTTCGCGTGCCTCTGACCCTCACCATCATCCCCGCGCTCACCGTTTCGGCCGGCGGCGGCACTTACGCTCTGCCGCGCTCGGCGATCGAGGAGATCGTCCGCTCGACCGGCGAGGGCGTCCGGATCGAGGCGGTCGGCGGCGCCAGGATCGCGACGATCCGCGGCCGCCGCGTGCCCCTGGTCTCGCTCGGAACCGTTCTCGGCGCCGGCGAGGCCGAGGATGAAGACCAGAAACTGATCCTGCTCAAGCCGGCCGGAAGCGACGTCTATGCGCTCGCGGTCGACCAGGTCCACGACCATGAGGAATTGGTCGTCAAGCCCGCCGCGCCGGCGGTGATGGCGGCCGGGCTCTATGCGGGGACCACCCTGGCCGACGACGGCCGGCCGGTGCTTCTGCTCGATCCGCCCGGGATCGCCGCGCGCGCCGGGATCGCTCTCGAGCGGCGCGATGCCGATCGGGAGGAGGAGGCTCCGGCGGCGAGCGAGGCGGGCATTCCGGCCCTGTTGTTCCTGACCATGAAGGGCGCGAAGAGTGTCTTGCCGCTCTCTGCGATCGAGCGGATCGAGGACGTGCCGGCAGAGGCGATCCGGCTCAGCGGCGGCCGGCTCCATGTCGCGGTCGACGGCCATATCCTGCCGCTGGAGGGCCTGGACGGGGTCGCGCCCGAGGCCGGGCTTCGGATCCTCCGGCTCACCGACGGCGCCGCCCAGATCGCCTACGGCTTCGACCGGGTCGTCGACATCGTCAGCCTCGGCTCCGACATCCGGCCGGTCGCCGTCCCGGGCGAGGTTCGCGCGGTCGCACTGATCGGCGGGGACCAGGTCGAAGTGATCGATTTGCACTGGCTGTTCGCCGCCCATAGCGGAGTGCGGCCCGAAAAGGATCTGCCGGTCTGCGTGCTTCCGGCCGGCGATCCGTGGATGGACACGATCCTTCGCCCGATCGTCGAGAGCGCCGGCTACTCGGTGCTTCGCGCCGGGGAGAAAGGCGCCGAGAGCGCCGACATCGTCATCGTGACCGAGGACGAAGCGCCTCCGCCGCTCGCGGGCGACGCCAGGATCGTCCGGCTCCGCTCCGAGGTCGGGCGATCGGGCGGCAAGGACGGAAGCATCCACCGCTACGACCGCGCCGGCCTGATCGGCGCGCTCGGCAGCCGCAAGCGCGGAAAGGCCTGAGCCATGGCGACTCTTCTGCTCATCGTCCGTCTCGCCGGGGAGCGGGTCGCACTGCCCGCCGCCGAGGTCGAATCGGTCGTCGAGATCGAGGCTCTGACCCCGGTGCCGCGCGCCGCAGCCCATGTCGCCGGCCTCGCCGCCTTGCGAAGCCGGGTGCTGACCGTGGTCGATTGCCGGGCGTCGCTCGAGATCGGACGCCATGAAGGCGAGGGCCGCGACGCGGTCGTCGTCGTCGCCGACGGCCATCCCTACGCCCTTCTGGTCGACGGCGTCGAAGACGTGGTCGAAGCCTCGGGCGAGGCCCGGCCGGTCCGGACCGCCCTCAAGGGGGGCTGGCGCCGGGTCGCTTCCGGCACGGTCGAGGCCGGGGGCGACCTGTTGCTGCTTCTCGATCTTGCCGCCTTGATCGCCGGACCTTCCGCGGCAGCGGCGCGCGATGCGGCTTAAGACTGTCATTACCAATTGCGGCTAGCCTGTCGGCTGCCGCCCGGAGCGAGAACGAGCATGAAGAGCTGTCTTGTCGTCGACGATTCCAAGGTGATCCGAAAGGTCGCCCGACACATATTGGAAACGCTCAATTTTTCGGTCGATGAGGCGGAGGACGGGCGCGAGGCCCTGACCCGGATCGATTCGCACGTTCCGGACGTCGTCCTGCTCGACTGGAACATGCCGGTGATGGGCGGGATCGAGTTCCTCCGGACTCTTCGCCTTCGCGACATCGACCAGCCGAAGGTCGTCTTTTGCACGACCGAGAATGACGCCGCCCATATCCGCGCCGCGATCGATGCCGGCGCCGACGAATATGTGATGAAGCCGTTCGACCGCGAGACGCTCGAAAGCAAGCTCCAGATCGTCGGCATCGCGTGAACCGATCCGCCGCAGCGGCGCCGCACCGGAACGACCAACCCGCCAGGCGGCCCCAAAAGATCAGATTGATGATCGTCGACGATTCGCCCGTGGCCCGGGCGGTGCTGTCGCGAATGCTCGCCGGCCGCAAGGAGTTCGAGATCGTCGCCTTGGCCGGCAATGCCGGCGAGGCGATCGACGCTCTGAAGAGCGTCAGGGTCGATATCGTCCTCCTCGACGTCGAGATGCCCGGCACAAGCGGGATCGAGGCGCTTCCCGAAATCTTGCGGCTCGGCGCCGGAGCAAGGGTGCTGATCGTCTCCTCGCTCGCCGAGGACGGCGCCGAGGCGACGGTCCGGGCCCTGGCCCTCGGAGCGGCCGATACATTGCCCAAGCCGGGCACCGGAAACTTCGCCGGACGATTCTCCGAAGTCCTCGCCGAGCGGCTGCTTCGGATCGGTCCCAGCGAGGCCGCCGAGCCGCCGCAGCATGGCGGCAAGCCGCTTCGCCTTCGCGCCGCCCCCGACGGAAGGATCGGCTGTCTCGCGCTCGGCGCCTCGACCGGAGGCCTCCACGCCACCACCGAATTCCTTCGGGCACTTCCGGCGATGATCGGAGCGCCTTTGCTGATCACCCAGCATTTGCCGGCGATCTTCATGCCCTATTTTGCCCGCCAGCTTCAGTCCGCCTCGGGCCGCCGCACCCATGTCGCCGAGGAGGGGCTTCCGCTCCGGCCCGAGGAGATCGTCCTCGCTCCGGGCGATGCCCATCTCGGGCTCGAGCAACATGGCAGCCGGATCTCGATCAGGCTCGTCCGCGGCGCCTCGTCGAGCGGCTGCCTGCCCTCGGTCGACATCATGCTCGCCGCCGTCGCCGACATTTACGGGACCAGCGCGGTCGGGGTGATGCTGAGCGGGATGGGCCGGGACGGTCTCTCCGGAAGTCATCGGATCGTCGAGCGGGGCGGAGCGATGCTGGTCCAGGACCGCCAGAGCTCGGCGGTCTGGGGCATGCCGCGAGCGGTCGCCGAAGCGGGGCTTGCTTCGGCGGTGCTTCCGCCGGCCGACCTCGCCCGCCGGGTCAGCGCCAGGATCGCGGGTGATTCATGGAAGTAAGCGACGCATCCAGCCGGATCCTCGCCGGCCTGCTCGAGGCGCGCACCGGCCAGCAATTGACGATGAGCCGGCGCTGGCGGATCGAGACCGCTTTGCAGTCGCTGATGCGCGAGCGCCAGATCCACTCGCTCGACCAACTCGTCGCCACTTTGGTCGCGGGCCGCGAGCCGGCCCTGGCCGACGCCGTGGTCGAGGCCCTGCTCAACAACGAGACCTATTTCTATCGCGACCGGATGCCGTTCGATCTTCTGCTCGGGCCGATCCTGTCCAGGCTCGAGCGGGCCCGGAGCAAGACGAGGCAGCTGCGGATCTGGTGCGCGGGCTGCTCGACCGGTCAGGAAGTCTATTCGCTGGCGATGAGCTTCGCCGAGCAGAGGACGCGCTGGCACGGCTGGGCGATCGACATCGTCGGGACCGACATTTCGCGCTCGGCGATCGACCAGGCGCGCAGCGGTGTCTATTCGCAGTTCGAGGTCCAGCGCGGCCTTGCCGTCATGCAGATGATGCGCTGGTTCGACGAGGCGCCGGGCAAGACCTGGCGGATCTCGGCCGACATCCAGCGCTCGGTGCGGTTCCAGGTCCATTCGCTGGTCGAGCCGCCGCCGCATCCCGGCGGCTTCGACATCATGCTGTGCCGCAACGTCCTGCTCTATTTCTCCCCGTCGATGCGGCGAATGGCCTTCGCCCGGCTCGCCGAGGCTGGAGCCGACGATGGGGTTCTGATGCTCGGCGCCGGCGAGACGGTGATCGGCCAGAGCGACGATTTCGTCTCCGACCCGGATTGCCGCGGCCTCTACGTCCGCCGGTCACCGGCGGCAACTCCGGCGCGCTCCGCCGCCTCTTGACGATTCGGCCGTTTTGGCGCGGTTAGGCGCCCATGGAAGACGAAGAGACTGCACGGATCATCGAGGCGCCGTCGCCCAATTTCGACGAGAGGCGGCTGCCGATCACGATGCTGGTCCTCCATTATACCGGAATGCAGGACGGTCCGGCGGCGATCGAGCGGCTTCGCTCGCCCGAAGCCAGGGTCTCGGCCCATTATGTCGTCGCCGAGGACGGGCAGATGCTCCGGCTGGTCGAGGAGGAGAAAAGGGCCTGGCATGCCGGCCGCTCGTTCTGGCGCGGAGTGACCGACATCAATTCGGCCAGCATCGGCATCGAGATCGTCAATCCCGGTCATGAATTCGGCTACCGGCCTTATCCGGCCGAACAGATGGACGCTCTGGTGCCGCTGATCGCCGACATCGTCGGGCGCTGGAAGATCCGCCCGGCCTATGTCGTCGGCCATTCCGACATCGCTCCGGCGCGCAAGGAGGATCCGGGCGAATTGTTCGATTGGCCCAAGCTCGCCAGGCTTGGCCTCGCCGTGGCCCGGCCGACCGGCAATCTGATCGATCCGCTGTGGACCGACGGCGGCTTCCTGCTCGCGCTCGAACGCTACGGCTACGACGTCCACGAGCCCAAGGCGGCGGTCAAAGCCTTTCAGCGCCGCTTCCGTCCGGAGCGGATGGACGGGATCATCGACGGCGAGTGCCGGGCTTTGCTGCTCGGACTGCTCTTGGACAAACGCGCCGCTCCGCCTACATGACGTGCGCCAGAGGGTCGGGCGGCCGCGGCCCGCGCAAGCGGGGCGAGGAAAGTCCGGGCTCCACGGAACGACGGTGCCGGGTAACGCCCGGCGGGGGAAGCGGCGACGCCGACCTCAGGGACAGTGCAACAGAGAGCAGGTCGCAAGGGCTTCGGTCCTGTGACAGTGAAAGGGTGGGGTAAGAGCCCACCGCGGCCCCGGCAACGGAGGCCGGCACGGTAAACCCCACCGGGAGCAAGACCGAATAGGGACGGCGGGATGTTCCACCCTATGCCGTCCGGGTTGGTTGCTTGAGGGACGGAGCGATCCGTCTCCTAGAGGAATGGCCGCACAGCCTTCGCAAGAGGGCGGACAGAACCCGGCTTACAGACCCTCTGGCATTTTTCGCATTCCGCGCCTCGCCTCGCGAAGCTACAGCAAAAGATTCTATGGCCCGGCAAACACGTTCGAACGATTGGGGATTTCCGCGCTGGCGAGGCTATGGCAGCCGGCGCGACGCCGAACCGGTGCGGCTGTGCGACCGCGACGGCTGCGACGAGCCGGGCGACCGGCCCGCCCCCAAGGCTCCCAACAAGCCCGGCCGCTGGTATTTCTGCGAGCGCCACGCCGCCGAATACAACCGCAAATGGAATTATTTCGAAGGGCTGACCAAGGAGGAGGCGGCGGAACGCGAGGCGGGCGAGGCGAAGGAGTCGGAAGGCTATCGCCAGGCCGGCCATTATGGCTGGGGCGGTCCCGGCGACGGCAGCCGAAGCCGCGACGAGATGCGCGCTCTGGAGACCCTCGAGGTCGAGGTCGACGCCAGCTTCAAGGACATCAAATCGGCCTGGCGCCGACTCGCCAAGGCCAACCACCCCGACGCGGCTCCCGGCGACAAGGAGGCGGCGACGCGCTTCCAGGCGGTCCAGGCGGCCTATGACGTGTTGCGCAAGGCCGAAGAGCGGAAGAACGCCTGATTTTCCCTTCCCGCGAGCGGGGGGGGATTTCACTTCATGAACATGAACGTCCCGGCCACGTGCGCGACCGGATCGGCGGGGTCGCCGTCATGGGCGACTCCGCGCACGAAGGCGACGCTTCGAGTCACTCCGATACATTCGCCGCGGCCGTGGATCCGCCGGCCGGGAGTCGCGGGCCGGAGATAGTCGACTCGGAGATCGAGGGTCGCCTGGTGGCGGAAGCGGTCGAGCTTGACCCAGATCGCCATGCTGGTCGCCATGTCCATCAGGCTGATGATCGGACCCGAGGCGAGAACTCCGGTCTCCGCAACGCCGACAAGTTTGTCCTGATAGTCGAGTGCGAGCTCGACCCAGTCGGCGCCGTGGGCGACATAGGCGATTCCGAGCGCCCCGCCATGGCCGACCCGGCTGGCGTAAGACGTGAAGCGTTCGGGGTCGAAGCCGCCCGCTTCGGTCGACCGGGGATCATTCATCCGGCCAGCCTTGCCGCGGTTTCGCGGATTAGTGCGATCATGTTGGGAATGCCCTGGGTCCGGTTCGAGCTGAGCTGGTTGCGCAGGTCGAACGGCTCGAGCGCGCCTTCCACGTCGGTGGCGAGAATCTCGGACGGGGTGCGGTCCTGGACCGCGAGCAGCACCAGAGCGACGATGCCCTTGGTGATCGCTGCATTGCTGTCGGCGAGGAAGTGGAGCCGGCCGCTGTCGCTCTGCATCGGATAGACCCAGACCGAGGCCGAGCAGCCGCGAACCAGAGTCGCGTCGGTCTTGAGCGCGTCGGGCATCGGCTCGAGCGTCCGCCCGAGGTCGATCAGCAGCCGATAGCGGTCGTCGGCTTCGAGAAGCTCGTAATCGGCGAGGACGGAGTCGAGCGACTGAGCGGACATGGCGGCGCGCTACCAGAGGCGGCGGCTGGGAGCAAAGACGCGGATTTAGGACCTCATCGGCTTGGTCTGCTTCACGTCGTCATTGCGAGCGAAGCGCGGCAATCCAGTTTGAGCCTCCGAGACCCGCTGGATTGCCGCGTCGCTTCGCTCCTCGCAATGACGCTCAACCTAATGTTCTACAGCTCGACCCCGCTGGCGATCGCTTCGAGCTTGCGGACCCGCTCCTTGAGGTCGGCAAGCTCGATCCGGGCGGCGGGGGAGGGGGCTTCGCTCGCGCGGGACGCGGGATAAGCGAGCTGGAGCTGCCGGAGTTCGAGCCAGCCGCGCCAGCCCTTCAGAACCGCGATGCTGGCGATTCCGAGCGCTGCCAAAGCGGCGGTCGAGAGAGCGAGCGTGGTGCCTGGGTCGGTCATCCTCTCCTCCGGCGACTCAGCGGTCGCGAAGCCGCTCGATCTCGCGCTCGAGCGTGCTTTCCTTGTCGGTGGCGATCCGCTCGAGAACGATGATCCGTTCCTTGAGCGTCCGGACCTCCTCCTGGAGCCTCGCGGCTTCCGGGCTGGGGCCCGCGGCCTGATCGGTCTGGCCCGACCGGCGCCTGCGGCCATAGCCGTAGCGCGCCCGCATCACGCTCGCGAACATCACGATCGCGACGATCAGGACGACCATCTCGAATTGGTTCATGTGCATTGCTCCTCCGCCCCCTCGCGGTTCAGTTCAAAGGCTCGTCGCGGAGCCGCTCGATCTCGTCGGCGACGACGATGCCCTTGTCGGTGACGATCCGCTCGAGCACCCGGACCCTTTGCTCGAGCCGTTCGGTATGGGCCGCATATTGGGCGGCTTTCTCGGCGGTCATCCGGGCCTCGATCTCCATCCTCTTCTCGCGATGGTCCATCAGTCTGCGGAAGAAAGGCTGGCCGAAGATCAGCAGGACCGGAAGCCCGACGACGAAGAAGGCGATAATGACGCTTGCGACACCTGGCATTTCCGTTCCCCTCAATTCCTGCTCAGCCGAAGCTGGTCGATTTCCTGCGAAAGGCGATGGCTGTCGTCGGTGACGATCCGCTCGACCGTCGCCAGCCGATCCTTGATCGAGCCGAGCTCGGCGCGGAGCTGCGCATTTTCGGTGCTGAGCAGCTTGACCCGCTCGATCGTCTCGTCGCTGCTCTTCGGATAGACGGCCTGGCCCCAGGCGCCGTCGAGCGGGTAGCCGTGCTTGATCCTGAGCCAGGTGGTGAACACCCAGCCGCCGATGGCAAGCACCGCTAGGCTGCCGATGAGCGGCGCCAGCTCGCTGAAACTTATCTGCATTGTCTTGCTCCCTGTCGTGCCGCGCCTAGCGCAGGCTTTCGATTTCGCGGGCGGTCCGCTCCGCCGGATCGGTGGCGATTCGTTCGAGCACCGCGATCCTCTCCTCGAGCCGCGAGATCTGGCCCTTCAGGCCGGCATTCTCGGTGGACAGCAATTCGATCTTTCGCTCGGCCTGCAGGCCCTCGGCCCTGGCGACGCTTTCGCCTTTCTCGTCGGTCAGCGGATAGCCGTGCCGCGCGCGGATCCAGCTGGTCATCACCCATCCCATCGTGCTGATGAAAATGATCGCGATGACGAAATTCGGACCTTCGAAACTCATCGTCTTTCCCCCATTGGCGCCCCCGGCGCCTTTAGCGCAGCTGCTCGATCTCGCGCGCCAGGCGGCTGTTCGAGCTGGTGACATAGGTCTCGACGTCGGCGAGCCGGCGGTCGATGTCGCGGAAGCGCGAGCGGACGTCGCGGACGGTGCGGGCCGGCGAGGCGCGGACGCCCTGCCAGAACTTCGCCTGCTCCGGGCTTTCGTGGGAGAGCTCGCTCGGCTTGGTCGGGGCCAGCCAGGCGGCGACCAGATAGGCGATGATCGTCATCCCGCTTCCGAGCACGGTGAGAAGCACGGTTCCGATCCGGATCAGGGTGACGTCGAGGCCGGTATAATCGGCGATCCCGGCGCAGACTCCGAGCCATTTCCTGTTGCGCTTGTCGAGGTAGAATTTGGTGTGCCGCGGGGTCATCGACCGATCCTCTTGCTGGGCTGATTGAGATTGGCGCCGTCCTCGATCCCGATTTCGGCCGGGTCGCAGGCGAGCTGCCGCCAATTGGGGTTCTCGGCGCTCATGATCCGCTCGATCGAGCACATCCGGTCGTCGAGCCGGCGGGCGAGATCGTGAAGCTCGTCGAGCAGATTCTCGTCCTCGCGGGTCAGGGTCGCCTGGCTCTTCCATTTGGTGACGTAATGGAAGATCAGCCAGGGCAGGCCGATGAACAGCAGGACCAGGGCGAGCCCGCCCAGCAGCATGCCGAAAACGCCGTGATCCATCGCCTCAGCCCTCCTTTTCGGCCGAGTCGCCGCCGCCGGCCCGCTTGGCCTTCAGCGCCTCGAGCTCGGCGTCGACCTTCTCGGCGTTGCGGAGCTCGGCAATCTCTTCGTCGAGCGTCTTGGGCGGAGCGCCGAGGGCGAGCGCGTCGGCGCGGCCTTCGGCGAAATCGGCGTGGCGCTCGAGCACGTCGAAGCGCGAGAAAGCCTCGTCCACCTTCGGACCCGAATACATTTCGCGCAGGCGAACCCGGTTATGGGCGCTTTCGAGCCGGCTCTGGATGCTGTTCTGGCGGGTCCGGGCCTCGCGCAGCTTGTTCTGAAGCTTGGCGATGTCGGCCTCGGCGGCGCGGAGCGACTCGTCGAGCAGGTCGATCTCGGCCTGAAGGCTCCGGGCGAGATCGGCCGCCTTCTGCTTCTCGACCAAAGCGGCCTTGGCGAGATCCTCGCGGTCCTTGCTCAAAGCCAGCTCGGCCTTCTCGGTCCAGCTGTCCTGGAGCCGATCCAATTTGGCAATCTGGCGGCGGATCTCCTTCTGGTCGGCGATCGACCGCGCGGCCGACGCGCGAACCTCGACCAGGGTCTCCTCCATCTCCATGATGATCATCCGGATCATCTTGGCGGGGTCCTCGGCCTTGTCGAGAAGGTCGGTCATATTGGCTGCGATGATGTCGCGCGTGCGGGAAAAAATGCCCATTCGAAACTCCTTCACTAACTCAGTCGGTCATCGGCCGGGAGACGCCCAAGGGGGGAGGCGCTCCCGGCCGGCGGCGGCCGGTCAGGCGTCAACCTGACCGGAAACCGGAGCCGCGACAAGGGTGGGCGCGGTCTCGGCCGCGCGGGCCGGACCGACGGCGGCTCCGACCGACGTGACGGTGAGAATGAGGGCGCCGATGGCGGCCAGCATGCTCTGATTGAAATTGCTCGACATGATAGTCTCCTTGAACCTGATTGCTCCCCCGCCTCGCGGCGGTATGCCCAATGGCTATGTCCAATCTTCTTCAAGAGCCGTGCCAGGCTTCGGAAATGGCTGAAATCCGCCATTTCCTCCCATTTTCGGCCGTCGCGAGAAGCTTTTCCCTTGCGAATAGCTGGTGAATAGTCCCAACAAGTGGGAATGGAACGCAATACCAGCCTGGTCGGCCAATCCTCCTCCTTTCTCGACGCGGTCGAACGCGCCAGCCGTGCCGCGCCGCTCGACCGGCCGGTGCTGGTGATCGGCGAGCGCGGCACGGGCAAGGAGCTGATCGCCGAGCGGCTTCACCATCTGTCGTCGCGCTGGGACGGGCCCTTGGTGGTGATGAATTGCGCCGCTCTTCCCGAGACTCTGATCGAGGCGGAACTGTTCGGCCACGAAGCGGGCTCGTTCACCGGCGCTTCCAAGACCCGCCAGGGCCGGTTCGAGGAAGCCGACGGCGGTACCTTGTTCCTCGACGAGCTCGCGACCCTGTCGCAGGCCGCTCAGGACCGGTTGTTGCGCGCGGTCGAATATGGCGAGGTCACCCGGATCGGCGCCTCCAAGCCGATCCGTGTCGACGTCCGGATCGTCGCCGCGACCAATGCCGATCTGCCCCGGCTCGCTTCCGAGAATAAGTTCCGCGCCGACCTTCTCGACCGGCTTTCGTTCGAGGTCGTCACGCTTCCGCCGCTCCGCCACCGAAGCAGCGACATCCCGGTCCTCGCCGACCATTTCGCCCGCCGGATGGCGCTCGAGCTGGAATGGGAGAAATGGCCGGGCTTCAGCGCCAATGCGCTCAATCGCCTGCTGTCCTACACCTGGCCCGGCAACGTCCGCGAGCTTCGCAACGTCATCGAGCGCGCCGTCTATCGCTGGGAGGATCCCGAGCGGCCGATCGAGATGATCCAGTTCGATCCGTTCGAATCGCCCTGGCGGCCGCTCGCGGCGAACGAAAATGCGGCGGAGCCGGAGTCGGACTCGGACGAAATATCGGCCGCTCCGGCGCTTGCCGCGCCCGCCGCGGGCTGGGACCCGGCCGGCTGCGCCGATTTCCGGCTCGCCGTCGCCGAATATGAGAAGGCGATCCTCGCCGCCGCGCTCGAAAAATGCCGCTGGAATCAGCGCGCTGCCGCAACCGCTCTACAGCTCAGTTACGATCAGCTCCGCCACGCGATGAAGCGCCACCAATTGATGGCGTGATTCCCCCCGATCTGCTATGTCCGGAATGCGAGAAGGAACTCGAGGAGGTTCTGGACATGAAGACGAAATTCCTCATTGCCGCCGCATTGGCGGCGACCGCCTTCCCGGCCGGGGCGGCGATCACGGTGATCGGGTCGAGCTCGGCCAGGCTCTGCTACGAAGCGGCCGAAGCCCGAAGCCTCCCGTCGCTCGACAGTATCGACCGCTGCGACGAGGCGCTCGAGCGCGATCCGCTGACCGAATATGAAACCGTCGCGACCTATGTGAACCGCGGCATCCTGAAGCTTCGCCGCGGCCAGATCGAACCGGCCATCGCCGACTTCAATACGGCGATCGACCGCGATCCGACCGAGCCCGAAGCCTATCTCAACAAGGGCATGGCGACATTAAGGCTGCCTCACGGTTGGGAGCAGGCGGTGCCTTTGTTCGACACCGCGATCGAGCGGAAGACCCGGCGCCCGGCGGTTGCTTATTATGGCAGGGCGGTCGCTCACGAGCTCGCCGGCGACGTCAAGGGAGCCTATCACGATTACCGGCAGGCGAGCGTGCTCGAGCCCAATTGGCGCGACCCGCAGACCGAACTGGCCCGCTTCAGCGTCCGGCACCCGTAAAAGCGGCGCCGTCGGCCGCAACAGCGGCAACCAATGCTGCACTCCTTTCGTTCGATGAGGGATCACCGGACAGGAGTTGCGTCATGCCGTTCGAATTACCCGATCTGCCGTTCGCCCGGCAGGCGCTCGAGCCGTTCATGTCGGCCGAGACGCTCGACTATCATCACGGCAAGCATCACCGCGCCTATATCGACAAGACCAACGATCTGGCCGCGGCGAAGGGGCTTGGCGAGGAGAGCCTCGCCGACATCGTCCGAGCCGCCCATCGCGACGGCGACAAGGGCCTGTTCAACAATGCCGCCCAGGCGTGGAACCACAGCTTCTTCTGGCAATGCCTGGCGCCCGCCCAGGGGCAGAAGCCGACCGGCCGGCTCGCCGCCTTGATCGAGGAGTCGTTCGGCTCCGCCGACGACATGCTGACCAAATTGGAGGAGGAAGCGAAAGGCCATTTCGCCAGCGGCTGGGCCTGGCTGGTGCTCGACCGCGACAGCCTGGCGATCACCTCGCTGCACGATTCCGACACGCCGATCGTCCATGAGGGGATGAAGCCGTTGCTCACGCTCGATCTGTGGGAGCATGCTTATTATATCGACTATCGCAACGACCGGCCGGCCTTCGCCGAGAAGGTGCTGGGCAATATCGTCGACTGGGAGTTCGTCGCCCGCAATCTCGACGGCGAAGGCGTCGGGCGGGCCGATCAGCGTACGAGGCTGCTCGCCGAGGCGTGAAGCCGCCGGCGGATGGCCCTCCCGTTCAGGATTCTGCCGGGATGCGACCGCTCCGCGGTTCGGCAATCGCGGCCTGTCGACGGGCTAGAGCGGCGGGGGTTCGCTGAAGCGGACGTTCCACGCGACGGTCATTGCCGCCACGAGGACGTCATCGTCCCTGAACAACTCCACGACCACGTCGAACGTGGTTTTCTGCTCATCATGAAGCTGCCGTCTCAGCGCCTCGGCGGGTTCCGAAGTCTTCGCCGTTCCGCTCACCATTCCCCTGGCAAGCTTCAGATAGCTGATCTCCGCCCCCGCCGCGACCGGGCGGAGGCTGCCGATCATGTCGGAGAATGCGCCCGCGACGGCGGCGCCCGAAGCGGTTTCGGCCAGGGTGAAGAGCGCGCCCGCATGCAGGGTGCCGATATGATTTGAAAGGTCGGGCCGCTGCACCAGTCGAGCCCTGGCGAAGCCGTCTCCGACTTCGAGCAATTCCACGCCCAGATATTTCGCGAACGGAACCGCCTCGGCCATCCCCGCTCTGATGATCTCGTACACCCGATCTTCCTTTCGCAATCCGAAGCCGTCCTGAGCCGGGCCGCGGTGCGAAGGCTATGACAAATCGCACGGGAGGAGTGTGACATAGCCCACAGACTCGCCGTTCGACGGCCGCCTAGATGTGCGCCCGTGAGCAAGATCCTTGCCGGTGTACGCCTCGCGCGGCGCGGCAATTGCGCGGTCTTCATCCTGGGAGGTGGGAAGATGCCGGTTCCAACGCTGCCGAAGCGCAATGCGCCGGTGATCGCGGCCGCCGTGATCGCTATTTGCGGCACCGCGGCCGATCTCCTGGTTCGCGGGAACATCACTTTCCTGGCGGTGATTGCCGCGCTGGTCATCAGCGGGCTCCTGGCCGATGCCATCACGGCGCTCGCCCATTTTTCCTTCGACTACATATTCCCTTACGATTTCCCGATATTCGGGCCGATCGCCAAGGGCTTCAACGACCATCATGACGAGCCCCGCCTGGATCCCAAGGACAAGATCGAGAACTTCACCCTGGGCGCTTATGGAAGCTGCGCGGTCTCGGCCGTTTCACTGGCCGTGATCCTGCTCGGCGGCCACGGACCGGTGAGCAGCTTTGTGACGACGTTGCTGCTGTTCCTCGCCGTCTGGGGCCTGCTGTTCCACCATCTCCATTCCTACGCGCATATGGGTTCGATGCTCGACCCCCATATGTTCAACCGCGAAATCGAACGGATTTCGATTCTCGAGAGCAAGCGGGAGCGCAAGGCGGCGTTGCGGGCGCTTTTCGACGGCGTCCCGATACCGCGGTTCATCAGGATCCTGCAGCGGCTCCGGCTCACCCTCGAGCCGGGCAGGCACAATCTTCATCACACGCATTTCGAGTCGGATTTCTCGAGCGTGAACGGCTGGTCCGATCCGCTTCTCAATCCCCTGCTCGGTCCCGCCGCCCGCTACTTCAAGGCGAAGCGGATGCAAGGCGAGTCCGCCGCGGCGCGGGGATAGACAAGCTGTCCGCCGCGCGCGGCGGGCGCGGTGCCCCGGCCTTCAGCTCTTCAGGCGATAGCCGGTCCTGAAGATCCAGGCGGTGATCCCGAGGCAGGCCAGGAAGAAGAGGAGGGTCATCGCCAGGCTGATTTCGACTCCGACGTCGGCGGTTCCGTAGAAGCTCCAGCGAAAGCCGCTGATCAGATAGACGACCGGGTTGAACAATGTGATCGTCCGCCAGGCCGGCGGAAGCATGTCGATCGAGTAGAAAGCGCCGCCGAGGAAGGTGAGAGGGGTGACGATCAGCATCGGGATGATCTGGAGCTGCTCGAAGCCGTTCGCCCATATGCCGATGATGAACCCGAACAGGCTGAACGTCGCCGCGGTCAGCAGAAGGAAGGCGATCATCCAGAACGGGTGGAGGATCTGGATCGGAACGAACAGAGCGGCGGTGGCGAGGATGATCAGCCCGAGCGCGATCGACTTGGTCGCAGCCGCGCCGACATAGCCGATCACCGTCTCGAACGGCGAGATCGGCGCCGACAGCAATTCGTAGATCGTGCCGGTGAATTTGGGGAAATAGATTCCGAAGCTGGCGTTGAAGATGCTCTGGGTAAACAGCGACAGCATGATCAGGCCGGGGACGATGAAGGCGCCGTAGGAGACGTGGCTCTCGACGTTCATCCGGCTGCCGATCGCCGCTCCGAACACGATGAAGTAAAGCGAGGTGGTGATGACCGGGGTCACCACGCTCTGCCAAAGCGTCCGGAGCGCCCGCGCCATCTCGAACTTGTAGATCGCCCAGACGCCGTGGCGGTTGAAGGCGGGGACGCTCACGCCGCCTTCGCCCTCTCGCTGACCAGGCTGACGAAAATGTCCTCGAGCGAGCTCTGCTCGGTGTTGAGGTCCTTGAAGGCGATTCCGAGGTCGCTCATCCGGCGAAGGAGCGAGGGGATCCCGGTCCGCTCCTCGTTGACGTCGAAGACGTAGAGCAGCTCGTAGCCGTCGGCCTGGACCGCCAGCTTCCAGTCGGCGAGCCCGGCCGGAAGCTCGGTCATCGGCTCGACCAGGTTGAGCGTCAGCTGCTTCTTTCCGAGCTTCTTCATCAAACTGGCTTTCTCCTCGACCAGGATCAGCTCGCCATGGCTGATCACCCCGATCCGGTCGGCCATCTCCTCGGCTTCCTCGATATAATGGGTGGTGAGGATGATCGTCACTCCGCTGTCGCGGAGCCGCCGCACCAGATTCCACATGTCGCGGCGAAGCTCGACGTCGACTCCCGCGGTCGGCTCGTCGAGGAACAGGATTTCGGGCTCGTGGCTGAGCGCCTTGGCGATCATCACCCGGCGCTTCATTCCGCCCGACAATTCCATGATCTTGGCCTTGCGCTTGTCCCACAGCGAGAGGTCACGAAGCACCGATTCGACATAGGAAGGGTTGGGCGGGCGGCCGTAGAGGCCGCGGCTGAAGGTCACGGTCGACCAGACCGATTCGAACGCGTCGGTATGGAGCTCCTGAGGCACAAGCCCGATGCGCGATCGTGCCTCGCGATAATCTTTGACGATGTCGAGCCCCTCGACCTCCACCTTGCCGGCGCTGGCGGTGACGATCCCACAAACGATGCTGATCAAAGTCGTCTTGCCGGCGCCGTTGGGGCCGAGCAGTGCGAAGATCTCGCCTTTCTCGATGTCGAGGTCGACGTTCCGGAGCGCTTCCTGTCCCGACGCATAGAGCTTGCCGAGACCGCTTACCGAGATGACGGGAGCCGACATCAGCCCTGCGAGGCCGGCGGGATGGGAGGAGTCTCGTCTTTCGGATCCGGCACGGTGAAGCCGTGGCGCATCAGCATCGGGATGTTGGCGAAGGCGAACAGCAAGGACAAGATCGTGATCCCCCAGACCTTGACGCTAAGCCATGCATCGAAGCTGAGCCAGTGCCTAAGCACCTCGTTGAGGATCGCCATCGCTCCGAAGAACAAAGCCCAGTTGAGGCTCAGCTTCATCCAGCCTTTGTCGCTCAGCCCTTCGAAGGCCAGGTGGAAGACATGTTTCAGAAGCGGCTTGCCGGCGAGCAGGCCGGCGAAGAGCAGGATCGAGAAGCCGGCATAGATGATCGTCGGCTTCATCTGGATGTAGCGCGGATCGCGAAGCCAGAGGGTGATCGCTCCGGCGCCGACGACGAGGATCGCCGAGATCCACAGCATCGGCGAGACCCGGCCGAGCCTGAGCAGCGAGACGATCACCGCGATCACGATCGCGACCATGAATATGCCCGTGGCGATGAACGGACCGTTGGCGACCTTGAAGGCGATGAAGAAAGCGAGCAGCGGCCCGAAATCGAGCAGGAAGGAGAAGAAGGCGCCGGGCTTCTTCACAGTCTTGGCATTCACTTCACTCACTCCTCGAGCCCCGCGATCGCGCGGGCCGCGGTCCGGGCGTCGAACGGGCGAAGGTCCCCGATCGTCTCGCCGACCCCGACGGCATGGATTGGAAGGCCGAACTTCTCGGCGGCGGCGACCAATATGCCGCCGCGGGCGGTGCCGTCCAGCTTGGTCATGGCGAGGCCGGTCACCCCCGCCACCTCGCGGAAGATCTCGATCTGGCTCAGCGCGTTCTGGCCGGTGGTTGCATCGAGGACGAGGACGACGTCGTGCGGCGCCTCCGGATTGAGCCGGCCGAGCACCCGCCGGATCTTGGCGAGCTCGTCCATCAGATCCTTCTTGTTCTGGAGCCGGCCGGCGGTGTCGACGATCAGGACGTCGATCCCCTCGGCGGTCGCCTTCCTGACCCCGTCGAACACGATCGCCGAGCTGTCGCCGCCCTCGGGCCCGGCGATGACCGGAACTCCGATCCGGTCGGCCCAGATCTGCAATTGCTCGATCGCCGCCGCCCGGAACGTGTCCCCGGCGGCGAGCAGGACCCCATAATCCTGCTCGAGGAAATTATGGGCGATCTTGGCGATGGTGGTGGTCTTGCCCGAGCCGTTGACTCCGACCACCAGGATCACCTGCGGCCGCGGGAAAGCATGGACCTCGAGTGGGATCGCGACCGGCGCCAGCACCTTTTCGAGCTCCTGGGCGACGATCTCGCGCAGTCCCTGCTCGCCGAGGCCGCGCTCGAACCGCTCGGCGGCGAGACGAGCCCGGATCCGGGCGGCGGTCGCCGGGCCGAGATCGGACGCGATCAGAGCCTCCTCGATCTCGTCGAGCGTCTCCGAGTCGAGGGCGGAGCGGGTGAACAGACCGGTGAGATTGTCGCCGAGCCGGTCCGAGGTCTTGCGGAACCCCGCGCGCAGCCGCTCGATCCAGGGGGTTTCGGTCACGCGGCGATTCCGATGAGCGTGTCGCCGTCGAGGGCGGTGATTTCCACGGCCACGATTTTTCCGACGTCATCCCCGCGCAAGCGGGGATCCCGCTTGGGCACGGCTTGGGAAGAAGAAGCGGGATTCCCGCTTTCGCGGGAATGACGGGTAATTTTCACCGGCGCGAAATTCTCGGCGTGGCCGGTGCCGTCCTCGCGCTCGATCAGCACCTTCTGGCGCGTGCCGACCAGCCCCTGGAGCCACAGCGCCCGGCGCCGGGCCGTCGCCTCGCGAAGCCGGCGTGCCCGTTCCTTGACGATCCTCGCGGGCACCAGCGGCATCCTCGCCGCCGGAGTTCCGCGCTTGGGCGAGAAGGGAAAGATATGGCCCATGACGATGTCGCATTCATCGACGAGGCGAAGGCTGTTCTCGGCCATCTCGTCGCTCTCGGTAGGGAAGCCGGCGATCAGATCGGCGCCGATCGCGATGTCCGGGCGCTTCGCCTTCAGCCGCCATACCGTCTCGGCCGCGTCGGCGCGGCTGTGGCGGCGCTTCATCCGCTTCAGGATCATGTCGTCGCCGGACTGGAAGCTCATATGGAGGTGCGGCATGAACCGCGGCTCGCCGGTGACGATCTCCTCGAGCCTTTCGTCGAGTTCGATACAGTCGATCGATGAGAGGCGAAGGCGCGGCAAATCGGGCACGTGGCGAAGGATGCGCTCGACCAGCAGTCCGAGCGTCGGCCCGCCGGGCAGATCGGGGCCGTAGCTGGTGACGTCGACCCCGGTCAGCACCACCTCGTTGAAGCCCTCGCCGGCCAAAGCCTTGACCTTGTCGACGACCAGGCCGGCCGGGACCGAGCGGCTGTTCCCGCGTCCGTAAGGAATGATGCAGAAAGTGCAGCGATGGTCGCAACCGTTCTGGACCTCGACGAACGCCCGTGACCGCTCGGCGAAGCCGGTGACGAGATGCGGCGCGGTCTCGCGCACCGCCATGATGTCGGAGACCCGAACATCGGCCCCGCCGCCCCAGTCCGTCATTCCAGCGAAAGCTGGAGCCGTAGACGACCGCAGGTCAATCTCTTTGTCTTGAGCACGGAAGGGGGAGGGAGATCCCAGCTTTCTCTGGGACGACGGCTCACGGCCCATGAATGAGCCGGGATCGAACTTCTCCCGATTCCCCAGCACCAGCGCGACTTCGGGCATCGCGGCGAACGTCTCCGGCTCGATCTGCGCGGCGCAGCCGGTGACCATCACCCGGGCACCGGGGCGGGCCCGTTTGGCCTTGCGGATCGCCTGGCGGGTCTGGCGGACCGCCTCGTTGGTGACCGCGCAGCTGTTGACGATGACCAGATCGTCCTCGCCGCCGGCGAGAAGCCGGATCGCCTCGCTCTCGGCGAAATTGAGGCGGCAGCCGAGGGTGATCACCTCCGGGCCGCTCACCGCAGCGCCTCGACGTCGATCTCGCCCTCGAAAACATGGGTCGCCGAGCCCTTCATCGCGATCGTTCCGCCGGGCTCCCAGGCGATGCGCAGCTTTCCGCCGGGCAGCCGGACCTCCACCGGGCTCGACACCAATTTGCGGCGGATCGCGGCGACCGCGGTGGCGCAGGCGCCGGTGCCGCAGGCGAGGGTCAGACCCGCGCCGCGCTCCCACACCCGCAACCGGAGCGCTTTGTTCTCGATCGACGCGACGTTGACGTTGACCCTCTCGGGAAAGAGCGGGTCGCGCTCGATCAGGGGGCCGAGCCGCGCCAGGTCCACCGTTTCGGCGTCGTCGACGAAGAAGACGACGTGCGGATTGCCGACATTGACCGAAGCGGGCGACCGCAAATCCTCCCAGCCGACCGGCATTTCGGCGGTGTCGATCGGGTAAGCGAGCGGGATCTCGTCCCAGCCGAAGCGCGGCTCGCCCATGTCGACCGTCGCTTCGCCGTCGGCGGCCGCGCTCGCGATGATCCCGCCCGCGGTCTCGATCCAGGCATGGCTGCCGAGCAGCAGGGCGACGCAGCGCGCGGCATTGCCGCAGGCCTCGACCTCGCCGCCGTCCGAGTTCCAGATCCGCATCCGGACGTCGGCCTCCGTGGACGGTTCGAGCAGGATGAGCTGGTCGCAGCCGATCCCGGTGCGGCGGTCGGCGATGGCGCGGGCGGTCGCTCCGTCCATCTCCAGCCCCGCCTCGCGCGCGTCGAAGATGACGAAATCATTGCCCAGCCCGTGCATCTTGCGGAAGCGGCGTAACATTGGTGGGCGATCTAGGGAGGGCCGGCGGGCAAGTCCACCCGGAGGGCGAAGCGACAGCGGCCCGGCTATGGTATAGGCTGCGGCCGCGGCGCGTCTTCGGCGCCGGGGGGGAGGGGAAAATGAAGATCCTGTGCGTCCTCTACGAGGACCCCAAGAATGGCTATCCGAGCGGTGGACCGCGCGACGGCCTGCCCGAGCTCAAGGGCTATCCGGACGGGCAAACCCTGCCGACTCCCAGGGCGATCGACTTCGAGCCGGGCCAGCTGCTCGGAAGCGTGACCGGCGCTCTGGGCCTTCGCGACTGGCTCGAAGCGGAAGGGCACGAGCTGGTCGTCACCTCGGACAAGGACGGACCGGATTGCGAGTTCGAGCGTCACCTGCCCGACGCCGACGTCGTCATCTCCCAGCCTTTCTGGCCGGCCTATCTGACCGCCGAGCGGATCGCCAGGGCGCCGAAGCTGAAAATGGCGATTACCGCCGGAATCGGTTCGGACCATGTCGACCTGCAGGCGGCGATCGACCGCGGCATCACCGTCACCGAAGTCACCTATTGCAACTCGATCAGCGTCGCCGAGCATGTCGTCATGTCGATCCTCGCTCTGGTCCGCAATTATCTGCCCGCGCACGACGTCGCCCGGAGCGGCGGCTGGGACATCGCCGATTGCGTCACCCGCTCGTTCGACGTCGAGGGCATGCATGTCGGAACCGTCGCCGCCGGGCGGATCGGGACCGCGGTGCTGCGGCGGATGAAGCCGTTCGACGTCCATCTCCACTATTACGACCGCCACCGTCTTCCGGCCGAGGTCGAGGCGGAATTGGGCGTGACCTGGCACGACAGCGTCGAGGAGATGGTCGCGGCCTGCGACGTCGTCACGATCAACTGCCCGCTCCATCCCGAGACCGAGAATCTGTTCGACGCGGCGATGCTCGCCAGGATGAAAAGGGGCGCCTATCTGGTCAACACGGCGCGCGGCAAGATCGTCGACCGCGACGCCGTCGCCCGGGCGCTGGAGGAGGGGCGGCTTGCCGGCTATGCCGGCGACGTCTGGTTCCCGCAGCCCGCGCCGCGCGACCATCCCTGGCGGACCATGCCGCACGAGGGCATGACTCCCCACATCTCGGGTTCCTCGCTTTCCGCCCAGGCGCGCTATGCGGCCGGCACCCGTGAGATACTCGAATGCCTGTTCGAGGGGCGGCCGATCCGCGACGAATATCTGATCGTCCAGGGCGGCCGCCTCGCCGGAGCCGGCGCCCACTCCTACAGCGAGGGCGACGCCACCGGCGGCTCGGAGGAAGCGGCCCGGTTCAAGGGCTGACTCTCCGCCGGATTGCGGGCGGAGGCCGGGAGAGAGAATGAGGGCTCGGTCCGAGCCTTGCCTTTTTCCGCCTCCCCCGCTATGCGCCCCGACATCCCGTTGACGGGTGAATGAAGAGCGCCCGAGGGCGCGCGCTGGCCGGCGAGGTTTCGCCCGCCGGCGCTTTTCGTTTGGTGGAAGGATATTGATGTTCGAGAGCCTGAGCGACCGGTTGAGCAATGTCTTCGACCGCCTCCGCGGCCGGGGCGCGCTGAACGAGGCGGACGTCCGCGGAGCGATGCGCGAGGTGCGGATCGCTTTGCTCGAGGCCGACGTCGCGCTGCCGGTGGTCCGCCGGTTCGTCGACCAGGTCACCGAGCAGGCGGTCGGCCAGCAGGTGCTCCGCTCGGTCACGCCCGGCCAGCAGGTCGTCAAGATCGTCCACGACGCTCTGGTCGAGATGCTCGGCGCCGAAGCGTCGGAGCTCCATGTCGACGTCACTCCGCCCGCGGTGATCCTGATGGTCGGCCTCCAGGGCTCGGGCAAGACCACGACGACCGCCAAGATAGCCAGGCGGCTCTCGCAGAAAGAGCGGAAGAAGGTGATGATGGCGTCGCTCGACGTCGCGCGTCCGGCAGCTCAGGAGCAGCTCGCCGTGCTCGGGCGCCAGGCCGAGGTCGCCACTTTGCCGATCGTCGCCGGGCAGCAGCCGGTCGACATCGCCCGGCGCGCGCTCCAGTCGGCGAAGCTTCAGGGCTTTGACGTGCTTCTGCTCGACACCGCCGGCCGGCTTCACGTCGACCAGGCGCTGATGGACGAGATGAAGGCGGTCGCGGACGTGTCCGCGCCGTCCGAAATCCTGCTCGTGGTCGACGCTCTGACCGGCCAGGACGCGGTCAACGTCGCCCAGAGCTTCTCGGGCCAGGTCGACCTCACCGGCGTCATCCTCACCCGCCTCGACGGCGACGCCCGCGGCGGCGCCGCTCTGTCGATGCGCGCGGTGACCGGCAAACCGATCAAGTTCGCCGGCATGGGCGAGGGGATCGACGCGCTCGAGCCTTTCCATCCGGACCGGGTCGCCGGCCGGATCCTCGGGATGGGCGATGTCGTCAGCCTGGTCGAGCGGGCAAGCGAGACGATCAAGGCCGAGGATGCCGAGGCTCTCGCCCGAAAGATGGCCAAGGGCCAGTTCGACCTCAACGACCTTCGCGGCCAGCTCGCCCAGATGCAGAAAATGGGCGGGATCACCGGCCTCGCCGCGATGCTTCCGGGCATGAAGAAGGCGTCGGCGGCGATGGCCGCCTCGGGGGTCGACAACAAGGTCCTCGTCCACATGGACGCGATGATCGGATCGATGACTCCGAAGGAGCGAAGCCGCCCCGAGCTGATGAACGCCAAGCGCAAGATCAGGGTCGCCAAGGGCTCCGGAACCACGGTCCAGGAGGTCAACAAGCTCCTCAAGATGCACCAGGAGATGGCCGGGGCGATGAAAAAGATCCGCAAAATGGGAGGCCTCGGCAAGCTTGGAGCGTTGTTCGGCGGCGGCGGCTTCGGCGGAATGGGCGGCCTCGGCGGTCTGGGCGGCGGCGAGTCCGGTCCGCCCGGCGGCCTTGCCGGCCTGCCCGGCGCGGGCGGCGCTCCGTTCAACCTTCCGCCGGGGTTCAACAAGTTCAACAAGAAATAGCACAAACAGACGCAATTATCAGAAAGGATTAGACTAATGGCAGTGGCAATCAGGCTCGCGCGCGGCGGCGCCAAGAAAAGGCCTTATTACAAGATCGTCGTCACCGACGCGCGTAACGCCCGCGACGGCAAGTTCATCGAGCGGATCGGAAGCTATAATCCGCTCCTCCCCAAGGACAGCCCCGAGCGGGTCAAGCTCGACGCCGAGCGCGCCCGCCACTGGCTCTCGGTCGGCGCCCAGCCGTCCGACCGCGTCCATCGCTTCCTCGATCAGGCCGGAGTGCTCGAGCGCCCGGCGCGCAACAATCCGAAGAAGGCCGAGCCCGGCGACAAGGCCAAGGAGCGCGCCGAGGAGCGTGCCAGCCGCGAGGCCGAGGCCGCCGAGGCCGCAGCCGCTCCGGCCGAGACCCCGGCCGCCGAGGAGGAGACGGTAGAGGTCGCCGCCCAGGCAATCGAGGAAGCCATGCCTGCCGAGGCTGCCGAAGAGGCGCCTGCCGCCGAGGAAGCCGCCCCGGCCGAGGAAGCAGCCCCGGCCGAGGAAGCAGCCGCGGCCGAGGAAACAGCCCCGGCCGAGGAAGCGGCCGCTGAAGAGCCGGCTGCCGAAGAGGCTGCCGCCGAGGAGGCCCCGGCCGCTGACGAAGCCGTCGCCGAGGAAGCCGCTGCCGAGCAGCAGGCCGCCGAAGAGACTGCCTCAGAAGAGTCTGCTTCCGACGAGACTGTTGCCGAGGAAGCGCCTGCGGCGGAGGAAGCCGCTGCCGCCGGGCCGGAAGCTCAGCCCGAGCAGGCCGCCGAGGAAGCCACTCCGGCCGAAGAGGCCAGCAATGACGGCGAGTCGGCGAACGAGCCCGCCGAGGGCTCGGACGAATCCGCTCCTGCCGAGGGCGCCGAAAAGGCCGAATGAGGACTGACGATCAGGTCGCCCTCGCCGCCGTCGCCGGAGCCCACGGCATCGGCGGCGAGGTGCGCCTGAAGCTGTTCGCGGAGAGCGTGGACAGCCTGAAGCGGCATCGGGAAGTGACGGTCGGCGAAACGAAGCTGACCCTCGCCGCGGTCAAGCCGGCCTCCGCCGGAGCGATCGCCCGCTTCGCCGAGATTTCCGACCGAAATGCTGCCGAGGCCTTGCGGGGAAGCCTCGTCACCGTCCCGCGCTCGGCGCTCCCTCCTCTCGAAGGGGGCGAATATTATCACGCCGATTTGATCGGCCTTCCCTGCGAGGGCCCGGACGGCGAGCCTCTCGGCCAGGTCGCCGCGGTCGAGAATTTCGGCGCTGGCGACATTTTGGAGATCGAGCGGCCCGACGGGAGGCGGGCGATGGTGCCGTTCCGCGATGGGATTGCCGATCTTCGAGAGGGCAAGATCGTCGCCGATCCGGCCTTCCTCGCTTAACGCAGGAGCGGCCGCCCTTCGGCCAGATCGTTGCGGATCGTCGTGGCCGCGACCCCGCCTTCGCCCATCGCATGGCTGATCTGATCGAGGCCGATCACCACGTCGCCGGCCGCGTAGAGGCCCGGGATCGAGGTGCGCTGGTGCGAATCGACCAGGATGCAGCCGGTATCGCCCGACAGACGGGCGCCGACCTGGCTGGCCAGCTCGACATGAACGTCGGAGCCCAGCGCCGGATAGACGCTGTCGAACGTATGATGGCCTTCCGCGGTGTCGACGACGATGCAGTCGCCATGGACCGCCACCGCCTCGCACGGCCCGTCGACCGTCTCGATCCCCGCCGCGTCGAGCCGGGCCTGGTCTCCGGCGCTGACGTCGAGCGCCTTGTCGGGCGCGATCAGGACGATGTGCGGCGTGTAGCTCCGAAGGAACAAGGCCTCGGCGACTCCGTGCCCGCCGCTTCCGATCACCCCGACCCGCTTGTCGGTGACCTCATAGCCGTCGCAGATCGGGCAGTAGCGGATCAGGCCGCGCGCCAGCGCCTCGTCGTGCAACTCCTCGTCCATCGGCGGCCGCCGGTTGGTGAGCCCGGTGGCGAGCAGGACTGTCTTCGACCGGACCGTTCCTTCCCCCCATTCGGCCTCGAAGCAATCGTCCAGCCTGTCGAGCCGTTTCACCCGCCCGGTTTCGATCGACGCGCCATATTTCCGGGCCTGTTCCCTCATCTTCCCGATCAGCTCGACGCCGGAAATGCCGTCCGGGAAGCCCGCATGGTTGTGGGTACAGGGGATCAGGCTTGCCCTGCTCTTGCCGGCATCGACGACCTGCAGCGAGAGGTGGAACCGGGCAAGATAGATGGCCGCGGTCAGCCCGGCCGGGCCGCCGCCGATCACCAGGCAGTCGAGAATCTCCTCCCTCATCCGCCCCTCAGCGCGGACCCGCGAGGATGGTTCCACATTGCGTCGGTTCTGCTCATGATGTATATACGTCACGTATATACCGAGGCTGCGATGGGTAAGACTGTCCAAGTCAGGCAAGTCGGCCGCTCGAGCGGTGAAAAAAGAGGAGAGGATCGACCTGACCGGTATCGCCGGATCGATGCCCTGGCTGACACCCTTGCGCCCCGAGGATCGTGTCATGGAGCCACGAGGACTCACTCGCGAATGGCATTTGCCAAAGCGCGAATAATCCGTTTGCTCCTGTGCTGCTTGGATTGATGGAGAAAGAAATGACCACGACCAGGGTATTCAAATCGGGAAATTCGGTCGCGGTTCGGCTCCCCAAGTCGCTTGGCGTCAAGGAAGGCACGGAAATGCGGGTGATCGAGGAACGCGGCCGCTATGTGCTCGAGCCGGTGCAGAGGAAGCAAAAGATCGACCTGACGGGCATATTCGGGTCGGTGCCCGAATTTCCCGATCTCCTACCCGAGGATCGCGTCTTCGACGAAAGAGACTTGGGCCTGGAGCATGGCTGACCCAGCCTATTTGCTGGATAGCAGCATCTGCATAAGATTGCTCCAGGGCCGCGACGTCGGCCTCCGGCACAAGCTGGAAAGCCACAAGCCGGATGAGTTGGCGCTTTCGACGATCGTCGTCGCGGAGGTGCTGGTCGGGGCGCAAAGGCTGGGCAGGGTCGCGGAATCCGAGACACTATTGAGGATGTTCGCAATCCTGCCGTTCGATGAAGCGGCGGCGAGGGCTTATTCCTTGTTGTCCTTCAAGCGGGGCAGCTACGATCGCCTGATCGCCGCCCATGCAATCTCGCTTGGCCTCACGCTGGTCACGAACAACCTGCGTGATTTCCGGAATACTCCCGGTCTCAGGGTCCAGGATTGGACTGGTTCATGATCTCGGCCGCTCGCTCATCGCCGCGTGCGCCTCGGCCCGCCCATGGTTCCGCGCATGACAAGAATGCGGGCCGCACCTAAGGACGGCGACTATGGTGGCCTTGTTCATCCTGCTCGCAGTCGGCCTGTCGGCCCTGATCGCGGCGATTGCCGCCTGGCTGCTGACGAGGCGCTGGCCCAGGGTCTCGAAAAAGGGTCTGGCGATGCTGTCGTCGATCGTGCCGGCAGCCATCGTGGCCGTGATCGGCGTGGTCCTTGCCGCACGGGTCACCAGCGGCGATTGTCCCGCCGCCGAGCTTGGCTGCGACATGGCGACGCTGGCGGAGTTCGCGATCGGAGTGATGGCGATTTTCGCGACTCTGCTGACCATGGCGATCGGCTTCGTAGCGGCCTATTTCACCCTCGGGGCGCTAAGGCGGCAATGAGCTGGGCGGCGACCATAATCACCCTCTATCCGGACATGTTTCCGGGGCCCTTGGGCGCGAGCCTCGCCGGCCGGGCGCTGACCGAGGGGATCTGGACCCTCGATACCGTGCAAATCCGGGATTTCGCCACCGACCGGCATCGCTCGGTCGACGACACGCCGGCCGGGGGCGGTGCGGGGATGGTGATGCGCGCGGACATCCTTGCTTCGGCGGTCGACCATGTGCTGGGCCAGGCTCCGGGCTCGCCCATGCTGGCAATGACTCCGCGCGGCGAGCCGCTGACCCAAAGCCTGGTGCGCGAGCTCGCCGCCGGCCCGGGCGTGTCGATCCTGTGCGGCCGGTTCGAGGGAATCGACGAGAGATTGTTCGAGGCGCGGCCGATCCGGCCCGTATCGATCGGGGATTATGTCCTTTCAGGGGGCGAGCCGGCCGCCTTGACCCTGCTCGATGCTTGCATTCGGCTGCTCCCCGGCGTAATGGGCGCGCCTTCGAGCGGTGAGGAGGAGAGCTTCGAAGCGGGCCTCCTCGAATACCCTCATTATACCCGACCTCAGGAGTGGGAAGGGCGCACGATCCCTGAAGTGCTGCGATCGGGGGATCATGCGAGGATAGAGGCCTGGCGTAAAGACAGGGCTCTGTCCGACACACGGTCAAGGCGGCCGGACCTGGTCGAGCGTCATGGGGACGCGCGCAGGCCACCGCCCTCTGGCGCGCGGCGCGAAGAAGAGAGCGACAAGACATGAATCTCATCCAGCAGCTCGAGGCCGAGGCCATCGAGCAGTTCAAGGCGAACAAGACCATCCCCGAATTCCGTCCCGGTGACACTCTGCGGGTCGGCGTGAAGGTCGTCGAAGGCGAGCGCACCCGGGTCCAGAATTACGAGGGCGTCTGCATCGCCCGCGCCAATCGCGGCCTCGGAAGCTCGTTTACCGTGCGCAAGATCAGCTTCGGCGAGGGCGTCGAGCGGGTCTTCCCGCTTTATTCGCCGAACATCGAATCGATCGAGGTGGTCCGCCGCGGCGCCGTCCGCCGCGCCAAGCTCTATTATTTGCGCGGCCGAACCGGCAAGGCGGCCCGGATCGCCGAGCGCCGCGACACGCGCCACGACGTCAAGCCGGCGGCGGCGGCGCCCGAGACGGAGACCGCCGAGAGCTGAGCATCGCTCCGCAAGGCCAAGGGGAAAGGGCGGCTTCGGCCGCCCTTTTTTTGTCAGAACTCGACTCGCCGCATCGTGATGCTGCTGTCGGGATTATATTGCGGCGCCGCGTCCGCCGGTCGTGCCGCGGCCAGCCGGGCTCCCTCCGGCGGCAGACCGCTCCGAACGCCGATCAACAAAGCCTCGGCCTTTCGCGCCGTGGCGATGGCGAGCTCGAAGACCAGCCCGTCGCAGGCGCGGCCATGGCAGCGCAGCATATAATGTTCGTCGACCTTGCCCGCGCCGAAACGCCGGGTCCGCCCGCCCGCCGTCACTGAGACCAGCCGGGATTCAGGCGGGAAGCGGAGCCGGACGATTTCGGCGCCGTTCGGATGCAGCCGAAGAGTCACATGCCTGACCGGTCCGTCGCTGCTTCGGACGAGCTGGTCGAGACCCGGCGGCTCGATCGCGATCGGCGGAGCGTCGACCGCCCAGCGCTTGCGGGTAGACCAGGGCGCTTCCACCCCATGTTCGAATGTGCCGAGCGCCCGGATCGCAGCCGGCAGCGGTCCGCCGTCATGAACGATCATCCATTGTCCGATTCGGTCGGTCGCGTGCCAGGCATATTCGATCCCGAATTCCTGCTTGCGGTCCGGAGAATAAGCCGGGGCGAAAGCGGCCGGCAGCCAGCCTGTGACGCATAAAGTAACGAGCGCGAAGGCCAGCGGCCTGAACGGCAGTCGTGCGGCCAGAGGCTTCAGCTCGATCAGCGCCGGGAGAAGGATCAGTGCGGCGAGCGGCGCGAAGCTCCAGGCGGCGTCGAAATCGAGCAGGGTTTCGGTGAGGTCGAGCAAGGGCGTCCAGGTCAGGAACAACAGCAGCCAAGCCAGCCATGCCGCGGCCGTCTCCGCTCCCGGCAGCCGTTTCTCGAGCGCCATGCCGGCGAGGGCGACGAGCGGCGGAACCAGGAAGAAGATCGAAGCTCCCGGGGCGGCGAGGCTGATCAGGGCGCCCGCGATGACGAAAATCAGCCAATATCCCAGGCGCAGCCGGTCTCGGGCGAGCGGCCGGGCGAGCAACATGATCGCAAGCAGGCAGATCGCGGCGGCGGTGGCGTAGATGGCCAGGCCGGCCGCTTCGGGATGGGCCCGCCACCAGGCGACCGGACGGATCAGGCCGAGGATCGAATGGCCGGCGAAGGCGGCCGCGGTCGAACCGGCCAATGCGGCGGCGATCGTCCCGGCCGCTCGGCGATTGCCGCCCCGCCGCGACCAGACCGCGAAACCGATCCATGCGAGAAGAGGCAGGAAGAGCAGAATGGGAGGGAAGGGAATTGGAAGGTCGATCAGAAAGCGGCCGGCGATGTCGGAATAGAGCCGGTTTCCGTCCGCTTTGGGCGCGCCATCCGCGGCGAGGGTTCGGGCCAGAGCGAGCGCCTGTGTGCCCATGTGGGCAACGCTGTTGCGGTCGAGCGCAGCGAGCGTGTCGCCGGGGCTGTGATAGCGGGTCTCGTTGCCGATCACCGCGAAGTTGAGGATCGTCCAGTCCTTGCGCTCGTCGAACACGGCGACGTCGGTCGAGTTGGGGATCAGCTTGTAGAAGTCGGTCGTCGCCGAATTGGCCACCGGCCTGGCGGCGGATCGGCGGAAGGCGGCGAGTGCGGACCCGTTCGGCCTGCTGGTCTCGAACATGATCGCCGGCCCGGTCGTCCCGCGCGATTCGAGATTGATCAGGCTGGCCACTTTGCCCGCGATCGGATTGGCGTCGAGGAAGGCGCGGGCGCCGATCAGGCCGGTTTCCTCGCCTTCGTCGAACAGGAAGGTGACCGGCCGTTTCAGCTGCTGCCGCTTCAGAAGGAAGGCGACTTCCAGCATCGAGGCGATGCCGATCCCGTCGTCGGCCGCGCCCGGCCCGGTCGGGGTCGAATCGTAATGCGAGACCAGAAGCAGATGCTTACCGTTTGCCGCCCCGATCGTCGCGACGACGTTGCGGATCCGGGCGCAGGCGATCGTGCGGGTCCTGGCTCCGCCGTTGCAGGTGAAGTCGTCGGTGACGACCGGTTGAAGGCCGATCGCTCGAAGCTCGGCGACCAGCCGTTCGCGCACCGCGTCATTGGCTTCGCTGTCGACCGGGTGCGGCCGCTGGTCGCCGAGGATTCGCTGGAGTCGCGTCAAAGCACGGTCGCTGTCGAACGCGCCGGCCGGGACGGTCCGGGGCGCGTCCGGGAGGGCGAGAAGGGCGCCCTTCATCGCCATCGCCGCGATCAGCGCCGCGAGCGCCAGAAACAGGATTGCCGCAGATCCTCTCATCTTGTCCCCCCGTTCGACATCGCCATATCGCCTCGGCGGCCTTTTCGCGATAGAGCCGCCGCTCCTAATCGGAGAGATTGAAATGGGTTACCGAATGGTCGTCGTCGGGGCGACCGGCAATGTCGGGCGCGAGATGCTGAACATCCTCGCCGAGCGCCAATTCCCGCTCGACGAGGTGGCGGCGGTCGCCTCGCCCCGATCGACCGGCGACCTTCTCGATTTCGGCGAGAACGGCGCGGAGTTGCGGGTCCGCAACATCGAGCATTTCGATTTCGCCGGCTGGGACATGGCCCTGTTCGCGGCCGGCTCGGCCGTTTCGAAACAATATGCCCCGAAAGCGGCAGCGGCCGGCTGCACGGTGATCGACAATTCGTCTCTGTACCGGATGGACCCGGACGTGCCTTTGATCGTGCCCGAGGTGAATCCCGACGCGATCGCCGGCTATCGCCGCAAGAACATCATCGCCAACCCCAATTGCTCGACCGCCCAGATGGTGGTGGCTCTGAAGCCGCTCCACGATTTCGCGACGATCAAGCGGGTGGTGGTGGCCACCTATCAATCGGTCTCCGGCGCCGGCAAGCAGGGCATGGACGAACTGTTCGAGCAGAGCCGCAACATCTTCGTCGGCAACGAGGCCGAGCCGAGCAAGTTCACCAAGCAGATCGCCTTCAACGTCATCCCCCATATCGACGACTTCCTCGACGACGGCTCGACCCGCGAGGAATGGAAGATGGTCGTCGAGACCAAGAAGATCCTCGACCCGAAGATCAGGGTCAGCGCGACCTGCGTCCGGGTGCCGGTCTTCGTCGGCCATTCGGAAGCGATCAACGTCGAGTTCGAGAAGGAGATCAGCGCGAAGCAGGCCCAGGATATCCTCCGCGAGGCGCCGGGCGTGATGCTGGTCGATAAGCGCGAGGACGGCGGCTACGTCACTCCGGTCGAATGCGTCGGCGAATATGCCACCTATGTCAGCCGGGTGCGCGAGGACCCGACCGTCGAGAGCGGCCTCAGCCTGTGGTGCGTCTCCGACAATCTCAGGAAAGGCGCGGCGCTGAACGCCGTCCAGATCGCCGAGCTGCTCGGCCGCAAGCATCTCCAGAAGGCCGCGTGAAGCTGAGGCCGATCGGCGCCGGCGACGATCTCGAGGCGTTGGTCGGCGCGCTTGCGCCGGCGTTTGGCGGCGAGACCGACGAAGCGCGCGCGATCCTGACCCAGACGTTCGATCTGCTCACCCGTGATCCGCGGCCCGATCCCTGGGGCTGCTATCTCGCCGAAGCGGACGGCGAGACGGTCGGTACCTGCACGTTCAAATCCGCTCCCGGCGAGGGCGGCGAAGTCGAGCTCGCCTACATGGCCTTTCCGGCCTTCGAACGGCGCGGGCATGCGACCGCGATGGCGGCCGAGCTGGCGAGGATTGCCCTCGAGGCCGGAACGCCGCTGGTGATCGCGCACACTCTGCCGGAGGAGAATGCGAGCAGTCGGGCGCTCAGGCGCAACGGCTTCCATCATGTCGGCGAGACCGTCGATCCCGAGGACGACCTGGTCTGGCGCTGGGAGAAACGGGATGGCGCCTGACACGAAGGTCCAGCCCGAACAGCGATCGCGGGCTCGCCGCGCGCGCATGCCGATCTTCTGCCTCCTGCTTCTCTGCCTGTTCGTCGTCACCTGCGTTCCGGACCCGATCAGTGACCTCGCTGTGGTTGGCGTCCAGCGAATCCCGCAAGGCGCGGTTCCGATGGCGGATTACGCGCCGCCCGAACGACTGCGGGGTGATCAAGCAGTTTGGAAGGTCAGCCTCACTGGCGAGTCCCGATGGGTTCGGGAGGTCAGGCGTCACGAGCTCAACGGCTATGCCGAGGTCCTGCGATGCGACGACCGGGACAAGAGCCTGTTTTCGGAAGGGCCTTATGTCGGAACCGTTTTGGTCAGTTATTACGGCAAGAATTTCGAGCGTTTCGAACCGCCCGGGCGGCCGACCTTGCGCTACGACGTCTACATCCCAGCGAAGCGGCGCTATCATTCGGAATCGGATTTCAACGCGCCGATGCCTTCCTACGATCTCGACCGGGAGCAGATGGAATTGTGCATACGGCTCGGCGGCGGGTCGATGGCCTTCGCCTACGCAACATCGAACGAAGTGCGCGTCGTCGTCGGCACGAGGAGGGTTGAATGACCGAGACCGTCAACGGAGGCTGCGCCTGTGGGCGGGTGCGTTATTCGGCCAGGATCGACAATGACGAAGCCTATCTCTGCCATTGCCGGATGTGCCAGCGCGCGACCGGCTCGATCTCGATCGCGTTCAAGAACGTGCCGAAAGCGGATCTGGCCTGGGAGAGCGAGCCCGACTGGTACCTCTCCTCGCCGATCGCCCGGCGACCCTTCTGCGGCGAATGCGGCACCTCGCTCGGTTTCGAGCATCCCGACAGCGACATGCTCGACATCACGATCGCCTCGCTCGACGATCCGTCGCGATTCCGGCCGAAGCACCATTTCGGAGCCGAGCGGATGCACCGCGCCTGGATCGACACCAGCGGCCTGCCGGAATATCGATCGGACGAGTATCAGCCATTGGTGAAGCGCTGGATCGAGGCGGTGGGCAAGGTTCCGGACTGAACCGGCCGCGAGGCGAAGGGGAGGGGGAATGCGTTCGAATCATCGCGCCGTTCCGATCGTCTTCGCCGCGGTCCTGATCGACACGATCGGATTCGGGATCGTCATGCCGGTCCTGCCCGATCTCGTCGTCCATCTCGCCCGGGTCTCGATGTCCGAAGCGACCCGGATCGCCGGCTATATGCTGGTCGCCTTCGCCGGCGCCCAATTCTTCGCCGGCCCGATCCTCGGCAATCTCGGCGATCGCTTCGGCCGGCGGATCGTCCTGCTCCTGTCGATGCTCGCCTTCGCAACCGATTATGCCTTGATGGCCGCGGCTCCGACCATCGCCTGGCTGTTCGCCGGGCGGCTGATCGCGGGGGTCACCGGAGCGGTCTACGCGCCCGCCAACGCGGTCATCGCCGACGTCACCCCTCCGGAGAAGAGGGGCGCGACCTTCGGCCTGATGGGAGCGGCGTTCGGGCTCGGCTTCATCCTCGGTCCGGCGCTCGGCGGCCTTCTCGCCGGCCTGGGAACGCGGGCGCCGTTCGTCGCCGCGGCCAGCCTCGCGGCCGCCAATGCGCTCTGGATCGCCATCGCGCTGCCGGAGACCCTGCCGCCCGAGCGCCGCCGGCCGTTCGACTGGCGGCAGGCGCACATTTTCGGGGCGTTCAGGCCGCTCTTCCACGCCGGCGGCGCCGCGCCCCTGCTGATCGCCGTCCTGCTCTGGCAGCTCGGCCATATCGTCTATCCGTCGACCTGGGCGTTCTGGGCCCAGCTCGCGCTCGGCTGGGACGCCAAGGCGATCGGCTGGTCGCTCGCGGCGGCGGGTATCGCGATGGGGTTCGCTCAGGTCTTCGTCACCGGACGCGCGATCGCCCGCTTCGGCGAGGCTCGGACGGTCGTGATCGGAATGATCGTCGGAGGCCTGTGCTTCCTCGCCTATGTCTTCGCGCGCGAGGGCTGGATGGTCTATTCGATCATCTTCCTGAGCGCCCTCCAGGGGCTGGTCTACCCATCGCTGAACGCGCTTCTATCGCGATTGACCGACTCGTCGCACCAGGGCTCGCTCCAGGGCGGGATGTCGAGCATCGCGAGCATCGCCGCCATCTTCGGCCCGCTCGCAATGACCCAGGCGCTCGCCTTCGGCGCGGAGCACGGCCAGCCCGGCGGCGCCTTCCTGCTCGCCGCTGTGCTCACCTTCTCGGCCCTGGCGCTGATCTGGTTCGGAGTGGTTCGCAAGCTCGGTCCGCCCGCCGAGCCGCTGGCCCAGGCAGCCGCGGACGGCTAGAGGACCGCATGGCCGACCTTCATCATTTCACCGCTCCCGACGGCGCCGAGCTCGCCTGGCATGAAATGGGGGAGGGCAGGCCGGTCGTGCTTCTCCACGGCCTGTTCTCGGACGCCGACACCAACTGGATCAAGTTCGGCCATGCCGCCGAGCTGGCGCGCCGCGGCTTCCGGGCGGTCATGCCCGATCTTCGCGCGCACGGGCACAGCGCAAAGCCGCACGACGCGGCTTCCTATCCGCCGGACGTGCTCGCGCATGACGGGCTGGCCCTGATCTTTCATCTCGGCCTCAGCGACTACGATCTCGGCGGCTATTCGCTCGGCGCCCGGACTTCGGTCCGGATGGCGATCCTCGGCGCCGGGCCGAGGCGGCTTGTGGTCAGCGGAATGGGCCTCTCAGGCCTGCTCCGCACGGGCAATCGTGCGGACCATTTCCGCGAGATACTGACCGGCCTCGGCACCCACGAGCGCGGCTCGCCCGAATGGCTGGCCGAAGCCTTCCTCAAGACCACCGGCGGCGATCCCCAGGCCTTGCTTCCTCTGCTCGGCAGCTTCGTCGATTCGACCGAGGCCGAATTGCGGGCGATCCGCGTTGCGACGCTCGTCCTTCAGGGCGCCGACGATGACGATAACGGCTCGGCCGAGGATCTCGCCCGCCTTCTTCCCGACGCCCGCTTCGTCGAGGTTCCCGGCAACCATATGAGCGCCGTCACCAGGCCCGATCTCGGCCGCGCGATCGCCGATTTCCTCGCCGCTTGACGGTCCCGGAGGGCGGGTTCAATAGCCGCGCCATCCCAGACCGGAAACGAGGATGCTTATCCATGAAAGCCACTGTCTCGGCCCTGACCCTCGCCATCTGCCTCGCCGCCTGCTCGACCGCTTCCGCCGATACCGCCGAGGTCGCAACGCCAGCCGCTGAGCCTGCCGCCGCCGCTCCGCCCCGCGAGGCCGCTCCGACCGCCGCCGACGCCGCCGCCTTCGTCGCCAGGGCCGAGAAGGAATTGTTCGATTTCTCGCTGATCAACAACCGCGCCCAATGGGTGAACAACACCCACATCACCGACGATACCGACGCTCTCGCCGCTTATTTCGGGACGATCGGGACCGAGATGGGAGTCCGCTATGCGAGCGAGGCGGCGCGCTACAACAATGTGCCCGGCCTCGATTACGACACGAAGCGAAAGCTCGACATCTTGCGCGGCGGCCTCGTCCTCGCCGCTCCGACCACGCCCGGCGCCGCGGCTGAATTGAACGTGATCGCGACCCGGCTCAACTCGACCTACGGCAAGGGCAAGGGCATTCTCCACGGCCAGCCCATCTCCGGAAGCGATATCGAGGAGAAAATGGGCACCAGCCGCAACCCGGCCGAATTGAAGGAAATGTGGCAGAGCTGGCACGAAAATGTCGGCCGGCCGATGCGCGCCGATTATGCCCGCGAGGTCGAGATCGCCAATGCCGGCGCCCGCGAGCTCGGCTATGCCGACACCGGCGCGATGTGGCGCTCCGGCTACGACATGCCCGCCGACGAATTCGCCGCTTTGACCGACCGGCTCTGGAACCAGGTCAAGCCGCTCTACGACCAGCTCCACTGCTACACGCGCGCCAAATTGAATCAGAAATATGGCGATGCCGTCCAGCCGGCGAGCGGCCCGATCCGAGCCGATCTGCTCGGCAATATGTGGGCCCAGGAATGGGGCAATATCTACGATATCGTCGCTCCGCGCGGCGCCGGCGATATCGGCTACGACCTCACCGACCTGCTCACCGCCAAGAAATACGACCCGGTGAAGATGGTGAAGACCGGCGAGGGCTTCTACACGTCGCTCGGTTTCCCGCCGCTTCCGGCCAGCTTCTGGGAGCGCTCCCAGATCGTCAAGCCGCGCGACCGCGAAGTGGTTTGCCACGCCTCGGCCTGGGATCTCGACAATAAGGACGATTTGCGCATCAAGATGTGCACCAAGGTGAATGCCGACGATTTCGTCACCATCCACCACGAGCTCGGCCATAATTTCTACCAGAGGGCTTATGCCGGCCAGCCGCCCCTTTACCAGAACGGCGCCAATGACGGCTTCCACGAGGCGATCGGCGATTTCATCGCTCTGTCGGTGACCCCGGACTATCTCGTCCGGCTGAACCTGCTTCGCCAGAACCAGGTGCCGTCGGCCGACAAGGATATCGGCCTCCTGCTCCGCCAGGCGATGGACAAGGTCGCCTTCCTGCCGTTCGGGCTGATGGTCGACAAATGGCGCTGGGGCGTGTTCAGCGGCCAGATCCCGGCCTCGGCCTACAATAAGGGCTGGACCGACCTCAGGCTGCAATATCAGGGGATCACCCCGCCGGTGCCGCGGAGCGAGCAGGATTTCGATCCGGGCGCCAAATATCACATCCCCGGCAACACGCCCTACACCCGCTATTTCCTCGCCCGAATCCTCCAGTTCCAGTTCTACAAGGCGGCGTGCGAGCAGAGCGGCTGGACCGGGCCGCTCCACCGCTGCTCCTTCTACGGCAACAAGGAAGTCGGCCGGAGGCTGAACGCGATGCTCGCAATGGGCGCCTCCAGGCCCTGGCCGGACGCTCTCGAAGCCTTCACCGGCACCCGCGAAATGTCCGGCGACGCTTTGGTCGAATATTTCCGGCCGCTGATGGCCTGGCTTCAGGAGCAGAACAGGGGCCGCCGCTGCGGCTGGTGATGGCGCCGCGCTGATCGGCCGATCGGAGCGAGATGATGAAATGGATCCTGGCAATGCTCGCGGCGGGGACGGCGGCGTCCGCCGCCGCGCAGGTCCCCTGGAACCCGCGAGCGCCCGAGAACAACCAGCTTCGGCCAAGCTTCAACTTCGCGACGGTCGAGGAAGTGCTGGGTGCGATCGGCGCCAAATATCAGCGCAACGCCACCAGCCCGGCCCGCCCTCTGATCGTCGCGACTTTCCCGAACGGCCGGCGCGCGGTGATCTCCCTCTTGTCGTGCACTCCGGACGGTTCGGCCTGCAAGGCGCTCGGGATCCAGTCCAGCTGGGTGACTCCGCCGGGAGTCCAGGCGGCCCGGGTGGCGGCGGCGATCGAGCAGTTCAACCGCCATTACTCCTTCGCCAAGGCGTTCGTCGCGGCCAGCGGCCGGCCGACTCTGCAGCGCTATCTGACCGGCGATTACGGCTTTTTGCGCGGCGACCTCGCGGTCAATTTCCTGGTCTTCTCCAACCAGGCCGACCGATTCGCCAACGAAGTGATGAGGCCGCTGGGCGGACGGTAAGTCTACAGCTGACGTGATCTAGACAGTCGTCACTGCCAGCGGAGCGAAGCAGTCCAGTGCAGCCTCGGAGGCCCTACTGGATTGCCGCGCTTCGCTCGCAATGACGATATCGCTTAGCCGTCCTTCTCCTCGCACGCCGCGGCCGCCTCGCAGGCGGTGATCGCGTTGGCGAGGACCGAATTGAGCGGCTTGCCGTCGCTCGCGCCGTTGCGGCGGGCAAGCGCCCGCGCGCCCATGACAGCGCCGGCCGCCGCGGCCGCGGCGCCGCCCGCAATCGCCGCCGCGGTGAACGGACGCCGGCGCATTTCTTCGGCGAGGCGAAGCGCGGCGGACTTATTTTCCTTGTCGGCCATGGACTTGTAACGCAGGGGCCAGGCTACGGTTGCCGGCTCCTGCGAATGGTCAGAGCCGTTCGAGCATATATTCGGCGCTGCTGACATTGAACGCGCCGGGCTCCTCGACGTTGAGCTGGGTCACCACGCCGTCGTCGACGACCATCGAGAAACGCTGGCCGCGCGGGCCCATTCCGAACTTCGAGAAATCGGCATCGAGCCCGATCGCCCGGACGAAATCGCCGCTTCCGTCGGCCAGCATCGTCACCTTGCCCTGGGCGTCGGCGCTGTCGGACCAGGCGTTGAGAACGAAAGCATCGTTGACCGCGGTGCAGGCGACCTCGTCGATCCCCTTCGCCTTGAGCTCGTCGACCTTTTCGACGAAGCCCGGCAAATGGCGCGCCGAGCAGGTCGGCGTGAACGCGCCCGGAACCGAGAACAATGCGATCTTGCGGCCGCGGAAATATTCCTCGCTGTCGACCGGCTGGGGGCCTTCGGGGGTCGCCTTGACGAGATTGGCCTTGGGGAGGCGGTCGCCGACTTGGATCGTCATGTGGAAGCTCCTGATTGGGAAACGGGTCGGGACGCCCTCTAGCAAGGGTCACCCGCGCGCGATAGCCGCTTGGCCGGCGCGGCGGCGAGCGCCTATAGCAAAGCCATGGACGAGCCCCGATTTCTCTCCGGCCAGTTGCTTCTCGCCATGCCCGGAATGGGCGATCCGCGCTTCGAGAAAGCGGTGATCGCGATGTGCGTCCATGACGAGAATGGAGCGCTCGGGATCGGGCTGGGCCGGATCGTTCCGCGCATCACCTTCCACGATCTCCTCCGCCAGCTCGACATCGAGCCCGGAATCGCCCCCGACGTTCCGATCCACCTCGGCGGGCCGGTCGAGCCGCAGCGCGGATTCCTGCTCCACTCGACCGACTGGGGCGGCGACGAGAGCATCCAGGTCGGCGACCGCTGGACCCTCACCGCCACGCTCGACATCCTCCGGGCGATCGCCGAGGGGCGGGGCCCGACCCGCTGGATCGCCGCTTTGGGCTATGCCGGCTGGGGCCCGGGGCAGCTCGAGCAGGAATTGTGCGGCAACGGCTGGTTCTCGACGCCCGGAGATTCGAGCCTGCTCTACGATTGCGACGTCAACAGCCGCTGGGAGAGTGCCTTCCGAAGCGCCGGCATCGACCCGCGCCTGCTGACCGCCGATTTCGGGACGGCCTAGGCCCGGTGGCGGATCGGCCTTCGCTGGTCCCGGGAACTCCGGCCGACATCGGCGAAATCATGGCGGTCGAGCGGGGGCCGGGCTTCGAGGAGCTGGTCGGCCGCTGGCCCGCCGCACAACATGAAGAGGAAATGGCGAAGGCGGGGAGCCGCTATCTGCTGCTCAGGAGCGGCGGCAAGCTCGACGGATTCGCTCTGCTCCAGTTCCTCGACAGTCCGCACGACGCCGCCTACCTCAAGCGGATCGCCGTCGCCGAACCCGGGCGGGGGTCGGGCTCGGCCCTGCTCGCGGCGATGCTGGAGTGGCTGTTCGGCGAGACCCGGATCAATCGCCTGTCGCTCGAGGTCTTCCCGGAGAATGAACGCGCCCGCCGCGCCTATCAGCGCGCCGGCTTCGAGACCGAGGGCCTGTGCCGCGAAACCTACAGGCGCCCTGACGGATGCTACCGCTCGGCGCTGCTGATGGCGGTGCTCCGCCGCGATTGGCTCCGCCGGTTCCCGAACGCGGAAGAAAGCGGGACTTGAACGCGGCCGCTTCTCGCGTACACGTGTAATCGGATTCTGCCGCGGGGTGATCCGATGTCCAAATTCAATCGCCGCCAGTTCATCGCCACCGCCGCCGCTCTGGGAATGGCCGCCGCCCATAAGAGCGTTCGGGCCCGCCCGTCCGCCCGGCCCTGGACCGAACGGCGCGACCTCTATCCGCAGGGCGTGGCGTCGGGCGACCCGACGTCGGACAGCGTCATCCTGTGGACCCGCCGCCCGCCTGCCGCCGGAAACATTGCCCGCCGCCTGATGGTCGAGATCAGCGCCGATCCCGATTTTCCAAGCATCGCCGCGCGCGGCTATGCGGAGGTCGATTCGTCGGCCGACTGGACCTGCCGCTTCCTGGCCGGCGGGCTGAAGCCGGCGCACGAATATTTTTACCGCTTCGTCGACGAGCAGGGCCAGGGCAGCCGGATCGGCCGGACGATGACCGCGCCGCACGACCGCGACGGGCGGCCGGTGAAGTTCGCCTTCGTCAGCTGCCAGGATCCGACCCAGGGCGCGATGAACGCCTGGCGCAAGATGATCTTCGAGGACGAAAGGCGGCCGCCGGAGGACAGGCTCGGCTTCGTCCTGCACCTCGGCGACTTCTTCTATGAATTGGTCTTCTATCCCGAGGACAGCCCGGGCGGGCAGACCAGGGGACGACGGCTTCGCGATCTCGTCCGCTACGCGAATGGCAGGAAGATCGGCGCCTTTCATGTGCCGACAACGCTCGACGACTATCGCACCGCCTACCGCGCCTATCTTACCGACCCGGATCTGCAGGACGCGCGGGCGCGCTGGCCGTTCGTCACCGTCTGGGACAATCACGAATTCTCCTGGCAGGGCTTCCAGAGCCAGGCAATATTCAACGGCCGGATAGAGCCGGCCCAGACAATCAAGGTCTTCGCTAACCAGGCCTGGTGGGAGTTTCAGCCGGCGCGGGTGCGCCAGGCGAAGGGCTATGATCTCGAGCGATTCGACGCGCCGCGGGTCAGCAATGCCCCGCTCGAAAAGTTCGACGATTTCGGGCTCGGACTCGAGCCCAACAATCTCGCGGCGCTCGGAAGCCTGACGATCTACCGCTCGCTGCGCTGGGGCCGCCATGTCGAGCTGATCCTGACCGACAATCGCAGCTATACGTCGGGCCCGTACGACCCCGGCCCGATCATCCCCCAGGGCTATCGCGGAATGCTTCCGCAACAAGCCTATGAGATCGTCGATTCGGGCCGTGCCTATGACGGGGGACATCCGCCCGCGACGATCCGTTACGACGGGAAGGATCTGCCCAACAACCGGCGTGAGGCACATCCCGATTCCCATCTCGGCGGCGCCCAGAAAGCCTGGTTCTTCGACCGGTTGAAGAACTCGCGGGCGACCTGGAAAATCTGGGGCCATTCGTTCGGATCCCTGATCTCGCGCACCGATCCTCAAAACCTGCCCAAAGGCATCGTCACCCAGCCTTGGCCGGCCGACGATTACGGCGTGATCCAGGGCGGCTATTTCGCTCAGCAGGCCGAGATTTGCGATCTCGTGCGACGGGAGAAAATCGGCGGCTTCGCGATCGTCGCGGGCGACAGGCACAGCTTCTGGGCGGGGCTGGTCTCGAAGTCGCTTCCGCCCAAAGCCTTCGATCCGGTGGGAGTCGAGTTCGTCACCGGCTCAATCTCGGCGCAGGGCGGGTTCGAGGTCACGAAGTTCCAAATGAAGAAAGAGGAGCCGCTGCGCCCGCTCTATCTTCACGACCGGCCGGACGGCGTGATCGAGCCGGCGATCAACATGACGGTCCGCCACGGCGTGCGCGCTTCGCTCGAGCTCCAGCGCAGCCACGACGTGGGGCGCGCGCTCGCGCTGAGCAATCCGGACGTCGCTCCGCATCTCAAGTTCGCGGATCTCGGCGCCCACGGCTTCACGACGGTTCGGGCGGGCGCGGAGGGGCTCGAGGCGGAGTTCGTCTGCATCCCGATTCCCTTCGAGCGGAGCGAAAGCCCGGACGGCGGGCCGCTCGCCTATCGGGTCGTCAATCGAGTGCCGCTCTGGAGAGGCGGAGAGCGGCCGCGGATCGAGCAGACATTGCTCGAAGGGACAGCCCCACTCGGCAATCCGGTCTGATCGGGCTCGGTCGGCGCCTCGTTGCCGCTGAGCCCCGGCCTTGACGGCGGTTCCCGCCGCCTGTCGTTGCAGGCGACTTCGCTACAGGATCGCCAGAATGTAGACAAAGCACGGTGAACGTCACAAATCCTGTTCTTCCACCGTAATGATATGAAATAAAACGAAATAATCTTCGCCAACAGCTTGACGAAGTTTGCCGTCCCGTGCTCGACTGCGAATCGACAAAGGGGGTTCCTGTGGTCAAACGAGTATGGTTGGAGCTCGCGGCTATAGTCGCGGGAATTGGAATTGCTGCTGTTGCGTCGGCGTCGGAAACGATCAACTACAGCTATGACGCCAAAGGCCGGCTGGTGAAGGTCGAACGCAGCGGCAACGTCAATAACGGCGTCAGCACTACCTATAGTCACGACAAAGCGGACAATCGGGTCAGCGTCAATGTCACCGGCTCGTCGAATCCACCACCGTAAGACATTCTGCCTGGTCCGTCGCATTCGCCGATAGGGCTGCTTCTTCAAACCAACACTATCGAATCTGGAGAAATCGGATGAACGGATCCGTTCGCCGGGCCGCGCTTGCCTGCGCGCTGCTCGCCACCACCGCCATTAGCGGCCTTGCCGCGGCCCCCGCTCATGCCCAGGCCTTCGGCGATACCGAGCGCCAGGCGCCCGACGAGAACGGCGTCGATGTGATCAGCGGCAAGGTCAGCGTACCGATCCGCTCGATCACGGCCGGGCGGGCGGGCGAAGGCGGGCTGACCTATGCGAGCGGGTGGGCCGGCGGGAGCTATTACGACAGCTTCAAGCTCGAGATATTCGACCAGGCCTCGGGCGCCTATGTGACAATTTACGGCAACAAGCAGCGCTTTACCAAGGATTCGAGCGGCAACTACACCACCGTCGATGCCGACGGCAGCACCTTGGTCTTCGACAGCGGAATCAACGGCTTCATCTACACCGCCCGCGACGGAACGGTGATCCGATTCCTCAAGTCGCTCGGCGATACCGGGCTTGGCACTCTGGTCACGGCGCGGGCTGAGAAGGTCACCCGGCCCGACGGTGAGGTGATCAATTATTATTACCGGCTCGAAGCGGGGCAGGGCTGCACCGGCTTTCCCTGCAGCCCACTGCTCGCGGCCGCCCGCGTTCAGTCGGTCACCAGCACCCTCGGCTACCAGCTCAAGGCCACTTATGCCTCGAACACTTACGGCTCCGGCACCCAGGGCGACTTCAAGCGTCTGACCAAGGTCATCGCGATCAACAATGCGGTCGATTATTGCAGCCCGACCGCGGACAGCTGCACGGGCCTGACCCAGGCATGGCCGGAGCTCACGCTCGGCAACTCGACCAGCAGCGGGGTGACCACCCGGACCTTCACCGACAATGCCAGCCAGACGACCACCGCGACGTCGACCTCGGCCGGGCCGACCGCAGTGACCTCCCCGGCGAGCGGAACCGCCGATCTCGCCATCACCTACGATACCAGCAACCGGGTCTCGACCCTGGCGCGCGGCGGCGGAACCTGGGGCTATTCCTATGCCGACAGCGGCAATCAGCGGACGACCACCGTGACCCAGCCGCTCGGCGGCTCGAAAGTCTATGTGTCCGATCTCACCCTGAAGCGCGTCCTTTCCGTCACCGACGAGTTGAGCCGAACTCGGAGCTTCACCTACGACACTGACGGCCGGCCGCTTCGCGACACCGCGCCCGAGGGCAATTATGTCGAGGTCGCCTACGATTCCCGGGGCAACGTCACCCAGACGACCGCGGTCGCGAAATCGGGATCCGGTCTGTCGAACATCGTGACGTCCGCCGCCTTTCCGTCGAGCTGCACGAACCCGAAGACGTGCAACCAGCCCAGCTCGACCACCGATGCGCGCGGCAACGTGACCGACTATAGCTACGATTCGACCCATGGCGGGCTGCTGACGATTACCCGGCCGGCGCCAACCAGCGGCGCCGTGCGCCCTGAGACCCGGTTCAGCTATTCGTCCCTCTCGGCTTATTACAAGAACAGCACCGGCACGATCGTCGCGGCGCCCTCCGCCGTCTACAGAATGACGGCGGTCTCCGCCTGCCAGACCGGATCGAGCTGCGCCGGCACCTCCGACGAGGCGAAGACGACACTCGCTTATGGTTCGACCGGGGTGGCCAACAACCTGCTGGCGACCAGTGTTTCGAGCGGAGCGGGCGACGGCAGCCTTACGGCGACGACGGCGGCCACCTACGATTCTTTCGGAAACCTGGCCACGGTGGACGGCCCGCTCGCAGGCAGCGACGACACCACCCGCTTCCGCTACGACAGCGTGCGCCGGCGTGTCGGGTCGATCTCGCCCGACCCCGACGGCGCCGGATCGTTGAAGCATCGCGCCGTCAAGTTCGACTATGACGCCGACGGCAATGTCACGACAATCAAGATCGGCACGGTCAACAGCCAGTCCGACGCCGACTGGGCGGGATTCAGCACGCTACAGACCGTCACGATCGGCTACGACAGCCTGGGCCGTCCGACCAGCGAGAGGCTCGGTACCGCGCTGGTGGCGCTGGCGCTCACCCAATACAGCTACGACAGCAAGGGGAGGCTCGACTGCACGGCGCAGCGGATGAACATCTCCACGTTCAGCACGCCCCCATCCTCGGCCTGTACGCTCGCGACCCAGGGCAGCCACGGGCCCGACAGAATCGTCAAGAATGTCTACGACAATGCCGACCAGGTGACCCAGGTGAAGACCTCGTTCGGAGTGACCGGTCAGGAAACGAACGAAGTCAGCTCGACCTACCGGAGCAACGGCCAGGTCGAGACCGTGACCGACGGCGAAGGCAACAAGACGACCTACGAATATGACGGCCATGACCGTCTTTCGAAGACCCGCTTTCCCGATACCACCCGGGGTGCCGGCACAAGCTCGACGACGAACTTCGAGCAGCTGACCTATGATTCAGGCTCGAACGTCACAAACCGCCAGCTTCGGGACGGGACCAGCATCGGATACGGCTACGATACGCTCAATCGGCTCGTGTCGAAGGATCTTCCGGGCAGCGAGCCGGACGTCGCCTACACCTATGATGCCCTCGGCCGAATGACCGGCGCCAGCCAGAGCGGCAATGCGCTCAGCTTCACCTACGACGCTCTCTCCAGGAATCTCACCCAGGCCGGTCCCCAGGGTACGGTCGCCTCCTCCTACGATCCGGCCGGCCGGCGCACCCGGATAACCCATCCCGACGGTTTCTATGTCGACCAGGACTATCTGCTGACCGGCGAGACTACGAAGATCCGGGAAAATGGCGCCACCTCGGGCGTCGGTCTGCTCGCCCAATATGGTTATGACGATCTCGGCCGCAGGACATCGCTCACCCGCGGCGACGGTTCGGTCGAGAGCTACAGCTACAACACCGCCTTGCGTCTGTCGCAGATCGCCGACGATCTGGTCGGTTCCAGCTACGATCAGACGCTCGGGTTCATTTACAATCCGGCAGGCCAGATCGCGAGCAACACGCGCTCCAACGACCTTCTCGCCTGGGGCGGCCATTACAATATCGACCGCGGTTATTCGGCCAACGGGCTCAACCAGTACACGACTGCCGGCACGGTCACGCCGGCCTACGACAGCCGCGGCAATCTCACTTCTGCTGGCCCGGTCACCTACGGTTACGCCTCGGAGAATCTGCTTACCGCGGCGAGCGGGGGAATAAGCTTTGGCTACGATCCATTCACCCGGCTGTACCAGTCGGCTGGAGCGACGACGACTCGTTTCGCCTATGACGGAGCCGATCTCATCGCGGAATATGATGGAAGCAACAGCTTGCTGCGCCGTTACGTGCACGGTCCCGGCGTCGACGAGCCCCTGGCCTGGTACGAAGGTTCCGGAACGACCGGCCGCCGGTTCCTCCACTCCGACGAAAGAGGCAGCATCGTTGCCGTGACCGACAGCGCCGGCTCGATCGTCGCCACCAACAGCTATGACGAGTATGGCATTCCCGCGGCGGGGAATCTGGGGCGCTTCCAATATACCGGTCAGACCTGGCTGCCGGAAATCTCCATGTATTATTACAAGGCTCGGATTTATTCGCCGACTCTTGGCCGATTCCTGCAACCCGATCCCATCGGCTACGGCGATGGAATGAACATCTATGCCTATGTCGGCGCGGATCCGGTGGATCTTCGCGATCCCTCCGGACTTTGCGATGGGGACGGCGACACGCCGGAAGAGAGAGCCAAGACCTGCGACGTCGTAGTGACTGCGCCCGAACTGGGTTCAGGGGGATTCGGGGCACTTCAGGCTCCTGACATCATTATCACCGGAAAGCGTCATGGCTGTGGCTTTCTGGGTCTGGGCTGCTTCGTTCAAAGGCTCATTCACGGAACGAACGGACGCCGCAGGACACGGACCATGTGCCCGACCGGACCTCAACTCACCGTCGGCGCGGGTGGGTCGGCCACCGCGTTCCTGGCGATCGTAGGTGTTTCAACCGGCGGAGGAGCGACGCTGTCGATACCGAAAGAATCATTGCCGCTCGTCGGGGATGGCAGTTTCAGAGGGACACAGATATCGGGATCTGCATCGATCACTCCTCTCGCCGGCCTGGGCGCGTTCTTGGGGGCAGGACCGAATTATTCGCTTGGAGGTTCAGCTGCGCCTACTCCTCGCGGACTGAGCGGTTCCGTAACGCCCACGATTCAGGCTGGGGTAGGGGATGGAGCCGGAATCGAGGTCAGCAGTGATTTTACCTACCCACCAAATCTGAGCGGGTCGGGAGGGCGGATAGCCGCGGGAGTATATGGCGCGGTCGGCGCGCGCTTCCAAGGAACGCTTTCGACTGGACCCATAGGATGTGAATAGCTGATGATCACCGAGAAACACCTAAACAAAATATGGAAGCGTACCGTCATCCATCTGATCATGGTTGGAATTGTAGCCGTTGGTATAGTCATATACCTCGTGGTCGACGATATCGACGGTAACGGTTTGAACTTGATCAGTGCACTAGCCTTGTTATTCTTGATCGCTGCCGTCGTTTTCGTACTATATGTCGTAATGAAAGCTATAAAGTCGACCATAGGCCGATGGCTTCGCCAGGATGAACAGCATAAGTAGCTCACTGAATGGGGCCGCAATACGGGGAACAAGATACCGATTAGGCGGATCCAGGATCGGATGTGCGGTCGCCGGCTCGGTGACTCTGAAATAGCTGTTGTGTCCCCGTATTTCGGTGTCCCGCGTTCCAGAGGCCCGATTTCGGCACCGTGCGATTCACCTTCCGCTAAGCAATGGCCCAAACGCCACAGATTTCAGGAAAAAGAAGGGCGAGATTTGCTTAACCATTCCCGGTGACCTTTCGCCAACCGCGTCATGAAAGCCTCAAATCCGGTCGCCGGCCCTCGGCGGCCCTGTGTGGACTTGGGGGATTATGTGATGACAAAGATGATGCTGAAAGGCGCGTTCGGCTTGGCCGTTTCCGCGCTTATTTTCGTTCAACCGGCCCGGGCGGCGATGTCGTGCTGGGGGCCGCAGGAAGCGGCGGCTGCGAAGATCCGCGACCTTCAGTCGCGGCTGATGGTCGCGACCATGCGCTGCCGGGCGATGGGAGTCGACGTTCTCGCCCAGTACAACCAGTTCGTCCGCGACAATCGCGACACGATCCAGCAGGCGAACGGAGTGATCAAGGCCCAGTTCGCGACCGGCTACGGCGCCGAAGGCCAGACCTTCTACGACCGCTTCACCACCGCTCTCGCCAACGAATATGGCGCCGAGCCGACCAGCGGCGAGATTTGCGACGAGGTCGCCCAGGAGGCCGCCGAAGCCGCGGCCGCGCAGGGCGACGTCCGCCGGCTTCTCGACCTCGCCGACCGGCTCGGGCCGACCCCGCAGCTGCCGGGCGGGGAATGCCCGATCAGCTTCTCGTCGCGTTGAGGCGAGCGGCGACGGGTCGCATATAAAGATATCTTTATATTTGCATCCGGGGGCGGTTGCGGCTAGGAAACGGCCGGCGACCGCCTCCCTTTTTCGGCGGTCTTTTCAATTTCACGTCCCAGGAGACCGACCGTGGCGAGCCAGCCCCAAGCCCGTTTTGACGACTATGTGATTCGCGACATCGGCCTCGCCGATTTCGGCCGCAAGGAGATCGAGATCGCGGAGACCGAGATGCCGGGCCTGATGGCGCTGCGCGAGGAATATGGCGCCTCCAAGCCGCTGACCGGCGCCCGGATCACCGGCTCGCTCCACATGACCATCCAGACCGCGGTCCTGATCGAGACCCTGACCGCTTTGGGCGCCCAGGTCCGCTGGGCCTCGTGCAACATCTTCTCGACCCAGGACCATGCCGCCGCGGCGATCGCCGCCTCGGGCGTTCCGGTGTTCGCGGTCAAGGGCGAGACGCTCGAGGAATATTGGGATTATGCCGCGCGGATCTTCGACTGGGGCTCCGACCGGACCTGCAACATGATCCTCGACGACGGCGGCGACGCGACCATGTTCGCTTTGTGGGGCGCGCGGGTCGAGGCCGGCGAGGCTTTGTTCGAGCCGACCAACGAGGAAGAGGAGATTTTCGCGGCCACTCTGAAGCGTTTCCTCGCCGAGCGGCCGGGCTATCTCACGAAGACGGTCGAGGCGATCAAGGGCGTCTCCGAGGAGACCACGACCGGAGTCCACCGGCTCTACGAGTTGGCGAAGAAGGGCAAGCTTCCCTTCCCGGCGATCAACGTCAACGACAGCGTCACCAAATCGAAGTTCGACAATCTCTACGGCTGCAAGGAGAGCCTGGTCGACGCGATCCGCCGCGGCACCGACGTGATGCTCGCCGGCAAGGTCGCGACCGTCGCCGGCTTCGGCGACGTCGGCAAGGGCTCGGCCGCCAGCCTGCGCAACGGCGGCGCCCGGGTGCTGGTCACCGAGGTCGATCCGATCTGCGCCCTCCAGGCGGCGATGGAAGGCTATGAGGTGGTGACGATGGAGGAAGCGGTGACCCGCGCCGACATCTTCGTCACCGCGACCGGCAATGCCGACGTCATCACCCTCGATCACATGCGGGCGATGAAGAACATGGCGATCGTCTGCAACATCGGCCACTTCGACAGCGAGATCCAGATCAACGCGCTCCAGAACATGAAGTGGACCGAGATCAAGCCGCAGGTCGACGAGGTCGAGTTCCCGGACGGCAAGAAGATCATCGTCCTGTCGAAGGGCCGGCTCGTCAATCTCGGCAACGCCACCGGCCATCCGAGCTTCGTCATGTCGTCGAGCTTCACCAACCAGGTGCTCGCCCAGATCGAGCTGTGGACCGGCGCCGACAAATATAAGAACGACGTCTACGTCCTCCCCAAACATCTCGACGAGAAGGTCGCCGCGCTGCACCTCGACAAGCTCGGAGTGAAGCTGACCCAACTCACCAGGAAGCAGGCCGATTATATCGGAGTCCCGGTCGAAGGCCCGTTCAAGCCCGACCATTATCGCTACTGACGATCGCTTCCCGCGTACCGGCCGGCTAATCGCCGTGTCGGTGCGCGGGCGGGCAGTGGTTGCGACCTCTTTGCAACAGCCGCCCCAATCGCGGCGAACGTCTCTTCGGCGCGGTAAACGTCACAGCCCTGTTATTGCGACCGCCCGTGCACCGGCGCAAAGCCCCTAGCTATCTGATTTAGGGGTTTTTTCCATGACATTCTCGACTCGCGGCCTGACCGCCACCGCCTCCATTTTCGCGCTTGCCGCGGCCGCCTTCCCGGCGACCGCTTACGCTCAGACCGAAGAGCAGCAGCAAGAGCAGCAGCAGGCCGATCCTCCGGCCGACAGCGCTGCCGCGACGACCGACACCACCGCCAGCGACGCGACCGGCGACCAGGCGATCGTGATCACCGGCTCGCGCATCTCGCGGCCCAATTTCGAGACCCTCGAGCCGGCGGTCGTGCTCGGCTCGAAGGAGATCGAGGCGCGCGGCTTCGAGACTCTCGGCCAGGCGATCAACGAGCAGCCGGCCTTCGGAGTCCCGGGCGCCTCACCGGTCGGTGGCCAGGCCGGAAGCTTCGGCTCGGGCCAGTCCTTCGTCAACTTCCTCGGACTCGGCAGCCAGCGCACCCTGACCCTGGTCAACGGCCGCCGCTTCGTCAGCTCGAACACGGCGAGCATCTTCGGCCCGACCGCGGCCGGAACCCAGGTCGACCTCAACTCGATCAACACCAAGCTGGTCGACCGGGTCGAGACGATCGCCATCGGCGGCGCTCCGATCTACGGCTCGGACGCGATCGCGGGCACCGTCAACATCATCCTCAAGCGGGACTATGAAGGCTTCGACCTCGACGCCCAATACGGCATCTCGACCTATGGCGACGCGCCCAACTACCGGGTTCGCGCTCTGGCCGGCAAGAATTTTGCTGGCGGACGCGGCAACATCACGCTCGCCGGCGAATATAATCGCGGCCGCGGAATCGTCTATAACGACCGGGCGATCACGGCGCGCGGCCGCTTCTACGGCGATTGCCCGGCCAATTCGACCTTCACCGCCTGCCTTTACGAGAATCGCCGGATCCCGGCGCTCAGCGAGAGCGGAGTCCTCACCGTCGGCGGCGATGTCTTCGGGATCAACTTCCCGCTCAGCCCCGAGCAGTCCGAATTCCTCGTCTTCGGCGATCCGACGCTCAATTTCTCAGTCACCGACGCCCAGGGCAATCAGCTTCAGTTCGCTCCGAACGGCCAGCTCATTCCGATCGACTTCGGCCAGGCGATCGGCGACATCGCGGGCAATGGCGATTTCAACATCGATTTCTCCGGCGGCAACGGCTTCAACCTTTTGAATACCCAGCAATTGCTGACCGACAGCAAGCGCTACAACGCCAATCTCAACCTTCAGTACGAGCTGACCGACAATATCCGCGCCTTCGCCGAGGGCTGGTACGCTTACTCCAAGGGCACCAACCTCCGCGAGCAGCCGGTCTACAATAGCGGCCTGTTCGACGCCGGCGGAACTCCGGACGGCCCGATCGTCCTGAGCGTCGACAATCCGTTCCTCACGCCGGAGCAGCGGGCGATCATCATCAACTCGATCAACAACAATCCGACCAGCGACCAGAACGCTCCATGCACCTTTTTCAATCAGTGCGGACCGCCCGTCCCCCAGGATTATTTCTACCTGGGCCGTGCCAATACCGATCTGATCAGCGGCCGGGCCTCGACCGCGACCCGGCTCTACCGGATCGTCGCGGGCCTTGACGGCAGCTTCCAGCTTGGCGGTCGCGACTATAAGTGGGAGATCGTCGGAAATTACGGCCGAAGCCACACGGAGGGCCGCGAGCCGGTGCTGGTCCAGCAGAATTTCGAGAATGCGGTCAATGCGGTTCGCGACGCAGGCGGCAACATTGTCTGCGCTCCCGGCGCGGTCAACTCGCCTATTCCTACGCTGAGCTCCACGTGCGCACCGCTCAACCTGTTCGGCTCCGGCTTGGCCAGCCAGGCGGCACGCGACTATGTCACCACGATTGCGGACCCGAGCGGGACCAACAAGCAATATGTCCTGACCGCTTCGCTGTCGGGACCGATCATGCGGCTTCCGGGCGGCGACCTCAGCTTTGCTTTGGGCTACGAGCACCGCAAGGAGAGCACCAGCTTCGATCCGGGCGCTTTCTTCTTCGGGGCCGCGGATCCCGATCCCACCACCGACGCCGATCTCGACGGCGATCCGACCAACGACCGGGTCCAATATGGCCGGTCGGTGGCGATCTTCCCGGTCAAGGGCTCGTACAATACCGACGAATTGTTCGGCGAGCTTCGCGCCGCCCTGGTCAAGCCGGCGAACCGCATCCCGGTCGTCTACAGCCTCGAGCTTCACGGCGCCGCCCGCTACGTCAATCACTCGACCGCGGGCAACGACTGGACCTGGACGGCCGAGGGGCGCTGGGGGATCATCAAGGACATCGCGATCCGCGGCAACTACACCCGCGCGATCCGGGCCCCGGCGATCACCGAGATCTTCAATCCGTCGAGCACCTTCTTCGGCTTCGCCGTCGATCCGTGCGACGCGGACAGCCTCGCCGCCGGACCCGACCCGGCGACCCGGCAGGCCAATTGCGCTGCTGCCGGCATTTCTCCCAACTTCCAGTCCTTCTCCAACCAGGCCTCGTTCCACCAGGGCCTGTCGGGCAATGTCGGGCTCAAGAACGAGAAGTCGAACGCCTGGTCGGTCGGCACCGTGCTCAATCCGCGGTTCATCCCCGGTTTGACCCTCACCGCCGATTATCTGGACATCAAGCTTCAGAACGCCATTTCGTCGTTCAGCGCGACTCAGGTGCTCAACTCCTGCTACGATTCGCCGGATTTCCCGAACAACCAGTTCTGCCCGCTGATCCAGCGCGATCCGACGACCGACCAGCTCGATTTCGTCGGCACCCGCTACTTCAACGCCGCCGAGCTGCGCTACAAGGGCGTTCTCGCCGCTCTCACTTACTCGGCCCGGACGCCGTTCCTCGGCGCCAGGAGCCGGGTCGGGGCCAATCTCAGCTACCAGTATCTGCGGTCGCTGACGAGCAAGGCCGACGCGGCCTCGGCGCCGGGCCACCTCAGCGGCAGCATCGGCTATCCGAAGCATAGCGCGGTTCTGAACCTGAGCTACGAGAACGGCCCGTACAGCCTGTTCACCTCGTTCAATTACACCGGCAAGGTGAAGCAGGATTCGGACGAGCCCGACGGCTTCCGCGAGTTCCAGAACGTCGACGACGTCGTCTTCGTCAACACCGGCGTCGCCTTCAACATCAACGACCGGATGGGCTTCCGCCTGGTCGTCGACAATATCTTCAACACCAAGCCGCCTTTCCCCGTCCCGGCGTTCGGAGGATCGGTCAGCTACTTCCCGGGAATCCTCGGCCGCTACTTCCGGGCCGGAGCCTCGATCCACTTCTAGGATCGAGACCGGACCGAAGGGCCGGAAATGAGAAAGGGGGGCGGAGCCGATGCTCCGCCCCCTTTTGCTGTCCAACAGCCTTCCGCTGACCCGGTGTGCGGGCTAGACACGCTGCCATGTCGCGCGCGCCCTCGTTTCGCACTGGCAGCTCCCCGGTCGGAGGAGCGAGTTGATCGAGTTGTCGCGAACCGCGGTCGCTTTGATCGGCCTGTTCTGCGCCTTCTGGCTGTGCATCGCCGCCTGGGCGACCTTGCGCGCCGCGGCCGCCGCCCGCCGATCCGGAGCCGGCCTGCGCAAGGCCGACCGTGCCGCCGCCTTGCTCGAAGCCAGCATCGCCGTGCCCGCACTCATCCGCCGCAACGGCAGCCTCGAGGCGGACGCCAGGCTCGCTTACCTGCTCGGGCTCGAGCAATTGCCCGACCGGCTGGTCGACCTCGGCGGAGCCGGCGGCGGCCTCACCGCCGAGGACGGCGCGGCGCTTGCCGGGCTGGTCGAGCAGGCGGCGGCGACCGGCGGCCCGTTCTCGCTCGCGGTCCGGCCGGCCGGCGGTTCGCGCGTGCTCCGGATCCAGGGGAGCCCGGCGCCGACCCCGTTCGAATCCGGAGCGGTCCTGCTCTGGTTCGCCGACGCCACCGAGAGCGAGGGCGAGATCGCCGCGCTCCGCGCCCAGGCCGAGCGGCTCGGCTCGGCGCTCAACGCTCTGTCGGGACTGATCGAGGCCGCGCCTTTCCCGATGTGGCATCGCGGCCCCGATCTTCGCCTGGCGATGGTCAACAGCGCCTATGTCGACGCGGTCGAGGCCGAGAATGCGGCCGCGGTCGTCGACGCCGGGATCGAGCTGATCGACGAGAGCGACGCCTCCGCGCAGGCCGCGGCGGTCCGCGAGCAGGGCGAGCCGCAGGCGCGGACGGTGCCGGCGACCGTCGCCGGCGAGCGGCGGATGATGCGGGTCGTCGAGGTGCCGCTCGGCGAGGCCGGGCTTGCCGGCTATGCGGTCGACGTCGAGGATCGCGAGCAGGCCCGGGCCGACCTCGCCCGATTCGTCCGGGCCCAGCGCGACATGCTCGACCGGCTCTCCGCGGGCGTGGCGCAGTTCGGCCGCGACCGATCGCTGATCTTCTTCAACCAGCCCTTCGCCCGTCTGTTCTCGCTGAAGGCCGATTTCCTCGCCGACCGGCCCGAATTCAACCGGCTTCTCGACGCGATGCGCGACGCCGGCAACCTTCCGGAGGTCCGCGACTATCCCGACTGGAAGCAGGAAAGGGGCCGCTGGTTCACCTCGGGCCTCGCGGCCGACGAGGAGGATTGGCTGCTGTCGGGCGGCAAGCATCTCCGCGTCGTCGCCCAGCCGCTTCCCGACGGCGGCCTGCTTCTGATCTTCGAGGATCGGACCGAGCAGCTCCAGCTCGCCTCGGCCCGCGACACTCTGCTCCGGGTCCGGACCGCGACCTTCGACAATCTGTTCGAGGCGGTCGGCGTGTTCGCCTCGGACGGCCGTCTCAACCTGTGGAACAACCGCTTCCGCGAGCTCTGGCATTTCGAGGAGGAGCAACTCGCCGCCCATCCCCGGATCGACGCTCTCAGCCCGCATATCGCCAAGATGCTCAAGAACCGCGCCCATGCCAGCCTGGTCCGCGAGCTGATCCGCGCGGCGACGGTCGAGCGCAAGCAGAGGAGCGGGCGGGTGTCGCTGACCGACGGGCGCGAATATGAGTTCGCCGCGGTTCCGCTCCCGGACGGAAACGCTCTGTTCGCGATGCTCGACGTCACCGCCAGCCGGACGGTCGAGGCGGCGCTTCGCGAGCGGACCGAGGCGCTCGAGCAAGCCGATCGGCTGAAGACCGCCTTCGTCTCCAATATGAGCTACGAACTGCGCACTCCGCTCACCTCGATCGCCGGCTTCGCCGAGATGCTGTCGGGCGGCTATGCCGGCGAGCTTCCGCCGACCGCGACCGACTATGTCGCGGCGATCCTCGAATCGGTCGCCCGGCTCGGAGTGCTGATCGACAATGTCCTCGACCTCACCCAGAGCGACAGCGGCAGCCTGCTGCTCGCCGAGGAGGCGGTCGATCTCGCCGCTTTGTGCGAGGAGATTGCCGACAGCTTGCGCGAAAGCGCGGCGAGGAAGGGAATCGACTTCGCCGCCGAGATAGACGGCAAGGCCGGGACGGTCACCGGCGACCGGCGGCGGCTCGCCCAGGCGCTCGAGCACGTGCTCGGCAATGCCTTCGCCTATACGGACGAAGGCGGCCGGGTCCTGCTCCGCGCTTCCGGCTCGAAGAAGGCGGCGGAGATCATCGTCTCGGACAATGGCCGAGGCATCGAACCGGCCGACCAGGCGCGGGTGTTCGACAGGTTCCACCGCACCGAAGCCGCCGCCGGAAGCGCGGAGGCGGCCCTGGGTTTGGGGTTGCCGCTGGCGAGGCAGTTCGTCGAAGCCCATGGCGGCACGATCGAACTGGTCTCGGAGCCGGGGGAGGGGACCACCGTCACCATTCGGCTGCCTCGGAAGGGATGATCGCGAGCGGGCCGTTAGCCCCCTCTCCCCGGCGGGGAGAGGGTAGCGGTGAGGGGGAGCGAGCGATAGCGAGCGTCCCACGCCAGCGGCTAATCTCCGATGCCGAACCCCCTCACCCTACCCTCTCCCCCCAGGGGAGAGGGGATATGCGTGGGGAGTCGTGACAACCATCTCCCTGCCAAGCCCGGTGTCCACCGAAGCCTTCGGCCGAAGCCTCGCCGCCTTGCTGCGCCCCGGCGACATCATCGCGCTCGAGGGCGATCTCGGCGCCGGCAAGACCACATTGGCGCGCGGGATCCTGTACGGGCTCGGTTATTCGGGCGAGGTCGCAAGCCCGACCTTTCCGATCGTCATTCCTTATGAGGAATTGCCCGTTCCGGCCTGGCACGTCGATCTCTACCGGATCGAGCATCCGTCCGAGATCGAGGAGCTGGCGCTCGACGAGGCCCTGCTCCACGCCGCTTTGCTGATCGAATGGCCCGAGCGGCTCGGCGGCACCCTGTGGCCCGAAGCGCTTCGGCTCGGCCTGGAACGGCGGGGGGAGGGCGCGCGCGCCTTGACAGCCCTCGTGCCGCCCGCTTGGGGAGGCCGGTGGCCGCCCCGATGATTCCACCCGATTCCGCGCCTGGATTCCTCGCCGAGCATGGCTGGGGCGGGGCCGAGATCCTGCCGCTTGCCGGCGACGCCAGCCCGCGCCGCTATTTCCGCATCCGCCGCGGCGGCGAGAGCGCGGTGCTGATGGACGCCCCGCCCGAGCATGAGGATCTGGGCCCGTTCCTGTCGATCGCCGGCCATTTGCTCGACCGCGGCTTCTCGCCGCCGCGCCCGCTCGCGGTCGACCGGGAGAAGGGCCTGCTCCTGCTCGAGGATTTCGGCGACGACAGGGTCGCGCCTTTGCTCCTGCGCGAGCCGGGGCGCGAGCGCGAAGTCTATGAGGAGGCGGTCGACATAGTCGCCAGGCTCGCCGCCGAGCCGGCCCCCGAAGGCTTGCCCCTCTATGACGACGAGGCGATGGCGCGCGAAATCGCCCTGTTCACCGACTGGTATACGCCGGCTCTGGGCATGGAGGTCGACGCCGGATCCTGGCTTCCGGCGTGGCGCTCGGCCTGGGCCGGGCTGGTCGAGAGGGTCGCCGGCAAGCCGGTGCTGGTGCTTCGCGATTATCATGCCGACAATCTGATGGTCCGGCCGGGCGCCGGGCTCGGCCTTCTCGACTTCCAGGACGCTCTTGCCGGCCATCCCGCCTACGATCTGGTCTCCTTGCTCCAGGATGCGCGCCGCGACGTCGCTCCCGAGCTCGAGGAGGCGATGATCGCCCGCTTCGTCGAGACCTCGGGGATCGAGGATCGCGAGGCTTTCCGCGCCGATTACGAGATATTGGGCGCCCAGCGGAACACCAAGATATTGGGCATCTTCACGCGGCTGTGGCGGCGCGACGGCAAGGCCCATTATCTCCAGTTCCAGCCGCGGGTCTGGGCCTATCTGGAGCGCAACCTCGCTCACCCGGCGCTCGGCCCGGTGAGCGCCTGGTTCGACGCCAATGTGCCCGATGCGAAGCGCGCAGCCGCCTGGCGGGAGGTCGAAGCGATATGAGCCGGCAGCGCAGGCCGCTTGCGCTTCGGCCCGAGCCGGAGGCGCCGGTGCCGAAGAGCGCGATGCTGCTCGCCGCCGGCCTCGGCAAGAGGATGCGGCCGCTGACCGCGACCCGGCCGAAGCCGCTGATCGAAGTGGCGGGACGGACTTTGCTCGACCACAGCCTCGACCGGCTTCGCGCGGCCGGAGTGAAGCAGGCCGTGGTCAACGTCCATTATCTCGCCGACGCGCTCGAGGCGCATCTCGACAATCGGGTCGAGGGCATCGAGATCCTTGTCTCCGACGAGCGCGAACGCCTGCTCGAGACGGGCGGCGGGCTGGTCCGCGCCCTTCCGCTGATCGAATCCGATCCCTTCCTGGTGGTCAACAGCGACAATCTCTGGATCGACGGTCCGGTCGACGCCCTGCGCCTGCTCGCCTCCGGCTGGGACGATGAGCGGATGGACGCCTTGCTGCTGCTGGTGCCGCTCGCCCGCGCCAATTGTCACAGGGGCCAGGGCGATTTCCATATGAACGCGGCGGGCGCGCTTCGCCGGCGAAAGCCGGGAGCGGTCGCGCCGTTCGTGTTCACCGGAGTCCAGATGCTGTCCAAGCGTTTGTTCGAAGGCGACCTGCCGAGCGGACCCTTCTCGACCAATCTCCTCTGGGACCGGGCGATCGCCGCCGGCCGCTGCTTCGGCGCCGTCCACCAGGGCCTGTGGTTCGACGTCGGCGCCCCCGCCAACATCAAGAAGACCGAAGAAATGCTTGGGCTTACCTGAGCGCTGCGCCTAGTTTGCAAGCGTGAGCAGCACGCGCCCGACCGTCTATACCATCCCCCCTCATCGGGCCTTCGCCGACGCTCTCGCTGCCGGCCTGATCGCGCGTCATGGCAAGAATGATCTCGGCCTTGCCCGCGGCATCGTCCTCGTTCCCAACAACCGCGCCGCGCGGGCGATCACCGATGCGTTCGTTCGCCGGTCCGACGGCGGGCTGCTTCTTCCCCGTCTCGTGCCGGTGGGCGACGTCGACCTGGACGAGAGGATCGGGGGAGCGCTCGAGCCGCTCGACGGCGATGAGCCGGTGCCGCCGGCGGTGGAGCCGCTCGAGCGTCTCTTCCTGCTCGCCCGCCTGGTCGAACGCCAGATGGCGGGCGTCGACGCGGCCGAGGCGCTGCGCCTTGCCGAGGATCTCGCACGCACTCTCGATCAGTTGCTGATCGAAGAGGTGGAGCCGGCCAGGCTGCGCGCTTTCGCCGATGAAAACCCCGATCTGTCGCTTCACTGGCAGGCGTCGCTCGATCGGCTGGAGGTCATCCTCGCCGAATGGCCGAAGCTGCTCGCCGAGCGCGGCCGGATCGACCTCGCCGACCGCCGCAACCGGCTGCTCGGCGCGGTCGCGGCGCGGTGGCGGGCCCAACCGCCGCCAGGATTCGTCGTCGCCGCCGGAATCACAACCACGGCGCCGGCGGTCGCTCGCCTGCTCGGGATCGTCGCGCGTCTGCCCGAGGGAATGGTGATCTTGCCCGGCCTCGACAGTCTGATGGCCGGCCATGAGTGGGAGTCGCTCGGGCCCCACGCCCCCGATCCGGTCACCGGACGCCGCCGCCCGTCGATCGAGACCCATCCCCAATTCCACCTCAAGATGCTGCTCGACCGGATGGGGGTCGCCCGGGCCGAGGTCGAAAGATGGCGCTGGGGCGGCGGCCGGGACGCTCCGGCGGCGCGGAGCCGCGCCATCGCCAACGCCATGGCTCCCGCCGCCTTCACGGCCAAATGGCAGAGCCTCGCACCCGGCGACCGGCGGCTGACCGGCGTCCGCGGCGTCGAGCTCGCCGATCCGGCGGAGGAAGCGCAGGCCGTCGCCCTTGCCCTGCGCGAGGCGCTGGAAGAGCCCGTCCGAACCGCCGCTCTGATCACTCCGGACCGGACTCTCGCCCGGCGAGTCTCGGCGCATCTGCGGCGCTGGGGGATCGAGGCGGACGACAGCGCCGGGCGGCCGCTCAGCCAGACGCCACCCGGCACATTGCTGCTCGCTCTGGCGAGCGCCGCGGCCGAGCGTTTCGCTCCGGTGCCTCTGCTCGCTCTGCTCAAGCACCCGCTCGCGATGAGGACCGGCGACCGGCTCGGCTGGCTCGAAGGCGCCCGGGCGCTCGATCTGGCATTGCGCGGCCCCCGGCCGCCGGCCGGTCTCGACGGGATAAGAGCCTGGCTCGACGACCGGAGCGGCCGCGACCGCGACATCCGCGCCCGGGCAGCCGCCTGGTGGCCGGAAGCGGCCGGGCTTCTTCGCCCGCTCGAGCAGGCGTTCGAAGCCGATCAGGCGAGCCTTCCCGATCTGCTCGCCGCCCTTCGCGAGGCCGCGCAGAGTCTGGCCGGCGACGAGGCCTGGGCGGGGCCGGCGGGGCGTGAGGCGGCCGAACTGCTGACTCAGGCCGAGCCGGCATCGGCGCACGGTCCGCAAAAGCTCGTTGCGGCGAGCCTTCCGCCGCTGCTCGAGCGGCTGATGGGCGCGGTCGCGGTCCGCCCTCCTTACGGCCAGCATCCCCGCATTTTCATCTGGGGACTGATCGAGGCTCGGCTCCAGCAGGCCGATCTCACCATCGTCGCCGGCCTCAACGAAGGCGTCTGGCCGCAATTGCCGCTGCCCGACCCCTGGCTCGCGCCGCGGCTCCGCCGCGAGCTCGGCCTGCCGGGGCTCGAACGGAGGATCGGACTCAACGCCCACGACTTCGCCCAGGCTCTCGGCGGCCCCCGGGTGCTGGTCACCCGCGCCCGCCGCGACTCGCGGGCGCCGGCCATCGCCTCGCGCTTCTGGCTGAGGCTCGAGGCGATGACCGGGGGCCTCACCCGGTCGCCGCGCCACCGGCGCTGGGCCCAGGCGATCGACCGGCCCGGAGCCTATCGCCCGTCGGCCCGGCCCGCGCCGAGGCCGGACCCGAAACTCCGCCCCGACCGGATCTCGGTCACCGAAGTCGATCGGCTCAAGGCGGATCCCTTCGCTTTCTACGCCCGCCGGATGCTTCGGCTCGGTCCGCTCGACACGATCGATGCCGACCCGAGCGCCGCCTGGCGCGGAAGCGCAGTCCACAAGGTGCTCGAGGAGTGGATGGCGAAAGACGATTGCGACCCGGCGAAGCTTCGCCCGCGCGCCGAGGCTCTGCTCGAGGAAGCCTCGGCCCACCCTCTGATGCGCGCGCTATGGCAACCGCGGCTGATCGAGGCGATCGACTGGATCGCCGGCCAGGTTGCCGGCAATGCGGCGAAGGGCCGCCGTCCGCTGGCCGCCGAAGCCAAGGGCAAATGCAGGCTCGGCGGCGTCGACCTCTATGGCGAAGCCGACCGTATCGACCGGATGGCGGACGGCGGGCTCGCCATCGTCGACTACAAGACCGGGATGCCGCCTGGGCCGAAGGCGGTCGCCGAGGGCTATTCGATGCAATTGGGGCTGCTCGGGCTGATCGCCGAGCGGGGCGGCTTCGCCGGCATCGAGGGGGTTCCGGCGGCATTCGAATATTGGTCGCTGGCCCGAAAGGCGGGCAGGCTCGGCTATGTGTCGAGCCCGGTCGGCGGCCGAACCGATCTCGACGCCGGCGATTTCACCAGCGCCGCCGAGCGCCACTTCCTCGCCGCCGCTCAGAAATGGCTGACCGGGGACGAGCCGTTCACCGCCAGGCTCCATCCCGAATTCGCGCCCTACGGCGAATATGACCAGTTGATGCGGCTCGACGAATGGTATGGGCGCGAAGAAGCCGTCGGCCAAAATGTCGCCGGGGCGGTTGGACAAGGGGAATGAGCGCCCTTATCCTCGGCTGCTCAGCAGGGGGCATCGATGGCGTCGTCGGGTAAGAGTTTCGGAATCCAGAAGATCGAGCTCGGCGGAGTCGAGTTCGGGCCGCGGCGCGAGCCCCATATCGAGGAGGACGATTTCCTGCCGGCGCGGACGGCCGACGAGATGCGGGCCGCGATCGACGCCCATTTCGCCGAGCCGCATCGGCATATGCCCGACATCCACCAGGTCTGGAATTACTGGTTCGTCCCCGATCTCTACACCTATTTGCGGACGATGCCGGAGAAGATCATCCCCCGGCCTTTGGTCGAGCGGTTCCATTCCGCGCTGAAGAGCTGGGCCCGCGAGACGCTCGGCATGGGCCATGTCACCTGGCCCTATCTCAGCCTCTATGTCGACGGCTGCCGGCAGAATCTGCACAACGACGCCCTGGGCGGGCGCTTCGGCTACGTTTACTCGCTGACCTGGGACGAACGGAAGACGATCGGCGGAGAGACGATCGTGCTGTGCGACGGCGACCTGTTCCGCAACAACATGACCAACAGCGCCGCCGGCTGGAACCTCTATGAGATGATCCCGCCGCGCTTCAACCGGCTGGTCGTCTTCGACGACCGGATGCCGCACGGCGTGCAATTGGTCGAAGGCACGATGGATCCGCTCGAAGGACGGTTCGTCCTTCACGGCCATATCAGCGAGGCCGGACCGATCGTGACCGGAGCGCTTGCCCCGGAAGCGGTCGCCGACTCGATCGACGACGCTCTCAAGGAATATGCGATCGCGCTCGCGACCGGGCCGGAGCAGTATCACGGGCCCCTGGTGCTGCGAATCGAGGTCGAAGCGTCGGGCGGCGTGAGGTCGGTCCTGCCGCTGCTCGATCGGCTCGCCCGCCGCGACGGCGGCCCCACCCTCGACGCGGTCAAGCACATCGTGGCGATGGTCGAGGCGATGCGCTTCCCGGCAGCCGGCGGCCCGACCAGTATCCGGGCGCCGCTGCTGATCGGCGGCCCACTGCCGCCCAGACGGACCTGAGCAAAGCGACCAAGGTCACGATCACTGTAAGTCGATCGTCATTGCGAGGAGCGAAGCGACGCGGCAATCCAGCGGGCCTCGAAGGCTGGACTGGATTGCTTCGCTTTGCTCGCAATGACGGCGTGAGCAGGCGTCGGCCGATCAGGCTCTAACGCGAAACCGCGAGCCTGCGGCGCAACACCGGCGCAGCGAAGAGCGAGCGACGTTCCTGCGCCAGCAGCCGTCGCTTGCGGTCGTGCCAGCGCCTGAGCCACGCCTCTTCGCCATTGGAACCGGCGCGGATGGCGCGGAGCTCGCCATCGGCTTGCCGGAGCAGCGACCGGCCCGCCTCCAGCCCGGGCAGGCGAAAGCGTTCGTCGACCGCGCCAAGCGCCGAGCGCGCGGCGGCGAGGAGCAGCCGGCGGGTCGCCGGATCGGAGTCTCGCGCAAGCCTCACGGCGCGTTCCGCCTCGTCGAGGCGCGCGGCCAGCGAGATTGGCGCGCTCGTTCCGCGGCAGGCTTCCGGACGGATCGCGCGGACATAAGCGGCGAGCCCATCGAGAACGGCCGGCGCGGGCTCGGGGCCGTCAAATTCCTCGACGACCAGACCGTGGATGAAGCGCTCGAGGGCGCGGCCCTGGGGATCGCGGCTGACGATCCTTTTGGCCGGCGGACCCGCCAGATCGGGGATCGGCCTGGGGTTGATCGTGCCGTCGCCGCGTTTCTTGCTCATCAGCGACGAGGTGACGTCGGCGGTGCCGGCGGCGCCGGACAGGCCGGGAAACAGGAAATCGCGATTGCCGCGGCCGTTGCGGTGGCAGCTCGCGCAGCTCAGGCCGGCCCGCGCCGCCTGGCCGCCGAGCAGCAATGGCGCTCCGAACGCGATCCTGCCGACGGCGACCCGCCGCCGCTCGGCCGGATCGGCCGGCATTGCCAGGCATTCGGCCGGCTGGCGGGTGAGGCCGGTGAACAAGGCCCCGGGCGCGAGCCAGCGCGCTTCGCGGAGGGGCAGGGCCGGAGCGTCGGCCGCGCCGGCAAGCGAAAGCCCTAGAGCGGCGGCGATCAGCGAGCGGGTGATTGCCCGGCGTCGATCCATCGGCGCAGCTCGTCGGCTTCGGCGCAGCCATAGTCGCAAATGGCGTCGAGCCTTGCGAGCATCGCTCCGGCGCCGGCGAGGTCGCCGCGCTCGACCATCAGCTCGCCATAATATTCGGTCGCGCCCTTGTGCCCGGGCGAGGCGGCGAGGGCCTGGCGATAATAGCTCTCCGCCGCTTCGTAGCGGCCGAGCTTGCGGTTGGCGAAGCCGAGATAGGTGAGGATGTCGGGATGGGCGCCGAACGCCGCCCGCGCCGCCTGAAGCGAGGCGATCGCATCTTCGTAGCGGCCTTCGTTGATCAGTCCGACCGCCTCGAGATAGGATCGGTCGCCGGCCTGGGCGGAGGCGAAAAGCAGGCTCGGCTGGGTCTCGAGCCGGGCTGCGGGAGCGCTCGGCGCCGCGGCGAGTCCGGCCTGGACCGCGGCGATCGAGGCGGTGAGATCGGCCGCCTTGGCGCAGCTTCCGGCGCAGGCCGAGTTGAGCTGGGTCAGGATCGCGAGCTCCGCTTCCGCCTTCGGCCGGTCGCCGAGCTTCAAATAGGTGAGCGCAAGCTCGCGATGGGCCAGGACCATGTCCTTTTCGGCCTTGACCGCTTTCTCATAATGTTTGCGGGCGGCCTTGAAGTCGTTGAGCCCGGCATCGGCGAGGCCAGCCAGATAATTGCTGTTGGCGTCGCCCGGGGCGACCGAGAGGACGTGCGCGAACGCCCTTCTGGCGTCGGCGAAGCGATTGGCCTGGAGCGCCGCGATGCCGCTGCGATATTCGGCGGCGGGGTCATATTCCGGAGCGCTCATGCTCGGCGCCGAGCTGCTGCTGCCGCCGCCCGCCGCCGCCATCAGCGCTCCGCTCGGCAAGGCGAGAGCGATCGACATCGAAACCAGTTTTAGGGTGCGAGACTTGCCCATCTTCACGCTCCGTCGCTGGAGGTGGCCCGAAGCGGCAGAGTAACAGAGCAAGGCCGCTCCGACAATCGCGGCGCTGACAGGAAAACGCCCGGGCCGGGGCGCGGATGAAGCGGTCGAGGATTCGCCTAACGGCAGCGGCTCACGACATTGCGTTGGACGTGGCGGCCGAGCAGCGCTCCGAGCGCGGCGCCGAGCACGGTTCCGCTGGTCCGCGAGCCGCGGCTGTCGATCTCGCGGCCGACCAGGGCGCCGGCCGCTCCGCCGACGATCAGGCCGGTCGTTCCGCTCGGCTTGCGGCAATAAGGGCGCTCCTGGCGGACCCGAAGCTGGCGGCCCTGATAGGCGCCACGATGATCGGACGAGACGCTTTGGGCGAAGGCCGGGGCGGCCGGGAGGGCCGGGACCGTCAGGGCCGCGGCCGAGAGGGCCAGGATGAACTTACGCATGATACTCTCCTTACTCGCGTGAGGAGGGGAGTAGGCCGAGTCGCTTGAGTGGCCCCTGAACCCGGCGGACAGGCGAGGTTCAGGCGCCGGGATCCTGTTTCTTCGAGCGATTGTGCCACAGCAAGGCAGCGACGATCGCCGCCGAGCCGATGCCGATCGCTGCGCCGGTGACCAGATGCTTGGTGCGATGGGAATCGGTCCCCTTGCCCGTCTTTGCCGGGGCGGCGGGCGATGCCGGCTCGACGGACGCGTCTTCGGGATAGGATGGTGGGCGGGCCATGTCGTCGCTCCGGCGCGGCTGTTTCAACTGGCGACCATCTAGAGGCTGGACGTTCGGGAAGGAAGATATGGCTTGCCGGCCGTCCGCCGATTATGCCGTCGCGGATGGAGCGGACGGGCGCGGATCTCGAGCGAATAAGAGAGGGGCTCGATGTCGCTCCGGCGCTCGCGCAGTTGGCGCGATGCGGCGAGCACTGGATCGAGCTCGGCGAGATGGTCCGCCAGATCAACCTGCTCGATCATGACCGCCGTCGGCTGCTCGAGGACGAGCTCGCCCAGGCGTGGGGCCTGATCGACACGATCGTGGATGCCGAGGCCGGGAAGGGGGGCGGCACCCGGCTCGGCCACGCGCGCATCGGCCTGATGAAGCCCGGCGAGTTTCTCTCGCCCCATTTCGACGGAATCGACGGCCTCAGGCAGAGGCGCTACCAGATCGCGCTCCTCTCGGACGAAGGGGTCTTGTTCACGCTTGGCGGCGAGACCCGCCGATTTCTGCCCGGCGAGGCCTGGCGGATCAACGCGGCGGTCACCCACTCGGTCGTGAATGCGAGCGCGAGCGACCGGATAACGATCCTGTTCGATTCGGTTTGCGACGATTGATCCGCAGGCGGGACTTGACCTCGGGCCCAGGTGTATTATGTGAATAACACACAAGAGGAGGCCGAAATGGACTTTGTCAGGAACCTGCAGCCGCGCGACTGGATGATCGCCGCCATCGCATTCGTCGCGGGCGCGTTCATCTTCTAAGGGTTCGGAGCCCTATTGCGCCGATCGGGCTTTTCCTGCTTGGCAGGGCCGGCAGCGGCCCGGCCGGGCAGGGAGGTCGAGAATGTATTTCGTCGTGATCGGCAAAGACGAACCTGGCGGAGCGCGCCGCAAGGCGCAGCGGCCCGCGCACCTCGAGTTCGTCGAGGGCAAGCAGGACGAGATCATCTACGGCGGACCCTTGCTCGAGGACGGGCAGATGGTCGGCAGCCTGTTCGTTCTCGATCTTCCAGACCGCGCCGCGCTCGACGCTTACATGGCCGAGGATCCCTATTTCACGCCGGGTATCTTCGAGACGGTCGAGATTTTCGAGAGCCGCTGGATGGTGCCCGAGCGCGAGCCGGGATCGTTGAGGGCCGAAGCGGAGAGAGCGCGGCAGGCGGGCGGAACTTGAGTTGCCCGGGCGCGAGGCGGCGGCGGAAGCGGCCGCTGTAGCGAGGCGCCTTGCCCCGCGCTTCGCATCCAGCTCGAATGCGAGGCGTGGGGAGAGTTCGGCCGAGGCCCGTTCGAGCGATTGGTCAGGAGGGATTCTTTCGAATCGCCATGACATCCTGCTTTTGGCTGACGATCCAGACGGGCCCTTCGCAGACCTTCGTAAATCCGGAGGGCACAGGCCCCGCCAGCATGAGCTTGACCGTCGGCGTCGGCCGCCTTCCCAGTTTATAAGTGCCGACCGTCTTTGCGTTGGTCCGGTCAAGGGCCTTCAGCGGTCCTTGGAGGTTCTCGAAGGCGCCGACCTCGATCTCCAACATCTCGAGAGAGAGCGTCTTCTTGAACAGTACAGAGATGTCGGTCATTTCAAGATCTCCTTCGCCCGAATTGCCCTGGGTCGCTACGCGGGTATCGCCGCGATCTGGGCCAGCAGTGCGCTGGCGCTGTCCTTGGTGCAGAATTTGCTGGCCGCGCCGACGATCGCCAAAACCTGAGCTTCGGCCTCGGCCTGGGTCGTAGCCTGGACCGCCGCGTTGCCGGTGACGATTTCATGGATGGCGGCAAGCCGCTTGAGTTTCTTTGCCCGGTCGCTGCCCGCCGCCGGCGGCGCACCGTTTGCCGCATCCGCCAGCGGCATGATTATGTCGTTGAGCTGCCCCCACAGCGGGGAGACTTCGGCAGTCGGCGCGCATGATTCGACCGCGTTTTCGTAGCGCTGCTGCGCCTGGTCGGCAGCGATGCCGCTCCTGGTGGTGATCTCCTGAATCGCCGCGTTGAGGCTTGCTGCAAGCTGGTAATCGTTGAGATCGGCGAGCGCCTGCTGGAGTGGATACCGCGCCACGTCGTCGTTGATCAGGTGAGTCGCGATCTGTGTCTTTATGCGCAGCCTGTTGGCCTGCATCGACGCCTCAATCGCCGGAATCGTCTTCTCGAAATACAACTCGCGATTGATCGATCCCCGCGTCCCCGCGATTCCGGCCGCGGCGGCCGAGAGCTCGTTGGCAGCGCTCTTGGCGACGGCGCCGACACTGCTGACCAGTATCCCAGCGACGTCGAGACCCAGGTTCGTTCCCTTCGAAGTCTTGTTCAAGGAAATGAGGAATCGACGATATTGTTCGTCGGCCGCGCGAATATGAGCCCAGACGGAATCGTTCCTGATCGCGCGTTGCAGGGACGGATCGCCGGACGCCGCCTCGATTTCGGCCTGGACCGCCGCAACGTCGTCCATATTCGTCTGCGCCATCGCGCTCGTGGCCGGCCGGGGCATTCCTTCGAACGATGCGCACCCCACCGTCGACATCGCCGCCGTGATCGCTACGAAGACACTTGTTCCCTGTTGCATGATCACCTCCCGCCTTCGATTCGAGGCTGGATAGGTCATCGCGCCCAATGCGAGCGTGACGGCCGTCACGTTTCCCGATTGTCGTCGGCCGAACGCGGGCGAGAGAGCGCCGGGTGCCATACGAGCTCAGGCGGCAGGCCAGGTCGTTCGTTAGACCTGCTCGGGAAAGGAATGCGGCGTCAGGCGGTCTAGAGCGCGAGGCTCACGCCCGCCTTCGGATCGAGACCGGCTCGGACGGCCCGCTCATCCGCTCGGTGTTGAACGGCTCGGCGAATTCGAGGCCAGCCTTGCCGTCGCGGGTCCAGCGCAGCCTGGCGCGGAACATCTGGTCGTCCATCAGCTCGATCAGAACCTCGTCGCCGGCTTCGCCCGACTCGAGGCCGTCGACCATCGCCCCGGTGCGCGAGACGTTGCGGATCCGCACCGAATGCTGGACTCCGCCGATGTCGAGCCTGGCCGAGCGGAGCATCTTGGTCCGGCTCTCGCGGCTATATTTATGGCCCGACGCCGCCGCCGTGCCGCCCTCGCCCTCGAGCAATCTGGCCGCGTCCTCGGCGACCATCGGCCGGCCGTAGACATAGCCCTGGATGTGCGAGCAGCCGAGCTCGCGGATCAGCTCGATCTCGTCCTGGATCTCGACTCCCTCGGCCGTGGTCTCCATCCCGAGCGTGTCGGCGAGGGTGACGATTGCCTTGATGATCGCGGCGTTTCGGCTTCCGGCGACGGCGGCGCCGCGGACGAAGCTCTGGTCGATCTTGATCTTGTCGAACGGCGCCTTGCGCAAATAGCCCAATGACGAATAGCCGGTGCCGAAATCGTCGAGGGCGAGGCGCACCCCGACCGCTTTCAGGCTCGCGAACATCGCATCGGTCGAGGCGCTTTCGTCGACGAACACCCCTTCGGTGATCTCGAGCTCGAGCCGGTGCGCCGGCAGGCCCGACTGGGCGAGAGCGCTCATCACCAGCCTTGGGAGAGCGGGGTTGGCGAACTGGATCGGCGAGACATTGACCCCGACCCGGACCCATTCGGGCCACCGCGCCGCTTCGATGCAGGCGGTCCGCATCACCCATTCGCCGATCTGCTCGACGAGTCCGCATTCCTCGGCGATCGGGATGAAATCGGTCGGCGAGACCGGCCCGCGGGTCGGGTGGTTCCAGCGGATCAAAGCCTCGAAGCCGACGATCTTCGCCCCGATCGTGCTGACCACCGGCTGATAGGCCAGATGGAACTGGCTCTGGCCGACGGCTCGGCGGAGATCGTCCTCGAGCGCCTTACGGCTCTGGGCTCCGGCAAGCATCTCGGGTTCGTAGAAGCGATGGACCCCGCGGCCGTCGGCCTTGGCGGCGTAGAGCGCGAGGTCGGCGTTGCGGATCAAAGTCTCGGACGTGTCGCCGTCGTCGGGAGCGACCGCGATCCCGCAGGACGAGCCGATCGAGATCGACGTGCCGTTGATCGCATAGGGATGCGAGATCGAGGCGATCACCGCCTTGGCGAGCTTGGCCAGCCGCTCGCGGTCGCTGATTCCCGGAAGCACGACCTTGAACTCGTCGCCGCCGAGACGGCCCACCAGTCCGGCGTCGCCGATCGCGCGCTGGAGCCGCTGAGCCACCTGCTTCAACAATTCGTCGCCGACCTGGTGGCCGAGCGTGTCGTTGACCGCCTTGAAGCGGTCGAGATCGAACAGGAAGAGCGAGGTCGGCCGGTAGCCGCCGGTCTGAAGCGCAAGCGACTGATCGAGGGCGAGACGCATGCGCTGGCGGTTGGCGAGGCTGGTCAGGCTGTCGAACAGGGCAAGCTTGGTGATCTCGGCTTCCGAGCGCCGCTTGGCGGTAAGGTCGCTGCCGGTGCCGATGAAGCCGCGGAACTGGCCGATCTGGTCGATCATCGGCCGGCCCGAGATCGACCACCAGCGCTCGGTCGTCGCGCCGAGCGCCTGGACCGAATATTCGGAGAAGCTGGTCCGCGAAGTCAGATGGAAGGTCAGGCTCCGCTCGGTATCGGCCGGCGCGCCCTCGAGGTCGAATATCTCCGACAATGAGCAGCCGATCACCCGCTCGCGTCCGACTCCGAGCTCCTTGACGACCTTTTCCGACAGATAGGTCAGCCGGCCGCGCCGGTCGGTCTCCCAGAACCAGCCGGTGCCGACATTCTCATATTCCCGGACCAGGCGACGGGCGAGGACGCTCTCCGCCTCGGCCCGGGCGCGGCCCGCAATCTCCTTCATGTCGGCCATTGCGAGCCGGTAGAGCAAGGCGGCAAGACAGGCGACGAACAGGATCCCGACCGTCGCCGCCTCGCCGCCCGACAGCAAGGCCAGGGTCGCGGTCGCCGCGCCTCCGAACGCCAGCGCGGCCGCCCTCAGCGGCACCAGCGAGACCAGCCCGACCGCGAGCGCGGCCGCCGCGGCCGCCATGCAGGTCGCTCCGGGGGAGCCGATCGCGAGCCTGAGGGCCTCGGTGAGCAGCAAGGCCTGGGCGCAGCCCAGCCCGGCGCCGAAGCCGATGCCGGCAAGCATCTGGGTCCGGACCGGCAGCTTGCGGGCGGCCTTCAGGGTCAGGAACAGCCAGGCCGCGAGGCCCGTCGCCAGGCCGAACGCGCTGAAGCCGAGCAAGACCGGAACCCGGTCGGGAGCGATGCGGAGTCCGAGCCCGGCGACGATCGCCGCGGCCAGCGCCTGGGCACCCAGTGCGAAGGGGAGTGCCGCGCCGGCCTGCCGGATCTGGGCCCGGCGCGACTCCAGCGCCCACAGCGTCCCCCCTTCCGCCAGCCCGAACAGGGACAGCAGAGACCGCGAGCGGACGGGGGAGTCCGCCGTTCGGAGGGACCGGGACATGCGCTTCCCTAGCGCAGCCAATCTTTGAACGCGGTTACCCCGAATGGTTAATCGCGCCGCTCGACCGCCGATCGCGGGCGTCGCTCAGAAGCGGCGGGCGATCCCGACATAGAGTTCGAGATCGTCCGCGCCGCCGGCAAGGCCGCGGTTGGCGCCGGCGTCGATCTGAAACCGACGTGTCGCCATCCACGCCAGCGAAACCCCGCCCAGCAAGGGCGTTCGGGACCCGGCGGGGTCTTCGTCGCGCCGCACCGCCAGCTCGAACGTCGCGGTCACATTTCCCGGGAGCGGCACGTCCAGTCCGGCAATTCCGCCAAAAGCGGCATGGCGGCCCTTGCCGTCCGAATCCGGCGCCGCGTCCGCCTCGGCGGTGAAGTCGAGCTGGACTCCGTTCCTGAACTGGTACGAGACCGGCACGACCAGGCTCGCGCCCCAGTCTCCAGCCCCGGCCGGCGCCCGGCCCGCCGGCAGGGTCACGACCGGCATCACGGCGATGGCCAATCCCGGGCCTTCGGGCTGGCGGAGGGATCGGCGCAGCGCGAGGCGGACGTCGCCGCTGCCGCTCCTGCGGCCGGCCGTGCCGCCCGCCACGCGTTCGCGTTCGAAGCCGATCACGGTCCAGCCGATCTGCGCCTCCAGATCGTCGGTGAGGCCGTAGCGGATCAGCACGTCGCCAAGGACCAGCGAGTCGCTTCGAGCCCCCGCCTGCCGGTCGAGGGTCCAGTCCGCGATCCCAAGCTCGACATCGCCATGGCCGCGATCGATCGTGCAGGCTGGAGTGCCGAGGCCCGGCCGGTCCGGACAAAAATCGCGGAGCGGCGAGGCGGTCGCCGGAGCGGCGCCCGACAGGGCCGCGATCGCAAGGAGGTGGAACTGCCGCACGGTAGCCGTAATAGGCCCCGGGCGATCGGGATTGAACCCGTTTCGAGGCGCGAGCGAACAGCGGGGCTGGCGCGAGCACGGGCAGGCGCTACGGTCGAAGCTCGATTCACCCGCGGGAGCCCAATCGGGCCGATGACCAGGCGCCTCAAGCCGCTCAGCAAGCTCGCCGCCGAGCAATTGGCGGCGTCGCGTCCCCGCGACCATGCCGCTTTGTCCGCCTCGGCCGGCACCGGCAAGACCCACGTCCTCACCGCGCGAGTCCTCCGGCTCCTGCTTTCGGGGGTCGACCCTGCCTCGATCCTCTGCCTCACCTTCACCAAGGCGGGCGCCGCCGAGATGGCCGACCGGATCCACGCCCGCCTCGCTCACTGGGTGCGTCTCAAGGACAGGAAACTCGAAGAGGAGCTCGAAGCGCTCGGCGAATCCAGCGATCCGGACAGTCTCGATATCGCCCGTACGCTGTTCGCCCGGGTCCTCGACGCTCCGGGCGGCGGTCTTCGCGTCCAGACCATCCACGCCTTCGCCCAGTCGCTTCTGGCCGCTTTCCCGGCCGAGGCCGGGCTGGTGCCGGGCTTCCGGCCGCTCGAAGGCCGGGAGGAGCAATTGCTCGCCCGCCGAACCCTCGCCGATCTGCTCGTCGCGGCCGAGGCGGAAGGCGATCTCGCCCTGGTCCGCGATGTCCAGGCGCTGAGCCACCGGTTGGGGGAGGGCGGCGCCGAAGCCTACCTGATCGCGTGTGCGCGCGCTCCAGTCGCTCTCGAGGCGCTCGGCCCGCGCCAGGGAATCGAGGCGCGGCTTCGGCGCGCGTTCGGCATTCCGGCCGGCGACGTCGACGAGGCGATCGCCGCCCAATGCTGCGACGAAAGCTTCGATCTCGCTCTGCTCGAGCGGATCGCCGCCGCCAATCGCGGCTGGGGGACCGCGACCGGCCTCGCTTGCTGCGACGCGATCGCCGCCTGGCTGGCCGGCGACGGCGCGCACCGCGGAGCGACGCTCGCCGATCTCGCCGGCGTGGTGCTCAAGAAGGACGGCGAGCCGCGCTCGATTTCGGCCGGCCTGCTCAAGGCCGATCCCGATTATGAAGCGCATGCCGCCGCTCTTGCGGAATGCTGCGCCCGCCTGCTCCAGATGCGGCGCACCGCCGGCCTGGTCGCGGCTCTGGCGGCCGGCCTTCGCGCCGGGCAGAGCTTCGCTCTTGCCTATGCCGAGGCCAAGAGGGCGGCCGGCGCGGTCGATTTCGACGATCTGATCCGCTGGGCCGAGCGGCTCCTGCTCACGCCCGGAATCGGCGAATGGGTGCGCTACAAGCTCGACCAGGCGACCGATCATATCCTGGTCGACGAGGCTCAGGACACGAACGAGCGCCAGTGGAACATCGTCCGGGCGCTCGCCCTCGAATATTTCAGCGGCGAGAGCGCGCGCGGCGGCGGCGAGCGCGACCCGCCGGGCCGGCGGACGATCTTCACGGTCGGCGACTACAAGCAGGCGATTTTCGGCTTCCAAGGCACCGACCCGCAATCGTTCGAGGTGGCGCGCGCCTGGTTCGGGCGGCAGGCCGAGGCGATCGAGCGTGCCTTCCTCGATCTCTCGATGGACAGGAGCTTCCGCTCCTCGCCGCCGATCCTGGCGGCGGTCGACCAGGTCATTGCCGATCTCGGCCACGAGGCGCTCGGCCTGCCGCGAATGCCGAACCGCCACTCGACCTCGCATGTCGGCCGCTCGGGTTCGGTCACCCTCTGGCAGCCATATTCGGAAGAGGTCGCGCTCGCCGAGGAGGAATCGGGCGAGGAGGGCTGGGTCGGCGAGACGGTGCGCGGCTATGCGCGAAAGCTTGCCCGCCAGGTCCGGTCCTGGCTCGAATCGCCTTTCCTGCTCGAAAGCAAGGGCCGCCCGGTCCGCCCGGAGGACATATTGATCCTGGTCCGCCGCCGCGGCGATCTCGCCTCTTTGATCGTCGCCCGGCTCCATGCCGAGGGGGTGCCGGTCGCCGGGGTCGACCGGTTGCTCCTGACAGCCCCGCTCGCGGTTCAGGACCTGCTCGCCGCCGCGCGCTTCGCCGTCCAGCCGCTCGACGATCTCAACCTCGCCGCCTTGCTCGTCTCGCCTCTGTTCGGCTGGACTCAGGACGAATTGTTCGAGGCCGCTTTCCGGCGTGAGGGCCCGCTCTGGCCGCATATCCGCGGCCTCGATCTTCCCGCGGCCTGGGGCGCCCGGTTCAGCGAGAGCCTTGAAGGCCTTCAGGCGATCCTGGCGATGGCCGACTACGCCACGCCCTACATCTTCCTCGAGACCCTGCTTTCCGGACCGATGCGGGCGCGGCACAAATTGCTCGAGAGGCTCGGCTCGGAAGCGCGCGATCCGATCGAGGAACTGCTCGGAGCGGCGCTCGATTTCGAGACGAACTCGGCGCCGTCGCTCCAGCGCTTCCTCGACTGGTTCGCGCGCGGCGACGTCGAGATCGTCCGCGATCCGTCCGCGCCGCTCGACGCGGTCCGGGTGATGACGGTTCATGGCTCGAAGGGCCTGCAATCGCCCGTGGTCATCCTCGCCGACGCCTGCGCCGATCCCGACCGCAAGGGCGGGCAGGGGGGTGCCTCGGCCGGATTGCGGCTCGACGCCGATTCGTCCCCGGTGCCGATCTTCCGGCCGCGCAAGGAGGAGCTCGCCGAGCCGCTCAAGAGCCAGATCGAGGCCCGCGACCGGCTCGACCGCGAGGAGCATTGGCGATTGCTCTACGTCGCGATGACGAGGGCCGAGGAGAGGCTCTGTGTCGGCGGCTCGCTCGGTCCGGCCGACCGCAACGGCCCGCCCGAGGCGAGCTGGTATGCGGCGATCGACGGGTCGCTCGAACGGCTCGGCGCCGAATGGGCGGACGATAAGGGCTGGGGCCGAATTCGCCGCTTCGGCGATCCGGAGGCGCGCTCGGCCGCGGCCGCATCAGCCCCCGCACCCGCCTTCGCGCTTCCGTCCTGGGCAGGCCAACCGGCTCCGGTCGAGGCGCGGCCGCCGCGCCCGCTCGCCCCTTCGGCCCTCGGCGAGGAGGATTATTCCGATCCGCCGCCGTCCGAAGCGCTGCGCCAGGCCGCTCGGCGCGGCAAATTGCTCCATTCCTTGTTCGAGCGGCTTCCGGGCGTGCCGCAGCAGGAGCGTGAGGCACGGGCCGACCGCTGGCTCGAACGCTCGGCGGGGGTCGACGACCCGGCGCTGCGCAGCACCCTCGTCGCCGACGCCTGCCGGATCATCGCCGATCCCCGCCACTCCGATCTGTTCGGCCCGGAGGCTCTCGCCGAGGCGCCGATCGCCGCCGTGGTGGCCGGCGGGCTGGTCGTCTCCGGCACGGTCGACCGGCTGCTGGTGTCCGGGGAGCGGATATTGTTCGCCGATTTCAAGACCGGGCGCCGGGTTCCGGCCGACGTCGCGGAGATTCCGCCGGCTCATCTGCGCCAGATGGCCGCTTATGCCGAGGTTCTGAGGATCATCTTTCCCGGCCGGGCGATCGAGGCGAAGCTGCTCTATACGTCCGGCCCATTGCTCCACGATCTGCCGGCGGATTTGCTGGAAAGCCACCTTCCGGCCTTGTCCGACGCTTGAGCGAACGTATCGGCGATCCTACATGTCGATCCGGAACTTCAAGGAGCGTGAGATGGCCGTAGCGAGCGTCAGTGATGAAACCTTCGAACAGGACGTGCTCGGCTCGTCGACTCCGGTGCTGGTCGATTTCTGGGCGGACTGGTGCGGCCCCTGCAAGATGATCGCGCCGTCGCTCGAGGAGATCAGCGGCGAACTCGACGGCAGGGTGACGATCGTCAAGGCCAATCTCGACGACGCCGGCGAAGCCGCCACCCGCTACCAGGTCCGCACCATCCCGCAGCTCGTCCTGTTCAAGGACGGCCAGGAATCGGCCCGCTGGATCCGCGGCGCAGCGCCGAAGAGCGTGCTTCAGGACTGGCTCGAAGGGGCGCTCTGACACAATTCCATCATGCCAGCGCAGGCTGGCATCCAAGCTGACTCAGAATGGACCCCAGCCTCCGCTGGGGTGACGGATTAGCCGGGCGGCTCGGTCCCCTCGAGCCCCCTCGTATCCGGCCGGAACCGCTCGTGCCTCGGCAGATCGTCCGCGGTCTCGAACCAGGCGATCCGGCTCGATCGGAAGATGTGGAAGCCGGGCGCGACCCGGTCGGGGTCGTCGAGGGTCGCAACCGCAAAATCGACGGTCTCGGGCTGATAGTCGACCTGGATGGTCAGCGGCGTGCCGCAGCGGCCGCAATATCGCCGCCGCCCGAAACTGCTCGACGCGAAGGTCCGCACCTCCTCCGCGCCCCGGACGAAGACGAAGTCGCCCGCCGGAACGGTCGCGAAGACCATCGCCGGCGCTCCCGAGACTCTCTGGCAGGTCCGGCAATGGCACCAGCCGGTGTCGAACGGCACGCTCTCCAGCCTGTAGCGGACCGCGCCGCAGGCGCAGCCGCCCTCATATCCGGGCTCCATGCCGGCCGCCTAACGCGGCCGCGGTCCGGGCGTCAATCGGGCGGGCTGCCGCGAAAACCATGGACCTTTGCGCCCATCGTCCCTATGTCGCTGCGCGACGGCGCCCGACTGGCGCGTCCCCGCACCCTGAAGTGAGTATCGGCTTGGAATTCCTGCTCATCCTGTCCGCACTGCTGAGCGCCGCCACCGGCGCGCTCACCGGCGCTCGCGCTCCGGAGGCCCGGCATCACCAGGCCGCCGCCGCGATCGAGGCGGCGGATGCGGTCGCGCCGAGCCCCGCCGGCGAGGCGCTCGTTGCCAGGTCATTCGCTCCCGGCTTCGATCTCGCCTCGCTCGCGGCCCCGGTCGCGAGTGAAGCGCTCGACCTCGCCGCCTCGGCGCCGCTGGAAACGATCCGCCTGATCGAATGAGGCGCGGCGCGGCCCGCCGTTGAGCCGGCCGCTTCCGATGATCATCTCTTCGCCGGCCCGGTGCCGGCGGCCAACTCGTTTCAAGTCAGGAATCCCGCATGTTCGCCGGAGTTGCCAAAGCCATTTTCGGATCGTCCAACGATCGCTACGTCCGCTCGCTCGGCAAGATCGTCGATCGAATCGCCGCGTTCGAGCCGACCATCTCGGCGATGACCGACGACGAGCTGTACGAACAGACCTACAAGTTCCGAAGCCGCCTCGACGAAGGCGAGACGATCGACGATCTGCTCCCCGAAGCCTTCGCCACCGTCCGCGAGGCTTCCAGGCGGACCCTCGGCCAGCGCCATTACGACGTGCAGATGATCGGCGGGATCGTCCTCCACCGCGGCGAGATCGCCGAGATGCGGACCGGCGAGGGCAAGACCCTGGTCGCCACCCTCGCGGTCTATCTCAACGCGCTCGAAGGCAACGGAGTCCATGTCGTCACGGTCAACGACTATCTCGCCCGCCGCGACGCCGATTGGATGGGCCAGATCTACCGCTTCCTCGGAATGACCGTCGGCGTGATCGTCCCCAATCTCAGCGATTCGCAGCGCCGAGCCGCCTACGCCGCCGACATCACCTACGGCACCAACAACGAGTTCGGCTTCGACTATCTGCGCGACAACATGAAATATGACCGCGAGTCGATGGTCCAGCGGCCGTTCAATTTCGCGATCGTCGACGAGGTCGATTCGATCCTGGTCGACGAGGCCCGGACCCCGCTCATCATCTCGGGCCCGACCGACGACCGCTCGGAGCTCTACATGTCGGTCGACGCGATCGTGAAGGGCCTCGACCCGATCGATTACGACGTCGACGAGAAGCAGAAATCGGTGGTCCTGACCGAGGACGGAACCGAGAAGATGGAGCGGCTGCTCGAGGATGCCGGGCTTCTCCACGGCTCGAACCTCTACGATTACGAGAACACGCTGGTCGTCCACCACCTCAACCAGGCGCTCCGGGCCAACGTCATCTTCAAGCGCGACACCGATTATATCGTCAAGGGCGGCAAGGTGATCATCATCGACGAGTTCACCGGCCGGATGATGGACGGCAGGCGCTGGTCGGACGGCCTCCACCAGGCGGTCGAGGCCAAGGAGGGCGTGCAGATCGAGCCCGAGAACCAGACGCTCGCCTCGATCACCTTCCAGAATTATTTCCGACTCTATCCCAAGCTCTCGGGAATGACCGGAACCGCCGCGACCGAAGCCGCCGAATTCTACGATATCTACAAGATGAACGTCGTCACCATCCCGACCAACGTTCCGGTCCGGCGGATCGACAATGACGACGAATTCTACAAGAATATCGAGGACAAGTTCGCCGCGATCACCGCGACGATCAAGGAGAAGCAGGCGCTCGGCCAGCCGATCCTGGTCGGCACCGTCTCGATCGAGAAATCGGAGCTGCTCTCCGACTATCTGAAGAAGGAGAAGGTCAAGCACGAAGTCCTCAACGCCCGCTATCACGAGCAGGAGGCCCATATCGTCGCCCAGGCCGGCCGCCTCGGCGTGGTCACCATCGCCACCAACATGGCCGGCCGCGGGACCGACATCCAGCTCGGCGGCAATTTCGATTTCCGGATCGCCGACGAGCTCGGCGAGATGGAGGAGGGGCCCGAGAAGGACAAAGCGGTCGAGCGGATCCGGCAGGAGATCGAGGAGGAGAAAGCCCGGGTGATCGAGGCCGGCGGACTGTTCGTTCTCGGCACCGAGCGCCACGAGAGCCGCCGCATCGACAACCAGCTTCGCGGCCGTTCGGGCCGCCAGGGCGATCCCGGCCTCAGCCGCTTCTACCTCAGCCTCGACGACGATCTGCTCCGGATCTTCGGGCCTCAGACCATGTTCTCGCGGCTGATGAACAAGAATCTCGCCGACGGCGAGGCGATCATCAGCCCGTGGATCTCGAAGGCGATCGAGACCGCCCAGAAGAAGGTCGAGGCGCGCAACTACGACATCCGCAAGCAGGTCGTCGAATATGACGACGTGATGAACGACCAGCGCAAGGTGATCTACGAGCAGCGCGCCGACATCATGGATGCGGCGACGGTCGGCGACGTGGTCGAGGACATGCGCTCGGAGACGGTCAACGCGATCGTCGGCGAGGCCTGCCCGCCCAACTCATACCCCGAGCAATGGGACGTCGAGCATCTCAGGACCCGGGTCGAGAGCGTTCTCGGGCTCCAGCCGCCGATCGACGACTGGCTCAAGGAGGAAGCGGTCGATCCCGAGCTTCTGGTCGACCGCATCGGCAGGATGGCCGACGAGACGGTCCGTGCCAAGATGGCCGAGCTTCCGCCGGAATCGGCCATCTATGTGGAAAAGAACATCCTCCTCCAGTCGCTCGATCTGCACTGGAAGGAGCATCTCTCGGTGCTCGAGGCATTGAAGCAGGTCATCCACCTGCGCGCCTACGCCCAGAAGAAGCCGATCGACGAATATAAGCACGAGGCCTTCGCTCTGTTCGAGCGGATGCTGACCGCGATCCGCGAGGACGTTACCCGGACCCTTGCGCTCGCCACCTTCACGATGGAGCAGCCGCCGGAGTATCAGGAGTTCGAGCTTCCCGACTTCATCACCGACCATATCGATCCGCTGACCACCGACGACGACACCGCCGACATCGACGCCGGCACCGGCGCGATCCTGTCGCGCCTGCCGCCGCTCGGAATCCCCAAGCCGGACCTTCCGGCCGGGATGAACGTCGCCGAGCTTTCGAGAATCAGCCGCAACGCGCCCTGCCCGTGCGGCTCGGGCCGCAAGTACAAGCACTGTCACGGGCAGCTGGACTGACGGAGAAGGGGCCGGCGTGTTACGCCGGCCCCTCAGAGCCTCGACCCCTTCTCGTCATTGCGAGGAGTGCAGCGACGAAGCAATCCAGCATCGCCGGGTTCGGCGGTTAGGCGCTGGATTGCTTCGCTTCGCTCGCAATGACGGCCTCTTCAGGCCATCTTGAACCCCTCCTTGTTCATCGCCGCGCTCAGCTTGGCGTTCTGATCCTCGCTCAGCGCATTCCGGAAGGCGGGGAAGACCTCGTCCTCCTCCATCCGGATATGCTCCTCGAGCATCGAGCGGAAATCGCGGACGCGGGCCAGCCATTCCGGACCGTCGTTCGCCATATTCTCGAGCTCGTAGAGATAGGTCTTCACATAGCCGTGCTCGGCATTGAGAGCGTCCGCGTCATGGGCGAGATTGGCCTGGCGGAGCGCCGGATAGACGACCGCTTCCTCCTGATGGGCATGTTTGATCAGCGCATATTTGATCTTCGCGAGCAGGTGCGAGCGGGTCATGCCTTGGTCGTCTCCGGTCGCCAGCAAAGTGTCGAACAGCGCCAGGGTCTCCAGATGCTCGGCCTTCAAAGCGTCGAACCAGTCGCCCGACGACGCGCCGATCGACTGGATCAGGAATTTGCGGCCGAGATTGGCGGCCAGCCCGACCGCGGCTCCGGCCGCGGCCGCTCCGAGCACGATTCCGGTGCTTCCGCCACCCCAGGAAAAGGCGCTTCCGCCGCCGCTCGACCTCGAGCTCGATCCGCGGTTCGAGGCGGCGCCGGCGCGCGATTTGCTGCTCTGTCGGGATTCGGTTTTGCTGGCCATCTGGACCTCCTTCTGTTTGGCCGAAAAACCGCCGGGCGGTGCCCGAGGTTCCTCGTTTCGGCTTGCAACCAGCTGGAATCAGGTCGCTTCGCCACCGTCCCTGGCTGTCATTGCGAGGAGCTTGCGACGAAGCAATCCAGCGCCTCCGAGGCTGTACTGGATTGCCGCGCTCCGCTCGCAATGACGAGGAAGGTCAGCGATCCCCAGGCAAAGTGCAGAGATCGGTCCAGCCCTTGGCGACCAGCTCGGCCAACCGGTCGGGCGAAACGCGGACCGAGCTGGTCAGCGAGCCCGCCGCCGGAAAGACGGTGTCGAACGCCTGAAGCGAGACGTCGCACCAGACCGGTACCGGAGTCGCCAGCCCGAACGGGCAGACCCCGCCGACCGGATGGCCGGTCAGCGCCATGATCTCCTCGGCCCCGAGCATCCGCGGCCTGCCGCCGAACGCGGCCTTGGTCTTCTTATTGTCGAGCCGCGCGTCGCCCCGGGTGACGAGCAGGAAGACCTCGTCCTTGGCCCGGACCGCCAGCGTCTTGGCGATCCGCGCCGGCTCGACTCCGAGCGCCCGGGCCGCCAGCTCGACGGTCGCGGTGCTCGCGCCCTGGTCGATGATCTCGAGGTCCGGCGCGTGCTCGGCCAGCCAGGCGCGGACCGATTCGAAGCTCATGTGCGGGATCGGGCGTGAGACATCCGGATCGACTAGCAGAAGCGAGCGAGGATGCGAGCCTCCTGGTTCAGCCTCGGGCCGCCGCTTCGGTAATGCCCCGAACCCGCCTGATCGCCCGCCAGGCGAGCGACTTGGCGCGGTTGCTCGCCGGAAAAGGCCGCAACACGCGCGGCTTCAGGCCCCAGTTGCGCATCGCGATGTTCATCATCCGCGCGTCGGCCTCCGCATAGGTCCAGTCGGATTGCCAGGTGACCGACAGCGAGACCGAGATTTCGGCGCCGTTCCTGACCCAGTGCGGCGCCTTGAAGGGGAGGGAGACGGCGTCGCCGGGCGACAGCATGAACCCTTGGCCGAGCGCCGCTATCTCGTCGCGCCAGGGCAGGTTCATATGGCCGTTGAGGTGGAGGTCCTCGTGCGACTGCTCGCTGACCACCGCCTCGTCGAAGGCCGGGAAGATGCTGACCTCCTTGGTGCCGCGGACCTGCATCAGGACATTATGCTCGGGATCGAAATGGAAGGGGGTGACGGCTTCCGGCGAGGCGACGAAGATCAGTCCGTCGACCTTGAGCATCCGCCCGGTCGTCCGCGCCACGATCGGCTCGAGCTCGGCGGCGAGCTCGGCGACGAGGGCGCCATAATCGGGGACCGTCTGGATGTGGCGAAGCACCATCCACGAGCCGTTCGCGCCGATCGAATTAATGATCTCGGCCGCGTCGGGGCTGGCCCGGTGGACGCCTTCCGGATCGACCTCGATCGGCACGTCGCCGAGGTTGGAGCGCATATGGTCGGGGTCCATTCGCCGCGCCAGCGAGGCCAAAGCGTCGAGCCCAAGCAGCGGATGATCGGCCAGCCGATGGCGGAGCGCCGCCGGGAGCGTCGGATAGGTCGCCTCGAGGCTCTCGCGGCTCGGGCGGTCGAAGATCGGCTCGGTCATCCTTGCCTCCCGGCATTGCGAATGGCGGAGCGTCCGGCACCGCGGGTCCGCCGCAGACCGTCCGAGGCCCTCTCGGCGGTTCGGCACAGGTGGAAGATGGCGCGCCGGCGCGGACCGGCGAGCGGTACCGTCACCCGGACGATCTCGCGCCGCTCGGCCCACAGGCTGTTGATCATTTCGCAGTCGCCGCTCGAGCAGCTGTCCATCCACTCGACATCGTCGCGCGCCAGGATGGAGAGATTGTCGATCTGGATCTGAACGCCCGGCGAGAAGGCCGACACTGCCTCGTCATAGGCGATCTTGAACGACAGCGACCCGGGCGGCGACAGGAAGGCGATCAGCATCGCGATCGGCCGCGTGTCGAGATCGATTCGAAGGAAATGGAGCTTGCCCGCCGCGTGCGCGCCGAGCACGGCGGCGCGGAAGAAAGCGGCGGTGCCGGGCTCGGCGCCGAGCGCGCTTCCGGCGCGTCCCTTCCAGCCCGAGGCCTCGAGCGCGAGGAAGTCGTCGCACCAGGCGCCGACATCGTCATCCTCGGCCAGCTTGCGATGCGCCACATTGCCCAGATCGGCGAGCCGGCGAAGTCGGCGCTCCAGCTCCTGCCTCTTCTTCTTGCGCGTGTGAGTCCGGTAATACTCGTCCGGACCGAGATCGCTCGACAGCATCGCCCGGCTGTAGCGATGGACGACCGGCGCGTGCCGGACGGCCCGAAGGCCGCGAATCACCGGCCCCTCGTCGACCAGGGCGGTGACGTGGAGGAAGGCCGGCATCGCCGGATCGGCGTCGAGCTCGGCAAGCAAAGCGGCCCAGAAATCCTGCTCCGCGCCGGAGCGCACCAGCGGCGTGCCGAGGAAGTTGTGATGGTGGCGCCAGTTCTGGACGTGGCGGACCGGCAGCCGTCCGTAACGATCGGCCGCGGCGACCGGCAACATCCCGATCAGCTCGCCGCCCCGCCACACCGCATGCATCCGGGCGCCCGAAGGCGGGGCGAGATTGCGGACCGAAGCCTCGACGAACCAGCGCTCGGAAAAGCTGTTCGGAACCGATGCATGCGCGGCGAGATCGTCCCACGCCCGGTTCCAGGCCGGGGGAAGGGCGTCGAGCGGCGCGGACTCGACGAGAGCCGAGGCCGACGCCCCGGCCAGGCCGAACGCCATGTCGTTCATCGCGCCGTCCCCGGCGCCGCTCTAAATCCCTTGCCGTGAAGCACAGCCCCTCCCGCGCGACTGCTTCTAGCATCGCGCGGTTGATCAATGCTTACCCCCCGCTTCCGGGGCCTGTTTTCCCTTTGACAAGCAAGGCTTGGGCCGCAACTCTTTCGAAAAGGGAGAATTGGCATCGTGTCGGCGGCTCTCGATTTCACCTATCGATATGCATTCCCGTCCGGCATCGCCGCTTCGGACTCGGGCCGGCCGAGGCTTTCTCTGGCCACCTGCGACGCGGACCAGGCCCAGCCTTATTTCTTCGATGGACGGGTCCGGCAGCCGCGGATCATGGGAGAGATGCTCCATGCGTTGAGCGACGTCGTCCGCACCCATTTCTTCCTGCCCAGGCCGGCGCTTCTCGACCCGGTCCTGACCAGCAACGAGCATCTGCTGAGGCTCGAGGGATTCAGCGGCTGTTGCGGCGTCTATGCGCGGGTCGACCTTCCGGCCGAGGCGTTCGACGGCGAATGCCACGGCCGGGGCACGACCAATGTCGATTTCAACACCGGCATGCGCAACGCGCTTCTTCGCCTTCGCGACGGGGAGGACGTGCGGTTCGCGGTCGGCGCCGACGAGGTGGTTCTGCGCAAGGGGAATGAGAGCCAGGTCGAGAAAAAGGTCAGGCTGCCGCTGCGCTGGATCAAGGGATTCAGCGAGGTCCAGGCCTACCAGCCCAGGCTCGAGCTGAAGATGGAGGTCAGCGCCGGCGAAGCTCTGCGCTTCGTCCGGACCCTGCCGAAGGCCGCCAAGCCGAAAATGCCGAGCTATGCCGTTTCCGCAGGCCGTTCGATCCGCCTCAGCCAGCGCGGGCAGAAGGGCGCGGTGCCGATCCTCGGCACCCACCGGGTCAAGGTGATCGAGCCGCTGCTGCCGCGGGCCGAGAGCCTTCGGATCTGGTCCGACGAGGAGAGCGGCGCGAGCGCATGGGAGGTCCGCTACGAGCTCGGCTCCTTCTTCCTGATGATCAGCCCCGAAGTGTTTCGTGGCTTTTCCGGCGAGGGGCAGATCCTGTCGGCTTTGGCCAGGCCGCCGTCCGACCTTGCCATCTCGAAGGTCCGAGCCGCGCTCAAGTGGCAGTCCCAGCTCGATGCCGGCGATCTGGCGCGGCAGAACGGCCTTTCCCAATCCGAGGTCGAAGGGGCGCTCGCCATCCTCGGAAGCCGCGGCCTCGCCGGCTTCGACGCCGGCGCCCGCCATTATTTCCACCGCGAGCTGCCGTTCGACCTCGACCGGGTCGAGGAGATGCAGCCGCGCCTCGGCAATGCCCGCAAGCTGGTCGAGGCCGGGTCGGTCAGGCCGATCGCGGGGAGGGATCCGGCGGTCACCGAATTCGAGGTGCGGGGCACGGGTACGCTCCATCGGGTCCGCCTCTCCGCCGACCAGCAGAGCTGCACCTGCCCCTGGTTCAGCAAATATCAGGGGCAGCGCGGGCCCTGCAAGCACATCCTCGCCGCCTCGCTGGTCGAGGACGAGAAGGAAGCGGCGCAGGCATGACTCCCGACGAGCTGGAGGTGCTGATTCTCGAAGGGCGGGACGACGGCGCTCTGGCCGAGGCGTTCGCCCCGCTCGACGAGAGCGAGCGCTCGAAGCTCTCCCCGGCGGTCCAGAAAATCCACCGGCAGCTCTACCGGAACAAGGCCGACGACCGCGCTTCGGATCGTCTCAAGCGCTTTCTTGCCAATCGGGCGGGCGAGATGTGGCAATATTTCCAAGCGGCCGAGACTCGTCGCGCGAGGCTGGCTCTGTTCGCGCTTTGCCCGGTCTCGGTGCTCACCAGGAGCGACGTCTTCCTGATGGGCGACGATATCGGGACCTTCGATCGGATCGTCCGCGATCGCCGGCCGGACTGGCTGGTCGACTGGATCGGGAAATATCTGGAGCGCGAATTCGTCCAATTGGATTTCGCCACGCTGCGCGGATGGATCAGGGACGGGATCTGCCCAAAGCCCGAGGCGGACGGCTATTACCGCATGTTCGCCTCCTATTTGATGCGGACCGGCATGTGGTCGCGCGAGACCAAGGCGCCGCCGCCGCTCAGTACCCAGCTGCTCGACGATCCCGATCTGTTGGCGGACGTGGACGGGCTGTTCCGGGTCGAGAACGAGGCCTTCAACACCAACGCCTGGCTTCGCAAGAACGCGGCGTCCCATTATGAAAGCTGGACCGAGGCGCTGATCAAGCTCTCCGCGCAAGGCCATATCGGCCGCGGCCATCTGCTCGGCCTCGCCCTCGACGGATTGAAGCTCGACCTCAAGCAGAACCAGCTTTCCGGCTTCCACGGCCTCTACAGGGCGATGGCGCCGAGCCTCGACGAGCAGATCCGGCACCAGCCGCTTTATGTCGACCTGCTCTGCCACAAGGTGGGCCATGTCGTGAAATTCGCGCTCGACATGCTCGCCTCGCTCGAAAAGCAGGGCGCGCTCGATAGCGGGCCGGTGCTTCGCGAGATCGGGACGGTGTTCGCCGGCGACGGCAAGGGCAATGCGGTCGCGGCGCTCAAGCTGATCCGGCGCCTGATCGGCCGGGACGAGGGGAAGGCCGCTCTGGCGCTCGCCTGCGAGGGGCTCTTCCATGCCCATGCCGACGTCCAGTCGCTGGCGCTGGACATCGTCGAGGCGAATTCGGCGCTTCTCGACGAATCCGGGCTCGACGCCCTTCGCCGCGCCGAAGCTCTGGTCTCGGCGAGCAACCGGCCGAGAGTGTCGAAGCTGCTCGCTTCGGCCGTCCCGGCGGCCGGCATCGGCGACGTTGCGGCGGCGGCCGACACGCGCGCGGAGGGGATCGAAGCAATCCCGGACTATCGGCCGATCTCCGGCGACCTGAACGAGCAGAAGGTCCTGTTTCCCGAGGATGCTTTGGTCCCGATCGGATCGGCCGACGAGCTGATCGACGCGATCGCGCACGCCCTCGAGGTGGTCGATTCGCCCGACGAGGTCGAACGGATCATCGACGCGATCAGCCGCTTTGCGCATGACCGCCCGGCCGATCTCGAGGCCCGTGCCGCGCCCTTGCTCCACCGGGTCCAGACCGGAGCCCCGGGAAGCAACGGGATGATGATCGGCCGGGTCGGAGTCGGCCTGGCCCTGCTCGACCTGCTCCACAGCTGGCTGACCGGAAAGCATTACCGGACCCCCGATCCCCGGCTGGACTATTACATCCTCGAGGACGCGTTCGTCCCGATCGCCGGCCATCTGCGGGCGATCAATGAGCGCGTCGCACGCTGGGAAAGCCGGCTTTTGTTGTCGGCCCCGACCCACAAGGGCGGCTGGATCGATCCACTGGTCTGGGTTGAGCGGCTCGCCGCCGTGCAGGACGATCGGGGCACCGCCGGCAGCATGGATTTCCGCCTTTCCTTGCTCAGGCTGGCGCCCGACAATCGCGCGGCCGCGCTCGAATTGGCGCGCACTCTCGACCCGCCTTTGCGAAGGATCGCCGATTTCGCTTTGGGCGGCGACGAGCGTCCGGCCCGGGCCGACCGCGCGCTCCATGCCGCCTGGATATGCGCGGCGCGATGCCGGGCGCCGAAGCGGGACTGGAGCGACGAGTTCGCGCCGCTCGGGCTGGACGACCGATGGCCCGACGGGCTGAAGCCCGCTCTCTATTCGTGGCGCTCGTCCCACAAGGAGCAAAAATACGAGAATTTGCGCTGGAAGATCCCGGAATTTGCGCTCTCGATCGAATGTGGCGGCGCGCCGGCGGAGTCAGGGAAACCAGGCATTTTCGGGCGGATCGCGCTGGCGGCGAGCGGCCGGATCGCCACCGACTGGCCGACCTTGCCGACCGCGGCGCTCAACCGCCTTCCGGAGAAGCGCCAATATTGGAGCGGAGAGCTGGGCACGATCTGGGTGTCGCAATGGCTGGCCTATGTCTGGCCGCAAAATCCCGCCGCCGCCTGCTTCAAGGGCATCTCCCGTCTGGTCGAGAGGATGGACGAGAATAGCAGCAACTGGACCCCCGGCTTCGGCTATTTCAACCTCCTGTTCCAGCGCGGCAGGCCTTGGGGAGAAGCCGGCCATCTGCTTCTCTGCATCGGCCTGGTCGGCAAGGATGCCGACGCCAAAGGCCTCGCCGTCGACGCCCTGATCGAGGGTATCGAGGCAAGGCTGTTCGACCCCGACCTGTTCGCCTCGACCATCGCCCGCCTCGCCGAGGGCGAATGGATCAAGCCCAACCGCCTCGGCGATTCCCTGATGTCGGTGATCCAGGTCTCCGGCCTCCACGCCGCGGTGGTCAGCGACGCCCTTCAGAAATGGCTCCCCCAGCTCGATCTCTCGCAGAAGAATGCGTTCCGGCTGCTCGAAGTCCTGGTCGAGGCCCGCGCCCTGACCGGCCGCCCGCTCGGCGAGGAGGCGCGCGACGCGCTTCGCGGGGTGGAGGGCAGCGGCAAGGCCGCGAAGATCGCAAGGCAGCTGCTCGACGCCTAGGCGGAGCGGACCGAGGCCGGCGCATCCTGGCGGTTTGGAAAGTGGCTCCCCGGGACGGATTCGAACCATCGGCCATCCGATTAACAGTCGGATGCTCTACCGCTGAGCTACCGGGGAGCAGCCTTTCGGCGAGGCGGGCCTATAGCAGCAAGCTTTTCGGGCTGGCAAGCCGCGCCGGGCAGGGAACTCAGACCGCGAACTGCTCCATCGCGATCCGCTCGTCGAGCGCATGCTCGGGATCGAACAGCAGGGTCAGCGCCTGGCTCCGGTCGACCCGGACCGCGACCGTGGCCACTTCCCGCACCTCGAGCTGGTCGGCGACGGCGAGCACCGGCCTTTTCACCGGATCGAGGATTCGAAGCATGATGCTGAGTTCGTCCGGGATCAAAGCGCCGCGCCAGCGCCGCGGCCGGAACGGGCTGATCGGGGTCAGCGCGACCAGGTTCGCGCCGAGCGGCAGGATGGGCCCCTGGGCGGAGAGGTTGTAGGCGGTCGACCCCGCCGGGGTGGCCACCAGCACGCCGTCGCAGACCAGTTCGGGAAGAACGACCCGGCCGCCGACCGAGACCTCGATCCAGGCGGTCTGCCGGGTCTCGCGAAGGAGGGAGACCTCGTTGATCGCCGGATAGGTGACGGTCTCGCCATTGACCGTCGTCGCGTCCATCCTGAGCGGCGCGACCTGGAAGACCTTGGCCAGGTTCACCCGCTCGCGAAGCCCGTCGATCCGCCACTCGTTCATCAGGAAGCCGACCGTCCCCCGGTTCATCCCGAAGACCGGCAGATTCCGCCCGCGCTGGAGCATTTCGTGGAGGGTCTGGAGAAGGAAGCCGTCGCCGCCCAGAGCGATGATCTGCTCGGCTTCTTCGAGCGGAACGAAATTATAGCGCTCGCGAAGCAGGACCTCGGCCGCCTGCGCCGCCTCGGCGGGCGAGGCGAGAAGCGCCGTGTCCTTGTCCGCATTGGCCGTCATGCGGTTCTGCTAGGAGGGATGTGGATCGGCGGCAAGGGAGATGGCACCTCGGATGCGTCCATCGGCCTGCGAGGCACCAATCAACCCTTCGGCGACCGCCATTGCGCTTGCGACAAAACAGTATGCGAACAGTTGGAAGAGGGCTAATATAGACGGGCCGATTCGTGACCGACCTAGAGTTCAAGGACAGCAAACTATACAAAGCAAGGAGGAAAGGCAATGGTGGAGAAAAGGAGCCTCAGCGGAAAGTCGGTCACGTTGGGAGATGTGAAAGCAGTCGAAGCGGGCAGCGGCGTGAAGGCTGTCGAGGCACAATCGCCAGAAAAGAAGCGGCGTAAGAAAATAGACAAAGATCAAAAGGATTACGACAAGATCCTTAAGAAAATGAACCAGGATTTTCCGTAATAATTAGGCGAAGCGAGATCGAACACAACAGCGTTAGACCTGCGGCCCTAATAGGCGCGGAGGTGGATCTATGCTTTACCGCGCCGGAGCCTGCTTCGGTGCCCGGCTCGGCGCTCCATCCAGAGTCACTGTTGCATATCCCGCTGGCCGCGCAGCTGTTCTCCGATCCTGACGTTACCATCGCTGTTCGTGGTATTGACTCGCGCTGGGCCTATTCCGAGTTGATCAGTGGACGGCTCGATGGGTTTAACCCTTTCCATGGCGCGGTGTTCGTCGGTCAAAACTCATACCTCGCCCGCTGGCTGCCCCATCGAGATGAGTCGGCGCGGCCTTTCAATCGGAAAGACGGTCTTGTCGGTGAACTGCTGTTCGCCATCCACGATTATCTGCACATCTGGTGCTACCGGTGGATCCTGGAGCTGTGGCCGGAGCTCGGGTTCGGCACTGCCCCGATCGTACGCACGAATTTCGAGGACATGGTGTTTTGCCATCTGCTGAGCGAGGCAGCGGCAACGGTGGGTCTCGATTATTGGTATCTCGCCTGCGTGCGGCTTGGAGAGGTGACACCGATTGGGTCCACGCATGAAGGGCTTACCGCAAGTTATCGCGAGGAGCATGAAGAAGAATATCGCCGCTTCGATCCAGGCTTGAAGATCCAGTCGTCGGACTTTCTAGCGACCTTGACTCGCTTTTACTGCGACGGTGCGTTTCCTAACTTTTCTGTCGACGACATGGAACGAAGCCCGTTGCTGCACCGATGGTTGATCCACGAGCTGAGCTACGGTGAGCTGCAGCGACGCTACAGCCGAGAGTGGTTTGCATATTTGTCCGGCGGCGCGGTGAAACTCAAGCTGGCCGAATTGACTCGTCCGGTAGGGGGATCGCGCGCGAACCAGAGACGAGTCACGGGCGCGGTCGGCGAATTGCTGTGGCGCAAGGTGAAGAACAACGAAATGTGCGGTGCGCGTAGCCAATTCGACCGCGATAGCCTGTGGTGTCCACCCGCTGGCTTGCCCCGTTGCTATCAATTCGTCAACATCAACCGGGACGGGATGCCGGAACGCGATGCCGTGTCCGCTCTGTCGACAGAATCCTTTAAGTATCTGCTTCACCAATACATCGCTCGTTTCGACCACGCCGAATTTCCTGACGACGCACTGGTGCTGCTGCCGATTATGTACAGCGAGCGAAATCTCGAGGTTGGCCGTTGCCTGCTCAAGGATATGAAACAAGTATCGGCGGCGGAGGTGGATGAACCGTTATCGATGTTCTTTTTGAACTGACATTGAAGGAGATGAGGCGGTGGCCGACGGTGAGATAGAAATCGTCGCGCTTGGCATCGGAACGCCAACGCTGCCACTCTACATCGCCGACAATGTTATCGCGTCCGATGCCGTCGAAACGATCTTCGAGCGCCTCCGCTTCCTTCCCTACACTTTTGACGATGCCGACCGTGAGGACACCCGTCAATACAATCACTTCAAGCACGACTTTGATCTGGAAGACGATGTCGATCCTCTGATCATGATGCTCGCCAACAAGGCGCGTGAGCTGCTCCATGGCCAGGGCATTGATGCCGGACCCATTTACCGCATCTACGCCAATCTGAATTTGTTCGGCGATTTCCAATTCGCTCACGAGGACGGCGACGGCTGGACCGCGCTGCTGTTCGCAAACGCCGAATGGCGGGAGGATTGGGGTGGTGAATTCTTCGCCTATGGAAGCGAGCAGCGGTCGTTCGACTATTCGATCATGCCGAAACCGGGCCGAATGCTGATCTTCGACGGGCTGATCCGGCACCGTGGGGGCGTCCCGTCCAAATTCTGTCATGAGGCGCGCATCACCCTAGCCATCAAGTTTGGTCGCCGGGGCTCGCCGGCCTGAGCCCAATGTCGCCCGCATGCACCAACTAGGATGAATTCCAGCCTGCGCTGATACGGCTCATCAGGTCTTCATTGTGCCAAGACGGGCCAGCAAGCGCGCGGGATTGGCGGGGGCGCGCGCGAAAGCTAGACCGAGACGATGGCCGCGCCTTTGTTCATCCTTTCCTTCCGCCACCGCGACGAGCTGACCCGGCTCGCCGAAAGCGCCGGATGGCAGCCGATCGCCGCCCGCCGCACCGAGAATGCCGAGAGCCGGTTCATCGCCTCGGGCGCCTCGGTCGCCGTGGTCGATGCGCGCGGCGCTCTCGCCGAGGGGCGGGAAGGGGTCCGCGCACTCGGCGACCCGGCCGAAGCCAATGCCGCCGCTCTTCTCGTCCTGCTCTCGCGCAACGACGGCGACGCGCTCGAGGAATTCCACGCCGCCGGCGCCACCCATTTCCTGGTCAGCCCGTTCAGCGAGCAGCAGTTCCTCCAGGCCGTCCAGTTCGCGCGGCGCCACGCCGAACGGGTCGGCGGCCGGCGGCCGACCCGCTCGGGTGACGGCGGCAAACGGTCCGCCGCTTCGTCCTGGCGCTGGCAGCCCGGCTCGGCGACCCTGGAGCTCAGCCCGGCTCTGGCGCGAAGGGCGGGGTTCGGCGACGCCGGCCCGGTCCGGATCGCGAGGGCCTTCCGACAGCTCGCTCCGGAGGGGCGCAAGGCGGCGCGCGACGCGGTCGAGCGGCTTCTCGCCACCGGCGAGACCACTGCCTTCGCTTATGCCGCGGGCGAAGGGGAGGGGGGCCGCTTCGTCCATCATCTTCGCCTCGAGGAGGGGGTCGTGGTCGGGCTCACCGAGACGATCCTCGCCGCCGACGCCGGCGCCTGGCAGTCGCGCGATGTGATGACCGGAGTCCGCGACGCGCGCGCCGCCCGCGCCTGGATCACCCGGCAGCTCGCGGCGGGCGCGGGCGAGCCGGCGTTGGTGATCCTGCTGCTGGCGGTCAGCCGCTTCGACACGATCAACGCCGCGTTCGGCCGGGTGACCGGAGACGACGTGCTCCAGGCGGCGGCGCGGCGGATGGAGCGGCTGGTCGACGCCGACGGCCGAAGACGTCTCGTCGCGCGGCTGGCGGGAGCCGAGTTCGCCGTCCTGCTCGCCGCCCCGACCAGCCTCAACGAAGGACGGTTCCTCGCCGGCCAGCTGGTCGAGGCGATCGGGCGGCCGTTCATCTCGGGCGACCATGTCATCGCTCTGGGCAGTCGCGCCGGAGTCGCCGCCTCGGTTCCGGGCGACGACGAGGCGGCCCTGCTCCGCCGCGCCAGCGTCGCGCTCGCCGAGGCCAAGGAAGCCGATACCGGCGCGGTGCGGGTGCTCGAGGAAGGCAGCGAGGGCGCCAACGCGCTCGGCGACCGGCTCGAGATCGACCTGAGGCGCGCGCTCGACCAGGACGAGATCGAAATCCTTTTCCAGCCGCAGGTGTCGATCCCCGGCGGGCGGATCGTCGGGGTCGAGGCGCTCGCGCGCTGGCGCCACCCCGAATATGGCGAATTGGGCGCCGCGACCCTGTTCAACGTCGCCGAGCGCTCGGACTATCTCGTCCAGCTCTCCGACCACGTTCAGCGCAAGGCAGTCGCCGCGGCGGCCGACTGGCCGGAAGCCCTGTCGGGGCTTCGGCTCGCGGTCAACATCACCGCCGCCGACATCGTCCGGCCCGGCTTCGCCGCGCAATTCCTCGATCTCGTCCGGGAAAGCGGCTTCCAGCCGGGGCGGCTCACCGTCGAGGTCACCGAAAGCGGCCTGATCGAGGATCTCGCCGCCGCCGCGAAATTGCTCGCCGGCCTGCGCGAGGGCGGCCTGAGGGTCGCGATCGACGATTTCGGCACCGGTTATTCGAGCCTCGCTTATCTGAAGGCGCTTCCGCTCGATTATCTCAAGATCGATAAGAGGCTGTGCGAGGACATCAGCGGCTCGCCGCGCGACCAGGTCGTGGTCCGCGGAGTGATCGACATGGCCCGCTCGCTCGGCCTCGAAGTGATCGCCGAGGGCGTCGAGACCGAAGAGCAGCTCGCTCTGCTCGCCCGCGAGGGCTGCAACCTCTACCAGGGCTTCCTCTGCTCGGCGCCGGTCGATGTGGAGGCGTTGGTCGGGCTGGTGGCACCGCGATAGCCGCGGATCTGCAAGCTCCCGTCATTGCGAGGACCCCGGACTTGTCCGGGGGACGCGGCAATCCAGCCTGCGGCTTGCGACATGCACCCGACTGGATTGCTTCGCTCCGCTCGCAATGACGGGAAAATTCACAAACAAAGTGCAACACCTCTCATCTCATTCCCCGCTCAGGACAATATCCGAGCCAGCCCCTTCGACAATTGCAGCGCACCGTTGATCCGGCTCGCCGGGTCGGGCCAGCTCCTCGTGATCACCAATTTGCTGTCGGGCCGGAGCCGGGCGGTGCCCTTGAGCCTCTGGACGTAGGCGATCAGGCCTTCGAGATCGGGGAAGGCGTCGTTGTGGAAATGAACCAGCGCGCCTTTCGGCCCGACGTCGAGCTTGGCGACCTGGGCCTTGCGGCAGTTCAATTTCATCTCGATCACCTTGAGCAGATTGCTCGTCTCCTCGGGGAGCTTGCCGAACCGGTCGATCATCTCGGCCGCGAACGGCTCGATGTCGGCCGGGGATTCGAGCTCGTTCATCCGCCGGTAGAGACCCATGCGCAGGTCGAGATCGGGAACATAATGGTCCGGGATCAGGATCGGCGCGTCGACCGTGATCTGCGGCGAGAATTCGTCGCGCCCCGCGATTGCGCCCCCGGCCTTGGCCTCTAGGATCGCGTCCTCCAGCATCGATTGATAGAGCTCGAATCCGACCTCCTTGATATGGCCGGACTGCTCGTCGCCGAGCAGATTGCCGGCGCCCCTGATGTCGAGATCGTGGCTCGCCAGCTGGAAGCCGGCGCCGAGCGAATCGAGATTGGCCAGCACCTGAAGCCTCTTGTCCGCGGTCTCGGTGACCATTCGGGTCGCCGGCGTGGTGAAATAGGCATAGGCCCTGGTCTTGGCCCGGCCGACCCGGCCGCGAAGCTGGTAGAGCTGGGCGAGCCCGAAGCGGTCGGCGCGATGGACGATCAACGTGTTCGCGGTGGGGATGTCGAGGCCGCTCTCGATGATCGTCGTCGACAGCAGGACCTCATATTTGCGGTCGTAGAAGGCCGACATCCGTTCCTCGACCTCGGTCGGCGCCATCTGGCCGTGGGCGGTGACCGCGCGGACCTCGGGCACCTCGTCGCGCAGATAGCGTTCGAGGTCGGGGAGATCGGCGATCCGAGGCGCAACGAAGAAGCTCTGGCCGCCGCGATAATGTTCGCGGAGCAAAGCCTCGCGGATCACCACCGGATCCCAGGGCATGACGTAGGTGCGGACCGCGAGCCGGTCGACCGGCGGGGTCTGGATCACCGAAAGCTCGCGAAGCCCCGACATCGCCATTTGCAGGGTTCGCGGGATCGGCGTGGCGGTGAGGGTGAGGACGTGGACGTCGGCCTTGAGCGCCTTCAGCCTCTCTTTGTGGGTCACCCCGAAATGCTGCTCCTCGTCGATGATGACGAGGCCGAGCTTCTTGAACTCGACCTGCTTGGCGAGGACGGCGTGGGTGCCGATGACGATGTCGATCTTGCCCGCTGCGAGGCCTTCGCGGGTCTCCTTCGCTTCCTTAGGCGGAACCAGCCGGGACAGGCGGCCGATCTCGATCGGAAAGCCCTGGAAGCGCTCTTTGAAGATGGCGAAGTGCTGGCGGGCGAGGAGGGTGGTCGGGCTGACCAAAGCGACCTGATAGCCGGCCATCGCCGCGATGAAGGCGGCTCGAAGCGCGACCTCGGTCTTGCCGAAGCCGACGTCGCCGCAGATCAGCCGGTCCATCGGCTTGCCGGCGGTCAGGTCCTCGATCACGTCGGAGATCGCGCGCTCCTGGTCGTCGGTCTCCTCATAGGGGAATCGGTCGACGAAGGCGGCGAGGCTGGTGTCGGGCTCGACCACCGCGCCCGGGCGCAACGCGCGCTCGGCCGCGGTCTTGATCAGCTCGCCGGCGATCGCGCGGATCCGCTCCTTCATCCGCGACTTGCGCCGCTGCCAGGCCTCGCCGCCGAGCCGGTCGAGCGTCGCTCCGTCGCCGCCGCCGCCGTAGCGCGACAGCACGTCGATATTCTCGACCGGGACGTAGAGCTTGTCGCCGCCGGCATATTCGAGAGCGACGCAATCGTGCGGCGAGGTCCCGACCGGGATCTGGGTCAGCCCTTCGTAGCGGCCGATGCCGTGGTCGGAGTGGACGACCAGGTCGCCGGGGCTGAGAGTCGCGAGTTCGGAGAGGAAAGCGTCGGCGCTCTTGCGGCGCTTGCGGCGGCGGACCAGCCGGTCGCCGAGCATGTCCTGCTCGGTCAGGAGGGCGATGTCGCGTGTGGTGAAACCGTGGTCGAGCTGGATCACCGCGAGCGCTATTGCTCCACCTCCCCTCCCGCCTGCGGGAGGGGATTGAGGGGTGGGCAAAGACTGCCTGCGGTTCGCCGGCTTGGCAGGCCCACCCCCGGCCCCTCCCGCAGGCGGGAGGGGGGAAGAGAGGCCGAGCGCTTCCTGCCAACTCTGTGCCTCGACGACCTTGGTCAAGCCATGGTCGGCCAGCAGCCCCTTCAACCGTTCGCGCGAGCCTGCGGAGTAGCTGGCGAGCACCACTTTCTTGCCGGCCCGGCGCAGACCGGAGACATGCTCGACCACCGCCTCGTAGATGTTGGCGCCCTGCGAGCGCTCGGGCGCGAAATCGCGCGGCGCATCGACCTCGAAATCCAGGACCGTGGCGCTCTCGGGCTCGTGGAACGGAGTCGCCAGATGAAGCGGCCGTTCCTCGACCAGCGACTGCCATTCGTCGCGCGACAGATAGAGCGTCTCCGGCTCGAGCGGCCGGTAGCTCCCCGGATCCGAGGATTGGGCACGCACCCGGTTCTCGTAATAATCGGCGATCGCGTCGAACCGCGCGTCGGCCGCTCCGGCGTCGCCCGAGTCGCGGACGATGATGTCGTTATCGCCGAGATGATCGACCAGGGTCGCGAGCTTTTCCTCGAACAGAGGAAGCCAGTGATCGAGGCCGGAGAGGCGCCGCCCGTCCGAGATCGCCTGATAGAGCGGGTCGCCGGTCGCGGTGGCTCCGAACTTCTCGCGGTAGCGCGAGCGGAATCGCGTGATGCTGTCCTCGTCGAGCAATGTCTCCGAAGCCGGAAGCAGGGTGAAGCCGTCGACCGAGCCGATCGTGCGCTGCGTGGCGGGATCGAATCTTCGGACGCTCTCGATCTCGTCTCCGAAGAAATCGAGCCTTAACGCCTGCTCCTCGCCCGAGGGGAACAGGTCGACCAGCCCGCCGCGCACCGCATATTCGCCGGCGTCGGCGACGGTGTCGGTCCGGGCATAGCCGTTCGCCTGGAGCAGCAAAGCGAGCTTGTCGCGGTCGATCCGCTCGCCGGGGGCGAGGCGGGCGACGAGCTGGCGGATCCGGAACGGGGTCAGAGTCCGCTGCGTGGCGGCGTTGACGGTGGTGACCAGCAATTGCGGCTTCCTGCCCGGCTGCTGGAGCGCGTGAAGAGTCGCGAGCCGCTCTGAGGTCGAGCGTAAGGAGGGCGAGCTCCGGTCGTAGGGCAGGCAGTCCCAGGCCGGATAGCTCAGTGTCTCGAGCTCGGGCGCGAAATAATGGGCGGCGTCGACGATGTGCCGCATCGCCGCCTCGTCCGGCGCGATGAACACCGCGCGGCCCTTCGCCCCGGTCGCGGCGCGCGCCAGGTCGGCGGCAAGCCAGGGAATGAACCCCGACGGCGCGCCCGCCAATATGATCGGCCTGGTCGCCGAGAGGATTTTCGCGAGATCTGTCACTTATTCGTGGTGCTTGATAAAGTTCAGGGCCTGCAGACGGTCCATCATCGGACCCCGGAAGCGCTCGGGCGGCGCCGCGGTTCCGATCGCCCAGGCCATGATGTCGACATCCTGCTCCTCGAGCAGGCTCTCGAACCAGTCCATCTCGGCCTCCGACCAGCCGGCGCAATGGCGATCGCAATAATCGCCGATCATCATGTCGGCCTCGCGCGTGCCGCGGTGGCCCGCCCGGAAGCGCAGTCGTCGGAGGCGGGCGTCGCGGTCCATGGGCTCCATAGCGAATTGGCCCGCGGGCGCTTCGGAACCTGCGAGCTACGGCGTGAGAAAGGGCATCTAGGGGCTTGGCGGAGAGGTTGGAAGGCCCGATCACCCTTGAAATCCCTCTCCCCGGGGGGGAGAGGGTAGGGTGAGGGGGTTCGGCGTTCCCGAATGAACCCCGACGGCTGTAAACCCTCACCCCAACCCTCTCCCTCAGGGAGAGGGGGTTTTGTGGAGACGCGACCGAGCAACATGCGCCCGGACATTCTCAATCCGCTGTTCGCCGAGGTGGAGGTGCTGAAGGGCATCGGCCCGGCGCTTGCCAGGCCGCTCAAGCGACTGGGGCTCGAGCGGGTCGTCGACATCCTTTTCCATCTCCCGACCGGCTGGATCGACCGCAAGCGCGTCGACACCGTCCACGAGGAGGATGCCGGGCGGATCGTCACCGTCGAGGTCACTCCGGTCGACTATCGCGAGGGCGGTGCAAGAAGCCCCTTCCGGGTCTATGCCACCGATCGCGACGGCAATTATCTGACCCTCACTTATTTCAACAATCCGGGCTGGGCGAAGAAGCAGCTTCCGCTCGGGGCGCCGCGGATCGTCTCCGGCAGGTTGGAGGCCTGGGGCCAGGAGCTTCAGATGGTCCATCCCGACCATGTCCTGCCGCCGGCCGAGGCTGGAACGTTGCCCGAGCGCGAACCGGTCTATCCGCTCTCCGAAGGCCTGACCAACAACCGGATGGGCCAGCTCGCCGCCCAGGCGCTGGCGCGGGTGCCGGCGCTCGCCGAATGGATCGAGCCGAGCGTCCGCGAGACGAGGGGCTGGCCGGGCTGGGCCGAGGCGTTGGAGGCGGCCCACCATCAGCGCGGCGCCGCACCGGCGCGCGAGCGGCTCGCTTATGACGAGATTTTCGCCAACCAGCTCGCCCTGATGCTGGTCCGGGCCTCGTCGCGCCGGCGCAGGGGCGTGCCGCTGAAAGGCGACGGCCGGCTCCGCGATGCTCTGAAGCTGCCTTATGCGCCGACCGGAGCGCAACGCCGCGCCGTCGCCGAGATCGAGGGCGATCTCCAGCAGGAGATGCCGATGCTTCGCCTGCTCCAGGGCGACGTCGGCTCGGGCAAGACCCTGGTCGCTTTGATGGCCCTTCTGACCGCGGTCGAGGCCGGCGCCCAGGGCGCGCTCCTGGCGCCGACCGAGATCCTGGCGCGCCAGCATTTCGAGACCCTGACCCGGCAGCTCGCCGGGCTTCCGGTCAATGTCGCGATCCTGACCGGGCGCGAGAAGGGAAAGGCGCGCGAGGCGACGCTGATGGGGCTCGCCGACGGTTCGATCCACATCCTGGTCGGCACTCATGCGATCTTCCAAGAGAAGGTCGGCTACAAGAAGCTCGGCCTCGCGGTCGTCGACGAGCAGCATCGCTTCGGAGTCGCCCAGCGGATGATGCTGGCGAGCAAGGCGGAGCGGCCGCCGCACCTGCTGGTGATGACCGCGACTCCGATCCCGCGGACCCTGACCCTGACCCATTATGGCGAGATGGACGTCAGCCGGCTCGACGAGATGCCGCCCGGCCGCCACCCGGTCGAGACCAGGGTGCTGAGCTGCGACCGGCTGGGCGAGGTAGTCGACGCTCTCGCCCGCCACGTCGCCCGCGGCGGCCAAGCCTATTGGGTCTGCCCGCTCGTCGAGGAGAGCGAGATCCTCGATCAGGCCGCCGCCGAGGAGCGGGCGCGGCTTCTCCGGATCCGCTTCGGCGACAAGGTCGGGCTGGTCCACGGCCGGATGAAGGGGCCGGAGAAGGACGAGGTGATGGCTGCGTTCCAGCAGGGGGCCCTGTCGATCCTCGTCGCGACCACCGTGATCGAAGTCGGAGTCGACGTCCCTAACGCCACTTTGATGATCGTCGAAGGCGCCGACCGGTTCGGCCTCGCCCAGCTCCACCAGCTGCGCGGCCGGGTCGGACGCGGCGAAGAGCGCTCGATCTGCCTCCTGCTGCGCGGCAACGCGCTCAGCGAGACCTCGCGCCGCCGCCTCGCTTTGATGCGCGAGACCAATGACGGCTTCCGGATCGCCGAGGAGGATCTCAAGCTCCGCGGCGCCGGCGAGATACTCGGCACCCGTCAGTCGGGCGAGGCCCAGTTCCGTCTCGCCGATCCCGAGCAGCTCCAGGCGCTGGCCCAGACCGCGACCGACGACGCCCGCCTCCTCGTCGATCGCGACGGCGGGCTTGAGGGGCCAAGAGGGCAGGCGGCGCGCACCCTGCTCTATCTGTTCGAGAGAGACGCCGCCGTCGGCCTTCTGCGCGGCGGTTAGGAATCCTCCCCGGGACGGGGAGGGGGACCATGCGCAGCATGGTGGAGGGGGCGGCTCGGATTTGGCGCTGCCCCTTCCACCACGACGCTACGCGTCGCGGTCCGAAGTCGGGTCGATCACTCCCCCGGAGCGACCCTGGACTGCCGGGGGCAGTCCAACCCGACTTCCCCCGTTCCGGGGAGGATCAGGGCGTCAGCAGCCCGTGCTTCTTCTTCCCTGCCGAGATCCGAACGTCGCCGCCGACACGGATGGCCATGTCCTGACTCGCGGGCTGGCCGTCGATCCGCGCTCCACCCTGGGCGATCAGCCGGCGGGCTTCGCTCTTCGATGCGCAGAGGCCGAGACCGACCAAGGCATCGACCAAAGCGATCTCGCCGCTCACCTTCAGGGTCGGCAGCGCCTCGCCCGCTCCGCCTTCCTCGAACGTCCGGCGCGCCGTTTCGGCCGCCTCGCGCGCCGAATCTTCACCATGCGCCATCGCCGTCGCCGCGTCGGCGAGCGCCTTCTTCGCGTCGTTGATCTCGCTGCCCTGGAGCGACTCGAGGCGCCTGATCTCGTCGAGCGGCAGATCGGTGAACCGGCGAAGGAAGATTCCGACGTCGCCGTCCTGGGTGTTCCGCCAGAATTGCCAATAATCGTAGGGGCTGAGCTGGTCGGCGTTGAGCCAGACCGCGCCGCTCTCGGTCTTGCCCATCTTGCGGCCGTCGGCGGTGGTGATGAGCGGCGTGGTCAGGCCGTAAAGCTGGGTTCCGTCGACCCTTCGGCCGAGCTCGACGCCGTTGACGATATTGCCCCACTGGTCCGATCCGCCGAGCTGAAGCCGGCATGTCGCCCGGCGCGAAAGCTCCAGGAAATCATAGGCCTGGAGGATCATGTAGTTGAATTCGAGGAAGGTCATCGCCTGCTCGCGCTCGAGGCGAAGCCGGACGCTGTCGAAGGTCAGCATCCGGTTGATCGTGAAATGGGGTCCGATGTCGCGGAGGAACTCGACATATTCGAGCTTCGAAAGCCACTCGTCATTGTCGAGCAGGATCGCGTCGGTCGGGCCGTTGCCGAAGCTCAGGAAGCGCTCGAACACCCGCCGGATCGAGGCGACGTTGGCCGCGATCATCTCCGGCGTCAGCAGCTTTCGGCTCTCGTCCTTGCCGGTCGGGTCGCCGATCTTGGTCGTCCCCCCGCCCATAAGCACGATCGGCTTGTGGCCCGCTTGCTGGAGCCGGCGAAGAAGCATGATCTGGACCAGGCTTCCGACATGAAGCGACGGCGCGGTCGCGTCGAAGCCGATATAGCCGGGGACAACCTGCGTCGAGGCGAGCGAATCCAGCCCCTCCGGATCGGTGATCTGGTGGATATAGCCGCGCTCGTCGAGCAGGCGGAGGAGATCGGACTTGAATTCGGTCATGACGAGTGGCGCTTAGCACGGCAATCGGGTCGCACAAGCCGTCCGGCGGAACGCTGACCGTCATTGCCCTGCGCCGCCGCGCCGGATTATCTGGCCACATGTTTCGGCTCACGCGGCATCCGGACTCGATTTGCGATGCGGTGGACCGGATCGAGGTGGAGATCGTGCCGACGGATGGGGGCGCCTCTCTGCTCTTTCGAGCCTTCGGCCGCATCGGTGACTTGCGGGTGCCCATAGCGGCCGAACAGCCGGATGCGGACAGGCTCTGGGAGTCCACCTGCTTCGAAATGTTCGCCCGGACGGCCGGCGAAGCCCGCTATACCGAGCTCAACCTGTCGCCGTCGGGCAAATGGGTCCATTTCAGCTTCATGGATTATCGGGCCGGACGCGATCGTTTGCGCACCGTGCCGCCCGATATCGAGGTGCGGGTCGCTCCCGCTTGCCTCGAACTGAGTGGCTATGCCGTGCTGCCGAACCGCGGGCCGCTGCTCATCGGCCTTTCGGCGGTCATCGAGGAGGCGAGCGGCCGCAAATCCTATTGGGCGCTCGCGCATCCCCCGGGATCGCCCGATTTCCACCATCCGGATTGCTTTGCGCTCGAACTCCCGGCACCGGAGCCCGCATGAAATTCGGAATCGATCGACTGCTCGCCGAGCCCGAGCTTCGCGCCCCGCTCGAAGGCAAGCGGGTCGCGCTTCTCGCCCATCCGGCCTCGGTGACTGCCGATCTCACCCACAGCCTCGACGCGCTCGCCGCCTGCCCGGGCATGAACGTCACGGCCGCCTTGGGCCCGCAGCACGGGCTCCGCGGCGACAAGCAGGACAATATGATCGAATCGCCGGATTATACCGATCCGGTCCACGGCATCGCGGTGTTCAGCCTCTACGGCGAAGTGCGCCGGCCGAGCGGCCAGATGATGGGCACGTTCGACGTGCTTCTCGTCGATCTCCAGGATCTCGGCTGCCGAATCTACACCTTCATAACGACCCTGCTCTACGTCCTCGAAGCCGCTGCCTTGCATGGTAAATCCGTCTGGGTGCTTGACCGCCCCAACCCCGCCGGCCGCCCGGTCGAGGGACTGACCTTGCGCTCCGGCTGGGAGAGCTTCGTCGGCGCCGGCCCGCTGCCGATGCGCCACGGCCTCACCCTCGGCGAGCTCGGCTCCTGGTTCGTCGAGGCGATGGGCATCGACGTCGATTATCGGGTGATCGAGATGGAGGGATATGAGCCGGAGGCCGCGCCGGGCTTCGGCTGGCCGCTCGGCGAGCGCGCCTGGGTCAATCCCAGCCCCAACGCGCCGAACCTGTGGATGGCCCGGGCCTATGCCGGGACCGTGATGCTGGAGGGCACGACCCTCTCCGAAGGCCGGGGCACGACACGCCCGCTCGAACTGTTCGGGGCGCCCGACATCGACTCGCGCCGGGTGATCGAGACGATGCGCTCGCTGGCGCCGCACTGGCTCGAGGGCTGCATCCTTCGCGAATGCGCGTTCGAGCCGACCTTCCACAAGCATGTCGGCCAGCTCTGTCACGGCGTCCAGATCCACAGCGAGGGCCCGTCCTACGACCATGACGCGTTCCGCCCGTGGCGGCTCCAGGCCTTGGCCTTCAAGGCGATCCGGACCCTCTATCCCGGCTATTCGCTGTGGCGCGACTTCGCCTACGAATATGAGCATGGCAAGCTCGCCATCGACGTAATCAACGGCTCGCCTCTGCTTCGGGAGTGGGTCGACGATCCGGCCGCCGGCCCGGACGATCTCGATTCACTGACCGCGCCCGACGAAGCGGCCTGGCGCGAGGAACGAAAGCCTTATCTGCGCTATTGAACGGGGAGGGGCGTGCCGATGGAAAACAATGTCCGCCAGGCAATTCCCTTCTTCATGGTGCGCGACATCGCCGAATCCGTCCGCTTCTACGAGAGCGGGCTCGGCTTCGGAATGGCGAACAAATGGATGGTCGAGGGCGCCCTTCGCTGGTGCCGGCTCGAGCGCGGCGGCGCGTCGCTGATGCTCCAGCAATGGCACGAGGATCGCCTGCCGGACGCCAAGGTCGGGATCGGAGTCTCGGTCTGCTTCCTCTGCGATGACGCGATCGCGCTCTGGCGCGAACTCGGATCGCGCGGGATAGAGGCCTCGCGCCCGTTCGTCGGCAATGGGCTGTGGGTCACGTCGCTGACCGACCCCGACGGGTACCGGATCGACTTCGAAAGCCCGACCGACGCGCCAGAGGAAACGGCGTATGAGGGCGATTGAGCCCTCATGTCATCCGGGCGAGGGCCGGGATCTCAGCCTGAAGAGGGTGCCGACGTCAATTTCCGCGAATATCCTGACTTACGCCGCGATAACGGGTCTACTCTTCCCGGAAGCGGTGGACGATACAGCTGCAAAGCCGCGCGATCGGGACGCGCTGGCCGTTCCGGACGAGCATACGGCTTGAGCGAGGCCGGCCTTCTGCATTACTGAAAGCTGTGAGAATGACTGACGACATTCGATTTCGCTCGTTAGCCGATTGGGATTGGGACGCAGAACGAGCGAAGGCGGAGGCGCAATTCCCGGGCGCACGCTACGGCGAACCCTGCGATGCAAACAAAGATGCACGGGACAACCTCATTGCTGCACTCCTCGACGGACGCGAGGAAACGATCCAGCAGGCTCTCGTTGCTCACCCTTACGTTATTCAATACGCAATTGATCATTCTGGACATCATGGAACCTGGGCCTTTCCTCGCCAGATGATCAAACCGAAAGGTGCCGACGGATCGCAAGGAATGATTCCTGACTTTCTCGTAGCAACGCGGTCATCGCTCGGTTATTTCTGGCACGTTGTCGAACTGAAGCGGTTTGAGCGGACTTTTAGCAATCGTGCGGGTGATGGCCTAAGCCAAGACGGCAGCAAGGCAGTGGCCCAGTGTCATCGCTACCTTCAACACTTTCAGGATTACATTGACGCGATTCGAAGCTCGATAAAGGTTCGCGAACTCGTCCAGCCAGTCGGGGCAATCCTTATCATGGGCGATTCAGACGTCGAGACTGAAGCGCAGAGACAAATGCGGTCAGAATTCGTCCGCAACAATCCTCGACTAAGTGTCGTAAGTTATAGGCGCATCCTGCGACGGCTTGAGGTTGACGTAGGGTCGCGGCAGCCCACGACGGAGTGAGGGTGCGGCCGCACACATCTTAAACCTTCCGGCTCAACGCCTTCATCGCATCGTCCAGCCCGTCCAGAGTCAGCGGGTACATCCGGTCGTGCATCAGCTCGCGGACGATCTGGGTCGAGGCCGAGTAATTCCAATATTTCTCCGGCGTCGGATTGAGCCAGACCGCGCTCGGATAGGTGTTGGCCATGCGCTGGAGCCAGACCGCTCCCGCCTCCTCGTTGAAATGCTCGACCGACCCGCCCGGATGGGTGATCTCATAAGGGCTCATCGAGGCGTCGCCGACGAACACGAGCTTGTAGTCGTGGCCATATTTGTGGAGCACGTCCCAGGTCGGCGTGCGCTCGGTGAAGCGGCGGCGATTGTCCTTCCACAACCCTTCGTAGACGCAATTGTGGAAGTAGAAGAATTCCAGATTCTTGAACTCGGAGGTCGCCGCCGAGAACAATTCCTCGCAGATGCGGACGTGCGGATCCATCGAGCCGCCGATGTCGAGGAAGAGGAGAAGCTTGACCGCATTGTGCCGCTCGGGCCGCATCCGGATATCGAGCCAGCCCTTCCTGGCGGTGCCGTCGATCGTCTCGTCTATGTCGAGCTCGTCGGCGGCGCCTTCGCGGGCGAAGCGGCGCAGGCGGCGGAGCGCGACCTTGATGTTGCGGGTGCCGAGCTCCTTCGAGCTGTCGAGATTGCGGAACTCCCTCTTGTCCCAGACCTTGATCGCGCTCCGGTTGCGGCCGCCTTCCTGGCCGATCCTGATCCCCTCGGGATTGTAGCCATAGGCGCCGAACGGCGAGGTTCCGGCGGTGCCGATCCATTTGCTTCCGCCCTGGTGGCGGCCCTGCTGCTCCTCGAGCCGCTTCCTGAGCGTCTCCATGATCTCGTCCCAGGAGCCGAGCGCCTTGATCTCCTCCATCTGCTCGGGGGTCAGATAGAGCTCGGCGACCTTCTTCAGCCATTCCTCGGGGATCGGCACCGCCTCGGTGCCGTAGTCGGTCTCGATCCCCTTGAAGACCTTGCCGAACACCTGGTCGAACCGGTCGAGAAGCCCCTCGTCCTTCACGAACGTCGCCCGCGCCAGGTAATAGAATTGCTCGGGACTGGTCGCGATCACCTCGGAATCGAGCGCGTCGAGAAGGGTGAGATGCTCCTTCAGCGAGGCCGGAATGCCCGCGGCGCGCAACTCGTCGACGAAGGAGAAGAACATGACGTGCGGGGTGTAAGTTATTACGCCCCGCGCGTCACCCCGGCGGAGGCCGGGGTCTCAGCGAGAAGGTTCGTGACCTCTTGACCTGAGATCCCGGCCTTCGCCGGGATGACGTATATGGGCGTGGCGGCGCCCGCGGTTCAGCATAAGGATCATCGCCTGGACCTCACAGCCGCCGGCCGGGCGGCAAAGGGCGGCTAGTGCGGAGCCTCGACCCGAGTCGTCGTCGATATCGTCGGCGAGCTGCTTAGCGCCACCGAAAGCGCCTGCTGGGGCGGCGGCAGCCGGTTGAACGAGGGCATCACGCTGGTGCCGTTGCGGTCCAGCCTCGTCATCGAGAAGCTCTTGCCGCTTCCTCCTCCCCCCATCAGCGAGTCGAGGCTGAAGGCGGCGCCGACCGACAAGGCGATCCCTGAATCGCCGAGCGCGATGACATAGCTCTTGTCGTCGGCATTGGCGCGATAGACTCCGAATTCGGGCGGAAGCCCGGGCTCGCGGCAATAGACCGGCGGCGGCCCCTCCCGCTCCATCGAGATGCCGACCACCGAATTCATGATCATCTGGCTCATTTCGTCGCGAACGATCCGCGCCTGCTTGACCTTGAGCGGGACGGGGCAGGGGAGGATGACGGCGGCCGCGTGCGGCGCTTTCGCTTCGGCCGGCCAGCCGAGCGCGCTCAGCAGCGAATCGAGCTTCGAATCCAGAGCGGCCCGATCCAGCTTCCGCGACGTCATCCGCACCTTGACCAGCCAGTCTCCCGCCGGAGCGATCGCCAGCGCGGTGCTTCGCAAGTCCGGGCCCGGCAGGTCCGCCGCGACGCGCAGGCCGCCGACGGCCCCGGAGCCCGGCCGGGCGAACGGCCTCGGGGCCGGCAAGGGGGCGCCGTTCAGCCGATATTGGGGCTGCGCCTGGATCGCCCAGACCGCCCGGTCGAACCAGATCGCGACTTCGGGAAGGCCGGTCCGGTAGACATAGACGGTCGTGATCAGGTCCCCGTCGGGGTCGCGATAGTCGGCGACCACGTCCAGCTCTTCGGCGGTCAGATCGCTCACCTCGCCACGGACGAGGCCGGCCGCGGTCGCCGGAAGGACGATCCTGGTCAGCTTGTGGGTCCAGGGCGACCCGGCCTCGGCGGCGAGGGTGCGCGGCTGCGGCTGGGCGAACGCCGCCGGCGCGGCCAGGACCAGGCCCATCAAGGTCAGCAGATGCAGTCCGCGCATTTCGGATCCCCTTTGTCCCCCAATGGCTTGGCAGCCTATCGATGCCGGCGGCTGGAAGCCAGTCAGTTCCAGCGCGGATGAAGGACGATCGCGGCGAGGACGAACAGGCCGAACAGGACGCCGGGCAGGGCGGGCACGAGAAGCACCGCATTGGCCGCGAGGATCCGGCCCTTCGACTTCAGCGCATAAGCGCCGACGATCACCGCCGCCGCGCCGCCGAGCAGTGCGAGCCACATCTCTATGTTGTACATGGACACCGTTCTGTCCTCGAGCCCGGTGAAGAAGAAATAGAGCAGGATCGCGGCGACGGTCGCGTCGATGGTCAGCAGGATCCGATAGAGGATCATGACGCAAGCATAACGAATCTCGGCGCGGCCGAACAGCCGCGCGGGAGCCGTGTGGTTAACGTGCTTTAAACCAATTGCCTCTAGCTCTTCGCCGACAGAAGCGGACGAGGGAGCAAAGGGTGGCGAGTTCAGCGATCGAGCAACCCGACGGCAATGCGATCAACATCGTCGCGCGCAATTGCGGCTCGCTCGCCATCGAGTGCAGCGACGTCTCCGGCTATGTCGCCGGGGTCTCCGACCGCATCTCCTCGAACCTCAAGACCCTCGACACGCTCGAAGAGGTCACCTCGAGGCTCCTTCTCGACCAGGCCCGGGTCGCCGAATCGACCGACGAAGCCCGCATCCTCGCCGAGCAGGCGCGCGAGAAACTGGGCCAGGGCCGGGCGGCGATCGAGGACACGATCGCCATCTTCTCCGGCCTCACCGACCTGGTGGTCAGGCTCGGCGAGCGGATGGCGGGCTTCGCCGACGCGATGAGCCGGGTCCAGAACGTCTCGAGCAGCATCGAGAGCATCGCTTCCAAGACCAACATGCTCGCCTTGAACGCCACGATCGAGGCGGCTCGGGCAGGGGAGGCGGGCCGCTCGTTCGCCGTCGTCGCCGCCGAGGTCAAGAAGCTCGCCCACGACACCCGCGCCGCGACCAGCGAGATCGCCTCGACCATCGCTTCGCTGACCCGCGAGGCCGAGGCCGTCACTTCCGAGATCGAGACCGGGGTCGACCGGAGCCGGGTCGCCCAGAGCGGCCTCGCCACGATCACCGGCACCGTCCGCGACGTCGCCGACATCGTCGCCATGGTCGACCGCCAGACCGACGGAATCGCCCAGTCGACCGCGATGATCCAGCAGAGCGTCGACAGCGTCAAGGGCGGGCTCTCGAGCTTCGCCACCGACGCGCGCGACAATGGCGGCGAATTGCTCCAGGTCCAGTCGCGCCTCGCCAAGCTCGAGGATCTCTCGAACGGAATGCTCGATCGGCTGGCCAGCTGCGGGGTCCGGATCGACGACACGCCGTTCATCGAATTCGCCCAGCGCGGCATGCGCGAGATCGTCCATGTCATCGAGCAGGGGATCGAACGCGGCGAGGTCGACGAGAATGACGTGTTCGACACCAATTACGTGCCGATGCCCGGAACCAACCCGACCCAGTATGAAGTCCGTTTCTGCGACTTCGCCGACAGCCATATCCGGCCGATCCTCGACCGGCTGATGGGCGAGGAATCGCGGCTGATCGCCGCCGCCATCACCGACATCAACGGCTATCTGCCGACCCATATCAGCGCCCGCTCCCAGCCGCAGAGCGACGATCCCAAGTGGAACGCCGAATATTGCCGCAACCGGCGCAACTTCATCGACGACGTCACCCGCCGGGCGATCGCCAGCGAGAAGGAGGCGATGCTCGCCACCTACGGAATGGACCTCGGCGAGGGCCGCTATCTGCCCGTCAAGAACGTGTTCGTGCCGATGTTCATCTGCGGCCGCCGCTGGGGCAATTTCGAGCTCGCCTACCGCGACGAGGCGACGCGCTAGCCTCGGCCGGTCAGGTCGTCGGCGCGGGCGGAGTCAGCGGCGTCATGAGGTTGACGTCGGCATTGCCATTGGCCTTGAGGCGCACCTCGGCGCGCTTCCTTCCCAGAACCGAATCGCCGGTCAGGACCTGGACGATCTGCCGGTCGCTGGGCAGCGAATCGAAGCTTGCCAGAAGGCTGGTCGACCCGATCTGGTGGTTCAACATCACATAGCGTTTGCCGTCGTGGGTCCGGGCGACCTCCAATGTCTCGCCCGCGTCGCTGTAGAGCACGAGCAACAGGCTCTTGCCCTGCTCTTCGGCGCTCCCCGCCGGGACTCCGGTCAGGCGCAGGAGCGTGATGCCGGACGCCCCGGCCGCGAGCAGCTGCCGGCACCAACGATCGCCGATCCGGGACTGTCGCCGGGCCGGGTCCCCGGGGGTGGCCTTGGGATTACCGGTCGGATCGAGCGTTCCGAAGGTGAGCACATCCATCATCACCTCGGCTCCGGAATCGGGGCGCACCCGCGCGTCGGCGACCTGGTTCGGCGGGCAATAAGGCGGATCGAGGGTCGTGGCCGGCCGGATCGGCTCGGCCGGATCGAAACGGAGCGATTCGAGCAACGCCGCCATCGCGGCCTCGACCTCGGCCCGCCGCGCCTCGGGCCCGGAGACCCGCAATTTGACCATCCAGCGGCCGACCTTGATGAAGGCGGCGCTGCTTGCGAGAGTACCGAGATAGTTGCGATAATCGTTGCGGACCGCGATCGCCGGATGTCCCGCGGCGGCGGTCAGGCTCGAGCCCAGGAAGATGACCGGCCGCTCCGAATTCTTGCGGATCGCGGCGTCGGTCGCCAGCGCCGCAAGCCCACTGTGCGAGATCGCCGGATAATAAACGTAGACCGAGGCGAGCACCTCGCGGTCGGGCGAGCGGAACAAAGCGACCGAATCCAATCCCTCGCCCGAATGGCTCATCTCCTTGGTCTCGGAGAGGCTCAAAGTCGCGAAATGGTCCGGAAGGCCGACCTTGGCCCGGTTGAATTCGACCCGGCCGGCGCTCGTCGTGACCACCGGCGGATCGGCGGCCCATGTCGCTGAGGCGAGGCCGGCGAGGAGCAGCAGGAACAGGAGGAATCGCATCGGATTGGTCACTCTTGTCGGGCGTGGCGGGCCGTCAGTCTGGCATCGCCTCGGCGGTGTCCTTGACGGTGACGAACGGATTGGCGGTCGGATGGAGGATGAACTCGCCGACCGTGGCGGAGAATTGCTCGGGAGTGGGCCTGCCCGAGAACATTCGCGGCATCAGCAGCTGGTCGCCCGAGCCGATCACGACGCCGTAGATCGGTTTGCCGATGCTGAGCATCCCGAACGTCTCCTGGAGGAATTTCTCGACCGGATCGGGAAGCCGCATCAGCCGGTAGGTGGTGAAGCCCTCGACCTCGGTCACATAGACCAGGGGCTCGGTCTCCGATCGCCGAATGTCGGCCTTCATCCCGAGCGGAAGAGTCGCCTGGGCGGCGACCGGCAGCGCCCGCTCGGCTTTCTGATCAAAACTGGTCCGCCCGAACAGCAGCTTTCCGAGCATCAACTCCATATAATGGCTGTCGAACGGCACCGCGGCCGGGAGCGTGGCGCAGGCGGACCCGGTGCAGGCGCCGTTCGCGGCGAAGATCGGGGCCCAGGGCAGGGCCCGCACGAACGAGTCGATCGCTCTCTCCTGAGCGACGTCCTTGACCCCGGTCATCGTCGCCCGGATCTTGACCGTCCAATTGCCCAGCTCGAAGAAATAGAGATAGTCCATCACCGTATCGGGGCCGATGCCGGTCTTGAACACGCCCTTGTAGCCGTGAAGCGGCTGCGCGCCCGGCACCTCGAACGGGCCGTTCGCCCAGATGAAGGCGGTCGGCGAGGCGATCGCGAACGCCGCCACCGAACCTTTGAGCTTATGCTCGGGAAGCGTGGCCGGCTTGAACAGGAAGACGGTGATCACGGTCTCCGAGGCGCCGTTGCGGAGCCGATAGCCGGCGGCGACGTCGTCGGGACGCACCGCTCCGACCCGGAATCGGGAGAAACCGGCAATCTCGGCCGGGAAGGAGACGTTGCTGATCCGATGGACGATCGGCCCGCTCGCCGCCTCGCCCTGCCAGATCGCCGGGTCGGCCCGCTCCGACATGGCCAGCGGAACGGGCGCCTGGGCCTGCGCCGCGCCGGTCCAGAGTAAGGCGAATGCGGCGGCGATCCATGCGAGCCTGAGCATCATGTCCCCCTCGGGCCGGTGCTCATTGGTTGGAAAAAGCCCCGGCTTCCCAGCAGCTTGGCACGGCCCCGTCAGCCGCGCAAGGAGCCGTTAGCCACCCTGCCTTCGGCTCATGAAGGCGAGCCGCTCGAACAGCATCACGTCCTGCTCGTTCTTGAGCAAGGCGCCGTGAAGCGGCGGGATCGCCTTGGCGGGGTCGCGCGACTGAAGCACGTCGAGCGGCAGATCCTCGTGGAGAAGCAGTTTCAGCCAGTCGATCAGCTCGCTGGTCGACGGCTTCTTCTTGAGTCCGGGCACCTCGCGGACCTGGTAGAATATGTCCATCGCCTTCTGGACGAGAAGGGTCTGGATGCCCGGGAAATGGACGTCGATGATCGCCTGCATCGTCTCCCGGTCGGGGAATTTGATATAGTGGAAGAAGCAGCGGCGAAGGAAAGCGTCGGGCAATTCCTTCTCGTTGTTCGAGGTGATGACGACGATCGGCCTCTCGGCGGCGCGGATCGTCTCCTTCGTCTCGTAGACGTGGAACTCCATCCGATCCAGTTCCTGGAGGAGGTCGTTGGGGAATTCGATGTCGGCCTTGTCGATCTCGTCGATCAGCAGCACCGGAAGCTCGGGGCTGGTGAAGGCTTCCCACAATTTGCCGCGCTTGATGTAATTGGCGATGTCGTGGACTCTTTCGTCGCCGAGCTGCCCGTCGCGAAGCCGCGCCACCGCGTCATATTCGTACAGCCCCTGATGCGCCTTGGTCGTCGACTTGACGTGCCATTCGATCAAGGGCGCTCCGATCGCCTGGGCGATTTCGTAGGCGAGGACGGTCTTGCCGGTGCCCGGCTCGCCCTTGACCAGCAAAGGCCGCCGCAGAGTCACGGCCGCGTTGACCGCGACCTTCAGGTCCTCGGTCGCGACATAATTGCTGGTGCCCTCGAAACGCATGCGCGTGCTTTCCGTTCACGTAAGTTGGGCGGGATAGGGGAGGGGGCGAGTGAGGGCAAGCCGCTAGCCGTCATTCCAGCGCAAGCTGGAATCTCCCTTTTCTTTGGGGGTGCGTGGGAAGGCAGAAAAGAAGAAACTGAGATCCCAGCTTTCGCTGGGATGACGAAGAAGCTCAGACGCCTCGAGCTTGTTGCCGGGCTTCGAGCAAATCCCAAAGCCCGTGATGCTGGACGATGATCTGCTCGGCGCCGAACTGGAGCGCGCGCTGGATTCCGGGGCTGTCGGCAAAAACATCGGCGACCGACGCGACCGAGGTCCCTTCGATGGCGAAATGGGGCGGCTCGACTCCGAACCGCCGCGCCGCCGAGTCGAGCACCGCCCGGATCGCCGCCCAGTCGAGCATCACCGCCATCGCGGCACCGACCGCGCAGCCGTTGCGCTCCGACTGGGCGAGCATCTCGATCGCATGGCGCTGGCCGCGGACGGCCGCGTCGCTGTCGCCGGCGCCCGGAGTGCTCGGAACCGGGCCGGCGGCGACCGCCAGCCGGGCAAGATAAGCGCGCTCGCCGGCGAAGATATGGGTCGCGGTCGCCAGCCAGGCCCGCGCCGCGGGCGCGGTGACCCGGCTCGCGGCATGGTCGATCACGCCCGGATAGCGGCCGTGAAGGGTGCAGAGCAGGTGGATCATGTCGGCGAGGTTGCGGGCCGAATCGGGACCCTGGAGCAGGGCCTCGCTCGACGCATAAGGATGGGCGGCGCTTCCCTGCTCGGCGGACGCGAGCAATTGACGCCCGACCGGGCTCAACCTTGCCGTCTCCGCCGATGCTGAAGCCATCATGGCCCTCCCGAAAAACCGCGCCAAGGCGGCTCTAAAGGGCTGACCTATATCAATGCCGTAAAGACGAGGTTTACGGCCCGTTAGGCGGGCGGTGAGGAATGGCCGTCGTCGAAGCTATCGGCGGAGCCCCTAGGTCGCGGCGTCGCGGGGCAACGGTTAGCCTGAGCACCTCCATATCACCTCGTTTGCGGACCCAATGACCGGCGCAAGCGTTGATCTACCGGGCCTGCTGGTTCGCCTCATCGTTCGAAGCGCACCAGATCCACTAGGTTCCCGCAGATTGCATGTCCTGGAGGACGCGTGGTGGGGCAAAGTGACAAGAAGCTCGTCGTTGAGGTTCTACTGGCCATGTACCGGGAGCAAATCACCTCGGCCCGCCATTACGAAACTCAGCGCTCGACCGCGACCACGATATATATGTCGCTCTGCGCTGCGTTGGTCGCTTTGGTCGCCACTCGATGGCAGCAATATGGCCGACTCGATCTGACATTTATCCCTTTTGCCGTCTTTCTGGTCCTGCTTGGCGTCTCGGGCTTTTTCATGGTCATGAAGACGTTTGAAAGATCCATGGTCGCTCGGACACTGTCAGAAGCCTACATGAACACGGTGAAGAAGGTAGTTGAACCGGACGCGCGGGCCGCACTCAGCGATCGGGTTCATGAGGTAGAGTATATCGAAAACGCGAATGAGGAGGTCCAGCGGAGTTCATTGGAGCCATTCGACTTCGAGTTTCATCGTGGAAAGCGAGTGGAAAGCGAGAAGGCAATCAAGAAGTTCTATGCAGCGTTGAAGAATCCAAACCCTATGGAGCCTAGGACGATTGCCATACCAATCCATAATGCCGTCACGGTATTGTACGGAATTAACTGGCCCCGCTTGAGTCAAAAGCGATTGTGGACGTATCCGTACTTTGCATTTATCTTTCTTGGTTTGTCTCTTGCGTTAGGCTCGATTCTGTCCTGGTACCTGAGCTCATAATTACACGACCACCGCCGCTTGAATGGCGGGCTCTTTTGATATTAGCCCCCTGACTGGGTAAGGCGGCATACCAAGGTTTTTCCTCAATAGGACGTAGGTGCGGAACGTGCGTCAGCTAGCGGCGTTAGCGGCCTTCACCAAAGGGGCCGGAATGAATCACCGCAAGTTCGAGCTGCTCACCCGCCTGGGCTTCGCCTCACGAGGGCTGATGTACATCCTCGTCGCTTGGATCGCCGTCCGCGCCGGCCGCGGCGAGGACGCGTCGGGAGCGCTCGACTACCTCAACGGCGGCGCCGGCAAGGTCATCCTCTCCGTGATGGCGCTCGGCTTCTTCTTCTACGGACTGTGGCGGGTCGCCGGCGCCTGGCTCGACAGCGAGGGCCGCGGCTCGGAGCGCAAGGGCATCTGCATCCGCCTCGGCGGCGCCGGCAGCGGCCTGATCCATTTCGGCTTCTTCTATTACGTGGTCCGCCTGCTCCTCGGCGGCCATGGCGGCGGCGGCTCGAGCGAGAAAGCCGAGCAGGGCGCCGCGACCGCCTTGAGCCTCCCCGGCGGACAGACCCTGGTCATCATTGCCGCGATCGTCCTCCTGGGAGTCGGCGCCTACCAGATCTACAAGGGCGCCCGAGGCAAGTTCCTCCGCCATCTCGAGCCCAGCGCCGCCCGCGCCCCCTGGGCCCAGCTGTCCGGCCGCCTCGGCTACGCCGCGCGCGGCGTGGTCTTCCTGGTGGTCGCTTACTTCATGGCCAAAGCCGGCCTGGACGAAAGACCGGGCGAGGCGGGCGGAATGGGCGAAGCGCTCGCCTCGCTGCCGCGCGCGGTCCAGATCGGGGTCGCCTCGGGCCTCGGCTTGTTCGGCCTGTTCAGCATCGTCGAAGCGCGCTTCCGAAGGATCGGCAATCCGGCGCATTTGCTGCCTGGCTCTGGCTTGGGAGGGTAGGGAAGATACTAGCCCTTTGCACTACTCGCGCCAGACCGTATGCATACTACTCCATAATCTGAGCAGTCTGGGCGTCTCTCTCAAAGAATTGTCGCAGAGTTTCATGATGATTATCATTGATTGGCTCAAAGAACTCGCTGAATTCTGCTTCATAAATCGCTCGTTCCTCTAAAACGTCTTCCGCTAGGGCTTCGATCGGATGAACGGCAGCTTGCGCTGCATAATCAAATAGTTCCGAGATGTCCAGCCTCATCTCGAGCCTTCCATCTGCCATTGTTTTGGCTGAAACCGACGCAAAGATGGCGTCACTGAGGGGATCTGCTTTAACTCTTCTTGTTCGCTTTTTCGCTAGGGCCTTGATGTCCTCCTGTGGTCTGGCAAACAACATCATTACGATAGCTCGACCAGTTACATTCATTGGCAGCTCAAATCCTCCTCCAATCAGAATAAGAGTCTTAATTGCTGCTAGTATAACGGTTGGCTTCTGGCGTGCCTTTACCGACACTGCCAGGGCCGCGTGCAAAATTTCGTTCGGCTCCTCCTCCCATTTCGTGACCGCATCAGCGATCATTAAGCCAGCGTCCCAAGATGAGATCGTTGCTGAGCTATGAGACGACGCAATCGCACGGAGCAGGGATGACTGCATAAGTATTAGGAAGGCTAAAAATGGCATGCCTCGATGATAACTAGTAAGTGCATTCAGAAAGGATCCAAAGAATATGGCATCATCCCGTTCGACTAGGAAGTCGAATACCTCTTGAGTTAACGAGTTCGCTAGGATCGCAAGTATGCTGTCTTGATCATCTGTACCAGAAACGAGACGGTCCCAAATGTACTCGGCGACAAGGAATTCTTGGAACGAACGATGAGCAAAAAAGAACACTCCTCCCTTCTTCTCGTCCAAAAATGACCCAGACAGCAAGGCTCGTCTAATGGTAGGCTGATCTTCTCCCACGACTTCGTAGGGCTCGAACAGCGAATCCGGAAGGTCTTCGACTCGGCAGCCTAGGCTGTAGCCGCCGCCGGAAGTCCAGAGATGCCATGCGAGCTCACTAGCGAACGCCCGGCGATCTTCCCTTTTTAACAGAGATCCTCTGCCTGGCTTCGAGACCTCTCGGTCAATCAAGTGCCCTATGAAGTGCTCATATAGAGCGAAGCGCGTTAGGCCCTTTAGCTCGAAGTTGGGATCAGCAGCGAGGTCGGCTAGCATTCGTGCATGGACCGGCCGAGAGATCAGAGATTCGTGCTCAGGCGCAGCCAATTCCTCTTGTCTCTTTGCGATGACGGTGGCGTCAACCCCTGTAGCTCGGAACTTGAAATAACCGGTCAAGAATGCTCGCACCTGGTTTGGCGAGAAGGGCGCCAGGCTTAGCTCCTGATAGTGCGGCGCCCCTTGAGCTTGATGCCACTGGCTTCCAATGCGGCGGGAGCCGCGCAACACGATTGACCTTTCTTGATCAGATAAGAAAGCGGTTGGTCTACCTAATAAGAGAACCTTCGCTCTGCCGCAGACGAGGCGATTAAGTTCGTCAAAGTTTGCCCGGAAGTCCGCTTCCGTCATCATGTGCTTCATCTCGTCAAAGCCATCCAAAATGATGAGGAACCGACCCAAGGTGTTGAGCTCATGGAAGATCGGAAAACTGTAATTCTGGACTGCCGGAGTAGAGCCCGCAAGTACGGTGCTAATAAGGCCCTCTAGACTTTGCTCCTTTGAGATGGCACCTAAACTAACTAAAATTGGGACTCTAGACGGTTCACCGCTTAGGAAGCGTCTGGCTAGTCCGAACGTAAGGTGTTCTGCGAAACTGGTCTTTCCCATCCCGTAACCAGCAATGATAGCGATTGGATTGCTGCCCTCCTTCTGTAACCAATTTAAAATGTTCTCGAGCAGGGAAGATCGGTCCGTCAGCGAAGGTGGGACGAAATAGCGCTCTAGGCCTCCATTTTCGTGCCGGTGTACGAAAGCGGTTAGGTATTGCTGAAACCCGAGAATTGATTCCTGGAACTGATTGAAAGACTGATGCGTAAGCCCTGACGTATCCCTGACAAAGGCCTTGGCGGCCGGCGAGGTAAGCTCATGGGGAGATACGACGATCAACTCGTGAACGGCTTGTGTCTGGAGGAGCGATGCGTAGCCCCCAAAAATCCTTTCTAAGTCGGTGTGGTTGAGGGGCCTCGTCCACTTCTTCGTTTCGATGGCGTATCGTCGCTTTTTTCCGAACCGCACCTCTTCGAAAAACAAGTCTACCCGCTTGTGACCCTCGAGTGTTTCTGTTTGAGCCGCAAAACCGCTCGCTCTCAGGAGCTCGGCAACCAAGTCACGAAACGCGTCTCCGTCAGCGGTGGTGCTGGCATGCTTTCCGTGACGTTTACCGGCCACGCTCTATCTCCGAATTCCAGACTGCACCCGAAGATGCGACCGAGGAACGCGGGAAGCAACCTCTCAAAAATGGCAGGTCACTTAGATGGCTTGGCACGAAAGACTGCGGAGCGAATGGCCCGAACCCGCAGCGTAAACTGCGTGAATGTTTCCGTCAGTTTGCTGAGATTTGCCTCATAATTCTCACCGGCACAGGTAGGCAATTACTTATTGATCCAAGAAGCTCCGCATCTTCCTCGACCGGCTCGGATGCTTGAGCTTCCTCAGCGCCTTGGCCTCGATCTGCCGGATTCGCTCGCGGGTCACCGAGAATTGCTGGCCGACTTCCTCGAGCGTGTGATCGGTGTTCATCCCGATCCCGAAGCGCATCCGAAGCACCCGCTCCTCGCGCGGGGTCAGTGAGGCGAGGACCCTCGTCACCGTCTCCTTGAGATTGGCCTGGATCGCGGCGTCGACCGGGATCACCGCATTCTTGTCCTCGATGAAGTCGCCGAGATGGCTGTCTTCCTCGTCGCCGATCGGGGTCTCGAGACTGATCGGCTCCTTGGCGATCTTCATCACCTTGCGGACCTTCTCGAGCGGCATCGACAGCCGCTCGGCAAGCTCCTCCGGGGTCGGCTCGCGCCCGATCTCGTGGAGGATCTGGCGGCTGGTCCGGACCAATTTGTTGATCGTCTCGATCATATGGACCGGGATCCGGATCGTCCGGGCCTGGTCGGCGATGCTCCGCGTGATCGCCTGCCGGATCCACCAGGTCGCATATGTGCTGAATTTGTAGCCGCGGCGATATTCGAACTTATCGACCGCCTTCATCAGGCCGATATTGCCCTCCTGGATCAGGTCCAGGAACTGCAAGCCGCGGTTGGTATATTTCTTGGCGATCGAGATGACGAGGCGGAGGTTCGCCTCGACCATCTCCTTCTTGGCGATCCGCGCCTCGCGCTCGCCTTTCTGGACCTGGTTCACGATCCGCCGAAACTCGGGCAGCGACATTCCGGTCGCCTGGGCGATCTCGGCGATCTCGGTGCGGATCCGGTCGATCGCGGCCGCTTCCTGGGTGCAGAAGGCGGTCCATTTCTTGTCGATCCCGCAGACCCGGTCCGACCAGCCGTCGTCCAATTCGTGGCCCATATAGGATTCGAGGAAGGCCTTGCGCGGCACCTTGTGGCGCTCGGCGAGGCGAAGCATCTGGCCGCCGAGGGCGGTCAGCCGGCGGTTGTAGCTGTAGAGCTGGTCGACCAGATATTCGATCTTGGCGCCGTGGAACTGGACGCTCTCGACCTCGGCGGTGAGCTGCTCGCGCAGCTTCTGATATTTATTCTCGTCGGCCTTGGGGAATTCCTGGCCGGCGCCGAGCGAATCGAGCCGGGCGCCCTGGAGCTTCGAGAATTTCTTGAACAGAGCCGTGATCGTCGCGAACTTCTCGAGCGCCTGCGGCTTGAGCAATTCCTCCATCGCCGCGAGCGACAAAGTATTGTCCTCGTCGTCGTCGTCGGTCTGGCGCTGGGCGCGGCGCTCGACGAGGCTGTCCTCCTCGTCCTCCTCGGGAGTCTCTTCCTCCTCGATATCCTCCTCTTCCTTGTAGGACGGGCCGGCGGTCTTCTCGCTGATCTCGCCGTCGGCTTCCTCGCCGCCTTCCTCGACCTGCTCGGGAGTCGGGTCCTTGGACAGCATCGCGTCGAGATCGAGGATCTCGCGAAGCTGCATCTCGCCATTGTTGAGCGCGTTCGACCAGAGGATGATCGCGTTGAACGTGATCGGGCTCTCGCACAGGCCCCAGATCATCGTGTCGCGGCCGGCCTCGATCCTTTTGGCGATGGCGATCTCGCCCTCGCGCGAGAGCAGCTCCACAGCGCCCATCTCGCGCAGATACATGCGCACCGGATCGTCGGTGCGGTCGACCGTCTCCTTCTTCTTCTCGACGATGTAGCGCTCGCCCTCGGTGCCCTCGGCCTCGTCGAGCGCGCCTTCCGGCTCCGCCTCGGCCTCGTCCTCGTCGGCTTCCTCATTCTCGACGATGTTGACGCCCATCTCCGACAGCGAGGACATCACGTCCTCGATCTGGTCGGTGGACATCTGGTCCGGCGGCAAGGCGTTGTTGAGCTCGTCCACGGTGATGTAGCCGCGCTTCTTCGCCCGGCCGATCAGCCGCTTGAGAGTCGCTTCGTTGAGATCGATGAGGGGGGCGTCGCCGCCTTCCTGCTTGTCTTCGCCGTCGCCGCCGTTGGTCGTCTTCGCCATCTAAGAGCCTTGTTTCCGTTTTCTCAGCCCGCTTCGCCTTCGATCAGCGCCGCGAGCTGCCTGTCCGCCTCGTCCCGTGCCGCCCGAAGCCTTTGCTGCTCCTCGAAAGCGGCTTCATTGCCATTCTCCTTCAGCCGCGCTGTGGCGGCCTCCAGTGCCGCCTCGATCAGCGGCTGGGCCGCCAACGTGTCGATGACCAGAACGAGATCGCGACAGGCGCGTTCCGGGTCGGCATCGCGGCGGGTGAAGGAAAAGGCCAATCCTCGTTCGGCGCGCAGCGCCTGTGCCAGAGGCGCCGCGTCGCTGGCCGCCAATATGGTATTTAGCTGCTCCTGATCAAGTTCGCCGTTCGCGAGGGCCGCATCGAGCAGGTCGTCGCGAAGCCGGATGCTGCCCCGATCGGCGAGCGGAAGCGCCGCGATCGCCTCGGCATGACCGGCGATCAGCTCGGGATGATGGAGCAATCCGGCGAGCACGGCGCGGGCGGTGAGCGCGGAGAGGCCGCTCGTCCCGACCGCCTTGGTCCGGTCGCTGGCCCGGGCGGGCGGAGCGAAGCGCCCCGACCGCGGCGGCCCGTCCTTGCTCCACGGCCGCGGCGCCGGGCGGGTCAGCGCGTTGAACCGGCCGAGCAACTCGGCCCGATACTGGTCGCGCACGTCGGGGTCGTGGATCGCGGAGACATGGTCCATCAGCCGCCGCCTGAGGCCCGCGCGCTGCTCGGGCGTTGCCAGCGGCTCGGCGTGCAGCTCGTGCCGCCACAGCCGGTCGACCAGCGGCTCGGGCCTGGCGAGCAATTCGTCGAGCGCCTCGCGTCCCCCCGAGCGGATCAGATCGTCGGGATCCTGCCCGGCGGGCAAAGTGACGAAACCGAGCGACCGGCCCGCCTCGATATGGGGGAGGGCGCGAAGCGCGGCTCGAACCGCCGCCTTGGCGCCGGCGCTGTCGCCGTCGAAGCAGAGGATCGGAGTCGGCGAGAGCCGCCACAGCAGGCCGAGCTGGCTCTCGGTGAGCGCTGTCCCGAGCGGCGCGACCGCTTCCCCGAGCCCGGCCTGGTCGAGAGCGATCACGTCCATCTGGCCCTCGACGACGATGATCCTCTTCGCCTCGCGGGCTGCCGCCGCGGCAAGGTCGATGTTGAACAAGGTCCGGCCCTTGTCGAACAAAAGCGTGTCCGGCGAGTTGAGATATTTCGGCTCTCCGGCGCCGAGGATCCGGGCGCTGAAGGCGATCACGCGCCCGCGCCGGTCGCGGATCGGGAACATCAGCCGTCCGCGGAACCGGTCGTAGGGCTGCCTTTCCTCGTCGGGCGCGATCAACAGCCCCGCCTCGATCAGCCTGTCATTGCCGAACCGCTTGAGCGCGGCCTTCAATTTGCCGCGCGAATCCGGCGCGAAGCCGAAGCCGAATTTGCGGCGGGTGGCGTCCGAAATCCCCCTTTTCTCGAGATAGGCCCGGGCCTCGGCGCCTTCGAGCCCGCCCAGGGCCTCCTCGAACCAGAGCCGGGCTGCCTCCATGACTTCGTAGAGCCCGACCGCGCGCTCGGCCTGCTCCTGGGCGCGCGGATCGGGCGCCGGCACCTGCATCCCCGCCGCGTCGGCCAGCTCTTTCACCGCGTCCATGAAGGGCAGCCCCTTCGAATCGGTCAGGAACCGGATCGCGTCGCCATGCGCCTGGCAGCCGAAGCAATGGTAGAAGCCCTTCTCGTCATTGACGTAGAAGCTCGGAGTCTTCTCCTGGTGGAACGGGCAGCAGGCCTTGTGTTCGCGTCCTGCTTTGACGAGCTTCACCGACCGGCCGATCAGCGTTGACAGCGAGGTCCGCGCCCGAAGCTCGTCGAGGAATTGCGGCGTGAGGCTCAAGCCAACCCCCTCCCGCCTGCGGGGTGCGGCGCGACTAAGGCCGGTCCGGGGGACCGGCCAGCGCCGCACGGCAGGGGGTGGGCAGATTCCAGCCTCTCCAAGATGGTTGAGAGAACACCGTCTATGTTCCCCATCACTTCGTTGTTCCAGAAACGCAGCACCCGATATCCTTCACCCTCCAGGAATTCCGTGCGATAGGCATCCAGCGCCGCGTCCTCGTCATGCTGCCCGCCGTCCACCTCGATCACCAGCCGAGCCTCGCGACACATGAAGTCGCAAACGAATCGCCCGACCGGGATTTGCCGACTGAACTTGAACCCAGCGAGTTGGCGACGGTTCAGCCGGTGCCAGAGATGCCGTTCGGCGTCCGTCGCCTCATTGCGAAGCGTCTGAGCCAGACGGGTCGGACGGGGCGTAAATGTCGCCATGTCCCAACATGCCCACCCCCAACCCCTCCCGCAAGCGGGAGGGGAGCTTAAGACAAGCGCGCCTTCACCAGCCCGCTGGCCTTGCCCATATCGAGTTCGGTCGCATGCCGTTCCTTGAGCAGCGCCATCACCCGGCCCATGTCCTTGACCGACGCCGCCCCGGTCTCGGCGACGATCGCGTCGATCGCGGCCTTCATTTCCTCCTCGCTCATCTGCCGGGGCAGGAACTCCTCGATCACCGCCACCTCGGCCCGCTCGGCTTCCGCCAGCTCCGCCCGCCCGCCGGCGTCGTACATCTGGATCGATTCGCGGCGCTGCTTGATCATCTTCTGCAGGACGTCGGTCACGAGGGCGTCGTCCTCGGGCGGCTTGTCCGAGGTCCGAAGCTCGATGTCGCGATTCTTGATGGCCGACTGGATCAGGCGGATCGCCCCGGTGCGGGGTTTGTCGCCGGCCTTCATGGCGGCGATCTGGGCGGCTTTGATGGCGTCGCGAATCATGGTCTCGGCTCGGTGCTTGCGGGAAAGGAACCGGATAGCCTTTCCTTCGCTCTTTTAACAGATTGACGCTTCGCCGGGCCGCCTCTAGCGACGGGCGCTTAGCGACATCGTTCACCGATTCAAGGAGTGCCCGCCGCCATGGCCGACGCCGTCACCACGCCCGCGCCCGAAGGCGCCACGGGCGTATTGGCGCTGGCCGACGGGACCCTGGTGTGGGGGAGGGGGTTCGGAGCTGAGGGCGAGGCGGTCGGCGAGGTCTGCTTCAACACCGCGATGACCGGCTACCAGGAGGTGATGACCGACCCCTCCTACGCCGCCCAGATCATCGCCTTCACCTTCCCGCACATCGGCAATGTCGGCGCCAATTACGAGGATCTCGAGGCCGACAATCCCTGGGCGCTGGGCTGCGTCGTCCGCGAGGACGTCACCCATCCGAGCAATTACCGCTCGGTCCAGGGCTTCGACAGCTGGCTGAAGTCGAACGGCCGGATCGGGCTGGCCGGGGTCGACACCCGCGCTTTGACCCGCAAGATCCGCCTCGAAGGCGCTCCCAACGGCGTGATCGCCCACCGCGCCGACGGCCGCTTCGACGTCCCTGCTCTCCTCAAGCATGCCCGCGACTGGCCCGGCCTCGAAGGCATGGACCTGGCGAAGGAAGCCTCCTGCCGCCAGATGTTCCGCTGGTCGGGCGGCCGCTGGCAGCCCGGGAAGGGCTATCGCGAAGAATCCCCCCTCCCGCTCGCGGGAGGGGCCGGGGGTGGGCAGGCTCTCACTTCCGACAATCGGTCACCCGACACGCAGGACGATACCCGCCCCCATGTCGTCGCGATCGATTACGGCTCGAAGCGGAACATCTTCCGCAACCTCGCCGACGCCGGCGCACGGGTCACAGTCCTCCCAGCCACCGCCAGCTTCGACGAGGTCATGGCCCACGCCCCCGACGGCATCTTCCTCTCCAACGGCCCCGGCGACCCGGCCGCGACCGGCGAATATGCCGTTCCGGTGATCCAGAAGCTGCTCGACACCGGCAAGCCCCTGTTCGGAATCTGCCTCGGGCACCAGCTTCTCGGCCTCGCCGTCGGCGGCCGGACGGTGAAAATGCACCAGGGCCATCGCGGCGCCAACCACCCGGTCAAGCGACTCGCCGACGGCCGGGTCGAGATCACCAGCATGAACCACGGCTTCGCGGTCGAGACCGAGAGCCTGCCGGATAATGCCCGGCCGACGCACATCAGCCTGTTCGACGGCAGCCTGTGCGGCCTCGAGCTGACCGACCGCCCTGCCTTCAGCGTCCAATATCACCCTGAGGCGAGCCCTGGGCCTCAGGACAGTACCTATTTGTTCCGGACTTTCGTATCGGCGGTCAAATCCCATGGCTGATATTTCAAGAAGGGCACAAGAGGTGCTCTTGGCGATACGTGCCGTCGATCGTCTAAAGCACAACCAACCGCGTTTTGTCGTCGAAGGACGGTTCAATCACATTGCTAGAGAGTTCTCCAATCCAAAAATATTCTCCGATGCTTTGACGGAGCTCTGGGAGGAGGAGCTCTATGCAATTTTGGATGACGAGGCACCGCACTATTTCGAGGGCCTGACGTCGCGCGGCGAAGCTCTGGCGTTGAAACTCATCGCTGAGAACCAAGTCGCTGACCTCTCTGATGACGTTCCCGAGGTTCACGCGGAAAGCGTGGCATGGACCGGCAAATTCGAACTCTCACCGTATCAGGTACGGCAAATCAGGACCTTACTTGAGCGAATTCGGGATGCGATTACCGCCGCCAAACTTCCAAATTCGCAAACGGCGAATGCTGTCGCGTTGGTCGAAGCAGCAGAACGACTTATCGACACGCCTGATCCTTTGTGGCCGGAGATCGTGCGATTGCTGCGTTCGCCGACCTTGGCGGGTATCGTCGGGGTTGCAGGTCTGGTGATGGCGCTTGCGCAAATCCTCTTATCCGTTGCGACTTCTTGAAGTGCCACGCCGCACCGACACCTCCTCGATCCTCGTCATCGGCACCGGCTCAATCTTTATTGGCCAGACGAACAGGCTCGACGGCAGGCAAGAACGAAGCGCTACGCCTTCCAGGGGTCGATCAACGCGACACCGGCAGCGGCAAAATGCTTCGAATTGCGCGTCGCGACCGGAGCTCCCAGCGAGAGAGCGATTGCGGCGATGTAGCTGTCCGGGGCGTCCATCGGCTGTCCGATCCGCCTCAGCCTGGCGCGCAGCCGGCCATGGGCCTCGGCCGCTTTCGCATCGAACGACAGCAGGCGGCCGGCGAAGCGCTGGGTCAGTGCCGTCAGCCAGCGGTCCAGATCGTCGCGCTTGCGGCCGGGCGGCAGCTTCTGAACGCCGTAGCGCAGCTCGGCGAGGGCGATGGTCGGGAGCCACAACCGCTCGGAGTTTCGTGCAAGCCATTCCAGGACGGCCGGATCGCGCCGGGACTTGCTGGTCTCGCTCGGGACGTTCGTATCGAGGACGATCAAAGGTCGAACTCGCGCAATGGCTGCGGCTCGGGATCGAAAACACCGTCTCCGGCGCCGTTGGCGATCCGGATGAGCTCGTTCACCCAATCCTCACCCGTTTCGTCTGGTCGGACATCCCCGGTCCGGGCGCCGAACTCGGCTCGCCCGTCCTGCACGTGCGACGAGGCCGGCGCCTCCGCCGCCACCGATTCGATCAGCAGCTGGCGCATCTGCTCTTCCATCGACCGGCCGTTCGCCGCGGCGAGCTGCCGGAAGCGGCGCTTAACGTCTTCCGGGATGTTGCGGATCGTCAGGCTGGCCATGATCAGCCTCCCGTGATTGCACTGCAATCAATGTATGCAATGAAGGCGTTTCTGTAAATGCTCCGCCGATTCGCCGTCCCATCGATCCTGGCCATCCTGCTGCTGAGCGCGTGCGGCAAGTCGGTTTCGCCCGCCGAAGCGGCTCGAGCCCGTCACCTGGCCGAACTCAAGAAGATCGCGGACGAATGCGGCGTGCCCGCGTCGACTTTCAGGCTGGTCGGCGAGGACGGAGTGACTTTTCAGGTCCCACCCGAGTCTCAATATCGGAACGTCGAATGCGCTCTGGCGAAGCTGAAAAACTCCGACCTGCGACTCGGCTTCGTCGGGAACGAGGCGTTCGAGCCGGGGAACAGCCGCTGATGTTCCGCCCACGAAATATCGATCTTGGTCCTTGCGCCGAAGAAGCGATAGGCATGGAGGGCCGACGAAATCGCTGGGGATGTGGCTTCCCGATCGCCGTGACCATCTTGGTCATTTTCTGGGTCTGGGGGACGCCGTTCGGACTCGCTTACTGGCTGGACTCCGAGCGGAGCGTCGTTGCGATAATCCGCTCTCCCGACGGCTCCACGCGCGCCCAGGTCGAGCATATCGTCATGGGGGGTGCGCCGCTGACCGTCGTCACCGTTCGGAAATGGTGGGAGCCGAATACCAGCCTCAATCTTTGCCGCCTTGCGACCTATTATGCCGATGTGCCGCTCTCGATACGCTGGCGCGGCGCCGCTCAGGTCGAGGTCGCGGCCGGCGCGGCCGCCGAGCGCCATCGAATCGAAGATCGTAAGTGCGGATCCGTCAGCCCCTTTTTCTCCCCGTCAGGTCCCAACTAGATGCCCCGCCGAACCGACATTTCCTCGATCCTCGTCATCGGCGCCGGCCCGATCGTCATCGGCCAGGGCTGCGAGTTCGATTATTCGGGGACCCAGGCGATCAAGGCGCTGAAGGAGGAGGGGTATAGGATCGTCCTGGTCAATTCGAACCCGGCGACGATCATGACCGATCCCGAGCTCGCCGACGCGACCTATGTCGAGCCGATCACCCCTGAGTTCGTCCGCCTGATCATCGAGAAGGAGCGGCCCGACGCGGTCCTTCCCACGATGGGCGGCCAGACGGCGCTCAACACAGCCCTGGCGCTGTGGAAGGACGGCACCCTGGAGAAATATGGCGTGCGGATGATCGGCGCCGACGCCGAGGCGATCGAGAAAGCCGAGGATCGGCTCAAATTCCGCGAGGCGATGGACAAGATCGGTCTCGAAAGCCCGCGCTCCCAGATCGCCCACAGCCTCGAGGAGGCGGTCGCAGGATTGGATTTCGTCGGCCTGCCCGCGATCATCCGGCCGAGCTTCACCTTGGGCGGCACCGGCGGCGGGATCGCCTACAATCGCGAGGAATTCGTCGACATCGTCGCCCGCGGGCTCGAGGCGAGTCCGACCACCGAAGTGCTGATCGAGGAATCCGTCCTGGGGTGGAAGGAATATGAGATGGAGGTCGTCCGCGACCGCAACGACAATGCCATCATCATCTGCTCGATCGAGAATGTCGATCCGATGGGGGTCCATACCGGCGATTCGATCACGGTCGCCCCGGCTTTGACCCTGACCGACAAGGAATATCAGGTGATGCGCAATGCGAGTATCGCCTGCCTTCGCGAAATCGGTGTCGAAACAGGCGGTTCCAACGTCCAGTTCGCCGTCAATCCGAAGGACGGGCGCCTCGTCGTGATCGAGATGAACCCGCGGGTCTCGCGCTCCTCGGCGCTCGCCTCGAAGGCGACCGGCTTCCCGATCGCCAAGGTCGCGGCCAAGCTCGCGGTCGGCTACACTCTCGACGAGATCGACAACGACATCACCGGCGCGACCCCGGCCTCGTTCGAGCCGACGATCGACTATGTCGTCACCAAGATCCCGCGCTTCACCTTCGAGAAGTTCAAGGGCACCGAGCCGTTGCTGTCGACCGCGATGAAGTCGGTCGGCGAGGTGATGGCGATCGGCCGCAACTTCCACGAGAGCCTGCAGAAGGCCCTTCGCGGCCTCGAGACCGGATTGATCGGCCTCGACGGGATCAAGCCGCTCTACGGAGCGCCCCGCGAGGAGATCGAGGCGGCGCTCGCCCGGCCGACCCCCGACCGCCTGCTCGTCGCCGCCCAGGCGATGCGCGAGGGGTTCAGCGTCGCCGAGATCCACGCCATCACCCATTACGATCCCTGGTTCCTCGAGCGGGTCGAAGAGATCGTCGCGGCCGAGGACAGGATCTGCCGCGAGGGCCTTCCCAACGACGCGGCCGGCCTGCGCAGCCTCAAGGCGATGGGCTTCAGCGACCGGCGCATGGCCGAGCTCGCGCTCAAATCGGCCCATGTCCGCGGCGAGGGGGTCAAGACCCGCGCGAGGAGCCACGGCCTGATCCACGACGCGGTCAAGGCGATGATCGGAGCCACGACCGAGGACGAGGTGCGGGCGCTCCGCCATCGGCTCGGAGTGCGGCCGGTGTTCAAGCGGATCGACACCTGCGCCGCCGAGTTCGAGGCGAAGACGCCCTACATGTATTCGACCTACGAGGCGCCGAGCTTCGGTGCGCCCGAGGACGAGTGCCAGCCGAGCGACCGAAGGAAGGTCGTCATCCTCGGCGGCGGCCCCAATCGGATCGGCCAGGGCATCGAGTTCGATTATTGCTGCTGCCACGCCTGCTACGCGCTCGACGAGGCGGGCTATGAGACGATCATGATCAACTGCAATCCGGAGACGGTGTCGACCGATTACGACACGTCGGACCGGCTCTATTTCGAGCCGCTCACGGTCGAGGACGTGCTCGAGATCCTCCACGTCGAGGCGTCGCGCGGCGAATTGGTCGGAGTGATCGTCCAGTTCGGCGGCCAGACTCCTTTGAAGCTCGCCGCCGCCCTTGCCAAAGCGGGGATCCCGATCCTCGGCACCTCGCCCGACGCGATCGATTTGGCGGAGGACCGCGAGCGCTTCGCCGCTTTGGTCAACCGGCTCGGCCTCCGCCAGCCCGAGAACGGCATCGCCCGCAGCCGCGACGAGGCGATCGCGGTCGCCGAGCGGATCGGCTATCCGGTTCTGACCCGCCCGTCCTACGTGCTCGGCGGACGGGCGATGGAGGTGGTCGACGGCCCGGCCCAGCTCGACGATTATATCCACACCGCGGTCCAGGTCTCGGGCGACAGCCCGGTGCTGATCGACCGCTACCTGCGCGACGCGATCGAGGTCGACGTCGACGCCATCTGCGACGGCAAGGACGTCTGCATCGCCGGCGTCATGCAGCATATCGAGGAAGCCGGGGTCCATTCCGGCGACAGCGCCTGCTCGCTTCCACCCTACAGCCTCGAGCCGGCGATCATCGAAGAGATCGAGAAGCAGGCGCGGGCGCTCGCTTTGGCGCTCGGGGTGGTCGGGCTGATGAACGTCCAGTTCGCCGTCAAGGACGGCATCGTCTATCTGATCGAGGTCAATCCCCGCGCCAGCCGGACGGTGCCGTTCGTCGCCAAGGCGATCGGCGCTCCGATCGCCAAGATCGCCGCCCGGGTGATGGCGGGCGAGCCGCTGATGAAATTCCTTCCGATCCGGCGCGAGACCAAGCATGTCGCGGTCAAGGAAGCGGTCTTCCCGTTCGCCCGCTTCCCCGGAATCGACCCGGTCCTCTCGCCGGAGATGAAGTCGACCGGCGAGGTGATGGGGATCGACGTCGATTTCCCGGTCGCCTTTTTGAAGTCGCAGCTCGCCAGCGGAATCGAGCTTCCCGACGGCGGAACCCTGTTCGTTTCGGTCAAGGACAGCGACAAGGGCCTGATCGTCCCGCCCGTGCGGGCGCTGATCGAATATGGCTTCCGGGCCGTCGCGACCGGCGGCACCGCCGACTTCCTCGCCGCCGAGGGGCTGAAGGTCGAACGGGTCAACAAGGTCGCCCAGGGCCGGCCCCACATCGTCGACCGGATCAAGGACGGCCAGGTCGACATCATCTTCAACACCACCGAGGGCTGGCAGAGCCACAAGGATAGCGCCTCGATCCGGGCCTCGGCGCTGATGGCCAAGGTGCCCTATTTCACCACCGCCGCGTCGAGCGCCGCGGTGGCGAGGGCGATCGGGGCCCGGCGCTCGCGCAGCCTTGAAGTTCGCTCGCTGCAGGACTATTATTCCGCCTCCAGAGCATGATCCTTCACAATTGAATCCGGATCGGGTCGCTTCTTACGCAGGGCGGCCAAGAGAATTTTTGACGAAAGGCAGTAACATGGCGACGGTGGACAAGATGCCGATGCTGGCCGAAGGCTATGAGAGGCTCACCAACGAGGTCAGGCACCTGAAATCCGTCGAACGTCCCGCGATCATCGAAGCGATCGAGGTCGCTCGCGGCCATGGCGACCTTTCGGAGAATGCCGAATATCATGCCGCCAAGGAACGGCAGGGCCATGTCGAGGCGCAGATCGCCGAGATGGAGGATCGCCTCAGCCGGGCGATGGTGATCGATCCCAGGAGCCTGAGCGGCGACAAGGTGATCTTCGGAGCGACCGTCCGCCTGAAGGACGAGGACGGCAAGACCGTGACCTACCAGGTCGTCGGCCAGACCGAGGCCGACGCCAAGATCGGCCGGATCTCTTATTCCTCGCCGCTCGGCCGGGCCTTGATCGGCCGCAGCGTCGGCGACGAGGTCGAGGTGTCGGCCCCGTCGGGCGACAAATATTATGTGATCAAGAAGGTCGAATTCATCTGAACATTCCCCACGGCTGGCGCGGCGCGCCCGCCACGTTCGCGATCGCCGCGATCACCGGCCTGTGCTGGCTGCTCTTCGCCTTCGCTCCTCAGGGACGAGTCGTGGAGCTGGCGCTGGCCGCGGGCTTCACGCCGGCTTCTGTCTCCGTAGCCGATGCCGGGAGCGTGATCCGTTTGCTGGTGACGCCGCTGACCGCGACCCTGATCCACGGCGGCCTGTTCCACATCCTGCTCGACATGCTCGTCCTGCTCTTCTGCGGACGGGTGGTCGAGAAGATCGTCGGGATGAGCGGGCTGATCATCCTCTACATCACGGGCGCTTACGCCGCCGCGGCGGCGCATTATGCGGTCATGCCGGGCGATCCGCTGCCGATGATCGGCGCCGGCGGCGCGGTCGCGGCGGTGATCGGCGCTTACGCTTTGCTTCTCGGCCGCAACAAATTGCGCGTCGCCGGCGCGCAGAAGGGCCTCTGGCTCAACGCCCTCTGGCTGGCCGCGGCCTGGATCCTCCTCCAGGCCCTCACCCTGTTCGCCTACGGAGTGCCGATCGCCCGCCTGCCGGTCGCGGCGACCGCCGCCGGCTTCCTCGCAGGCCTGGCCCTCGCCAAGCCCCTGCTCCTGCTCAAATGGCGCGGGGCCTGAGACCCACCCGTCACCCCAGCGAAAGCTGGGGTCCATGCAGCATCTCCATCCGCACAGACGCCCGAAGTCGGAATGGATCCCAGCCTGCGCTGGGATGACGGGAATTTCGGGACCGCTACTGCCCCTCGAGCGGCAATTTCTCCGTGACCGCCGCGCCCAGCGCCTCGGCCGCACGCTCCACCTCCGCATCGCTCGGCGGCTCGGGCAATTCCTCGCCGGGCCCGAGCGCGTCGTCGGGGATTCCCGGTCCGGTGCCCGCGATCATCGACCGGTCGTCCGGCCCGCTCGAAATGCTCTCTTCGTCCTCGGCCATGTCTCGTTCCTCGCTTCATGCTATCAAGCTCCGGACGCGGCCGCGGTTCCGGGAGACGAGAAGATGAGCGAGAAAAGCGATTCGATCCTGCGCGAGCTCAGGGCGCATTTCATGGCCTATCCGGGCACCCATTCGAAGGCGCCCTGGCCCGGCCATGACGACCTCGCCGTCCGCGACAAGACCTATGCCTATCTGCCGGTCGAGGGCGATCCGTTCAGCCTGTCGGTCAAGCTGCCCTACACCGGCGAGGTCGCTCTCGATCTTCCCTACGCCAAGCCCACCGCCTACGGCCTCGGCAAATCGGGCTGGGTGAGCTTCTCGCCCCCCGAGGACCAGATCCCGCCGATCGACCGGCTCAAGGACTGGATCGACGAAAGCTACCGCGCCCAGGCGCCGAAGAAACTGGTCCGGGAGCTGGATGAGAGTGAAGGGTGATTTCCCCTCTCTCCGGCGGGGAGAGGGAGGGGTGAGGGGGTACAACCTCCGCGATTTCCTTCCACGGCCGAGCCCCCTCACCCTAACCCTCTCCCCGCCGGAGAGAGGGGACAAGGCTCAGTCCCGCATGCACTCAGCCGCGATCTCGAACGAGCGCAGCCGCGCCCGATGATCGTAGACCTGGCTCGTGATCATCAACTCGTCGGCTCCCGTCCTCTCGACAAACGCCCGGATCGCCTTTCGAACCGTCTCCGGCGAGCCGATCGCCGAAGCCGACAGCGCCCCCCGAAGCAAGGCGCGAGCCTCGATCGGCAAAGTCTCGCCATAGCCGGCAACCGGCGGCTGAAGCGGGGTCGGATTGCCGGTGCGCAGGTTGACGAAGGCCTGCTGGAGCGAGGTGGCCAGCAGCGCGCCTTCCTCGTCGCTCTCCGCGGCGAAGACGTTGAAGCCGAGCATCACATAAGGCTCGGCAAGCTGGGCCGAGGGCTGGAACCGCTCGCGATAGACGCGGATCGCCTCCATCATCTGGCTTGGCGCGAAGTGCGAGGCGAAGACGTAGGGCAGTCCGAGCATCGCCGCGAGCTGGGCGCCGTAGGTGCTCGAGCCGAGGATCCAGATCGGCACGTCCAGACCTTCACCCGGAATCGCCCGGACCCGCCGCTCGGGCCGGCGCGGGCCGAAATAATCGATCAATTCGACCACGTCCTGAGGGAAGCTGTCGACTCCGCCGAGCCCGCGCCGGAGCGCCGCCGCGGTCGCTCCGTCGGTGCCGGGCGCCCGGCCTAGCCCGAGATCGACCCGTCCCGGAAACAGCGAGGCGAGGGTCCCGAACTGCTCGGCGATCATCAGGGGCGCGTGGTTGGGAAGCATGATCCCGCCGGCTCCGATCCGGATCGTCGAGGTCCCGGCGCCGATATAGGCCAGGGCCACCGAGGTCGCCGCGCTCGCGACCCCCGGCATCGAATGATGCTCGGCCATCCAGAAGCGCTTGTAGCCCCAGCTCTCGGCATGACGGGCAAGGTCGAGCGCGTTGCGGAAGGCCGAGCCGGCATCGCCGCCCTCGACGATCGGGGCGAGGTCAAGGACTGAATAAGGGATCATCAAGTGGAGATGGGGAGGATTTTTTCGAAGTCGAGAAATCATTCATACGCAAATTACTCGTCATGCCAGCGCAGGCTGGCATCCATGCTGAATCTGGGACCGGTACCAACTCCGTATGGACCCCAGCCTTCGCTGGGGTGACGGGAAAAGCCGGGAGGTTCCCCACCGCTTTCCAAGCCGCTACCACGCGCGCCTCATGCTTCAGCGAGCCGACACGACGGCCCCGGCGGCGCTCTGGCGCGACGAGATTCGCGCGACGGTGGCGCTCGCCTGGCCGCTGGTGCTCACCAACATGACCCAGTCTTTGATCCAGTCGACCGACGTCGTCCTGCTCGGCTGGGCGGGTGCCCGGACGCTCGCCTCGGCGACGATCGGGATCAATCTCTATTACGCCTTCCTGATCTTCGGGATCGGGCTGGTCACCGCCGCCGCGCCGATGATGGCGAAGGAATTGGGCGCCCGCAGGCACAGCGTCCGCGACGTCCGGCGGACGGTCCGGCAGGCGATGTGGTCGGTGGTGGCGATCTGCGTTCCGGTCTGGCTGATCCTGTGGAACACCCAGGCGATCCTGGTCGCGATCGGCCAGGACCCTCTGCTCGCAGCCGGCGCCCAGACCTTCGTCCGGGCTCTGATGTGGTCGATGCTCCCTTTCCTTTGGTACATCGTCCTTCGCTCGTTCCTGTCGGCGCTCGAGCAGCCGGCCTGGTCGCTCGCGGTCGGGGCCGCGGCCGTCCTGGTCAACGCGATCCTCAATTACGGGCTGATCTTCGGCAAGTTCGGCCTGCCCGCGCTCGGCCTGCTCGGGGCCGGCATCGGAAGCACCTGCGCGAGCAGCTTCATGTTCGTCGCCATGGCTTTGGTGGTCAGCCTCCACCCGCGCTTCCGCCGCTATCGCCTGTTCGGCCGCTTCTGGCGCCCGGACCGGCAGCGCTTCCGCGAGGTTTGGCGGCTCGGCCTGCCGATCGCGGTCACTCTCGCCCTCGAGATCACCATCTTCAACGCCGCGGTCTTCCTGATGGGCCTGATCGGAGCGATCTCGGTCGCCGCCCATGCCGTCGCGCTTCAGATCGCCGCGTTCAGCTTCATGGTTCCGCTCGGTCTCAGCCAGGCGGTAACGGTCCGCGTCGGCCTCGCTTTCGGCCGCCGAGACCGCGAAGGGATCGCCCGCGCCGGCTGGACCGCTTTCGCGCTCGGAGTGTCGTTCATGGCGCTGATGGCCCTTCTAATGCTGACCATCCCCTACCGGCTCGTCACCTTGTTCCTCGATCCCGCCGATCCGGCCAACGCGCCGGTCATCCCGCTCGCCGTCTCCTTCCTGTTCCTGGCGGCCCTGTTCCAGATCTTCGACGGCGCCCAGTCGGTCGGCGCCGGGATGCTTCGAGGCCTCCACGACACGCGGGTGCCGATGCTGTTCGCGGCGTTCGGCTATTGGGTGGTCGGGCTTGCCATCGCGGTCGGACTCGCCTTCGGGCTCGGCTGGCAGGGCGTCGGGATCTGGACCGGTCTCGCCGCCGGCCTCGCCATGGTCGCGATGCTGATGGTGGCGCGCTGGCTCCGGCGCGAGCGGCTCGGACTGCTCGACTGGTGAATTCCCTCTCTCCTTTCAGGGGAGAGGGCAGGGAGAGGGGGCGAGCGAAGCGAGTCTGCGGCGCAGGTGGCGACCTCGCCGGCATCGAGCCGCCTCGGCCGCTTCCCCTCTCCCTGCCCTCCCCCCTTCAAGGGGGGAGGAGTGCTTGACGCCCCGCCGCCACGGCCCCTATGAGCGCGCCGTCCCAAGGCGCGTCGCGGCGATCGTAGCTCAGCTGGTTAGAGCACCGGTTTGTGGTACCGGGGGTCGCGGGTTCAAGCCCCGTCGATCGCCCCACGCGCGCCATGGCGATCTCGTTTTTTCAGGACGTCAAACCAATGCAGTCGGTGTGGGATTATCCCGATTTCGACGATCACGAGATCGTCCACTTCATAACGGACCGCGATTCCGGCCTCTGCGCGGTGATCGCCGTCCATTCGACCCATCTCGGCCCGGGCGCCGGCGGAGTCCGCTTCTGGCACTATGAGGAGCCGGGCGAGGCGATCCGCGACGTCCTCCGCCTGTCGCGCGGGATGAGCTACAAGAACGCCATGGCCGGGCTTCCGCTCGGCGGCGGCAAGGCCGTCCTGCTCGCCAACCAGGACCGTTCCAAGACTCCCGAAATGCTCGCCGCCTATGGCCGCGCCGTCGAAAGGCTCGGAGGCGCCTATGTCACCGCCGAGGATGTCGGGATGAGCGTCGACGATCTCGTCACGATCTCGAAGCAGACCCGTTACATTGCCGGCCTGCCCGTCGAGGAAGGCGCGGTCGGCGGCGATCCCGGCCCGCACACCAGCTACGGGGTCTTCCTCGGCCTCAAGGCGGCGGTGAAGCGCGCATTGGGCAAGGACGATCTCTCCGGCCTCCACATCGCCATGCAGGGCGCCGGAAGCGTCGCCGGCGGAGTCGCTCGCCGCGCCGCCGCCGAAGGCGCGAGGATCAGCCTCGCCGATGTCGATTCCGAGCGTGCCCGGCGGCTCGCCGACGAAGTGGGCGCGACGGTCGTCGATCCGGATTCGATCCTGACCCTCGAGGCCGACGTTCTCAGTCCCAACGCGCTCGGAGCGATCCTCACCGAGGAGAGCATCGCAGCGCTCCGGGTCCCGGTCGTCGCCGGCGGCGCCAACAACCAGCTCGCCACGCCCGAGGACGGCCAGCGCATCCATCAGCGCGGGATCCTCTACGCCCCCGATTATGTGATCAACGCCGGCGGGATCATCAACGTCTCCTCCGAATATCTCCGCGACGCCGACTCGGCGGGGGTCAAGGCGCGGATCGAGCAGATCCCGGTCAGGCTCGAGCAGATCTGGATCGAAAGCGCCGCCACCGGCCGCAATCCGGCCGAGGTCGCCGACGACATGGCGAAACGGCTGATCGGGCGGGCCTGACCTCGCGCCAAACCCGTTCGGGCTGAGCCGTGCTTCGATACGGCATTTCGCCAGGCTCAATGCCTGCTTAGCATGAGCGGTCTTCTTAGTTTACCGCTCATCCTGAGTAGCGGCTGAGCGAAGTCGAAGACGCGTATCGAAGGACAAGCTCAGCCCGAACGGGTCTCTTTTCAGCGCCGCTAAACCGGCTCCAGCGGCAGCGCCGGCGACGGCTTGTCCCTCCCGAGGCGATGCTCGCGATAGATGGTGTAGAGCCCGCTGGCCGCGATCACCGCCGCTCCGATCCAGGTCGTCGAGGCGGGCTGGTCGGTGAAGATCAGCCAGCCGAGAAGCACCGACCAGACCAGTTGGAAATAATCGAACGGAACGATCACCGGCACCGGCGCGAAGCGGAGCGACGAGGTCAGGAAGAGCTGGCCCATCCCGCCGAAGCAGCCCAGAGCGAACAGGATCAGCCAGGTGCGGCCGTCATGCGCCTGGGCATGGAACGGCATCAGGGCGCCGAGCACCAGCAAAGATAGCAGGCTGAACCACAAGACGATCGTCTGTGTCCCCTCGGTCCTGCCGATCTGCCTGAGGGTGATGTTGACGATCGCCGCTCCGCAGGCCGCGACGCAGGCGATCGCAAGGCCGATCGGGGGCAAATGGCTTCCTTCCGGCCGCATCACCACGATCACGCCGACCAGGCCCAAAGCGACCGCGCTCCAGCGATGGCGGCCGACGGCCTCCTTCAGCACCAGAGCCGACAGCATCACCGCGAACAGAGGCGCCGCGAAGCTGATCGTCGTCGCTTCGGCGAGCGGCAGATAGAAAAGGGCGGTGAAAGCGAGGAGCATCGTGGTCAGCCCGGCGCCGGCGCGCCAGGCATGGGCGAACGGCCGATCGGTACGCCAGACGTCCCTGTTGCGGCTGAGAGCGATCCACAGCAGCAGCGGCGGAAGGCCGAAGGCGAAGCGGTAGAAGGCCATTTCCAGCGTCGAGGCGCCGGCCGCGTAGCCGAGCTTGATCGTCGCCGCCATGAAGGCGAAGCAGCTCGTCGCTCCGAGCCGAAGCCCGATTCCGAGCAGCCGGTTCTGTCGGGGACGCGCGGTCGACATGGCCGGCCATGGCCCGTTCAACCGCGAAAAGGCAAGTGTTCGGGGCCGAGCGCCTTGCATTCCGAAATGGAAGCCGAGACGTTGCGTCGGGCGCGCTTCAGGATTCCGGTCCCCACGGGAGCGATATGATACAAATGATGACATTTCAGAAAATTCGCAAAAGGAGGAACACAGGCCTGGCTCCGACGCCGATCGGTCACACTCTAGCGCTTTGAGGTGAGCACGCGCTTCGCTACAGGGGGTGCGGGCAATGCATATCTTCGCGAATCCGGCACGTTTCCTCAAGATCGCGCGACCGCTCACCGCCTGGCTCGGCTGGACGGGAGCAGCGCTGATCGCGCTCGCTCTGTTCAGCGGGCTGTTCCTCACTCCGCCCGATTTCCTCCAGGGCGACAGCGTCAGGATCATCTACGTCCATGTCCCGGCCGCCTGGCTCGGGATGGGCGGATGGGTCGGGATCGCGGTGGCCAGCCTGATGCAGATGGTCTGGCGCCACCCGCTCGCCTCGGTCGCGGCGCGGGCGATCGCCGTGCCCGGCGCCGTCTTCACCGCAATCTGCCTCGCCACCGGCTCGCTCTGGGGCCGGCCGGCCTGGGGGACCTATTGGCAGTGGGACGGGCGGATGACCTCGATGCTGGTCCTGCTCTTCCTCTACATCGCCTATGTCGCGCTCGCCGACGCCGACCGGGAGCGGGGCGGCGACGGACGGATCGCCGCGATCTTCGGCCTGGTCGGAGCGGTCAACATCCCGATCATCCATTATTCGGTGCTGTGGTGGCGGACCCTCCATCAGGGCCAGAGCATCGGCATCACCGGCTCGACCATCCACGGCTCGATGCTGTGGCCGCTTCTGGTCTCGGCGATCGGTTTCACCTTGCTGTTCGGAGCCCTGGTGCTGATGCGGATGCGCGCGGCCCTGGCGCGGGCGAAGGTCGAGGCGCGGATGCGGAGGCTTGCTTCGTGAATCCCTGGCCGTTCGTGATCGCCGCTTACGCTTTGACCCTGGCCGGCACGATCGGCCTCGCCTGGGCGAGCTTCGCCGCGATGCGCGGCGCCGAGGCGGAAGCCGCTGCGCTGACGGCCGAGGCGGATGCCGGTTCACTGAAAGACCTGCCGTGAAGGCCAAGAATCAGCGCCTGACCCTGCTCATCCTCGCCATCGCCGCGGTGCTCGGCGCGGTTCTGCTCGCAATGTCGGCGCTGAAGGACCAGGCTTCCTATTTCTACGCCCCCGGCGACATCGAGCGCGACGGCATGCCGCTCGACCGCGCCGTGCGGATCGGCGGAATGGTCAAGAAAGGCTCGGTCCGCCATCGCAAGGACGGAGTGACGATCGACTTCATCGTCCGCGACGAGACCGTCAACACCATCAAGGTCCGATTCCGCGGCATTCCGCCCGATCTGTTCCGCGAGGAGAGCGGAGTCGTCGCCGAGGGCCGCTTCCGCAAGGACGGCCTGTTCATCGCCGACGAAATCCTCGCCAAGCATGACGAGAATTACCGGCCGCCCGAGGCCGCCGGCGACAAGCATAAGAGCGGCACGCTCAGATGATCGCCGAAGCGGGCCTGGCCGCCCTCTGGCTCGCGGCTTCTTTGTCGCTGCTCCAGCTCTTCTTCGGCATCGCGGCGGTGTGGGGCGGTAAAGATCCTCCCCGGCACGGGGAGGGGGACCATGCGAAGCATGGTGGAGGGGGCAGCGAGGCCTCGACATTCGCCCGCGCGATCCGCCCGATCGCGGTCGCCCAGGCGATCCTCGTCGGCATCGCCTTCCTCGCCTTGATCCAATGCTTCCTCCGAACCGACCTCTCGGTCGCTTTGGTCGCCGCGAACAGCCATTCGATGAAGCCCTGGCTCTACAAATTCGCCGGCGCCTGGGGGAATCACGAAGGCTCGATGCTGCTCTGGGTAACGGTGCTCGGAATCGCCGGCGCCGCGGTAGCCTTGTTCGAGCGGCGCCTCCCGGAGCGCAGCCTCGTCGCCACCCTCGCCGCCCAGGCCGCGATCGGGCTCGGCTTCTACGCCTTCCTGCTGTTCGCCTCGAACCCGTTCCGTCGGCTCCCGATCGCTCCGCCGGAAGGGCAGGGGCTCAATCCTCTGCTCCAGGATCCGGGCCTCGCCTTCCATCCGCCCACCCTTTATTTCGGCTATGTCGGAATCTCGGTCGCTTTCTCGTTCGCGGTCGGAGCCCTGGTCACATCCAATGTCGGCCCGGCCTTCGCCAAAGCGATGCGGCCCTGGGTGCTCGGCGCCTGGATCTTCCTCACCCTCGGGATCACCGCCGGCTCCTATTGGGCCTATTACGAATTGGGATGGGGCGGCTGGTGGTTCTGGGACCCGGTCGAGAATGCCTCGCTCATGCCCTGGCTCGCCGCGACCGCTCTGCTCCACTCGGTCACCGTCCTCGCCACCCGCGACGGGCTCCGCGCCTGGACGGTGATGCTCGCCGTCGTCGCTTTCTCGATGTCGATGATCGGCACCTTCCTGGTCCGCTCGGGGATTCTGACCAGCGTCCACGCTTTCGCGGTCGATCCGGAGCGCGGCGCCTTCATCCTTGCCCTTCTGGTCCTTTACATCGGCGGAGCGCTTGCCCTGTTCGCGCTGAGGGTCGGGACGGTGAAGGAGGGTTCGACCTTCGAGCCGGTCAGCAGGGAAGGGGCGCTGGTCGTCAACAATCTGCTCCTGTCCGCGGTGCTCGGGATCGTCCTGGTCGGCACGCTCTATCCGTTGGTGACCGAGGCTTTGGGCGTGAAGGTCTCGGTCGGGCCGCCTTATTTCAACCTCGTGACCGGACCGATCGCTCTGATCCTGGTCGTCGTGATGGCCGCCGGACCGCTTCTGCGCTGGCGCCGCGACCGGTTGAAGCAGGTCGCCGGCCGGATCGCTCTGCCGATCCTGGTCGCCGCGATCGCCTTGTTCGCGGTCGTTCTGATGGCGCCCGGGCTCGGAGTCCTGCCTTTGCTCGGGCTGGTGCTGGCGCTCGGGGTCGGCGCGGCGAGCGTGGCGCCGCTGTGGAAGCGCAATCTGCGCCGGACTCCCTTGTTCATCTGGGGAATGGTGATCGCCCATCTCGGGATCGCGGTCGCTCTCGCCGGAATGGCGAGCGAGAGCGCGTTCACCAAGGAGCGGCTGGTCGCGGTGCCGATCGGCGAGAGCGTCGAGGTCGGCCCCTGGTCGGTCCGGCTCGACTCGGTCGATCCGATCGCCGGACCGAACTGGACCGCTCTGGAAGCCCGGCTCAGCGTCAGCCGCGGCTCAGGCGCGGCGTTCGTGCTGAAACCCCAGGCGCGCATGTTCAGCGCTCCGCCGACCGAGACCAGCGAGGCGGCGATCGCGACCCGGCTCGACGGCCAGCTCTACACCGTGCTCGGCAAGAGCGCCGAGGGCGGCCGCTGGCAATTGCGGCTGTGGTGGAAGCCGCTCGTCACCCTGATCTGGCTCGGTGGAGCGATGGTCGCGTTCGGCGGCTTCCTCGCCCTCGTGGGCCGGGTGCGGCGCGAGCGCCGGGCAGTTCGCGAGGAGGCATGGGCATGATCCGTCCGCTCCTCTGGGTGCCGCTTCTGGTCTTCGCGATCTTCCTGTGGATCTTCGCCTTCGGCCTCAACCGCGAGCCCGGGACCGCGATCCGATCGCAGATGATCGGCAAGCCGATGCCCGATTTCGCGCTCCAGCCCTCGGTCCCGAACCATGACGGCCTCGCCATCGCCGATCTGCGCTCGGGCAAGCCGCGGCTGGTCAACGTCTTCGCCAGCTGGTGCATCCCCTGCCGGGCCGAGGCGCCGCAGCTCATGGCCCTGAAGCAAAGGGGAGTCCCGATCGAGGGCGTCGCAATCCGCGACCGCTCCGAGGATGTCGCCGGCTTCCTCGCTTCATATGGCGACCCGTTCGACCGGATCGGCGCCGATCCCGAAAGCCGGGTCCAGTTCGCTCTCGGCTCGTCGGGCGTGCCCGAGACCTTCGTCGTCGACGGCAAGGGAGTCATTCGCCACCAGCATATCGGCGACATCCGGCCCGAGGACATGGCGAATATCGTCGCGGCCTATGAGGCGGCGCGATGAAGCGCGTGCTGCTCCTTCTCGCCTGCCTGTTCGCGGCGCCGGCGCTCGCCCAGTCGAACCTGCCGCCGGCGCGCTATGCCAACAGCCAGCTCGAGGATCCGAAGCAGGAAGCGAAAGCCAAGGCCTTGATGGAGACTTTGCGCTGCCTGGTCTGCCAGGGCCAGTCGATCGCCGACAGCGAGGCCGACATTGCCGGCGACATGCGCGCCCTCGTCCGGGAGCGGATCGCCGCCGGCGAGAGCCCCGAGGCGATCCGCGCCTGGCTGATCGAGCGTTACGGCGAATGGGTCAGCTACAAGCCGCCGGTCGAGCCTCTGACCTGGCCGCTCTGGGCCGCGCCCCTGCTTCTCGTCGCCGCCGGCGCCTGGCTGGCGCGCGGACGATTCCGGAGGCGCAAAGGATGACCGGCTGGCTGTTCATCCTGCTGTTCGCGGCTCTGGCGCTCGGACTGCTCTGGCGCTTCGCCCGTCTGGACCGAAGCGGGCTCCAGTTCGTCGCATCGGCGCTTCTGCTCGCGATGGCGGGCTATGCCTGGCAGGGCAGCCCCGGGCTCGCCGGAAGCCCGAAGCGCGCCGCGGCCGGGGAGGCCGTTCCCGACAGCCTGTTCAGCCAGGTCCGGCGGGACATGCTCGGCCGCTTCGACTCGGCCGATGCCTGGCTGACCAGGGCCGAGGTGTTCCAGCGCGAGGGCGACACCGGCAGCGGCGCCAGGATGATCCGCCAGGGTCTCAAGGCGAACCCGCGCTCGATGACGCTGTGGGTCGGCTACGGCAACGCCCTCGTCGCCCACTCCGGCGGCATGATGAGCCCCGCCGCCCAGCTCGCCTTCCAGCGCGCCGCGGAGATCGCCCCCGACCATCCCGCCCCGAAATTCTTCTTCGGCCTCGCCCTCGCCCAGGGCGGCCGGTTCGACGAGGCCGAACGGATCTGGCGCGACACGCTCGCCACGGTTCCCGACGACTCGAGCTGGCGCCCGCTGATCGAGAGCCACCTGGAGGCGCTTCAGCAGGCGAGGGCGATGAACGCCGTCCGCTAAACCTCCCCTCCCGCTTGCGGGAGGGGATTGAGGGGTGGGCAAGGCCGTAATGCGAGGATCTAGCGCTGGAAACGACTCGCCATCTCAGGCCCACCCCCTAACCCCCTCCCGCAAGCGGGAGGGGGAAATGGCCCCTCAAACCGGAACGAACTCCAGATCGAGCGCCTCGGCGACCGCCTGGTTGCGGATCTTGCCGTCCGACACGTTGAGCCCGTTGGCGAGGTGCGGGTCCTCGCGCATCGCCTGTTCGGCGCCGAGATTGGCGAGCCTCAGGGCGAAGGGCAGGGTGGCGTTGTTGAGAGCGATCGCCGAGGTCCGGGCGACGGCGCCCGGCATGTTGGCGACGCAATAATGGATCACCCCGTCGACCTCGTAGACCGGATTGTCGTGGGTGGTCGCCTTCGACGTCTCGAAGCAGCCGCCCTGGTCGATCGCGATGTCGACCAGCACCGAGCCGCGCTTCATCGTCTTCAGCATGTCGCGGGTGACCAGCTTCGGCGCCGCTGCGCCCGGAACCAGAACCGCGCCGATCACCAGGCTGGCATGGGCGACCGCGTCGGCGATCGCGGCCTTCGAGGCATAAGCGGTCTTGATCTGGCTTCCGAAGAACATGTCGAGCTCGGCCAGCCGGGCGTTGGAGATGTCGTAGATCGTGACGTCGGCGCGCATCCCGACCGCCATCTGCGCCGCGTTGACGCCCGCCACGCCGCCGCCGAGGATCGCGACCCGCGCCGGAGCTACTCCGGGGACTCCGCCAAGCAGGACTCCGCGGCCGCCCTGCTCCTTCTCGAGATAATGGGCGCCGACCTGGATCGACATCCGCCCGGCCACTTCCGACATCGGCTTGAGCAAGGGCAGCGAGCCGTCGCGGGCGGTCACGGTCTCGTAAGCGATGCAGGTCGCTCCGGACTTCATCAGTCCCTCGGTCTGCGGCCGGTCGGGGGCGAGATGGAGATAGGTGAAGAGCAGATGCCTCGGCTCGAGCATCGCGATTTCCTGCGGCTGCGGCTCCTTCACCTTCACGATCATGTCGGATCCCGCGAAGACCGAAGCCGCGTCGGGCGCGATGGACGCCCCGACCTTGCGATAATCACTGTCGTCGAAGTCGATTCCCATTCCGGCCTTGGTCTCGACGATCACCTCATGGCCGGCGGCGACCAGCTCGGCGACCGACGAAGGCGTCAAGCCTACCCGATATTCGTGATTCTTGATTTCCTTCGGCACGCCGACGCGCATGTTCGACTCCCATGTCAGTCCGGTTCGGGCGGGCCTATAGAGCATCGTGCGGAAAAGTGGGTACCGGTTTTCCGCAAATAACGATGCGGCAACAAGTACACGCGGTCCGTGCGGACTTTGTCGCCGTTGCGGAAGGCTCGGCGCACGTGCTAAGCGCCGTCGCCGCCTGGCGGGTCCAGCGCGCAGAGCGAAGGAATTAGAGGGCAGACCTGCCTTCCCGAGTGATGACCGACAGCGCCGCAGCACCCGATCAGCCGTCGCAATCGCCGCACGACGGCCACCATCATCCCGGCGGGCTTCTCAAGCTCGCCGTCGCCGCGGTCGGGATCGTGTTCGGCGATATCGGCACCAGCCCGATCTACGCCTTCCGCGAGACCTTCGCCGGCCACCACGAGCTGACCCCCGACAAGCTCCACATCGTCGGAGTGCTGAGCCTGATCTTCTGGTCGATGATGATCGTCGTGACCTTCAAATATGTCATGGTGATCATGCGCGCCGACAATAAGGGCGAGGGCGGAAGCCTCGCCTTGCTCGCTTTGATCAACCGCAAGAGCGAGGGCAACAAGAAGAAATGGGCGAGCGGGATCATCATGCTCGGGGTGTTCGCGACCGCTCTCTTCTACGGCGATTCGATGATCACTCCGGCGATCTCGGTCCTGTCGGCGGTCGAGGGCCTGACCACCGTCGAATCCTCGTTCGGGCCCTATGTCCAGATCATCGCGGTCACCATTCTGGTCGGCCTGTTCGCGATCCAGGCGCGCGGCACCGCGACGGTCGGAGCCCTGTTCGGCCCGATCATGCTGATCTATTTCCTGACCATATCGGTGCTCGGGGTGATCCACATCGCCCACGATCCGATGATCGTCCTCCACACCGTCAACCCGCTCAACGCGGTCCATTTCTTCCTTGCCGACGGGGTCAGGGCCTTCCTGGCGATGGGCTCGGTCGTCCTCGCCGTCACCGGCGCCGAGGCGCTCTACGCCGACATGGGCCATTTCGGGCGAAAGCCGATCGGGGTCTCCTGGCTGTTCTTCGTCCTCCCGGCCCTGATGCTCAATTATATGGGCCAGGGGGCGATGATCCTCTCGCTCGATCCGGCGGCGGCGCTCGCCACCGTCAAGAATCCCTTCTTCTTCCTCGCCCCCGAATCGCTCCGGCTGCCGCTCGTCATCCTCGCCACCCTGGCGACCGTCATCGCCAGCCAGGCGGTGATTTCGGGCGCCTTCTCGGTCACCCAGCAGGCGATCCAGCTCGGCTTCATCCCGCGGCTCAGGATCGCCCACACCAGCGCCTCGACCGTCGGCCAGATCTACATCCCGGTGATCAACTGGACACTGATGTTCATGGTGATCCTGCTCGTCCTGTTCTTCCAGACCTCGAGCAACCTCGCCGCCGCCTACGGGATCGCGGTCACCGGCGCGATGTTCATCGACACCTGCCTCCTCAGCGTCGTCCTCTTCTCGCTGTGGAAGTGGAAGCCGTGGCTCGCAGTGCCTCTGCTCGCCATCTTCTTCGCGGTCGACATCGCCTACTTCTCGGCCAACCTCACCAAGGTGCCCGACGGCGGCTGGTTCCCGCTCCTGGTCGGCTTCATCGCCTTCACCTTCCTCACCACCTGGGCGAAGGGCCGCCAGCTGATGCTGAAGCGGATGCGCGAGGCGGCGATGCCGGTCGAGATCTTCGTCAAGTCCGCCTCGAGCAGCGCCGCCCGGGTGCCGGGCACCGCCGTGTTCATGACCACCGCTCCGAACGGAGTCCCGCACGCCCTCCTCCACAACCTCAAGCACAACAAGGTGCTCCACGAGCGGGTTCTGTTGCTCACCGTCAGGATCGAGGACGTTCCGTTCGTCGAGGAGGATGGCGGGTTCGAGCTGACCGACCTCGGAAGCGGCTTCTACCGCCTGATCCTGCGCTTCGGCTTCATGCAGGAATCGGACGTGCCCGCCGCTCTCGCCAGGGTCCGCCAGTGCGGACCGGCCTTCAAGATGATGGACACCAGCTTCTTCCTCGCCCGCCAGACCCTGCTCGCCTCGGCCCGGCCGGGGATGGCGATCTGGCGCGAGCGGCTGTTCGCCTGGATGCTTCGGAACGCCGAAAGCGCGATGGAATTCTTCAAGCTGCCGCCCAACCGGGTCGTCGAGCTCGGCAGCCAGGTGGAGATCTGAGCGCCGGCCCGATCATTGCCGCTCCGATCATCGTCACCGCGACGTTCGGCGACGGCGACAATGGCTGGCTCCAGGAGATGCGGCGGACCCATTATCCGCCCGAGCGCAACCGCGTCCCGGCCCACCTCTCTTTGTTCCGCCAGCTCCCGCCGAGTCTCGAGTCCGAGCTGAACGGCCGCCTTGCAGCGCTCGCGAAGCTGGTTCCGCCGAAGGCCTCGCTCGCCGGCGTGATCGACCTGGGGGAGGGGACCGCCCTCCGGGTCGACAGCGACGCGCTCGAAGATATGCGCGAGGAGCTGGCTTCCGCTTTCCACGGCCTCCTGATCCCGCAGGACTCGGCGCCGTGGCGGCCGCACATAACCATCCAGAACAAGGTCGACCCCCGCGAGGCGCGGCGGCTTCAGCAAAGGCTGCGCGCGGATTTCCGCCCGCGTGCGCTGGCGATCAAAGGCCTGGCGACCTGGCACTATCTCGACGGCCCCTGGGAGCCGATCCGGGACTTCGCGTTTCGGGGGTAGCTGATCCCGTCATTGCGAGGAGCGGAGCGACGAAGCAATCCAGACTTGAGCTTGGCGCAAGCGCTGCTCTGGATTGCTTCGCTCCGCTCGCAATGACGGCCGTCGGCTTAGCCTAATCCAGCTGCCCGACACCCTCGCAGCTATAGTCGAAGGCTGCGAGGCCGGCGTCGAGATAGGAGGCGAGCAGCGGCATATCCATCAGCTCGTCGACCGCGCTCTCCGGGTCGGTGTCGCCGGCTTCGGCCAGAGCCTCGTCCCATTCGCTGCTGTCGTAGGTGCCGCGCCCGACCCAGGCCAAAGCCAGCGTCTCGGCGAGCTGATCGTCGGCGAGGTCGTCGAGGATGGCGCGCAATTCCTCCTCGACCGGATTGAGCTCGTCCTCGAGCACCGAAAGCGCCTCGCCGCCCTCGTCGTCATAATCGTCGACATTGTCGGCGTCGTCGTCGGGATCGGTGGCCGGCAGCTGGGCCTCGTTCTCGCGGGCTCGAAGGATGATCCGGCACAGCGTATCGAGCGGGGTCAGCAGGTCCATGTTCGCCTCCGTTCGTCCGCAAACGACAGGGGGCGCGTGCGGGTTCCCGGCAGGCGGGCGATGGGGCGGCGGCTTCGGTTGACCCGATGCGCCGGGCTGCTATAGGCCCGCGACGCCGTCGCCCGAAGCGGCGGCCCGACGCCATTGGGGCGGAGTAGCTCAGCTGGTTAGAGCAGCGGAATCATAATCCGCGTGTCGGGGGTTCAAGTCCCTCCTCCGCTACCATTGGCCGGCGCGTGTCTCCGGCGAATTGAGATTTCCGCTCCGCCGCGGACATTCGCTTGACGAAATCCGTCGCCGGCACGACTCTCCCATGTTCGGAGGCATGGATTGACGCTCTGGTCTCGTTTCATAGCCTGGATCGACAGGGACCTGGGCGACGAAGGCTGGCCCGATATGCGCAGCTGGTCCTCGCTGACGCCGATCGTCCCGCTGGTCCTGGTCGTTCCGCCGCTGTTCTATTTCGATCCGCCCGAAACCGTCCGCATCTGGGTTGGAGCTATTGCCGCCTTGCCCACCTTTTTGCTTTTCGGGGTTTGGAGCTGGAGAGTCTTTGTCGCCACGCGGCGCCAGATCGGGCGGATCAAGGCAGATCGCACTGAACGCTGAGCCAATCGGCCTTCGCGGTCGGAACCATGACGGTTCCGGCACCGGGAAATTCGCATTGCGACAGAGTGGCTTGACGGGGAGTTCGAGTCGCTTAGCCTGACCTCGACGCAGGTGGGGGGTGCCGAAAGATGAAACTGAAGTTCGCCGCGTGGAGCCTCGTATCGATGCTTGGCGCGGTGCCGCTGAGCGCTCAGCGGCCCGCCGAGCGGGACTGGAGCGCCGCTCTCCGCCTGGACGCGCAGGCGCTTCACGACGATATCGCCGCCAACCATCCGGGACCCGTCAACAGCGGGGATCCGGGTTTCGCCAAACGCAACGATGCCCAGCTCGCTCTCGCGCTCGAGCGGGCCCGCGACGCCCGCAGCTATGCCGATTATTTCTTCGCGCTTCGCGAATATGTCGCCTCGTTCGACGACGGCCACATGGGGTTCGGCGCATATGGCGACACCCCGAACGACTTTCGATGGCCCGGTTTCCTCACCGAATATGATTCGCGCGGCAAGGCCCGGGTCTTCACCAGCGACGAACCCGGGGTGCCGATTGGCGCCGAGCTCGTCGAATGCGACGGCCTCTCTTCCGAAGCCTATGGCGCCGCGACTCTTGGCAAAATGTGGGGGCGCTGGAAATTGCAGTCGCAGCGGCTGAACTTCGGCCGCTCTCTCTTCCTCGACGAGGGCAGCCGCTACGTTCCGCACGCCGCAAATTGCAGTTTTCGGCTGAACGGCGGAAAGCGGTCGGTCGCCCTCGACTGGCGTCCCATCGGGTTCAAGGAATTCAACAACCGCGTCGAAGCGGTCGGGCGACACGCGCCCCGAGCCTTTGCCGCGCGCGTGGCCGATCGGGGCACGCGATATTATTCGATCCCTTCCTTCAATGCCGATCCCCAATCCGAAGCCGGCAAGGCGCTTCCCGCGATGATCGCGGGAATGGGCGCCGATCGGGACGCTTTGGCCGCCGCCCCGGCGATCGTCCTCGACCTTCGCGGCAATGGCGGCGGCTCGTCCGACTGGTCGCGCCAGATCGCCGAGCAGCTCTGGGGCAAAGCGGCGCTCGATCGCTTGTCAGGCCCGGAAGTCCATGTCGACTGGCGTGTATCGCGCGCCAATCTGGAGTCGATCGAGCAGAGCTATGCGCGCCAGAAAGCGGGTGGCGCGCTCTCGCCGCACATGACTCGCTGGTTCGAGACGACGATCGCGGGATTGAAGGCTTCGCTCGCCCGCGGCGACAGCCTCTGGCGCCATCCCGACGAAGAAAGCGACGAAACGAGCGGGCAGGATTCGTCACCCGACGCCCCGGTCAAGCCGCTTGGCGGACGGGTCTGTTTCATAACCGACGCGCACTGCGGCTCCGCCTGCCTCGACGCGGTCGATCTCTGGCGGCAGCTCGGCGCGATCCATGTCGGCCAGACGACCAGTGCCGACACCCTTTATATGGACGTTCGCCAGGCGCGGCTTCCGAGCGGGATAACCGGGGTCGCAATGCCGATGAAGGTCTATCGCGGCCGCCCACGCGGATCGAACGAGCCGGTCGTCCCGGTGCGCATATTCGACGGCGATATCGACGATGATGCCGCCCTCGAAAAATGGATCGCCGCTTTGGTTGGCGAGCCGATTCCCTGACTTTTCCGCCTTCCGGGAAACCGTCCGCTCCCCCGACATGGGGCGGTTCGCACTTCAATCTGTCCAAAGACGCAGCTTGCTCTATGATGGCCTTCGCGTTCCACGAGGGCAGGGGCGACGCGATCCAGCCGGCGGCAGGGCCTGTTTTTTCGCCCCGATCATCGGCACGCTTGCGCAACGAGTCGATTTTGGAAATAATCTCGTGGTAAATCATCACTTTATGGTGATTTATAGGCACGGAGTTTTCAAATACGATGAGCTTTGGGACGAGATTGGCGGAAGAGCGCAAGCGGCTTGGCCTCAAGCAGGCCGAATTTGCGAGCCTCGTCGGCACCGATGTCCCCAAGCAGAGCCTCTACGAGAATAATCGCCGCGAGCTCCGCGCCGACTATCTCGCCCGGCTCGTCGCCGCGCGGGTCGACGTCGTCTACGTGCTCACCGGCCAGCGAACCGAGGGCGACTGGCTCGGCGAGGGCGCGAGCCAGCTGCTCACCTCCTATCTGTGCATGCCCGAAGAGGTGCAGAAGGCGCTCGTCGCTTTCGCCGAGACTCTGGGCGACCGCTTCATCCAGACCGGCAGCCGGACCCTTCACAGCGGCCGCTCCGACTATCGCGCCGGAGAGTCCGACTCCTGACGGCGGCGCCAGGCGTAGCTGCCGCGCGCCCGGGGCGGCGGCGGGACCATCGTGAACAGGACGACCAGGATTGCCAGCAGGACGTTGAGCCAGTTCTCTTTGGCGTAAATGTTGGGCGGCCGGGTCCAGCCCCGGTCGATCTCGTAAAGCAAGGCGATGGCGTCATCGCGCCGCGACTCCGGCACTTCGACCCGAAGGCCGCCGATCGCGACCATCCAGGGCGGCTCGATCGAGCCGGTCCAGTAATCGGGCTGAAAGGCGGGGATCCCGTAAGCGCGCAGGGTGCATTCGAGCACCGCCGCCTCGGGCAGCGAATAGAGGAAGGCGATCGGCACGAACCGGTCCGGCGATCCCCCGGCTTCCGGCTCCTCCGGCTCAGTCATGCTCCCCGGCGGCCGGAAGCACCCCGCGCCGGATCTGGTCGAGCTCGATCGATTCGAACAGGGCCTTGAAATTGCCCTCGCCGAAGCCCTGATTGCCCTTGCGCTGGATGATCTCGAAGAAGATCGGCCCGACCATATTCTCGGTGAAGATCTGAAGAAGCAGCCCCTCGCCGGTCTCGGGCGAGCCGTCGATCAGGATCTTGCGCTTGCGCATCTCGGCGACGTCGTGGCCGTGGCCGGGCAGGCGCTCGTCGATCATGTCGAAATAGGTGTCGGGGCTGTCCTGGAATCGGATGCCGTTGTCGCGGAGCTGGTCGACGGTGGCGAAGATGTCGTCGGTCGCCATCGCGATATGCTGGATCCCCTCGCCGCCATATTCGCGGAGGAACTCCTCGATCTGGCTATGCTCGTCCTGCGACTCGTTGAGGGGAATGCGGATCTTCTCGTCCGGAGCGGTCATCGCCCTTGAGAGAAGGGCGGTCTGCTGCCCCTCGATGTCGAAATAGCGGATCTCGCGGAAGTTGAAGATACGCTCGTAGAAGCCGGCCCAATGGTTCATCCGGCCGCGATTCACATTGTGGGTGAGGTGGTCGAGCGTGTGCAGCCCCGCGCTGTTCGAATCGCGTGTCGCGCCCTCGACCGGCTCGAAGTCGGTGTCGTAGATCTTCGCGGCGCCGTAGCGGTCGACCAGGTAGAGGTAGGAGCCGCCAATCCCCTCGATCGCCGGTATGTCGAGCTCGCCCGGACCGTGCGAGCATTCGGCCGGAGTCGCGCCGCGCTCGACCGCAAGCTCGAACGCTTTGCCGGCATCCCTGACCCGGAAGGCCATGGCGTTGGCGGACGGGCCGTGGGCGTCGCGGAAGCGCGCGACCTGGCCCTTCTGGTCCATGTTGAGGATGAAGTTGATGTCGCCCTGGGCGTAATGGCGGACGTTCTTCGAGCGGTGATTGCCCATATGGGTAAAGCCCATCGCCACGAACAGGCGGGCGAGCGCCTCGGGATCGGGGCCGGTGAACTCGACGAACTCGAAGCCGTCGAGGCCGAGCGGGTTGTCATGGGTCTTGGCGGGGGCGTTCATCTTGCTCTCCGGGAGCGGCGAGGGGAGACGGCGCGGCTTCTATCAGCGGCCCCGGCGCCCGGCAAATCCACGGTTGCGCGGGGGCTGGCGGAGCCATATCTCGCATTCGCTTCTTCCCGCGAGAAAGAGACCATGGCCGCGACCCATTCCACCCGAATGCTCATCCTCGGCTCGGGGCCGGCCGGCCTTTCCGCGGCGATCTACGGCGCCCGCGCCGGCCTCGCGCCGATCGTCGTCCAGGGGATCCAGCCCGGCGGCCAGCTCACCATCACCACCGACGTCGAGAATTATCCGGGCTTCGCCGACGTCATCCAGGGCCCGTGGCTGATGGAGCAGATGCAGAAGCAGGCCGAGCATGTCGGCGCCCGGATGATGTGGGACACGATCGCCGAGGTCGATTTCTCGAGGCGGCCGTTCCGGCTGATCGGCGACGGCGGCACCGTCTACACCGGCGACACCGTCGTGATCGCGACCGGCGCCCAGGCGAAATGGCTGAACCTGCCGTCGGAGGAGCATCTGAAGGGCAGGGGGGTGTCGGCCTGCGCGACCTGCGACGGCTTCTTCTACCGGGGCAAGAAGGTGGCGGTGATCGGCGGCGGCAACACAGCGGTCGAGGAAGCGATCTACATGACCAACCACAGTCATGACGTCACTCTGATCCACCGCCGCGACCATCTCCGCGCCGAGAAGATCCTCCAGGACCGGCTGTTCGCCCATCCCAACATCAAGGTGCTGTGGAACAAGGCGGTCGACGCCTTCGTCGGCGGCGGCGAGCCGGAAGGCCTGGTCGGGCTCGACCTTCGCGACACCAGGACCGGCGAGATCTCCCGACTCGAGGTCGAGGGCGGGTTCGTCGCGATCGGCCATTCGCCGGCGACCGAATTGTTCAAGGGCAAGCTCGATCTCGATGCGGACGGCTACATCCGGGTCGAGACCGGAAGCACGCGGACCAACGTGCCCGGCGTGTTCGCCAGCGGCGACGTCATGGACAAGATCTACCGACAGGCGGTCACCGCCGCCGGCACCGGCTGCATGGCCGCGCTCGACGCCGAGAAATTCCTCGCCGAAGCGGAGTTCGAAGCCTCGGCCGCGGCGTGAGGAATAGTGAAGGGCAATCAGCGCACTGGGCGATATCCCTGTCCTTGAAGCTCGCGTCCATCAGATTGAGAAGGCTGAATACGGTCGCGTCCACAATGCCGCGAATTAATTCCGCGGCACTGTCGTCGCTCAGGTCCGCAAGTGTGGCGGCGATCGGTTTCGAACGATCCGATGAGGCCCGGCCAGGAAGATCCCTGTAAAAGGTTAGCAACCTTGGGGCATTGTCTCGACGGTTTCTGCGATGATCGCCGAGAAGGCTTCAACAATTATGTCGACGTCCATCCAGAACTGCTCAACGTCGTCCGGGGTCTGCCGGGCGCCACGCCACTTAGTCGATCGTGCCCGCCGGTTGGTAATGGGCCTCCTCGAACTCCCAAAACCCGGCGTCCTCGCCTTGCTCGAGAATGGCATAGACCGCATGCACATCGGCCCCGCGCGGAACATCGATGGCATAGAGGCGCTGCTCATCGAGCCCGCCTCCTTCGAACGAGCAGCCGTGGGCCTCCAGTTTTGGCCACCATTTGAGGAATGATTGGTGCGTCTCTCCCTTCGGAAGCCGAACGCGGTAAGTCGAGCTGCCACCCCGCCGCACGACCTCCTTGAACACGAATCTACCTGTTTCCGCCGCTGCGCTGAATTCATCGCCGCAACTGATCCCGTAGACGTGAAACGGGATATTATCCAAAATGAAGTTGCCGTTCGGAAGCCCCTTCGCGTGCATATTCTCGGCCGTTGCGGCGGCATCGGCATCCAATTCAAAGGCGACGCGGACCATCATTCAAGCTACTCACGGCACTGGCACGAGGCGGCGGCGTCGCGGTCTCAAAGCACGAAGTCCGCCGCGGTCGGCGAATGGGCGTCGGCCGAGGTCAGGGTCAGGCTGAAGTCGGCGCTGCCGTTGCCGTCGACGTCGCCCTGGACCAGCCATTGATTTCCGCTCTGAAGCTGGACTCTGAGCTGGCCGGCGACGCCGCCGAACGCGTTCGGGCCGATGAACGAAAAGGCCTGGTCGCCAGCGACCGTGCTGTTGGCGTCGATTATCGAGAGGTGGATGATGTCGCCGGTCGTGAAGTCGGTGATGTTGTCGCTGGCCGCCGCGGTGGAATCGCTGGCGGTGCGATATTTGAACGTGTCGCCACCGCCGCGCCCGGTCAGCGTGTCCGCTCCGAGCGAGCCCTGGATGACGTCGTTTCCGGCGCCGCCGGCGAGAGCATCATTGCCCTGGCCGCCGAACAAAGAGAATGCGCCGTCACTCTCGGCCGCGCCGTCGAAGGTGAAGGTCTCGGTGGCGCCGAGGCCGGTTCCGTCGAACGACACGTTCTGGCCGGCCGGGACATTCTGGTCGATCGTCGTGATCGAATAGACGAACGGCCCGGCGCCGCCGCCGCCGAAGCGGTTATCGGTGGAGGAAAGCAAGCCGAAGGATTCGACCGCGGTGATCCCGGTCCCCAGGGTCAGGCCGGCGGCATAATTGCCCTGAAGCGCGATCTGGTCGGCCCCGGCGCCGCCGTCGACGATATCGGCCGCGCTGTAGGCTCCGCGGAAGAAGACCACGTCGTTGCCGTCGCCGCCATAACCGATATCGTTGCCGCCGTGATGGAGGTTGATCCAGTCGTTGCCGCCGAGTCCGTAGACGATGTCGTTGCCCGCGGTGCCGTTCAGGGTGTCGCCGGCCGCGGTGCCGGTGACGATGTTAGGCGCCCCGGTGACGGTGACATTGGTCCGGTTGTCGGCCTTGTCGAGGCCATATTGGGTAACGATCCCGTCATTGACCGTTCCCGAATGCTCGACCTTCACCAGTCGGCCCCGGGGATCGTAGGTGTAGGTGGTGGTCTCCGAGGCGTAGGCAGCCGCGGCAGAACCGAGCAAAGCGGCTGCCGCTACGACCTTCCACCAAGACTGTCCCACCACGGCTTTCCCCCTCAATCAATTAAGTGCTCTGTCATCGTAATTTTGATTTCACTTAAATGTTTCGCCAGCCGCTGCGATAACGCAGAAAGCTCGGATCATTGCAGCGGTAGTATATGAATTCTATGCTAGCGCTGAGTCTTTTCGTTGTCATAAAGTCTTCCTTGATCATCATCCGATGCTCAATAAAGTAGTACTGTCTAACTTTACCTCCAGGCTGCAGTTCAACTCGTCCGGGGAGCGGCGGAAGAATCATTCCAGAGTCTATGAAGGGAAATAAGTCTTTCCCTTTCCTCAATTCGATATGCATCTCATACGAAGATGGATTTTCTACCGTACTACGTGGTATGCAGACAGGTTCAGAAGACACGTTGGTAAGTTGAACAATAATTATGGGGTGAGTCTCTTTCGTAGATCTGGATATTTGCGATTCGAAGACTGCATCGACCGTATTTTGAGCAGCGGCGGTTGCCCCTATTTGTTCATTATCTGAAACGCAGCTGGACGCCAGCGGCGCGAGAACAAAGCACGTGATCGATATGACCATTTTCATCGCGGCGGCTCCGGTCCCCCACACTGAGGATTGGCTAGACATTGATAACTGTCGTTGTTCTTGCGCGCGAGCCCGGGATTGTTTCTGGCTAAATAATCCACAGCCCCCGTGCCATAGGCGCGCCTGACTCTCTTGCTATCCAGCCTCCCAAGGTCTCCTGCAGCATCGGGCAGCTGTATGTCCGTCAGCGGGGTTTTCCCCGTGTGCCCCGCCTCGTGTGATATGATATAAGCCTGTGTGTCGCGGCTTGTACCTTCGGCAAAAAAATCTGGGCCGAGGGTCATGTAATCGCCTCCATGAAGAGCGTTGCCGGCCACGCCCGGCGTTGTCGTACGTTCCACTCTCAGGCCATTTCCCCTTGTTCCGATTCGTTCCGACATTCGGTCGAATTGGCCTGCTGCTCGATCGAGATTCCTAATACTGGCCGATCCCGCTCCAAAGTGGGCTTCGAACTGGGACCGGATTGATTCTTGCAGCAGAGTTAGTGTCGCACCACTCCTCAGAGCTGCGGCGAGATCCTTCAATGCGCTGCTCGCAGTTTCGACGCGCGCCTTCGCATCTTCTGCGGCACGATGCACAGTATCGGCGTCTTGACCTTCGTACTGAAGCATTCCGCTGGGATCAGCGCGATTTACCGGGTCTCCACCTGCATACGCATAGAGGTTCATCTGATCCTTGTAACCCACAGGATCGGTCTGCATGAACCGCCCGAGCGTCGGCGAGTAGATGCGGGCCTTGTAATAATACATCTTGAGCTCGGGCAGCCAAGCTTGGCCGGTGTACTGGAACCGGCCGAGGTTGCCGGCGGCCGGGATGCCATATTCGTCGTAGCTGTCGATCGCCAGGAGGGCGCCGTTGGCTCCCGCGATCCCGCTGATCGAGCCCTGGTGATCGGTGTGCAGGAACCGGGGGCTGGCAAGGTCCGAGCCCACATACCAGACCAAAGGATCGTCGACCCCGGCGCCGTGCACGTAGCGGTGGACCAGTGCGCCGTTGACCCCGTCATACTCCCCGACCAGCTCGTCGCCGTCGTAGAGGAACTGGGTGGGGCCGGCGCTTCCGCCCGACACCTGGAACAGCCGCCCGAGCGGGTCGTAGACCAGGGTCGCGGTGACCGCGCCGCTGGCGCTGACCAGCCGGTTCTCGATATCGTAGACGTAGTTGGTCGCCGCCGTCTGGGCGGTCGCCCCGCTCCGGATCAGGTTGCCGTTGGAATCGTAGAGGAACCCAACGTCGGCTGTCGCCGAATATTGGTTGAGGCCATTCGCGGTGTAGCCGCGGTTGACGTTGACATGGCCGGTCCAGGCATAGGCATCGTTCGACCGGCTTATCGTCCGCACCTGGTTCGAGGGCAGCCAGGTGAAGCTCGAGGCGGTGTTGCCGGCGGCGCCGACGAAGCTCTCGGTCAGCAATTCGGGCCGGGTGACGTGGTCGTAGGTGTAAGCGGTGGCGTCGCCGTAGCGGCGGGTCATCGAGGATCGCTTACCGCGGTCGTTATAGCCGATCGTCGCGAGCGAGACGGTCGATCCGAGCGCGCCTTCGTAGACATGATCCATCCGGTCGAGGCCGTCATAGCCGAACGACATCCTGACCTGGTCGGGCCAGGTCAGCTCGCGGCGGTTGCCGTTGGGGTCGTAATCCGAATGGGTGAGGGTGCGTGACGTGCCGGCCATCGCGATCGTGGTCGAGGTCAGGCGGCCGAACCCGTCATATGTGTTGGTGATGCCTTCGCCGGTGAAGCTGTCGAACCTCGCCGCGGTCTGCAGGTTGCGAAGATCGTAGCTGTAATAGACGTCGCGGGTCTGAGCGGCGCTCAGCGCCTGCGAAGGCGCGTCGGGCCCCTGCGGCGGCTTCGGGGGCGAGCCCGGGCGCTCGGGAACGTATTTGACCGTCATCCGGTTCAGCGGATCGAAGCTGTAGCCGAGAAGCGAGCCGTCGCGCTTGGTGAAGCTGGTCCGGTTGCCGTTGGGGTCGTAGCCATATTCCTCATAATCGGTCGTCGAGCTCGCCAGGGCGCCCCTCGTCGCGACCGGGAACCGCGCCTTCACCAGCCGGTCCTGGCCGTCATATTCGTAGGTCGTGCGATTGTTCTCGGCGTCGGTCAGGGTCTCGACCTGGCCGGTCGCGGTGTAGCTGTTGGTCCGGACGTCCGCCGCGCTGGAAGTCCCATAGCCTTCGGTCACCTTGATGAGCTGCCCCGCCGCGTCATAAAAGTTGCGGGTGATCCGGTCCTGGCCGTAGTCGTTCGGGGCGGTGCCCTGCTGGCCCAGGGCGCACGCCGAAGCGGGCAATGAACCGAACGCTGCCGGGTTCATCCTGACGGCGGTGCATTCGAGCCTTCCGGCAAGGTCGTAGCTGTATTGGGTGACGGTCGCCGTGCCCGACGACCCGCTGACGCTCTCCTTCACCTTGCGGTCGAGCGCATCGTAGACCGTGTCGACCGTTTGCGCGATCGAGGAGAAGGTCCAGCTCGCCGGAGCAACGCTCGGGCCTTGCCAGGAAGCTAGCTCGCCTTTCTCGACCTTCACCAGCCGGCCGGCGGCATCGTAACTATTGCGTACGGCCGGAAAGCCGAGCGGCCCGGGGCCGTCCGGATCGGGTGCGATCGTTCCGAGCAGCCTGCCGGCGGCGTCGAAGCGCGAGACTGTGGTGAAAGGCGATGCCGAGGCGGGCGGAGTCCCCGGGCAGGAAGACAGAAGTGCGCGCGGCGGGGTCTCGCTGACTCTTCGCCCGCTCTCGTCATAGCCGAAGCAGGCTCGCAGAGTGACTCCGTCGGCGCTGACCGTCTTGCCACGAAACAAGAGATTATTAGGCCCGCTGTCAGGCCCGTAATCGTATGTGACCACAACCTCGTCGCCGGCTAGCGCGCAGCCGCCGCCGGCCGCCGGGGCGCTGGTCCGGCAGAAGCGCTCCTCGATGAGCAGCGCCTGCGCATTCGGATCCTGAGCGTAGCCCGCGCCGCTCTTCACCCAAGCGTGGCGGAGCGCCCAGGTGTAGCGCGTCTGGGGCGTGATGCCGTTCACGGCCGGCCCGGTCCTGGTCAGGATGCCGCCATGGCCGAGGTCGTAGGTATAAGTAGTGACATTGCCGTTGGCGTCGGTCGTCGAGACGGGCTTGTCGCAGGATTTGAAGCAGTCGTAGACGGCCGACGTCACGATGTCGGGCAGACCCGAACCCGGCTTCGCGATCCGCCGGACCTGAGCGATGTTGCGCCAGGCGTCATAGCTTACTTTGGTCTCGATCCCCGCGGGGTCGGTGTAGGATTGGAACAAGCTCACCAGGCAGCGATTGTGCTGCGCCGGCGGCAGGCCCGCTTTTGTCGCCGGATCGCAATAATCGCTGGTCGTGACTCGGCCCAGCGGATCGATGATCTCGACCGGTCCGGACGTTGCCTGGTAGACGATGTCGCCGACATTCACGCCCGAGCAGAACTGGGTGTAGCAGGGTCCTCCCGGCGCCGTGTCGGGGAGCACCGGGAAGGCGTATCTGACCTGTGTCGTGTGGTTGAGTGCGTCGGTGAAGCTGCCGCCGGTGATCGCGGGCGGATGACCCTCGGCTTCCGGCGTCCGGTCCCACGTGTAGGAATAGCTTTGTCCGTCGGCGAAACTCTGCTGCCCCACCACCTCCTGAAGCATGCCTTCCTCATCATATTCCCCGCCGAGCACGTTGGTCAGCCACGGCGCCGACTGGCCCGGCTTGACGAAGCCCATGGTCGGCGAGCTGCCTTGCGAGCCATAGGTGAAGCTCGAGGTGCGCGCGGTCGGGTCGGTAACGCTCGCCAGCCGGCCGCCGCTATAAGTGTAGGTTACGGTCGCGGGAGCGCCCGACGGACAGAGATTGTCCGCTGGCTTGACCGTGACCGAGAGGTTGAGGACGCAGGCCTTCGAGACGAGGTTGGCGCCGGCCTGCTCGATCAGCAGAGCATAGCCGCGCGAGCTGGTGACGCTGCGCAGATGCGCGTCGTTGGCGGTGCCGGGGCTGGGATTGTCGTACTGGAAGCTGAACTTGGTCCCGTCCGGCTCGACGATCGAGGAGACATAGGCGCAGCGGTAGAAATTCGAGCAGTCGCCATTGCCGAGCTGGCGGAACATGGCGACCGTGCCGTCGGCGGCGGAGTAGGTGTAGATGACGCCGGCGCTCGCTTTGTCGCCCGAATAGGTCAGGGCCGCGAAGGCGCCCTTCGACATCTGGACGAAGCCCGTGTCGTACGACCGTGCCCGGAACGTCTCCGAGCGGCCGCCGAAATGGACATTGATCTGATAGTCCTGGCCCGAGCCGTGATAGTCCTGACCGCCGAGGATATCGATCCTCTTCTCGGTGATCATCACGTCCCAATTGTGGGAGAGGTTGGCGAACGGATTGTTGTGGCCGCGGACGTCGGTCGCCATGATCCGGGTCAGTACGAGATCGCCGATCGAGAGATCGGTCTGGCTGTAGGTGTAGCGCCCGGTCCGCATGTCGACGCCGCCGGGAGCGACCGCGAACTTCTCGGCCGGGGTCGTGATCAGCTTGGTCGCCGGCCCGGATCCGCCTTCGCCGCCGCCGCCGACCTGCGCCGCTGCGGGCGATGCGGCGAGGCATGCCAGCAGCAGCGGCAGGAGGCGGAGCGCCTTGTTCAGATTGTTCGCAATTGCCACCCCGGCCTTCCCCCTTGTGAACGCAAGCGCGCGACTGCCCATCACGAGCGGGCAACCGAGCTCAGGTCGGGGGTGAATGCGCCGAGCCGCCAATCTTCACTTTCTCACGAATTCGCATCAGGAGGCTCTCCCTGGACGCGATGCTCAGGAAAACATTTAATCGCATTCGAGTCAATCAGGCCAAAGCATTTATCGGAAATAGCCAATAGTAGAGCGGTGCGCCCGACGGATCATCGGTGGGACTGTTGGTGCACGAGAATTGATCCCCACACGAGGCTTTCCGGTGGGCCATATGCCGTCATCGTCGTGCAACGGCGTCAATTACCTGATGAATCGACACCAGCTTCATTGCGTATTTACGACATCATATATTGGGTTCGTCTTGAAGGCCGGCGTCGCCGATGCCGGCCAGGTCAATTCGCGGCAGCCTAGCGGCGGCGCGACAGGGCCGTCAGCGCGGTGAGGCAGGCCTGAAGCAGAGCCTCGTCGTCGCCGGGGCGGGCGAAGGTGTGGGAGTCGCTCTCGATCCGATAGGGCGCGGCGCTGGCGGCTCGAATCCGCTCGAACCTTTTCGAACCCCAGACCGCCCCGGCCGCAATCGCCGTCCCGTCGCCTCCGGCCAGGACGAGTGCCACCGGGAAATGGCCGTCCTCGAGCGAGTCGGCGATCTCGTCCGAAAGGGTGGTCGGATGAGACGCGGCCATTTTGCCGATACCCCTGAACAGCTTCCTGTAGGAGATTGAACCAGTTGCGATTTTCTTCCAGCCTTCGGCGCTGAGCAGGCGTTTGCGATAATGGTGGCGGATGGCGGCGGGCGGCGGCGAGTCGGTCTCGCTTTCGACGAACCAGGGATTGGCCAGGATGGCGCCATGCAGCCCGGCGCCGGCCCCGAACAGGGCCAAAGTCGAGGCGCCGTCGCACAGGCCGAAGCCGATCACCCGCTCCAGGCTCTTGACCTCGCCTCGAAATGCGGCGGCGGCGGCTTCGAGATCGGGCGCGCTTCCCCGCCAGCCCGGATCCTCGCCCTCGCTGTCGCCGACCCCGCGCCGGTCGTAGCGGAAGCAGGGGAAACCCGCTGCCGCCAAGGCGGCCGCGAGCCGCTCGAACATGCGGTGCGAGCCGATCCTGGTCTGGGTTCCGCCGGTGACCATGAGCAGGCCGGTCCGCTCCTTGCCCTCGTCGAGGCTGGCGCCGAGGGCCGCGCCTTCGCACTGGAAGGTCAGGAGGCGGCGCATCGAAGGATCCAGTCGATAATGTCGGCGGACAATGTGTCGGCCAGCTCGGCCGACGTTTCGGGTTCGGCCCGCCGCCAGAGCGGCAGGCCCTCGATCTTGAGGTCGGCGTCGGCCGGGTCGGTCGCCAGCCGCACCGTCCGCAGAGTCTCGATCGGCCGCGGCTCGGCGCGCTCGAGGGGTCCCAGCAGCAAGGTCGACGGCGCGTAGCCGGCCGAGCCGCCGCCGCCGGTCAGTCCGGAGCGGGCGAGGTCGCGGACCAGAGAGGCGCCGGCGACCGGGGCGAAGCGCCAGGCGCAGTCGGCCGGCACCAGATCGTCGAGCAGGCAGCCGCCGCGGACCCCCACCGTCGTCGGCAATTTGCCGCCGCGCGCGAGCTGGTCGCCCGCTGCCTTGACGGCGGAGCGCCAGCTCTCCCAGCTCACTCTGTCGAGCGCGCGCTCGCTCTCGCCGGTTCCCGGCAGATCGGGAAGCCAGCAGCCATGGCCGCGCGCCGCAAGCCGCCGCATGATCGCGACGATCAGCGCGCGGGTCCGGTTGAGCTCCTCGAACAGAGGGGGAAGGAACAGGATCGGCGGGGCGTGGGACGGGCCGATCGCCATCAGCCATTCGTGGCTGGAGTCGACGGGATAGCGGTCGTAGGAAAAGCCGGCTGACGTCACTGAAGCGCCTTCGCCTTGGCGAAGGTCAGAAGAGATCCAAAAGATTCAAGCATATCGGCGTCGACTTCATGATCTTCTATGAGGATTCCGAGCCTCTCCTCGAGCTCAGTGAGAAGCCCGGCCACCGCCATCGAATCGAATTCGGGAAGGGCTCCGAACAAGGGCGTCGAGGCATCGAAGCCGGCGACGCGGTCGCGGGCCAGACCGAGCACGTCGACCAGGACCGAGCGCAGGGTGGCGTCGACTTCGTCAGAATCGGTTAGCGCCACAGGCGGGGTCCCTCAGTCTCGATTCGGCGGGGATGGCTACCGGCTTCGAAGCCGCGCGACAAGCGCTGAGGCCATGCCTCGCGCCGCGCCGGCCAGTCCCGCCGGCGTCCGGGGATTCCAGGCGGTCAGCCGAAACAGCGGGACTCGTTCCTCCATCCAGTCGCGTTTGTAGCCGTCGTCGCCGGTCCCATAGTCGATGCGCTCCACATGGTCCTCGTCGAGCGCCGAGCGAAACATCGCCATGCTCAGCACCGTCCCGGGCGAAAGCTCTTTCTTATCCTCGCGATAGGCGAGCTTGTGAATATAAGCTTTGCCATTCTCGACCAGCCAGAGCTGAGCGGCGAGCGGCTTGCCGTCCTTGCCGGCGATGCCCAGGCGCAGGGTCCCGGCCTTGCCCTCCTGCCCGGCAAGCGCGCGCAGGAATGGCGGCGAGCCTTCCTCGGGCTTCCAGCTCGCCGCATAGACGCTTTCATAATCGGCCCAGGCGGCTTCGTCGAAGCGTCGGTGGACGACGATGTCGAGCCCGGCCGCCTTCGCCTTGCGAGATGCGGTATTGCGCAGCCGCGAGGGCCGTTTCGCCCAATAAGCCGCGAAATCCTCGCCTTCGGTCCCGACCTGCCACGAAATGCCGGCCGGCTCGGCGCGCGCGATCCAGCCGGCCTCGCGGAAAGCGGCGGCATGCGCTTCCGCTTCGCTTTCGAGCGGGTAGATCTCGACTTTGGCAAGGCCCGTTTCGCGCAACCGCCGCGCCGCCGCTTCCATCCGCAGGGCCGTACCGCCGTTCCGCGATGCATGGACGAAGCCGGATCGCATCGAATACCAGCTCGCAAGCATGCGCGCCGAGCCCTTGTCCGCGACCAGGAAAAGCCAGGATCGCGCTCGTCCCGAACCGTCGTCCGTCTGCGCCCGGGCGATCAGCAGCTTGCCGGGAGGGGGACAATGTTCGGCGATCAGCCGGTACCAGCTCAGGCGATCGAAGATGAGCGGCTGGGCGTCCCGATCGAGATCGCCCGCCGCGTCGGCTTCGACCGCGTCCAGATCATCGAACAGTTTTACGTCGACGGGCAACGCGCTATCCCCCACTCGCCATGACCGTCTGTGGCGCAGCGAGGAGCCAAGGTGCAAGCCCCCGATCCCAATCCGAAGCCGCTCGATCATCTGGCCCTCGCGGGCGACCCGGCGGCGCCGGCTTTGGTGACCCGCGAGGGCAGCCTGGACTATGCGGCGCTCGAGCGGGCGGTCGGCGCTCTCGCCGCTTCGCTCGCCGGGGCTGGGCTTGCGCCGGGCGACCGGGTGGCGAGCTGGCTGCCCAAGACCCGGATGACCTGCCTTCTGCCCCTTGCCTGCGCCCGCGCCGGGCTGGTCCACGTTCCGGTCAACCCGTTGCTCAAGCGAGCCCAGATCGGCCATATCCTCGCCGACAGCGGCGCCTCGCTGCTGATCAGCGGCGAGGCGCGGCTGGCGACCCTGGAGGCTGTGGATCTGCCCGGGGGCTGCCGGACCGCCGCCGAAGCCGAGGCCGGAGCCTGGCTTGACCGCGGCGACGGCCTTCCGCCCTCGAGCCGCGACCCCGACGAGCTCGCGGCGCTGCTCTATACGTCGGGCTCGACCGGCCGGCCCAAGGGCGTGATGCTGAGTCACGCCAATATGTGGCTCGGAGCGGTCTCGGTGGCCCATTATCTCGAGCTGACGCCCGACGATCGAGTCCTCGCGGTGCTTCCCCTGAGCTTCGACTATGGCCAGAACCAATTGCTTTCGACCTGGGCCGCGGGCGGCCGCGTCATCCCGCTCGACTATCTCTCCGCCCGCGACGTGGTCCGGGCGGTGGAGCGTCATGACGTCACGACCCTGGCCGGTGTCCCGCCTTTGTGGGTGCAGCTGGTCGAAGCCGAGTGGCCGGGGACGGTGCCGCTCAGCCTCAGGCGGCTGACCAATTCGGGCGGCCGGCTTCCGAGCTCGGTGACGCGGCGGCTGCGCGAAATGTTCCCGCTCGCCCGCATCTATCTGATGTACGGCCTCACCGAGGCGTTCCGCTCGACCTATCTCGATCCGAGCCTGGTCGACCTTCATCCGGATTCGATCGGCAAGGCCATCCCTTTCGCCGAGATCATGGTCGTCCGCGACGACGGCAGCCTCGCCGAGGACGGCGAGACCGGCGAGCTCGTCCATGCCGGCCCCCTCGTCGCCAAGGGCTATTGGAACGATCCCGAGCGCAGCGCGCAGCGCTTCAGGCCCGCGCCGGAAGCATCGGCCTATGGCGGCACAGCGGTCTGGTCGGGCGACAAGGCGCGTCGGGACGGAGAGGGGCTTATCTATTTCGTCGGCCGCGACGATGCGATGATCAAGACCAGCGGCAATCGGGTCAGCCCGACCGAAGTGGAGGAAGCGGCGGTGGCGAGCGGCCTCGTCGCCGAAGCGGTCGCTCTCGGAGTCCCCGACGACCGGCTCGGGCAGGCGATCGCCCTGATCGTCCGCCCCCGACCGCCGCACGGACGCGACTCCGAGGGGGAGCTGCGCAACCATCTCAAGCGCGAGTTACCGAATTTTATGCAGCCCGGCCCTATCCTGTGGCGCGACGAGATGCCGAAAAGCCCCAACGGCAAGCTCGACCGGGAGCAGCTGAAGAACGAGATGATGGCATGAGCAAGCCGATGGGCGCGATTCCGGCCGGCTTCGAGGCCGAGGGCGGCATGCTGCTGATCGGCGGCCGGCGCGCCGACGCGCTCGTCGAAGAGGCGGGCGACACGCCTCTGTTCGTCTACGATCTCGGCCTGATCGGCCGGCGGATCCAAAGATTTCGCGCCGCTTTCCCGCACGTCGACCTACATTACGCAATAAAAGCAAACAGCTATGCATCTCTGCTGAAATATGTTTCGAAGCTTGTCGACGGCCTCGACGTGGCTTCGGCCGGCGAGATGAAGCTCGCGCTGGCGGCCGGCACCGACGCCGCTTCGATCAGCTTCGCCGGTCCCGGCAAGCGCGAACGCGAGCTCGAGGCGGCGATCGCCGCGGGCGTCACGCTCAATTGCGAATCCGAGGGCGAGGCCGAGCGGGCGCTCGCGGCCGGCGAGCGGCTCGGAGCGACTCCGCGGCTCGCGGTCCGGGTCAATCCGGACTTCGAGATCAAGGGTTCGGGGATGCGGATGGGCGGCGGCGCCAAGCCGTTCGGGGTCGATGCCGCGCGGGTCCCCGCTCTGGTCCGCCGGATCCGGGAGGCGGGAGCGGACTGGCGCGGCTTCCACATCTTCGCAGGGTCGCAGGCGCTCGGCGCCGACGCGCTGATCGAGGCGCAGCGGGCGACCCTCGAGCTTGCCGCCGAGCTTGCCCATCAGGCCGGAGCCTCGCCGCCGCTGGTCAATCTCGGCGGCGGCTTCGGGATCCCCTATTTCGCCACCGAGGAGCCGCTCGACGTCGAGCGCGTAGCGGCGGCGCTCAAGCCGGCGCTGGAGAAGCGGGCGGACGTGCTCCGCGACAGCCGCTTCGCGATCGAGCTCGGCCGCTGGCTGGTCGGGGAGGCGGGCGTCTATCTGGCCCGGATCGTCGACCGCAAAGAGAGCCACGGCAAGACCTTCCTGGTCACCGACGGCGGGATGCACCACCAGCTCGCCGCCTCCGGCAATTTCGGCCAGGTGGTCCGCCGCAATTATCCGGTGGCGATTGCCGGCCGCTTCGGGGCGGCCGCCGAGGAGGAAGTGACGATCACCGGCTGCCTGTGCACGCCGCTCGACCGGCTCGCCGATGACGTCATGACGCCACGCGCCGACGTCGGCGACCTGGTCGCCGTCTTCCTGGCCGGCGCCTATGGGCTTTCGGCAAGCCCGCAGGCCTTTCTCGGCCACCCGCCTGCGCTGGAAATGGCCGTGGGCGGAGCATCTTAACGCTTCTCCTTGAGCCGGTCCCAATCCGGGACGCTCAGAGACGCGCACACAATCCTAACATTAATTTCACCTTTTCCGGCCAATAGCAGACCCAAATCTGCGCCATCGCCGCGTCCGGAGCGGTCGGCGCGGATCGGTTGGCTTGGGAAGAGGATAGGATGATGCGCGCTTTGAAGACTTCCAAAATGGCTCTGGCTTTCGGCGTCAGCGCGATGGCGCTGAGCGGCTGCGCGTTCGCAAAGGGGCGGAGCGGCCACTCGCTGCCGCCCGCTTCGTTCGTCGGCTCCGACCCGGGGGTCAGCGAGCAGAAATATGTGATCGGAGCGCTCGATCAGCTCAACATCTTCGTCTGGCGCAACCAGGAGTTGAGCGTGAAGGTCCAGGTCCGCCCCGACGGCCGGATCACCACGCCGCTCATCTCGGACATGGTCGCGGCCGGCAAGACCACCAGCCAGCTCGCCGACGAGATACGCGAGCAGCTCCGCCAATATATCGAGGATCCGCGGGTCTCGGTGATGGTCGACAATTTCCAGGGCACGTTCGGCCAGCAGATCCGCGTCGTAGGCGCGACCGAGAAGCCCGCCTCGCTGCCCTACCGGGCCAACATGACCCTGCTCGACGCGATGATCGAGGTCGGGGGCCTCTCCCAATATGCGGCGGGCAACCGGGCGCGTCTGATCCGCCACGACCCGACGAGCGGCGAGCAGGTCGAATATGATCTGAAGATCGCCCGCCTCCTCAAGAAAGGCGACACCAGCGCCAACGTCCGCCTCGAGCCGGGCGACGTCATCATCATCCCGGAAAGCATGTTCTGAGGGCGAGAAGGCAGACACGCACCACAAAAGGACCGAAGCCCGGATGGACGGACTTTACGAGCAAGTACGGATAGCCCTGCACCAGATCTGGACCCGCAGGTGGCTTGCGCTCGCCGTCGCCTGGGCGATCTGCCTGGCCGGCTGGCTTGCCGTCGCGCTCATCCCCAACACCTACGAATCCAAGGCGAAGGTGTTCGTCCAGCTCCAGTCGATCCTGCCGAGCCAGGCCGGCCTCAACAGCGGCGACCGGATGGGCGACCTCATCCAGATCCGCCAGTCGCTGACCAGCGCCGCCAATCTCGAGAAGGTGGTTCGGCGGACCGATCTCAACATGCTGGTCCAGAACAATCGCGACCTCGCGGTCCAGGTCGGCAAGCTTCGCGAATCGATCAAGGTCACCGCCCAGCAGGACAATCTGTTCGAGATCAGCGCGACCTCGAGCGTTTCGGGCTTCTCCAACGCCCAGAATGCCAAGCTCGCCGCCGCGATCGTCCAGAACCTGCTCGACATGTTCGTCGAGGGCAATCTCGGCGGCAACCGCGCCGAGACCGCCCAGACTCTTCAGTTCATCGACGAGGAATTGCGCCGCCGCGAGGCGGGGCTCCAGGAAGCCGAGGAGAAGAGGGTCGAATTCGAGCAGCGCTTCCTCGGAGTGCTCCCCGGCGAAGGCTCGATCGCCCAGCGCATGTCGGCTGCCCGGTCCGAGCTGGCCGGGATCAACCAGGAGCTGATGCAGGCGCAAAGCTCGCTCGGAGCGCTCCGCGGCCAGCTTGCCGCCACTCCGCAGACGCTCCCGGGCGCGGAGGGCAGCGGCGGCGCGGCCGGCGCTCTCGCCTCGCTCGAGGGCCAGCTCTCCCAGGCTTATGCCAGGGGCTGGACCGACGCCCATCCCGACATCGTCGCGCTCAAGGCGCAGATCGCCCGGCTCCGGCCGCAGGCGGCGCGCGAGCGCCCCGGCGCCGGCGGCATCTCCAATCCTTCCTACGTGTCGCTGAGGGCGATGGTCGCCGAGCGCGAAGGCCAGGTCGCCGCCGCGAGCGCGCGCAAGGCCCAGCTCGAATCCGACATGGCGCAGCTGAGCTCGAAACAGGCCTCCGAGCCCGGAGTCGCGGCCGAGCAGGCCCGGCTCAACCGCGATTACGAGGTTCTGAAGCAGCAATATGACAAATTGCTCGAGGATCGCGAGCAGGTCCGGCTGCGCAGCGACGTCGAGCGGCGCACCAATCTGATCAAGTTCCGGGTGATCGATCCGGCCAGCCAGCCGACCGTCCCGTCAACCCCGAACCGGCCTTTGCTCCTGACCATCATCCTGGTCGCGGCGATCGGCGCCGGCCTCGGCGCCGCCTTCGTCCGCGGCCAGCTCCAGACCACCTTCCCGACCCAAAGCCGGCTCGAGCAGGCGAGCGGACTCAAGGTGCTCGGCTCGATCAGCCAGCTGTTCACGCCGCGCGAGCGCGCCCGAAGCCGCCAGCGGCTGATCTGGCTGGCCGGCGGGGCGGGGGCGCTGATGGCCGGCTACTTCATCCTGATGGCGGTCGAATTCTGGCAGCGCAGCAGGGTCGCGTGAGGGACGATATGAATAAGCACAGCGCCCTTCGCAGCAGCGGCTCGCTCCTCGAGCGGGCGGCGGAAGTCTACGATTTCGGCGCCGCTCTGAGCCGCGCCCGCGAGCCCGGACCGCGTCCCGAGCCCGAGCTTCGGCCAGCGCCGTCCGAGGCGCCGCGCGCCGTGCCCCCGCGGCAGCATTCCGAGCCGGTCAGCGTGCCGGCTTCCCCGGTCGCGACGCCGTCTCCGGCGCCGCGTCCGGCTCCGGCCCAGGCGCGCGCGCCGGGACGCCGGGGTACGGTCGACACGGCCGGCCTCGCCGAAGCGGGCTATATCCTCCCCGACGCTCCGGTCACCGGCCTTGCCGAGGAGTTCCGGATCATCAAGCGCCAGCTGCTGCTCGGAGTCGGCCGGCCCGGCCTTCCCGACGGGAAGAGCCGGTCGATCCTGATCTGCTCGGCCCAGCCCGACGAGGGCAAGACCTTCTGCGCGGTCAACCTGGCTCTGTCGCTTGCCGGCGAGAAGGATCTCGACGTGCTTCTGGTCGACGGCGACTTCGCCAAGCCCGAGATCCTCTCGACCCTCGGCCTAGAGGGCGAGAAGGGGCTGATCGACGCGATCGCCGATCCGCGGATCGACCCCGAATCCCTGGTGATCGGGACCGATATCAGGGGCCTTTCGGTCCTTCCGGCCGGGAGCCACGTCAACAACGTCACCGAATTGCTCGCGTCCGGCCGCACCCGCGAGGTGCTTGCCGCGCTCGCCGGCGCCAGTCCGCGGCGCCTGGTCCTGTTCGATTCACCGCCGGCGCTCGTGGCGTCGCCAGCCTCGGTGCTCGCGACCCATGTCGGCCAGCTTGTCCTGGTGGTCCGGGCCGACCGCACCACCGAAGCCGACCTCAAGGAAGCGGTCGGCCTGCTTTCCGGGTGCGAGGAGATCAGCCTCATCCTGAACGGCGCAGGTTTCGCCGCCAACGGCCGACGGTTCGGCAGCTATTACGGATATGGCCAATGAACATAGCCTCACTCCACAGGCGGGCGATGCGCGCTCTGGGCCTTGCCGGTCTGGCCGGCGGCGTGCTGCTCACCGCGGCCTCGGTCCAGGGCTCGCCCCGGGTCGACGTCGCGCCCTATCTGGAAGTCCAGGAGGTGCTCAGCGCCGACCTCAACGGCGGCGACGTTCTGACCTACACCAGTGTGGGCGCCGGAATCGACGCGTCGATCCAGACCCGGCGGGTCCAGGCGACGATCAGCTACAATTACCAGCGCCGGATCGGCTTTGGCGACAATCTCAACGAAGACGACGTCCATACCGGACTCGCCGCCGCCAGGCTCGCGGTCATTCCCAACGTCCTCAATTTCGACGCCGGCGCGATGGCGATCCGCTCGCAGGCGGATCCGCGCTCGCCGGTCTCCCAGTTCCGCAACGCCGACGAGGCCAATGCGGTCGAGGTCTACAGCGCTTATGCCGGCCCCACGCTTTCGACCCGTGTCGGGCCGCTCGACGTCGGCGCCAGCTACCGTATCGGCTATGTCGCGGTCGACGACCACAATTTCGATGGCGTCACCGGCGGATCCACAAGTCCGAAGATCGACCGGTTCGACAGCAGCACCGTGCAGAGCGCCGCGGTCAGCGTCGGGATGAAGCAGCGCGGCCTTCCGGTCGGCTGGACGGTCGGCGCCGGCTGGGAACGGGAGGACGCCGAGCGGCTCGATTCCGACTTCGAGGGCAAATATGTCCGCGGCGACGTGGTCGTCCCGGTCTCGGCCAACCTCGCCGTGACGGCGGGGGCGGGCTATGAGAAATTCAAGTCTTCACAACAGGATATCGTTCGGGATTCAAACGGAGTCCCGGTTGTGACCGCGTCCGGAGACCTGATCGCCGATCCGAGCAAGCCGCGGCTTCTCTCCTACGACCAGAGCGGCCTGATCTGGGATGCCGGAGTGATCTGGCGGCCGAGCCAGAGGACCGAGCTCCAGGCCCGGGTCGGGCGCCGCTATGGCGGCACCACCTTCACCGGATCGTTTCAGCACCAGATCAACGAGCATGCCTCGATCAGCGCCTCGGTCTACGATTCGGTCGACAGCTTCGGCCACATGCTGGTCACCGACCTCGCCGGAGTCCCGCGCCGCTTCAACACCGCGCGCAAGAATCGCGGCATGGTCGGCATCGGCGGCTGCGTCACCGGCGTCGATCCGGGCACCGGCGCCTGCTTCGACGACGCTCTTCGGGCGATCAACAATTTCACCTTCCGCAACCGCGGCGCCAATCTGTCCTACTCGGCCGAGCGCGGCCCGTGGAGCTACGGCTTCGGCTTGGGCTACGACCAGCGCCGCTATTTCGCCCCGCCCTCGGGCAACGTCTTCGTTCTCAATGGGGTCACCGACCGCAGCTGGTCGCTGAACGCCAATGCCGGCCGCCGGCTGACCAGCCGGTCGGGATACAATCTCGACGCCTACGCCACCCTGTTCGACAGCGGCATTGCGGGGTCCGGAACGAGCAAGAGCCTCGGCCTGTCCGGAAGCTATTACCGGAGCCTGTTCACCGATCATCTCCAGGCGAACGTGTCGGCCGGGATCTACAACACGCAAGGCGAGGACATAGACAGCACTGTCGCGTCCCTGTTGTTCGGCCTCCGCTACAACTTCTGACGGTCACGGAGACAAGGATGTACACCGACTATTACGGGCTTTCCGACCGTCCTTTCCAGCTGACGCCGGATGCGCGCTTCTGGTTCGAGAGCCGCACCCACAAGAAAGCGATGGCCTATCTCGGCTACGGGCTTGCCCAGGGCGAGGGGTTCATCACCATCACCGGCGACGTCGGCGCCGGCAAATCGACCCTGGTCGCCCATCTCATGGCGACGATCGACCGCGAGCGGCTGAACGCGATCGGCATCGTCTCGACCCAGGTCGAGGGCGACGACATGCTCCGGCTCGCCGGACAGGGGCTCGGACTTGCCACCGAGGGCGTCGCCAAGGCGCAATTGCTCGACCGGATCGAGCAGAGGCTCGGCGAGGAGGCACGGGCCGGGAGACGCGTCCTGCTGATCGTCGACGAGGCCCAGAATCTGCCGGTCTCGGCGCTCGAAGAGCTTCGAATGCTGTCGAACTTCACCGCTCAAGGCCAGGCGCTCATTCAGATTTTCCTGCTCGGCCAGCCCGAGTTCCGGGACCGGGTCGCGGCCGATCCCGGGCTCGAGCAATTGCGCCAGCGGGTGATCGCCACCCACCATCTCGATCCGATGGAGGCGAGCGAGGTCGAGCCCTATTTCGTCCATCGCCTCGCCGTCGCCGGCTGGCAGGGCCGGCCGGGCTTCGGTCCGGACGCGGCGGCCGCGATCTTCCGCCACACCGGCGGGGTTCCGCGGCGGATCAACCAGCTCGCCGCCCGTTTGATGCTGTACGCGGCGATGGAGCAGCTGGAGAGTATCGACGCAAATGCCGTCGAGAGCGTCGCCGCCGACATGGCCGCCGACCGTCCCGAGGTACGCGAGGAACGGGTGCTGCCGCTGCGCGGCGCTTCATCGAGCCGCGAGCCCGAGGCCGCCCCCGCGGCTGCGCAACCGTCCGAACCGGTCCGCGATTTCGCGATGGAGCGGCGGGTCGCGGCGCTCGAGGCCCGGCTCGAGGAGCAGGAAGCGGCGCTTCGCCGAGTCTTGACCTTGCTCGTCGACTGGGTCGAGAACGGTCAGCAGGCGCCGGGTTATCGCACCAACGCCGCTTAGACCGGCAGAAGGGCATGCAATGCTGAACGCCCTTTCGGTCGACGTCGAGGATTGGTTCCAGGTCGGCGCCTTCGAGAAAGTGATCGCCCGCGACGATTGGGACGGGCTCGAGCGGCGGGTCGAGCGCAACGCCGACGCCGTGCTCGCTCTGTTCGACGAAGCGGGGGTCAAAGGGACCTTCTTCACGCTCGGCTGGGTCGCCGAGCGCCATCCCGCTTTGATCCGACGCATCGCCGGGGCCGGCCACGAGGTAGCGAGCCATGGCTGGGACCATCAGCGGGTGTTCACGATGAGCGCCGCCACCTTCCGGGCTGATCTCGAGCGCGCGCGGATCGCGATCGAGGATGCCTGTGGCCAGAGCCCCACCGGCTATCGGGCGCCGAGCTTCTCGATCGACAAGAGGACTCCCTGGGCTCACCGGGTGCTCGCCGAGGAAGGCTATGTCTATTCCTCGAGCGTCGCCCCGATCCGGCATGATCATTATGGCTGGCCCGAAGCGCCGCGCTTCGCCCATCGTCCGCTGCCCGGTTCAGACCTGATCGAGCTTCCGGTCACCACCGTCGAGCTGGCCGGGCGCCGGCTGGCGGCGGGGGGCGGGGGCTTCTTCCGGCTTCTGCCTTACCGTTTCTCGGACTGGGCGATCCGCCGGGCGAACGAGAAGGACGGGCGGCCGGCCATCTTCTATTTCCATCCCTGGGAGATCGACCCCGGCCAGCCGCGGGTCGCGGGGGCGCCGCTCAAGTCGCGCCTGCGTCATTACAGCCGCTTGTCGGCGATGCGCCCCAAGCTTCTGAAATTGCTCAACGCCCACGATTGGGGCCGAACCGACGCGGTGGTCGCGAGCGAGCAGGCGAGGGTGCAATGAACATTCGCGCCGCCGACCTTCGCGACGAGGCGCAGAGTCGCCGCATCCTCGACTTCATCGAGGGTCGCGACGACTCCCGCCTGTTCCACCATCCAGGCTGGAGCCGGGCGGTCGAGCGCGGCTGCGGCGCGCGCGCTTTCTATCTGGTCGCCGAGGACGGCGACGGCGCGATCGCCGGCCTTCTGCCGCTCAGCGAGGTCCGCTCGCGCCTGTTCGGCAATTCGATGGTCTCGGCCGGTTTCGGGGTGGGCGGCGGCATCCTCGCCAGTGACGAGGCGACCGCGGACCGGCTCGCGGAGGCTGCCTGGGGTCTCGCGGTGGGTCAGGGCTGCAGCGGAGTCGAGTTGCGCGGCGGCCTGCTCCCGAGCGGCTGGCAGCTCCAGGAGGGGGCCTATGCCGAGTTCGCCATGGACTTGGCCGGCGACGACGAGTCGATCCTCAAGTCGATCACCCGGCGGCAGCGAGCCGAGGTCCGCCGCTCGTTCGGCTACGAGCTCGAGTTCCGAGCCGGCAATTCGGCGGAGGATCTCGACACCCATTACCGGGTCTATTCGACCTCGATGCGCAATCACGGCACGCCGATGTTCCCGCGCTCGCTCTTCGTCGCGATGGTCGAGGAGTTCGGCGACAAGGCCGAGATCCTGACCGCCTGGAAGGACGGGACGCCGGTCTCGAGCCTGTTCAGCTTCGACTTCAAGCATGTCACTTACCCCTATTGGGGCGGCGGCACCGTCGCGGCGCGCCACTGGCGGGCCAATGAGGCGGTCTATTACCGGGCGATGTGCCGGGCCGCCCGCCGCGGCTGCCGGCGGATCGATTTCGGCCGGTCGAAGGTCGGCACCGGGCCCTATGCGTTCAAGAAGAATTGGGGGATGACGCCCGAGCCTCTGGTCTATGCGGTACGGACCGCCGACGGGGCCAGGCCGCGCGAGACCAATCCGCTCAATCCCAAATACCGGCTCAAGATCGCGATGTGGCGCAAGCTCCCGCTGGCGATCGCCAACCGGATCGGCCCGCCCATCGCCCGGGGGCTGGGCTGATGGCGTCCGAGATTCTCTTCCTCGCCCACCGGATCCCTTACCCGCCCGACCGGGGCGACAAGATCCGTTCCTGGCATTTGCTCGAGCGTCTCGGACGGCTCGGCCGGGTCCATCTCGCCTGCTTCGCCGACAATGAGGCGGACGCGGCGCATCTGGCGGCTCTGCGCGAGAGGATGGGCGGCGGGCTCGGCGAAGCCCATGTCGAGGTCCGTAGCACCGGCAAGGCGCTTGCCGGCGCCCGGGCGCTGATCGAGGGCCGGCCGGTCTCGCTGACCCTGTTCGACAGCGCGCCGATGCGCCGATTCGTCGCCGATATCCTGTCGCGCCCCTCGGTCGGGACCGTCTTCGCCTTCTCCGGCCAGATGGCCCAGTTCGTCCCCGAGCGCATCGGGCAGCGCTTCGTGATGGACTTCGGCGACATGGATTCGGCCAAGTTCGCCGCTTATGGCGAGCAGGGCGGACCGCTCGCCGCGATCCACCGCCGCGAGGCCGGCAAATTGTTCGCCTTCGAGCGGTCGGTCGCGGGCCGAGCCGATATCAGCCTGTTCGTCAGCGAGGCGGAGGCCGGCCTGTTCCGCGAGAAAGCCGGGCTGGACGGCGCGGATATCCGCGCACTCCAGAACGGCGTCGACCTCGATTTCTACGATCCGGATGCCGCTTTCGAGCGCCCCGATCGTGACGGCCCGCTGATCGTCTTCACCGGCCAGATGGATTACGCGCCCAATATCGACGCGGTGACCTGGTTCGCCGACCACGTCCTTCCACTCGTCCCCGATGCCCGGTTCGCGATCGTCGGGCGCAAGCCTCCTGAATCGGTCGTGCGCCTGGGCGAGCGGGAGCGGGTGACGGTCACCGGCGAAGTCGCCGACACTCGCTCCTGGCTTGCCGCCGCGGACGTGGTCGTCGCGCCGCTGAGGATCGCGCGCGGGGTCCAGAACAAGGTGCTCGAGGCGATGGCGATGGCCCGGCCGGTCGTCGCGTCGCCGGCCGCGTTCGAAGGAATCGAAGCCGAGCCGGGCCGCGACCTGGTCGTCGCCGAATCGGCCGAGGCCCAGGCCGAAGCGATCCGGGAACTGCTCGGCGACCGGCCTGCCGCCGAGGCGCTCGGCAAAGCCGCGCGCCAGCGCATGGCCGAAGCCTATCGCTGGAATTCCAGGCTCGCCCCGCTTGCCGACATGGTCGGAGCGGGCGGAAGGCGGGCGGCGGCATGACGGCGATGCTCCCGATCGCCAAGGCGGAGCCGTTCGCGCTCACCCCCTGGCGCGCGCATCTCGGCGGTCTCGGAGCCGCCTGGACGGCGATCCTTCTGCTGTTCCGGTCCGACGCGGCCGGGATCGTCACCCAATGGGTTCAGAGCGCGACCTTCAACCATTGCTTCTTCATCCTGCCATTGATCGGCTGGCTGGTCTGGCTGCGTTTGCCCGAGCTTCGCCAGTTGAAGCCCGCCGCCTGGGCGCCCGGCCTGCTGCTGGTAGGAGCAGGCGCTTTCGCCTGGCTGCTGGGAGACGCCGGCGGAGTCGCCTTGGCGCGCCATTTCGGGCTGGTCGCGATGCTCCAGGGCGCGGTTGTCGCCTGCCTCGGCAAAGCGGCCGTTCGCGGCCTCGCTTTCCCGATCTTCTACGCTTTCTTCCTCGTCCCCGCGGGCGAGGAGATCGTCCCGCTGATGCAGACCGTGACCGCGAAGATGTGCATGGTGCTGCTCGATCTCGCCGGAGTCCCGGCCCACATCGACGGCATCTTCATCACCATCCCCGGCGGCTATTTCAAGGTCGCCGAGGCCTGTTCGGGAGTCATGTTCCTGGTCGCGATGCTGGCTTATGCGGCCCTGGTCGCGAACGTCTGCTTCCGCTCGTGGCGGCGGCGGATCCCGTTCATGATCGTGGCCGCGACGATCCCGATCCTGGCCAACGGTCTCAGGGCGTGGGGCACGATCTACATTTCCTGGCTCAGCGGCAGCACCGCCTTCGCCGAGGGCTTCGACCATATCTTCTACGGCTGGATCTTCTTCGGGATCGTGATCGCTTTGGTGATGGCCGCGGGCTGGCGCTTCTTCGACCGCAAGGTCGACGATCCCTGGTTCGATCCGCGCGATCTTCAGCCGCAAGGTGCGCAAGCGGGCAGCAATAGGCGCCTCGCCGCCATCGCCGCCTCAGCGATCGCGGTGGCCGCTCTGCCCTTGCTCTGGTCGTCGGCGATCGCCTCGGCCGGCACCGCCACCGCGCCGAGCGATTTCGCTCTGCCCGAGGTGCCGGGCTGGACCCGCTCGGCGAGCCGAGCGACCCGTCCTTGGCAGCCCCATTTCGCCGGGGCCGACTTCGTCCGGCTGGGCCATTATCGCGACAGCGAAGGCCATGAGGTCGATCTCGCCGTCGCGTCTTTCGCCCGCCAGCGCGAGGGCGCCGAGCTGGTCGGCTTCGGCCAGGGCGCGGTCGCTCCGCACGGCGACTGGTCCTGGGCTTCGGACGCCGCCGCGCCTCCGAACGGCCGCGCCGAGATCATCTCGTCGCGCCGGGTCGCCCGCCACGTCGTCAGCTTCTACAGGGTCGGTTCGATCACCACCGGAAGCGCCGCCGCGGTGAAACTCGAGACGGTCAAGGCGCGGCTGCTCGGAGGCCCGCAGCGCGCAGTCGCGATCCTGGTCTCGGCCGAGGTGCCCGCCGACGGCTCCGATCCCGGTCCGTCCATCCAGAGCTTCCTGTCGTCGCTCGGACCGGTCGACGGGCTTGCCGACCGAGCAGGGGGCCTGCCACAAGCCCGATAATGGGCGGGATAGCCGGTATTTTTCATGTCGCGGTCCCCAAGCCGGTCGATCCGGCGCGGGTTCGGGCGATGGCCGACAGGCTCGCTCATCGCGGCCCGGACGGGAGCGGGGTGTGGACCGGACCCGGCGTAGGCCTGGGCCACCGCCGCCTCGCGATCGTCGACCCGGAGGGCGGCGCCCAACCGATGCTGAGCCCCGACGGGCGGATTGCGCTCGTCCATGACGGCGAGATCTACAATTATCGCGAGGTGAGGGCGGAGCTCGAGCGGCTGGGCCATTTCTTCCACACCGAATGCGACACCGAAGTGGTGCTGGCGGGCTGGCGGCAATGGGGCGTCGAGTGCCTGTCCCATTTCGACGGCATGTTCGCTCTCGCCTTGTACGACCAGGAAGGGGATCGCCTGTTCCTCGCCCGCGACCGGCTCGGGGTGAAGCCGCTGCATTTCGCCGAGCTTTCCGACGGCGCCTTGATCTTTGCCTCGGAGCTGAAGGGCCTGCTCGCCCATCCCTTGCTCCGCCGACGCCCGAGCCCGCAGGCGATCGAGGATTATTTCGCCTTGGGCTACGTGCCCGACGATGCCTGCATCGTCGAAGGCGTCCGCAAGCTCCCCGCCGGCCATTATCTGCTCGTTCGGCGCGGTGCGGCGCTGCCCCGGCCGGCGCGCTGGTGGGACGTCGACTTTGCTAATCCGGGCCGGGCGCGGACTGCCGAGCTCGGCGAGGAATTGATCCACCATCTCCGCCGGGCGGTGCGCTCGCGCATGGCCGCCGACGTTCCGGTCGGCGCCTTGCTCTCCGGCGGAGTCGACAGCTCGGCAATCGTCGCCTTCATGGCCGAGGCGAGCCGTGCCCCGGTCGAGACCTGCTCGGTCCGCTTCGGCGAGGGGGATCGGGACGAGACCCGATATGCGAACATCGTCGCCGAGCGTTTCGCCACCCGGCACCGCAGCCGCACCGTGCCCGCCGAGGATTTCGCCCCGATCGACATATTGGTCGAAGCCTTTGACGAGCCTTTCGCCGACGCCTCCGCGCTCGCCGCTTACCGGCTCGATGAGCTGGCGCGCGAACAAGTGAAGGTCGCTCTGTCGGGTGCCGGGGCCGACGAGGTGTTTGCCGGCCATCGCCGCCACATCGCTTTCAACGCCGGGGAGCGCTTGCGCCGACTGATCCCGTCACCCGTGCGAGGCCTGCTCCGCCGGAGCGGCGACAATGCCTATGCCGAGGCGATCGGGATCGCGTCATCGTCAATCAGAACAGATATTTACCGGCCGGACTTCGCGAAACTTCTGGACGGCCACAATGCCGAGGACCGCTTCGTCCGGGTCCTGCGCGAGGCGCCCGCCGCCGAGCCTTTGTCCCAAGTCCAATATGCCGGCATCAAGATCGCGCTGCCCGGCCGGAAGCTCGCCAGGCTCGACCGGCTCGGAATGGCGGTCGGTCTCGAGAGTCGAACGCCATTTCTCGACCATCGCCTGGTCGAGTTCGCGGCGCGGATCCCGGCGAAGCTAAGGATCAAAGGCGGGGTCGGCAAGTGGCTGATGCGGCAGGCGCTCGGCCGTTATTTGCCCGAGGAAATCGTGCGCCGCCCGCGGCTGGGCGTGGATCCTCCGGTCAGCGCCTGGTTCCGAGGCCCGCTCGCGCGGCAGGCGGCCGCCGCGGCGCGCAGCCCCGCCCTGGCCGAACTCGGCTGGTTCGATTCGGCGGCGATCGCCCGGCTCGCCGAGGATCATCGCTCCGACAAAGCCGAGCATGGGCGATTGCTGTGGCAAGTGCTGATCCTCGACAGGTCGCTTCAGCGGCTGTTCGGCCTCGGCAAATCGTCCTCGTACAGGGCCGCCTCGAAATAGAGCCCGTCGGGCGGGGCGTTATAGCCGAGCGCCGCGCGGTCCTTCGCATCGAGCGCGGCCCTCAAATCGCCGGCGCTCCACTTGCCACGGCCGACCAGCTGCAGGCAGCCGACCATCGATCGGACCTGGTGGTGGAGGAAGGAGCGAGCGGCTGCCTTGATCAGGATCAGCTCGCCGTCGCGCTCGACGTCGAGCCGGTCGAGAGTCTTGACCGGGCTCTCCGACTGGCAATGGGCGGAGCGGAAGGTGGTGAAATCGTGGCGGCCAACCAGAAGCTGCGCCGCCTCGTTCATCGCCTCGGAATCGAGTGGCACCGCGACCCGCCAGGCGCGGCCCTCCTCGAGAGCGAGCCGGGCGCGGCGGTTGACGATCCGGTAGACGTAGCGGCGGCCGATGCAGCTGAATCGGGCGTGCCAATCGTCGGCGACGGTCTCGGCCTTCAGGATCGCGATCGGGTGAGGGCGGAGCCGCGCGTTGAGGCCCTCGGACAGCCGGAACGGGGTGATCGGCCGGAGGATGTCGACATGGGCGGCCATCGCCAGCGCATGGACCCCGGCGTCGGTCCGGCCGGCGCCGTGGACGGTGACGGCCTCGCCGGTGATCGCCTGCGCCGCTTCCTCGATCGCCTGCTGGACCGAGGGGCCGTGGCCCTGGCGCTGCCAGCCCATATAGGGCCGGCCGTCATATTCGACGCTGAGCCGGAAGCGCGTCACCCGAGCTTCGCGCCGGGTGGGAGGGGGAAGCCGCGCAACAGATCGGCGGCGCCCATCGGCGCTCGGCCCGAGCGCTGGACCAGGGTCGGGCGGATCGATCCCTCCGCGCAGGCGATGGCGAGCGCATCGTCGAGCACAGTTCCGGGCTCGCCGCTCTCCTCGGCGGGATCGGCGGCCAGGATCTTGATCCGCTCGCCTTGATGCTCGAACCAGGCGCCCGGCGCGGGGTTGAAGGCGCGGATCCGCCGTTCGACGTCGACCGCGGGCAAAGAGAAATCGAGCCGGGCCTCCTGCTTTTCGATCTTGGACGCGTAGGTGGCGGCGGCCTCGCGTTGCGGCCGCGAACCGACTCTCCACCATTCGTTGAGCACCCGGACCATCAGTGCCGCCCCGATCCCGGCAAGCTCGGCGCTCAATTCGCCGGCGCTCTTACGGTCGATCTCCGCCGGCATCGCCGCGAGCATCGGGCCGGTGTCGAGCCCGCGCTCCATCTTCATGATCGTCACCCCGGTCAGCCGGTCGCCGGCGAGGATCGACCGCTGGATCGGCGCCGCCCCCCGCCAGCGCGGCAGGAGCGAGGCGTGGACGTTGAGACAGCCGAGCTTCGGAGCGTCGAGGATCGGCTGCGGCAGGATCAGCCCATAGGCGGCGACGATCGCCGCATCGAGCTTCAACGCCTCGAACTCCGCCTGTACTTCGGCATCGCGAAGACTGGCGGGAGTCCGCACCTCGATCCCGGCGGCCTCGGCGCTTCGCTGGACGGGCGAGGGGGTCGGCGCCTTGCCGCGCCGCCCGCCGGGCCGCGGCGGCTGGCTGTAGACCGCGGCCACGTCGTGGCCCGCCGCGATCAGGGCGTCGAGCGTCGGTACGGCGAATTCGGGGGTTCCCATGAAAGCGAGGCGCATGGCGGCCCTCATAGAGCGGTTAGATCGACGATTGCAGCCCCGGCATCGATGTCATTGCGAGGAGCGGAGCGACGAAGCAATCCAGGCACGGTGCCGGAACGCGCGCCCGACTGGATTGCCGCGCTCCGCTCGCAATGACCGTGTGGGGCTTAGCTAATCGTCTTGGCAATCCGGCCTCGCTCGCCTTACTTGGCTCCATGGCTTCTCCCGAAATCGACGCTTTGACCCAGGCGCTGGCGCGTTTGCCGGGGCTCGGTCCGCGTTCGGCGCGGCGGGCGGTGCTCCATTTGCTCAAGCGGCGCGAGGCGGCGATGACGCCTCTGCTGCGCGCGCTCGAGCGGGTCAACGAAGCGCTCTCGGTCTGCTCGGTCTGCGGCAATGTCGATACGGTCGATCCGTGCAGCGTCTGCGCCGATCCCCGCCGCGACGACCGCCTGCTCTGCGTCGTCGAGGAAGTGTCGGACCTGTGGGCGCTCGACCGCTCGCGCCTGTTCCCCGGCCGGTTCCACGTGCTTGGCGGCAGGCTCTCGGCCTTGGAGGGAGTCCGGCCCGAGGATCTCGGCATCGATACCCTGGTGGGGCGGCTCGCCAAGGGCGGGATCGACGAGGTGGTGCTGGCGATGAACGCGACCCTGGAGGGCCAGACCACCGCCCACTACCTCGCCGAGCGTCTCGAAACCTTCCCGGTCCGAATCACCCAGCTCGCCCACGGCCTTCCGGTCGGCGGCGAGCTCGATTATCTCGACGAGGGCACATTGGCCCAGGCGCTTCGGGCGAGAAGGCCGGTTTGATCTGAGGCCATTTTCCCCGTCATTGCGAGCGGAGCGAAGCAATCCAGTGAAGCGTCCGAGGCCCACTGGATTGCCGCGGTCCCGGGCGAGCCCGGGATCTCGCAATGACAGCTTTCCGGAAGGCGCATCGCTTGACTGACAGGCTGGGCTTTCCTAGCTCAAAGCCATGGCTTTGCTCCCGATCATCGAGACTCCCGACCCGATCCTGCGCCAGATTTCGACGCCGGTCGAAGAGGTGACCGACGAGCTTCGGACCCTGATCGACGACATGTTCCAGACCATGTACGCCGCCCCCGGAATCGGCCTCGCCGCGATCCAGGTCGGGGTGCCCAAGCGGCTTCTCGTCATCGATTTGCAGGAGCCCGAGGAGGAAGGCGGCGAGCCGGTCCGCGAACCGCTCGTGTTCATCAATCCCGAGATCGTCGAGGCGTCCGACACCCTTCAGGTCTATAGCGAGGGCTGCCTGTCGGTCCCGGACATGTATGCCGAGGTCGAGCGCCCCGACCGCATCCGCGCCCGCTGGCTCGACCGCGACGGCAGGCAGCAGGAGCAGGAGCTGGACGGCCTGCTCGCAATCTGCCTCCAGCACGAGATGGACCATCTCGAGGGCATCCTCTTCATCGACCATCTCTCGCGCCTGAAGCGCGACATGATCCTCAAGAAGCTCGCCAAGGCCCGGAAGGAGCGGGGCAAGCTCGCGGCCTGAGGCGGTTCGGCGCCAGCGGCTCTCACGGCCGGGTTCACGAAAAGGGGGCGCTTGAGCCGAGGCTCGCTCTGCTCTAGGTTCGCGCTTCGTTCCGGTGAAGGAAGAAGATGGACGTCTCCGCTCTGGCTCTCGCTCTGGTGCTTCTGGCGGCGGGACTCGGACTTGGCTGGCTGATCGGAAGCCGCCAGGGCGCCGGCGCGCTCGCCGCCGCCGAGGAGCGCGCGGGCCGTGCCGCGGCGCTTCAGGAGCAATTGGATGCGTCGCGGCGCGACGGCGAGGAAGCCCGCACCGAATGCGCCCGCCTGGTTTCCGCGCAGGCCGAGAAGGAGAAAGCGTTCGAGGCGCGGCTGAAGGAGCTGCAAGGGGCCCGCGAAGAGCTTTCCCGCCAATTCAGCGAGGTAGGAAACAAGCTGCTCGGCGAGGCCCAGAAGGCTTTTCTCGAGCGCGCCGACGCCCGATTCAACCAGGCCGGCGAGAAGAGCGAGGAGAAATTGAAGGCCCTTCTCCAGCCGGTCGAGGCGACGCTCAAGCGCTACGAGGAGAGCCTCGGCAAGGTCGAGAAGGATCGAATCGATTCCTATGCCGGTCTCCGCGAGCAGGTCGAGCTGGTCCGTTCGGGCCAGAGCCAGGTCCGCGACGAGACGGCGCGGCTGGTCAATGCGTTGCGATCGAGCCCCAAGGCGCGCGGGCGGTGGGGCGAGCAGAGCCTGAGGAACGTGCTGGAGCAGGCCGGCCTGTCGCCCTTCGCCGACTTTCAGTCGGAAGTATCGGTAGACACCGGGGACGGGAGGCTTCGTCCCGACGTGATCGTCCGGCTGCCCGGGGGCCGAAAGCTGATCATAGACGCGAAATGCTCGCTCAACGCATTTCTGGACGCAAACGATGAGGTCGACGAGGGCGTGCGTCTGGCTCACCTCAAGGCCCACGCCCAGTCGATCCGCAACCATGCGATGCAGCTGGGGAGCAAGAATTACTGGCAGCAGTTCGGCGACTCGGCCGACTATGTGGTGATGTACATTCCGGGCGAGCATTTCCTGACCGCCGCGCTCGAGCAGGACGACCGGCTGTGGGAATGGGCGTTCGAGCGCCGCGTGCTTCTCGCCACCCCGACCAACCTCGTCGCCATCGCCCGAACCGTCGCCAGCGTCTGGCGGCAGGAGAAACTCGCCGAGGAAGCCGCCGAGATCGCCCGGCTCGGCAAGGAGCTCCATGCCCGGCTGGCGACGATGGGCGGCCATGTCGTCAAGCTCGGCCGCAACCTCGAGCTCGCCACCGGCGCCTACAATGCCTTCGTCGGGAGCCTCGAAAGCCAGGTGATGACCCAGGCCAAGAGGTTCGAGGCGCTCGAAGTGTCGGGCGGCGCCAAGGAGATCGAGCCGCTGCCGGTGGTCGATCTGGTGCCGCGCACCCTCACCAAGCTGGCGCCGGACGAGGCGGTCGAGGCGGCGGAGTAACGCGGTGAGGAGGTACGCTCTCTTCGGATAATCACGTGCTCCGAACACCCTCACCCCTCCCTCTCCCTGAGGGAGAGGGGGCTATTGGAGGGCCAGTCCAAGTCCCTTCTAGCTTACATATCCCAGTCAGTCCGCCGCTCGCCGCCGCAGCCTTCGTAGGCCGCGCCGCCGGCGACGACCTTGACCTTGTCCTCATAGCCTTGGCCGCTCATCGCGTCGTTGCAGCGGGCGTGGACGATCTCGACGGTGAGGCGAGGCGTTACGTAGCGGCGGCCTTTGGCGATCGGCTTCGGCGCCGGAGCGTCAACCTGGATGTGCACGTCGCCGTAATTGCCCTGATAGTCGATCCGGCCGTCGATGATGCTCAGCGCCCAGCCCGGCTCCTGGCCGCGCGCGCTGTAGGGCGGTTCGACGGTCTTGCCGGCGGGCGCCGGCGGAAGCGGCGCGGCCTCGGGGAGGGGCAGGGGCCTGGGCGGCTCGGGATCGTCCGGCGGCGGATTGGCGCGGTATTCGGCGGGGCTCATGGTGTTGGCCACATTGTCGGACGCCGGCGGCGAGCAGGCCGCGGCCAGCAGGGCGGCCGGGAGCACGAACGTCCTCATCCTCGCCTCCATTGGTTGATCACTTCATACGCCATGACCGCGGTCGCGACGGCGGCGTTGAGGCTGTCGGCCTTGCCGAGCATCGGCATCCTCACCAGCAGGTCGCATTCCGCCTCATAGGCTTCCGGCAGGCCCGCCTGCTCGTTGCCAGTCAGGATGAAGAGGGGGCGCCGGTAGCGCGGCTCCTGATAATCGAGGCTGGCCTTGAGGCTGGTCCCGACCAGCTGGCCTTCGCCGGCGCGAAGCCAGGCAAGGAATTCATTCCAGGGCGCCGCCACGATCCGCTGGGTGAACAGAGCGCCCATCGACGCCCGGACAGCCTCGACCGAGAAAGGATCGGCGCAATCGTCGACGAGGATCAGCCCGCCGGCGCCCACCGCGTCGCCGGTGCGGAGAATGGTGCCGAGATTGCCCGGATCGCGAAGCGCCTGGGCGACGATCCACAAAGGCGCGGCGGAGCGGTCGATCCGCTCGAGCGCGGTGTCGAACGCCGGATAGACGCCGAGGACGGTCTGCGGATTGTCCTTGCCCGAGAGCTTGTGGAGGATGTCGGGAACGGTTTCGACCACGTCGCCGCCGGCTGCTTCGGTCTCGCCGATCAGGCTGTCGAGCAAGGCGTGCCGCTCGCCCTCGCCGTAGAAGAGGGTGACGGGCAGGAATCCCGCGTCGCGCGCTTCGGTCAGGATCCGCAGCCCCTCGGCGATGAACAGGCCCTCGCGCCGCCGGTTCTTCTTGTCGCGAAGCCTGCGCACCTGCTTGACCAGCGGGTTGGAGAAAGCGGTGATCTGGCGCGGCATCAGGGCCTTTCCAGTTCCCCGGCGAAGGCCGGGGCCCAGCGGGCGGTGGGACTGGACCCCCGCCTACGCCGGGGAGCGAGATTGCTCAATGTCTCCAGGCTGACGAGGGGCGATGGATCAGGATCGCTTCCTGAGCGCCAGGGCGAGGAGGAAGCAGGCCATGGTGATGATCAGGGGCGAGGCGAGCATCACGAAGATCATCCGGAAGTCCACGCCGGCCCTCTCGCCGCCGAGCTGATGACGAAGGCCGACGGACAGATAATAGCCCCAGAAGGCCGCCGTCAGGATCAGGCCTGCAAGCCAGACGCGGCCGTCTTTGATCCCGGCCAGCGCGAGCAGGCCGAAAGGCAGCGCGACGAACAGCAGCTGGGCGAGGAAGTTCGGCCATTCCTCGGCCAGGTTGAGGGCCATGCCGCCGGCGAGCGAGATGATCCCGTTGGCGAGGACGATCGTGAGCGCCCCGATGCCGAGGGCCAGCGCGCACCCGCCGGCTCGGCTCGGCGGAAGCCTATCCATTGCGGAGGACCAGGACCAACAGCGCGATCAAAAGCAGACCCATGACGACCAGGCAGCCGATCTGCCCCCGGCGCGGGAGCGAAAGCAAGAGGAGGTCGAGGATCGCGTTGACGATCAGCTCCACAATCAGCCCCATCAGTCCCTCTGGGGCCGGGCACTGATACGGCGGCTCCTTTGCTCTTCGTCATGCCCGTGGAGGCTCGCCCCCACGCCATATGGACCCCAACCTTCGCTGGGGTGACGGAGTTGGGGGTAAGCGGGAATTCCCATCGGCCGTCAGTAAAGGACGGAGACGCCGACGACGAGCAGGCCAAGGAGCAGGATCAGGGCGACGATCACCCAATGGACCTTGCGCGGCAGGAACCAGAGCAGGACGTCGAAGACCGTGTCGAGCATGGATTCTCCCGTGCCGGGAAGAGCTTAGCTGTGGGTGTTGAATTGCTCAAGGGAGTGAGACTTGCGCACTCGCGGGCATCGAGCCCGCGATTGCGCCACCCACCCCCATCCCCTCCCTGGAAGGGAGGGGAGAATTGGAATCAATCCTCGCCGAACCGGCCCTCGACCAGCTCGGCCAGCGCCGCGACCGCCTCTTCGGCGCCTTCGCCTTCGGCGCTGATCGTGACTGTGTCGCCCATCGCCGCGCCGAGCATCATCAGGCCCATGATCGAGGTCCCGCAGACCTTGCTTCCGTCCTTCTCGACGAGGATCGCGGCGGGCAGGCTGGAAGCGAGGGTGACGAACTTCGCGCTTGCGCGAGCGTGGAGACCGCGCTTGTTGCACATGGTGACGGTGCGGCTCACCACGGCGGCGGGATCCTAGACCGTCTCGCCGAGTATCTCGGACGCGACGGAGATATATTTGCGGCCGGCCTCGCGTGCCGCCGCGACCGCGGCCTTGACGTCCATCGTCTTGCGGGCGCCCTCGAGCCGGATCAGCATCGGCAGGTTTACCCCGGCGATCACCTCGATCTTCTCCGATTTCATCAGCGAGATCGCCAGGTTGGACGGTGTCCCGCCGAACAGGTCGGTGAGGATGATCACCCCGTCGCCCTCGTCGACCTTGTCGATCGCCTTGGCGATATCCTTGCGGCGGCGCTCCATATCGTCGTCGGGGCCGATACAGATCGAGGCGATCCGCTGCTGGGGCCCGACCACATGCTCCATGGCCGTGATGAATTCGGCCGCAAGCCGACCATGGGTAACCAGCACCAGACCGATCATCGATTCACCTTGTCAGAACTCGAAACCCCACGGCCTCCCTCGATCCCGTCGCGGGGGCGCGAGGCGAGGTCCCGATGCTCGACCGTGGGCGAAAATCCCGAGTCGCGCAACCGTGCCGCGACACGCTCCGCGACGTGGACGGAGCGGTGCCGGCCGCCGGTACAGCCGAACGCGACCGAGACATAGGATTTTCCTTCGTCGCGATAGCGGGGGAGGAGGAGCAGCAGCAGATCCTCGATCCGCCCGATCGCCTCGGCATAGGATTCGTCCTCGGCGACATAAGCGGCAACCTTGTCGTCGAGCCCGGTCAGCTCGCGCAACCCCTCCTCCCAATAGGGATTCCTCAGGAAGCGCATGTCGAACACCATGTCGGCGTTGCGCGGCAGCCCGCGGGCGAATCCGAACGAGATGATCGCCAGAGTCGGCGCCTCGTCCCCGCTTCCGAAGCGCTGCCTGATCTGCTGCTGCAGCGCGTTGGGGACGGTGTCGGTGGTGTCGATGACATGGTCGGCCCAGCGCCTCAATGGCTCCATCAGCTCGCGCTCGGCGGCGATCCCGTCGGTCGCCGGCCGGTCCGGGGCGAGCGGATGGCGGCGGCGGGTCTCGGAGTAACGGCGGAGCAGCTCCGACCCGGCGCAGTCGAAATAGAGCGTCTCGATCGGGAAGTCGTGATCGCCGGCGAGTTCCTTGATCTGGGCGACGATCCGTTTCGCGTCGAAATCGCGCGTCCGGCTGTCGACTCCGATCGCCAGCGGCCGCCGCCGGCGGACGCTGCCCTTGCCGAGCGGGGTCGAGAGCAATTCCTCGAGCAGGGAGAGAGGCAGATTGTCGACGACCTCCCAGCCGATATCCTCGAGGGTCCTGAGCGCGGTCGACTTGCCGGCGCCGGACAGGCCGGTGACCAGAAGGATCCGCTTCGGCGTCTTGGTGGCCATCTAAGGTCTGTCCGATCGCAACTGAAACACCCGTTCGGGCTGAGCCTGTCGAAGCCCCATCCTTCTCTTACTCCGCAAGGGAAAAGGGATGGGCTTCGACAGGCTCAGCCCGAACGGAGCAAATGGATGATCGGGACCGAGTCTAGGCACGCGGAAGCCCGAACAGGTCGAGCGCGGCTTCGACCTTGATCGGCGCACTATTCTCATGGCCGGCGAGGCCGATCACCGGCAGTTCGAGCCCGGCGACCTCGGTCTCGGCGCCCTCGGGCAGCCGCTCTGGCGCGCGGTCGAGATCGACCAGCAGGCACACCGGCACCCCTTCCTCGAAGCGCATCTCGATCAGGCCGACCCCGCGCATCTCGATGCGTCCGGCGATGGTCGGCGGCGGACTCGCCACCAGCCGGCCGGCGATCGCCACGACGAGCGTATAATCGTCGCTGACCAAAGCCGCGCCGCGGTCGATCAGGCGCAGCGCCAGGTCCGATTTGCCGCTTCCCGATGCGCCCGCAATCAAGACGGCCCGGCCGCCGATCGCGACGCAGGAAGCATGGATTGTCTCGCTGGCCAGGGTCATTGCGGCGGCGGCGGAAAGCGGATGACGAACCGGGCGCCGCTTCGTCCGTCGCGTCGGTCCTCGACGATCAATGTGCCGCCATGGCCCTCGACCGTCGCCCGGGCGATCGCCAGGCCGAGTCCGGAATGGCGCCCAAATTCCTCTTTTTCCGGGCGGACGCTGTGGAATCGCTGGAAGATCGCCTCGCGGGCCTCGGCCGGCACTCCGGGCCCCTCATCCTCGACGCTGATCAGCACGTCGCCTTCTATCCGGGCGGCGCGCACCTCGACCAGCCCGCCCGGCGGCGAGAAGGACATGGCATTGTCGACCAGATTGTCGACCGCCCGCTCGAGCGGCGCCTCGTCGCCGAGAATGTTGGTGCTCCCCGCCCTCGGCCTTGCGAAGGCGACCCGCACTCCGCGGTCGGCGGCGCGAACGTCCCAGGAGGGCACCAGCGACTCGATCAGGCTGCCGAGATCGACCGGAACGAAGCGCGCCCGCGACAGCTCGGCGTCGAGCCGGGAGATCGCGGCGATGTCGACGACCAGCCGGTCGAGCCTGACCACGTCGCTCTGGACCACCTCGACCAGCCGCCTGCGGAGCTCGGGATCCTCGACCCGCTCGAGGCTGTCCATCGCCGATCGCAGCGAGGCGAGCGGGTTCTTGAGCTCGTGGGTGACGTCGGCGGCGAACTGCTCGGTGGCGTCGATCCGCGAGCGAAGCGACTGGGTCATGTCGTGGAGCGCCCGCGCCAGCAGGCCGATCTCGTCGTGCCGGGCCGGGAGAAGCGGGACCGAGACCTCGCGGTCGCGGCCGAGCCTGACCCGGTGGGCGGCCGCGGCGAGCCGGCGAAGCGGCAGAGCGATGGTCCGGGCGAGGAAGACCGAGAGCAGGACCGAGAGGGTGATCGTCGCCAGCAGGATGATCCCGAGCGTCTTCCTCTCGTCGCGGACGACGCGCCGCACCTCGCGGGCGTTGCGGGTGAGAAGGACGGTGTCGCCGGTCCCGGCGATCGGCGCCGCGGCCGAGATGTAGGCGGTGCCGTCGGGCGCCCGCCGCAACATCGTCCGCACCCGATGCCCGCGCGCCGCCCCGGCCGCCTCCGGCCAGGCGGAGAGCTTGTCGGCCGCCGGGACGACGAGGGCAGGAGGCGCGGGCGCTCCGACGATCGCGTCGAGCACATTGTCGAGCGCGCTCGCCACGTCCTTGCGCCAGGGCTGCTTGCTGGGATCCCGAAGCTCGTAGGTCGGCGGGGCGCCCTCCCAGCTGTCCATGCTCCGCGCGCCGTTCGGGCCATAGACGCGAAGCCGCGTCCCCGAATGCTGGCCGAGCCGGCGGAGAAGCGCCCCCTTCTCGCCTTCCTCGGCCAGAGCCAGCGAATCGGCGACGATTCTGATCTCGGTCTCGGCATTGGCGATCGCGCTCGCGGTCAGCCGGCTTCGGAAGCCGTCCAGATAGAAGATGCTCCCGGCCAGCATTGCCAGAGCGAAGATGTTGACCGCGAGGATGCGGTGGAGGAGCATCCAGCGCCCCGACCAGCGAAGCGCGAGATCGGCTTCGTCATTCCTCTCCAAAGCGATAGCCTACGCCGTACAAAGTCTCGATCCCCTTGAAGTCGGGATCGAGGGCTCGGAACTTGCGCCGCAATCTCTTGATGTGGCTGTCGATGGTCCGGTCGTCGACATAGATGTCGTCCTGATAGGCGACGTCCATCAGCTGGTTGCGCGACTTGACCACGCCCGGGCGCTGGGCGAGCGCCTCGAGGATCATGAATTCGGTGACGGTGAGGGTGACGTCCTTGCCGTCCCAGCTGACCCGGTGGCGGGCCGGATCCATGCTGAGCCGGCCGCGCACCAGCAGCGGCGCTTCCTCCTTGTCCTCATCGGCCGAGGGCGGCGCGGCGCGGGCCTCGGTGCGGCGGAGGATTGCGCGGATTCGGGCGATCAGCAGCCGCTGCGAGAAGGGCTTGGCGATATAATCGTCGGCGCCCATCGCCAGCCCGAGCGCCTCGTCCAGCTCCTCGTCCTTGGAGGTGAGGAAGATGACCGGGAGGGCGCTTTTCTCGCGGAGCCGGCGCAAGAGCTCCATCCCGTCCATCCGCGGCATCTTGACGTCGAGCACGGCGAGGTCGGGCGGATTGTCGACCAGGGCCTTCAGCGCCGTCTCGCCGTCCGAATAAACCCGGGTGACGAACCCCTCCGCCTGAAGGGCGATCGACACCGAGGTGAGGATGTTGCGGTCGTCGTCGACCAAAGCGATTGTTGCCGACATTCAGTCTCTTTCCGCCGCTTCACCCCGCGGGTCCCAATTAGGGCGCGGAAGGGAGCGGGTCAAAGCCGGGATGTGCGGGGCAGGACCGGCCGGACGAGTCGGAGCCTGATCGGGCCGGTTTGTGTCGCACCCTCATTGCGACCCCGGCGAAAGCCGGGGGAAGCAACCCAGTGCGGGTTCAAGGCCGCCGGATCGCCCACGTGCCCCCCGATCAAGTCCGGGGTCCTCGCAAGGACCATCAGGAGTCGATCACGCGCTACGAACCGCTCTCGATTTGGCGCCAACCATAGTTGGTGGGGAGTGCGCCGCGCTCAGCAAGGAAAAGCCTTCGCGCCCAGCTGAATCGCGCCCTGCCTGCCTTCCCGAAAATATTTTGAATCTCAACATTTCCCGACATCGGCCCCTCTGCGGCGGAGGTTTCGGGTCCCGTCCTCATTGCCGGTGCGCTCGTCTCCGTTCGCGCCGTCCGGACGCTCCGGCGAAAATTTTTTGAAAAGTTATCATTCGATATCATTCGATATCATTTCCTCTCGGCAACAGCGTTTCGACTTCCCTCATCGCGATGCTCCGCTCTTCTATTTTGGAAGGCAAGCATCGGGAGTGCCGGCCACTCATCGTCCCGGGCGCGCCTCCGCCAATGCAAACGCGCACTTCCGATTCCCACGACAAAATCGATGCCCGGGCCTCGCGCATGATTCATTTCCAATCTTTGCGATTCGACGCGTACGTCGCATAGTCTTCGGCGGGGTACCGGCGTTTCAACCGTGGGAGGGGAAACATGGCATCACGCGTGCCGGCGACGATCCGCGATCGGCTGACTTTCTATCACTCGATGCCGGCTGGCGATAATCCGCTGCTTCTCAACGACGTGAAGGTGACCAGCAACAGCCAGAACGAGCGGGACCGCACCGCGATCGGACTTCATGTGATCGTCGACGATCGCGACCAGGATCAGATCCTGTACGGCGTCACTGCACTTCCCGCCGAGACCAAGAGATCAAGCGCGACCGGCCTTCTGCCCGTCCAGAAGGTCACTAAGCTCACGATCATTTGCGATACTTTGACCGTCCGCTGTCGCTGGTGGATGCCCGAATGCGACGTGATCGTCTTTGCGCGGCAGATCCTGTTCGAGGGCCCGGGCTGCATCGACACCAGCCCGGCGCCGTGGGAGCTGGTCCGCGCCAGGGACGCGTACGACAAGACCCCCGGCGCCAATGGCGCCAACGGCCGTTCGGGCGGTAAGGTGACCATCTACGCCCGCGACGTCGAAGCACCGGCCGGCAGCCGGGCGAAGCGCATCATCACCGACGGCGGCAACGGCCAGGACGCGGGACGGGGCCTTGACGGCAAGGACGGCAGGAGCGCGTCCGGAGCGCTGACCTGGATCGGCGACGACTATACCGACGAGAAATCGTGGAAGGATTCCTTCCGGACGACGTTCGTCAAGGTCAAGCTCAACGATCACAAGGGCAAGACCGTCCTCGGAATCCGCCGAATCTGGCGCACTCTGGAGATCGAGCGAAGCAATACGGTCCAGGGCACCACCGAGCCGCCGACCGACGGGACCGACGCGATCAAGCCGGGCGACGCGGGGAGCGGCGGAGCGCCGGGCGTTCTTGCCACCAACCTCGCGACGCTGATCGCCCTATGGCAGGCCAAACCGGGCAAAGCGGGCGCGCAGGCGCCGACCGCCAAGGGCGGCGCGGCCGGTTGGCCGCAGCAGTCGGTATTCTACGAGTGCGAATATCGCTTCAAGGCCCACCTGTTCCCGGACCCCTACGACAATTCGGATGAAGCCAAGGTCAAGCACACCGATTACTATACCCGCAAGGGCGCGACCCTCAGCGGCCAGCCTGGGAATGACGCCGATCCGGTCTCGATCGACCTGAGCGAGACCGAGGCCAATGTGTGGCTACACGCCTCGCTGGTGCCGCTGCTTCAGGATTATGTGCGCGCCTGCTATTTGCGCGGCGACGAGGCCGAGGCGCAGCGGCTGGTCGATCTCTATGCGCCGGTGTTCCTGGGCGCGATTCCGCTCAAGCGCGGAATCTGGCAGCAGCGGGACGAGCCCTATTGGCGTGGGCTGCAGTCCGAGTTCGCGACATTGCAGCAGCGGCTCGCCAACCATCTCGACTATTTCGGGAAGCCGGCCGGTTATTCGCCGATGCTGTCGCTGTCGAGCAGCTTCCAGCTTTACCGGATGGACGTCGACCTGGCGCTGGAAGTGCTGATGTTCACGGCCTGGGTCGCCGCGAAACAGAACGAGCAGAAGGAACTCGCGGAGGCCTCGCGCGCCGCCTCGCAACTGATCATCAAGGAAAGCGCCGCGATCGCGGCCCGGATCGAGGCGGCCGAGACGCGCGCCCAGAAGCTGCGCGGCGATGTGGATGAGCTGGAGAAGGCGCATGACGACGTCCTTGGCAAGCTCGATACCGAGAAGACGCGGCTCTACAACCAGGCATCGGGCGACATCGCCCGAATCGGCCAGGCCAAGCTTGCGGTAAATCTTGGTGCCGCTCTGCTTCAGGTCTTCCCCTATGGCCAGCCGGTGCTCGGAGGAATCGCCGGAGCCGGCGCGGACGCGTTCGATTTGATCGATGAGGAGCCGAAGGACGTCTTCGCGAAGGTCAAGACCCGGCTCGCCGACACCGCCAAAGCCTATAAGGAAAGCAGCAAGGAAACCGAGGAGCTGGTCAAGAAAGCCAAGACCGAGGCCACGGAGCTGAAGACCGCGGCGGGGAAGAAGCTGAGCGTCGAGGAGATCAAGAAGCTCGCCAAGACCAGGCCCTCGGCCTGGGCGACCGCGGGCAAGGGCGTCGCCGAGGCCGGCGCGCTGGTCGGCAAGGCCTATAAAGCCGCGCAGGTGTCGCAGGCCGAGATCGAAGTCCGGCTCGCCAAGATGGCGCTCAAGGACGAGAAATGGAACGCGCTGGTCAGGCAGATCAAGGATCTGATCGAGCAGCGCGCCGCGATTCATGCCGCCCTGGTCGAGATCAATCAGGAAGTCGGGCAGGGCTATTCGGATCTCGCGTCCAATTACGACGCGCTCGCCGCGCTCAATGGCGAGGAAGCTTCGGCGCGCGCTCGGGCAATGAGCGGCGACACCTTCCGAATCATCGAAGGAATCCGCAATCGCGCGCGGATGTCCCTGACTCAGTCGCTCTACAATGTCGTCCGGGCGTTCGAATCCGCTCTGTTCAAGCCGGTCAACATCAACTGGTCGCTCGACGTGCTGGCCGACAAGATCAACACCCTGATCAGCGACAAGCCGATGCACAAATGGACCGATGCCGATCTGAAAGAGCGCGTCGGATCGCTGCGCACGACGTTCATGGATAATCTGGTCGTGATCCGTCAGGCGCTGATCAGCGATCTCACCGCGCTCGACATGAAAGATCGCGTGATCGATTTCGATATCAAGGCGGGCCCGGTCCTCGATGCGCTCAACCAGGGCATCAGCAGCGAGATCGATTCGGCCCAGCTGGGGGTGATCGAGCCCGATTGGCAGCATCAGATGCTCGCCGACCTCAAGCTGCGAAAGATCGAGTTCGAGGACGGCGCTCAAATCCCCGGCGAGGGTGACGCCGAGATCATCGTCGAGATCAGCGAACTGGGCGTGGTGCGCGACGGCGGCCGGCTGTTCGGCCTTCGCCTCGCCGCGCCGGTGGTGAAGACCTTCCGCTACCATTTCGAATCGAAGGAATATCAGCAGCCCACGCAGAGCGCTTTCTGGCAGGATCTGATGGATCTGATTCTCGGCAAGGACGGCGCTTCGATCCGCCAGAAGCTCGCCATGCCCTCGGCCTGGAGCAATCTGACCTTGCGCGCGAATTTCAGCCGCATCGGCGCGGTGAGCGCGCCGAAGATCAAGCGGATCGCCTTCAGCATGACGGTGAGCTCGCTGGTCGCGCCCAAACAGCAGACCGTGCTCGAAGCGCGAGCGTCCGACGGCTCCTCGCCGATCGTGATGGACGGCAGCCCCTATGTCGAGATTTACCGGGTGTTCGAACGCCCAGGCGCGACGGTCGAGCTCAGCGTGGATCCCGGGCCGAAGGACGGCACGAAGTTCCGCCAGTGGGACATCCGACAGGGCGGCCAGCCGCGCGTGGTCAAGGAGCCGAAGCTCAAGGTCGAGCTCAAGGCCCACGCGCGGGTGGAAGCGCAGTTCGAACGGGTTTGAGAACGCCTGCCGGGGCTTGGATACCTGACCGCGGCCAGCAGCTCGACTGGTTCTCGTCCTGGGAGATCAGGAAACACGTCCGCGATACACCCACATTCTCCCCTCCCTGAGTACAGGGAGGGGCCGGGGGTGGGTTACTTCTCAAAGAGTCGCTGCCGGCGGAGACCCACCCACCCCTAACCCCTCCCTGTATTCAGGGAGGGGAATCAAGGCGGCGGCACACCTCGCTGCACCGACCTGGGATAAGTGGTCCGTTGACGCCTGGCCTCATTGCGGCACGTCGCCGCCGCCCTGCTGGAAGTCGAAGCCGGGCTCCTGGCGGCGGCGGTTGGTCTGGCCGCCGATCGTCCAGTTGATTCCGACCAGCACGATCCGCCCGGGGCCGCTCTGGGCGACCCGGTCGCGCAGGGTCGGGCTCTCGAACAAGATGACCTGGCGGGCGCTGTCGAGCACGTTCTGGCCGGTGATCAGAAGGCTGAGCCGGTCGTCGATCTTGCGCCTGTAGCCGAGGTTGAGGACTCCGTTGGAGCGGCGGAAGCCCTGCGGGAGCAGCTGCTTGCCGTTATAGACCGCGTTCAACTGGAAGAAGTCCTTTTTGGTCGGCTGCCAGCTGAGATTGGCGCGGACGCTGGCGCTGGTGCCCGAGCGCCGGGCGGAGATTCCGAAAACCTTCGAATCGATCGCGTTCCACATCAGCGTCCCGGAGGCGTTGTAGCTCAGGGTCTTGGAGAAGCGGCCGTTGGCGATCAGCTCGACCCCGGCGCGCTCGGCGGTAGCGAGATTGGCGCGGGTGGTGAGGAACACGCCGCCGCCGAGATCGCTGACGATGTCGGTCACTCCGCCCCGGGCGCGGCGGTAGAAGGCCGTCACCGAGTAGAAAGCGGGTCCCTTGCGGCGCTGCCAGGCCAGTTCGAGCGAGTCGGTGATCTCGGGCCGAAGCAGCGGGTTGCCGCGGCGGACGTTCTGCGGGTCGACATAGAAAGTGTAGGGGTTGAGGTCCTGTGCCGAGGGGCGCTGGATCCGGCGGCTGTAGCTGCCGCGGAGCTGGTCGGTCTTCGACAGCGCGTAGCCGAGGTGAAGCGTCGGGTAGGCGCGGAAATAGTCGTTGTCGAAGCTGGTGCCGTCGGTGATCTGGACGATCCTGGTCTCGACCTGCTCGAGGCGCAGGCCGGCCTGGACGTCGAGCTCGCCGATATCGAACTTGTACGTGCCGAACAAAGCATGGACCGCGATATCGTAGTCGAAGCTGTTGGTCAGGCCCGGCACGGGGGCGAGCGAATTGAAAGACGGGCCGCGGAGGCCCGAATAATCGAAGTGGTTGTCGGTGAAATTGGACTGGTAGCCGAGGTTGAGCGAGCCCTCCTTGCCGATTCCGCGCTTGTAATCGAGCTTGGCGGTATAATCCTTGCGCTCGCCGGCATTGCGGATCCGCTCGAAGACCTGGCCGCCGGAGACGAAGCTGGTGACTCCCTCGATCTCGCGGCGGAGGCGGCCGGCCTCGACCTCGACCTCGGCGAGCAGCTCATGCTCCCGGCCCGGAAGCGTCCGGCGCCAGGACGCGCGCGCGTCGAGCCCGCGCTGGGCCTGGTCGACCTCGGAGGTCCGGCCGTAGGAGGCGCCCGCGACCGGACTGACGAACTGGTCGGTCCGGTCGAATTCGCCGGAGGCCGAGCGATAGCTGAGCTCGGTGCTCAGCCGGTTCTTCTTGTCGAGATCGTAATCGACCCCGATGCGGGCGGTGCGCGCGGTGAGCGACTGCTCCGCCGCCGAGTCCTGGCGGGTGTCGATGAAATTGCCGGTGGCGGGGTCGAGGCGGGAGCGCTCCTGGACCGCGGTGCCCTCGGTGGTGAAGCGGCGATAGCCGAGGTCGGCGGTCGCGGTGAGCGGCCCCTTCTGAACAGCGCCGCCGAGATTGAGGGCGTAGCGGTCGTGAAGGCCGACAGTGGCCCGGACCGTGGCCGACCTGGTGTCCTTGTTCGTCCGCCTGGTCACCAGGTTGATGACCCCGGCCGAGCCTTCGGGGCTGAGCGCGGCGGAGGGATTGGTGATCACCTCGACCCGCTCGATCCGGCCGGCAGGCATCGACAGGATCGCGTTGGCGCGCGAATCGCCGTTGAACATGGCGGAGGGGCGGCCGTCGACCAGGATGGTGACCCCCGGATCGCCGCGAAGGCTGACCTGCCCCTGGAGGTCGACCTCGACTCCGGGGACGGCGCGGAGGGCGTCGGCGAGGGTGCCGGTCTGGACCTGGAGATCGTCGGCGACGCGGAAGCTGACCCGGTCGGGCGTGGCGACGACGTCCGAGCGGGTGCCGGTGACGACGACGTCATTGCCGGGTTGAGCGCTCTGGCCGGGGGCGGGCCGCGGCGGCTGCCGGCGCTGCTGGGCGGGCGGGGAGGGCGAGGCGGCCGTTGCCGGCCGGCCCTGCGGCTGGGGCTCGGTTTGGGCGACGGCAGGCGCGGCGAGCATGGCGGCGAGGGCGAGGATCGAGCTTCGGACGGGTACGCGATTGCTATGCATTGGACTGCTTTCGAGATGGGTGTTGGAGGTAAAGCGGGTTCTGTCTGCCCGGCGTCGCGGCCGGGCGTCATGAGCGCTTTGTGAGATATTGATGAGCAATGGTCGCCGGGCGGCGAGTCAGCGCTCCCAGTGGCGGCGCAGGGCAAGCGCCAGAGCGAGCAGCGCCCCGGCGAGCCAGACGATCAGGGCGGCTCCCCAGCGGCCGGCCGTGGGCAGGGCAACCCAGAGGTCCTTCGATCCGGGGCCCGGCACGTCGACGTCCTCGGACAGGCTGGCGACCCCGCCGCTCATCGCGAAATCGAGGCCCCAGCGGCCGCCGATCAGGGTTTCGCCGAACCGGCCCAGCGCGTGATAGAGCGCGTTGTCGGCGCCGAGATTGACCGCGAGCACCATGACCAGGGCGACGATCACCGCAAGCGCGGCGACGACTCGGACCGGGTGACGCAGGCCGAGGAACAGGGCGCTGCTCGCGACATAGGCGGTGAGGATGGCGCCGAACGGCACTGCCCACATCCAGAGCGGAGTCGACCAGAGGGTCGGGGTCGCGCTCGCGATGCTCGAGTTGAAAGGGGCGACGAGGCGGACTTCCGTCACGCCGATGCTGCCGCCCGTGGCGAGCGACGTCGCTGCAAGCATCAGGAAGGCGAGGAGCATGGCCAGCATCAGCCAGACCGCGCCCGCCGCGATCTTGGCGATGGCGGCCTGCTGGCGGCGGACCGGCAGAGTCCAGAGATAGGCCCGGCCGAACGGCGGATCGCCCTTCCAGACCAGCCAGGGGAGCAAAAGGGCGACGACCAGGCCGGGGAGAAGGAGCTCGGGGAACAGCGTCAGCTGGTCGTGGAAGCGAAGCGATGTCACCGTCGCGAGCAGGCAGGTGACGGCGAGGCCGCCCACCGCCAGCCCGAGCTCGCGGCGCAAGGCGAGGCCGACATTGACCATCTCGCTGGCGAAGGTGGCGCCGAACGGGCGGGGCCGGTCAGGCGAAGGCATGGGATTTCTCCGACTGGAGGAGGATGGGAATGGCTTCGGCGAGGCCGAGGCGGGTGACCTGGCGCACCCCGGCTCCAGCGGCGGCGATCGCGGCGACGAGCTCCGGCTCCTCGCCGGCGGCGATGAGCCGCTCCGCCTTGCCGAGGCCGCTTTCGCGGCGGAGCAGCTTCGTCCGGAGCGCGTCCGGGGGCGTCCAGCCCTCCGGCGCATCGAGCTCGTAGCGCTGCAGCCGCGCCAGCAGACGCTCGGCCGGGGCCTGGACGACGAGGCGCCCGGAGCGGAGCACGCCGACATGGTCGATGAGGGTCTCCACCTCGGACACCAAATGGGTCGAGAGGATGGCGGTCGCGCCGGTATCGGCGAGGTGGGCGGCGAGAAGGCCGAGCACCTCCTCGCGCGCCAGCGGATCGAGGCCGTCGGTCAGCTCGTCGAGGAGAAGGAGGGGAGGGCGGTAGGCGAGCGCGGCGACGACCTGGACCCGCCGCGCCTGTCCCTTGGAGAGGGCGCCGAGGCGGCTCTCCATGCGCACGTCGAGCAGATCGCTCAGCTGCCGCGCATAATCCTCGTCCCAGCCCGGATGGAAGCCGGCATGGAAAGCGAGGAAGCGGCCGGCCCGCATCCAGCGATAGGTGCCTTCGCCGGTCTCGGGCACGTAGCCGGTGGAGGCGCGGACCCGCGGACCCTGTGCCGAGCTGTCCAGCCCGAGGACCGTCGCCGAGCCGCCGTTCGGACGCTCGAGGTTGAGAAGGGTGCGCAGGAGCGTGCTCTTGCCGGCGCCGTTGGTCCCGGCGAGCAGGTAGACCGCCCCCTGGGGCACGGACAGGTCGACCCCGTCGAGCGCGCATTCCCGGCCGAAGCGCTTCACCAGCCCCTCGGTCCGCACCGCTGTCGCCTGCGGCTCGACGCTGTTCATTCCGATGCTCCGTTCATGCTTTTTGCCGCCGCCTTGTCGAGCGCCTCGACCAACCTCTGCGGCGCGATCCCGTGGCGGTGTGCGTCGGTGAGCGCCCGGTCGACCACTTCGGCCAGCAGCCGGTCCTGCTCGGCCTCGGTCGCGGACCGGTCGGCGACGAACGTCCCCTGGCCGCGCCGCGCGTAGACGATCTGCTCGCGCTCGAGCTCGCGAAACGCCTGGGCGATGGTGTTGTGGTTGAGCCGAAGCTCCGCCGCCAGCTGGCGCACCGACGGCAGCAGGTCGTTGGGCTTCAAATCCCCGATCGCGATCAGCCGCCGGACCTCATCCATGATCTGGACGTAGATCGGCTTGGTCGCCCGTATGTCGATGAGGAGTTTCAATGCCGTACCGCCTGTTCGACCAGAGTACTAGTACACCGGTACAGTTGGCGTCAAGGGTGTTTGTCGACGCCTGCACTGGGGTCAAAACGCGGTGTCGCGGATATTTGCCGGACAGGGACAAGATGAGATTGGCGAGCCAAACCCGCACCCGTTTTGAGCCGCGTTTAGCACTGACATTTGCCGGGGAGTCGCCAAGCGTTCGGCGGCGCAATCCCCCGACAATTGCGAGTTTATGCGAACCGATCGTTTATAGATGTGACTAAAGACAATTCACGCCCCGGCGCCTTCAGTTCAGAAAGCGTCATGTCGGCCTTCGTTTTATTAACCGAAAAAAAGCGGCTGGCAAGCTTGGCGACGCGTAGCTTAAGCAAATCCTCAAGGAATTCTGCACTCTGGGTAATGACGGCTTCGAGAGTCGTATAGCCATATTTCAAGCGGTGCGCACGGAGAAAGCGCTCATAGTCCGCAAGGAGATCCGCAACATGCTCTTCTGCCAACGCGATAGAGTTCTCCGACTTAGCAATCTTAACTGCCCAGAGGCGCAACTTCCGAGCACGCTCCTGAAGGTCTTTGTCTGCTTTGAGCGCTAAAATGTCTTCCCAACTAGTCGATTCATCGGGAATCATTACCTTATCAATTGCGAGACGTATAACGTCACCCGCAACAAGTGATGAGGATGTTGCGCCTCGTGCTATTCTGGGTACTGTGTACGCTGAGATAGCTGGCTGTCCCATACTTGTTAATGATTCGGCCGCTAGACGAGTTTCTAAACTTGCTCCCAACGAATGAAGTCTGGCAAACTCCTCAAAGGGAACTGTCAGGCCACCGTCGTCTGGGAGTGCGGCACGCGCCTGAGCATTAGTTTCTCGGATGGCCGCCCTCAAAGAGGCGGCTGTTTCTCCTTGCACCGGAATTCCGGAAAGTTTGTCGGGTGGAAGAAAGTGCGGAGTCTCCAGAAGAAACTCCATTTCATCGGCATATGCATGATACCGCTTTTTTGAATACGGACCTTCACGCCATTCATAAATCGATCGAGGTGCCTGCATCAAAAGCATCTGATCGTAAAAAAGAATACTGCGTTTATAGTGACTCGGGGGCGTAAGTGTCAGAGTTTCGTTGTCAACTCCGATCATGCCGCCCTCCACCCGCGTTCCTCGAAAAGTTCACTTTGCTGCCGACAAGGCCTCAAGGACCAGATCGGCGGCGCGCGCGAGATCATTAACAATTAAGCTCCCGCGCAGTCGCACTGACGAGATACCCAGCTCCCGCAACCGTCCGCTTATTTTTTCGTCTTTTTTTCGGCGCTTGCCTCGATGGAAGTTCCTGCCATCGCAGAATACGGCAAGGCGATGTTCTGGAAAGTAGAGGTCGACATTCGTAAGGGGACCTCGGGAATGCCGAAAATTGAGGTCTCCCCACAGATGATAGAAAGAGGGATACGTGGCCCCGTCCTCCATGATCAGCATCTGCAGTTGCGGATGTAGGCCGCGCCGAGATAATTCTTGTACCATGAATAGCTCGATTGGTGATTCCGCGCCCCAGACGCGGCGGGGCTCGACGCGCTTGAATGGTTTAAAAAGCAGATCGCGTCGATAGCGTGCATAGCGCTCGGCGGCCTCTCCTGGCGGTAAGCCGATGTCGGGGGCGAGAACGTCATCTGCTTCAAAGGTTGTCGCGAGGAAGAAGGCATCAACGACCAATCCAATTTCGTCAAGGAATCCTGACCCAACTACAAGATCCGGGGCGCCCAGTGCTTTCAGGCCATACGAGCCCGAGAACGGGTCGAAACCTACGTAGACTGATTGGGATTCACGCGAGATCCTTGCAATATCGAGCCGTTTAGCGGTCTCGATCGAACACGTTTCCAGCTGGCCGCGTTTCTGTCCTGGCATAAGACTCAACGCGAACGGCTTCGTCAGAAGAACATCATCTCGCTGTTCGACGGCAACCAGACTGGCGACAACCGAGACCATTTGGAATTCGGTGCCCTGACCGTCGAACATGGCAATCTCGCCCTCACTGGGCTGGTCGTAAAGTGTCCCGCCGGCGGCGTTAATCATCGCGCGTGTCACGGGCTGTATGCCACCTAAATCGGCCGTCGATTGCCGGATCAAATCGGGTACGAACGACCAGTCGACGAGGTAGGGTAGAGGCGCTCGGATCGAGTAGGCCGGATCGGCTAGGAGGTGCTCTGGTCGGTTCGTTATCACTAGTGCCGGATTACACGATCGCCTTTTACCGGCAACCGGGTCGATCCAATATCACTGGGCTAATCTGTCTGAGACTGGCAGCGCGCCCCCTTTGACGCCGCCGACCCTCTCCGATATGGGGCGGCCAACCATCGAAGCAGCGGCGCACGCTGCCTCTAAGACACAGATATGGAGACCTTACGTGGCCAATCGCGTGCCGGCACACGGCCTTGCGGATCAGGGTATCGATACGGCGGCCGAGCTTCACTGGAATCTCCAGACGCCGCAGCTCGTCGAGGAGGCGGTTCGGCGCGGGGAGGGGTTGCTTGCCAAGGACGGGCCGCTGGTGGTCCGGACCGGCAAGCATACCGGCCGCTCGGCCAAGGACAAGTATATCGTCCGCGACTCCGAGACCGAAGACACGATCTGGTGGGACAATAATGCCTCGATGAGCCCGGCCCATTTCGCCGCGCTCAAGGCGGATTTCCTGGCCGCGCTCGGCGGGAAGGAGACTTTGTTCGTCGCCGATCTGTTCGGCGGCTCGCAGCCCGAGCATCGGGTGCGGGTGCGGGTGATCAACGAGCTGGCCTGGCACAATCTCTTCATCCGGACGCTGCTGGTCCGCCCCGAGGAGAGCGCGCTCGCCGGCTTCGAGCCCGAATTCACGATCATCGACCTGCCGAGCTTCCGCGCCGATCCGGCGCGCCACGGCACCCGCTCCGAGACCGTCATCGCGGTCAATTTGTCGGAGCGGATGATCCTGATCGGCGGCACGGCCTATGCCGGCGAGATGAAGAAGTCGGTGTTCGGGATCCTCAATTATTTGCTTCCGGTCGACGGCGTGATGCCGATGCACTGCTCGGCCAATATGGGGTCGAACGGCGACACCGCGGTCTTCTTCGGCCTCTCCGGCACCGGCAAGACCACCCTTTCGGCCGACGCCAGCCGGACCCTGATCGGCGACGATGAGCATGGCTGGTCGGACACCGCCGTGTTCAATTTCGAGGGCGGCTGCTACGCCAAGATGATCCGCCTCTCGCCCGAGGCCGAGCCGGAGATCTTCGCGACGACGAAGCGGTTCGGGACCGTGCTCGAGAATGTCGTGATGGATCCCGAGACCCGCGAGCTCGATTTCGACGACGCGACGCTCGCCGAGAATACGCGCGGCGCCTATCCGATCGACTTCATCCCGAACAGCTCGGCCGAGAATATGGGGCCGGTGCCGAAGAATATCGTCATGCTGACCGCCGACGCGTTCGGAGTGCTTCCGCCGATCGCCCGGCTGACTCCCGACCAGGCGATGTACCATTTCCTCTCCGGCTACACCGCCAAGGTCGCCGGGACCGAGATCGGCGTGACCGAGCCCGAGGCGACCTTCTCGACCTGCTTCGGAGCGCCGTTCATGCCGCGCCACCCCTCGGTCTACGGCAATCTGCTCAAGGAGCGGATCGCCCGGGGCAATGTCAGCTGCTGGCTGGTCAATACCGGCTGGACCGGCGGCAAATATGGAGTCGGCAAGAGGATGCCGATCAAGGCGACCCGGGCTTTGCTCAACGCCGCGCTCGACGGAAGCCTCAACAACGCCGAGTTTCGCAAGGATCCCTGGTTCGGCTTCGAGGTTCCGGTCGCGGTTCCCGGAGTCGATTCCGCGATCCTCAACCCGCGCGACACCTGGGCGGACAAGGCCGAATACGACTCGACCGCGCGCAAGCTGGTCGGCCTGTTCATCGCCAATTTCGCCAAGTTCGCCGATCATGTCGATCAAGGCGTGAAGGAAGCAGCACCGACGGCAGCCTGACGCACAGCATATAAGCAAACCATCAGGGGAGCGCGTCGGCGGCGGCCGGCGCGCTCCCCTTTTATTTGGGGGAAGGAACATGACCAAAGAACACGAACCGAGGCTCTTCGAGAGCGACGCGGCCGTCCGCCATATCGGCGAGGGGCTGGTCAACTGCGCGCTCGACAAGCCCGAATGGACCCACGAGGCGCACCTCGCCGCCTGCCTCTGGCTGATCGTCGAGCGGCCCGACATCGTGCCCGAGCGCGACCTGGCCGCACTGATCCGCCGCTTCAACGAGAGCGTCGGCGGGGTCAACGACGAGACCCAGGGTTATCACGAGACGATCACCCAGTGCTTCGTCCGGGGAGTGCGGCTCTATCTGGAGCGGACCGACAAGGCGCTGCCGCTGGTCGAGAAGGTCAACGGGCTGCTGCTCGAGGAGGAGGGGAGGCGGGAATGGCCTTTGCGCTTCTTCAGCCCGGAGCGGCTGTTCTCGGTCGAGGCGCGGATGGGGCATTTGGAGCCGGATCTGGCTCCGTTGCCGGGGGTTGCGGTGCCGGGGGGCAGGAAGGTGGCTTGATCTCTCTCTCACCCGTCATTGCGAACGGAGTGAAGCAATCCAGAGCGGCGCCTGTCGCGGACTCAGTCTGGATTGCTTCGTCGCTACGCTCCTCGCAATGACGGGGCCGTGGTCAGGCCGTTTCGGCCTCAGGCGGAGGCACGGCGGCGGTGGCGGCGATGCGGTCGACGACCAGCGAGGTGTTGTCGGAGCCGACGATCTGGACCCTGGTCCCGACCGCGCAGTCGGGGCCGGTGGCGTTCCAGACGCTGTCGCCGACCCGGACCCGGCCGCGGCCGCCCTCGATCGCTCCGACCACCTCGACGTTGCGGCCGATCAGGCGCGTTCCGCGCTCGTTGAGCAGGGGATCGCTGCTCGTCACCGGATTGGCCGCATACCATTTGCGGCCGACATAGACGGCGATCAGCGAAAGCGCCGCGAACAGAGCGAATTGGCCGGCGATCGGCGGGCCGACCAGCAAGGTGACGAAGCCGGTCAAAGCGGCGCCGGCGGCGAGCCAGATCAGGAAGACGCCGGGGACGATGATCTCGGCGATGGCGAGCAGGGTGGCGGCGATCAGCCACCACCATTGCGGCTCGAGCCCCAAATCGTTCAGGTTCATTGCCGCCCTCCTTCGACCGGAGCGCGGCGGCCCGAGGGCGGAACGCTGCCGCCGCCTCCGCCGCCGCCGTCGCCGCGGCCGAGCGCGTCGCGGGCAAGCTCGCCGATCCCGCCCAAAGTGCCGATCAAAGCGGTCGCCTCGACCGGGAACAGGATGGTCTTGCTGTTGGGCGAGGTCGCGAACAGAGCGACGGCGTCGACATATTTCTGGGCGACGAAATAGTTGATCGCCTGGGTGTTGCCGCCGGCTATCGCGTCCGAGACCATCTGGGTCGCCTTGGCCTCGGCCTCGGCCGACCGCTCGCGCGCCTCGGCGTCGCGGAAGGCGGCTTCGCGCCGGCCTTCGGCCTCGAGGATCTGCGACTGCTTCTGGCCCTCGGCCTTGAGGATCTCGGAGGCTCGAAGGCCCTCGGACTCGAGGATCAGAGCGCGCTTCTCGCGCTCGGCCTTCATCTGCCGGCCCATCGCGTTGACGATGTCGGCGGGCGGACGGATGTCCTTGACCTCGACGCGGGTGATCTTGACCCCCCAGGCCTCGGTGGCGAGGTCGACGACGGTCAGAAGCCGGGCGTTGATCTCGTCGCGCTTCGACAATGTCTCGTCGAGGTCCATCGAGCCCATCACGGTGCGCAGATTGGTCGTCGCGAGCTGCATGATGGCGAGGTAGAGGTCCGACACCTCATAGGCGGCCTTGGCCGCGTCGAGCACCTGGAAGAAGACGACTCCGTCCACGGCAACCATCGCATTGTCCTTGGTGATGATCTCCTGGCCGGGGATGTCGAGCACCTGCTCCATCATGTTCACCTTCCGGCCGACCCGGTAGAAAAAGGCCGGAAAGAAGTTGAAGCCCGGCCGCGCCGTGGTGGTGAACCGCCCGAAATATTCGATCGTGTAGTGATAGCCCTGGCGCACCACCTTCACGCTGGCGAACATGTAGAGGACCACCAAAGCCGCCACGAAAATCAGAAACGTTGCCATTTGCCCGAACCTCCCCGGTGTCGGCCGATATAATGTAGACAAGCGGGCCGGCTTCCAAGCAGAATCGGACGGATGAGCATCGAACCGCACCCCGACCGCCTGCGCCTTTGCCGTTCGCTGCTCTTCCTGCCGGCCTCGAACCCGCGCGCCATCGAGAAAGCCCGCACTCTTCCCGCCGACATGGTGATCCTCGACCTCGAGGATGCGGTGAAGCCGGAGGACAAGGATATGGCCCGCGCCGCCGCGGTCGAGGCCTGCGCCGCCGGCTTCGGCGATTCGCTGGTCGCGATCCGGGTCAATTCGCCCGGCCCGATCCAGCAGCGCGACCTCGAGGGGGTGAAGGGAAGCAAGGCCGATTATGTCGTCGTCCCGCGCACCTCCGGCCGGGCCGACGTCTCCCATGTCGGAGCGGCGGTCGCCCGGCCGGTGCTGGCGATGGTCGAGACGGCGCGCGGAGTCCTCAACGCCGCGGCGATCGCCGGCGAGGCCGCCGCGCTGATCGCCGGAACCAACGATCTCGCCGCCGATCTCGGGATCCGTCCCGGCGGGGGCAGGGCGCCTCTGGTGACGGCGCTCCAGACCATCTTGCTCACCGCCCGCGCCGCCGGGATCGCCGCCTTCGACGGCGTGTTCAACCGGCTCGACGACAGCGCCGGCTTCGCCGGCGAGTGCGCCGAGGGGCGGTCGTTCGGCTTCGACGGCAAATCGCTGATCCATCCCAATCAGATCGAGGCGGCGAACCGAGCCTTCAGCCCGAGCGAGGAGGAGATCGACTCGGCCCGGCGGCTGATCGACGCGGCGACCGGCGGGGCCGAGCGGTTCGAAGGGGCGATGATCGAGCGGATGCATGTCGAGCAGGCCAGGTTCCTGCTGGCTCGGGCGCGGAGCTGGATCTCCTCCCTGTCCCGCTCATCCTGAGTAGCCATTGAGCGAGTCGAAATGGCGTATCGAAGGACGCAAGGCCTGCACGGTCCTTCGATACGGGTCTTCGCCAGGGCTCAGCCCCTACTCAGGATGAGCGGCGGGATAGAGGCGGCGGCTAAAGCTGGGCCACCTTGCGGGCTCGCCGCGGCCGCATTAAGCGGCGGGATGGTTCTTCGCCTCCATCTTTCCGCTAACCATTTGTCTCTCCGTCATTGCGAGGAGCGGAGCGACGAAGCAATCCAGACGGCGCCGGAGGCCCCGCAGCGCTGGATTGCTTCGCTTCGCTCGCAATGACGGCAGTGGGCAAAAGCGCGCGAGCCGCATGAACGGGACGCAAATGGACATCGAACTCGGCCTGACCTTCGACGACGTGCTCCTCAAGCCGGCGGCGTCGAGCGTATTGCCCAGCCAGGCCGATACCAGGACGCGGGTGACGAAGGAGATCGGCCTCAACATCCCGATCGTCTCGTCCGCGATGGACACGGTCACCGAGGCCGACATGGCGATCGTCATGGCGCAATTGGGCGGGCTCGGAGTGCTCCACCGCAACCTCGAGATCGACGAGCAGGCCGCCGCAGTCCGGGCGGTCAAGCGCTACGAGAGCGGGATGGTGGTCAATCCGATCACGATGACCGCCGACCAGACCCTCGCCGATGCGCTCGAGCTGATGAAGCGGCACCGGATCTCCGGGATCCCGATCACCGATTCGAGCGGCCGCCTCGCCGGAATCCTGACCAATCGCGACGTCCGATTCGCCGAGAATCCGCGCCAGCCGGTCGCCGAGCTGATGACCAGCGAGAATCTGGTCACGGTGGGTCCGGGAGTCACCCAGGAGGAGGCCAAGCGGCAGCTTCACCAGCGCCGGATCGAGAAACTGCTGGTCGTCGACGACGACCGGCGCTGCATCGGCCTGATCACGGTCAAGGATATCGAGAAAGCGGTGACCTATCCCGAGGCGACCAAGGATAGGTCGGGGCGGCTTCGGGTCGCCGCGGCGACCACGGTCGGCGACAAGGGGTTCGAGCGGAGCGAGGCGCTGATCGACGCCGAATGCGACCTGATCGTCATCGACACCGCCCACGGCCATAATCGCGACGTCGCGGCTGCGGTCGAGCGGATCCGCAAGCTCTCCAACGCGGTCCAGATCGTCGCCGGCAACGTCGCCACCGCCGAGGCGACCAAAGCCCTGATCAGCGCCGGCGCCGACGCGGTGAAGGTCGGGATCGGCCCGGGCTCGATCTGCACCACCCGGGTCGTCGCCGGGGTCGGAGTGCCGCAGCTCACCGCGATCATGGACGCGGCGGGCGAAGCGGCGAAGAGCGGCACGCCGATCATCGCCGACGGCGGCCTCCGCGCGAGCGGCGACGTTGCCAAGGCTCTCGCGGCGGGCGCGTCGACGGTGATGGTGGGTTCCCTGCTCGCAGGCACCGAGGAAGCGCCGGGCGAGACCTTCCTCTATCAGGGCCGCTCGTACAAAAGCTATCGCGGCATGGGCTCGGTCGGGGCGATGGCGCGCGGCTCGGCCGACCGCTATTTCCAGCAGGACATCAAGGACCAGCTCAAGCTGGTGCCGGAAGGGATCGAGGGGCAGGTGCCCTATAAGGGCCATGCCCGCGACGTGATCCACCAGCTGGTCGGCGGGGTGAAGGCGGCGATGGGCTATACCGGCGCAGCGACGATCGCCGATTTGCAGAAGGCCGAGTTCATCCGGATCACCAATGCCGGCCTTCAGGAGAGCCACGTTCACGACGTCGCGATCACCCGCGAGGCCCCCAATTATCCGACTCGGTAAACCCCCTCTCCCCTTCAGGGGAGAGGGCTGGGGAGAGGGGGAGTCTCCCGGGCCCGGACTCCTCCTCTCCCTTCGCCGCTTACGCGGCTCTTCCCTCTCCCCTGAAGGGGAGAGGGCGTGACCCCCGCCGCCCGGGTGCAGGCGGCGATCGAGTTGCTCGATTCGATCATCGCCGCCGCGCGCGAGGCGGGACCCGCGGCCGACACGCTCATCGCCGCTTATTTCAAGACGCGCCGCTATGCCGGATCGGGCGACCGGCGGGCGGTCCGCAACCTCGTCTATCGGGCGATCCGGCGGGCGGGGGAACGCCCCTCCGGCGGCCGGGCGGCGATGCTGGGGCTGGCGCAGGACTCGCCCGATCTGCTCGACGCTTTCAGCGGCGGTCCGCACGCGCCGGCGGCCCCGGCTGAAGGCGAGGAAGCCGCGCCCGCCTCGGCCGCCCCGGCCTGGCTGGCCGGGCGGTTCGATCCGCTCGTCGCCGACGCGGAAATGGCGGCTCTGCTCGAGCGCGCGCCCCTCGATCTTCGGGTCAATCGGCTGAAAGGCTCGCGCGAGGATGCGCTGGCGGCGCTTCCCGACGCCCGGCCGACCCCGCACTCGCCGATCGGGCTTCGCCTTCCCGAAGGCCACAGGGTCGAGGAGGAGCCGGCCTGGCGCTCCGGCCTCGTCGAGGTCCAGGACGAGGGGAGCCAGTTGCTGTCGCTCGGCTGCGGGGCGCGGCCCGGAATGATTGTCGTCGATCTCTGCGCCGGGGCGGGCGGCAAGACTCTCGCGCTCGGCGCCGAGATGCGCGGGGAGGGGCGGACCATCGCCGCCGACACCGACCGCGGCCGATTGTCGCGGATGCGGCCAAGGCTAGAGCGCGCCGGACTGTCCATCGTCGAGACTCGCCTGCTCGACCCGAATCGCGAGCGCGAGGCCCTCGCCGACCTCGCGGCGAGCGCCGACGTCGTCCTGGTCGACGCGCCCTGCTCGGGCAGCGGCACCTGGCGCCGAAACCCCGAGACGCGCTGGCGCCTGACCCCCGAGAGGCTCGAACGGCTCGTCAAGCTCCAAGCCTATCTGCTTGGAATCGCACAAGAGCTGGTCCGGCCCGGCGGCGCCCTGGTCTATGCCGTCTGCTCGCTTCTGGCCGAGGAGGGACGCGACCAGGCCGAAGCGTTCGAAAGCGGTTCAGCCCTCGTTCCGGAATCGCTTTCTATCGAGGCGGGGCGAGCCGCGGGACCCGGGAGGCTGCTGACACCGGGCCATGACGGCACGGACGGCTTTTTCGTCGCGCGGTGGCGAGCGCCATGCTAGACGGCGGCCAAACGAGATCTATGGAGATTCTGATGCGTCTTACCCCCATCGCCATCGCGGCCGCGATCGCCGTCGCGACGATGGCGAGCTCCGGACAGGGCCAGCGGCCGGACGACCAGATCGACGCACGGTCGGTCTCGCTCGCCCAGCAGGGCCAGGCGCTGAACGCGGCCGGCCGCTACAACGAGGCCACCGACATGTACGAGACGGCGCTCGCCGTCGATCCGCGCAACCGCCAGGCCTATATCGGCCTCGCCCGCGCCGCTTTGGGCCTGAAGCTGCCCGGCAAGGCGATCAAATTCTATTTCGAGGCGCTGAAGCTCGAGCCGAACGACGTGACCGCGCTCGCCGGCCAGGGCGAGGCGCTGGTCCAGCGCGGAGCGGTCGACCGGGCCAGGCAGAATCTCGCCAAGATCCGGACCCTGTGCGGCGCCAATTGCCCACAGGCGACGAGCCTGGCCGCGGCGATCGCCAAGGGCCCGCCGCCCGAGGCGCTCACCTCGCGCACCCCGACCCAGGTCCCGCCGCCGGCGCCGGCGAACAGGAATTAGGTTTCCCGTCCTCCCTGTGCGCGAAGCGCATGGGGAGGGGGACCGCCCGAAGGGTGGTGGAGGGGCTGTCCGGCCCCCGCACCGTTTTCCATTCCGAAGAATTTTCAGATCGAGCGGGTCTCGACCAGCCCCTCCACCATGCTGCGCATGGTCCCCCTCCCCATCGCCTTCGGCGACAGGGAGGACTAGCGACCCATCGCCCGCGCGATCGCGACGAAATCCGCAACCGCCAGAGTCTCGGCCCGCCGCTGCGGATCGATCCCCTGCGCGGCCAGCGCCTCGAGCGCCCCCGGCAGCCCCTTCAAGCTTTGCCGCAACATCTTCCTCCGCTGCCCGAACGCGGCGGCGGTGAGCTGTTCGAGGGTCGCCGCTCGCACCCCCGCGGGTGCCTCCTCCGGCACGATATGGACGACCGCCGACATCACCTTGGGCGGCGGCACGAAGGCGGAGCGATGGACCTTCATCGCCAGCCGGGCGGTGCTTCGCCACTGGGCGAGAACCGCGAGCCGGCCATAGGCGCCGCTGCCCGGAGCGGCGACGATCCGCTCGGCGACCTCGCGCTGGAACATCAGGGTCAGCGACGCCCACCAGGGCGGCCAGGCCTCGCCGCCGAGCCAGCGCACCAGAAGCGCGGTGCCGACATTGTAGGGCAGGTTGGCGACGACATGGGCGCCGCGGCCCGCAATCGCCTGCTCGTCGAGAGCGAGCGCGTCGCCCTCGATCAGCCGCAGCCGCCCGTCCGCGGCCTCGCCGAGCTCGGCCAGAGCGGGGAGGCAGCGGCGGTCGCGCTCGACCGCGACGACCTCCGCGCCGGCGCGAAGCAAGGCGCGGGTCAGGCCGCCGGGGCCGGGTCCGACCTCATAGGCGCGCTCGCCCTCGAGCGGCCCCGGAATCCGCGCGATCCGGTCGAGCAATTGCTCGTCGAGCAGGAAATTCTGGCCGAGCGACCTGGAAGCGGCGAGCCCGTGGCGGGCGATCACCTCGCGCAGCGGCGGCAGCCCCTCGAGCCGGGCCGGGGCGCTCACGCCCCGGCGACGCGGCGCGCGCAGGACGCCGCCATCCGGATCGCCGCGACCGTCGCGCCGATCTCGGCCCTGCTCTGGCCGGCGACGGCAAAGGCGGTGCCGTGGTCGGGCGAGGTGCGGACGATCGGCAGACCGAGGGTCACGTTGACCCCCTCGTCGAAATGGAGGGTCTTCAAGGGCACCAAGGCCTGGTCGTGATAGAGGCAGAGCGCGGCGTCGTAATCGGCCCGCGCCCGCTCGTGGAACATCGTGTCGGGCGCGTGCGGGCCGCTGATCTCGGCCTCGTCCTCGCCCCGAAGCCGCTCGATCGCCGGAATGACGATGTCGATCTCCTCGCGGCCGAGAGCGCCCGATTCGCCGGCATGCGGATTGAGCCCGGCGACCGCGATCCTCGGCCGCTCGATCCCGAACTGGCGCCTGAGGCCGCGGATCAGAGTCCGGCCCTTGGCGGCGATCAGATCGGGGCTGAGCAGATCGGGGACGTCGCGGAGCGGAACGTGGGTGGTGGCTGGGACGGTTCTCAGGCTCGGCCCGGCCAGCATCATCGCGACCATGTCGGCGGCGATGCCGCAGCGCTCGGCGATGAATTCGGTCTGCCCCGGATAGGTGAAGCCGATCGCATAGAGCTGGGTCTTGGAAACCGGGCCGGTCACCAAAGCCGAGGCGGCGCCCGAGCGGGTCAGCCCGACCGCGAGCTCGAGCGCGTCCAGTGAGTTGCGCGCGCCCTCCATGGTCGGGACGCCGGGCGTCACCCCGCCGCTGCCCTCGATCCGGATCAGCGGCAGAGCATCGGCGAAGCAGGCCGTCGCCTCGGCCGGATCGGCGATGATCCGGACCGGACCGTCCCAGACCGCGTCGATCCCCTCCCGGCCGCCGACCGCGAAGAAAGGCGCGAGGTCTTCCGCCTCCCGCCTTTCCCAGGTCCTGGTCAATATCTCCGGGCCGATCCCCGCCGGATCGCCGATCGCGATCGCGAGGGGGGCCTGAAGCCCCTCAGCGATAGTCGACCACCGCGTCGCGGCGAAGGTCGCGCAGATAGCGCTGCGCGCGCCGGTTCACCCGCTCCTCGCTGAGCCGGTTGACGATATCGTCGTAGGACGGCTCGCCGGCCTGCACCGGATCGTCGCGCCCGCACAATACGAGCACCCGGACGCCCTGCTCGAACGAGCCGAACGGGCCGAACGCCTCGCCGATGCGCAGTGCGAGAAGGCCTTCCTGCAGCTGCGGCGGAAGGTCGCGAACCTTGACCTGGTCGCTGGTCACGACCTCTGCGCCGATCGTCGCCGCGGCGGCATCGGCGCCGCCGCAGCCGCCCATCGAGCGGGCGACCTCGCCGAGCTTCTGCATCTTCGCCTCGGCCTCGGGGCGGGGCGTGCCCGGCGCGAAATTGATTCCGAGCTGCTTGAGGCTGAGCACCGCGTCGCGCGCGTCGGCGACCAGCACCTGGCGGGTGTCCTCGATCGCGACGATGGTGAAGCCGCCCGGAATCGCGATCGGGTTGCTGACCGCTCCGACCGGCATCGACTGGACCGCCTCGGCCATCGGCCCGGGCAGGGTCTCGAGGCGCACCCAGCCGAGATCGCCGCCGACGACCGCGGTCGAGGCTTCGGAGAATTGCCGCGCATAAGCGGCGAACGAGCCGCCGGCGCGCAATTGCTCGATGATCCGGTTGGCATTGGCTCGGGCCTGCTCGGCCGTCTCCGGAGTGGCGGAGAGGAAGATCTCGCTGACCTTATATTCCTTGGTGCCCTTGGCGGCCTTCAGGCGGTCGATGATGCCCTTGACCTCGTCGTCGCTGACCTGGACGAACGGCTCGATGATCTTGCGCTGGAGCCTGCTCCAGGCGATCTCGCCTTCGATCTGGCGCTTGATCGAGGTGTCGGACGAGCCGACCGAGCGGAGATAGGCGCTGAGCTGGGCGGGCGTCTTGCCGTTGCTCTCGGCATAACGCGCATAATAAGTCTCGATCTCGCGCGGCTCGACCTTGATGTCCTTGCTCTCGGCGGCCTGGATCTCGATCGTCTCGTCGACCAGGTTGCGGAGCACCTGCTCGCGAAGCCTCTGCATCTCCTCGGGCGGGATCTGGGCGCCCTGGTTGGCGAGCAGGACCAGGGCCATGCGATGATCGACCATGGTGCCGGTAATGATCGTGCCGTTGACGATCGCGGTCGCCTTGCGGACGTTGGGATCGCTGTCGAAGACCCTGAGGTCGGTCGGAAGGCTGAGACCCGTCGACGGGGCGGGGGCCGCGGTCTGCGCCACCGCGGCTGCCGCCGCCAAAGTGACGCCCACGGCCAGCGCCGCCCTTGGGAAAGTGCCGAGCTTCATCATTCCTCCAATAAAAGCAGGCCGGTCCGATGCCTGAAGATTGCTGAACCCAACCCTAACGCCCGAGATTCTTGAGCGCCACCCGGAACAGGAATGTGTTGCCCCGCCGGAAGTCGCCGGCGGTGTCATAGTCGCGCCGCCAGGTAAGTCCAAGCTCCAGGCAATCGTCGTCATAGGCGATGCCGAGCCGGTGGCGGACCGGCTCGTAGCCGTCGGCGATCGACATCGGATCCTCGCGGCGGCCGGTGAGGTCGATCACGGTCGAGCCGAAGATCGACCAGTAATTGGCGAACTTGACCCGGCCGCCGAGCCTGATCTCCTCGCGGTCGCGCAGATCCTCGATCTTGGGATCCACGTCGCGGTTGAGCCTGAGATAACCGACGGTCGCATAGGTCTGGTGGCCGCCGACCACCGCGTCGACCTCGGCCCGCCGGAGTTCGAGATCGTCCTTGTCGAGGCGGAACCGGCCGACGAAGCTCAGCCGGTGGCCGAACTTGACGTTGGTCCGGCCGACGATATCGGAGAATCGGCCGGACAGGCCGGTGCCGGGCGGGAAGATGCTCGGCCGCCGGGCGAGCCGGTAGCTCTGGCCGATCGTCGTCCGGATCGCGACTCCGGGCAAATCGGCGCCCCAGTCCATTCCGTAGGTCACCCGGGTGCCGTCCTCCCAGCGGTCGTAGCCGGGGAAGCGGTTGAGCGCGAACAGGTTCGAATCCTCGAGATCGACCGACCTGGCATCCTCGTTCGGAATGTCGAGATTGCGGGTCGGCGGAGTCGCGACGATCTGAAGCCGCGGAGTGAAGCGCTGGGTGCCGGTCAGGAACGGTCCGATCAAAGGCCAGCGCATCTCCGCCGCGACCGCTCCGATCGCCCGCGCCTGCCAGCCGGGGGCGCCGCGATAGACGATCGTGTCGGTGAGAAGGTTCTGGCGGCTGTGATAGACGTCGCCTCGGGCATAAGCGGTGAGCAGAAGCTCCTGGCCGAGGCCGGTGAGCATTCGCCGCTCCCACTTCGCGGCGGCGAAGGCGCGCTGCGTGTCCTGGCCCTCGGGCCGGTAGAGCGCGAGGCTGTTGAGCTGGAGCTCGATCCGGCCGTTCCAGAACGGGTCCTTGAACCGCCAGCGCGCGTCGATCGCGGGGAGGGCGACCGGCTGGCGGCCGTCGCGATCGGTGACCCTCAGGCCCTCGAACGCCCAGCCGGCGATCGAGATGTAGGAATCGCTCGAGATCCGCTCGGCGTCGACGAACGAGCGAAGCCGAAGGTCGCGCGAAATGTCGTAGCGGCGAAGGAAGGTGCGGTCGGTGGCGTAGCGGAACGAGCCGGTGACGCTCCACAACGGGTCGAGCTGCAACCGGCCATTGCCTTCGAAATAGGCGCGCAGCCCCTTGTCTTCGACCGGCGCCGGAACCGCGAGCGGATCGATCGGGATCCGGGTTCCGTAGGTGATGTAGCCGCCGAGCTGGAAGGCGCCGTGCCGGGTCAGCTGGCGATATTGCGCCTCGAGCATCGGCAGCACCTCGGTGTATACGTGCGGAGTGACGGTGAGGTCCTTGTTCGGCGCCAGCCTGACATAATAAGGCGCCGACAGCTCGACTCCGTTATGGCTGATCCGGATCTCGGGGACGAGAAGGCCGGTGCCGCCGCCCTGCGATCCGTCCGGGTGCGAGAGAAAGGGCAGAGCGATCAGCCGGGCGCCGAGCAGGTTGAGGCTGGCGCCCTGATAATGGATGCGGTGCTCGACCGGATCGTGGACGACCTTGACCGCGGTGATCTGCCAGGTCGGGTCTTTCGGGCAGCCTTTCCTGTTGACCACCGCGCAGGGCGAATAAGCGGCCCGGTACAGCGTGGTGTAGCCGTTCTTGCGCTCGGCCCGGACCGCGGCGAGGCGGCCGCCATCCTCGAGCACCAGGAGCATGTTCTCGATCACTCCGTCGCGCAGGGTGTCGGTCAGGACGACGCTGTCGCCGTAGATCGCGTCGCCGCCCGGATTGACGATCCGGACATTGCCTTCCGCTCTGACCTCGCCCGAGGCCCGGTTCCAGCTGACCCGGTCGGCGCGCAGATTATTGCCCTCGGTCGCCATCCTGACGTCGCCCGCCGCGACGACCTGGTCGGCATGCTCGTCATAGGTGAGGGTGGTCGCGCTGAAATCGACGACGCGCTGGTCCGCCCCGGGCGCCGGGGTGCCAGGGACCGCCGGCGAATCCTGAGCCGCCTCTTGAGCCGCTTCTTGGGCCGCCTTTTGAGCCCACGCCGGCTCGGTCAGGCACAGGAGCATCGGCAGGGCGGTCAGGCAGATGAAGTCGAGCTTTTTCACATTCCCCGCCGCAAGAGCCACGCGCGACCGAGCCCGCCTATCGCACCGGACGGATCAAGCTGCAATGGCGCTGCCGCCGCTCCGGGCCCGGCCGGCATAGAGGCTCTTTGCAAGCCGGTCCGCTAGAGCTTAGAGGGCGAGGCAGATTTGCGCCGACCGCGCACGACCAGGAGTGTCCCCGTGAAAGTCAGCTTTGCCAAGAAACGCCCCGGCGGCTCCTTCGCCCTCGCCATCCCGGTCTGGGGCGAGGACATGCTCGCCGACCGCCTCGCTAGCCTCGACGAAGCGGGCCGCAAGCTCGCCTCGCGCGCCGCCGACGCCCAGCGGTTCGAGCGCGAGGCGGCGACCATCGCCGAGACCTTCGTCGAGGAGGGCGACTCCGCCCGCCGGCTGCTCCTGATCGGGCTCGGCGGCAAGCGCGACGACGAGGCGCTCTACGAGCGGGTCGGCGGAGCCCTGACCGCGCGCCTGCTCACCTCGGGCGAGACGAGGCTGGTGATCGACCTCAACGGCCTCGACCTGAGCGGCGAGGAGTCGGCCCGGGTCGCGTTCGGAGCGGCGGCGCGCGCCTGGCGCTACGACATCTACCGAACCAAGCTCGGCCGCAAGGCCAAGCCGACTTTGGCCGAGGTGGTGATCACCGGCGGCGGCGAGGGGGCGGACCAAGCCTGGCAGCGCAAGTCGGCGCTCCTGACCGGACTCTCGCTGACCCGTGAGCTGGTCACCGAGCCGGCCAATATCATCTACCCCGAGAGCTTCGTCGAACGTTGCCGGGCTGCGCTGGAGAGCGCCGGCGTCGAATTCGAGGTGCTCGACGAGAAGGCGATGGCCAAGCTCGGCATGGGCGCCCTGCTCGGAGTGGCGCAGGGTTCGGTCCGTCCGCCGCGGCTCCTGGCGATGCGCTGGAACGGCGGGGCAGCCAAGGCGAAGCCGGTCGTCCTGATCGGCAAGGGCATCACCTTCGATACCGGCGGGATCTCGATCAAGCCGGCCGCGGGCATGGAATCGATGAAGTGGGACATGGGCGGCGCCGGAGCGGTCGCCGGGACGATGCTCGCGCTCGCCACCCGCAAGGCGAAGGTCAATGTCGTCGGGATCTGCGCGCTCGCCGAGAACATGCCCGACGGCAACGCCCAGCGCCCGGGCGACGTCGTCACCTCGATGTCGGGCCAGACGATCGAGGTGATCAACACCGACGCGGAAGGCCGGCTGGTCCTCTGCGACGCGATCTGCTGGGCTCAGCGCGAATATAAGCCCGAGGTGATGATCGACCTCGCCACCTTGACCGGCGCGATGATCATCTCGCTCGGCCACGAATATGGGGGCATGTTCTCGAACGACGACGGCCTCGCGGCGGGGCTCGCCGCGGCCGGAATGGCGACCGGCGACAAATTGTGGCGGATGCCGATGGGCGACGCCTATGACAAATTGATGGATTCGCCGATCGCCGACATGAAGAATAGCGGCCCGCGCGAGGGCGGATCGATCACCGCCGCGACCTTCCTCGGCCGGTTCGTCAATGCCGGGGTCAAATGGGCGCATCTCGACATCGCCGGGATGGTCTGGGCCGACAAGGCCGGCCACCTCTACGACAAGGGCGCGACCGGCTTCGGAGTGGCCCTGCTCGACCGCTACATCGCCGACAATCACGAGGGGTGATTTTCCGCCGATGAAGGTGGATTTCTATCATCTCGCCAGATCGCCGCTCGAACGGGTGCTCCCAAGCATCTGCGAGAAACTGCTCTCCAACGGCGAGAAACTGCTGATCGTGGCCGGCGAGGACCAGCTCGGGCGGCTCGACGAGCAGCTCTGGACCTATGCGCCGGACTCCTTCCTTCCGCACGGGCGCGAGCCCGCCGAGAGCCAGCCGATCCTGCTTTCGACTGAGCCGGATCCGGCCAACGGGGCGGCCAATATCGCGCTCGCCGACGGACGGTGGCGCGACGAAGCGCTCGGCTTCGACCGCGCTTTCTATTTCTTCGACACGGACGGCCTGGACGGCGCCCGCGCGGCCTGGCGGGCCCTCAAGGACAAGCCGGAAGTCGAGCCGCGCTACTGGAAGCAGGACGAGCGCGGCAAATGGGTCCAGGGGCCCTAGCTTCCAACGTCATTGCGAGGAGCGCAGCGACGCGGCAATCCAGCGGGCCTCGCAGGCCGCTCTGGATTGCTTCGCTCCGCTCGCAATGACGTCGCGGGGAGAGTCCAGCCAGGCGGCTTGCGCTCAATTGGCCGCGTCCCTAGAGAGCCGGCCAACCAATCCCCCCACTTCATGGAGCTTTGCCGGCCATGGCGACCGAACGCACTTTCTCGATCATCAAACCCGACGCGACCCGCCGCAACCTGACCGGGGCGGTGACGAAGATGCTGGAGGATGCCGGGCTCCGCGTGATCGCGTCGAAGCGGATCCGGATGACCCGCGAGCAGGCCGAGGGCTTTTACGCTGTCCACCGCGAGCGGCCCTTCTTCAACGGCCTGGTCGCCTTCATGACCTCCGGACCGGTCGTCGTTCAGGTGCTCGAGGGCGAGAATGCCGTCGCCCGCAACCGCGAAGTGATGGGCGCGACCAATCCGGCGCAGGCCGACGAGGGCACGATCCGCAAGGTCCACGCCGAATCGATCGAGGCCAACAGCGTCCACGGCTCCGACAGCCCGGAAAATGCGAAGACCGAGATCGCATTCTTCTTCAGCGACGACGAAATCGTCGGGTGATTGTTCCTCCCTGTCGCCGCAGGCGATGGGGAGGGGGACCACCTGCAAGGTCGTGGAGGGGCTGTTCGAGGCCCGCTCCGACTTCCTTGACCCTTGGCCGAGCGGGTCTCCGCCGGCCCCTCCACCATGCTGCGCATGGTCCCCCTCCCCATGCGCTTCGCGCACAGGGAGGAATATCCTACCGCCCCCCCATCTCGAGCAGCCGCCTCGGCGCGGTCAGCTCCCAGCTCTGGGCGATCCGGTCGCCGACATGCTCCCAGTCCGGCTCGCCCAAGTCGAGGCGGAGGGCGATCCAGCCCGAGGGGCCGAGATAGGGCGGGCGGAAATAGAGATCGGGGTCCGATTCGATCAGCATCTCCTGCTCCTCGAGCCCGCTGGTCTTGAGCAGGACCGCGGTTCGGCCGTCGCCATGGAGATCGTCGCTGAAATAAGCGAACATCTTGCCCGCGACCGAGAAGGCCGGCTGGCCGTGGGAGAGCTTGGTCGCCGTCTCCGGAAGCGCGAGGCAGAGGTCGCTGACCCGTTCGAGCAGTTGATCGCTCGTCATCGCTCGAGCTCCTTCCAGGCTTTATCGAGCCGAGCCTGAACCGAACGCGCGGAGCTGTGCTCGACAAGCGCCAAGCCCAGCAAGGTGATTTCCGATCCTCCGAGCAGGCTGCCTTCCCGCCGATAAGAGACCTCGTAGATGGCGACGTCGGTGTAGGGGTGGCCGCCGGCGACGAATTGCGTCGTGATCGCGACGGGCATTCGACGGTCGTCAACAGTGTCGTCGCCGCCGCTCGAACCGCGAGCCTTCTTCGTTGCGGTCTTGATCCAGCCGGTTTCGATACGCGGATTGCCAACGGTCCGGATCGGCGAGATTCCGAGAAGGGTAGGAAAGGAGATGGTCTGGCTCTGGATCGCCTGACCCTGGTCAAGCGGGAAGAGCGCCAGCATCTTGCGGCTTTTCTCGAACGCCAGGACCAGGTTCCGGGCGCGTTCCTGCTCCTGCTTCTTCTCGGCGGCGCGCTCCGATTCCGTCGCGCTTCGCTCGCTATAGCTGTTCCACAGGGTGAGGCCCGAGATCAAAACCGCGATCACCGCCAATATCTCGCCGAGCGTGATCCACCGCCGCCGGATCGCGGCCGCTTCGGCCGCCTGAGCCGGGCTTTCGCCTTCAGCCATATTGCTCTCCTTCGCCGGCGCGGATCCGCGCCGCATGTTCGTCGAGCGCCTGCGGGTAGAGCCGGTGCTCCTCGGCCAGAACGCGCTCGGCGAGGCTTCGGGCATCGTCGCGGGTCCGGACCCGCACTTTCGCCTGGGCGAGCACCGGGCCGTCGTCCAGCTCCTCGGTGACGAGATGGACCGAGCAGCCGGTCCACTGATCCCCGGCCTGGATCGCCCGTTCGTGGGTCCGGAGGCCCTTGTGGAGCGGAAGCAGGCTCGGATGGATGTTGAGGATCCGGCCCTCCCAGGCGCGGATGAATTCGGGCGAGAGCAGGCGCATGTAACCGGCCAGAGCGATCAATTCGACGCCGTGGCGCCGGAGCTCGGCGTCGAGCAGATGGTCGAACTCGGCCCTCTCCATCCCCTGATGGCTCCGGGTCCAGACCGGGAGATTGAGTCGCCGGGCGGCGACCAGGCCGCGCGCTTCGGGGACGTTGGAGGCGACCAGCACGATGTCGTACCAGCGCGGCTCGCGCCTCTTATACTCGGCGAGCGCGACCATGTTCGAGCCGCGTCCCGAGATCAGCACGCCGACCCGGACCCGCTCAGCCGTCATGCGATGCGGTCCAGTCGGTCCGGGCGCTCCACGTGCCGCGCCTGCCGGTCACCGTGCAGCCCGTGCTGCCGGTTTCGACGCGGCCGATCCGGAAGACGGTTTCTCCCGCTTTCTCAAGCGACTCCGTCACGTCCTTCACATCCTTGTCGGAGACGATCAGCGCCATTCCGATCCCGCAATTGAAGGTCCGGGCCATCTCCTCGGGCTCGATCGCGCCCTGCCCCTGGAGGAAGGCCATCAGCCGCGGCTGTGCCCATGAATCGGCGTCGATCCAGGCGCGAAGTCCTTCGGGCAGGACCCGCGGGATATTCTCGAGCAGGCCGCCGCCGGTAATATGGGCCATGGCGCGGATCAGGCCCGAGCGCGCCAAAGGCAGGAGCGAGCGGACATAGATCCGGGTCGGGGCGAGCAAAGCCTCGATCAGCAGCACATCCTGGTCGAACAGCGCCGGCCGGTCGAGCTTCCAGCCTTTGTCGGCGGCGAGCCGGCGGACCAGGGAGAAGCCGTTCGAATGGACTCCCGACGAGGCCAGTCCGAGGACGACGTCGCCGGCCTCGACCCGCGACCCGGTCAGCGCCTCGCCGCGCTCGACCGCTCCGACGCAGAAGCCCGCCAGATCGTAATCGCCTTCCTCGTACATGCCCGGCATCTCGGCCGTCTCGCCGCCGATCAGGGCGCAGCCCGCCTGCCGGCAGCCCTCGGCGATCCCGGCGATCACCCGTTCCGCGACTCCCGGGTCGAGCCTGGCGCAGGCGAAATAATCGAGGAAGAAGAGCGGCTCGGCGGCCTGGACGATCAGATCGTTGGCGCACATCGCGACCAGGTCGATCCCGACCCCGTCGTGCCGGCCATGGTCGATCGCAAGCCTGAGCTTGGTCCCGACCCCGTCGTTGGCGGCGACCAGCAGCGGATCCCGGTAACCCGCGGCCTTGAGGTCGAAAAAGCCGCCGAAGCCGCCGAGCGACGCGTCGGCGCCGGGCCGCGCGGTGGCTTTGGCGAGCGGGCCGATCGCCTTGACCAGGGCATTGCCGGCGGCGATCGAAACGCCCGCTTTCGCATAGGTATAGGGCTGATCCTCGGCCATCGAGGTCGCCTAACTACATCCCGCTTGGATTTCCACGATCAACTCGCCAAAAGGCCCCCGTGAAGCTCCCAGGCTATATTCTCCTCTCTTCGGCATTGATCGCCTCCCTTGCAGCCGGCGGAATCGTCTACGCCCAGCTCGAGGGGGCGGACCGCGGCGTCCCTCCGATCGACAGCGCAAGCACGTTCGAGATTGGCGGGATCGAGGTCGACGTCGCCGCCCCGACCGCCGACAAGGCGCGCTACGAGGGCTGGCGGCTGGCCCAGTCGAAGGGGTGGAAGGCGCTCTGGGCCAAGACCCACGGCCGGCCGATCTCCGAGGCTCCGAATCTGTCGGATTCGGCGCTCGACGCGATGGTCGCCGGAGTCATCGTCGAGCAGGAGCAGATCGGGCCGAAACGCTATATCGCCACGCTCGGGATCCTGTTCGACCGCGCCCGCACCGGCCAGCTGCTCGGAGTGAGCGGCTCGATCCGCCGTTCGGCGCCGATGCTGGTCATCCCGATCATGCTGACCGGCTCTTCCTATCAGAGCTTCGAATCGCGCAACGAGTGGCAGAAGGCCTGGGCGCGCTACCGGACCGGCGGAAGCGCGATCGATTATGTCCGGCCGACCGGATCGGGAATCGATCCGCTTCTGCTCAATGCCGCCCAGACCGGGCGGCCCGGCCGAAGCTGGTGGCGGATGCTCCTCGACCAATATGGCGCCGCCGACGTGATCATGCCCGAGGTCCGGCTTCAGCGGACCTTTCCGGGCGGGCCGGCGACGGCCACCTTCACCGCCCGCCACGGCCCCGACAATCTTTATATCGGCCGCTTCACGCTCCGGGTCGGCAACAGCGCCTCGATCCCGCGGATGCTCGACGAAGGCATCCGCCGGCTCGATCTGCTCTACGCCCAGGCGCTGGCCGCAGGCGAGCTGGTCCCCGATCCGACCCTGATCGTCGAGACTCCGCCGCCGGTCGAGGAGGTCGCCGAGGAAACGGAAGAGACCCCGGCGCTCCCGGTCGATCTCGGAGTGCCTGCGTCGGTCGCTCCGACCACCTTCTCGGTCCAGGTCGACACGCCCGATTCGGCCGCGGTCGGCCGCGCCGAGATATCGGTGAGCCGGATCCCGCACGTCACCTCGGCGATCACGACCAGCCTCGCGCTCGGCGGGACGTCGGTGATGCGGGTCACCTTCATCGGCGATTCGGCGGCCTTCCAGGACGCCTTGCAGGCGCAGGGCTGGACGGTCCGGGGCTCCGGCACCAACCTCCGGATCTCGCGCGGCGGAGGCGACTGAGGTGGACCAGATCGCGCTGCCGCTGAATTGGCCGGTGGCGGACGGCGACGAGGATTTCCTGATCTCGGACGCGAACCGGGCGGCGTTCGAGCATCTCAAACGCTGGTCGACCTGGCCGGTGATGGCGACCCTTCTGACCGGTCCGCGCAAATCGGGCCGGAGCCTGCTCGGCCGGATCTTCGTCCGCAAGACCGGCGGCCGGCTGTTCGACGACGGCGAGGAGCATGACGAGGAGGCGCTGTTCCATGCCTGGAACGAGGCCCAGGAGAAGCGCAAGCCGCTGCTGATCGTCGCCGCCGCGGCGCCGCCTTTGTGGCAGATCGCGCTTCCCGATCTCCGCTCGAGGATCGCCGCGACCCCCCAGATCGAGATATCCGAGCCGGACGACGTCCTGATCGGGAGCCTGATCCTGAAACTGCTCGGCGACCGGGGGATCGCCGTCCAGGCCGACGTCGCCGAATATCTGATCCCGCGCATCGAACGGAGCTATGTCGCGGTCCAGCAGGCGATCGAGGCGCTCGACGAAGCGCTTCTGTCACATCATCGTCGCTTAAGTGTCGCTATGGTAAGACGGGTGATGACGGAGGCCGGGATGATCAGGCGGGCGAGGAGCCGGAATTAGGTGGGAGAAGTCGTTCGATCGCCTGCAAACGACGCGTCCGCGAGGCAGCCGCCCTCCTCGGCGCCGAAGGACCTTTATTTCAACCGCGAGCTGAGCTGGCTCGCCTTCAACCGGCGGGTGCTCGAGGAAGCCTGCAACGCCGCTCATCCCTTGCTCGAGCGGCTCCGGTTCCTCTCCATCTCGGGCGCCAATCTCGACGAATTCTTCATGGTCCGGGTCGCCGGCCTCAAGGGCCAGCAATTGCTCAACGTCGAGGAGCATAGCGCCGACGGCCTCACTCCCGCCCAGCAGCTGACCGCGATCGTCGAGGAGACCGACCGGCTGACCGACGCCCAGCAGAATGTCTGGCTCGAGCTTCGTCAGGCGCTCTCCGAAGCGCGGGTCGAAGTGGTCGGCGAGGAGGCGCTCGACTCCGAATCGGAAGAGTGGCTCGACCGCCATTTCCGCGAACAGATCTTCCCGGTCCTCACCCCGCAGGCGCTCGATCCGGCCCATCCCTTCCCGTTCATCCCGAACAAGGGTTTCTCTTTGATCTTCGATCTGCGGCGCCGCTCGGACGGCGAGCCGATCCGCGAGCTTCTGATGGTGCCCTCGACCCTGCCGCGGTTCATCCGGCTTCCGGGCGAGAGCGCGCGCTACATCGCGATCGAGACCCTGATCCGCCGCAGGATCGGCACCGTCTTTCCCGAACATGCTCTGGTCGCCGGCGGCGCCTTCCGGGTGATCCGCGACAGCGACATCGAGATCGAGGAGGAGGCCGAGGATCTGGTCCGCTACTTCCGGAGCGCGATCAAGCGCCGCCGCCGCGGCCGGGTGATCCGCCTCAAGTTCGAAGACGAGATGCCCGAGGAGCTCCACCGGCTCGTCCGCGAGGGCCTCGACGCGAAGGACGCCCTGATCTCGTCGCAGACCGGCTTCCTCGGAATCGCCGATCTCGATCTCCTGTACGAGGAGAATAGGCCCGACCTCAAATTCCCGCCCTTCGCTCCGCGTTTCCCCGAACGCGTCCGCGAGCATGGCGGCGACTGTTTCGCCGCGATCCAGTCGAAGGACATCATCGTCCACCACCCCTATGAGAGCTTCGAGGTGGTGGTCGAATTCCTGAAACAGGCCGCCGCCGATCCGGACGTGGTCGCGATCAAGCAGACCCTCTATCGCGCCGGCAAGCAGTCGGCGGTGATAAGGGCGCTGATCGACGCCGCCGAGGCCGGCAAGTCGGTGACCGCGGTGGTCGAGCTCAAGGCCCGCTTCGACGAGGAGCAGAATCTGCTCTGGGCGAGCGCTCTGGAAAGGGCCGGAGTCCAGGTCGTCTACGGCTTCATCGACTGGAAGACCCACGCCAAGGTGTCGATGGTCGTCCGCCGCGAGGAGAAGGGCTACCGCACCTATTGCCACCTCGGCACCGGCAATTATCACCCGCTGACCGCGCGCATCTACACCGATCTGAGCTTCTTCACCGCCGATCCGCGGGTCGGCCGCGACGTCACCCAATTGTTCAATTACATCACCGGCTATGTCGAGCCGCGCAATCTCGAGCTGATACGGATCTCGCCGCACGGCCTTCGCGAGGAGTTGAGCGACCTGATCGACCGCGAGGCCGAGAATGCGCGGGCCGGCAATCCGGGCGCGATCTGGGCGAAGCTCAACTCGGTCGTCGATCCGGCGATCATCGACCGGCTCTATGAGGCGAGCCGGGCCGGAGTCGAGATCGACCTGATCGTCCGCGGCATTTGCTGCCTCCGCCCGGGAGTGCCCGGCCTCTCCGAGACGATCCGGGTGAAATCGATCGTCGGCCGGTTCCTCGAGCACAGCCGGATCTGGTGCTTCGGCAACGGCGCCGAGCTGCCCAACCGCGACGCCCGAATCTATATCAGCTCGGCCGACTGGATGCCGCGCAACTTCGACCGGCGGGTCGAATATATGCTGCCGATCGAGAATCCGACCGTCCACGCCCAGGTGCTCGACCAGGTCATGGTCGCGAACCTGATGGACAATGAGCAGAGCTGGCGGCTCGAGCCCGACGGCGAATATCGCCGGCTCCGCCCCGAGCTCGATGCGAAGCCGTTCAACCTCCATCATTATTTCATGACCAATCCGTCGCTTTCGGGCCGCGGAGCATCGCTTCGGAGCAGCGGCGCGGTGCCGCACCTGCGCTTCCGGCGCGACCGCTGAAGGCCGGACACATGGGCGATCGGGAACCGGTTGCGATCGTCGATATCGGCTCCAATTCGATCCGGCTGGTCGTTTATGCCGGCGCTCCGCGGATCCCCTCCGTCGCCTTCAACGAGAAGGTCATGGCCGGCCTCGGCGAGGGGATCGACGAAGCGGGCTCGCTGTCCGAGCGCGGCCAGGAACGGGCACTCGCCGCGCTCAGGCGATTCTGGCTTCTGATCGAGCAGATGGAGGTGAAGAAGGTCCGGGTCGTCGCCACCTCGGCGGTGCGCGACGCCTCGAACGGCGAGGATTTCCTCAAGCGGGTTCGGGCGATCGGCTTCCGCCCCGAAATTCTGTCGGGCACCGAGGAAGCCAGCGTCGCCGGAATGGGCGTGATCAGCGCCGACCCCGAAGCCGACGGAATGGTCGGCGATCTCGGCGGCGGCAGCCTCGAGCTGGTCGAGGTGGGCGGCGGCAAGGTGGGGGAGGGCATCTCCCTGCCGCTCGGCGTATTGAGGCCGCAGCCCCCCGCGGCCGATCTGCGCCGGCGGTTGAAACGGGCGCTCGGACGGGCGGGGCTTGCAGGCCGAGGCAAGGGCCGGCCTTTCCACATGGTCGGCGGCTCCTGGCGGACTCTCGGCCGGATCGACATGATCGCCAACGATTATCCGCTGCCGATCACCCATCATTACCGGATGGAGCCGGGCCGGCCGGCCGAGCTCGGGGCGGCGCTGAAGGGCATCGATGCCGCCGATCCGAAGACGGTCGCGCTTCTGACCGCCTCGCGGATCCCGACTCTTCCCAAGGCGCGAAAGCTTCTGGTCGCCTTGGTCGACGTTCTCAAGCCGAGCGAGCTGATCGTCTCGAGCTTCGGGATCCGCGAGGGCCTGCTCTATCGCGAGCTCGACAGGCGGACGCGGGCGCTCGATCCGTTGATCGAGGCGGCGCGCGAGGCGGGGAGGGGGCTGAGCCGCTTCGGCGAGCATGGCGACCTGCTCGATTCGTGGATCGCGCCTATCTTCGACGACGACCGGGATTGCGCCCGGGTCCGGCTCGCCGCCTGCCTTCTCGCCGACGTCGCCTGGCAGGCGCATCCCGATTTCCGGGCCGAGCGCGGAGTCGAGATGGCGCTCCACGGCAATTGGGTCGGAATCGACGGGCCCGGGCGGGTGATGATGGCCCAGGCCCTGTTCGCCAATTTCGGCGGCCGAGGATCGCTCGATCCGGCTTTCGCCGCGCTTTGCTCGGCCGACCAGCTCGAGCGCGCGACCCGCTGGGGCCTCGCCATGCGGCTCGGCCAGCGGCTCAGCGGCGGCCTGGCGATCAGCCTCGAGCGGAGCGCGCTGTCGCGGAAGAACGGAATCCTTCGGCTGACCCTGAGAAAAAGCGAGCACGACCTTTACGGCGAAACGGTCGATCGGCGCCTCAAGAGGCTCGCGGCGGCCCTGGGCTGCGAGTCGGAGCTCAATCTGGCCTGACCAACCCCGTCATTGCGAGGAGCGCCAGCGACGAAGCAATCCAGTCTGAGTCCGCGACGAACGCCGCTCTGGATTGCTTCACTCCGCTCGCAATGACGGTTCTGCTTGCCCGTCAGGATCTACCCGCAATTGATCCGGACGATCCGCCTGCGCGCGTTGAGGTGCAGGTTGATGCGGTCCTCGCGATATTCCATCGTCACCATCGTCCCTTCCGGGATCCAGCGGACGATCGCCGCGCCGCTGAGCCGGCGCGCCTCGGCGCCGGCGGCGGCGCTTCTCGCACGGCCGACCAGCTTTTGCGCCGGGGCCGCGTTGCAGCGTCCGCCGCCATGGACCGGAACCACCGCTTCGGCCGGCGGAGTTGCGGCGCAGCCCGCGCTTATCATCAGCGTCGCTCCGATCAGGGCCTTCATGCGTCCTCGCTCTCGGTATGGGTCATCACCAGCTTGCCGCCGCGCACCGCGAAAGCAAGCCGCCCCTCGACCAGGTCGAGCGCTTCCCTGCCGAACTGATCGAATCGCCAGCCCTCGAGGATTGCCAGGCCCTGGCGGCGGCCCGCGGCGAGCAGTTCGAGCTCCTCCGAGCGGGCGATCAGCCGTGCAGCGACGTTCGAGTCGCGCGAGCGGATCTTGAGGAGGAGTTTGAGCAGGTCTGCGACCAGCGCCCCTTCGCGGCCGAGGCTCGGGCCGCGATCCTCGCGGGCCGGCATCTCGTCGGGCGAAAGCGGAACCGCGGCATTGAGCGCCGCCATCATCCGTCCGCCGATATCGTTATTCTTCCAGGCCGGCGACAGGCCGCGGACTCGGGCCAGGCCCTCCTGGTCGGCGGGCGGGTGCGAGACCAGGTCGGCGAGGGTCTCGTCCTTCATGATCCGGCCGCGCGGCAGATTCTTGCTCCGCGCCTCCTGCTCACGCCAGGCGGCAAGCGCCTTCAGGCGGCCCAATATCTCCGGCTTGCGGCTCGAGATCCGGATCCGTTTCCAGGCCAAAGCGGGATCGTTCTCGTAATTGGCCGGGTCGGCGAGCCGCTCCATCTCCTGGTCGAGCCAGGCGCCGCGGCCGGTCTGGCGCAATTTCTCGAGCATCTTCGGAAACAAAGTGGCGAGATGGGTGACGTCGCCGATCGCATAGTCGATCTGGCGCTTGTCGAGCGGCCGCCGCCCCCAGTCGGTGAACCGCGCGCCCTTGTCCAGGGTCTTGCCGACCAGGCTCTCGACCAGGTTCGAATAGCCGACCTGCTCGCCGAGCCCCAGCGCCATCGCCGCGATCTGGGTGTCGAACAGAGGATGGGGGGTGCGGCCGGTCAGATTGTAGATGATCTCGATGTCCTGGCCGCCGGCGTGGAAGACCTTGAGCACGTCCTCATTGTCGACGAGCAGGTCGAGCAATGGGCTCAGATCAATCCCCTCGGCCTTGGGGTCGACCGCTGCGGCTTCCTCGGTATTGCCGATCTGGATCAGGCAGAGATCGGGCCAGAAGGTGTTCTCGCGCATGAATTCGGTGTCGACCGCGACGAAATCGGAGCGGGACAGCCGGTCGCAGAGGGACTTGAGGGTTTCGGAGTCGGTGATCAGGGGGTGAATCTTCATTGCGCGCCGTCATAAGCATGATCCGGAAAAGTGGGTACCGGTTTTCCGGAAAAATCATGCGTGAACGAACGAAAGGGAGCGGTTCTCGCTCCCCCGGCGGGCCTGCGGCTTGACAAAGCAAGCCTTCACCGCGAAGCGCCGCCCCTGCATTTTCTCTTGAAATAGCGAGCGAAGAAGGCGTCGATGCACGCATACCGAACCCATAATTGCGCCGAGCTGCGCGCTTCGAATGTCGGCGAGCGCGTCCGGCTGTCGGGCTGGATCCACCGCAAGCGCGACCATGGCGGAGTGCTGTTCGTCGATCTTCGCGACCATTACGGCCTGACCCAAATCGTCGCCCGAGCCGGCAGCGAGCCACTCGCCGCGCTCGAGCATCTGCGCGCCGAATCGGTGGTGACGGTCGAGGGCGAGGTCGTCGCCCGCGGCCCCGAGGCGGCCAATCCCAACCTCGCCACCGGCGAGATCGAGCTCGTCGCCGATACGGTGACGATCCAGTCGGCGGCCGAGGAATTGCCCATGCCGGTCGCCGGCGAGGCCGATTATCCCGAGGATATCCGTCTCCGCTACCGCTATCTCGACCTTCGCCGCGAACGGCTCCACGCCAATATCGTGCTGAGGAGCCGGGTGATCAGCTCGATCCGCCGGCGGATGATCGACCAGGGCTTCACCGAGTTCCAGACCCCGATCCTGACCGCCTCGAGCCCGGAAGGCGCGCGCGACTATCTGGTTCCGAGCCGGGTCCATCCGGGCAAATTCTACGCGCTCCCGCAGGCGCCGCAGATGTTCAAGCAATTGATCATGGTCGCCGGCTTCGACCGCTATTTCCAGATCGCGCCCTGCTTCCGCGACGAGGATGCCCGCGCCGACCGCAGCCCGGGCGAATTCTACCAGCTCGATTTCGAGATGAGCTTCGTCACCCAGGACGATGTGTTCGAGGCGATCGAGCCGGTGCTCGCCGGAGTGTTCGAGGAATTCGCGAACGGCAAGACTGTGACTCCGGCGGGCGAGTTCCCGCGGATCCCCTATCGCGAGGCGATGCTGAAATACGGGTCGGACAAGCCCGATCTCAGGAACCCGATCCTGATCTCGGACGTGTCGGACCATTTCGCCGGTTCGGGCTTCGGCCTGTTCGCCCGGATCGTCGAGGGCGGCGGAGTCGTCCGCGCCATCCCCGCTCCGGGCACCGCCGGGAAGAGCCGCAAATTCTTCGACGACATGAACGACTGGGCCCGCTCGGAAGGCCATGCCGGCCTCGGCTACATCACCCAGAAGGGTGGCGAGCTCGGCGGCCCGATCGCCAAGAATCACGGTGAGGAGGCGACCCGCAAGCTGGTCGCCGAGCTCGGCCTCGGTCCCGACGACGGAATCTTCTTCGCCGCCGGCAAGGAGCTCCAGGCGGCCAAGCTGGCCGGTGCAGCCCGGACCAGGGTCGGCGAGGAATTGGGCCTGCTCGCCGAGGACGAGTTCCGTTTCTGCTGGATCGTCGATTTCCCGATGTACGAATATGACGAGGAAGCGAAGAAGGTCGACTTCAGCCACAACCCCTTCTCGATGCCGCAGGGCGAGCTCGAGGCGCTCGAGAGCAAGGATCCGCTCGACATCCTCGCTTACCAGTACGACATCGTCTGCAACGGCGTCGAGCTGAGCTCGGGCGCGATCCGCAACCACCGGCCCGACATCATGTACAAGGCGTTCGAGATCGCCGGCTACAGCCGCGAGGAGGTCGACACCAATTTCTCGGGCATGATCAACGCCTTCAAGTTCGGCGCGCCGCCGCACGGCGGCTCGGCCCCGGGCATCGACCGGATCGTCATGCTTCTCGCCGGCGAGCCCAACATCCGCGAGGTGGTGCTCTTCCCGATGAACCAGAGAGCCGAGGACCTGATGATGAACGCGCCTTCCGCGGTCTCGCCCAGGCAGCTTCGCGAGCTCAACATCCGGATCGTCGAGCCGGCCGGCTCGGCTCATAAGGACCCCGCGAAGCTGGTCGCGCCGGAATAATCGTCTAAATCGGCGCGATGGTCCTCGCGCCCTTGCTGCTCGCCGCGATCGCCGCGGCTTCCGCGCCCGAGCCCGCCCCGGCCGGCGACTGGAAGCTGTGCCAATCCTCGTTTCGGATGCCCGGGGACGTCGGCGCGCTGGTCAATGCCGATCTCGACGAAGCCGGCCGTCTCGAGGAAACCAGTGTCGAGCTGGACGGCGACCATTTCGAGGCCCAATGGCATCCCGGTCCACGCATTCTCGCCGGATCCGACGCGATGTCCTCCTTCGTCCATTTCATCGACGTTCCGACGGACGCAATATTTCCCGTCTCGGTCGTGGCGACCGCCGACGGGCGAGCCTTCTGGACCGGGGATTTCGCCGAGCCCGATCGAAGCAATGGCGACGGACAGGGCGGTGTCCGGCCGCTGCTCCTTGTCGGGAAGGGACCGGGTAGGCCGCTTCCCAACATCTTCGGCATTCGGACATTGCGGTTCGTGGCGACCGATGCCCGCGGCACGATTTTCGCCCGGACCAGGCTCGATTTGCCCGATTGGGCGCAGGTCGAGCGCAAGACACGCTCCGCGCTGCGCCGGATCGACCGGATGCGTCGCACCGGGCGATGTCCGCCAGTCACTCTCCCGGTCTGAGCGATCCTCTCCTTTGGCGGGTGTCGATCGAGGTGCCGGCCAAGGTCGTGGCGTCGCACCGTGCCGGCTGCTAGACCTGCGGCGATGGCGATCGATCTCTCCGACTACGAAGCCGGCAAGAAATATGACGGCGATTACAGCGACGATCTCGAGGCGCTCCAGGAGCGGCTCGCCCGCGCCCTGGTCGCCTTCATCGTCCACAAGAAGAGCGCGCTGATCGTCTTCGAGGGCTGGGACGCGAGCGGCAAGGGCGGAGCGATCCAGCGGCTCACCGCCAAATGGGATCCGCGCGCCTTCCAGGTCTGGCCGATCAAGGCCCCGACCGAGGAAGAAAAAGCCCGTCATTTCCTCTGGCGGTTCTGGACGAGGCTGCCCGCCGCCGGCGAAATCGCCCTGTTCGACCGCAGCTGGTACGGAAGGGTGCTGGTCGAGCGGGTCGAGGGCTTCGCCACCAAAGCGGAATGGAGCCGCGGCTATGACGAGATCAACGAGTTCGAGGCCGAGCAGCATTTCCAGGGCGTCGCGATCGTCAAACTCTTCTTCCATGTCACCGCCAAGGAGCAGGACAAGAGGCTGAAGGCCCGGCTTGCCGACCCGTGGAAGAGATGGAAGGTCGGCGCCGAGGATTTCCGCAACCGGGCCCGGCGCGACGATTATCTCGACGCCTTCGCCGACATGTTTGAGCGCACCGACACGCGCTGGGCGCCGTGGACGGTGATCGACGGCAACAACAAGAAGAGCGCCCGGATCGCCGCTTTGACCGCCGTCGCCGAAGCGCTCGAGGCAGCCGCTCCGAAAAAGCCGCCTGAAATCCCCGAAGAAATCCAGGCGCTGGCCAAACACGCCTTCGGCGATGACTGATCAGGAAGGCGAGGGGTAGGAGATCGCGACGATCTCCAGCTCGCGCTCGCCGGACGGAAGGGTCACCCGCCGAAGATCGCCGACGGCGGCGCCGCGGATCGCGCGGCCGATCGGTGAGCTCCAGGCGATCAGGCCGCGGGCTGCGTCGCTCTCGTCCTCGCCGACCAAGGTGAGGACGCGCTCGAAATCATCCTCGTCGACCAGGGTGACGGTGGCTCCGAACCAGATCTTGGAGCGCTCCGGCTGGGCGGCGGGATCGACGACCTTCGCATCGGCCATCCGCTTCGACAGAAAGTTGATCCGCCGGTCGACCTCGCGAAGCCGCTTTCGGCCGTAGATGTAATCGCCATTCTCGGACCGGTCGCCATTGGCCGCGGCCCACGCGATCGTCTCGACCAGCTTCGGCCGCTCGGTTCCGTAGAGCGCCTCATATTCCTCGCGCAGGCGACGGTAGCCGGCTGGGGTGATGTAATTGGGGCGATCATTCATGGTCGTCACCCTGAACTTGTTTCAGGGTCCAGTTACCCAACCCCGCGGATGCTCGAAACTGACGCTGAAACGAGTTCAGCATGACGGTGGAGAGATGCCCTAGCCCGGGCCACTCTTGCCCAGGTAAAAGGAAAGACGGTTGACCGGCGGGCCATAGCCGCGCTGCGGGTTCATCGAATCGTAGACCACCGCGTTCTCGAGCACGCGCTGGACGTAGTTGCGGGTCTCTGCGAACGGGATCGCCTCGATCCAGCGCACGACGTCGGTGCCGGGCACTCGCGGATCGCCGTTCTGGTTGATCCAGCGCCGGACGTTGAGGGTCCCGGCATTGTAGCTCGCCACCGCCAGGGTCACGTTGCCGCCCCACTGGTCGAGCAGGGTCGCGAGATAGGAGGTGCCGAGGGTCATGTTGTAGGACGGATCGCTGGTCAGGCTCGCGAACTGATAGGGGAGGCCGAGCTTGGCGGCGACCTCGCGCGCGGTCCCGGGCATGAGCTGCATCATCCCGCGCGCGCCCGCATTGCTGACCGCGGCGCGGTCGAACGAGCTTTCCTGCCGGGTGATCGCATGGGCCAGGGTCCAGTGGCTGGAATAAGCCGCCGGAAGCGGCACTTCGGGGAAGCCGGGACGGGCATAATAAGTCGCGCCCTTGGTCCTCGCTTCGCGCGCCACCCAGACCCCGAGATCCTGGCGGCCGATGCGCTGCCCGAGCTCGGCCGCGAGCGCCCGCTCGGTATCGGTCTCGGCCTGCTGGGCGAGGGCCCGGACGAACAGGGTCTGGTCGCCATATTGGCCCATCAGGCCGAGCACCCGGACCGCCTCGACCATCGGCCTCGCCGCATAAGCGGCGCGCTCGGACGCGCTGGGCTGGACCGTCGCCGCCGGCGGAGCCTCGACCCGGCGGCCGAGACGCTCGAGCGCGAGCTGGCCGTAAAACTGGTCCGGCGCCGCCGCCGCCTGCTCGAGATAGGCATTGCTCTCGGCGGTCCGGCCGGCGGCGAAGGCGGCGCGGGCGGCCCAGTAGAAACCCTTCGACCGGGTCTGCGGCGAGCGCGCGGCGCGGGCATAGCGCTCGAACATGCCGACCGCGTCGGCGGGGCGGCCGAGCCGGTTCAATGCCGCATTGCCGGCGATCCAGGCGAGGCTCGTATAAGCGTCGCGCTCGCCATAGGGCCGGGCGCTGACGTCGGTTCCGGCCGGGTAAGCGTCGTCGAGCCTCGAGGCGATCTGCCAGGCGGTCGTCCACTGATTGTCGTTGGCCGCGCCCTTGGCCATGGTCAGCAACGTCTCGTACCAGGCTTCGACGTCGGCCGGCGGAGCGGCGAGCGGCGGGCGCTGGGCGATCGACTGGCGCGCGGCGGCGAACTGGTTGGTGTTTCGAAGCCAGTTGGCGCGGTCCTGGATCAGCCCGGAATCCGAGTCGTGGGCCGAGCCCAAAGCGGCGAGCCGCGCGGACGCGTCGGCGGCTCGGGTCTGAAGCGCGAGACGGGTCTCGAACAAGGGCCGCCGGGCGGCCGAGGTAAGGGGGAGGGTGCGCATCGCGCTCTGCCGGTCGCCGCCGGCGAGCAATACGTCCATGCGCCGGTCATGATCTTCCTGGGTGAAAGCGCCGCCGAAGACTCCGAGCAGCTTTTGCTCGTCGGCCTGGCTCATCACTCCGCCTCGCCACGCGGCGGCGGCCTCGCTCCGCGCTTTCTCGCGCTGGCCGGTGGCGAGCAGAGCGGCGGCGAAGCGGGCATGGCCGGCCGGGCTGAGCGGCGGGAAGGCGCGGAAGAAGGCGACCACCTGATAGGGCGGCGTGCTGTTCGCATCGGCCTTCTCGGCCGTCCTGCGCATCGAGGCCTCGCCGGGCCAGCCGCGATGGGCGGTCAGGAAATCGGCATAGGCGCTGAACGGATAGGAGTCGCTCTGGCGGAGGCTGTTCCAGCTCGCCAGCGCCGAGCTCAGAGACGGCGAGATCGAATAAGACGGCGCGGGCGGCGGAGCGGGCGGCGGCGGGGGTGCATAATAGACCGCGCTCTGAACCGCGACCGGAAGCGCCCGGACCAGGTGATTCGGCGCGACGCCGGTGGCGACAGCCGCGAGCGAGCCTGCCGATACTCCAAGCAGGCCAAGGACGATGGCTTTGCGGTGCATGCTGGACTTTATGCCAACCCCCTCCTTATCAGGCCCTGAACGGGGCCTCCCGAGCCAACTATGTCGGGCTCCTGCTCAAAGGTGAAGGAGATAAGGATGTTTCGCGGGTCGATTCCGGCTCTGGTGACTCCCTTTCGCGACGAAGCGTTTGACGAACCCGCTTTTCGGGCCTTCGTCGAGTGGCAAATAGCGGAAGGAAGTCATGGACTTGTGCCGTGCGGGACGACCGGCGAATCGGCGACCCTGACTCCCGACGAGCATAAGCGAGTCGTCTCGGCCTGCGTCGAGACGGCCGCCGGGCGGGTCCCGGTCATCGCCGGCTGCGGCTCGAACGATACGCGCCACGCAATCGCTTTGACCCGCGCCGCGCGGGAGGCCGGAGCCGACGCCGCGCTTCACGTCCCGCCTTATTACAACCGGCCCAACCAGGACGGCATCCACGCCCATTTCGCCGCGATCGCCGAGGCGGTCGACCTGCCGATCATCCTCTACAACGTGCCGTCGCGGACGGTGACCGACATCGCGGTCGAGACGATGGGCCGGCTGGCGCAAATCCCGGCGGTGAAGGGCGTCAAGGACGCGACCGGCAATCTGGCGCGGGTCAGCGCCCAGCGTCTCGCCTGCGGGGCGGATTTCATCCAGCTCTCGGGCAATGACGACATGGCGCTCGGCTTCTCGGCGATGGGCGGCAAAGGCTGCGTCTCGGTCACCGCCAACGTCGCTCCGCGTCTCTGCGCCCAGTTCCAGGACGCCTGCCTGTCCGGCGACTGGGACGGAGCACTGGCGCTTCAGGACCGCCTCTTCCCGCTCCACTCGGCCCTGTTCAGCGACGCCTCGCCGGGTCCGGCCAAATATGCGCTCAACCGGGTCCGGCCGGATTTCCCCGCCGATCTGCGGCTGCCGATGACTCTACCGTCGGCTGCCAGCAGAGCGGCGGTCGATGCCGCGCTGGCGCATGCTGGCTTGCTGTGAAGCAGTCCCAGCACGTCATTCCAGCGAAAGCTGGAATCTCACTTGTTCTTCTCCTTACCCTCGTCAAAGGAAGAAGTGGGATTCCAGCTTTCGCTGGAATGACGAATTAAAGACAAATAATAACCAATGGCCCGCCCGCACACCGCAGCGTTCGACAAGAAAAAGGTGGTCGCCGAGAATCGGCGGGCGCGTTACGATTATGCGATCGAGGACGTTTACGAGGCCGGCATCGCCCTGACCGGGACCGAGGTGAAGTCGCTTCGATTCGGCGAAGGGTCGATCGCCGAAAGCTATGCCGAGGTGAAGGACGGCGAGGTCTGGCTGATCAACGCCAACGTGCCCGAGTTCAGCCATGGCAACCGGTTCAACCACGAGCCGAAGCGGCCGCGCAAATTGCTTCTCCACGAGCGCGAGATCGGCAAGATGTTCGGGGCGGTGATGCGCCAGGGCATGACCCTCGTCCCGCTCTCAATCTATTTCAACGGCCGCGGCCGGGCCAAGGTCGAGCTGGCACTGGCGCGCGGACGAAAGGCGCACGATAAGCGCGAGCATGAGAAGGAAAAGGACTGGAAGAGGGAGCAGGGCCGACTGATGCGCCAGCATGGCTGAGCCCGGCGGCTGGTTCCAGCGCAACATGCCGACTCGCGAGCAGATTGCGGGCCATCGGCTGTCGCGCCCGTTCCAGTCGCATCTGCGCCGCGACGAATTGTGGCGCTTCACCCGCCGATCGGTTCCGCGCGGAGTGGCGGTCGGGCTGTTCGTCGGCATCCTGTTCCTGATCCCGGGGGTCCAGATCATCGGCTCGGCCCTGTTCGCTCTTCCGCTGAGGGCCAATATCCCGGTCGCCGCGGCGATGACCTTCCTGACCAATCCGTTCACGACCCCGGCGCTGATCATCGCCGCGGGCGAGGTCGGAAGCTTCTTCGGTCTCGGCTCCGACATCGGAACGGTGCGGGCGATGCTGTCGCGCGGCGCTTCGATCGGGGACTGGCTGACCTGGCTGGTCTCGGACGCCGCGCTCGGGATCCTGTGCGGCCTGACGATCATCGCCGCGGTGTCGGCCGCGATCGGCTATGTGATCTCGATCCTGATCTGGCGATTGTGGACCGCGCGCAAGTGGCGGCAGCGGGCGAAAAAGGGCCAAGGGTCCGGACCCCAGATCGAGGTTTGAGAAGCGGAGCAGGCGCTGCTATTCAGCCGCCGCTCTCCTCTCGCGAAACGGGAAACTCCATGCGCCACTTTCTTGCCCTCCTCGCCGCCTCGACCACGCTCGCCGCCTGCGCCACCTCCGACGATACCCCGCCGCCGACCATTCAGGAGACGAGTCCGCCGATTGCCGTCGCTCCGCCGCCGCCGCCCCGGCCGGCTCCGCAATATGGCACGTTCGGCTTCGACGAGGCCGGAATGGACAAGAGCGTCGCCCCCGGCGACAATTTCTATTATTATGCCAACGGCACCTGGGCCCGGACCACCGCGATCCCGGCCGACAAGAGCAATTACGGCATGTTCTCGGTGCTCGACGACCTGTCGCGCCAGCGCACCCATGACATATTGGAGGAAGCGAAGAACGATCCGGCGAGCAAGATCGGCAATGCTTATTCCTCTTTCCTCGACGAGGCGACGGTCGAGGCCAAGGGCCTGGCGCCGATCCAGCCCTGGCTCACCCGGATCAAGGGGCTTTCCTCCAAGGCGGGCTATGCCGCTCTGGTCGCCGAGGGCGACCGCGCCGGGATCGGCGGGCCGGTCGCTGCCTTCGTCGGCCAGGACGACAAGAATCCCGAACAATATGCTTTGACCATGGTCCAGGCCGGGCTCGGAATGCCGGACCGGGACTATTATCTCAGCCAGGATCCCAAGATCGCCGAGACGAGGGCGGCCTATCTCGCCCATCTCGAGAAGATGTTCACTTTGGCCGGCGAGCCGAACGGCGCCGCCCGCGCCCGCGCCATTCTCGATTACGAGACCAGGATCGCCAGGGCGCACTGGACCCGGGTCGACAGCCGCGACGCGACCAAGACCTACAATATGATGAGTGTCGCCCAGCTTCAGAGCGACGCGCCGGGCTTCGACTTCAACTCCTATTTCCGCGGCATCGGCGCCAATGTCAGCAACGTCATCGTCGCCCAGCCGAGCGCGGTGAAGGGCATCGCCGCGGCGGTCGCCCAAGCGCCTCTGGCGGTTCTCAAGGACCAGATGCTGATCCGCTCGCTCGACAATTATTCGGACTTCCTGCCGGCGCGATTCGCCAATGAGAGCTTCGCTTTCTACGGCACCACTTTGTCCGGAACGCCCGAGATGGAGGTGCGCTGGAAGCGCGCGGTCAACTTCGTCACCGGGTCGATGGGCGAGGAAGTCGGCAAGGTCTATGTCGCCCGCTATTTCCCGCCCGAGACCAAGGCCGCGGCCGACCGGCTGGTCAAGAACGTCATCGCCGCGATGGACCGGCGGATCGACCGGCTCGAATGGATGACCCCCGAGACCAAGGTCCGGGCCCACGCCAAGCTCGCCGCCTTCACCCCGAAGATCGGCTATCCCGACCGCTGGCGCGATTATTCGGGCTTGCAGATGGTCCGGGGCGACCTGTTCGGCAATGCCTGGCGCGCCAACCAGTTCGCCCACGAATATAATCTCGGCAAGCTCGGCAAGCCGATCTACCGCTGGGAATGGGGCATGACCCCGATGACGATCAACGCCTATGCCAATTTCGGAATGGTCGAGATCGTCTTCCCGGCCGCGATCCTTCAGCCGCCCTTCTTCGATCCCAATGCCGACGATGCGGTCAATTATGGCGGCATCGGAGCGGTGATCGGCCACGAGCTCAGCCACCATTTCGACGACCAGGGCGCGAAATATAATGGCGAAGGGCGGTTGAGCGACTGGTGGTCACCGCAGGACGTCAGGAATTTCGAGGCTCTGACGGGCAAGCTCGCCGCCCAATATGATGCATACGAGCCGCTTCCAGGGCTCCACGTCCAGGGCAAGCTCACGCTGGGCGAGAATATGGCCGATCTGGCCGGCCTCACGGTCGCCTACGACGCCTACCGGGCTTCGCTGAACGGCGCCGAGCCGCCTGTGATCGGCGGCTACACCGCCGACCAGCGTTTCTATCTCGGCTGGGCCCAGGTCTGGCGGCGCAATTATCGCGAGCCCAATCTGCGGCAGCGGCTGCTCACCGACCCGCACTCGCCGTCCGAGCAGAGGGTGGCGATCGTCCGCAACCTCGACCCCTGGTATTCGGCCTATGACGTCAAGCCCGGCGCTGCTCTCTATCTGACGCCGGAACAGCGCGTCCGCGTCTGGTAGGGTGGCGAGCGCGGCCCTGGCTCCGCGCGCGGGCGGCTCCGCGCTTCCGGCCATAGCCGCGCTGCTCGTCGCCGCGGCCGGATCGGCCGCCTTGCTGCTCTGGGTGGTCGGCGACCGGCTGTTCGCCGGCGCCTTCTTCGCCGGAGTGATCGCTTTGGGGCTGCCTTTGCTGTTCGTCGGACGCCGCGCCGCGCCCGAAGCGGCCGAGGCCGCGCCGCGGCCCGATGCCTTGCTGATCCGGGCCGCGCTCGACGGGACCACCGAGGCGTCGGCGATCACCGACCTGGACGGCGCCCTGCTCGCCGGCAATTCGGCCTATGAGCAGGTGTTCGGCGTCGCCTCGCCGAAGGACATGCGAGGCGATGCGCTTCAGGCCCTGACGGCGGCTCGGCGCGACGGCGAAGCGGCGTTCGAGACGGAGCTTCCGGACGGCCGGGCCGCCTCGGTCGCGCTCAGGCCCGCCGGCCCTTCGCACCTCGCCTGGACCTTCGCTCCGAGAAGCGAGAGCGACCTTGCGGCGGAGGCGGGGAGGCTGATCGCCGGTCCGGCCGGGGACAGGCTCGGCGAAGCGGGGCTGATGGCGGCCTTGACCTCCGCCGACGGGCTTCTGCTCGGCGCCAACCGCGCCTTCCTCCTGCGCGCGCTCGGCGAGGGCGAGCCGCCCGAGGGAGAGGTCCAGTTCGTCGAGACCCTGGCGATGGACGAGCAGGGCCAGTTCCACTTCGCCCGCGAGAAGGTCGCCGGCGGAGCGTCGCTTCGGATCGTCCAGATCCCGCTCGCCGAGGCCGGGGAGGGGCCGTCTCTGTTCCTGTTGCTCGACGAGAGCGCCGGGACGATCGGCGGCGAGGCCGGCGCCAATATCAACGCCCTGCTCGAAATATTGCCGCTCGGACTCGCTCTCGCCGACAAGGACGGACGGTTCGTCTATCTCAACAGCGCCTTCCGCCGGGCCGCCGGCCTTTCGCGTACCGCCAAGCCGACCTGGCCCGGAGACCTGCTCGTCGACGAGGACAAGGGCGCGGTGTCGGACGCGGTCCGCCGCTTCGGCCGGGGCCCGTCGCTGTCCGGCGACCTGGCGGTGCGGCTCAAGGCCAAGCCCGACGAGCCGGTCGCGCTCACCGTCGCCGGCGCCCGCGGGCTCGGCGACGCCGCCGTCCTGCTCTCGCTCAAGGACAATAGCGAGGAGGACAGGCTCAAGCGCCAGGTCGCCCAGGCGACCAAGATGCAGGCGGTCGGCCAGCTCGCCGGCGGCGTCGCGCACGATTTCAACAACATATTGACCGCGATCATCGGCCATTGCGATCTGATGCTGATGCGCCACACGCCGGGCGACAGCGATTATGACGACATCCAGCAGATCCGCTCCAACTCGAACCGCGCCGCGGGCCTGACCCGCCAATTGCTCGCTTTCTCGCGCCAGCAGACGCTTCGGCCGCAGGTCCTCCAGCTGCCCGACATCATCTCCGAGGTCTCGACGCTTCTGAAGCGGCTGCTCGGCGAGACGGTGAAGCTCCAGGTCAAGCACGGACGCGGCCTCGGCGCGGTCCGCGCCGATCCCGGCCAGCTCGAGCAGGTCATCGTCAACCTCGCGGTCAACGCCCGCGACGCGATGCAGGGCAAGGGCGACGGCAGCGGAACGCTGACCATCCAGACTTACTCGGTGACCGCCGACGACGTCCGCAAGATGGGCAGCGAGATATTGCCGATCGCCGATTATACCGCGCTTCGGGTCTCCGACACCGGCGCCGGCATCGCGCCGCACCTCCTTCCCAAGATCTTCGAGCCTTTCTTCACCACCAAGGAAGTGGGGAAGGGGACCGGGCTCGGCCTCTCGACCGTCTACGGGATCGTCAAGCAATCGGGCGGCTTCATCTTCGCCGAATCGGAGCCGGGGGTCGGCACCAGCTTCGTCATCTATCTCCCGGTCCACCGCGCCGACGGCGACAAGGCGCCGCGCAGGGCCAAGGAGCCGAGCGGCGAATTGTGGGGGACCGGCACCATCCTTCTGGTCGAGGACGAAGCGACGGTCCGCGCCGTCGCCGAGCGCGCCCTGACCCGCCACGGCTACACAGTGCTGATCGCCGAGAATGGCGAGGCGGCGCTCGAGATCCTGGCGCGCGAGCCCGCGATCGACCTGATGATCTCCGACGTGGTGATGCCGACCATGGACGGGCCGACCACCGCCCGGGCCGCCCGGACCAGCCATCCCGACCTGCCGATCCTGTTCATCTCGGGCTATGCCGAGGAGCAATTGCGCCAGTCGATCGACCTCGACAGGGTCGGCTTCCTGGCCAAGCCCTTCTCGGTCCAGCAGCTCGCCGAGGCCGCCCGTGCGGCGCTTCGGACGAATTAAGCTCCGGACTCACCACCGGCAACGGCCATGACGTGGCGGAGAGGCGGTCATGGTTAGGAGCGAGGAGGGAGCGATGAAGATTCATCGTGACCGACCGAGCGACGACAGATGAACCGGTGCGAACATCCCCCGGATGTTCGCAGCCATGCCGGG